>CAWELV010000031.1:0-100366 GCA_963810045.1 uncultured Alphaproteobacteria bacterium | reverse complement strand
CGAGCCATATTCCTGAAGCTCGGCGGAACCAAGGCCCAGGCTATCTATCTTGCTGCGCAAATCATCGATGTTGGCGGCCTGTTCGGTTCTGATCGAGACAACGGTGCCGCCCTTGAAATCGACCCCGTAATTGAGGCCGAGGAAAGCGAACAGCAGGATCGAGGCGGGGCAGAGCATCCCTGACAGAAGAAGCCGAAGCGGCTCGCCCGCATGAAGGGGATTTTGGTGTCGTCGGGAATGAGACGTATCGGTTTCATGTGAATCGCCGCCTAGAGCGGAATCTCCTTGGGCCGTGATGCGTACCCAAAAGGCCACGATGAACCGGGTGAGCGTAAACGCCGTGAACATTGTGGTGAAAATGCCGATCGCGTGGGTGACCGCGAAGCCGCGCACCGGCCCCGGAGCCGACGCCGAAGAGCACGACGGCGGCGATGAACGTAGTGACGTTCGAATCGAGAATTGTCGCGAGCGCCACCTTGAATCCGGTCTCGATCGAATTGAACGCCGTGCGGCCATTGCGCCATTCCTCGCGGATGCGCTCATAGATCAGCACATTGGAATCGACCGCCATGCCCATGGTGAGCACGATGCCGGCGATGCCCGGCAACGTCAGCGTGAAGCCGACCACCGACATGATGGCGATCAGCATCATCAGATTGGCGATCAGCGCCATATTGGCGAAACATGCCGAATATGCCATAAGCGAAGACCATGAAGACGAGCAGCACGCCAATAGGCCGATGATCGAGGCAACAAACGCCGGCCCGGATCGAATCGGAGCCGAGCGATGGGCCAACGGTGCGCTGCTCGACAATGTCAGCTTGGCCGGCAGCGCGCCCGAGCGCAGCACGATGGCAAGATTGTTGGCTTCTTCGTGTGAAATTGCCGGAGATCTGGCCCGAGCCGCCGAGGATCGGCTCGTTGATGCGCGGATAGCTCTGCACCACGTTGTCGAGCACGATGGCGAAGGGCTTGCCGACATTATCGGCCGTCAGCTTGCCGAAACGCAACGCGCCGCGCTGGTTGAAGCGGAAGGTGACCACCGGCTGGTTGTTCTGGTCGAAGCTTGGCTGCGCATCGTTGAGATCAGCGCCGTCGACCGTGGCGCGGCTCGACGTCTGCACCCACAGCATCTGCTTGGGATCTCCTTCAGCGGCAGCGCAGCGCATTCCGGCGGGGGCTTTCGCCCGCGCCCGTCGGCTGCGCATCGCACAGCAGCTGGAAAGTCAGCTCGGCGGTCTGACCGATGACATCCTTGACTCGTCGGGATTTGCCGACGCCGGGCAGCTGGATGACGATGCGGTCCTTGCCCTGCCGCTGGATCGTGGGTTCGGCGTGCCCGGCGTTGATGCGGTTCTCGACGATTTTGAGCGACTGGTCGACGGCGAGGCCACCTTGGCGTCGAGGCCCGGCTCTGAAAATGTAAAATGACTCCTCGCCCTCGGTGGTGAGATCGAACAGATTGACGGCAAGCCGGAAGACAGGAATCCGCCCGTCAATGGCTGGGTCAGCTTCTGCGAATTCAGTCTTGGCCCGGTCGCTCGGTCGCATTGGTGATGCGGACCGATACGCCGTTCTCGGTTGCGTGATGCCCCGGTAGCCGATCTTGGCATCGCGCAGGCGCGCGCGGATATCGCCCGATCTGCTGCTGGATGAGCAGATCGCGGAGATCCTTGCGGTCGACCTCGAGCAGCACGTTCGAGCCGCCCTGCAGGTCGAGGCCCAAGGTCATCGGCCGCGCGATGGTTCCGCCAGAATTTGCCCGGCAGGCGGCAGCACGTTGGGCAGCGCGAGCAATATGCCAGCACCACCGAAGCAAGAATGGCGATGATCTTCCAGCGGGAAAAATGAGCATGGGCTGGTTTCTTATTTCGTTTCGTCCTTCACCGGCTCGCCCTTGGCGCGCACATCGCTGATCGCCGAGCGCACCACGCGCACCTTCACGTTCTCAGCGATTTCGACCAGGATTTCCTTGTCGTCCACCACCTTGTTGACCTGCCGATCAGACCGCCATTGGTGACCACCGTGTCGCCGCGCGAAACTTTCGACACTCCTGGTGCTCCTTCATCTTGCGCTGCTGCGGGCGGATCAGCAGGAACCAGAACACCACCATGATCATCACCAGCGGCAGGATCATGCCGAGGAAATCGCCCATTCCGGGCGAGCCGGCGGACTGGGCAAAGGCGGGGGTCACGAACATGGGTTGCTCCTGAAGTTTTGGCCGATTGAATGTTTGCGCGGAATATAGCGATGGATCGCGCCATTGCAACGCCGGATTTGGTACTCTTTACGGCGCGCGACTTGCGAGCTAAGAGCTTGGCATGGTTACAAAATCCCAGAACAGCGATTGCCCGCATCGCCGACGCGCTGGACCGTCTGGCGCCGCTTCCGCCAGCCCGGCAATCTTGCGCGTCCGGCGCGTTTGTCTGGCACGCGTCGCCACCCGCACTCGAACCGGTTGCCAATGTCAACCGTCGATATGCGGCTGCTTAAAGGCATCGATCTGACCCGCGACATCTGTTCGAAAACACGCGGCGCTTCGCCAAGGGCTTTCCCGCCAACAACGCGCTGCTGTGGGGGGCGCGCGGCATGGGCAAGTCCTCGCTGGTCAAGGCCGCGCATCATCCGGTTAACGAAGCATGACGGAAAACTCAAGCTCGTCGAGATTCACCGGGAGGACATCGAAAGCCTCCCCGCCCTCATGGCGATACGCGGAGTTCCCCAACTTTGCTTCATCGTCTTCTGCGATGACCTCTCCTTTGATGCCCAGGACACCTCCTACAAATCCCTGAAGGCGGCGCTTGACGGCGGCATCGAGGGCCGCCCGGAAAACATGATCTTCTATGCCACTTCGAACCGCCGCCACCTCCTGCCGCGTGACATGATCGAGAATGAGAGCTCGACCGCCATCAATCCATCCGAGGCGGTGCAGGAAAAAGTCTCGCTCTCCGACCGCTTTGGCCTGTGGCTCGGCTTTCACCACTGCTCGCAGGACGAGTTTCTTGAAATGGTCGAGGGCTATGCGGCGCATTACAAGCTGCCGGTGAAGCGGGCCGAGCTTTATGCGGGCGCCATTGAATGGTCGGTCACCCGCGGCAGCCGCTCGGGCCGCGTGGCATGGCAATACATCCAGGATTTGGCCGGCAGGACGGGAACAAAACTAACCTTAAATTAGGGCGTGTTGACAAACAGGATTCTCAGATCAGTCACGTTCTAATTCAAGGTTGCTTTGGAGGAGACTAGCCTGATCCGAGGTTGTTGAGCGCCAAGGAAGGGGCCCATATTGAGCCGTTCGCTATTTCACCGATTGTGGATGAAACAATTTGTCAACACGGCCTGGGTATATTAAAAAGTATGAATACTGCGACTTCCGTCTAGAACCTTTTGTTAGTTGCCGCACGCATGGTTCGTGCAGTTAAGGATGATAGATTTTGGCGCGTCCCTCCTGGACTTATACAATAGCGGTCAAGAAGCCGCTGGATGTTCTTCAGCAGAAGTTTCAAGCAGGATTAAATCTGCATCGCCAAGGCAAGCTTTCAGATGCGGCAAAACTATGTGAAGAGATTATCTTTTACGATAGGAAACATTTTGGCGCCCATCTTCTTCTGGGAGTAATTTGCGGTGAGAATCGACAGTTTGAGCGAGCGGTGGAGTTGCTTTCAAAAGCCATAAAACTGGATCCAAGAAATGCAGAGGCACACTTTAATTGCGGCATAGTGCTCAAGGAGCTAAAGCGCTATGAGCAAGCGCTTCTCAGCTATGACACGGCGATCTCCCTAAAACATAACTACCATGAGGCATATTATAATCGTGGCATAGTGCAGTTGGAGCTTTCCCGTTTCGAGGATGCTCTTGCCAGCAATGACAGGGCGATTTTTCTTAAACCAGATTTTGCCGAGGCTTATAACAACCGTGGCATGGCGCTGAAGGAACTGAAACGTCTCGATGAAGCACTCGCCAGCTGCGACATATCGATAAAACTGAAGCCAAATTATGCGGTGGCTCACAAAAATCGTGGTTTTGTCTGAAAGAGCTAGGGCGTCTCGATGAAGCCCTTGCGAGCTATAACAAAGCCATAGAGTTGAAGCCTGACGATGCTGAAGCGTACAGCGATCGAGGCGTTGCACTCTGGGACTGAAGCGGCTTGATGAAGCCCTGGCAAGTTATAACAAAGCCATAGAGTTGAAGCCTGACTATGCTGAAGCGTACAGCAACCGAGGTATGGCGCTGAGGGAACTGAAACGTGTTGATGAAGCCCTGGCGAGCTATAACAAAGCCATAGAGTTGAAGGCCTGACTATGCTGAGGCTTACTACAACCGTGGTATGGCGTTGTTTGAACTGAAACGTCATGATGAAGCCCTGGCGAGTTATAACAATGCCATAGAGTTAAAGCCTGGCATTGATTTTTTGATCAGCTATCGCCTCCACACAAAGTTGTTTGTCTGCGATTGGCGCAATCTTAACCAGAGATTCAAGAACTTCGAGTGCAAATCGAAAAATCCAAAACTGCAAGCAATCCATTCATATTGCTGGGTTTAATTGATTCTGCACCACTGCAGCGGAAGTGTGCCGAAATTTTCACAAAAGAGAAGGTTTCAAGTCTGCAATGGGGATTTGCTCCTGTTGTTCGGAGCCGTAAGCATAGGATTACAATTGGCTATGTTTCAGCGGACTTTCACAATCATGCAACCGCATACCTCATGGCTGAACTTTTTGAGCGGCATAACCACGATCAGTTCAGGGTGCTCGCGTTCTCTCTTGGACCTAATTCCAAAAGCGAAATGCGCGAACGCATTAAGCCTCATTTTGAAGCATTCCATGATGTGGGACTGATGTCGGATCGTGAGATCGTGGGCCTTGCCAGGCAAGAGGAAATTGATATTGCGGTTGATCTGAAAGGTTTTACGAAAAATTCGCGAAAAATATTTTTGCATCCCGGTTAGCCCCAGTTCAAGTTAATTATCTGGGATATCCCGGTACGATGGCTGCGGACTACATCGACTATATTATTGCTGATCCAACCCTGATACCGCTTGAATGCCAAGAACACTACTCGGAGAAAGTGGTGTATTTGCCTCATAGTTATCAGCCAAATGATCGGAAGCGGGAAATTGCTCAGAAAAACTTCACCCGAGCTGAGTTGGGGCTTCCTCAAGATGGGTTTGTCTATTGTTGCTTCAATAATAACTGGAAAATTACTCCAGATGTTTTTGATCTTTGGATGGATGTTTTGAAAAAAACCCCCACCAGCGTACTTTGGCTTCTTGAAGACAATAAACATGTGGCGGAAAATTTGCGCCGGAAGCTCAAGTTAGAGGCGTCGAACCTAATAGACTGATCTTCGCAGAACGAATGCCGATGGCAAAGCATCTTGCCCGGCACAAGTGTGCCGATTTGTTTCTTATACGTTGCCCTGCAACGCGCACACAACCGCAAGTGATGCGCTTTGGGCCGGGTTGCCGGTATTAACGAGAATGGGGGAATCATTTGCAAGCCGGGTAGCGGCGAGCTTGCTGAATGCCATTGGTTTGCCCGAGCTGATCACCACATCGGCAGTTGATTATGAGCGATGGCAACTGATCTCGCACAAAATCCCGACAAACTGGTTTTTATAAAGCGAAAACTTTCGGATAACCGACTCACTTTGCCCCTATTCGACTCCGAGCTTTATGCGAAACATCTTGAAGCGGCATACATAGCCATGCATGAAAGATATCGGTCAGGTCTCCCCGCTGCTCATATACGTCTCAGTCCATGAAATTATTGTAGGAATTCGCTTTTGCTACAACAGGTGACTTGCCCATAAGGTTTTCCTCCAGATGGAGTTAAAGTCCGGCCCTAACAGTTAAGGTTTACCATGAAAGCCGTGAAAATATTTGGAGAAAGAAACACTGGTACAAATGCCTTATCACAATTTATTGCACAAAACTCAAAAAGCCCTTTGCTTCCTGGCGTGTTTTCTCGTTACCCAAAGCAGATCTCTCTGTTCTGTTACAGAAAGGACGTGGCGAGCAACTGATTGACCTTGCCTTTTCTTGTCAACCGCCTACGTTTCAATGGAAGCATTGTGCAACAAATTTCACGGATGAAGATCTTGCACGATTTAGCAAATGCACCACCCTTGTCTTGATACGGAATCCCATTTCATGGTGCCTTGCTCTGTGGAAAAAACCCTACAATCGACTTATTGAGCCACCGGAAAGTTTTGATGAATTTGTCAATTTGAAATGGAAAACTGTCGGAAGGGAAAGACTAAATCTGAAAGAGTTGATGCCTCCTGATCTGATTAATTTAAAGATGTCATATTATAAAGAGTTTGTTTCCAGGGGGCAAAAAAATGGTCTTTTAATAAAGGCATTGCACTTTGAAAGCTTAGTGTGCTCGCCATTGTCAGTATGGATGAACATAAAAACCAATCTATCCAATCCGAAGGAAAATCCTGCCTTGATTGAGCGCAGCACCAAAGATCCATCAAAAAACCTGCAATTTTACCAAGTATATTACGGCGAAGAGAAATGGAGATCGGAGATTTCCGAAAATACATACAATTTGTTAGAAAAATCTATCGACTGGAACCTATATCGGGATCTACTCGAACTGCATTGAGTGGATGGATTTAGTGGATATTCAAGCATTTATGAGTGATGCAAAGAGCGTCGTCAGCAACAATCGAAAAAGACATTGGTTTTAATCGTTCTGGAGGGCGTGAACACTGGAATTTGATGCGTTGTAGTGTTTTGCTTCGCCAGTGCAACAATCTCCTATCTATTGTCCTGTTCCTTGCAATCTGAGTATTGTTTCGCCGGATTTCCTCTGTGCTCAGTAATGGCGAAAAGATTACCGTGATTGGAACTTGCTGCCAAAGCTGCCATGGGTGTGTTGGGTTGCCTGCAAATGATACTTTGCGTTATGGAAATGATACGAGTTGCAGTTGACTTGCCCCTAAGATTTTCCTCCAGATGGAGTTAAAGTCCGGCCCTAAGACTGGATGAAACTTCAGTGGCAGGTCACTTGATATTAAAAGGACAATGATGAGCAGGTTTATATTTTCTATAACAGCAGGACGAACGGGCACTGCCTGGATTACGAACTTTTTGGGAGAAAATTTAGGAATTAAGTCAATACACGAACCTTTGGGTATCGACGACTTTGGAAACCAAATGCCGGATATCAAAACAATGCGTATGTTCAATGAAAGAGGACTGACTGACTTTGTTTGTCAATTTTGGGATCGGAAATTCGCGGGCATCGAACATTTTGATTCCTACGCTGAAAGCAATCACACACTTGCTAAGTGCGGGTTGCTTGAGTACGCAGCAGAATTCCAAAAGAAAAACGAGTTTGTCTTTCTTTGTATTCGCCGAAATCATACTGACCAATGTTTGAGTTATGTTAACAGAGGTGATTTTCGAAACATCACTATCGAATGGCAGTGGTATTTAAATACTCAATACAAAAAAATAATCGTTAATCCAGAACCTCTTTTAAAATGGGGTACCTTGGAAAAATCATTTGGTACATATTCGAAATTGAAGCAAGGCAAGAGTATTATAAGGCTTTGTATCAGGAGAAATTTCAATTCCTGGATCTGGAACTAGAGAGCATGACGCAGATAGATGGTGCGAGAGAATTATTGCGCACTCTGGGTGTAACTGCCGAACCGCGGCTCAACGTTGCCATGAATGTGAGTAAAGCTCCTGAGAATAAGGAGCTGCGCAACCACATCGATGCACAGCTAAGGCAAGTGAAGTTCGATCCATTAAAAACAGCACAAGATTTTATTAGGGCTGGAAGGAGGCTTGGGAAAATTTCAGATTCATTTTGACCTGCTGACCTGCCATTGAAGACTTCCTCCACGCGGCCCAGTTTAGGCCCGGCATTGCTGCCGGGCCTGCACTTGCAGAGGATCTTACGTTCTCTAGTTCGATGCGGTTGTGGAAGCCAGGAACTTCAAGGGGTCCATGGCGGTTGCGCCTTTGCGAACTTCAAAGTGCAATTGCGGGCTGGAAACGGAACCGGTCTGGCCGGCCTTGGCGATGACATCGCCGCGCTTGACGATGTCGCCACGTTTCACAAACAATTCCTTGGCGTGGGCATAGGCCGTGACCCAGCCGCCTTCATGGCGGATGAGGACAAGGTTGCCGTAACCCTTAAGTTCATTGCCGGCATAGGCCACAACGCCGCTTTCGGCGGCGCGCACGCCGGTGCCCTCAGGCACGGCAATGTTGATGCCTTCATTCTTCAGGCCGTTGGGCTTGGCGCCATATTCCGAGATGATCTTGCCCTTAACCGGCCAACGCATGCTGCCCATGGTGGGCGCTGAATCGACTTCAGTTTGCTGCAGAACAGGCTTTGCGACGGGCACTTCCTCATCCAGATCCAGCGCCGGCTTTTTCAGCGTGAAGCTCTGTTCCGTGTCATCGGTTTCAATCGGCTCATCGTTGGAGGCGATCTGTTCGGGTTCTTCTACGGCTGGAACTTTTGAAACAATGGACTTGGCCGTCCCCCCTGGCATGCGGAGGCTTTGGCCAACGTTCAAGGACTGGTCATGGGGCAGACCATTCAGGTCAGCGATGGCGTAAGGCGACACGCCGTATTTGCGGCCAAGCGAGAACAGGGTTTCACCACCTCGCACGGTATGCCTGCCGCCGGAAGCCTTCTTGACCGGCTCATCGGAGGCGAATTCTTCTTGCTCTTGTGAAGCAAAGGAAGGTTTTGGTGCCCTGGCCTGGGCCACGCCAGGGATGCGCAAGACGCGGCCGGTGCTGACCGTATAGGGAGGGGCGATGTTATTGGCGCTTGCGAGTTGGGCAACGGTCAGGCCATTGGCCCTGGAAATTGAATAGAGGGTCATGCCCTGCTCAACCCGCACGGTGCCACCTTTGGGAATCGTGGTCGTGTTTCCTGTGTCGACAACGGTGGGCTCGGAATAGATCGGCTGTTTGTAGGCCGGTTTCCTATAGGTGTAGTTGTTGTTCGCATAGTTGGGCGATCCGAGCGGAGCGCTGGCCAGCGGACGGGAAACGATCTTGTCATCGCCGGATGATTCATAGGATGGCGCATAGGTGACGCGCTTCTTGGGAACCGAGGCCGTATAGACCGGATCGACGTCGGATGGATTTTCAGAGGACGGGTTGTCGGCAAAGCGCTCGACGGAATTTGAGCATGCGGCCAGCATCACCGCCAGAGCGGCTGAAGCCAAAATATTGAACTTTGAGAGCCCTTTTGGGGCACATGAATTCGATACGCATACGCGAACTCCACCTACGAACTTACCGACCGATAATGGCTCCTTCAGGTTAATGGAGGGTTTATGGTTAGTATCCCCGGCAGCTATCCCAATAATAATTCTGCATTATTCGACGATAACGGTGGCGCCGATCTCGACCCGGTTGAAGAGATCAATCACTTCATCATTCATCATGCGTATGCAACCGGAGGAAACGGCCCTGCCGATGCTCCATGGCTGGGTTGTGCCGTGAATGCGGTATTCGGTGTCGCCAATATAGAGGGCGCGGGCGCCCAAGGGGTTCTCCGGACCGCCCGGCATGAAAGCTGGAATGACGTGGCCTCTTTTTGCTTCCCGCTCGATCATTACCTTCGGCGGACGCCAATCGGGCCAGGTTGCCTTGCGGGTAATCGAGTCCTGACCTCTCCAGGTAAACCCTTCGCGACCGACGCCGACGGGATACATGATGGCTCTATTGTTGGGCAGCACGTAGTAGAGGCGCCGCTCGGCGGTCCGGATCAATATGGAACCGGCCGCCATGGGCTCATAAAAATCCACGATCCGGCGCGAGGTTCCCGGAATTTCGTGCGGGGTGTACAAGGTCGCGGTTTGACCCCTGGTCATGCCGCCGTAAATCTTGAAAATCCCGGGCTCGAATTTTATCTGCCCCGCATAGACGTGACGGGCCTATCAAAACGCAGCAGGCGGCCGCAGCCGCCAAAACACTCTTACGCATACTCACTCACCTACCTCGGCAAAATCTTGCCGCAATTTCAATTGTGACTGATGAGCGTTAAGGCCTGCTTAAATCTCCTGGCCCTGCGAATAGCCTTTCAATTTGCGCAGCATGCTTTTGGCGCTGAGATGGCTTGTGGGGTGACGCCATTTTACCGCGAGTTCAGAAATGGGCTTCAATACGAAGATGCGTTCGGCAATGCCGGGATGGGGCAGAACCAGCTTTCCCGTTGATCTGACGAGTCCATGATAATCGATAATGTCCAGATCGAGGGTGCGCGGACCCCAGCGCGTCGTTCTGCGGCGCCCCGCTTTTCTTTCAATTGCGTGGAGTTTTTGCAGCAGCGCCATAGGCGGCAAGTGGGTTTCGATGCGAGCGACAGCGTTTACGAAGGGCGGCTGATTGGGCTTACCGAAGGGTGCTGTCAGCAGCAATCGCGAAGCCTCGACAAGTTTGAGGCCATCGCTGTTCAGCGCCTGCAAGGCGTGCTGCACGCTTTGCTGCGGGGTGCCCCAGGGGCCAGATATATTACTGCCTAATGCGATGAGGATCATGGTTGCGGAATTTGCGGTTTGCTAGCCCTTGTCACGCATCAGCCGGGATTTTTCACGGCTCCAATCGCGGTCCTTGATGGCCTCGCGCTTGTCGTGGAGTTTCTTGCCCTTGGCCAAGGCGATATCGATTTTGGCGCGTCCGCGGGGATTGAAAAAAATCTTCAAGGGAATGATCGTCAATCCTTCGCGCGTAATGCCAACCGAAAGTTTTTGGATCTCCTTTGAATGGAGCAAAAGCTTGCGCGGGCGTTTCGGGTCGTGATTGAAGCGGTTGGCCTCGCGGTACTCCGGAATGTTGGAATTGAGGAGAAAGAGCTCGCCCTTTTTCATTGTGGCATAAGCTTCGGCCAGATTGGTGCGGCCTTCCCGCAGGGATTTTACCTCGGACCCTTGCAGGGCCAGTCCGGCTTCAAAAGTTTGAAGAATTTCATATTCATAGCGGGCGCGGCGGTTGTCGGCCACCACCTTGATCCCGGTCTGCTTGCGTGCCGCTTTTGCGCCACCGCTTTTTGAAGACATCTCAGTTCAGCAGCCCCGCATGAACCATGGCGGCGCGCACCGTCTTCTTGGTTGACTCAACCACCGGAACCATCGGCAGCCGCGCATCCGGCAAGCAATGCCCCAGCAGGCTCACGGCATATTTCACCGGGCCCGGGCTGGTTTCAACAAACATGGCATGATGCAAGGGCATGAGCCGGTCCTGCAGCTTCAGGGCTGCGGCATAGTCACCCTTCAGGGTGGCACCCTGGAATTGCGCGCACAGGCGCGGCGCCACATTTGCGGTCACCGAGATGCAGCCAACGCCGCCATGGGCGTTAAAAGCCAGGGCCGTTCCATCTTCACCGGAAAGCTGGATAAACTTCTCTCCCGATGCCATGCGCTGCATGGAAGGCCTGGCCAGATCGGCAGAGGCATCCTTGGTGCCGATGATATTGGGCACGTCTTTTGCCAGCCTTGCCAGTGTTTCAACCGAAATGCTGGCCACGGTGCGGCCGGGCACATTGTAAACAAAGATCGGAATCTTCACGCTTTCGGCCACGGCGCGGAAATGGGCATAGAGGCCATCCTGGGTCGGCTTGTTATAGTAAGGAACCACAACAAGGGCCGCATCGGCCCCTGCCTTTTCGGCATGCACCGTATATTCAATGGCTTCGGCCGTATTGTTCGAGCCCGTGCCCGCGATAACCGGCACCTTGCCGCCGGCCTCTTCGACGCAGATTTCGACGACGCGCTTATGCTCGGCGGGCGAAAGGGTTGGCGATTTGCCCGTGGTTCCGACGGGGACCAGGCCATTTGTGCCTTCTTTGATCTGCCAGGCCACAAATTTCCGAAAAGCGGATTCATCCACCTTTCCGTCCTTCATGGGGGTAATCAAAGCCGGAAATGAACCTCTGAACTGCACGACAAACCTCTTTGGTAATAAATTGGAAACCTTTGGCGGCTTACGACTAGCTGTACCGCAACCGGGTTGCCGGGCACCTTAGACGTTCATATTCGGACCGGCAAGCGATTGCGTTTCGAAGCCCTTTTGAGTCGTAAGGCTGACAAAAATGGGCTATAGAGCGAGTCAAATCGGGGCCAAAGGCAGGGAAATTAATGCTAGTTCGGATACTTGGCAGACTGGTTATCGGTTCAGTTCTCATGAGCTCTGCGCTTGTTTCCACGGCGGTGATATTCACGCCGGCCATTGCGGTTGCCGCCAAGCAAGCCACGAGCCCCGCCGTTCACGCCATCGAACTGGCGCTCAAGGGCGAGTTCTCGGATGCAGGCCCGCTGGCCCAACGCTCAGGCGATGAAGCGGCCATCAAGCTCGTCGAGCTCCTGTTCCTCAGGGACCATTGGGATGACGTGGGCTACAGCCGCATCATGAATTTTCTCAACGCTGCCCCCAAATGGCCCCTTGCCGAAACCCTGATGAAACGGGCCGAACAATCGCTTTATAAAAACCGCGAGCCGGCTGACCGCATTCTTCACGCATTTTGCCAAGCGCCAACCTATTTCGACGGAAGGAAAACTGGCCCTGGCGCGGGCCAATATTGCCAGCGGCAACACGCAAGCCGCGCGTGACCTCGTCAAAAAAGTATGGAATGATCCGACGGTTGATGCGGCATTTGAGAAATCGATAGCTTCCGAATTTGGCTCACTGCTCAGTGCCGATGATCACAAGCGCCGCATGTGGCGCATGGTTTATGCGCAGGAAACCAATGCCGCCATACGCAATTCAAAGCGCCTGGGCGGCGATTATCAAAATGCCGCCAAGGTAGCCCAGGAACTGCTGCGCAATGTTGCGGGCGCCGAGAAGAAGTATAACCGGTTGCCGGCGGCCATGCGCGAGCAACTGGCCATGAAATATGCGCTGGTCCGCTATTTGCGGAAACTGGAACGCTATTCAAAGGCGCGGACAATTCTTGCGACAATTCCGGCAGATGCAGCGGCCAGCGGAGACGCCGATGCCTGGTGGGTGGAGCGCCGCATTATTGCGCGTCATTCGGTTGGCATTCAGCACCGGGACTCGGTGAAGGCCGCCTATCAAATTTCCAAAGCCCATGGCTCGACGAAGGGACCCAATGCGGTTGAAGGCGAATTTTTGGCGGGCTGGATTGCCTTGCGCTGGCTGAAAGATCCCGAAACCGCGTTGCGTCATTTTACCAAACTCGAAGACATTGCGGAGTCACGCACCGAGAAGGCGCGGGCCCAGTATTGGATAGGCCGGTCTTATGGAGACCTGGGCAACAAAGCGAAGTCACGCGAGATCTATGAGGCCGCGGCCGAGCATTCGACAATTTATTATGGCCAGCTGGCCCGCGAGCAAGTCGGACTTGGCAAGGTTCCAAAAGCCATCAAGGGCGGGCAACCGTCTGCCGCTGCCAAAGCCAGCGTGGAGCGTGATGAGGTGGTCCGGGCGTTTAACCTGATGGTCAAGGCCAACGCCAAGGGATCGCTCGGCATGTTCGTCTGGTCATTGGCCAGCCGGTTTGACAGTGTTGACGAAATGAACGCGGTTGCAGCCATTGCCAAGCAACATGGCGGAACAACGATGGCGCTGCGGCTGGCCAAAGCGGCGGCCCAGCGCAATGTTGATATTGACGATTGGGCCTATCCCACAAAGGCGCTGCCAAGCTGGAAGCAAATGGGCAAATCGGTTGAGGCATCACTGGTTTATGGCCTCTCCCGGCAAGAAAGCGAATTTGATCCGCGGGCGGGAAGCAAGGCGGGGGCGCAGGGACTGATGCAAATCATGCCGGGAACTGCCAAGCTCATTTCGCGGCAATACCGCATGCCCTATGAACCGAAAAAATTGCTGGGTGATCCGGCCTATAATGTGAAGCTCGGAGCAGCGCACCTGGGCGATTTGATTGCCGAGTATAATGGATCCTATGTGCTCACCCTGGTTGCCTACAATGCAGGGCCCACGGCGGGTGCACGAATGGCTTGCGGAATATGGCGATCCGCGGGGCGGCAAGGTGGACCCCATTGACTGGGTGGAATCCATTCCCTTCCAGGAAACCCGGCAATATGTGCAAAAGGTTTTGCAGAACACACAAGTTTACCGCGCGCGCCTTGCACCAGAAACGATGCGCAGCATGACGGCTGATCTCAAACGCGGCGGGCGTGCGGCAATTAACGTTGCCGCAAACGAAAGCAAGGGCGGCGAGGGTTGTTCCGGGGGTTCCATCGGCGCGCTCATTGCGAGTTGTGACTAAACTTTCAGGTTACTCGCCGGTCTATTATCAAACCCACGATGGCTTGAGGCTGTTTGCGCGGGATTATTCACTCGCCGCCGTCCGCCCTGACGCCCCTGCTCTGCCTTCCCGGCCTCACGCGCAACAGCAGGGACTTCGAAACAATTGCACCATGGCTGGCGCAAAAGCGGCGCGTTATCACTGCGGATTTTCGCGGGCGTGGCCTTTCGCAATACGCAAGCGATCCGGCATCCTATCGGCCAGACATTGAACTTATTGATATGATTGCTCTTTTGAACTTCCTGAAGGTTGATCGCGTGGCCGTCATCGGGACTTCACGCGGCGGAATCGTCGGCATGCTGATGGCCGCATTTTTCCGCGACAGGCTGGCTGGATTGTTTCTCAATGATGTTGGGCCCGAGCTGGACACCAGCCGGTTTACTCCGTATACGGAGTTATCTCGGGGTTCGAGGTGAATTTGCCTCGTGGGATGAGGCCGCCGCAAACTTGAAATCAAACCATAGCGGATTTGAATCACTCACTGCCGATGAATGGCAGGCATTTGCGCAACGCATTTTCAAGTCGGTGGATGGACTGCCACAGGCTGATTATGACCTGACATTGGCCCAGACATTTCCGAGCGTTGAAGATATCAGCGCGGGACGGGTTGCAACTCTGTGGGAACTTTTTTCCAGTATCGAGGGCCTGCCGGTTTCCGTCGTTCGCGGAGAACATTCGGATCTTCTGAGCTCTGCCACTGTCGAGGCGATGAAACAGAAGAACGCAGAACTTGATGCAACCACCATTCCGAAGCGCGGGCATGCGCCATTTCTTGATGAAGCATTGGCGAAGGAAGCGTTATTGCGCTGGCTCGCGCGGGTCGACGCAAAAGAAAAAGGCCGGTAATCCCGGGCCCGCACCGCAGGGCCCTCATCCGACCTTCGGCCACCTTCTCCCATTGCCAAATGGCACGGGAGAAGGCGATAATCTTTGAAAGTTTTGCCTTCTCCCGTTCGAAGAATGGGAGAAGGTGCCCGACAGGGCGGATGAGGGCCCTACTTCCGCGCGCGTGCGCCGGATGTAGTTTGACCCGCCTTGTTTTTCATGCCGCCGGTTCCGAACAGCTTGCTGAATTCCTCTTCCTTGCCCGCCGCCAGGAGTTTGCACTGCTTGGTCCATTCTTCGCGCTTGATGCGGCCATTGAATTTCAGGTGATCATCTACCCATTCGACTTCCTCGGGCGACCAGGCCGCGATCTGGTCAAAATGGAAAAAGCCAAGGTTATGCAGCACTTTTTCATTCTTTGGGCCAACGCCGCTGATTCTCTGGAGCTTGTCGGCCTTGCCGCCGCGGGCCGACGAAATGCCCTTCGGCCTTTCCATTTTGCCAGGAGCCGCGGCGCGTTCGGCGGCTTTTGGCGCGATGGGTGCCGCAACGTCGGCAACTTTTACTGGCGAAACTGCAGCAGGCTCCAGGACTTCGGCTTTGGCCTCGCCAAACATCAAACGCGCGAGGTAGCCAAAGATGCAGCCTATAAAAAATGCAAGGAGCATCCAAAGGACAAGTTCCAAAAGGTAGTGCGACATCATTTTTTCCTTTGTTAGCCTTGGGCCTGATTAGTTTCGCGACTGCAGGTCACCCAGCCAACCCAGACACCGAGCGCCAGGCTCAACAGCACCAGCCACCAGTTTTGTTCAACAACAATCCAGGTGTCATTAAAATTGAAAAGCTCGTTCATGTCATTTTCCTTATTTCACCAGGGTAATTTCAACACGGCGATTCTTCTGACGCGCCGCAATGGTTTTTTCCGTATCGGCGGGCATTGACTCACTGAAGCCTTGTGTACTCAACCTCTGCCCATCAACACCTGCGGCCACCAAGGCACTGACGACAGTCTGGGCACGCGCCTCGCTCAGCGCCTGATTATACAGTCTTGGGCCAAAAAAGTCCGCATGCCCGGCAATCTCCACCTTCATCGTAGCACAGCGCTGGTCTTTCAGAATAGCGGCATACTGAGTCATGGCCATCATCCAGCGGCGGTTTCAATTGCGTGTCGTTGAATGCGAACCGTATGGGGAAAGTTGTGCTGATTTCAGCCAATGCACCGGCACAGTCGTATGCCGGTGGCGTTGGTTGTGCAGCGGCAGGTTGCTGCACTGATGCAGGTTGCTCGACGGCCGCTGGTTGGAGGACTACCACAGGTCCGGGTTGCTCAGCAGGTGCTGGTTGCTCCGACTCCTGAACCACGGGCGCCTTGATATTCATTTCAAAACGCGTTTGATCAAATGACTTGCGCCCGACCTTGTCGGCGGTCTCGACAACCACATCATAGCTGCCGGGTTCAAATATTTTCGAAACGGCCAGACTCCAGTTTCCCCGACCATCGGACACCAAGATGCCGCCGCCATCGCCAAGTAGCGGCCTCCAGCCCAGCACCGGGAATGGAAACTTTCAAGCTGGTTGCATCAGCCTTCGGCCCAGTTTCCCTTGATTGCGGATGGCGTTACTTCACCGGCATAGAGGGAAACCGTGGGAGATGCAGGTGCCGCCGCATCAACGATTATCTTTGAGGTGTTCGCCAATTTCTTGCCGGCGGCATCTCATGGTTTCCACCGCAACGTCGTAGGCCCCATCCTTCAACACCGATTCGGATTTGAGTTTCCAATTTCCGGCGCCATCGGAAGAAAGGCCCGCATCGGTGCCCAAAACATAGGTCCTGCCCGCCAGTGAAACGGAAAGTCCACTGGCTGTTCCTTCAGGCCAGGTTCCCGCAAGCGCCGGCCTGGCCTCCATGATGGTGGAGGAGATGAGCGTCGGTGCCGCCACAATCGCTTCAATGGGGGCTGGAATGGGGGTTGGGATCGGAATTGCCGGAGAAGCCGGCTGTTCCTGAATGACAATTGCCGCCGCGAGCACGGATTTCGAAATGTTTCCGGCCTCATCGCTGGCTTCAAGGTGACATCGTAGGTTCCGGGCCGGAGATCAACAACGGGGGCGAAGCTCCAGTTGCCCTTGCCATCGGATTTCAAGTCCCCGTCCTTGCCAAGGGTCCAGGTTTGGTTTGCCAGTTTTGCCGTGAGCGTTGTTGCGCCATCCTCAACCCAGGTTCCGTTCAGGGTAAAAGGCCATTGGATGCCGCTTGCCACGGGTGTAATGGCGGGTGCCGGGGGTGCAACGGTATCAATAACGAGTTTGGTTGGTTTAGTGGTGCCGATGGCCGGATTTACACCATCCGAGACTTCGGCAGTCACGTCATAGGCGCCATCGGCCAAGGCGCAGAAGGTTTTAACGTCCAAGCCCCGGCATTTGAGGTGAGTTCCGGGTCGGTGCCGAACTTGTACACCTTGCCGGCAAGGGTGACGGAAAAGGTTTTGGCAGCGCCTTCCTGCCAGGTGCCGGTAATTTCCGGCATGGCGCTGTTGGAGGTGAGCGACTTTATCCGCGGTGCGACAAGGGAAACGGGCAGCGGGGCCACAATGCGGGCGTTGCTGGTGACAGTGCGAACCCCGTAGACGCCTGCAAGCGCATCCATAGCAGTATCAATGGCTTGCTGGCTGGGGGCATCACCGCCAAGTGTGACATCGCGGCCATCAAATGAAGGAACGGCCCAGTTGGCGCCGATGGCGAAGAGCTGTTGGGCCGATCGGGCGGAAATTTCCCGGATAAGTGTGCTGGTGTTGAGCCAAACCGCCGCCAAGGTCGGCAAGGCAACCATGGGAAGCGCCCAAAGCAGCCATTTCCCAGGACGTGGTTTCCACATTTGTTCCCCCTGTAAGCAAACCTAAAACGGCCCCATCCGGTGGAGCCCATGCCTGCCTGTTTGAAGTTTGTTAGCATCGAAACTGAGTCGCAACCAGAAGGCTGCCACGGCCAGACCGGATTTGTTAACCATGTCTTTAAGCTATTGAACTTGTTCGGTATAAAGCAGTTGTTAAAGGTTCTGGTAAAACTGTTGCCTTTGCGCCACATATGGCGAAATTCTGGAAAAGTGGTGGCGTTATGCGTTGACCTTAACGGGCAATAGAGTTGATAACATCTGTGTGTGCGAACGAGTCGTGCATTGCCTTCCCTACTCATTGCAGGGGATCGGGGGGCTACTCAACTCCAAGGATTGTGGGAGAATAACAATGAAGACAATGAAAGTAGCACTCCTCGCTACAGCTGCTCTTGCCGCTGTTTCGGTTAGCGCTCGCGCTGACGACACTGCTGCCATCAAGGCACAGCTCGAAGCACTTACGGCACGGATCGCCCAGCTCGAAGCAGCTCCCGCTGTTCCGGTTGGCTATTCGCTGCTGACGATTACGGAGGGACAGGCAACCATACCTCCAGGTCTGGAAAATTTTGACAAGGGCTATGGCGATACCGCAACGATTATCGGCATCATGCCGACAGCCGATGTGCCGGCCTCGACCACAATTGAGTGGTCGGGTTATGTCCGGGCTATCGTAGCGTACACGGATTATGGCTATACTGATGGCGACGAACAAGTGAACGTATGGACCCGTGGCCAGCTCAACGTCACCGGCAAGACCGATACAGCAGTTGGCGAAGTCGGGGCTACATTGAAGCTTCGTGCAGATGCGCATGGCGTAGATTCTGATCCACGCTGGTTTGCCAATGAATACTGGGGCTGGTGGGCCATGACTCCGGAAGTCACTTTTGGTGGCGGTTATTCGGGTTCGCTCGGCAATATCGGCTATGGCGTGGATGGTTCCTGCAACTGCTACGGCACGGACTGGTTTACGTCTGAGCAACGCGACGAAGATCAACTCAGCGTTGCAACCAACCCAGGCGATACGACGCAGATTCGTCTGAGCTGGGCCAGCGGTCCTGTCAGCGCAGCCGTTGCGCTGGAAGACAGCGACTATGATGGCGGTGCTGGCGACTTGGGCGTTGCCGGTGAACTCAAGTATTCCGGTGACACCTTCAGTGGCGAGATTTCCGGTATATGGTACCAGCATGATAATTTCGTTGGCTGCCGCTGTTAGGTGATAATCCAGCCACAACATTGTAGTAGAAACTACTTTTGTTGTTACTCCGGCTCTCGGGCGTAGACGAGGACGGCTGGCAGATCGGCGCAGGCGCAGGCTTTGCTCTCGGCGAGATCGCCAATCTCTCGGTAGCTGCCTCACTTGGCGAGGAGCCTTTCAAGGGCGATTACTGGAATGCATCGGCTCTCATCAATTTCAACTTGAGCGACAGCGTTCATGCTGAGTTCGGTGCCTCCTATGCGGACTATGACGACATCGATACCCAGGTTTGGGAAGCGATCGCCGGCATCTATTATGATCCGGTTTCGCAGCTCACCCTTGGTCTTGAAGCCGATTACGCCGAAGGACTCGAAGAGTTCTATGGCTTCGACGATGAATTCCTTACGGTTGATTTCGTAACCGTCTGGCGCTTCTAATCTCCCTGCAATACTTTAGGGAAGTGGCCCGTGGAAACGCGGGCCACTTTTTTTCTGCCCGCCCGGCAGTTATGGTCTTGCTGCTGACATGTTTTCCAACTAGGTGTTCGAACAATTGGGCTGAACGAGAAAACCGTGAAACTTTCCCACTCCATATTCCTCACGCTCGCCACGCTGGTTCTCGCGGGCTGCTCGGCAAACGAGGTTGACCTCGAAAGCCGCTCGATCAACGTGCAGCAGACCGCCCAGCCGGCAGGCGGCCCGCTGACGCAAGGCACGGCAACACTCGTCGGCCAAGCCGGGCCCTCCTACGTCACCCTCACCATCTCCACGGTTTTTGACAAAACCCAAGGCAAGGCCAGGGACAATACCTCGCCGGTAACCTCGGGCAGCGGCTTCGTTGTCGATGGCCGCGGCTATGTGATGACGGCGGGCCATGTGGCGGTCAAAACCGGAAACCTGGTTTCGGCGCGCGCCGCCAACGGGCGGGTTTATTCAGGCAGTGTTGTGGATATTCTGCCGGGCCACGATCTGGCGCTGATCAAGCTCCGGGGCTTCAAGGGCCATTCGGCGGTTCCGGTGGCCAACGGTTGCCTGGTGAAGGGCGCCACGCTTTTTTCGCTTGGCAAACCCCATGCGCAAGGCGATACGGCCCGCTTTGGCACGGTTGAGTCCATGAGCTTTGGCCGCCCCGTCCAATATGGCAAATTCGGCTATCCGGACGCCATGGTCATGCGCATGAGCACGCAAAAAGGCGAATCCGGCGGCCCCGTATTTGACGGCAACGGCAGGCTCGCCGGCATGGTGGTCAGCACCCTATCCGATGGCAATGGCAATCCGATCAACCTGGCCCACGCCGTGCCGGCAAAGGAACTCGCAAGTTTCCTTTGCTCGCATCTTGCCTGCACGGATGACTGGCAGGTGCTGGCCCGGCAATCGGCAGCCGGCGGGTGCCCGGCAATCTGACGGTCCTGGCACCCTGCCCTACCCGCAATTGCGCAGTAAACTCAAGCTTCCTGTTTTCCCTCGACCCATTTCACGATCATCTTGAGTTGGACTTTCGCCTGCTCATACTCCCGGTAGAAATTGAGCAGATCGTGCAATGGGCCGGAAATTCGTTCGAATCCCGAGACGAAGGCGACGACAACGCCAATTGTGGCCTGTCCCTGGATCACCAAGTAGCCGCCCACAATGAGAACCACTAGCGTCCCCATCGCGTTAGCCACGCTCAGCTGCGTCTTAAGACCGTATTTGAAAAAATAGAAACCGATTCGGTTGCGAAAGATCGCGCGAATGGTGCGAAATTCCTTGCCAGTCGTTTTGAACTTGCTCGCGGCCTGGGTGACCGTCTCGTCGCCGAGACGGCGCACAAGTCCGACCTGGCGCTGGACGAGCGTATTGAGGTCGGCCTGCATATAGCGCGCGAGTAAAACTTGCGGGACCAGGAAAACGGCGCTGACGAGCGCGATCACTGGCTGGATATACAGCATGTAACCCGCTACCACGATCAGGAGCGTCAAATTGACCACAAACTCCGATATGCTTGTTCCGACAAAGCCGCCGACGTTGTCGATTTCCCTGCCGATGACGTTGACCGTCTGTCCGCTCGTCGCCCCATCCCGCGAAGCCCGCCCGGATGCCACAATCACCAACTGGTCGCGCGCCGTTTTCACGGCGCTCTCGCCAACCCACGCCTGATAAAAGAGAAGTGCGTATTTCATTGCCCCTTGAATGACGACGATCGCGAGATAGAAAGCGCCAAGAAGAAGCAATGCATTGACATCCCTGTTCGATATCGCGTCATCCACGATCCGTCTTTGAAGGTCGATGGGCGCGAAGTTGAGCAGGGCTACCGCAATCGCGAGCGAGCCGACATAAAACTGGTGCACGCCGCTGGCGCGCCACACAAACCCAGGAAGTGTTTCGTTGGACCGAACGACTTCGGTTGACGAGGCCTTGAATGGCCTGATTCTTCGTAGAAGTGAGGCAAACATACGATCAGTCAACCGATTTTTAAGAAGCCTGTCAATTGCAGCGGCCCTCAGGCGTATGGCGTCGGGTCTGGCCCGCAGATCGCTGTCGTAGCGCCTGGTGGCGAGGCGTCATCGCCCAAGTGTGTTTTGTGCTGTCCTCGCGGGAGCCAACGTTACGAATAGGCGGGGTATGCGGATATTTGATGACAGCTGGCCCTCACAGTGCCTTCTTGCCACCGCTGATCAGATCAGCGGCCGAGAGCCAGTGACAGCAGTCGAAGCAGCGGGTTACCCTGAAGAGGTCTCTCAGAAACATCCAGGCGCCCTCGTCGTGGACCAAATGGTGTGTAAGGATGCCGACCGGTCCGCCTGCTGGTGCGGTACGCCTGATGTGCATGACTACGTCACGTACGAGTGAGGCGTGATCGCGGCTGCGGCGCGAGGTGCGCCAGTCGATCAGGTCGATGTGCGTATTGAAGACCGGGACCGGGGCGTCCGCGCGTTCCGTTCCGTGGCACGACAGCGCCCGGTAGCCGAGTTCACGAAGGTGAGGCAGGATGCTGGCGCTGATCCGGTTCCACGGCGGCACCAGCATAGGCACGTGCCTGTCGCCGAATAACTCCGTCATGCGAATGAGGGACACCGAGAGATCACTCAGGACGGCGTCAAGCGGCCGATGATCGCCGAGCTCCTGTTTCTTCTGCGTTACCGGCGCGTGGTTGTCATGCCTCCAGCCGTGGACAACCGGCGTAGCGTGCGAGGCATTCTGTAAATACCGCGCCAATGCCGGGCTTGAGCGTGCCGGAATAGCCGCCACGGCAATGGGGACGGCGAAATCGCCTGCGAGGTCCACCAGCGTCTGGAGCGGTGCCGCAGGCGTCACGGCGTCGTCGTCCCGCAGCCAGAGGCAAACGCTCGACCTTCGCTTCCGCCTGCCGCACGAGTTCGGCGCGCGAGCGGCTGCCAGACGATGTCACTTGTCATGCCGCCTCCCGGCCACTGCCCGCTCGAGAGCGCGGTCCAAAGTTACCGCAGCGCGGTGCAATGTCCGCTCGCGGTTGACAAACGCGTGCGCGGCTCTGGCCATGCGTTCCCGCTCAGCATCATGTGTAAGCAGCCGCCGCACTGCCTGTGCGAATGCGCCGACATCTCCAGGCGACGTCAGGATGCCCGTCACGCCATGCTGGACAACCTCCGGCACACCCGCGGTTGCCTGCGCAACCACGGGAAGACCCACCCCCTGTGCCTCGAGATAGGCCAACCCATACGCCTCGCCATATCCCGGCCAAACATAGATACCGCCCTTTTGAAGAATGTCTAATACTTGATCAGGCGCAATCTGCCCCAGCCATTCAATGCGATTTGTAGGGATCGCACCAAATAATTGCTCAACTGTCTCGCGTGTATTGCCATCGCCCACAACAGACAGGGTCCAGGGCAAATCAAGAATGAGCGGCAGCGCCTGGGCCAGCATCCGGAACGACTTAAATTTGTCACCCTTTCGCATCATGGCAACCGTCACCAGCCGATTAGGTGTGTCCCGGCAAGGCGAGTCTGCCAAAACCGACGTGTCAATAAAGGGCGCCAGCATCTCCAGTTTGGCATGCGGCGCAATGGCTGCAAGGCCGGCCCAGTCACGCTGTGTGAAGCAGAAATTGACGTCGGCCAAAGTCACCGCGGCGACAACCAGCGCCTGGCTTTTAGACCAGACACCGGTGTTCCTGCGGGCTGAGTGTGACGCTTCAGCCGTTGCGTAAGGAATGTGAAATTGCGCGGCAAGTGCCAGTCCAACCAAGTCCGGGGCTTTGTAATAGGGGTGATAAGTAAACCAGAAATCCGGCGTCCCGGTCTGCTGCCACAACGCCGATAATCGGCGCAGTTCCATACGCGATTGTGCCTCGATATCGTCAAAAATCGCTGGCGTCGGCTCAGGGATTAAGCTGCGCATGTGGGATGCAACATCCACAATATGTCCCGCATGTGTCAGTGCCGCAACCAAGAGCCTCGCCATTTGCCGGTCACCTGACGGCACAGGATGATCGGGATCTTTCAGCGGAGCATAAAATGCAATCTTCATGATACTGACGGAACGGTATTTCGGTCCGGATTCTTTCAAGACTCCCGCCTTCGCCTTGAGCTGGCTCGCTGCCATGGCATAGCCCCCGGACGCACCGTCGACAAAATGCATGTGATCGCGCGTGAGTACTGATGGCACGATGCACGTCATGAGGGCCGAACTTTGCCGGTGTATGCCAAACATGCAAACCCCGGCGCGGCTGGCTGCCTCCAGCCGCTCTTCAATCTGCATGGATTGGGCAGCGCTCAGATCAACGGTCATCTTTAATCCGTCGTCAAACTTTCTGAAATCCGAGTTCTGCGCCACATCACGACGATAAAGACGCGCGTCAAAGCCTTTCACTTTGAGGTTCAAACCATTCAATATGACGATCAACAGGCACTCCCAAAATATGCCCAGCTTCCGCCTGAAACGGTGCGTCCCGTCTATGCTGATCCGTGCTTCATAGTCTGCACCGGCAGTTGACATTGACACGGCAGGTCCCTCCGCCGGAACGGGATGACCACCTCTGTCCTGTGTTCCCGTGAGCCGCAGGATGTCCGAAACAAGCGTCTCGAATTCTGCGCCTGCGGCGTTCGGGCCCCGAATTGCGATCATGGAGAGAATTTCACCGTGACGCGCCTCGATCGGGCTCCAGCGGCAAGACAAACCGGTAAGATCCGGCCGGGCGCCGGGCGGAGCAGGCTTAACAGTGTAGCGTCCTGCCTTCATTTCCTGTTCGGCCCAGCTTGCACCGCCACCAGAAAACATGGCAAAAAATGCATCGGCTCCGACCTGAAACCTGGCCAAACGGACATCGTAGCCGTTGGCTCTGATATCCCGCACTGGAACAATTGCTGCACGAAGGGTCAATTGCAGCTCTTCAGCGACCAGCGTTTGCACGGCAGCAAGCGCAGCGCGGGTTTTCATCTCCGCCGACGCTGGCACGGCTACAGTCGCGCCATCCCCGCCGAAAACAAATGGCACGGATTTATGTCCCAGGGCGTTGAGAATTGCGGCAATGACACTTGCGCCTGCCATATTGACTGCCTTGTAGCGGCCGGCCTCAATCGACTTGGTTGATCCGACAATATCAGAGGTTGCAAGCAGCCAGTTATCCGGCAGGGACCTGTAATAACTTTGATCAACAACCCCCTCAAACTGCGTGAGTGCGGGGAGGCTTTCGAAGAATTTGTCATTCACATCTTTTATCCCCGGAATTCATCCGCATTCCACACTTATCGCAAAGCCGAATGGTGCCGTCAAACCGGATAGTTTCCGCATTATCTGATGGCTTCGACATTGGGCGGCTTTTGCGATTGGCGATGCAAAATGACCAGTTGCTCCGCATCCGACAAAGGCGGATTGACAGGCTCTATTACGTCAATTGCGGGCGCGGTTTGCGGAAACCTGGGTGTAAACATGTTCATCGAACGCGTAACCCCGCGCAACGTTTCTGCGCCGAGCAGTGTCCAGTCCGCATCGCAATAGTTGACAAACGCGTCACTGGCGACGATTTGCACCGGGTATTTTTTCGTAAGGGACTCTACCCGTTGAACTTCATTGGCGGCCGCCCCGAAAACTGAAAACGTCATTCGATCAATCAATCCGACGTTGCCAAACATGACGTTCCCGATATGCAGGCCTATGCCGTAGCCGATCTCCGCCTGGCCGATCGCACGCCTTTCGCCATTGAGTTTCGCCATGCGGTCAACGGCCAATTTTGCAGCTGAAAGTGCTGCCCGGCATGCGATCTGCGAATGGCTTTTGTCCCGCTCACACGGAAAAGCCGCCAAAAATCCATCTCCGACAAAACTCAGAATCTGCCCTGCTCCACCATTGAATGGCGTTGCGATTGCGTCAAAAAAATGATTGAGCGTGTCAACAAAGACCTGCCGTCCCTGTTTCTCAACCAGCATTGTTGAACCACGCATATCCGCCATGATGACAGCAGCACGAATGGTTTCGCCGTCTCCCCGCTTGATTTGACCATTCATAACTCTTCCGCCTGCGTTGCTGCCGAGATAGGTCGCCAGAACGTTTTCGGCAAGTTTCCGAAGGACGGCGATCTTGGCTGCTGCGGCAAGCTGTCTCTGTATCTGCAACAATGCAGAAATGGTGGAATCGTTGAAGCCTTCTGCCCTGTCCGTTGACCATGAACCCATCATGGCCTGCCCTGTCTTGCTGTCGAGAGATTGCACGAAAGCAAGGTAATCGGTAAGGCCGAGTTCCTTGAAGTCTTCAAAAACAGGAAACTCGGAAGGACCGCTGTAATCAATCCGGCGACGCAGATGGTCCAGTCCGTTGCTGAGAAGATAGTAATAAGGGCTACTCGAGAACCGGTCAGTCTGGCTGCTGACTACATGCCGGTAGCTTTCCGCCGTCACCCCCTTGCCTCGAAGCCATGTGAAGCCTGTTGCACGATAAAGCGGGTGCAACACCGAAAAGGAAAAATGGATGCGCGCTAAGGGCAACCCGGCTGCAGCGAGCCTTTCGCAAAAGCCGGTTATGATCCCTTCAAGTTCTTCACCGGCCAGCGCTGATTTCACGAGCCAATCACCAACTTTCTCGAGAAGCACAATAGAAGTATCTTCGTGGACTTTGTTCATGAAACCAGCCTGCTGCCTTTCAACATTTTCGCTCAAACACGAAATCGGTTCCCCGTGGCCGCCTGCTGAGCAATATGCCAAGGACAACATACCTGATGATTCCGCCGTGCCTCGCAATCGCCGGCGGGCCAAAACAGTTATGGAATATATGGATCAGTTTCCAGGTTTTCAATGCAGTGCGCAACCGCTTCAACAGCCAATTACCCTTGAGGCTTCTCTCGTAAAGCATTGGATGAACAGCAATCTGCACGCCCTTCAAACGATACTGTGTCAACTTTGCGAATTCAACAATGGAGAGATACTCATATCCTTCGATATCGATTTTTACGAAGACTGGCCAGGCCCCGGCATGCCGCATGATATCCTCCATTGCAATTCCGGCGGCCTCAACGCTTGATCCTTCTCCAATATCGAGCAGACTGGTTTCAGAACTCCCAAACTCGCCAACAGCATGAAGTGTCACCACTTTATCGGCGGAAAGTGCCCCTTCAAATATCTTAACGTTTTTATAGTTGGGCGCGAGAGCCTTCAGAATTTCGCAACACTTTGGATCGGGTTCAATTGCAATAACGCGCCTGGCGTAATAACTTGCCCAGAAGGGTGTAACGCCAATCCACGCACCTATATCGACATAGACTGTTCCTGAGTCGAGGTTTCGGGCAAGAACTTCAAAAGTATGCGGTTCCCAGGACCCCGCCACAAGTTTCCTGTAGAATTTCGCATAGGCTGCACTATCCGGAAGCGCCACAGTGCGTCCGGCATAGGCTATGTCCACAGTTTTCATTTTTTCCAAACCGCACCTGAATTGCCGATTGAAATTGAATCCAGTTTTAAGTTAGAGCTGATGTCTGATTATGTCCTTGTTTGGCAGTTGGTACAATTGCTGTGGGCGGAACCAGTGCGGTCAGCAAAGGCGATAACCAGCCAAACGGCCATCGCTCCTGCGCCCCGACCATGATAGAATACAAGAAAATCCCTAAAAGAAGGGCTGGACATGCTTCAAGAAAGTAGTGTTGACACGGTACAAATGTATTAGCAATGTCCTGGTGCGTGGGGCAGGGAGAAAATGGTCTGAAATGTTGGCTGGCGCTGAGTTGTTGCGGGTCGAGAACCTGGGTGTTGGGATTTCGCTTCAGTTTGGCCAGATGGAGGCCGTCAAAAGTGCAAGCCTGAGAGTTCTTCCGGGGAAAGTCACGGCACTGGTTGGCGAATCCGGCTCAGGCAAATCCATCATTGCACAGGCGATCATGGGAATCCTGCCGCGTGTGGCACAGGTCAGGAAGGGGCAAATTTTATTTTGCGATCCGGAAACGCCGAACACTAGAGTGGATTTGGCAAAATTGCCCCGAGATGGGGTCGAATTTCGCGCCCTGCGTGGGCGGCGAATCTCAATGATCTTTCAGGAACCAACGACCGCCCTTTCTCCATTGCACACAATCGGCAATCAGATTGGCGAATCCCTTAGAATTCATACCGGTCTCTCCAAGCCGGATGTCAAGGCACGAACAGAGGAAATGCTTGAGCTGGTGGGGTTTCCCGACCCCAAGCGCGCCTATGGAACCTATCCGTTTGAGCTTTCGGGCGGCCTCAGACAGCGCGCCATTATTGCAATGGCCTTGATCTGCCGTCCAGCCCTGCTGATTGCGGACGAGCCAACCACCGCTCTCGATGTGACGATTCAGGCTCAAATTCTGCAGCTCTTGCGCGATCTTCAGACAAAACTGAACATGGCCATGCTGCTCATTACCCATGATCTTGGCGTGGTCGCCAATGCCGCCGATGAAGTCGCCGTTCTCTATCAAGGCGAAATCATGGAATCCGGCACTGTTGACGATATCCTTCGCCGCCCAACGCACACTTATCTCAAGGGACTGATGGCCGCCATTCCGCATTTCGACATGAAGCCCGGCGAGCGCCTCAAGGCCTTGCGCGAAGTCGCGGTCAATGCCGAAAACATCATGGACAGTCCAAAGCCAAAACACAGGAATGGGTCCCCGCCCCTTCTCAGCATCACAGATATATTCAAGACCTACAAACTGCACGGTTCGGGACTGTTCGGCGGAGGTGACGCCCGTCTTTTGCGTGCCGTAAACGGAGTCAGCCTCAACATTCGGCGCGGAGAATGCCTTGGACTGGTAGGCGAAAGCGGCTGCGGAAAGACAACGCTTGGCAAGATCATCATGCGGGCAATGAGGCCGGATTCAGGCAGCATCGTCTTTGATGACGGCCGGGGTCCAATCGACGTCTTGAAGGCTGAAGAAAAAGAAATGCGGGTTTTGCGCGCAAAAATACAGATGGTGTTTCAAGACCCTTTTTCGTCACTCTCACCGCGGATGACTGTCCAGAACATATTGAGCGAGCCGCTTGAGATTCACCAACGAGGCGATGCGCGTTCCCGGGCCGAAAAGGTCAAACAGCTGATGCTTGCCGTTGGTCTTGATCCCCGCTATCTCAGTCGTTATCCCCATAGTTTCTCGGGCGGTCAACGACAACGCATCGGCATTGCCCGGTCCCTTGCGCTGGGGCCGGATCTTCTGATTTGCGATGAGCCCGTTTCTGCGCTCGATGTATCCGTTCAGGCGCAAATTCTCAACTTGCTGAAGGATCTGCAGGGACAGCTGGGATTGACTTATCTGTTCATTTCACACAACCTTTCAGTTGTGGACTACATGGCGGACCGGATTGCCGTGATGTGCCGCGGGCGTATTGTGGAACTGGCACCGCGTGAAATTCTGTTCAAGGCGCCCGTCCATCCTTATACACGCGCGCTTCTGGCGGCAATTCCGTTTCCCGACCTGGACAGGCCCCTCGACTACAATACGTTAAAACTTGCCGGCGCATCTGATGCCGGTTCCTGGCTTCCGCAGTTCCATGACGGAGACGATGCCGACATGCTTGTGCCGGTTAACTTGGGCATTGACCATTTCGTGCTTGCAAGATCCTCGGCTAAGGTTGAGGACTTGCATCGATGGTGACCCGACGGACTGCATTTGGGATACTCGCTTCCACGTTTATGCCTCTACCGGTTAGCGCCGATGATCTTGAGCCGGAGTTTCTCAGGCCGAGGCTCCTCGCAGGCGAAATCCCCGCCCTGGCACATCGGCTTCCGACGGTGCCCAGAATTGTTCGGCTAGCTGAAATGCATCGCCTGCCGGGCCGGTACGGTGGCGACATCCGCATGCTGATCGGTGGACAGAGAGACATCCGTCTCATGACAATCTACGGTTATGCCCGGCTGGTGGGGTTTGACGAGAAGCTTAAGCTTCATGCAGATATACTTGAGAGTTTCGAGACGGTCGAAGATCGCATCTACACATTCAGAATTCGCGCCGGACACAAGTGGTCGGACGGCACGCCGCTGACTTCGGAGGATTTCCGCTATTGCTTTGAGGATATATATCTCAACGAAGAATTGACTGTGGGCGGCCTTACGCCATCTCTGAAGTCAGGCGGCAAGCCACCGGTCTTTGACGTCATCGATGATTTGACAGTGCGTTATTCCTGGGAGGTTCCAAATCCGGACTTCTTGCCAAGGCTTGCCGCAGCGCAGCCATTGAGTATGGTGATGCCGGCGCACTATCTGAAGCAGTTTCACAAAAAATATCAGTCAGAAGACATGCTCAAAGAACTCATGCAGAAGAACAAGCTCAAAAAGTGGGTGGGGCTGCACCAGCGAATGGCGCGCCAATACCGTCCTGAAAATCCCGAATTGCCGACTCTCGATCCCTGGCGCAACACCACCGCACCGCCTGCTGAACAGTTTGTTTTTGAACGTAACCCTTTTTTTCACAGGGTCGACGAAAATGGCCGGCAACTGCCCTATATCGACCGCTTTATCCTGAATAGCAGCTCATCATCGCTCATCCCTGCAAAGACGGGTGCTGGCGAGAGTGACCTTCAAGGCACTGCACTGGATTTCTCCGACTATACCTTCCTGAAAGAAGCAGAAAAACGCCACCCGATAAAGGTTAAGCTATGGAAACGAACTCAGGGATCAAGATTGGCTCTGCTGCCCAACCTGAACTTCGGCGATAAAGCCTGGAAAAAACTCCTCCAGGATGTGCGGGTGCGACGGGCGCTCTCGTTAGCGATTGACCGACGTGAGATCAATCAAGCGGTCTTTTTCGGACTTGCCAAGGAGAGCGCCGACACGATGCTGTTGGAAAGCCCACTGTACAAAGCCGAGTTTGCCAATGCATGGATCACACATGACCCAACGGCTGCAAATGCATTGCTTGATGAAGCAGGCCTTTCTGTTCGGGATCAAGACGGCATCCGGCTGCTGCCGGACGGACGGACGGCAAAGATCATCATTGAAACAGCGGGTGAGAGCACGCTCGAGACGGACGTGCTTGAACTCGTCACTGATTATTGGGCAAAGGTCGGAATTGGCCTGTTCATCAGAACGTCGCAGCGGGACGCGTTTCGAAGCCGTGCCGTTGGCGGTGAAATCATGATGGCGATCTGGTCTGGAATTGACAACGGGGTTGCCACTGCTGATATGAATCCCGGCCAATTGGCACCCACCGCGGATGATCAGCTGCAATGGCCCGTTTGGGGCATGCATTACCAAATGGGCGGTACCAAGGGTGCAGCCCCGGAACTGATTGAGGCAGCCGAGCTGCTTCAACTTTACGAAAGCTGGCGCATATCGAAAACGACCGGCGAGCGGAGCGAAATATGGCAAAAAATGCTGGCGATATATACTGATCAAGTCTTTTCGATTGGCATCGTCAATGCCGCCTTGCAGCCGGTGGTGAGATCGGCAAGACTTAGAAATGTTCCCGACACGGGACTCTACAGTTTCGATCCGACCTGTTACTTCGGCGTCTACAAGCCTGATACTTTCTGGTTCGACGGAGGCTCCTGATCGTGCTGAAATACATACTTTGGCGTATTGCCGTCATGATGCCAACGCTGCTGATAATCTCGATACTTGTGTTTGCGATTATTGAATTGCCGCCGGGCGACTATTTCGAGAGTTACATCGCTGAAATAAAGGCGCAGGGAGAAGGTGTAAATCTGGAACAGATCGAGGCGTTGCGCGCCGAGTATGGCTTCGACCAACCGCTTGTATACAGGTATTTTTATTGGGTCACCGGCATGTTGCAGGGCGATTTTGGCTATTCATTCGAATACCAGCTTCCCGTGAGCGAAATTGTGGGAGACCGGCTGTGGCTGACTGTTCTGGTTTCCTTTGTCACCATTGTCTTCACCTGGATTATCGCCTTCCCCATCGGCATGTATTCCGCCACGCACCAGTACAGCTTCAGTGACTACGGTTTGACATTTGCGGGTCTCATCGGCCTTGCTATCCCGAATTTCATGTTTGCATTGATCCTCATGTATTTCGCCAACATCTGGTTTGGCACGTCTCTCGGCCACCTGATGGACCAGAAATACCTTGCAGAACCCATGAGCTGGGAAAAGGCAAAGTCCATTCTGGAGCATTTGTGGATTCCAGTAATAATTATCGGAACCGCTGGAACGGCGGGCATGATCCGGCGTCTTCGGGCCAATCTGCTCGACGAACTGCGCAAACCTTATGTGACCACGGCGCGCACGAAAGGAATGAAGCCTGTCCGTCTCTTGGTGAAGTATCCATTGCGCATGGCGCTTAATTTCTTCATCTCGGACATCGGCTCGATCCTGCCCGCAATCATCTCGGGTGCGGAGATCACAGCCATTGTTTTGTCGCTCGAAACAACGGGCCCGATGTTGATCAAGGCGCTGCAAAGCCAGGATATGTATCTTGCCGGATCGTTCTTGATGTTTCTTGCGGTACTCACGGTAATCGGTGTTCTAATATCCGACCTGGCGCTGGCGCTGCTTGATCCTCGCATCAGAATAATGGGTGGTAGCACAAAATGAATTCGCCGCTGCCCGCCCCTGGAGCCGCATTGCCGCATTATGTTTCGCGCGCCCCGTTCGACCCCCAATCGCTCGATGCGATGACAGAAGACCAGTCGCGTTTTTATCTGGCCTCGCAATTGCAGCTGATGTTCTGGAAGTTCAAACGCCACCGTCTCGCCCTGTACTCCGGTTATTTTCTTGCCGCGATGTATTCGATGATCCTGCTGTGCGAAGTGCTGGCGCCCTACGGTCTGCACGAGCGGAATGTTGACTTCATCCATGCTCCGCCCCAGCAGATACATCTTTTTCACGAAGGGAATTTTGTCGGGCCATTTGTCTACGGGCGAGACCGGCACCTGGACATGGATGCGCTCAGGCGCGTCTACACCGACAAGCCGGACAGCATCCAGCCAATCCGATTTTTGTGCAGGGGCTCTACCTATCAGTTTTGGGGTCTCTGGCAAGGAGATTTCCACCTCTTCTGTCCGGCGAAAGACGGTCAGCTCTTTCTGCTGGGCACCGACAGGCTTGGACGTGATCTCCTGTCCCGCATTATCTACGGCGCGCGAATCTCGCTGACCATCGGCCTCCTAGGAATATCGGTGAGTTTCATTCTCGGTATCCTGATCGGCGGGCTGGCGGGTTATCATGGAGGCTGGCTTGACCTTATCGTTCAGCGGGTGATCGAGGTGCTGCAGTCGCTGCCAAGCATTCCCCTCTGGATGGCGCTGGCAGCGATCATGCCAGTGACATGGAGCCCCATCATTATTTACTTTGGCATCACTATCATTCTCGGCACGCTCGACTGGACCGGACTTGCGAGAGCGGTTCGATCCAAGCTGTTTTCGCTGCGCGAAGAAGAATACGTTCTGGCCGCGCAGCTCATGGGCGCGCGAAGCGGGCGCGTGATCTACCGGCATCTGATTCCAGGTTTCATGTCACATTTAATCGCTACGGCGACCCTGTCGATACCCGGCATGATTTTGGGTGAGACTGCCTTAAGCTTCCTTGGACTTGGATTGAGGCAGCCAATCACCAGCTGGGGCATCCTGTTGACAGAAGCAAAGAACGTCAGCGTTGTCGCACTGTACCCCTGGCTGCTGTTTCCCATGGTCCCTGTTGTGCTTGTCATCTTGGCCTTTAGTTTTCTTGGCGACGGTTTGCGTGATGCTGCTGACCCGTATCACTGACGCCATGCGCGACGGCGCCGCATGGGCACAGCGCCGTCGCAAGTCCATGTCCGGCAATGGTGAGGGGACCCGCGTGATGCGTCGATTTGAACATGCCCGAATAATGATGTACAGCCACGACACGTTTGGCCTCGGTCATCTGCGACGGTGTCAGGCCATAGCTCACGCCCTTGTGAAGGATTATGGTGGTCTCAACGTCTTGATTGTGACGGGTTCGACGATTGCGGGCGCCTTTGACTACCGGGCCCGCGTTGACTTTGTCAAAATCCCAAGTGTCATCAAACTTAGAAATGGCGAATACACTTCGCTCGACAAGCACATTGATCTCGAGGAAACGCTTGTCATGCGGGAATCAATCATTCGTCATACCGCTGAGACGTTTCAGCCCGACATATTCATCGTCGATAAAGAGCCTCTGGGGCTGCGCGGAGAAGTTGAAAACACGCTTGCTTATCTAAAAAGCAAGGGCACCGTTCTGGTTCTCGGGCTGCGTGAAGTCATGGACGCACCCCAGCTGCTGGACGCAGAATGGAAACAACGCAGCGTGATGGAAAAAATTGGAAAGCTATACGACTCGATCTTGGTTTATGGGCCTCCGGATTTTTATGACCCCCTAACCGGATTGGATGTACCTGAATCTGTGAGTTCCAAAGTGGACTTTGTCGGCTTTCTGCGGCGGCAGCTCTCAGACGAGGAAATGCCGGAGCACCGGCCGGAGGGAAATTATATTCTGGTAACCCCGGGCGGCGGCGGAGACGGTGCAGAGCTGATACATAATGTCCTCAACGCCTATCAACACGAACCTGAACTGCAGCACCATGCGCTGATTGTGCTTGGTCCATACATGCCGGCGCGGCAACGCCGGAAGCTGATCAAGAAGGGAAAAAAGATCGACCGGGTGAGCATTATCGAATTCGATAACAGGATGGAGGAATTAGTATCGGCAGCCAAAGCGGTTGTCACGATGGGAGGCTATAATACCTATTGCGAAATCCTGTCGTTTGACAAACCTGCACTGATTGTACCCAGAATTCTGCCGCGAGAGGAACAGTTGATTCGCACGCGCCGGGCCGTGGAACTGGGCCTCGTGGAAATGCTGCTGCCGAGCGAGGCAACAGATGCCGGGCGGATGGCGGCGGCACTAAGGTCGTTGCCAAACCGTCTCCGACCCTCCCAAAGCAGTCCCGGACTGCGGCTGGAAGGGATGACGAACATATCCTTAAAGATTGGAAGGTGGCTCGAAAAGCAGTCGCATCAGCAGCTCGGGCTGGTTGAAAGGACAAGCTTCAATCCTTGAACGCGTCCAGGAAAATAATTGTCGTATTAAAGGGTTACCCGCGCCTTTCGGAAACCTTCATAGCACAGGAGCTGCTCGGGCTTGAAAAGGCCGGTTTTTCCCTGGAAATCGTGGCGCTCAGAAGGCCCACTGATGCCTACCAGCACGAGGTGCATGCTGAGATCAAAGCTGCAGTCCGCTATCTTCCGGAATACCTTCGCGACGAAGTCGGACGTGTTTTTCGCGGGCTTTGCCGGTCTCTCAAATATCGCGGTTTCTATCGAGCTCTCTGGACACTCATGATCGACTTCCGGCATGACCGAACGCAAAACCGCATCCGACGTTTCGGCCAAGCCCTGGTCCTCGCAGCAGAATGGCCGAAGGACGCCAATTGGCTGCATGCGCATTTCATTCACACCCCGGCTTCTGTTGCTGCCTATGCCAGCATCATTACCGGCATCCCCTGGACCTGTTCGGCCCATGCAAAAGACATCTGGACTTCCCCCGACTGGGAATTGAGACGTAAGCTTACCCAGGCCCGCTGGGTCGTAACTTGCACCATGACGGGATTTGAACGTTTGAAACAATTGTCGGATGATGAAGCGCGGGTTCACTTGAGTTACCACGGTCTTGACCTCCAGCGATTTTCTCAATTTTTGGGCAGCAGGTCGGATGCTGATGGACGTGTTCCCGAAAATCCGGTTGTGATCGTCAGTGTTGGCCGGGCCATGGAAAAGAAGGGATATCATTTCCTTCTCAAAGCTTTGGCGCTACTGCGCCCGAAACTGGCTTTTCGGTTTGTCCATATTGGTGGCGGCGAACAGCTTGAAGACCTCAAGGCACTTTGTTCTTCGCTGGGTTTGGACGCGTACGTGGAGTGGAAAGGAGCGCAGCGGCAGACGGAAGTACTGGCGCTTTACCGCACGGCTAACATCTTTGTTCTCGCTTGCCGGATTGCTGATGACGGCGACCGCGACGGACTGCCGAATGTATTGGTCGAGGCCTGCAGCCAGGGTCTGGTGTGCGTCTCGACGAATGTGTCGGGAATCCCAGAACTGCTGACCGATAATGTCAACGGACTTTTGGTTGAACCGGATGATCCGGAGGCGTTGGCCAAGGCAATGGAGCGGCTCATCCGCGATCCCTCTCTGCGGCGACGGCTGGGAAAAGCGGCAGAAAAGCGCGTGCGCGGGCATTTCGACTACCACGAGAGCGTTCATCAACTGGTGGAGCTCTTCAATAGTGAATGGGGGAAATGACATGAGAGCCCCGCGCGCCTTCATCTATGTCCAGCATTTGCTTGGCATTGGCCATCTCGTGCGGGCAAACAGAATTGCGTCGGCTCTCGTCGATGATGGATTTGAAGTAGCTGTGGCAACGGGCGGTCTGCCAGTGCCGGGATTTCCAGGACCTGGGATCCGGACGATCGCTCTGGCGCCGATAAAGGCCGGGAGCGGCGGTTTTTCGGCGCTTGAGGACGCGAACGGCCGTCCTGTCGATGACGGCTTCAAACGCCTTCGCAGCAATGAGCTCATTGCCGCTTTGCAGGACTTCAAACCAGATGCCGTCATTGTCGAGACTTTTCCGTTCGGGCGGCGCGCCATGCGTTTTGAGGTGCTTCCCTTCCTCGACGCCGCGCTTTTGCTGTCCCGAAGACCTTTGATTGCCTGTTCTGTCCGCGACATCCTGCAACAGAACCACAAACCGGGCCGGGTGAACGAGACGGTAGACACAATTGAAAAATATTTCGACATCGTTCTGGTGCACAGCGACCCCAGCTATGCCGCGCTTGGCGAGACTTTTCCACTGGCAGATGCCCTGACGAACAAAATTCATTATACGGGCCTCGTGGCAGGACCTCATCCCACGGCTCCTTCAGAGCGTTACGATATTGTGATTTCTGCGGGTGGCGGAGCGGTGGGACGTGAATTGGTTGTTGCAGCGGCGCAGATGGCCAAGCAGTTGGACAAGGGCATCCGCTGCTGTCTCATAACAGGGCCAAACATTCCGCCGCTTGAATTGGCTTCCCTGAAGGCCGGCGCGGGGCCAGATCTCGAGATTTTCTCCTTTCGCGACGATTTCCCCAGCCTGCTCGTTGGCGCACGATTGTCCGTTTCGCAGGCCGGATACAATACTTTGTGTGACATCTTGCGCGCGGGTTGCAGGTCGTTGCTCATCCCTTTCGCAAAAGGCGGTGAGACGGAGCAAACCTCACGGGCTTTGCGGCTGGAAAAACTCGGACTGGCACATGTCTTGTTCGAAGATCAGCTTAGTACATTCACGCTGAGCCGTGCGGTGCAAATTGCCATCGAAGAACCTGCCCCCTTGCCTCACGGCTTCAATCTGGAAGGCGCAACACAGACCGCTGCGTTAATACGAAACCGCATATAACTCAGACCCGACCAATCAGCATAAAGCGGGTATAGTTTTTCATTTGCAGTTCGCCTGAAAAAACCAGTTCGGTCAAGCCTGCCTCGTCAGCAAATTCAGCCAGTGAGTTCACGCAGTTTATATGGGTTGGTTCGCTGACATAGTTGTTTGATTGCAAGAGTACAGCAGTTGAGCGCGGCAGGAGCTGAAGCCAGGCCTTTAAGTCAATGATGTGTTCGCAACTGGTATTGATGACGAGGTCCGGCCTCCCAGCTGCGTAGTCAAGTGCATACATGTCGTTTGTCAATGCGCAGAAACGATCGCCGACGTCACCTGCGAGCGTACGGCAAACTTCCTCGACAGCCGGATCGATGTCAATGCTGGCGATTGTTTCGATCTCAAACCGTGGATCATCCAGCAGCATGGCAGCCAATACCCCGTACCAGCCCCCGAGAATCCACATCCGCTGAAACTTTCCGCCGAGGCTGGCCAGCAGACTGTCCCGTGCCCACATTTTGCTGGCAAGTTGCTTGTGATTGAATGCGACACCGACCTCGGCGTGCGGGTGCTTGGCGATGACGCGTGCAAGCCCAGCCACCAGCTTGCTGTTTGAGTAAACGGCGATCCCCCTGGTCAAATCAAAGGCCTGGTTTTTCCAATCAGTTGTTTCGGGCTTACCGGGCTGTATCGGGGTAGCGTGCGACATGCCGATGTAGTAGGCTGACGCGTGTCGCTGTGCAACCGGCATGATGTGGGGGTTATGGACGTCAATACTGTCAAATTTCCGTCCGCCACTGATAATGCGGAGAGCGGCATACAGCATTTGGAAGGACCTGCATCGTCTGTCCGACAGGTGCTGGCTGCTCATTTTTTGCGCGATTGCCCCCACATCGTCGAGATCGGCAGCCACACGTCGCCAATCACGCCCTACATTACGCACCGGCCCCTGTCAGTCCTGTGTGTTGACCCCAAGACCCCGCCTTTCAAATCCGATAGCTTGCATGGCCATCCGTGCAAAGTCCGTCACATCGGCAGAAAGTTTCAGAACGTTGAGTATGACTATCAGCCGCATACGTATGGTCTGGTGCTGCTTGGCTATTCGCTGAAATCGTCCGGCCGCAAAGAACCGCTCGGCGAACTGCTTTTTTCGCTGATTGACAACGCGCGTATCGTGGTGATCGACTATGCGCCTGAACTTGAACGGGCGTCCTCACAAGTTCCTCTTATCGTAACCAGGCCCAGCCTTTCCGCGGTGTGCTGTTTCGACATCAGGTTGAACGATCAGCGGATCAGTGACTCGCCTTATGCCCTTCGGCGATTCCACGTTTTAAAAACCGCGGGCAAGAAGAGCTGACTCCGAACATGGACAAGAGCCTTGCCCGTTATATATGGAAACATACGCGTACCCAGCAGCTTTGGATTTTGCTGGTCGTGCTGCTATCGATGATCCCCTACTACATGTCGTTCGATCTGCCCAAGCTCATCGTCAACGGAGCCATTCAGGGACAGGGCTTCGAAACCGAGGGGGCGACGCAAACCTATTTTCCGATAGCGTTTGATGTTCCTGGTGTGGGGCCGATCCAACTGTTCGGCGGAATTGAGCTTGACCGCCTGTCATCGCTGGCGATGCTATCCGGCATTTATCTTCTCCTGATTATTGTCAATGGCGGGTTCAAATTCTACATAAATACATACAAGGGCCAACTCGGCGAGCGCATGCTTCGGCGCATTCGTTTTGAACTCGTCGATCGCGTACTGCGCTTTCCCCCAGCCCAGTTCAAGCGGCTAAAGCCATCCGAAATTGCCTCAATGGTAAAAGACGAAGTCGAGCCACTGGGCGGCTTTATTGGCGATGCGTTCGTGCAGCCGGCATTGCTCGGCGGACAAGCCTTGACCGCTATGGTTTTTATCATGGTCCAAGACTGGAAATTGGGGTCGATTGCTGTTGCCATCGTGTCCTTGCAGTTGGTCATAATTCCCCGCATGCGCAAACGGCTGATCAAACTGGGCCGTGAAAGGCAATTGACAGCCCGCGAGCTGTCGGGCCGCATCGGCGAGATTTCAGAAGGAATCGCAGCGGTTCACACCCATGATACGTCCAATTATGAACGAGCCGACATCTCGGCAAGGCTCGGGCGCATCTTCAAGATACGTTACGATCTTTATCAGTGGAAATTTCTGGTCAAGTTCCTGAATAACTTTCTTGCGCAGTTCACCCCATTCCTGTTCTACGCAATCGGCGGCTATCAGGTCATCATCGGCAACCTTGACATTGGACAGCTTGTCGCCGTCATTGCTGCCTACAAGGACCTTCCTTCGCCGTTGAAGGAGTTGATTGACTGGGACCAGATGCGTCAGGACGTTGCCGTGAAATATGCGCAGGTCCATGGACAGTTCGACATCGAGGGAATGATCGACCCGCGTATTCAGGGGCTCGATCTAAGCACAGCTGCACCGGTCAAAGAGCCCATTTCAGTTTTAAATCTTTCGTTGACTGACGAGAGCGGCGCCAAGCTCCTCGAACGAACATCCGTCTCCATCCGGCCCGGCGAAACTGTTGCAATCTTGACTACGACAGGTGGCGGCGGGGAAGCTTTTGCGGAAGCGCTTGCCGGCTTGATCTGGCCGGAAGGCGGTAAGGTTGCGATCGGACCGCATGATTTGCTTGAACTTCCTGAATCTGTGACAGGCCGCCGCATTGCATATGCAGGAACTGACGCGCCTCTGTTTCAGGGGAGCCTTGGCGACAATTTGCTGTATAGTCTCAGACACGCGCCACTCAGACCCGCAAAATACGACATCGCAATGACCCGTGACAAGGCATGGCACGTGGAAGAAGCACGCAAGTCCGGCAATTCCGAAATCGATTTTAACAGCGACTGGATTGACTATGAATCTGCCGGCGCAACCGGGCCTGAGAACCTGTTTGCTGCAATCCTGCCGGTGTTGAACGCTGTGCTTCTGTCTGACGACATCTTTGACCTTGGCTTAAGATCAACGACAAGCCAGTCCCGGCATCCAGAGATCGTCAGCCGCATCGTTGCCGTGCGGAAGGCATTTCGTAAGCGTCTTGAATCTGAGGAACTTGGCGGCTTGGTCGTGCCGTTTGAATCAAAGACTTACAACATAGAAGCGACAGTCCGCGAAAACCTGTTTTTCGGTGCGGCCACGGGGGCATCTCTCGCGGATCGCGAATTGACAGAAAATTCCTATATTCTGTCCGTTCTGAAGCAGTCCCAGCTTGAAGAGCCGCTTCTCACCATGGGAATCGAAATTGCATCGAACGTCGTGGAGCTGTTTCAGGATTTGCCTCCTGACCACCCGTTCTTTCAGCAACTCAATTTCATGACTGCTGAGGAGATCCCCGACTTTCAGGCACTGTTGGCGAAGATTCAAAGCCGCGGCTTTGCGGCAGTTTCTGTGGAGGAACGATCGAAAATCATCGCGCTGAGCTTTGCCTATATCGAACCAAGGCAACGCTTCGGCATTCTGACTCCCGCACTGATGGCACGCATCGTCGCGGCCAGGAGCACCTTTTGGCAAAGCCTTCCTTCGGACTTGGCGAACCGCATCGAGCACTACGATCCGGAACAGTTCAACACCGGAGCAAGCCTGATGGACAACGTGCTTTTCGGGCGTATCGGGTTTGGCCATGCAAATGCTGCGGAAAAAATTCGGGGTATCGTGCGCACGGTCCTGCAGGAACTCGGATTATTTTCAGATCTCATTGGCATCGGGCTTGAATTCAATGCCGGTGTTGGCGGCAAACGCCTGACGATCGGACAAAGACAACGCCTCAACCTTGCCAGAGCCATTTTAAAAAGGCCAGATTTTCTGATCCTGAACCAGCCGTTGTCTGCCCTTGACCCGCAAACGCAAAAGCAGATCATCGCCAATGTGTTCGAGAGAACGCGGCAGGCCGAACCAAAACCTGCGATAATCTGGGTGGTGAGCCCTGGGCTTTCGAACATGTTTGATCGGATCATCGTCTTTGATCGTGGGATGCAAGTGGGAGATGGAACTTACGAGAGGCTTGCGGCAGATAACAGCATATTCAAAGGTCTCTTGTCATGAGCAACAGCAGGTCCGTCTGCAGAATGGGGAAATGCAATGTCGCTTAAGGACGAAGTCGAACTCTTGCGGCGGGTGCCGCTGTTTGCCAAGGTTTCGCCGGCAAAGCTGAAACTGCTTGCCTTCACTTCTGACAGGGTCACCTTTGGAGCGGACCAGGTGATTTTCAATCAGGGAGATCAGGGAGAGGACGCCTATGTGGTGCTGTCCGGCACGGCGGATGTCCTGGTTAATCTGCAAAGCGGACCGGTCAAAGTTGCGGGCATAGAGCCTAATGAAATTGTCGGTGAAATTGCCATCTTGTGCGACGTCGTTCGCACGGCAACAGTCAGGACGGTAACGCCCGTGGAGGCTTTACGCATCCGCAAGGATCAGTTCCTGACATTGTTGGCCGAATTTCCAGAAATGGCTATCGAAATCATGCGGGTTCTGGCGGACCGGCTCAATCGCACCACAACCGCGCTGATTGAAGCAAGAGACAAGATTGCCAAGATAAGCAAATAGCTACTTTCGCGCAAAACGGTATATATAGTAACGGCCCTCGCGTGCACCGGGCGGCAATGGCAGCGGTGTTGCATTTTCGATCGACAGCGGCAAATCCGACAGGACGATTGCGCCGTCGGCAAGCGCTTCAGGCAAATGTGCCGAAACAATGCCACTCATTTTTGCATTTCCATCAGCCGAAAATGAGCCGACGTCTGAGTGCGCGAGAATGACCCTGCTGGCAAATCTGTTTGACGCCTCGGGAAGCGTCTCCGTCAATTCCCCGAGCCTCAAATGATCCGGTTCAGGCGTGCAGTCCGGATAGGAGTCGACCTGACGGTCGAAAGCGAAAATTTCACGGCCCGGCAGATAACGTCGCAGATGATCAAACGATCTTCCATGACCAAGTCCGATCTCGAAAACAATGCCGGGCTTGTCGGCGATTTGCGTAAAGGCCCATCCCAAACACGCATTTTGGGACTCAAGCCTGAAGTACAGTTTCTCCAGCCGGGATATCGATTTCGTCAAAGCGACGCTCCTTTATACTAAGCGCAGAAGTTAGAACATTGATCTCAAGAGCCGTATCAGTTCAGCATTGATAGTAGTCGCGTTAGCAGCGCACAATTCAGAGGACTTCATCGTCGCGATCCAGCAGCTTGCGCGCAACGTGTGGCCCAACAAAACCAGCGGCGCCTGTAACCAACGCATTGAGATTTTCCAACTGCTGCCTCAAATATCACCGATTTCGCCATATTCAAAGCCTGAGATCACTTTCGCCCTGTGGCAATATTCCCTTTACATCAAAAACCGGAGCGTTGGGTTTCAGCGCGGCCCTGATACCTTTGATCCCGAGGGCGCGATATTCATCGTGCGCCACGGCCATGATGACTCCATCATAGACATGAGGTGCGATGTCAGACAACAGCGTCAGACCATATTGGTCTGCTACCTCCGCGGCATCTGCCCAAGGGTCGTGAATGTCAACTTCACAACCATATTCCCTGAGCCCCGTCACGACATCGATGACCCGGCTGTTGCGGATATCCGGACAGTTTTCCTTGAAGGTAAAACCCAAAATCAACAGGCGCGCAGTGGCTATATTCACGCCACGGCCAATTAATAGCCGCACAAAACGCGATGCAACTACCTCACCCATGAGATCATTGATCCGCCGCCCTGCAAGGATGATTTCCGGATGGTGCCCAGCCTGCTGAGCCTTGTGGGTCAGATAAAATGGATCGACCCCTACACAATGACCACCGACAAGCCCGGGGCGGAAGGGGAGGAAATTCCATTTGGTCTGCGCCGCCGCCAGCACGCTCAGTGTATCGATATTCAGCTTGTGAAACAGGTTAGACAATTCATTCACCAGGGCAATATTTACATCTCGCTGCGTGTTCTCGATGACCTTTGCTGCCTCCGCCACCTTTATGGTCGCTGCGCGATAGGTTCCGGCCGTGATGACGCTGGCATACACGCGGTCGATCAGGTCCGCAGCTTCAGGAGTGGAACCGGAAGTAACCTTGACGATCTTGTCGATTGTGTGCGTCTTGTCGCCTGGGTTAATGCGTTCAGGACTGTATCCCACCACAAAGTCCTGATTGAAAACCAGACCCGAAACCTCCGCTATTACCGGCACGCATTCCTCCTCGGTTGCGCCTGGATAGACTGTCGATTCAAAAACGACGACATCACCCTGTGACAGGACATTGCCAATCGTGCGGCAGGCCGACAGCAACGGACGCAAATTGGGCCGTTTGGCATCATCGATTGGCGTGGGCACAGTCACAATATAAAAATTGCACTCGGCCAAGTCCTGTGGATCATTCGAAAACCGAACCCTTGTCTGAACCAAAGTGGATGACTCGACTTCGCGTGTCCGGTCCCTGAATGCCCTGAGGTCTGCGATGCGGTCTTGAGCCGTGTCAAATCCAACGACTGAAAATCTTTTTGCAAGCAGAATTGACAGCGGCAATCCAACGTAGCCAAGTCCAATCACGCCGATTTTCACGGTCTCCAAATCAGGAGAAACAGGGTTTCTAGAGGTGATCACGATCAAACTTCATAGCCATCTTGCACCAAGTTTCAAATCTTCCGCTCCTCAAATGCTAGCGCGCGTCCCGACGGGATGGAATCATCCCGCCGAAAAGGACAAGCACCTGTTCAATATGTTGGAGCATGTCCCGACCGCCAACCCGCTTCACACTTTGGCGGGACATGCTCTAAATATCGCAGTTTATCCCCGAACAGTAACGGAACAAGCATAACAGGTAAAGCTTCCGGCCTTTCACAAATCAACCAATCAAATCGACGTGGTTTACGGCCCGTGAGGGCGCCCTGAGGCCAGCCAGGTCAAACCTGGTGGCCTGCCTTTTCTAGTCTTGTAAACGATATCGTGTATGGGCTTGCATTGACAGCTTTTGGCACGAAAGGCATGTTCGCTGGGTATGAGTTCCCATTCGCACTCAAACGCCCATTTAGCGTCTCAATGCGCCGTTTGCGGAACCATGCTCGCGGGGTCAATCAGTGTATTTTACCGCTGTCTCGGCATCGGGCGCAGTTCGCGAAATCCGAATATTTGCACGCGGTGCAGCACCCATGTGGCTGAAGGCAGACTGGTCGAGGTCAGTGTCCTGTTTGCAGACCTGTCTTCATTTACTGCGCTCACGCAGAATCTCGGTGCTGAAAAGACCCACGAGGTGGTCGACGCCTATCTTCGGATGGCCACTGAAATTCTGGTCAGGCACGGTGCCTTCATCGACAAGTATGTGGGCGACGCCGTGATGGCGCTATTCAGCATTCCGGTTCGCCAGGACGACCACGCGCAGAGGGCGATTGCCGCCGCAATCGAAGTCAATGCCGCTCTCAAGACGCTTGGCGCCCGCTTCAATCTTCCGCTCCAAGCTTCAACGGGAATTGCCACCGGATTCGCGCGCGTTGGCCGCCTGGGGTCTGACCACGCCAAGGACTACACGGCCATCGGCGATGTGGTGAACCTGTCTGCACGCCTGCAAAGCAAGGCAGGTGCAGGCGAAATTCTCGTCAATGACGAATGCTACCGGCTGGCCCATGATGCCTATCCCGATGCGCGCCTGGAGGAGGCCACTTTGAAGGGATTTCGCGACCCGGTACGGGCCTACCGATTGCAGCAGTCAGATGGACCGCCCTTGCGCGATGACGCCAAGGACACCACAGTCAGCGAGCGGATCAGCGTCGGCGCCATCATTTTCGGCATTCTGGGAGCACCCTGCGCGGTCTTGACCCTGATTGGCCCGTTGGCGGTGGCGGTGGGGGCCACAAGTCTTTTCGGGCTGGCTGGAATCCTCACCTTTCTCGACCAGAGCGTGCTCCGCATTCCACTGTTGATTTTGGTGACCCTGGGCGCCTGCGCCAATATCTACACGGTTTGGCATGCGCGTGAGCTTCGCGCTAACGCCAAGGTTCCCGAACAGCTCGCGACAGCGACAACGCTCGAAAAGCAGCGCACAGCATTTGTGCTGGCCGCTTCCGCAATCACCTTCGGCCTCGTCATCTTCGAAGTGGTGGCCCATAATCGGCTGCACTGACGCAATGAAGGCTTTCGGCCCCGGACATGGTGCGTGGCGGCCGGCTAGAGCGTGTCCCGCCAAAGTGTGAAGCGGTTTGGCGATCGGGACATGCTCCAACATATTGATCTGGCGCACGTCCTTCCGGCGGGATGATTCCATCCCGCCGGGACGTGCGCCAGAAAGTGGCAGCGCGCTACGGCTACACGCAGCGCATTGGCCGATTTGACGTCCGATCAGCTACGGGACGTCGGCCTTCCTCAGCCCTCTCGGCCCGAACTGGTTGTCAAAGCCGGCCTCGTCACGAATCTGATCTCAATGAGGTAGCGGAAACCATTGCATGTTAGCGTGCGAACGACCGCTTTGCACCACCAAAAGCGGTCGTTGGTGCGCCCGAGCGGGAAACATCCTGGCGATCAATCGGGACATTCGGCACCGGTCTTCACCCAAGCGGCGATCAGGGCGGCAAAAGTCTCCTGCGATCCGGGAGGGGCGGTGCGTCCTTCGCCCGGGTGCCAGGCCCAGCCGACCAGTGGTCCTCGCCCATATGCTTTATAAGATCGGCGTGCGAACGATTGCCGTTACGGCTCGTATCCTTCACCTGCTGGCATATTTCGCTGACCGTCAGCCCTTGCCAGGCCATGCTCGCCGGGGCCAATTGACCAGTGTGCGTTACCCGGGATGGATTTCATGCGGCTTCCGACGATCGGACGATTTTCGGCACCATGGCAGGTGCTGCATACAAGACCCAGCCGGACCCATGAGCTGTTGCTGGCGATCATCAACGGCACATGCGGATGCTTGTCTTCACCCTGCGTCGGGCTGCGGGTTGCCGGATGGCAGTTGATGCAGCGCGGATGCGTCAGGACGCGGCTTGCCTCTTCGAAGATGGCCTTCGAGCGTGCCGCTGGTGTCGGCTATCGCATCGAAATCGGAGATGGCCTTGAGCGCCCCGCCATCCGATGTTTCGGCATAGCCCCGCAGGGGTCCCATGACGACAAATGTTCCGGCCGTAGCGAGAACGGATGCGATCGCAATGGCGGCAAAACGCATGGCCATGATCACACCCTCCGGAATTCGTTCTGGTCGATCGGCAGCGACCGCAGCCGCTTGCCGGTTGCCGCGAAGATCGCATTGAATAGCGACGGGGCGACGCCCGGCGTGCCGACCTCGCCTATGCCGCCTGGCGCTTCCGAACTCGGAATGATGTATACCTCGATCTTCGGCGTCTCATGTATTCTCAAAACGGGAGAGTCGTCGAAATTGCTTTCCACGACGGCACCGTTCTGGACGGTCAAGCGTCCGTAGAGTGCAGCGCTGAGGCCATAGACGATGCCGCTCGCTATCTGGGCGTCCACCGTGTCCGGATTGATGACCTGGCCACAGTCGACTGCGCAGACGATGCGGTCGATCTTGAGTTTTCCGTCGTCCCCGACGCTTACTTCAGAGATCATCGCGGCAAAGCTGCCGAAATCCTCCGAAAGGGCGATCCCCCGTCCCTTGCCTTGAGGCAGGGCATTCGACCAGCCGGCCTTCTCTGCGGCCAGATCAAGCGCACCCAGGAGACGCGGCTTATGCTGAAGCAGCCGCCTGCGGTACTCGAGCGGATCGATTTTCGCGGCGTGAGCCAGTTCGTCGATGCCGCCTTCAATCGGGGGATGTTGCGCGTAGCGCCGACGCCGCGCCAGTTACCCGTCAACATTCCGTCCGGAGCCTCGTGGCGCACGAACTCCGTATATTTGTTCGGGATCGCGTACGACGACTCTGCACCGCCCATGATGTCAAGGTCGATGCCATCTCGGGTAAAGGCCGGCAGCCAGCGCGCCATGACGGCGGGACCGATCACGCGATGCCGCCATGAAACGGGCATGCCGTCGGACCCAGCGTCGCGGTGACCTTGCTGTAGTTCAGATAGCGATAACAGTCGTGGCGGATGTCCTCCTCGCGGCTCCAGGTGACCTTGACCGGGCCATCCACCTGCTTTGCGATCTTCGCCGCCAGAATGACGCCGTCGACGTCGAGCCTGCGGCCGAAACCGCCACCGAGAAGGTGGTTATGAACAACGACCTTGTCCAGAGGCAGGCCCGTGACGTCGGCAACGGCCTGCCGCGCACGGCCCGCCACCTGGGTGCCGACCCACACGTCGCAGCTGTCGCTTGCGAACGTGGAGCGTGCAGTTCATCGGCTCCATCGCCGAATGCGTGAGGATCGGCATGCGGTAGACGAATTCATGAACGGGCCCGTGTTCGGCTTCGGCCTTCGCGACATCGCCTTCATTTATATGAGGCAAGGCCTTGCCGCCGTTCGTCGCATCCTCCGCGCGCTTCTCGAGTTCGGCCAATGTGAGATCGCCGCTCGGACCCGGATCCCACTCGATGGAGAGCGCCGCAAGCCCCTTGCGCGCGGCACCGGTATTGTCGGCCACGACCGCAACCGCGTCCTCGATGCGGACGACCTGTTTGACGCCCTTGACCGCCATTGCCGGCTTGTCATCGACGGAGCGCAGCTTGCCGCCGAAGTGGGGACAGATCGCGATCGCCGCGTAGGACACGCCTTCCGGGCGGGCGTCGATGCCGAATTTTGCGGTACCGTTGACTTTCTCCGGGCTGTCAAGGCGCCGGATGGCCTGGCCGATCAGCTTGAAGCTCGATGCCGGCTTCAGCGGCACTTCCTGTGGAACGGTCTCGGATGCCGCCGCCTGAATCAGGCTGCCATAGGCAGCGCGGCGTCCGCTTGCGGCGTGAACGACTTGCCCGGCCTCGGCCGTGCACGTATCCGGCGCAACGTCCCAGCCACGCGCCGCAGCGTTGACCAGCACCATACGGGCGCTGGCACCGGCCTTGCGCATCTGCTCGTAAACACCGCGAATGGAGAGGGAACCGCCGGTGATCTGGTCGCCCAGCAACGGGTTTGCGTAACGGCGCAGGATCAGCAGGTGCATGCTCCAGCACTACCTGATCGAGGGTGACTTCCAGTTCTTCGGCGAGCAGCATCGCGACCGACGTATAGATGCCTTGCCCCATCTCCACGGATGGCATGATGAGGACAATTTTGCCATCGGCAGGAATGCGAATGAAGGGATTTGGTTCAAACGCCGCCTGCGGCAGCCGATGAAAGCGACGGCCGCAAACCGATGATCGAGGCCTGCTCCTGTGAGCGATGCGCCGATCAGAAAGTGGCGGCGCGAGACGGAAACGTTGACTTTATCGTGAATGGACATCGCATCACCCCGCCTTTGCCGCCAGCTTGATGGCCGCCCGAATGCGCGGATACGTGCCGCATCGACAGATATTTCCAGCCATGACGGCATCGATATCGTCGTCGGTCGGCGACGGATTGGCAGCAAGGAACGCAGTCGCGGACATGATCTGTCCGGACTGACAGTAACCGCACTGGACGACATCGATGTCCAGCCAGGCCTTCTGTATCCGCGCGCCTTCGGCAGTATCGCCAATCGCCTCGATCGTCGTGATAGGCTTGCCCACCGCGTCAGCGACCGGCATGACACACGACCGCACCGGCATGCCATCGACATGCACGGTGCAGGCACCGCACATGGCAATGCCACAGCCGAATTTCGTGCCGGTGAGACCTATGGTGTCGCGAAGGACCCATAGAAGCGGAATGTCGTCATCCACATCGACGGCATAATTCTTGCCATTGATTAAGATTATGAGACATGTGAATCTCGGCCGAAAGCCGCTCCCAAAAGCTTATGCTGCACTGCCAAAAGCTTATGCTGCACTGCCAAAATAATCGCAAAAACGGCGGATTGTCCAGTAAAATTTTTGTTCGCGTCAGGGTGCTAGGTCCCGAGCACTATGGGCTGCCTTGCGCGCCGCCTCATCGCGCAGACGATGAAGGTGTGCCACTCGTCCGACACCCAAGACGTTGGATGTCGATTTCACCCTCGACGAGTTTTAGCTCAAGTATTCCAATGCATCGACCCCGAAAGAAGTCTGCTTCGGGTCAACTCACGACATCAGATCTTGGAGGTTGAACGTCCGCTATAGTTCTTCCCTGCACAAAAGCGGACCTACTAGGCTGCATACTCATAAAGGATTCCCATTTTGGCTGAAATCTGATTCAAACTCTGTGAGGAGTTTGAGCGATGGGACGCTACGATCTGACGGAATTTGAATGGCGGGCGATCGAACCGCTGCTACCGAACAAGCCGCGCGGCGTTCCGCGCGTCGACGACCGGCGGGTCTTGAACGGGATATTCTGGGTGCTGCGGTCCGGCTCGCCCTGGGCCGATCTGCCGGAGCGATACGGCCCGCCGACAACGATCTACAACCGGTTCAATCGCTGGCGAAAGGCGGGCGTCTGGGACCGGCTCATGGACGCCGTCATCGCCGCCCATGACGGCAAGGTGCAGATGATTGATTCGACCAGCGTCCGGGTTCATCAACAAGCCGCCGCTCAAAAAAACAGGCTGGAGACGCTTGTATCGGTCGAAGCCGCGGAGGATTGACGACCAAGCTTCATGCCCGCGTCGTCGGCAACGGATTGCCGGTGCAGCTTGAACTGTCGCCCGGCCAGATGAATGATGCGCCCATGGCCGAGTTGCTGCTCAACGATCTGCCGCCGGGAGCGGACGTGATCGCCGACAAGGGCTATGACGCCGATTGGATCAGGGACATGATCGGGGATCGGAACTGCCAACCGCACATTCCCCCGAAATCCAATCGCCTCGACGATATCCCCTACAGCAAGCGCCTCTACAAGAAGCGCAACCTGATCGAACGCTGCTTCAACAAGCTCAAGCAGTTCAGGCATATCGCAACAAGATATGATCGCAACCCGCTCAACTATCTCGCCATGATCAAGATCGCATCAACCCGCTTGTGGCTCCGATTTTATGAGTCGGCAGCCTAGTTCCGGCCCTTCCGAGACGTCAATATCTCGGTGCTAAGCGGCGGCACCTGGCGCAAGCACGCCCTCGATGACCGCAATAGAGTGCCGACTCGAACCGCTCGACAACCCATTCGGGTCAAAACTGTTACCCATGTCTTCGGAATAAAGTGTTACCTATGTCTCAGGAAGGACAAGGAAAGGTATTTCGGGCGCGTCAGATGCCTCCAAGGGGTCATTACCCCAGCCTGCCCCACGAATTGCCATCCTGCATTCCGGTCTCGCCTTGCAATATCTTGAACAGAGGCTGCAACTCGGACTCGTAGTTTTTCCATCGTCCGACCGATCCCTGATGCACCGCGCTGCGGACCTGCTGCCGGCTGAAGGTCTTCACCATTGAGCCCATATCGTGGAAACGCAGGCAGCGTGAATCCCAGGGCAGGCCCAGAAATTCCAGCAGTTGCCGGACATTTTCCTCGGTATTGGCCACCAGATCCTCATAGCGAAGAGTGAATATCCGCTCCGGCACCAGGGTTTGCCAGTGCCGCATGAGCCGGAGATATTCCTTGTAATACTGCGCATAGTCTTCCGGCGCATAGGAGTAGCTGTGCCTGGAATTCATCATGTTCTGATAGGCCGAAATAAAATTATCCGCCGGGTGCCGGATGCAATGGATGATCCGGGCATTCGGAAAGAGAAGTGAAATGAGGCCGATGGCTGCAAAATTATGAGGCATCTTGTCGACAACGCGCTTCGCGCCAGGCGCAAGGAATTTCAACAAGTTGACATAGCCGTCAGCCAGGGCGCGGCAGCGCTTGGGGCCGCCCTCCTGCAAGCGGGCAAACAGGTGAGGCGTGTCCTTGTCCTCGGTCAGTCCCTGGGCCATCCTGCCAATTCTTTGAAGCTCGCCAACGCCTCCGGCTTTGGGATGGGCGGCGATGATCTGTTCGGTCAGGGTTGTGCCGGACCGGGGCAGTCCGACAATGAACACGGGCAACCGCGACTCGTTGCCATATCCCTCAAATCGCCGCAAAACGTCCGGAGTGAAGTGAGTGATGTTGCTGTCTATCGCTGCGGTAAACCTGTCGAGGTCAAATTCCTTGCGGTGCAGCGCCTTGGATTGCGTGAAGTGTTCGAAAGCCTTGGAATACTCCCCGCTGTTTTCATGCATCCGGCCGATGGCAAGGTGCAAACGGGCGCGGTGCCGGGGCAAAATCGACGTACTGCGAAGTTCCTGGCCAAGCGCCTCGAACGTGTCCGAGCCGACCTTGCCCTTGCGCAGGTCTGCGGCGTGCGCCAAGGCAAGCGGGCGAAGCTTTTCGATCCCGGAAATCGCCTGGTAGAGCCGTTCCGCCTCGTCTATTTGCCCGAGAGATGAAAGGCAGTCGGCCAGTGCCAGTTCGATTTCCGGCTTTGCAAATGGCGGACTCGCGGCAATTGCCTGGTTAAGGTAGCGGATCGCCCGTTGTCCGCTTCCAGTTTGCTGGAAAAACTCGCCCATCGCGAGCGGCGCCTGATACATCGACGGATCGAGCCTGAATGCTTTCTCAATCAGGGGAAAGGCTTCCTCGATCAATTCATATTTTAGATAGAGCCTGCCAAGATTGATAAGGTAGCCCGCATTTTTTGGCTCGGCCTTTGCGGCCGCCTCGGCAAATGGCAAGGCCTCATCAGGCCTGTTCTGATTCACCAGAACCAGCGCCAGCGTTTCATTTGCGTCGCCTCTTGCTGGAAATTGCCGCTGCAAATTGCGGGCCATAGTTTCCGCCTCGGTTCCGCGATTGGCCTGCACCAAACGGAATATCTCGGCAATTGAATCGGCAACGGTCGGCGGCATTGGTTTTAGCATCTTATTCTCCCTGCGCCGCTTTATGGAACAAGCACCGTCGTGCCGGTTGTCTTGCGCGCCTCGAGGTCGCGGTGGGCCTGCACCACATCCGCCAGCGCATAGGTCTGGTTGACCGGGATTTTCACCTTGCCTGACTGCACCATATCAATCAGCTCGTGAGTGGTTTCGGTAAATTCCGCCTGGGTTTCGATGAAATTTTTCAATGTCGGGCGTGTGACGTAAAGCGAGCCCTTGCTGGCAAGAATGCCAAGTGAAACTCCTTGAACTGGGCCGGAGGCATTGCCAAAACTGACGAGGAGCCCGCGCGGGCTGAGACAATCCAACGATGTCATAAAGGTCGCCTGCCCCACGCCATCATAGACCACCGGCACGCCCTTGCCGCCGGTTATTTCCTTCACCCGGGCAACAACATTTTCCGTGGATGAATTTATGACATGGGCGCAGCCGTGGGCCTTGGCAATTTCCATTTTGGCGTCGGAACCTACCGTTCCAATAACGGTGGCGCCCAGAGCCTTGGCCCATTGGGAGGCGATGAGGCCCACACCGCCTGCGGCGGCGTGGAGTAGGATGGTATCGCCAGGTTTAACCCTGTAAGTAGCGCGCAGAAGGTAACGGACTGTCATGCCTTTCAGCATCATGCCGGCGGCAGTACTGTCGCTTATGGCGTCAGGAATTTTTACCAGGTTCGAGACGCTGACATTTCGCGCGCCGGCATAGGCGCCGGGGGAGCCACTGCCATAGGCGACCCGATCCCCAATCTTCAGACCCCTTACGTCCGGCCCAAGTTCCTCAATTACTCCGGCCGCCTCTTCGCCGAGGCCGCTCGGGAGAGCCACAGGGTAAAGTCCGGAACGAACATATGTGTCGTAGTAATTCAGCCCGATGGCCGTGTGCCTGACGCGCGCCTCGCCAGCTTCCGGCCTTGGCATATCCACATCGACCAGATTCATGACCTCCGGCCCGCCTGTCTTCTCAATACGAACGGCTTTTGTCATGTGCTCTCCGGCTCCCTTGATCTATCTTTCACAGGCATCTAGCGCGCGTCCCGGCGGGATGCAATCATCCCGCCAAAAAGGACAAGCACCTGATCAATATGTTGGAGCATGTCCCGACCGCCAAACCGCTTCACACTTTGGCGGGACATGCTCTAATGCCTCAAATCGCTTGAAAATCCAAGCTGATATCGGCAAACACTTAAACCTCGCAATTGCAAGGAATTCGCTTCCATGTCCCTTTCGGTATCCCCGGCAATTCTACGGATTGAAGCGCCGCCCATTGCCGAGGCCATGACATGGGTGCGGCCGGGCCAGCGCAACCGCGAGCTTCTCAATCTTTGCCAGGCGGTTCCGAGCTATGCGCCAGCGGAAGCTCTGCAGGCCGAAATCGCTGGCCTGGCCCGGGATCCCGCAATCCATCTCTATACGGACATCCACGGCATTCCCGAGCTTCGCAGCGCGTTGGCACAGCATATGGCGGCGGATTATCGCGGCCACATCAACCCGGAGAATGTCAGCATCACCTCGGGCTGCAACCAGGCGTTTTGCGCAGCCATCATGGCGGTGGCGCAGCGCGGCGACAATGTCGTGCTGCCCGCGCCCTATTATTTCAATCATCAGATGTGGCTGGACATGCTTGGGGTGGAGAAACGCCTGGTACCGGCCTTTGCGGAGGCCCGCGCCTATCCCCTGCCCGAAGAAGCAGCAGCCCTCATCAATGACCGCACCCGCGCCATTGTCCTGTGCTCGCCCAACAATCCCACGGGCGCCATCTATCCCCCGCATGTTATTGAAGCCTTCTATGACCTTGCGAAGGCGTCCGGAATTGCCCTGATCATTGACGAGACCTACAAGGACTTCCGTTCCTCGCCGGAACCCTTGCATAATCTTTTTGCGAAGCCGGACTGGCCGGACACATTTGTTCAACTCTACAGCTTCTCCAAGGTCTTCGCCATGACCGGCTACCGCGTCGGTTCCATCATCGCCGGCAGCAAGATTCTGGCCGAAGCCGAAAAGATTTTGGACTGCATGGCCATCTGCGCGCCGCAGATTTCCCAACGGGCCGCCCTGTTTGGATTGGCAAACCTCGAGGATTGGAAACGGGGAAAGCAGCGCCTGATGGAAGAGCGGCGCGCGGCCCTGCTCACCGCTTTCAACAATCCCAGGCTATCCTATAAGCTGATCAGTTCCGGCGCCTATTTCGCCTATGTGAAGCATCCCTTTGCAAAGGCCACGGCCAAGTCGGTGGCCATGCGGCTGGCGGGCGAGCATGAAGTTCTCTGCCTGCCTGGCTCCATGTTTGGCCCGGACTCAGGAGTCCTACCTTCGCTTTGCCTTCGCAAACTCTCCGGCCGAAGACATGCCTCTTCCTGGTGGAACGGCTGATCGAAAGCCAAACCTGAGATGATCGAAGGGTTAAGCCACATCACCTTTATCGTGCGTGACCTGGACCGGATGGAAGAAATTCTGGTCTCGGTGCTTGGGGCACGAAAGGTTTACGACAGCGGCGACAAGACATTCTCGGTGTCGCGGGAGCGGTTCTTTCTCGTCGGCGAAGCGCCGGTCTGGCTGGCAATCATGGAAGGCGAAAGCCTGGGGACACGGACCTACAACCACGTCGCTTTCAAGATTTCCGAAGCGGATTACCTTGCCTGCCTTGAACGGCTGCGTGCACTCGGCCTTGAGGTCCGCGAAGGGCGTTCCCGCGTGGAAGGTGAAGGACGTTCGATCTATTTCCACGATGACGACAATCATCTGTTTGAGCTGCATACGGGCACGCTTGAGGGGCGGCTGAAGCGTTATGCGATGGGAAAGACCTAGTCCATCGAGGAAGTTGCGCAACAGCGGTGCTAATGCCAAACCGCATCTGCGCTTCGCGCAAAATCCGGCGGTCATATCTGACGAAAAACATCCGTGCTGAGATAACGCAGACCAGAATCCACAATGAGGGTTGCAACGGTAGCTCCTGGACCAAGCCGCTCAGCCACTCTGAGTGCTGCAACAATATTGGCGCCCGTAGATGTACCAGCGAAAATCGCCTCTTCCCTTGCGAGCCTTCGTGCCATCGCTTTTGCGTCATCGGTTGAGACAGTGAGGATCTCGTTGACCTCTTCCGGTTCCATAACGGTGGCAGGAAACCCAAGCCGATACCTTCGATCTTGTGTGAGCCCGGCGGCCTGCCCGACAACACAGCCGATTCGTCCGGTTCCACGGCGAAGACAAGAAGATCGTGCTTCTCAAGCTTGAGCGCCCGGCTCATCCCGTGCAACGAATGGGCGGTACTGACAGTGTGCACCAGCGCGTCAATCTTGCCATCCGTCTGGCGCCATATCTCCTCGCCAAGCCCGGTGTAACCTGCTGCACCATCCTCATTTTTCAGTTGATCGGCCAACCAGTGGCCAGGCAGCCTGCTGATTTCACCGGCCTTGGCGATCATCGCCTGGATCAGCTCTTTTGTGATTTTCTTGTTGTCGCTCAATACATCGGTGATCTCGGCCCCAAAGGCACGCATGGTAAAACGTTTTTCGTCGCTGAAAGCATCCGAAAAGGCGAAATGGGCTTGTAACCCAGGGCACGTGCAACGAAGGCAAGGGATATGCCAGTAGTTCCGGCCGTGTATTCGACCACTGTGCCACCCGGGAGTAGAAGTCTCTTTGCGGCGGCACGTTCGATCAGGGTTCGCGCAAGCCTGTCTTTCATGCTGCCGGTCGGATTGGCGGATTCGAGTTTGGCAACAATTCGCGCACTGCCCTTTGGAACAATGTTTCGAAGTTCGACGAGGGGCGTATTGCCAATCGCATCGAGGATGTGATTTCGATTATGAGTCATTGTCGTTGGACATGTGGTTTCAAGACATGCAGGGACACATATGGCACATCACCGACCACCCAGCTATCATGGGGAGTTGTCGTTATATAAAATGCCGTGCCCGGAACCAGATCGAGATATTGGCCATTTTCATATTGAACAGCGCCGTGACCTGATAGCACAGTGCCCGTATGCGGCGCGTGACAAAGACTGGTTCCGGCACTCGGAGCGTTGTGAACAGACCACTTCCATCCCGGCTGATAGGTGGCACGGCCAAGCGAGACGCCATCAAGGTGGATAATTTCAAAGCGCCCAAAGGGAAATTCACGAACTTCGTCCGGCTTATCGAAAGATTTGAGCAAGGTTTCAAGCATCAGCGTCCCCTCATCAATTATCCATCCCTGCGGAATGAACGGAGTAAACGCTAACACGCTGGCGAAGTGCCAGCAATCACACGGATGCCTGCGCGGAAGTGTGCCGGAGGTTAGGCGGCGGGAGACACGCTTCCGCAGCCTGTCCCTGGTTACTTCTTCTGCGATTTCACATAGGCGATGTAACCGCGCACGTCGGCGGCGGGTTCGGCATAGGCTTTGCCAAGTGACTTCTCCATTGCCGCCACATAGGTTTTCGCCCAGGCCGGAAGCGGATAGTCGACCACAGCGAGGAATTCGAGGGTGGCGGCAAGGCGAATATCCGCGATCGAAGGTTTCGCTCCGCCGATAAAGGGTTTTCCATCCATGTAGAATTTGTTGAAGACCTCCAGCGGCTCGGCGATGGCGTCATGTGCAGCCTTCTGGGCCGCCGATTTCAGTTCCGCTGTGCAGTCGCTGCTGCCGACTTCGCCCGCGTATTGCGGGAAGCCGAGGGATGGATAGGTGGCCCGCGCCAGCAGCGGATAGAGCGTGCCGATGAGATAGAACATGGCGCTGTCGATCATGGCGCGCTTGGCCGGCGCCTTGGGATAGAACTTGGTCAGTTCATGCTTGTTGCAGAGGTATTGCATGATGGCGCAGCTCTCCCAGAGCACTCCCTTGGGCAGGCCCTTGGCCTCCATCATCGGCGTCAGGTGAGCCGGGTTTATTGACAAAAACTCCTTGTTGCGAGTTTTGCCGTAAACGTCGTCCTCGGTGAAATCAAGTTTCGCGGCGCGGACAAAAACCCGCACCGTCATGTTGTTCACGCTTGGTTTTATGACATGCAGTTTCATACTATTCCTCCCTTGGTTTTTCAGTACGGATTCTTTGGCGACCGGTCTTCAGACAGCGACGCGTTCTTTCGTGTCATCAGGGCCTCGATGGCATCGGCGAGGTGAACCTCGGCGATATTGTAGTCTCCGCGCGCCACACGGATCTTGTGAGCCTCGAACAGAACATCCGCATGGGTGAAACCATGGGGCGGCTCGAAGCGATAGGATGCCAGCTCGATGAGAAGGCCGAGCGGATCGGTGAAATAAATGGAATCCATGAAGCCGCGGTCCTTCACGCCGCTATGCTTGATCTTGCGGTCATCCAGGCGTTTGACGGCCTGCAGGAAGGTGACACGTGAGACCGAGAATGCGATGTGGTGGACGCAGCCCGGCTCGGTAGGGGTGCGGCGTGAGTCGGGCTTGCGGCCTTCATCGGTGAAGATGGTAATCAGGCGCCCGTCGCCGGGATCAAAATAGAGATGGCTTTCGGAGGCGCGATCGAGGTTGGGCTGCTCGAAAATGAAGGGCATGCCGAGCACGCCTTCCCAGAAATCAATGGAGGTCTGGCGGTTGGCGCCGGTGAGGGTGATATGGTGCACACCCTGGCTTTGGAGTTTTTGCATGGGGCCTCTCCTCGTGAGCTCAATGCTGGACCAGTTTCGACTTGTATTCACTGCGCTGCAGGCTGCCGTAAGGCACAAGTTTGATACCGGCCGTGAAAACCAGCACGCTGCGCAGCCGGTTGCGGATGGCTTCGGCCAAACCTGCATCCTCCAGCCTCGTTCCTGGCAAGTTCAACCTCGATGGGAAGCGGTGGCTCCTGCTTTACGCCGGGTTCTCCCGGCCTTACCAGAATATGGCCGCTGACCTCTGGCACAAATTCACTGACCACCTCGCGGATAGCCGAGGGAAAGACATTCACGCCGCGCACAATCAGCATGTCATCGGTGCGGCCGATGCAGCGGATGCGGGGGGCAGTGCGCCCGCATTTGCAGGGGCTGGTCCAGACTTCGACATGGTCCCTGGTGCGGAAGCGCAGCAAGGGTGCTGCCCGGTGCTGGAGATGGGTCAGCACCAGTTCGCCCTTGGCGCCATCCTGCATCATGATGGCGGCCCCGCTGTCAGGATCGATCAGTTCCGCATGGATGACGCCGCGGCCCCCCAGGTGCATGCCCTGCTGGTGCTCGCATTCTCCCCAAAGGGACACGCCGATATCGCCAATGCCCATGGCTTCGGTCACCCGGGCACCCCATCCCTCCTCCAGTTTCTTGCGGAAGGCTGGTTCCCCGCCGCCGGGTTCGCCTGCCACCAGCACGCGCTTGACGCTTGATCCTTTGAGGTCAAAGTTCTTTTCCGCCGCCCATTCAATTAGATAGGCCGCGTAGGACGGTGTAAGCACGGCGGCTTCGGGCTTCAGCATCCGGATTGCCGCCATCAGGCGCTCCGTGTTGCCGGTGCCTACGGGGATATGACACAGGCCCAATTTATCGAAGGCCGCCAATGCCGCGCCCGCGACAAAGGGCCCAGCGTTGTAGGTGGACACGATGCATTGGCCGGCCTGCACGCCGGAGGCCGAATAACTCCGGGCCGAAGTGGTAATCCAGTTATCGAGATCGTGCGCCGTCAGCGGGATATAGCTGGGCAATCCCGTTGTGCCGCTGGTTGAATAAATGCGCACAATTTCAGAACGGCCAACACAGAGGTGGGAGCCGATGGGGTTTTCGGTGGTGCAGCTTGCGCGGATTTCGCTTTTTTCAGTGAAGGGCAATTGCGCAATGTCGGCAAGGCCCCCTGCTCCGGCCGCGCCAATGCCCGCCGCCTTAAACTTTTTTTGATAGAAGGCCGAGTGCGCTTGGAGATAATCAAGTTGGTTGCGGTATTGGGCATCGTCAATGACGGATTGCTCCGCCCACGGACGGGTTTCAACTTCTGGCGCAAGCATCACGCCTTTTCTCCGGGCGGGTTTTTGCGATAGGTGATCGCTTCCTCCGCCTTGCCCGCCAGAAGAAAGCCAATGGGATTTTCCCGCTCTTCGGCGAGATGGCCAAGAATCCCAGCGGTCCGCGCCAGCAAGGGGATGGCTTTTACCATGTTCACGGGAAAGCCCAGGTCAAGCAGCACGGCGGCCATGGGCATGGAGACATTCATGACAAGGGGCTTGCCCCAAGCCTTGGCAACCGCATCGCGGAAGTGCCGCGCCAGGGCGACATGGGGGCCGCTGACAACCCGTTGATCGGCCAATTCAAGAATGCGTTCAGCGCGCGGGTCAAGCGGATGGTGCACCGGATGGCCAAAGCCCGGGGCCCTGCCGCCGGTGCTCTTGATGTTGGCGGCCAACTGCTCGGTCACCGGTTTCAGATCGCCCCCGGCAAGCACCTTGGCCTGCGCCTCCGCCAGCAGCTTTGCACACAGTTCGGCAGTGCCGAGGATCACCGGGCCGCAGCCCAGCAGCCCCGCCGCGAGGGCGCCCTGCAACGAGCCGGGATCGGCAGCAAGCGTCATGCGCGCGGCAATCGAAGTTGGCATCATGCCGTGCTCGGCGATGGCAACGAGCAGGAGATCGAGGAAATCCCGCTGCATTTCGGTTGGTTTGCGCCCGGTGAGAAGCAGGTGAAAGTATTCGGTGAAACTCATCTGCCCCATGAGATCACGGCAAAGGTCCAGCCCGCGCACTTCGACGCGATCCGGATAGGCCTGACAGATGTGGCTTTCTGCAGCGCCGGCTTTGCCAATTTGCATGCGTCACCCTGGGCTGGATACAACCCTTCGCATGATATACGTGCCCCGGCTTTCGGCAAGGCCCGCTAGATCAGTGTCACTTTAGATCGGACCGACCTGTGCCTAGTGATCCCCCTTTTCCTCGCCCCTTGGGGGCGAGGAAGGGGCCCAACACGTGAGTGTTGGGAAGGTGAGGGGGAGCCGGTTTTTGCAATTGATTCACCGGTTCCCCCTCGTCCCCAAGCTCCGCTTGGGCCCCGCCTTCTCCCCGATGGGGAGAAGGAAAATAGGGAAACGTTGATTCTGGCTAAATTGATCACGCACTAGTCAAGTCCTGGAATGGGAAATTAACCACGCCTGGACGCGGCGTTGCGCTTCGCCCAACTCTTCAGGGGTCAGGCGCGCGGCAATCCGGTCGCGATTGTCCGTTGCGTCATCCAGGTCTTTCGGCGCCAACGTTGAACCGGCCTGAACCGCCAGATCCAGCCATTGGTGCGCCGCGACGAAATCCTGGGGCACGCCGCGGCCATTGGCATGCATGAGCCCGAGATTGTATTGGGCCTTGGCATAGCCCTGCTCGGCCGCGAGCTGATACCATTTCACTGCTTCGACATAATCCTGGGGAACACCAAGGCCATACTCATACATGGAGCCAAGATTGCTTTGGGCGGCGGCATCGCCCTGGGTTATGGCGGTGCGGTACCATTTTATCGCTTCACGATAATCCTGGGTGACACCCTGGCCAAGATCATAGCTGACGCCGAGATGAACCTGAGCCGCAACATGGCCCTGTTCAGCAGCAAGGCGGTACCACTTTGCGGCCTGGCCATAATCCTGGGCCACGCCTAGGCCGCGCTCATAGCTGAGGCCTAAATCAAATTGGGCATCGGCATGGCCCTGGACAGCGGCAAGGCGATACCATTTTGCTGCCTCGGCATGATCCTGGGGACTCCCGCGGCCTTTTGCAGCCATTGCGCCGAGGCTGTGCTGGGCAGGCGGATAGGCCTGGCCTGCGGCGAGGCCAAGCCACTTTGCCGCTTCAGCGGTATCCTGCGCTACGCCGTGTCCCAGGTCATAGGCGGCCCCTAAATTTGCCTGGGCAGGGGCAAGGCCCTGCTCGGCTGAGAGCCTGTACCATTTGACCGCTTCGGCATAATCCTGCGCCACGCCCCGGCCCTGATCATACAAGACCCCGAGGCCGTTTTGGGCAGCGGCATCGCCCTGATCGGCGGCAAGCCGGTACCACTTCAGGGCCCTGGCAAAGTCCTGCGCCACGCCGCGGCCCTTGTCATACATCATTCCGAGATGGCCTTGTGCCAGGGCATCGCCCTGATCGGCGGCACGTTGGTACCATTTGGCGGCTTCGCCAAAATCCAGCCGCACACTCCGGCCCAGCTCGTGCATGAGTCCGAGATTGGTCTGGGCAGCCGCCGAACCATTGCCGGCGGCCAGTCCATACCACTTGGCGGCCTCCGCCAAATCGCGCCGCACGCCGCTGGCGGTGTCGTAGATGACCGCGAGTTTGAACTGGGCCTGGGTGAACCCCTGTTCAGCGGCGAGGCGGTACCATTTCAAAGCCTCGCCCGGGTTCTGCGATATGCCCTTGCCGGTCTCATAGCGGAGGCCAAGCGTGAACTGGGCATCGGCGAGGCCTTGCCCGGCAGAAAGCCGGTACCATTTCTCGGCCTCGGCCCTATTACGCGGCACGCCCTGGCCGTTTTCATAAAGGGCTCCAAGGTTATACCGGGCCGCGGCATGGCCCTCCTCGGCCAGTGCCCGCCAAAGCTGGAACGCTTCCGTGTAGCTTCGGCGGGTGTAGGCGGAGGCGGCATCTTCATAGGGCCCAGCCAATGCGGTCTGCGCCCATAGGAATAATGCCCACCCAAGGATTGTGGCCCGCGATCCAGTTTTCATGCTGGCCGAGCATTAACAACATTTCCCAAGCCGTGTCACGTTTGGCGCGTACTCTGTGGTTGACTCTCGTTGTCAGGAGCTCTTCTGCATCAACGTTTGGCGATACCAACCGGTGATCTTACTGGCCTTGCGAGTGAGTCTTCAAAAGCCTCTTAACTTTTTCAACAGTCTCATTTGCGCCAACAACGGTATTCCAAGATCCTCCATGGTTTAGAAATCTCGCGTGTCAAAGGCACATGGCTCACCCTCACCATCCGAACCAAAACGAATAGACGGGGGGCATACTCTGCGACTTGATAGGCTTTGTTCATTTCCATTAGTTCGCCCTGCCGCCAAAATATGACGTATGCGTTTGGGCCGCTGAAGCCTTCACCCCTGCCGCCAACTGTAAAAATTCTCCATAGCTCTTGGGAAGTTCAAGGTCAGAAACTTGTTCGAAACACTTAATGTCGTAGCGCTCACGGGGCATTGTCACGAAATTTTGGAAACAGATGTTTTAGGTTCAACGATTTCATATATCTACGGTCGAGGACTTGTTTGTCCAGCCACCAAACCCCAGAATGTCGCTTTCTTCCCGGACTGCCAATGGAATTTGAGCATTCCGCCAGAAAAACCAAATATTAAAACACTATGTTTAACAACGCATAAGGCGAAATTGTTATGAGAAACATAGGGTCCAATCACAACAAGGCTCAAAGAAAATATGATTGCGGGTCGATCCACAGTTTCATGAGATATTCTATACTCATTTACCTAAACCCTCATAAGAAATGCTTTGTAGGAAGTGGGGAAATTCACTCCCAAGACTTGTTCAGCCTCACTTATAACTTTCATATCCTTTGGGCCTGAAAAATTTGAAATCGCGGGGTTTGATCGGATAATTTCTCTGGCCTCTTCGTAGCTTCGCAAACTCATCGTCATCCTATTTGAAATCGCGCGCTCTAATGCCGCGACTTACCACTCTGCACCGTTCTTGATGCTGTTTCAATAATCCATTTACTTCATTGTTATGCCGACTCAGAATTCACTCAATATTATGCACACAATCCTTCGAACTGAACCTGGATTCAGGTGAACCACGCTAGATCTAACAAAAAAATCCCGGAGTTTGTTAATGAATGCGCAAGTCAAGTTGTTCCTCTCTAGCTGCCTCGCCAAATAAACAAGTCAATATGAGAATTTTGCTGACCCATAACGGCATCAACTAGTTTTCCTCTAAACTGAACACTTGTGTCTGAGTCGAATTGCGCCAGCCTCAACCTATACGAAGGACACTATTTTTATTAATATTCATAGACCTACTCCCACCGAAGCTTCGGCTCGTCCAAAGGCAGGCGGCACTGTCAATTAAGTGCACTGTCACCGTAATGGAAGTAATCACCCGCATACCGAAAGAACACTTCAACTTGATCTTCGAATGCGTGAGTAGTGAGGGGTTGGATATCTGAGGCATACCCACGCCGCCCCTATACGGGAATGTACTGACGCAAACGGCGATCTGCAGTTCGGAAGCGCTTATTCCAATGGGCCGGCGGCAATTCCCTGCCAACGCATGAAGGCGGGAAGGTCCATGGCTGCGCCATGGCGCTCATTGTCCTGCAAGCTGTCGCTTCCGAAGGTATAGGTCGTGCCGAACTGGATCATATGGCTGTCGATAGGTCCTGCAGTGTCGTCCTGATCTGCAAAGTCACCTCTGTAGCCCACATAGAAGGCCCCCGGCCAGAAGTCAAAACGGTGTTGCAGGCGGGCGCCGACCGACCAGATATCCATGTCTTCATTGTCATCATCCATCTCGCCATTCACATAGGCGGCTTCGGCCTGGATTAGCGTGTCGGCACCGAAATAATGGCGGACCACGCCACGCGCGAACAGGGCATCGCGAATCATGTCAACATCGTCGCTGCGTTCACTGTCCAGCCAGCCTGCCTGGAGATAGAAAGTCCAATCCCCCTGGTAAAACTGCGCCTCGGCGCCGGCGATATAGTTCAACCCACCGTCATCGGCACCGCCGTCATCCGCAATGCCGACATCCCCCAAGGCGCCAAACACACCCAGAGCGCCCATGTCGCTGCGCCCATAGATATGCAGACCGCCGCCGAACTGGCTTTGGTAGCTGTCGTCAGCATCATCGTCAATCCAGGCATAGTCTCCAAAAATATCACCCTGGATATTCAAGTATTCGCCTGCTTCGAAGTTGATGCGCCCCACTGCGCCGGTCGTGGAGAAGAGATCCTCTTCTTCAGGATAGATCAAGCGCTTCCCCGCTGAGGAAGCTGTATCCGCTCTGAGATTCAAGCAGGAAGCGCACCGCAGGTCCGGCGCTGGCATCTGTAATAGCATCCGCAGCCTGTGCGGCGCCTTGCAGGGCCGTGCCAGCTAGAGTTGAAATTACAAACAACTTAAAAACCGAGTTCCTAGCCATTGATAGGCTCCCTGCGCAGGATTCGAGTAGCCAAGTTTATCTAGGAGACCGTGATGAAACAAGCAACACGAACAAGCAGGATGCCGTGCCGCGTCGATTTCCGTGGGTCGTGGTATCTGTGCAACAAATAGTGAGCGCAGGCGGCCTGCCGGTGCTGAAGGCACGGCGGCAGTCTGGCCAGAACCCAGCGGCCTGCGCTCGCTACAATGTTTTTTCACAGGCATCGCAAATAGATACGAAAAGCCGCATAAATCCCCTTGACAATCTATTCCTATCGGGTTCATATGTTCCTGTTTTGTTCTAATGCTGGGTAAGGAGATCATTTGGACTGGGACTTGGCCATCAAACGCAACAGCGAAGCGCTCAAGGCAGATCATTGCGGGCCTTTTCGCCATGCTGGAGCTGGCCGGCGGCATCACGGTGGCGCTGCTTCCACGCTCCGTCCACAGCGCCGTGCGGCGGGTGCTTTGGCCGGCCGAATCCGCCCTGCGGCGCTTGATCGTCATCGCGGCACGCGGCCTTGTGGTGAAGCTTCCGCCCGCGCGTCCGGTCTCGCGTCCCAAGCCTGTGGGACCATCAGGAAAAGCGGGGGCTCACGTCTCTCCTTCCAGCTCTTCGATCCGCGGAAGAACTTCACTATGCGCCAACGCCGAAAATACACGCGGCTTGAACCGCGCATCCATGTCTTGGAGGATGATTCCCGGGGGTATCCCTGTGGCCATCGCCCCGGCCCGTCGCCCCCTCCCGCGCTCCGCCCTCCGATGGCCTTGTCAATGCCGTGCCCCTCACCCGGAGGCTTGAGGCTCTCAAGCTGGCCCTCGAGGATCTGCCGCGCCAGGCCAGGCGGATGGCCCGCTGGCGGGCAAGGCGCGAGACCATGCCAAGTCCGAAGTTCAGATCACCGCTCCGGCCTGGCCCTCCACCCGGCCGCCGCAGGAAGCCCATTCACCTCGTCGATGAGGTGCTCATCGAATGCCATGGCCTCGCCTGGGACGCGCTGAAGCCCGACACGTCCTGAAGCTGCCACGCCAAAAAAGCAAAAATCGTCCGTATACGGACTAATTTGATTCGGCTTCCTCACGCGGGTGCTGTCCAGCAATGGCAGCCTACGGCCTGTGATGCCGATGATGCGCCTGCCGCCTGACAAAAAGGTTTGTCACATCATCTTCATGGAGATCGGAAAAACTCAAGGGCAGAGTTCCTTGACCGGAGCGGGTCATGAGAAAGAGATCCAAACTTGCCAAGTCTTTCAGCCAATCCCTATCTGCATCCCGGTGCCGACGTCCGCGCCTCGACGCTTGGCCGCTATGTGGAGATCGGCGAAGGCTCGCGCATCGTTGAAAGCCGCCTTGGCGATTACAGCTATACGGACCGCTACGCCGATATTGCCTATTCCACCCTCGGCAAGTTTGTGAATGTGGCGGCCTTCACCCGCATAAATCCCAGCGAGCACCCCTACCAGCGCGCCTCGCTGCATCATTTCATGTATCGCTCGAGTTACTACTGGCCGGCTGAGCCCGACGAGGCTGAAATTTTCGAGTGGCGGCGCTCCAGGCCGGCAACCATTGGGCATGATACCTGGATTGGCCATGGCGCAATCATCATGAAAGGTGTCACCATCGGCGACGGCGCCGTGGTTGCCTCCCATTCCGTGGTGACCAAGGATGTGGCGCCCTATACAATTGTGGGTGGCGTTCCTGCCGCATTCATCAAGCGCCGCCATCCGGAATCCATTGCCGAACGGTTTCAGGAGCTGGCCTGGTGGGATTGGAATCACGACACCCTGCACCATGCGCTGGCTGATTTCCGCGCCTTGAGTGCTGAAGCCTTTCTCGAAAAGTATGAATATGGCTCGGCAATCCGGGCTGTCATGTAATCGTTATGTTCATGCCCGAGGGGGTCATTCCCGAAACCTTTCAAGGGGGAATGATGCGAATCCTGATCGTAAGCGATGCCTGGCCGCCGCAGGTCAACGGGGTTGTCCGGACACTCCAGACAGTTGGGCGCGAACTCGGCAAGCGTGGCCATGAGGTTCGCTACATCACCCCGGAGGGCCACCGGACCTGGGCCATCCCATCCTACCCGGAAATCAGGCTGAGCCTGGTGGGGGCAGCAACGATTGGCCGCGAGATTGATGCGATCAAGCCGCACGCCATTCACATCGCAACCGAAGGCCCGCTTGGCTGGGCGGCGCGGCGCGCCTGTCTCCGCCGGGGCCTGCCCTTCACCACAAGCTTTCACACCCGCTTTGCCGAATATATTGAAACACGCCTCCCCATTCCGGGCGTAGGAGGGCTCATGTGGCGCCTGCTGCGCCGCTTTCACAGCCCAAGCCGCGCCGTGATGACGCCGACGGCAACGATTGCAAAGGAACTTGAAGCGCGCAAATTCGTGAACGTGAAAGTCTGGACCCGCGGTGTCGACCACAGCAAATTCAACAACCTGCCGCGTGATTACTTTTCCCTGCCACGCCCGGTCATCCTCTATGCGGGCCGCGTGGTGAAGGAGAAGAACATGGAAGCCTTTCTGAATCTTGAAACGCCAGGCACCAAAGTGGTGGTGGGCGATGGGCCGGAGAGAAAACTTTATGAGGACAAGCACCCGGCTGTCGTATTCACCGGCTATCTGGGTGAGGAGATTTATGCCCGGGCGCTGGCTTCCGCCGATGTGTTCGTTTTTCCCAGCCTGACCGACACCTTTGGCCTGGTCATGATTGAGGCCATGGCCTGCGGCACGCCTGTTGCCGCCTTCAATGTGGCAAGCCCCATCGACGTGGTGGAAAGCGGTGTGACCGGTGAACTGGACAGGGACCTTTCCATCGCTGTTGCCTGCGCCCTCAAGCTCGACCGGGACGGCGTGCGCCGGGGTGCTGCAAAGTTTACCTGGGAACGGGTGGCGGAAATGTTTGAGTCGTGGCTGGTTCCGGTTGATGCCGCAAAGGTCGAAGCCATGCCGGCAAAAGCATCAAGACGGGGCAAACTACGGGCTGTCACGTAATCGTAATATTAGCCTGTTTGAAACGCTGGAATGAATTTTTCCCCGACAGATCGCCAGGCATGGATGAGGCTGCTGGCCTTGTGTTCCTGGAATGATCTCAAGGCCTGCGTCGATGGCTTTGCGGTAACGCCTTTCGACGTGATCCGTCCGCCGGAAACCGGCCTTGTCATGCTGCGCGGCCGCATCGGCGGAACCGGCAGCGCCTTCAATCTCGGCGAAGCCACGGTCACGCGCTGCGCCGTGCGCACCGCCAAGGGCCATGAGGGCCATGCCTATGTCATGGGGCGAAACCAGGCCCACGCAAAATTGGCCGCTGTCTGCGATGCCCTGCTTCAGGATGAGAGCCAGCACGCGCAGGTGGACGCAGAGGTGCTTCAGCCCTTGCAGAAACTTATGGCGGAGCAGCGCTCGCTGGCGGCCCATAAGGCGGCGGCGACCAAGGTCGATTTCTTTACACTGGTGCGGGGCGAAAATGATTGAGACTGCCTTTCTGAATCCGTCCCACGACCTGGCCCGGGCTTTCCGGCCCATCCTGGACGCCATGGCCAGTCCCGGACGCATTCTGCCGTTTTCCCCTGCCCTCTCGGCGCCCCCCGGCCTTTCTCCCGAAGCCGCGGCGGTGGCGCTCACCCTGTGCGATTTTCAAACGGCGATCTGGCTCGAGGCGGAATTGCGGACCCCGGCCATTGAACACTATCTGCGCTTCCATGCGGGCGCTCCCCTCACGCGAATTGAAACCGATGCCAGCATTTGTGTTTGCCGATGCCCGCTTTGGCGTGCCGGACCTCGCGCAATTCTCGAAAGGCACCCATGAATATCCGGACCGCTCGGCAACCCTGGTGATCCAGGCCGAAGAGTTGCGCAGTGATTTGGGCGTCACCCTGCGGGGGCCTGGCATTCAATCCGAGCACCGCCTTGGCATTGCGGCTCTTGGGCGCGGAATTCTGGCAGCAGATGATCGCTTCGCGCCATGATTTCCCGCTTGGCATCGATGTGATTTTTGTTGGTCCCGGAACAATCGCCGCCCTTCCCCGCTCCACCCAGATCCATCTGATGGAGATCGTCTGATGTATGTGGCGGTCAAGGGCGGCGAGAAGGCCATTGATGCGGCGCACCGGCTGCTGGCTGAAGAACGGCGCGGCGATCCATCCGTGCCGGAAATTTCAACGGAGCAGATTTCCGAGCAGCTCACCTTGGCGGTTGACCGGGTGATGAACGAAGGTTCGCTTTACGACCGGGAGCTTGCCGCCCTGGCGGTGAAGCAGGCGCGGGGCGATGTGATTGAGGCCATATTCCTGGCTCGCGCCGCGCGCACCACACTGGCGCGCTTTGGCTATGCCGAACCGGTTGAGACCTCGGCGATGCGCATCCGCCGCCGCATTTCGGCCGCCTTCAAGGACATTCCGGGCGGCCAGATTCTAGGCCCGACATTCGACTATACGCACCGGCTTCTCGATGCAGGCTTTGACACCACGCCGGCAACGGTGGCGGCAATGCCTGTTGCCAGTGATCCGCCCAAGGTGCTTGACCTGCTCGGCGCCGAGGGCCTGATCGAAAAACCGAAAAACTGCCGATGAAATTCCCGGCGACATCACGCAGGATCCCGCCGCCTTTCCGATGCCCAGGGACCAGCGGCTGCAAAGCCTTGCCCGCGGCGATGAAGGCTTTCTCCTGTCGCTCGCCTACTCAACCCAGCGCGGCTATGGCCGCACCCATCCCTTTGCCGGCGAGATCAGGCTTGGCGAAGTCGAGATTGAATTCATGCCGGAGGAATTGGGCTTTCCGATCGTCATTGGCGAACTGACACTCACCGAATGCGAGATGATCAACCAGTTCAAGGGCTCCGCCGATGTGCCGCCGCAATTCACCCGGGGCTACGGGCTTGGCTTTGGCCAGTGCGAACGCAAGGTCATGGCCATGGCGCTGGTCGACCGTTCGCTGCGCGCCGGTGAACTTGGCGAGGAGCGGACGGCACCTGCCCAGGATGAGGAATTTGTGATTTCCCATTGTGACAATGTCCAGGCCACGGGCTTTGTCGAACACCTGAAACTTCCCCACTACGTCGATTTCCAGGCTGAGCTGGTTCTGCTGCGGCAACTGCGCGCCGAAGCGGTTTCATTGCAGGAGGCCGCGGAATGAATGCGCCCGCCTATAACTTCGCCTATCTCAATGAGCAGACCAAGCGGATGATCCGCCGCGCCATTCTCAAGGCGGTGGCAATTCCGGGCTATCAGGTGCCCTTTGCGGCGCGCGAAATGCCCATGCCGCTGGGCTGGGGCACGGGCGGCGTGCAGGTGACCGCCGCCATTCTCACCCCGGAAGATACGCTGAAGGTCATCGACCAAGGCGCTGATGACACGACCAATGCGGTGAGCATCCGCAAATTCTTTGTGAAGACGGCAGGCATCAAAACCACCGAGGCGACGGAAGAGGCAACGATCATCCAGACCCGGCACCGCATTCCCGAGGCGGCCCTTACCGAAAAGCAAACCCTGGTGTTCCAGGTGCCGATCCCGGAGCCCTTGCGCTTTCTTGAGCCGCGCGAAACCGAAACCCGCAAGATGCATGCCCTGGAAGAATACGGCGTCATGCATGTGAAGCTCTACGAAGATATCGCGCAGCTACGGCGAAATTGCCACGTCCTATGACTATCCGGCCCTGGTCAACGGCCGCTATGTGTTTGACCCGTCGCCCATTCCGAAATTCGACAATCCGAAACTTGATAACTGTCCGGCGCTGCAATTGTTTGGCGCGGGCCGTGAAAAACGGATCTATGCGCTGCCGCCCTATACCTCGGTGAAGAGCCTTGATTTCGAGGACTATCCCTTCACCCAGCAGAGCTGGGACAAGCCCTGCGAGATTTGCGGTTCGCGCCAAAGCTTTCTCGATGAAATCGTCACCGATGACCAGGGCGGGCGGATGTTTGTCTGCTCCGATACGGATTACTGCGCCAAGCGCCAGAGGGCTGCATGACGCCGCTGCTTTCGGTGGAAAACCTGTCAAAGCTCTATGGCACCCGCGTCGGCTGCGCGGGCACGTCGCTCGATCTTTGGGCCGGCGAAGTTCTGGCCATTGTGGGCGAATCGGGCTCCGGCAAGACAACGCTGCTCAAATGCATTTCGGGCCAGATGGAGCCCACCTCGGGAAAAGTGCGCTACACCATGCGCGATGGCAGGTTTGTGGCCCTTGATGCCATGAGCGAGGCGGAGCGGCGCTTTCTCATGCGCACCGATTGGGGCTTCGTCCACCAGGACGCGCGCGAAGGACTGCGCATGGGCGTGTCGGCGGGCGCCAATGTGGGCGAGCGCCTGATGGCGGTGGGCGAACGGCACTACGGCAAAATTCGCGGCACTGCCTTGGACTGGCTCACGCGTGTTGAGATTGCGACGGACCGGATTGACGACAGTCCCTGGTCCTATTCCGGCGGCATGCGGCAGCGCCTGCAGATTGCCCGCAATCTTGTAACCTCGCCGCGCCTCATCTTCATGGATGAACCCACTGGCGGGCTTGATGTGTCGGTCCAGGCGCGCCTTCTCGATCTCATGCGCGGGCTGGTGCGAAGGCTCGGACTTGCGGCAGTAATTGTGACGCATGACCTGGCCGTGGCGCGCCTGCTGTCAACCCGCATGATGGTGATGCAAGGCGGCCGGGTTATTGAAACCGGCCTGACCGACCAGATTTTGGAAGACCCGCAGCAGCCCTACACGCAATTGCTGGTGTCATCCGTTTTGCAGGTGTGAAAGCAATGGCCGCGGCACTGAAGATTGAAAAACTTTGCAAGGAGTTTACCCTGCACCAGCAGGGGGCTACGCGCATTCCCGTGCTCAACGGTGTCAGCCTTGAAGTTGCAAGGGGCGAGGCGGTTGCCGTCACCGGGCCATCGGGCCGCGGCAAGAGTTCGCTGCTCAAACTTATCTACGGCTCCTATAAAGCAACGAGTGGCGCAATTCGCGTCTTCCATGATGGCGCCTGGGTCGATGCGGTAAATGCCGAACCCCGCGACATGATCGTCATCCGGCGGCAAACCATCGGCTATGTCACCCAGTTCCTGCGCGTGATTCCCCGGGTGCCCGCTCTTGATATTGTGGCGGAGCCCTGATTGAACGCGGCGTTGCGCCAGCCAAAGCCGAAGAACGGGCGAAAGACCTGCTTTCCCGGCTGAACATCCCTGAAAAACTGTGGCCGCTCTCGCCCATGACCTTCTCCGGCGGAGAGCAGCAGCGGGTGAACATTGCGCGGGGCTTTGCGGCGCATCATCCGGTGTTGCTGCTGGACGAACCCACCGCCTCGCTTGACGACGAAAACCGCGACCGGGTGCTCACCCTTATTGCCGAGGCCCGCACTGCGGGAAGCGCCATTGTCGCGGTTTTTCATGATGAAGCTGAACGGCGGCGCGCCTGCAGCCGGGAAGTTTCCCTCTGACAACTTCTCACAAGAATGTGCCGTCACAAGCCCGTTAGCAGCCTGTCATATTCAGCAACTATGGAGTCCGGTTATCACTTCGGAGGATAACGCATTGGCTTCAATCAGTATCCAGGGACTGAGCAAGACTTTCCCAAACGGCACCAAAGCGCTCGACGGCATCAATCTCGAAATCGGGCGGTCTGAAATGGTGGCCCTGATCGGCGCCTCAGGCTCCGGAAAATCCACCCTGATCCGCCACATCGCCGGCCTTGTGACCGCCGACGTTTCCACCACCAGCATTGTCAAAATTGACAACCGAAGCATTCAATCCGGCGGACAAATCGCCTCCGAAGTCCGCCAACTGCGCCGCAACATCGGCGTGATCTTCCAGCAATTCAATCTGGTGAACCGCATGTCGGTTCTGACTAACGTGCTGACCGGCAGGCTTGGCCAGATGCCGGTGATCAACGGCGTGCTCGGCCTCTTCTCATTGGCGGACCAGCAACGGGCCATGCAGGCGCTGGAGCGGGTGGGCATTGCCAAGATGGCGCGCCAGCGGGCGTCAACGCTCTCCGGCGGCCAGCAGCAGCGCGCGGCAATTGCCCGGGCCCTTGTGCAGGGCGCCAAGGTTCTGCTGGCTGATGAGCCCATCGCCTCGCTCGATCCCGCCGCGGCGCGCCGCGTGATGGAAATCACTGGTGGGCATCAACCGCAATGATGGCATCACAATTCTCGTGTCGCTCCACCAGGTTGAATATGCGCGGCGCTTTTGCCCGCGCACCATTGCAATGCAGGCGGGCCGCGTGGTCTTCGATGGCCCAAGCGTTGCGCTGACCAATGAGCGTCTCAAGGAAATTTACGGCTCGGCCAGCGAGGAGCTCGTTTTGCCGGACGCCGCAGATCTCAATGGCCCCGTGGCCGTTGCAGCATAAAACCGAACCCATCCAACAGGAGGCATAATTATGAAGATGTTTATGAAAGGGCTTGTTATCGCAGCCGTGGCCGCACTTGCGCCATTGCCCGCCCAGGCTGACATGACCGAACTCAATTTCGGAATCATTTCCACCGAAAGCCAGCAAAACCTTAAGCAGAATTGGGCACCTTTCCTTGATGCAATGGCCAAGGAAACAGGACTGAAGGTAACCCGTTCTTTGCCTCTGACTATGCCGGCATTATCGAAGGCATGAAATTCGGCAAGGTTCAGCTGGCCTGGCATGGCAACAAGTCCGGCATGGAAGCAGTTGACCGCGCCAATGGCCAGGTTTTCGTGCAGACCGTGGATGTTGAAGGAAATCCAGGTTACTGGTCCTTGCTCGTCACGCACAAGGACAGCCCGCTCGCTTCCGCAGACGACGTGTTGAAATGTGACAAGTCGCTCAGTTTCGGGAATGGCGATCCAAATTCGACTTCCGGCTTTCTCGTACCCTCCGTCTATCTTTTCTCCGCCAAGGGTGTGGAGCCACGGGATTGCTTCAAGGCCGTGACCAATGCCAACCATGAGTCCAACCTGCTCGCTGTCGTAAACAAGCAGGTTGATTTTGCCACCAACAATACCGAGAGCCTGCGCATGCTCGTTAAGAACAATCCAGAAGCTGCCGCGCAGATCAAGGAAATCTGGCGTTCACCGCTCATTCCGGCCGATCCCATTGTGTGGGACAAGACGCTTGACGGCATCACTAAAGCAAAGGTCATGACCTTCTTTATGACATTTGGCCGCCAAGGCACCCCAGAAGAAGTTATAGCAGGATCGCGAAATTCTTAAAGCTCTAGGCTGGGCGCCTTTTAAGCCCTCGTCTGATGCGCAGCTTTATCCAATTCGCGTCCTCGAAATCGCCAAGAAAATCAACAAAGTCATGAGCGACGGGACCATGGCCCAGGCCGACAAGGACGCCAAGATAAAGGAATTGCAGGCCCAGAAGGCCGAATTCGAAAAACTCATGAGCGAAGTTCCCCAGACGTAAGGGTGTTTTGACACTGGATTTTGGGCGGGGTCGTGACCTCGCCCATTTTTGACGGAAAGTAGCAGATGAGCAGCGAAACCCTGAACCCCGACATCATCGTGCCACCGGTGCCCGCCCGCGAGCGCTGGGGCAAATTCGTGTTCTGGCTGGTGCTGGCGCTGCTCCTGGCGTGGAGCTTCAATTCGGCGGAAATCTACCGGGCCCCCAGCTTGGTGACCGATGCCGGCAACATGGCAAAATATGCCTCCGGCTTCCTCCACCCCAATTTCAAGGACTGGCGGTTCTACCTCAGCGAACTGGTGGTCACGGTTCAAATCGCCGTCTGGGGAACCTTTCTTGCGGTGATCGTCGGCATGCCGCTTTCACTTCTCTGCTCCAACAATGTTGCGCCTGTCTGGGTGGTTCAGCCGATGCGCCGCCTGATGGACGCCTGCCGCTCGATCAATGAGCTGGTCTGGGCCGTCTTGTTTGTCGTGGCGGTGGGCCTTGGCCCCTTTGCCGGCGTCATGGCCATTTTCATCAACACCACGGGAATTGTTGCCAAGCTTTTTTCGGAAGCCGTCGAAGCTTCCGATCCCCGCCCGGTTGAGGGCATTCGCGCCACCGGAGCAACGCGCACCCAGGAGGTTCTCTTCGGCATCGTTCCGCAAGTCATGCCGCTGTGGCTTTCCTACAGCCTCTACCGGTTCGAATCGAATGTGCGGGGCGCCACGGTCTTGGGCATTGTCGGTGCGGGCGGTGTCGGACAAGTGCTGTTCGAATCCATCCGCGGATTTTACTACGCCGAAACGGCAGCCCTCATGATCATGGTGATCATCACGGTGGCTATCGTTGACATCATATCGCAACAACTCCGCAAGATAATGATCTGACCATGCGACACGCAGTTTACTACGCGCCAGCTGCAGGCAGCACGCTTCACCGATTGGGCTCATCATGGCTGGGCCGCGATGCGGTGCGCGGCGAGGCGGTGCGCCAGCCCGCGATTGCGGGCCTTGCAGACGCAACACTTGAGCCAGCGCGTTACGGCTTTCACGCAACACTCAAGGCCCCGTTCACGATGAATTCCGACATGAAGCGGGTGGAACTCGGCGATGCCGTAGCGCTCCTTGCGGCACAAATGGAGATGGTGACCATTCCCAGACTTGCGCTTCGCGACATTGACGGGTTTCTCGCCCTCGTGCCGGATGAGCCGGTTGCCGCACTTTCGGTTCTGGCCGAATTTTGCGTCTGTGCGGTTGACACATTCCGCACCCAGGCCAGCGAGGCCGAATTGAAAAGGCGCCGGACCGCCAACCTGACGCCGCGCCAGGAATTCCTGCTGATGCGGTGGGGCTATCCCTATGTGCTGGACGAATTCCGCTTCCACATGACCCTGACGCGCCGTTTGATGCCGGATGAGAAGCCTGCACTTCTTGCGGCAGCAACCGAGCATTTTGCCGCCGTAATCGGCCAGCCGCTCGATGTGGATGCGCTTACGGTTTTTGCCGAATCGCGCTTCGACCTGACCTTTGTTGCCGAGGAAAGATTTCCCTTGCGGCAAGCCGACAAGATGAAGGCGGCGTCATGACCCGGCTGGTGCTTTCCAATGCGCGCCTTGTGCTGGCCGATGAAATTATTGACGGTTCCCTGGCAATCGAAAATGGCACGATCGCGGCAATCGACAGTGGCCCATCAACGCGCTTCGATGATCTCGACGGCGATTATCTCATTCCGGGGTTGGTTGAACTGCACACCGATCATCTTGAAAGTCATTTCCATCCCCGCCCCGGGGTGGAGTGGCCCGCCGCCTCGGCGGTCATTTCCCATGATGCGCAAATCGCTGCCGCGGGCATTACTACGGTCTTCGATGCCTTGCGCGCAGGCTCCTTTGATCCGGGCGATCTCTCGGCCCGCAATGGCGAACGCCTGGCCTCGGCCATCCATGCCTCGCAGGCCAGCGGACAGCTGCGTGCCGAACATTTCATTCACCTGCGCTGCGAACTGCCCTGCGAGGATACGGTTGCCGCCGCGGCGCGCACGATTGCGGCGGGCGACATACGCCTGATCTCCGTGATGGACCATACGCCGGGCTACCGGCAATTCGTGAGCCTCGACAAGTTCAAGGAATATTACCTCGGCAAGAAACTCATCCTGCCGGAAAAGATCGATGAATATATTGCCGACAAGCTTGCCCTGCAGCGCCGCTATGCCACAGGCAACAAGGCGGAAATCATGGAGTTTGTGAAATCGCTCGGCATCCGCCTTGCCAGCCATGATGATGCAACGCCGGCCCACGTGGATGAGGCCTTGGCCGACGGCGTGGTGATTGCCGAATTTCCCACGACGGCGGCTTCCGCCAGGGCGGCCCACGAAAAGGGCCTGGCGGTTTTGATGGGGGCACCCAACATCGTGCGCGGCAGTTCGCACTCCGGCAATATTTCGGCCTGTGACGTGGCGGATGCGGGCCATCTTGATATCCTGTCTTCCGATTATGTGCCTGCAAGCCTGTTGCTGGCGGCCTTTGCCCTGCCGGAGAAAGTTCCGGCGATCACCCTGCCGCAAGCCATCGGCTTTGTTTCGCGGCGCCCAGCCGTTGCCGCCGGGCTTGAAGACCGCGGCGTGATTGAATTGACCAAGCGCGCCGATCTGGTGCAAATCAGCCTGCAGAGCGGCGTTCCTGTGGTGCGCCGCGTCTGGCGCGAGGGAATCCGGGTGCTGTGACGGGAAGACTGGTCTTGGTTGTAGGCCCGAGCGGAGCCGGCAAGGATAGCATCCTGCGCTATGCCATGGCGCATTTCGCCGGGGATGCGCGTTTTGTATTTCCCAGACGGTGCATAACCCGTGTGGTGGACGCCGCTGCCGAAGATCACGAGTCAGTCGATGAGCAGACCTTTGATGAACTCGTGGTCAAACGGGCCTTTGCCATGATGTGGGAGGCACACGGCCACAAGTATGGCGTGCGCAGCGAGATCGATACCGAGTTGGAGCGCGGGCAGACCGTTGCCGTCAATGTGTCCCGGACGATCATTGCCGAAGCCGCAGAGCGGTATCAAAATGCTGTGGTCGTTGAAATAATCGCGGACCCCGCAGTACGCGCTGCCCGCCTCACCGCCAGAGGTAGAGAGGCAGTCGAAGATGTACAGCTGCGGACCCGTCGCGAGGTGGTGACACCAGCCCATCCATTGCCGCATCACACGATCAGGAACGATGGCAAAATTTCCGATGCCGGCAATGAATTCTGCAGGTTATTGGCCGGATTGTGATCCTAACCTTCCGCCGTCTGGCGCAGCGGGCAATTGCAATGACGGGGCTGTTCGTTGTAACCATTCCGACTGCTTGATTTTAGAGGAGACGCGAGCCATGGAGCAATTCACTGGCGGTTGCCTGTGCGGCAACGTCCGAATTGTGGCGTCGGGACGCCCTTACCGGGTCGGCCTTTGTCACTGTCTCGACTGCCGCAAGCATCATGGGGCCCTTTTTCACGCTTCCGCGGTGTTCCCCCAGGATGCGGTGACGATCAATGGCGAAACACGCGACTACGCCGGGCGGTTTTTCTGTCCCCGCTGCGGCTCGTCCGTTTTCGGACGCAGCGCAGACGAAATCGAAGTGAACCTGGGATCGCTGGATGCCCCTGACCAACTGATGCCAACCTACGAAAACTGGATCATCCGTCGCGAGTCCTGGTTGCCGCCGTTTCCGCTTACAAGACGATACGACCGCGATCGTGACGCCACGAGTCGCTTTGAGGATTAGGTCGCACGAACGGTTATTGGAACTAAACGCCTTGCGGAGTCGGCAGAACAATTTCGCAGGGTTTGATCCCCGTGTGGCTGCCCCATAGGCTTTCCCTATTTTGTCCGAGATGGAAGTATGGTGCCAGCCAGTTAATAAACAATTAACCACTTTCCCGCCCACCCGCATGGTGGGCTTGGGCGCAGTTCCTCGACAGGAATCGGTCGAATTCAAGCTTCAGTTCCATCCCCATACACTGGATCAGGGCGAGCCTCACCTGGATCTTTATCTGGCAGGCCGTTGAGCATCTCATCTATCTGTTCAAGCGCCACTGGATCAACAATGACCGGCAAATCCGTCGTCTCATCCACGAGCCAATAAGTTGCCTTATCGGGGATGGTTGGATCATTATTTGCCCACGGGCTGAGAAACATCCCCTTGCGTTTTGCCTTTATTTCAATCGTTCTTTTGTCAGTCAGCACGTTCATGGCCTTGCCATACCTTTGTGGCGTCTTTGCCCGCCAAAATGCTATGGCCCTAGGTGGGTGCTGGGGTGCGGGACGCTAGGACCATAGCCTTGCAGGGGTTGTCATGATTGCGGGGGGATAGACAACCTATCCTACAACACCCAGCCAAGGAATTAGTTCCATGCCCGAAACTCTTATTCACAAAAATCTTGCTGAACTCCCAATGCGAAGCCAGCCCTTCGGCAATGTGCATGTCGCCAAATGATTTTCCATCGCGCCTTATGTCCCTGAGCTTGCGGTCATATTTCGAGAATCCCTCTCAGCCGAACCGGTCTCAACCAGTCCATGGAACCTTTGGCAACATCCCGAGTTGTTCAGCATCTTCGAAAGGCTCCCCAATGGAACTTCGCAACGCGTCAGAAATTCGTGCCCAAGCGGAAACATGTCTTCGCCGCGCCCAATTGACTGATGATAACGCAGCTAAGTTGTGCTGGTTATCGCTTGCCGAAGGCTGGCAGGTACTCTTCGATTCCGGGAAGGCAATATTCAAAGAAAAGTTTGGAGACAATCCAAAGCTGCCTTCGACCCGTCATTATGACACTCGGCACTAGGCATCCTCGGCCGCCAAAACCAAGCAAGAACTGGCGACGGCTTCAAAAATTGGAGCCAGCAACCCAATGTGGGCGGAGACGGAGCTTTTAGAAGTCGCTGTTAGCTTGAGAGAAGTCTTCTAATTTCTGGACGAACCGTCAGATTTTGGCTTGCCCGCAGTTTTGCGCGAAACTCCCTGGGCGTCTGGCCGAACTGGGCGCGAAAGGCGCGGGAAAACACGGCGGGGTACGAGAACCCGCAAGACGTTGAAACGTCCTTTATCGAAAATTCTTCGTAGAACAGAAAGTTCCGTGCCGCCTGAAGTCGGATCCGGAGATAAAGACGCATGGGCGACTCGCCAAAAGCCTGCCGGCAGACATGCGAAAGCGTGCGCTGTGGAATTCTCAATTGGCCCGCAAATTCTGCAAGGCTCAACGGAAAGTCGAGGTGCTTTTCCATGAGGCGGACGATCTTACCGGACAATGGATGCTTTTCGGATTCGAGAAAGCCATCGCTGCGCTGCTCAACCCGTGCTTCGCGCCGCGTATGAACGAGTGCATTGGCGACTTCATTGGCCATGGCCTCGCCTTTGAAGTGAGCGATAAGCTCAAGCATCATGTCAAGTGTCGCAACTCCACCCGCACAGTGTATTCGCTTGTCCTTGCAGAGGTAGATCTGGTTCTGGGGGCGGGCCGCGGAAAACCGCTCGACAAAAGTGGGGACTGCTTCCCAATGCAGCACAACGTCAGGCGACTTTTCGGATCCGATAAGGCCGGCCTGCGCCAGGGCAAATGCTCCAGTGTCAACCGCGCCAACAAATGCCCCAAAGTGTGCTGCTGTTCGCAGTTGCCCCAGCAACTTGCGCGAGTTGTGCTGTGTTGGCAGATTTCCTTCAAAAAGCAGATAGGTATCTGCCTGCGGCATCTGGTCGATGGCGTGGTCGACGCTAAACCACATGCCGTTGCTGGCACGCACTGGTTCGCCGGTCTCCGAGACAAAGGCCCACGAAAAAACTGATTGCCCCGAGTTTTGGTTTGCGATGCGCAGGGCATCGCTGGCCAGGATGAGACCATTCAACGGAAACTCCGGTTGCAAAATGAAATTAAACTGAGGACGCGCGGATTGCTCGAGTTTCTGATCCATAAGCCTTTCCCGGGACGAGAACTGCCAGTATTGCAAAGATTATTGCTATATTAGTCAATTAAAGTCCTACGTCGAGTGCAAATCTCATCCCATAGCCGATGACATTTAGATGTCGTTGGCGCGAGTTCATCATAGCACGGCACCTAAACTGGGGTTCGGCCGCATTGGTTTAATGCGTCGGCGGAGCCATTTTGGCAAATTCTACGGAGACTGAGATCGTGAAGCCGGACCAACTCAAAGCGTTGCTTGAAGGCTGCTATGTCACGGTTCCAACGCCGTTTTCCGATACGGAAGGCCTGCCCGTGAATGAATCGGCCCTGCGTACATATGTGCGGTTTCTGATTGATTCAGGCCTCAACACCGACAACGCAACTTTTCTGGCAGGCGGCGCTGCCGGCGATTTCTCCACAATGAGTTTTGATGAGCGTGAGCGGGTAGCATCGATCATCATTGACGAGGCAGCAGGCCGGGTTCCCGTGGCCATGGGGGCCCAGACCACAAGTACCCTGGAACTCGTGAAACTCGCGAAGACCGCAAAGAGACTCGGCGCAAAATACATCCAGGTGTCGTGCCCATTCTATTTCACGCATACAGAAGGCGATTTTGAAGCGCATGTCCGCGCCGCGGCAGAGGCAGAACCTCAACTGGGGATTATCATCTACAACACATTCTGGACCAGCCAGAATTTGTCCTTCGGAATGGTCGAGCGGCTTGCAAAAATCCCCAACATCGTGGGCCTGAAATGGGCGACGCCCCGAACTGACGCCATGGAGTTCGAAGATGTAACGTCCCACTTCTCCCATCGGTTCACGATCATCGACAACAACCTTTTCTTCGCCCATTCCGCAATGCCGGCCCTGGGCGCCAAGGCGTTCGAGGTGCACAACTGCAATTTCTGGCCGGAGTGGGGCATCAAGCTCGTAAACGAGGTCCGTGCGGCAAACTACACGGAAATTGCTCGCATGCTCGTGGAAGAAGCCATGCCTTTTTACAAACTCTGGGTCGATATCGAAAAGAACCATACGAGCGGCGACGGCTATCTCGACAAGCTTTGCATGGAGCTGGTCGGGCTGCCGTCAAGTCGGTGCCGTCCGCCAACCCGCGACGTCCGAGAGCTCTACCGCGACGCAACCCTCGCGATGCTCAAGAAAATCGGGGCCCCGCGTGTAAAAGGAAACACCTGACATGCGCAGCACTTCATTAAAACAAGAAGAAGGTGTTCGCGCCTCGAGAGGCGGCGCACATGCCCCAATCATCGCCAGGCAGCATAGTGCTGCCGTCTAGCAACCAAAGGGAGAAAACACGTGAAACATTTGAAAATATTACTGGCGGGAACGGCAATCGCCGTTTCCTTTGCAATGTCAGCATCCGCACGCGCGGAAGACGATGTTCGTTTGCGCTTGAACTGGATGTATTATGGTTCCCATGCCGGCTTCGCGCTTGGCAAGGACAAGGGCTATTACAAGGAAGCCGGCATCAATCTTGATATCCGTTCGGGCAACGGCTCAGGTTCTGCCCACCGTCTGGTGGCGAATGGCGACAGCACTTTCTCGTATGGTTCTTGCGGTTCGATGACCAAGCTCGCATCGGAAGGCGCGCCTCTTGTCTCTGTTGCCGTGATTGACGCCATGGGCACCGAGGCCATTCTCGTGCGCCCCGACGCTGGCGTTAAGGACATCAAGGACCTGAAGGGCAAATCGCTTCTCACCACGGCCAATGCGGGCGTGAACACCTTCTTTCCGATCGTGCTTGGCAAATGCCGGGCTGACGGAAGCGGATGTGAAGATCACCAATGTGCCGGATGGAGCGCTTGTCTCAAGCTACCTGCAGAAGGCTGGCGATGCGGTCGGCATGCTGGGCGGCCTCGACGACAAGCCGGCAGAAATCAAGGCCAATGGCGGCGAGCAGCCGGTTGCATTCCCTTACTTCGATTACGGCGTGAACCAGGTCGGATATTGCATCGTCACGACCAAGGATCTCGTGGCGAAAAACCCGGATCTGGTGAAGCGCTTCGTGCAGGCAACCATCAAGTCCTACAAGGAGACCGAGAAAAACCCGGATGCTGCGGTTGCTTCGATGGGCGACATTGTTGGCGGCACCATGAACGAGGATGCTGGCAAGGCCCAGGCCCTCGAGGTGCTGAAAGTGACGCTTGGCGTCCTCTATTCCGGCGCCAACAAGGACAAGGTTCTTGGCCTTAATGTCGATTCTGACTGGGTCGACATGGTTGACTTGATGAAGAAATACAACAACCTTGCCGCCGATGCCGATCCAAAATCCTTCTACACTAACGATTTCGTGAAGTAGGACCATAAGCCATGAGGCGGAGGCGGATGTATGTCCGCCTCCAATTTTTTTCGATATGGTAGGCAATGACCAGTCTGATCTCGATCCACAACGTCAATAAGGTCTTCGGCGCAGGGGCATCGGAAGTGCATGCTTTTGGCCCTGTTGATCTGACAATAGAAGCCGGGCAGTTTGTGTCCTTGCTAGGCCCGTCCGGTTGCGGCAAGTCCACTCTCCTGCTCATGCTCGCCGGTCTTCTCGAAACCACCAGCGGTCAAATCAGCATCAACGGAATGCCGGTACTGGGCCCGCAGACCGAAATCGGCATCATGTTCCAGGACAACACGCTGGTACCCTGGCGCACTGTGCGTGGAAATATTGAGCTTCAGCTTGAGCTGCGAGGCCTTTCACTCAAAGACTACGCAGGCTCGAGTTACCAATTTGTTGTGTTCAGTGCACCTTGAAGATTTTGCCAACCGCTATCCCCATGAACTTTCTGGTGGCATGCAGCAGCGGGCCGCCTTTTGCCAGGCGATGGTGCACGATCCAAAAATCATGCTGCTCGATGAACCCCTCGGCAAACTCGATGCCATGACACGTGAACGCATCCGCACGGACCTGCAGCTGCTCTGGATGCAGCATCGGCCCACCGTGACTTTTGTTACTCACTCCATCGAGGAAGCCGTTCAGCTTTCCACCCAAGTTGCCGTCATCACGCCCAGACCCGGCCGCATTGACCGGGTGATTCCCATTGACCTTCCCTTCCCCCGCGATCTTGACGTGAAAAACTCGCCAGAGTTTGTCCGACATGTGCGCGAAATTCAGGAGATTTTCCGTGGCTTCGGTGTCATCTGAAACTCAAGGCATTGCGTTACGCATTCATAGACTGATTGCCCAGTCATGGATGTTTATCGCTTTCTTCATCGGCTTCTTCCTTTTCTGGGAGTACTCCGTTGTTATCTTCGACATTCCCCGCTACATCCTCACGCCGCCTTCGGTGGTTGTGCGCAATGGCTGGGCCGATATGGACCGGCTCCTGCACTACACCTACATCACCGGCCTTGAGACCCTCCTGGGTTATGTGGTGGCCGTCATCGTGGCGCTGCCTCTGGGTCTTGCGATTGCGTTCTCTTCCATACTCAGGCGAACGATTTATCCGTTCTTCGTATGCATTGAAATGACGCCAAAAATTGCTTTCGCCCCACTGTTCATTTCATGGCTTGGATTCGGCCTCCTGCCCAAAGTTATCATCGTGTTTCTCGTCTGCTTTTTCCCAATCGTGCTCAACGCCATTCTCGCATTCAACTCGTTGAGCGAAGAGCTCACCCGATTCTGCCGCTCCACCGGTGCTGGCGCCTGGCGCACCTTTATCAAAGTGCGCCTTCCCGCGGCCATGCCCCAATGCTTCGTCGGGTTCAAATATGCGGCAATCAACGCAACGGTGGGCGCGGCCATTGCGGAATTCATTGGATCGGACCAGGGCCTGGGTTTCTATATTCAGATTGTCACGGGCAACATGCGCCCGGATCTCGCCTTCGCAGGCATCTTCTTTTTGACACTCCTCGGCTTGGCACTTTTCGGTTTGGTTACGCTGGCCGAGCGCTTTGCCATTCCCTGGCACATCTCCATCAGGCGAACGAACCCGTCATGAACATCTTTGTCTGCCTTCCCCTGACCTCTGAACAAGCATCCCGGCTGCAAAATGCCCTGCCCGGTCAGAATTTGCATTTTCATCCTGCCCCGGAGCCAGATCCCGTTGCCCGGGAAGTTTTTGGCGGCTGCCAAATAGTCTTTGGAAATCCGCCTCCGAGCTGGATCGCCGATAGCCTGGCGCTGCGTCTGGATTCAGCTCGAGTCAGTTGGCTTCGGCGAATACGCCGGTTTGGATTGGCAAAAGCTCGGCACGCGAGTGCAGATGACGAACTTGGCCGGCTTCTTCTGCAGAGCCCGTGGCCGAGTCCATTCTGGCGGGTGTTCTCTCTCACTATCGCGGGATCGGCCGCCTTTCGGTCCTTCAGGCGCAACGCGAGTGGTTGGGAGATGACCCTGCGCCCGTCGCTCAAGACTCTCAACGGTGCGCAAGTCGTTCTGTTCGGGAAGGGCGATATCAACCGACGGGTAGTGGAATTGCTTGAACCTTTTAACTGCAAGATCAAAAGCTTTGGCCGCCCCTGGAAACTCCCAGAACTGGAAGGCGCATTGAAAGAGGCCGACATCGTCATCTGCACCGTTCCCGATAATGCATCCACACGTGGTTTGTTTGATCGCAATCTCATCGGCAGCATCAAGAAAGGCGGCCTCTTCGTGAATTTCGGCCGCGGCTCACTGCTCGATGAAGACGCGCTGGCCAATGCCTTGGAAAGCCACCATCTCGCCGGCGCTGTTATCGATGTCACAATGGACGAACCGTTGCCCCGCGGTCATCGCTTTTGGACCTGCCCCAATATGCTGCTCACCCAACATACAGGTGGAGGAACCGCTGACGAAATCGATCGCAAGATCGATTTCTTCCTTGCCAACTTGAACCGTCTGCAGCGCAACGAGCAGCTTCAAGGCGTTGTCGACTTCACTAAGGAGCATTGATGCCAAGTATTGAAAAAGTTAGATGCGTCCTGCTGAGCTCGCCCTATGCCGATGCTGATGACCCCGAAATCAAGGAATGCTTCCCAAATGGGCCGAAACGCACCATCGGCATGGTGGAAGTCACGCTCGACAATGGCGTAACCGGGTTGGGCGAAGGCTATCTGGCGGTCTTCGCACCTCTTGTTTTTAAGTCGATTGTTGATCTGTGCAAGCCGCAAGTCTTGGGAAAAGATGGATTTGATATTGACCGGCGCGTAAGGGACCTGCGCAGCCTGTGCGACTACTGGTCCTTGCAAGGCGCGGCGCGCCATGTCATCAGCGCCTTCGAGATTGCCCTGCAGGATGCAAAAGGCAAGAGTCTTGGAAAGCCGGTATATGAACTGTTAGGGGGTGCCAAAACGGAGTCGATCCAGATTTATGGCAGCGGCGGCTGTTGCGACGCCAAGCATCAGTTCGTTCGCGAGCTTGATCTGCTGCAGTCGAAAGGAATTGAACTCTACAAAATCCGCTCGGTGAAGAGGGATATCTACCGGACGGCCTGGATCCTCGAAGAAGCGGCCAAACGGGGCATCCAAATTGGCATCGACATGTGCCAAAATCTCGCGGACCCGCCCCAAGCCGTCGATGATGTGGTGAAATTCGTGAATCTGGTTCGCGGCCATGAGCAGGCAACCCATCTTGTTTCTAGAAGAGGCCATAGGCCCTGACAGCCCCGAAGGTTTCAAGGAGTTACGCAGCCGGATCGATATTCCGATTTATGGCGGCGAGATCATTACGACCCCAAAGGAAATGATCCTGCGCATGAATGAGGGCGTCTATGATGGTGTGCAACCCGACGCCTCGGTCATTGGCGGCATCTCAGCCGTGATGGACATTTTTGCAGCGGCCAAAACGACCGGTCCGCGCGTCATAGTTCACGCTTGGGGCGGGGCCGCTGCGATCATGGCAAGCTACCATGCGGCGTTTGCAGCTGGGGGCAATCTCGTTGAATTTCCCATGCTTGATTTTCCGGTGGGTGCCGAAATGATTGCAGGCCAGGCCCGTATCGAGGGCGGTCATTTGTTACGGCCAACGGCCCCCGGTATTGGTGTGACGCTTACGCCTGATATGGAAGCCCGCTATCCGTTCGATGAAAGCGCGGTTTATTCCTGCGCATTAATCGACTTTGGCCCGCCACCGGATGAATATTGGCGGCAATAAGCTGACCGTTTCCCTTTCTGGATTGCAGTAAGCTCCAGAATGCAAAGCTTTGCTAACATCCGCAACAGTGACTTCGGAGATAGCCGTCACGTTGCAAAACAATCCGACCTGGACCTTGCAGGTCAACGGTTATACAGATTCAATTGGCGAGTCCTCCTACAACCAGAAACTCTCGGCGAAGCGGGCAGCGGCTGTGAAAGCGGCGCTGGCCAAGCAAGGCATTGCGGCTGAACGCCTGCAAACAGCTGGCTATGGCGCCGATAAACCGAAAGGTGACAATGCCACGCTGCAGGGGCGCGCACTCAATCGTCGCGTGGAACTTGTCCGCACCGACAGATGATGGCTGCTTCTAGAGCATGTCCCGCCAAAGTGTGAAGCGGTTTGGCGGTCGGGACATGCTCCAACATATTGATCAGGTGCTTGTCCTTTTCGGCGGGATGATTCCATCCCGCCGGGACGCGCGCTAGCTGTGAGCTTTCAATAGGTTGTCCATCCGGCCCGGATCGGGGAAGCTGTGGTTGCGAAACTGCAGAATCTTCGAGGAGGACCGGATGAACATCCACAAGAATGCGCGGCTCACGCCGAAAAGTCGAGCCGAACTGGTTCGGCGCCTGGCCGCTGGCCAGAGCAACGCCGGAGTTGCGGCGGACTTCGGCATCTGCACCAAGACGGCAGCGAAATGGCATGCCCGCTTCAAGAGTCTGGGGATAGAGGGTCTCGTTGACCGGTCATCGCGGCCAAGGCGTCTTCGAAGGCCAACCCCGGACAGCGTCGCTGCTGAAGTTATCTCACTCCGCCGTCAGCGGCTGCCTGGTAAAGAGATTGCATTGCGCCTGAACCTGTCGCCGGCAACAGTGAGCCGCATCCTGAAACGTGCAGGCCTTTCCCGGATGACGGACATCGATCCACCGGAACCGGTCCGCCGTTACGAGCGCCAGCGACCTGGCGAGATGATCCACATCGACATCAAGAAACTGGGGCGTTTTGCACAGGCCGGGCACCGGGTGACGGGCACCCGCCAGAACTGCCGCAACCAGGGAGCGGGCTGGGAGTTCGCCCATGTCGCCATCGACGATAACTCGCGGATTGCCTTTAGCCAGATCAGGAAAGATGAGAAGAAGGGCAGCGCCATTGCCTTCCTCAAAGCCGCCGTCGCCTACTACAACAGCCTCGGCGTCAGGGTCGAACGGGTGATGACCGACAACGGCTCATGCTACAAGTCCTTCGCCTTCGCCAAAGCTTGCAGGAGACTCAAGATCATGCATATCCGCACCAAACCCTACACTCCAAAAACCAATGGCAAGGCCGAGCGCTTCATTCAAACAGCTCTCCGGGAATGGGCCTATGCCAAAGCCTATGAAACGTCAGACCAGAGAGCAGCCGATCTGCCAACTTGGATGCATCGCTACAACTGGCATCGACCACATGGCGGCATCCAGGATAAACCACCCATCAGCAGACTCGCTCTAACCGGGAACAACCTATTGCGACTCCACAGCTAGCGCGCTCCAGAGGGTTGGGGGGAGGCTGCATCTAATCCGGCGGCTGCCGCCGCAGTTGCCTGGTCGACTTGACCGCCGAGCGTCTGCACTGAAACTGTAGGGCGTGCAAATTCGATGCCGGCAGCCTGGAAGGCGGGAAACAGACGCTTCATTGCTTCGCGCTGGATCGTTGTTGGGATATTCGGCTTCGCCGTGAACTTAAAGCGCATGACGAGAGCGTTGTCGGCGACGTCTGCGATCCCCTGCAACTTGAGCGGTTCCAGAAACTCGTTCTTGAACTCGGGATCCTCCATCATCGCGAGCCCGACCTTTTTCGTGGTCTTCCGTAGTTTCTCTACGTCGGTATCGCGGGCGAAGCGCAGGTTGAACTTCATGGTACACCAATCGCGGCTGAAATTGGTGATTTGGCCCAATTGGCCGAACGGGATGGTATGGATCTGGCCATTCTGATGGCGCACCTTGATCGAGCGCAGAGTAAAGCCTTCAACCGTGCCTTTCGCATTGCCGCAATCGATGTACTCACCGACGCGAAACGCATCGTCAGACAGATAGAAAATTCCCGAGACGATGTCGCGAACCAGTGTCTGGCTGCCAAAAGACAGCGCAAGGCCAAAGATCGAGACAGCGGCAATCAGCGGTGTGATGTTGATACCCAGTTCGGACAGCATGACCAGGGTAGCTACGGCAAAGATCACAATTATCGCCGCGATGCGCAGCAACGGCAGAATTGTCGCAAGCCGTGTCGCACGTGGTGGTGCAGCTGCTTCCTCGCTGTCCGGCTTCATGGCACTCGGCGAATTACGAAAAATGTAGATTTCGGTTAGAAATTGATGACCTGCCAGCACACATAGGCAAGAAACCCTGCACCTCCGACCTTCAGGGCGGTGAGGGTATTGGTTTGCCATTGGCCTCTGTCGACGAGCCCCACGATATCGACGATCCATGTCTCGGCGATGATGGTGCCGGCTCCGATATAGACGGCGACTCGTATACAGCGAAGTATGACGTCCCTGGCCCGTGGGCCTGCTGCTAAGGGCGAGCCGGTAGCTCTGGACACTCGTTTAGTGATGAAGTGCACAAAGGTTTCAAACAGAACAAGCGCAATGACGAGATTGAGCGTGAGGAGCAATGTGGCGGGAACGATAAACTGTCCACTAATAGCTCCGTAGATTTGCGCCAGGAATAAAACCAACAAAGAACGGTACCGCCATAAACAGCCAGTTCCGTGCCAACCAGAGCCTGAGGTGTCCGGACTTGGCCGTATTGACCAAACTTGAGAGCCAGGCTTGGACGGGTTTTTGTAAACTCCAGGCGGTCAAGAGCAACAAACTAAAGCCGAGGCAACTCGTAAACAGCAGCCAGGCCGAGATCGCCTCTGGCGGTGCCTTGATGGCCGCCAGAATGCGAAAAATGAGCCGAAAGGACATGATTAACACGACAACGGCAGACACCCACCCGTAGATCGCTCCCGCATCCGCATCGTCGAGGATTGCAAGACGCGCCGCCGCGAACTGTGGCCGCAAGAAAATCCGGATTACAAACATGTAAAGGCGCCAAAAGAAAACTACAGAAACAACGGCAGCTGCAAGCCGTGCCTGTTCATCCGATCCCTGGAACCAGATTCCGAGAAATCCATAACCAACGAGCCCAACAGCTGCAACACCGAGTGCGTCGAGGCAAGCGATACCAACCAGCGGCCAAAAAACCGAGGTCTCAGTTAAGTAACCCGCCAGCCGTCGTCGCGCGCCATCCAGGGCCTGACGCAGCAAGACTTCTGATCCAAGTGCAGCCGCGACCATGACAAAAAGCATGAGGAAGAAGGCGCCGAGGCCGCGCCCGCCGCTCCCGCTCTTGTCGAGGATGACGGGGATACGGGCTCAGATTGCGCCACAATTCCGGATAGCTGCCCAGTACAACTTCAGCCCGCCCCACAAAAGCTGTCACGCGGTCGGCCGCAAGATCCTGAGCTGGTTCGCTGGCAACCGGCGCAGGATCGGGGCTCGGTTTCGCTGCGATGCTTCCGTCCTTCTTTAACTTCTCCACAACGGCAGCACTAATGGCTTCAACGACGTCGTCGATCAGCTTTTGTGTCACCACGGGTGTCGCAGGTGGTGTCGACTGCGCTTTCAGGGTTTCCGTAGAAACGCAAAGAAAAAGAAGAATGGAGAGGAAAAGTTTGAAGTGATCTCTTAACAGCGGACGCATTGACCACCTGCCAATTGTTTAATTGTGCACCTTATGCGAACTCTATATTTAAGTCGCGTGCAATTTTTGGTCGGACTTCGCGGGGGTGGCGCGCTCGACGGCTATTTCTCCAAGCTATTTCCAAAGTCGAATAGCAGGACGAGCGTCGGCCTACGGAGGATCAGGTAGGGAACGATCGCAGTAATGAACGCGATGTGCGTCAGAGCCAAGAGTCAGTTAGCGCGCGTCCCGGCGGGATGGAATCATCCCGCCGAAAGGACTCGCGCCAAATCAATATGTTGGAGCATGTCCCGACCGCCAAACCGCTTCACACTTTGGCGGGACATGCTCTAGTGCAACGGACCTTCAAGTGCGCAGCGGTTGAGGGTGACAAGTTGCACTAACATATTGAATCTGGCACGCCAGAGTTCCCCACAAGCCATCACGTCGAAGAACACTGATGCATCAGAAATAGACTATGACGTAGCCACCTCCGGACTTCTGATAGTATGTGCCGCCGCAATAGTAGAGACTGTAACCATAGTAGATCCCGTAGGCACAGCCGGCAGGGACCACAGCAATGTATGCACCGCGGCGGATCACGCGCCTGGTGGTCCGGCGTGCAACGCCGGCTACGCTTCCAGGTGTCGCCGGACGGCCAACGCGCGCCTCTGCATCCGACACGATTTTGAAGAAGCCAATGTTTACCTGCTGTCCCGCAAGATCATAATCACCCAGCAAGAAGGCCAGCGACAGGACAGTAGCGGCAATACGAGTGAAGCGTTTCATTGTGCGTCTCCTTCTGCGGCCATTGAGGGCACATCGTCGAAGCCCTTAAGCTCGGTGACGGCAATCTCCTTGGCATCGGCCGCAGTCTTGAGTTGGAAGTCGTCAGCCGCTACTTCCTGTCCGGTCTTCCAACCGAAGAACTCGATACTGTAGGAAGGCGCCAGCGCCGTCATCCGGCTGGTGATAGTGAAACGGCATGGAAACGGCTTGTCACCCTGCGCGACCCAGAGTTGCCAGTCGACATCGGCAGTGCGGAAGGCCAGGTGATCACAGACCTTGCCCCGGATGACGCCCGTGCCGAACTCATCGCCACCGGTGACGTTGGACATCATGATTTCATATGGGTTTGAAGACAGCAGGTCGGCGGCTGGCACTTCGAGCCCGAAATCATCGCGCAGAACATCGATGAGCTCATCGATCGTGCCCGCGGTCGGGTGCTTGGCATAAACATTGAGATTCTTGCCATACGCCGACAGCGTCTTGCCGTCATAGACCATCTCGACATCGGCAAAACCGCCCGTTCTGCTCATGCGCACCTTGTCCGGCCGGCTGGCCGTGAGCGCGCCTGAACTGGCGAAGCCCACTTTCTGCATGTCCCTGGTAACGATCTCAAGTGTTGCATCGTAGTCGACGGACATGGCTTCTGGCGACGAGGAAGTCTGACATCGTTTTGAAGATCGCTTTGGCATCTGCCTCCTCGGCAGCTACGGGAGACACGATGGCTATGCCGATGAGCGCTGCCAACGAGGCAGCCGCTGCGCGCATGGCGCTATGTGCCACCGCCCACTTGTTCATTGATGTCATTAGCAACATTTGTCTGGTACTCCCTTGCTTAGTAACTGAACTATAACTCAGCACGTGCTTCCAAATGTGTCTCAATGCTACGACTTAATTTTGACAATATCAATATGCTAATGGCCGATTATGGTTTTAAAATACGGGAAGCAATAACAAATTGCTAGCTGCAATAACCGGCAGTTATACAAAATGCAACGAATTCATCTATTCCGTTTGCTGCTTTTCAGAACTTGAATACAAAGCCCAATATCGGACCGGACTGGATAACATCAGAGACGAAACTACCGTTATGATAGTCGACGCCCGAGCCACCATAACCCGCCGTCATTGAGAAGGTATTGTTGAAATCATATCCAACTGATTGTGCCCGTCAATGCGCCGGCTTTATCAATTTTGGCCGGGTTTACGACCGATAATCATGGCAGAATACGGCAGTCTTTTTCTTGTATCCAACATTTGCCCTTTCGGATTGAGAGCGCGAAAATTGCTTTATTCGCCTGGATTTGTTGGGCAATATTGCAAAGGTGTTGATGGACACCGTAACCTTCCGCGGCATCGCACAGAAAAATTAGTGGACGACACATGCTTCGTTGAGCGCGAACATTCCCAGCCGGAATTGATGTTGACATGGACCAAAGTCCGGCAGCAAGTTGTTCTTTTGGTCAAGCAACTAAAGTCAAAGAGCATTTAACATGACACAGCGTTTTCGTATGACGGTTGTTTTTGCAGCGCTCTTTCTGGTTGCTGCAAATGCCTGGGCTGGCGATTTTGAGCGGCCCCCGAGCTTCAATCCAGGCAAGCTATTCGGTGGTGCAGCGCAGGGCCCCGGCTACAAGATTGTCAATCCTGTCAGGAGCGACGGTTATTTGCGCGACTACACTATCGAGACGCCCTATGGCACGCTCAATGTGGGTGGTGACGAGATGCTGCTGATGCGGGTCAAGGAACTTGCAGCACTCGCTGCTCTGGACCAAACCGCCAATTCGCGGGAATTCGCCGATGCGCTCGTGAAAGCGGGCTTAAGCCCTGTCGAATTCGCTGGCAGCCTGGTTACAAATCCGGTTGGCACGGTCAAGAACACGGTCACGGGGGTGGGTAAGCTCTTCGGCGGAATAGCTTCTGGCCTCAAGAATGCCGGCAAGTCACAGGATAGCGCGATGGCGAGCATATCCGGTGCCGCCAAACAAAAGCGCCTGATCGCGTTCCAATATGGCGTCGATCCTTACACCGACTTCAAGCCATTGGCGGACAGGTTGAACAAGCTGGCGGGCGCTGCCGCCTTGGGCGGACTGGCGGTGACAGCAGCATTCATTGCGATCCCCGGCGCGGCGGGAACAGTTGTTTCCAATGTATCGACGGCAAATACACTCAATGGCATGGTGCGTGACTACTCCGCCGCCCAGCTCATGGACATGAACCGGAAAAAGCTTGGCCAACTGGGCATTCACGGTGATTTCGCCGACGAGCTGCTGCACAACAGGCATTATACGCCCGTCGACACGACTGTGATGGTTGACGCGCTTGCCCGCATGGGCAAGCAACAGCATGTGGATGTCATGGTTGCACGCGCCGCTTCGGCAGACAGCCGGGATGTTGCCTACTTCATCCGTAAGCGGATTGAACTTACGGCCGCCTATCAGGAGAAGACGGGACAACTGACGGGCTTTGTTCTCCTTGGCAATTCACCATTCCCGATGTCGACTACAACCGACAATGGTATCGTCGGTGTGTTTCCAGTCGACATCCTGTCGTGGACCGAGAATACCAGTGCGGTACTTTCCGCGATGACATCCGCAGCGCAGAATGAAGGAATCACTGGACCGAAGGTTCTCCATATAACGGGAACGACAACAGCGCTTGCAAAGAAGAACCTGAAGTCGCTTGGCTGGAAGGTTCAGGAGGACGCAGGTAATTGACGCACTCAGGCGTCAATTGCTGGTAATTTTTTGCGGCTTCTTTGCCACGTATTGTTCCCGCTGGTTATAGGTCACTTCTACGGCCCTTTCAACTTTGTTGAAAGGCGCTGCAAATAATCATCCATGTGATGATCACCCGGATGACTGCTTTCTTTTTGAGGACCCACAATCACGGCAGAAATTCGTTTACGCAAACACCAAACTCCAGTAGGCTGATACTTCACGATTCATTGAACGAGAGGGAACTCCAGATGACCAACAAATTACGGGCATTTGCTTTTGGCTGCTGCGTCTCGGCTATGTTCTCCGGATCGGCAATGGCTGCAGATTTGACCGGGCCGCCGGTGGACGACAGTGGCTGGACGTTTACCGCGGCCGCTTACCTGTGGGCATCGGTCTCGAAGGCCAGTCAGGAGTGTTCGGGTTGGAGCCACAGGATATCGATCTCAGTTTCGGTGATGTGCTGAGCAATCTCGATATGGCATTCATGGGAGCTGGAGAAGCCAGGAATGGCCCATTCAGGCATAGGCATGGATCTCACGTACGCGCGGCTCGAGACCAATGTCGGAACGCCGTTCGGCATAGTGGCAGATAGCATTGATGTGAACGGCGGAAACCTTCATGGGAACGGCGGTTCTTGGTATGCCTGCTTGATACCGGCTACAGGCCCACCTCGATGCGATTGCTGGTGCAACTTGTGGTCGGTCGACACCGATTTTGATTTAACCCGAGGGGCTTTGGCCGCCCAATCCTCGAGTGATGGCGCAACTTGGGTTGATCCTATCGTGGCAGCCAAAGTTCAAGGCCGATCTCGGGTCTGATTTCTACGCCTCCGGCTGGGGCATGGTGGGCGGCTTTGGCGTATCATCAGACATGATGTGGGATGTCATGGGCGGGCTGGGATACGATGTGAATGATTCATTCTCGGTATTTGGTGGCTACCGCGCCGTCAGTGTTGACTACAGCAACGATGGCTTTGTCTACGATGTTGTTCAGCAGGGCCCGATATTTGCGGGCGTTTTCCGCTTCTAGTGCAGTTGCTCGCAGGTTCATCTAGCTAAAAAGCTTTAGATCGCCGCCAGCAGCGAAACGCACGCAATGGAGGTTTGACAGTGGCCTCAAAGGTTCTAAAATGCCCGCCAAGATAATTCCGGACGCAGGGATTTCTTGTTAATATTACCTTGGAAGTATTTCCTTGTCTCAATTGAAGTCCCTTTTGGCGGTGTTGACTGCCTTGATTTGCCTTGCCGCTTGCGCGGGTTCCACCATAGAATCGCTGCGTGAACCTGTTCCTGAGCCCTTGCTTGCGAGGACTGCTGTTCCCGGTTATGCGCATATTCGCTATTGGGGGGATGACGCGGGCGCAATCGATTTGACAATGGTCTCAGAGATTGCGGCCCAGCAAAAGGCCACTAACAACATGAAGTCCCGATCGCAGCTTCCTTTCTGTTTCCGGCGGCGGCAGTAACGGAGCTTTCGGAGCAGGACTCCTGTTTGGGTGGACAGCTGCCGGCACCAGGCCCGAGTTTCACTGTCGTGACGGGAATAAGCACGGGGTCTCTCATTGCGCCCTTTGCTTTCCTTGGCCCGCCTTACGACGAAAATCTGAAAGCTGCCTACACGCAGATTTCCGGAAAGGACATTTACAAGAAAAAGGGCCTGCTGAGGATTGTCGGCACACAGTCAGCGGCAGACAACACGCCACTGCGCGAGCTGGTTGACAAAGTATGTCACTGATCAACTGGTGGCTGACGTGGCGCGCGAGCATGCGAGAGGCAGGCGGCTTCTGATAGGCACGACCAACCTGGACGCGGAACGGCCGGTTGTCTGGAACATTGGAGCAATTGCCTCAAGCCAGGAGCCTGGGCGCAAGCAACTCATCCAGGACATCCTGGTGGCCTCGGCGTCAATCCCTGGTCTTTTTCCGCCGGTCAACATCAAGGTGACTGCAGACGGCAAATCCTATGATGAAATGCATGTCGATGGCGGCACCAGCAATCAGGCATTCCTGTTCCCGGCGCAATTCTCGGTGCGCAATGTGGACAAGTCAACGGGCATAAAACGCCATCGAACCCTTTATGTCATACGCAATGGTAAGGTCAGCCCGGAATACAGCGTGGTGAAGCCGAAACTTATGGCCATTGTCGGGAAATCAATCAGCTCACTGATCAAAACGCAGGGCATTGGCGACCTGTACCGCATGTACTCCAACGCGAAACGCGATGGCATGGCATTCAATGCCGTTTGGGTTCCAGAGACGTTTACCGCGAAGGAACCCACGCCCTTCGATCGCCAGTACATGAACGCACTTTTCCAAGTTGGTTACAACATGGGTTTTGAAGGCATCAAATGGTCAAAGGCGCCGCCATGACTTCAAATAACTGTGGCACTCCTTCTGCAGGAAATTTTGACTGACGCAGGCAATCCGCGCGTCCGCCATCACCGGGAAATCTCCTTGCCCGCATCCTGCGTCCGATCTAAGAACTGCAGCCATCGCCGGATTATAAGCTGGTGCAAAGGTGAGGTGCGTTTTGATGAATTCCTGAAAACAACGATTATTGGGGGACTGTTATTCCTCCTGCCCGCGATCCTCGTCTTGATCGTTCTGGGTCACGCGATGCAATTGGCGGCAAAGGTGGCGCAACCGGTTTCAAAGCTGCTGCCGGATGCTGTGTTCGGCATTGGTGGAATTACACTCGTTGCGGCGCTGGTGCTGGTTGTCGTCTCCTTCCTCGCCGGCCTTGTTGCCCGCACTGATTTGGGCAAGCGCATTGCGCGCCGGTTTGAGATCTCCTTTCTCGGCGGTCTTCCGCAATATCAAATCGTAAAGAGCATGGCCGAGGGTCTTGCTAAAGTCGAAAACGCCGAAGGCGTGCACCCGGCATTGGTGGAAATCGAGGGCGGCTGGCAGATCGGATACCTGATCGAACCACTTGAGAATGGCTGGGCCGCCGTATTCCTGCCACAGGCACCTACTCCGATGTCAGGAAATATAATGTACCTGCCGATGGACCGGGTACGCCCACTGGACATGCCGATGGTCCAGGCAATGGCGCTAGTGAAACGCATGGGTGTCGGATCCGGACAAGCTCTGCGCGGTGCGAACCTCACACTTGCTGCAGGCCGCCTAATTGCGGGCAAGGAAAAATTGACGCCCAGCGGGGCTATCCTGAATTAGTCATTGTGATGAATGATGCGTTTCCTTTTGCTGTTGTCTGCGGCGAAGTGCTGTATTGTATACTTCAAAGACTTTCTGATGTTGGACTAATAACGTTTCACCCAGCCAAACGCCTCACAGTGGGTGATTGGCAGGCAACAGCGCAGGACAAATCGCACAGGAAGGACACAAAAATGAAGCGGAGATAATCTACTGGCTGGTGTCAGCCTCGGGCTTTTCACCATGTTCGCGTCTACCGCAGAGCGCGCAGGACCTCGGCGGATTCGGGCGGGCAACTCGATCGCACCGTGCTGCCGATTCACGAGCCGACGCTCAAGCCGATCACCGAACTCGACGCCCGCAATGCGAAGGCGCCGCCGCGCTTCGAGGTGAAGGCCCCGGAGGGCGCGCCCAATGTGGTGATCGTGCTGATCGACGACATCGGCTTCGGCCATAGCAGCGCCTTCGGCGGACCCATCCACATGCCCACGCTCGAGAAGCTCGCGGACGACGGCCTCCAGCTACAACCGCTTTCACACGACCGCGCTGTGCAGCCCCACGCGGACGGCGCTGCTGACCGGCCACAATCACCATGCCAACAATGCCGGCGCGATCATGGAACTCGCCACCGCGTTTCCGGCAATACCGGCGTGCGGCCCAGAACGATCACGCCCCTGGCCGAAATCCTGCGCCAGAACGGCTACAGCACGGCCGCCTTCGGCAAGTACCACGAAACCCCGCCGTGGGAGGTCTCGGTCTCCGGGCCATACGACCGCTGGCCGACGGGTTCCGGCTTCGACAAGTTCTACGGCTTCATCGGCGGCGAGACCAACCAGTGGGCCCCGGCCATCTTCGACGGCACGGTGCGCGTCGAGCACAAGCAGAGCCCGGACTACCACTTCACCGTGGACATGACCGACCAGGCGATCAAATGGGTCAGCGCCCAGCAGGCCCTCACGCCGGACAAGCCGTTCTACATGTACTTCGCCACCGGCGCGACGCACGCCCCGCACCACGTGCCCAAGGAGTGGATCGACAAGTACAAGGGCAGTTCAGCGGCGGCTGGGACAAGCTGCGCGAGGAGACCTTCGCCCGCCAGAAGGAGCTGGGCGTCATCCCGGCCGACACCAAGCTCACGCCGCGTCCCAAGGAGATCCCCGCCTGGGACGACATGAGCGCCGACCAGAAGCGGCTCTTCGAGCGCCAGATGGAAACTTTCGCCGGCTTCGCCGAGCACACCGACCATGAAGTCGGCCGGCTCGTGGCGCAGCTGGAGGCGATCGGCGAACTGGACAACACGCTCTTCTTCTACATCGTCGGCGACAACGGCTCGAGCGCCGAAGGCGGACCGGAAGGCACCTACAACGAGATGATGGCGCTGAACGGCATCATCGGCAAAGCCGACCAGATGATGGAGCATATCGACGACTGGGGCGATCCCACCACGTTCCCGCATTTCGCCATCGGCTGGGCCTGGGCGGGCAACACGCCCTTCCAGTGGACCAAGCAGGTCGCCAGCCACTTCGGCGGCACGCGCAACGGCATGGTGATCCACTGGCCCAAGGGCATCAAGGCCAAGGGCGAAATCCGCAGCCAGTTCCACCATGTCATCGACGTGGCCCCGACGGCGCTCGAGGCCGCGAAATTGCCGCAGCCCAAGATGGTGAACGGCGTCGAGCAGCGGCCCATGGACGGCATCTCGATGCTGTACTCGGTCGACGACGCCAAGGCCGCCGATCGGCGGACCACGCAGTACTTCGAGATGTTCGGCAACCGCGCCATCTACCACGATGGCTGGGTCGCCTGCACGCGCCACTCGATCCCGTGGGTGATGGCGCCCTGCCCCCGGTGAAGGACGACGTGTGGGAGCTCTACCACGTGAGCGAGGACTTCAGCCAGGCGAACAACCTGGCCGCAACAGAACCCCGACAAGCTGAAGGAGCTGCAGGACGCTCTTCATGAAGGAGGCAGATCCGGAACAACGTGCTGCCGATCGATGACCGGCGCTCCGAGCGTTTCAATCCGGCCATTGCCGGCCGTCCCGACCTGCTGGGCGGACGCAAGTCGCTGACGGTCTATGACGGCATGACGGGCATGTTGGAAAACGCCTTCATCAACGTGAAGGGTGTGCCTCACACCGATCACGGCCGAAGTCGAGGTGACCGATGCGAAGACCGAAGGCGTGATCATCGCCCAGGCCGGCTACTTCGGCGGATGGGTGCTCTACATGAAGGACGGCAGGTCCATCACGAGTACAACTGGTTCGCCCTCGAACGCACCAACGTCGCCAGCACCACGGCCCTCGCGCCCGGCAAGCACACGATCGTGTACGAGTTCATCCCCGATGAGGCCAAGCCGGGCACGGGCGGCAAGTCGATCCTGAGCGTCGATGGCCAGAAGGCCGCCGAAGGGCATATCCCCAAGACGCAACCTTTCGCGTTCTCCGCTGATGAAGGCGCGGACGTCGGGGTGGACGGCGAGACGAACGTGTCCACCGACTACAAGCAGGGCGACAACGCCTTCACCGGCAAGATCGTCAAGGTGACAGTGGAGCAAAAGTAACGAAGCAGTAGAAGAGCGCTTTCGTTAGGGAGTGGGCGCGGGTTCTGCCGGGAACGCGGAAATTGAACTAGCGCGCGTCCCGGCGGGATGGAATTATCCCGCCGAAAAGGACAAGCACCTGATCAAATATGTTAGAGTGTGTCCCGACCTGCCAAACCGCTTCACACCCCGGATCGGGCCCGGGGCAGGCTTTTGGCGGGGATATGCTCAAGAACGGTCGCAACATGGCAAAGCCGTCCGCGATTGACCGGTGCTGTTGAACAGGCGCTCCAGCAACGAACGTTGAATTCTATCACAATGGGCCCGGCCAGAGATTTCCGGTAATGTGAAGGTTTTCGGTAAACGCCTGCCGACGGGCGGCTGTGCCGCAGGCTCCGTGCGCCGGCGTCTGAAGTTATCAAGGGAGGAAATCGCGGGGCGGCGTACATGCTCCCATTTTGTTATTTGGCGAGAAGGCGAACTGGCTGGGTGTCGGACCAAGGACTGCCGCCGCGTACTGTATCGGCGGCCTCGCCTCGTTTTGGCTGCTGGAGCGCGTTGCCGGGTTTTGGGCATGAATTGGGGTAGATACAGGACGCCCAAATTTGAGAAAATCGGAAGGCGGGTCAGCAACAGCTTGCGCTTGACTTGCGTTGGCACGGGTAGAATATCTGGAACGAATGAAGTTGTTTATGGTGGAGGGTGAATTATGGCACGACTTTAATCACTGCTTTGACTTTCGGATGCGTTGTTCTCGATATCGCAAGCGCCGCGAAAGCCCAGGAGGATTCCGGAGATCTCGCCCAGCAATTGACCAATCCGTTGGCGGCGCTCATCAGCGTCCCCTTTCAGGGGAACTACAACAGCGGCATTGGCCCTGCTGGCGATGGCGAGCAGGCATATGTCAATGTTCAGCCCGTCATTCCCATGTCGTTGAACGAAGACTGGAACCTGATATCGCGCACAATCATTCCCATCGTGTACCAGGATGATATTTTCCCGGGTGCGGGTGAGCAGTTCGGGCTTGGAAATGTGACGCAAAGCCTGTTCTTTTCGCCAAGTCAGCCGGTCAACGGCATCGTGTGGGGCGTGGGACCGGTGCTCTATGTTCCAACCAACACAGATGACCTGCTGGGTCCGGACAAGTGGGGGGCCGGCCCCACGGCGGTGGCACTATGGATGGGCAGCGGCTGGACCGTCGGCGTGCTCGGAAACCATATTTGGTCGTTCGCCGGAGACAGCAGTGATGCCGACATAAGCTCGACATTCCTGCAGCCCTTCATCTCTTACACCACGGCGGACCAGTGGACCTTTTCCTAATACGGAGTCCACGTATAACTGGGAAACCGAGGAATGGTCAGTTCCCATCAACGCATCGGTGGCTAAGCTGGTGACATTCGGCCAGCAACCTGTGAGCTATTTTCGGCGGGGAGCGCTACTGGGGTGACTCGCCTGAAAATCGGCCCCGAAGGCTGGGGCGCGCGCCTTGGCGTAACCTTCCTGTTTCCGAAGAAGTAATCGATTGCCCGCCTAGCGCGCTTCCCGGCAGGGTGGAGTCACTGTACCGAAAAGTAATCGCGCCAAATTAATATGTTGGAGCAAATCCTTGTCGGCGGTAACCTTGCCCCGGACGTGATTTCGATAGGCGCTAACTTAAGGGGAAACATGCATCCAATTTTTGTCATCCCCGGCAAATGTTTGGCGGGGCACCCATTGTGCCCGTTTGTTGGTGCTGGTTTTGAACTGCATTACATAACGGCGGGTTTTCCTTGCTCTGCGTATGGGAGCTACTGGGACCATGGGTCCCCGCAACAAGTGCGGGGATGACAAGTTGGGGAGTAGCCCCCTTAAGTTAGCGCCTATGGGACTTGATACGGGATCAACGGCTGCCGGCAAACACCTTTCCCCAGTCGGCCTTCATATCGACAATCGTCCAGCCTTTGGCCTGAGCTTCGTCGAGCCCCTTGTCCAGCCGGCCGACGTGCGACTTCCGGTCATAGGCATATTCACGCTCGGCGTCGGTGTGATGGACGATCAGTCCGAATCGCGGGCCCGCCGCCGGCTGTCGTCCAGTCGAGCATTTCGAAATCGCCATCGGAGTTGCCGAACGCCGCGATGGGCCGCCGGCCGATGTGCTCCCGATGCCCACCGGTTTGCCGGCCTTGTCGTCGACGAAGTCGATCTCCGGCAGCTTGACGAGAACCGGCTTGCCGTCCGTGAATCTCGAATTTCATCTTGCCGCTGCTGCCGACCACCTGCTCCGGCGGAATGCCATAGACCTTCTCGCTGAACACCCGCACGAACTCGATGCCGCCGCCCGAGGCGATGAACGTCTTGAAACCGTTGGCGCG
>CAWELV010000030.1:0-132239 GCA_963810045.1 uncultured Alphaproteobacteria bacterium | reverse complement strand
TTTGGCCACCCATGAGATAGCCAATGGCAAGGAAGAGGCCGGTAAGGCCTGCCAGCAGAAGTCCAGTACGAAAGGTGTTCATGGGTCGAGACTTTTCCTTGTTTCGGGAATAAAATGGTGTGGCGCAGGAGTTTCGACAAGATGGAAAAACGTGATTTGCCCCCCGCTGCCGCCCGGGCCCTGGCCGAGGCGGAAGCGCGCCGTGCGGCTGCCTTGAGCGTGGAACGGCCAAAGGAGATCAACGGCCGCAAAGGGCTGGAGCCCACGCGCTATGGCGATTGGGAAAGCAAGGGAATTGCCTCTGATTTCTGACGCCAAAAGATTTCCGGTCATCGAAACTGATGCGGACATTGCCCGCGGCGTAGAATTTCTGGTGGCGCGCGAGCCATCTTTTGCGAAGGTCGTTGACGTTCACGGACTGCCGTCCGCGCGGCGGGTTGAAAACAGCCTGGCCAGCCTCCTGAAAATTGTCACCGAACAGTTGATTTCACTCAAGGCGGCGGATGCCATTTGGCGGCGCATAGAAACCAGGCTCCATCCTTTCGAGCCGGGTGAAATTCTGAAATTTGCCTGGAAGACCTGCAAAGCCTGGGACTGACACGGGCCAAGGCCCGAAGCTTTCAGGCCATTGCGATGGCCCTTCACAGTGGCGAGCTGGACTTCGAATCACTGCACCAGGTGCCAGATCACGACGTTCTTGCCAAATTGATAGCACTGCCGGGAATTGGGCCTTGGACGGCGGACATCTATTTGCTGACCGCCCTGGGACGGGCCGATGCCTGCCCCTCCGGGGATTTGGCCCTGCAGATGGCGGCGCAGGATTTGTTTGCCATGGAGGGCAGGCCGACCCCAAAGGCGTTTCTTGAAAAAGCTGAGAACTGGAAGCCGTGGCGCTCGGTCGCGGCCCGATTGTTGTGGAGCCATTACCGGGGGTTAAAGGGCCTTTCGCAACAGGTTAATTGAGCCCCTTCACAGGAATGTTGCACGATATGTAGTATGTCGTTAAATACGAACCTCAAGAGGTGAAGGGTGTACAACGAAGCCGCCGCACTGGAAGCCTGCCCTGCGCTGGTCCTCAACGCCGACTACCGGCCGCTGAGCTACTATCCCTTGTCCCTGTGGAGCTGGCAGGATGCGATCAAGGCGGTGTTTCTTGAGCGCGTCAATATTGTTTCCGAGTATGACCGGATCGTGCGCAGTCCCTCTTTCGAATTCAAGCTTCCGAGTGTTGTTTCGCTCAAGACTTATGTGAAGCCATCGCGGACGCCGGCCTTTACGCGATTCAATGTTTTTCTGCGCGACCGGTTTACCTGCCAGTATTGCGGGGCCCATGATGATCTCACCTTTGATCACGTCACGCCGCGCTCAAAGGGTGGCCATACGACCTGGGACAATGTCGTGGCCGCCTGCTCGCCATGCAATCTGGCCAAGGGCGGCTATCTGCCCCATGAAGTAAAAATGTTTCCGGCCCACAAACCGCATTGCCCCACGGTCAACCAGCTTCACAGCAATGGGCGGCATTTTCCGCCCAATTATTTGCACCAGAGCTGGCAGGACTATCTCTACTGGGATACGGAACTCGATCCGTGATGGCGGGCACCTGCCAAGGCAATTGCTGCCAGCACCGCTGAAATTATTGCGTTCCATCCGGCAAGCGAAAGTCCGGCGATGCGGATTGCAGCTTCGTTGCAGGCAACAACGGGCTTGCTGAGATCGGGAAGCCCGCCCGAGATGTCGCCAATGCAAGTTTCGGGGCCGGGCCACCAGTTCCACTCAATGCCTGCATGGTAGGCGCCGAAAATAGCGCTGCCGAGCATGACGATTGCAAGAATGTAAAGCCCGCCCCTTGCCCCTTTGGGATTGGCTGGTGCGCTTACTGACAGCAGCAGGGAAAAAGGAATTGCAAAATAATAGGCCCAGCGCTGCATCAGGCAAAGGGGGCAGGGATCATAACCGGCGATTTGAAAAATCCACGCGCCTGCGATAGTTGCGGTGGCAATGGCAAGTATGGCGAGCGAAGCTTTTTGCGGATCCAGTTTTTCTAGCATGTCGTTCCCAATCCTGAGGCACTGAAATATTTTACGATGAAATAAAGGCCAATAAGTGCTGCAGCAGCAAGTGTGGCAATGAGGCCCAGGCGCTTCTCGATAAATATCCGGATGGGTTCGCCATATTTTTTAAGCGCCCAGGCGAGGGCGAAGAACCTGGCCCCGCGAGCCAGGATGCAGGAAGCAACGAAGACGAAAAAGCTTGCGTGAATAACGCCGGCAAGAATTGTCACGATCTTGATGGGCGGAAGATGGGCAAGGCCCGAGGTGACGAGAAGCAGGGCAATTGTGTTTTCGTCGGTGCAGGCCCGCAGCGACTCGAAGGCGACGAGCTTGCCGTAAAATTCCAAAATGGGTTGCGCTATGGTTTGGTAAGCGAAGTAGCCCAGAAAATATCCGGCAATGCCGCCAAGGGTGGAGGCAAGGGTCGCGACAAGGGCCAGGCGATAGGCGCGTTCCGGCCGCGCCAGGGCCATGGGCAGGAAGAGCACGTCGGCGGGCACGAGAAAAAATGAACTTTCAATAAATGCGATGACGGCGAGCCAGACCTCAGCGGTTTTTCGGGCGGCGAGCGAAATGGTCCAGTCGTAAAGTTTGCGGAGCATGGCTGAACTGCCTAATCAAATGACGGCTTGGAGCGCCGCAGGTTTTTGGTGGTGGAGCGTTTTGATTTTGAATCGAGACGCCTGTGTCTTTGAAGCCTTGGTGGGCCGTGTTGCAATGCGTCTTTTTGGTCGGACCGAGGCCTTGCGCAGGAGGGCCACCAATTTCTCAAGGGCGGTGGCGCGGTTCCGCTCCTGGGAGCGGTGTTCCTGCGCGGTCACGATAAGTATCCCATCCTGGGACAGTTGCCGTCCGGCAATGGTCTCCAGCCGCTGCTTCACCTCATGGGGCAGTGCGGCATTGGCCACGTCAAAGCGCAGTTCCACCGCGGTGGAGACTTTGTTCACATTCTGTCCGCCGGGCCCGGAGGCACGGATGAAGGATTCGGAGATATCCCGCTCATCTATGCTTATGGAATTCGAGATTCGGATCATGATTTTTGCTTTAAGCGCCTTTCGGGTTGACGGCGCAAGCCTCGACGCTTTAGAGGAAAGTCCCTGGCATGCGCCCTTGTGGTGGAATGGTAGACGCGGCGGACTCAAAATCCGCTCTCGAAAGAGGTGGGGGTTCAAGTCCCTCCAAGGGCACCAGAAACTGTGGCCGCACTTTTATCGCATTCCAGGTGTTGATAGTGGGCGGATAGCTTGAAGCAAATCCGGGGCGGCAATCGTGGCGATCAGGCGAGGAACATAGTTTGGCGGCGCATTTTCGAAAACCCCTGCTTCTCCTGGGACTGCTTGGCCTCCTCATTGCACCTGCCGCCAACGCCGGGCCTTCCGTCCTGTTTGATGCAGCGACAGGCGAAGTTATTTCCCATGAGCGCGCGGGCGAACCCTGGTATCCAGCTTCGCTCACCAAGTTGATGACCGCCTATATTGTTTTCAAGAAATTGAAAGCAGGCAGTTTGCGCCTTGACCAGAAAATCCTCGTGTCTCCGCTGGCCGCCTCGCAGGAGCCCAGCAAGATCGGCATGCGGCCAGGCAGCAGCATCTCGGTTGATTTGGCGCTCCAGACCCTGCTGGTTTATTCGGCCAATGACATGGCCTATGTTCTCGCCGAAGGGGCCAATGGCACGGTTTTCAATTTTGTCCAGGAGATGAACGCGACGGCGAAAAAACTGGGATTGAACGCCACACACTATGTAAATCCCAATGGACTTTTTGATCCGCGCCAGCTCACCTCGGCGCGCGATATCGGTGTCCTGGCGGCGATCATCCTTTCCGAGTTTCCGGAACACAACCGTTACTTTTCCCAACCGCATGTGGCGATTGGCAAGAAAAAATTGATGAACCGCAATAGCCTGATCCGGAGCATGCCGGAAGCGGATGGCATGAAAACCGGATTTGTGTGCAATTCAGGATTCAATCTTGTGGCCTCGGCGACGCGCGGCGGGCGCAAACTGATCGCGGTTGTTCTGGGCGCACCCAATTCGGGAAGCCGTGCAGAAATTGCGCGGACGCTTTTGGCAGAAGGATTTGCGAAAGGGACTCTGCCAAGCCGCCCGCGCCTGGCGCAAATTTCCGACAGTCCGTTGGGCGCCATTGTCCCGGCAGATTTGACAGGCACCGTGTGCAAGAAGAAACCACCGGTAAGTGCGGTTCGCGCCAAGGATCTTGCGGGATGGGGCATCTCCTTCGGGAATTATGATACGTTGCAAAAGGCCGACATGGCGCTTCGCGGCCGGCTGATCAGCCCGGTGGGCATGGATGCGCCGGGCAAGGCCGGCGTTGTCCGCCTGCCCAACAAGCAGGGCTTTGCGGCGATGCTCTGGAACATTGATCAGCCCACCAGCCAGGCGCTGTGCAGCGACTACCGTTCGCAAAATGCGACGTGCAATGTGATGTCGCCTGCAGTCTTCGCCCAGATTGCCGCCCTTTCAAAAGACCCAGAGCCCAAGTCCAAGGCGCAGGCTCCGGTGCTGCAGGGGTCTGACGGGCAAAAACCAGGCAAGAAGAAAAAGATCATCAAGAAAACGGCCAACTGAGCCCTGAAGAATGATCAGTCGGATCCGGCTTGGAGTTGGTTGCGCCTTGGCGGCGGCGGCCATTTATGGCCTGGTTCCCAGTTTTGTCCGGGGGGCTTTTGAAAACGGAATTCCTCCCGTCGAAGCGACATTCTTCCGGACCTCGGTCATTGCGGTTGCCTTTGCCCTCATCGCCGTGGTGCAGGGTGAAAGTTTCAGAATTCCCCGCGCCGCAAGGGGAGCCTTCGCAGGACAGGCCCTCGCCACCCTGGTGATTTCGGTGTCCTATCTGGCGTCCGTCCAGTTCATTCCCATCGGCCTTGCGGTCATCATCTTCTTCACCTTCCCGGTTCTCATCATGCTCGCCTCGCCCGCTGGTTGAGGGAAAGTTCCCGGGTTTTTGGCAGATCATCATTGCCATTTTCGCCTTTGGCGGATTGGTGGTCGCCATTGGCCCGAGCTTCAACGATCTTGATATTCGCGGCATCGGGCTTGCAACACTTGCCTCACTCGCGGGCGTCGTGCAGTTTTTCACCGGGCGCTCCATCTCGCGCTATCTCAAGCCTGCCGTGTTCGGCAGCCTGGTGCATATCGTCATATGGCCTGCAACCCTGCTGGTTGCGCTCTATGTCAGCGAAGGAACCCTGCAAATGATGCCTGGCGGGGCTGGCACGGCAACGGGGTTCTACTTCCTTTTGGGCGTGGCCGCCGTCTATGTCGCGGCCTATATGCTGCAAATGTCATCCCTGCGCTTTGCCCCCGCTTCCACCGTTGCGCCCTTTTACAATCTGGAGCCGATTGTGACCACGGCTTTTGCCGGGTTGCTGTTTGGCGAGCGCCTGACCCTCAACCAATATGCCGGAGGCGGCATTGTTCTTGCCGCTCTTGTCGTATCAAGCCTGCTGGGAAAGCGGGAAAATAGGGCATGAACGGCTTTCCCATTCCCGTTGCCGTCCTCACCGGCTTTCTAGGTGCTGGCAAGACTTCCCTGCTTAATTCGCTGCTGAAGGACGAGATGCTGTCCAACGCGGCTGTCATCATCAATGAGTTCGGCGATGTGTCGCTGGATCATCTGCTGGTTGAAAAATCCGACGAGAACATCATTGAACTGGCGTCGGGCTGCCTGTGCTGCACCATCCGCGGCGATCTCATCGACACGATGAATGACCTGTTGGGCAAGCGGGACCGGGGAGAGGTCAAAGCCTTTGACCGCATCGTCATTGAAACAACAGGCCTTGCGGACCCCGCCCCTGTGCTGCATTCGGTGATGAGCGAGCCGAGCCTGCTTGAGCGCTGCCGCCTTGAAGGCGTTGTGACAGTCGTTGATGCCTTCAACGGCTGGGCCACGCTTGATGCCCATGCGGAGGCGGTCAAACAGGTTTCCGTTGCCGACCGCATTGTGCTCACAAAGGTTGATCTTCTCTCGGGCCGCGAGGGGGAGGACATGCTGTTTGCAATTATCGCGCGGCTGCGCAAGCTCAATCCGGCGGCACGCTTGCTCACGACGCATCGCAATGAGGCAACGGCGCCGCGGCTTTTCAACATGGGCCTGTTCGACCCGGAAAAGAAAACGGTTGACGTGCGGAAATGGCTGGCGGCCGAGGCCTATGAGACGGCGGAGAAACGCCACCGCCATCATCACCATGACGTGTCGCGCCATGATGCGCATATCCGCTCGTTCAGTTTTACAGAATCCCGGCCCATCAGTCCTGCCGGGCTTGAACTGTTCATGGAGCTTTTGAGGTCCTACCACGGGGCCAACATGCTGCGCATGAAGGCCATCGTGAAAATGACCGACGAGCCGGAAAGGCCCATTGTGCTGCATGGAGTGCAGCACGTTTTTCATCCGCCGGTGCGCCTGCCCAGCTGGCCAGACGGCGATGAAACCACGCGCATGGTGTTCATCGTGAAGGACATCGAGAAAGCCATGATTGAGGGCCTGTTCAAGGCCTTCACCGATCAGCTCACCGGCGGTGCGGAGGCATTCACCGACAAGACTCTTTCCCTCAACAGGTGAGTACGTTGAGTTTTGATTGATGCGCTTGTGGTCAAGAGGCCCTCATCCGGCCTGTCGGCCACCTTCTCCCATTCTTCGAACGGGAGAAGGCAAATCCTTTGGAGATTATCGCCTTCTCCCGTGGCACTTGGGCCATGGGAGAAGATGACCAACGGGCGGATGAGGGCACTTTCGAAGATTGATTCAATACGAGGCAATCAAGCCCTGACAAGCGGCCTGGTCATGCAGGTGGGGCCGCCTTCGCCTTTGCGGCAAATGTCATAACCCTTGATCACTTCGACATTCACCCCTGCAGCGCGCATGCGCCTTTCGGTTTCAGGATTTCCTTCCACCATCATGGCGTGGCGGGGGCCAAGGGCCAATACATTGCAGCCCATGGTTTCAAATTCATCGTCGGGCACCTGAACGAAGCTGATGCCGCGCGATTCCAGAAATTCCACCAGCCGTGCTGCCATGAGAGGCAGATAGACAACGGCCAAATCCGCATCGAGCGGACTGAGGCATGACATGAGATGGAAGACATCGGACCTGCCCTTGTAATGGGGCATGTCGAAGGCAAGGATTTCCACATCGGGGCCGGCGAGCTTTGAAAGCTGGCGGATGCCTTCCTGGTTGGTGCGGTAGCCAATGCCGGCGAGCAGCGTGTGGCGGTCGATCCAGACGAGATCGCCGCCCTCGAGCTGGCCCGGAGCGGTGATCTCGCCAATGACGGGAATGCCTAAGGATTCAAGATGGGCGCCGTTGACCATGGGTTCGAGCCGGCGGGCGGGCTTGCCCATATGCGGGCGCACGATTCCCCGCGGCGTGATGATCAGAGCATCGTGGGTATAAAGGGAATCGAGCGTCAGTCCATCGCCATCGGGCAGCCGGATGACCTCTGCTCCGGTCTTGCCGAGGATTGCTTCAACCTCAATGAATTCCTGCTTTGCCGCCGCCAGGTCGGGCCTTGAATGGTAGTTGAGCTTTTCCCATTCGGCCTCAATTCTGGCGTCGCTGTGAAAGGCCACATCGGGGGTGCGCAGGGCCACCTTCTTGAGGGCGCCCCAATTGTTGAAACTGCCGAAATCATAGGTCATTTGCGCTTGATCCTGAAGGTGAACACGTCGCCATGTTTCGAATTTGTGAGAAGCACATGGCCCTGTTCGTTGCAAAAGTGCGGCATGTCTATGGCGGACACGGGGTCGCTGGCAAGCACCTTCAGCACATGGCCGGACTGCATGGATTCCAGGCGCTTTCGGGCTTTCAGCACTGGCAGGGGGCAAAGAAGCCCCGTAAGGTCCATGAACTCTTCAAATTCAGCGTAAGACATGGCTATTGTATAGGCCAAAATCACAGGAATGGGAGCCACCCTTGCCGCAACTTTTGTCAAAAGCGCCATTTGTTGGCCGGACCCGAAAATTGCTTCTCAGCGGAGACCGCGAGGCGGGGCTGGAAAAAGCGGAAGTGGCCTCGCCTTGAATTGCTGTTCTCAGGCATCAAGGGTGATTTCCATGCGGGGCTGACGCGAAAGTCCGATGTGCGCACGATCAAGCAGTATGCAAGGGATACGGACATTCGCAATGTCAGGCAGCTCACCATTGTTTCCGAGGAAGAGCTTGTCGAAATTGCCGAGCTCATGGGCATTCCCGAGATGAAAGCGGAATGGCTGGGGGCAAATGTCGTGACCTCGGGCATTCCCGATCTGACGCTGCTGACACCCTCCACCCGGCTGCAGTTTCCATCGGGCGCCACCATCGTGATTGATATGGAAAACTTCCCCTGCCGCCAGGTGGCGGATGTGGTGGCGCAGCATCATCCCGAGCCAAAGGCGGGGCTGGTGGCTTCCGCCATGCACAAGCGCGGCGTTACGGCCTGGGTTGAACGGGAAGGGATCATCAACGGCGGCGATGACATCATCGTTTGGGTGCCGCCGCAGCGGCTTTATGCCCACATGGGATCATGAAAATCATCGGCGCCATCATTGCGGGCGGGCAATCGCAGCCGCATGGGAGGCCGCGAGAAAGCCTTTCTTGAACTGGCTTCCAAGCCTGTCATTTTGCATGTGATCGAGCAGTTTGAACCGCAGGTCGACCAGCTTGTTATCAATGCCAATGGTGAGCCCGCGAGATTTTCTGAGTTTGGCTTGGACGTTGTTCCTGATGTCTTGACGTCTTTGACGACTCCGCTTGCGGGTTTGCATGCGGCGCTTAAGTTTACGAAAAATGTTGACGGCGGACGTGCTGGTGACGGTTCCTTCCGACACGCCATTCCTGCCATTTAATCTCGTTGCAAAGCTCCTGGAGAAAGCTGTGGTCAGAGGTGCGGCCATTGCCGCTTCCGGGGACCAGGAACACTACATCATCGGCGCCTGGAAAACGGAATTGCTGGACGATCTTGAGAGCGCCATAGCCAGGGACAATTTGTTCCGGGTCAAGGACTGGGCCAACCGGGCATCGGCGCAGAAGGTGGAATGGCCGGTTGAGCCCCATGATCCTTTTTTCAATGTGAATGCGCCGGAAGACTTGCGGATTGCCGAACAGATCTTGGGTGCGGCATGAAACAAAAAATCATCGGCGTGGCTGGATTCAAAAACGCCGGCAAAACCACGCTGGTTGAAAAGCTGGTGGTTGATCTCACTGGCCGTGGGTTTCGCATTTCGACGGTGAAGCATGCGCATCACTCCTTTGACATCGATCATGAGGGCCGCGACAGCTTTCCGCCACCGCAAGGCGGGCGCCACGGAAGTGGCGGTCGTCTCAAGCGGGCGCTGGGCGATCATTCACGAATTGCGGACGAAGCGGAACCCAGCCTTGATGACATCCTGCGAAAGCTGGAACCTTGCGATCTCGTCATTGTTGAGGGCTATAAGCGCGACGGCCACGACAAGATCGAAGTCCGCAATCTGGCGCTTGATCATCCCCATCTCGCCGGCGACGATCCGACCATTATTGCCATTGCGGCCACAGTCAGCCATTGCGGATGCCCCGGTTCCGGTTTTTGACCGGGATGACGTGAGCGCCCTCAGTTCCTTCATTATCAGCCATATGGGACTTGCGAAGAGCTAGTCGCCGTGTCGGATTCCGCCCTGCCCCCGTCGCTCCACTTCACGTCTGTTGAATTTCTCTCACTAATGTGGCCAAAATTGAGTTTCCAGGTCCAAAGGAATTTCCATGAAAACGCAGGCGCGGGTGGTTGTTATCGGTGGCGGCGTGGTTGGCGTTTCGACGCTTTATCACCTTGCCAAAAAGGGCTGGAGCGATGTTGTCCTGGTGGAGCGCAAGGAGCTCACCTCCGGCTCCACCTGGCATGCGGCGGGCCTGCTGCCGCTGTTCAACCTGTCCTATTCGGTGGGCCAGATTCACAAGTATTCGGTGAAGCTCTATGGCGAACTCGAAGCGGAAACGGGCCAGCATGTGGGTTTCAGCAAGGTTTCCAACATCCGCGTGGCGCGCACCAAGGACCGCTGGGACGAGTTCATGTATTACGCCGGGCATTGCCGAAACCATCGGCGTGAAGGTCAACAAGCTCACGCCGAAGCAGTTGAAGGAGCTTTGGCCGCTGTGCGAGATTGATGGCGTCCTCGGCGCCATCCAGCATCCCGATGACGGCTATATCCAGCCGGCCGATCTCACCCAGGCCTTGGCCAAGGGGGCGCGCAGCCGGGGTGCGGAGATTTACCGCAACACCACGGTGACCGCCATTGAGCAGCTTCCTTCAGGCGAATGGCTGGTGAAGACCGACAAGGGCGACATCACCTGTGAGCATGTTGTTTCATGCTCCGGCAATTTTGCGCGCAAGACGGGCGCCATGGTTGGGCTTGATATTCCGGTCATTCCGGTTGAGCACCAATATATCGTCACGGAACCATCGCCCGCTGATCAAGGAACGCCAGGCCAAGGGCCTTGCCGGAAATGGGCGTGCTGCGCGAAGCGGATTCATCCTGGTATCTGCGCGAAGAAAATGGCGGACTTTGTTCTCGGCATTTATGAGAAGGGCGCGCCCTGCTGCTATGTGGACGGCCCTTCCGAGCAAAGCGAATATGAATTGTTCCAGGGCGAGCTCGATCGCCTGGAGCCCTATATTGAAACCTGCATTGCGCGGGTTCCGGCCTTTGGCGAAGTTGGGCATCAAGAAAATTTACAACGGCGCCATTGCCTATACGCCGGATGGTTCGCCGATCATTGGTCCGGCCTGGGACCGGAAGAATTTCTGGCTGAACGAAGGCCATTCCTTTGGCGTGACGGCGGCCGGCGGTGCGGGCTGGCAATTGGCGGAATGGATCGTCGATGGCGAGCCCACCATTGACATGATGGGCGTCGATCCGCGCCGCTTCGGCCCCTATGCCACGAAGGGCTATCTCAAGGAGAAGAACGAAGAGGCTTACGCCAACGTCTTCACCATGCATTATCCGGAAGAGGAGCGCGCCGCGGCGCGTCCTCTGAAGCGCACGCCATGCTATGACCGGATGAAGGATCTGGGCGCGGTGTTTGGTTCGGTTTACGGCTGGGAGCGGCCGGGCTGGTTTGCGCCGAAGGGCTATTCACTTTCGGAAAAGGATCTGGACAGGCCGAATGTGCTGCTCAACCACAATCATGCGGCACCTACGGAAGATGGGCGCATCGTCGAGAAGTGGTCATTCCGCCGTTCCAACGCGTTCCGCTTTGTCGGTGAAGAATGCCGCAATGTGATGGAGAATGTGGCGCTTCAGGACATGTCGGCTTTTGCCAAGATGGAAGTGTCGGGGCCGGGGGCGCGGGACTGGCTGGATTCAATCCTTGCCAACCGCATTCCAAAAAAGATGGGGCGCATTGCGCTGTGCCATCTGCTGACGAAGCTTGGCGGGGTTCGGGCCGAGTTCACGGTTTATGAATGGGCGCCGGGACGCTTCTATCTCGTCTCCGCTGGCGCCTTTGAGCGCCATGATCATGACACGCTTTACAAGCTGCTGCCCGAAAGATGGTTCGGTGAAGCTCAATCCAATCACAACGCGGCTTGGTGTGCTGGTATTGGCCGGCCCCAATGCGCGAAAAGTTTTGCAGAAGCTGACGACAACGGATCTCTCCAACGAAGCCTTCCCGTGGCTTTCCGGCCAATCAATTTCCGTGGGCCACACAAGCTGCCATGCGCTGCGGGTCAATTTTGTGGGCGAATTGGGTTTTGAGTTCCACCATCCCATCGAGCAGCAGGTTGCGTTGTTTGATTTGCTGATGGAAGCGGGCCGCGAATTCGGCATCAAGCCCTATGGCATCAAGGCCATGTCGTCGCTATCAATCGAAAAGAGCTATCGCCTGGTGCCGCGCGAACTCTCCATTGAGTATTCGGCTTACGAGTCGGGCCTTGACCGTTTCGTGCACCCCAACAAGGGGCAGTTCCTGGGGCGGGATGCGCTGGTGGCGGGCCGCGAGAAAGGGCTGAACTGGAATTTTGTCACCATGGAAGTTCATGGCGTCACCGATGCGGATTCGGATACGCGGGGCTCGGAACCGATTTATTCCAAGGGCAAGCTTGTGGGCCGGGCCACCAATGGCGGCTTTGGCTGGCGGGTGAACAAATCCCTGGCGCTAGGCATGGTCAGGCCGGAATTTGCAACTCTGGGTACGGAACTGGAAATCAAAATCCTGGATAAAATGTTCAAGGCTAGCGTTATCGCGGAAAGCCCTTATGATGCTGACAATCTGAAGTTGCGCGCGTGATTCTCTGAGCCCGCAATTTTCAATATCCGGTTGTGTGCATTCTGACGTTTGCGAGAATTAAGCGGCGGCGAGGGCAATATTGGGGACATCTGAACAAAGTTACGGCACGGGCGTATTCTTTGTGTTTCTTGCCACCATTGGATGGAGCCTTTCGGGGGTTTTTGTCCGCATCATGCCGGGGCTCGACGGCTGGCAGCTCAATTGCTGGCGCGGTTACTGGATGGCCGTTGCCCTTATGGTTTATCTCGTCGCTGTCTATGGCCGCGGGGCTCTGCCAGAAATTTGCCGACATACCAAGGATGGCCCTATTCGCATCGGCCCTTTTCTTTGCGTTGGGATCAACGCTTTATGTGTCTTCCCTCACGATGGTGAGCACGGCCACGGTTTCGGTCATCGGGGCAACCTCGCCCTTGTTTGCGGCGCTTCTCAGCCCCTGGGTTACGGGTGAAAAACCCGGCTTCGAGGCCTGGATCGCAGCTACGCTGGCACTTCTTGGTGTCGGCGTTATTGCCTGGGACGGACTTGAGGCTGGCCGCTCGACATTGGGGCTGCTACTTTCCATCTGTGTCCCCATGGCCTTTGCCGGACAAACCCTGGCGCTCCGCCGGTACCGGAATGTGGATATGGTTCCGGCGATTTGTCTTGGCGGCATCATGTCGTTTTTCATTGCGGGATTTCTGGGGTTTACAGCGGGGCATGCGGGCGGTGGTTTCGACGTTGGCTTCAAGGAAGTTCTCCTGCTGGCGGCCATGGCAACGCTCCAACTCGCCATTCCGCTGGTTTTTTACATCAAGGGGGCCCACTCGGTTCCCGCCGTGACGCTCACGCTTATCGCCATGCTGGATGCGGTCATCAACCCGATGTGGCCGTGGATTTTCGTGGGTGAGAAACCTGGGCGCGCCGCTTTCCTCGGTGGCGCCATTATTGTGGGAGCAGTCCTGATTAGCGTGTTCGGACGCAAATTCTACAATTCAAGAGCCACTGCGGCTGATCCCAACACTGTTGAAAAACCGGCTTGATCGCCGGACAGCTTGGTCATATTCCAGTGCGCTTCGCAATTTGAGGAATTTTCTTTGTCACGCAGAACTGCAACGCTGATCGGCTTCACGGCAGTTTTGATGTGGGCTTTCCTGGCACTATTTACGTCAGCCTCTGGCAGTGTTCCGCCTTTTCAACTTGCGGCCATGAGTTTTTTCATTGGCGGGACTCATGGGCGCTGCGACGTGGGTGTTCCGTCCTGCCGCACTGGCCACGCTCAGGCATCAGAATTGGCGGCTCTGGGCCTTGGGCATTGCCAGTCTTTTTGGCTACCACTTCATCTATTTCACTGCGATCAGAAATGCGCCGCCGGTCGAGGTCAGTCTTATTGCCTATCTCTGGCCGCTTTTCCTGGTGGTTTTTTCGGCATTTTTGCCGGGTGAAAAATTACGGGCGCATCACATTTTGGGCGTTGCATTGGGGCTGATTGGCGCGGTGCTGGTGATCACCCGGGGGCAAGGAGTTGGCTTGAGTGAAGGCCTTAAACTGGGCCATGTCCTCGCCGTTCCCTGTGCCATTATCTGGGCGGGCTATTCTGTGCTGGCACGGCGTTTCGGCCATGTGCCAACCGATGTGGTCTCAGGATTTTGCCTTGCGGCGGCGCTGCTGTCGCTGGGTTCCCATCTTCTGTTCGAGCAAACCGTATGGCCGCGGAATTCCATGGAATGGCTGGCCGTTGCGGGCCTTGGCCTCCTGCCCTTGGGGGCCGCATTTTACACCTGGGACTACGGCCTGAAGCATGGTGACATCATGGTCCTCGGCGCCTCATCCTATGCCGCTCCCCTGCTTTCAACCCTTGTGCTGCTGTTCTTTGGCTATGCGGCGTTTCATTGGTCGATCGCCCTGGCGTGCCTGCTCATTTCGGCAGGCGCCGCAATTGCCGCCAAGGACATGATCTTCCGGAAGAAATGAATAAGGGTTAGAAATTATTCTTGCGGGTTCTGAGCTCAGCGAACACTTCGGCATCAGTTGCCGTTTCGAGATTCAGGTTTTTCCGGATCTCGGGGCTGTCACAGCGCATGAAGGGATTGGTCTTCAGCTCATCGCCAATGGTTGAAGGGCAGGTCATCTCGCCCCTGGCACGCTGGGCCGCAACGACCGTGGCGCGCTGCTGCAGGAAGCGGTTCGCAGGCTCGACAGAGAGCGCAAAGCGGCAATTGGCTTCGGTATATTCATGGCCGCAATATACAAAGGTGGCGGGAGGCAGGGTGCGGAACTGATTAACGGAATACCACATCTCTTCCATGCTGCCCTCGTTGACGCGGCCACAGCCCATGGCAAAAACCGTGTCACCGGCAAAGAGGGAAAATTCCGATGGAATATGGAAGGCGATGTGGCCTCGCGTGTGGCCCGGGCAAGCAAAGACTTTTACCTCACGGCCGGCCCAATTGAATGTGTCGCCGCCTGAGACGGTCGTATCAATGCCCGGAATCTTTTCGGCCTCGTTCTTCGGCCCGATGATCTTGCAGCCAAAAAGTTCCTTGAGCCGCAAGTTTCCGGCGACATGGTCTTCATGGTGATGAGTGGTGAATATATGGGTCAGCTGCCGGCCAAATTTCCTGAGTTCCGTCTCCACCGCCTCGGCGTCGGGCGCGTCAATGGAGGCGGTGGCCCCGGTTTTGGAATCATGGATTATGACGCCGTAATTGTCGGAGCGGCACATGAATTGGCGCATATCGAGATGGGGCATATGATTTGCTAACCCTGTTTTTCTTCGTTGATGACCCATCAGGCGTTAAACGCTAAAACTTGCCAGCATGGATGTTGTTGATCTGCGTGAATTCTACGCGAGTCCTTTGGGAAATGCTACTCGCCGCCTGCTCGCCGCCAAGCTGAAGCCGCGGCTGGGTTCGCTGAACGATGCCTGTGTGATGGGCATGGGTTTTGCCACGCCCTATCTCGATGATCTTGCGTCGAGCACCGGGCGCAGCATTGCGTTCATGATGGCCCGCCAGGGGGTTATTCATTGGCCAACGGAGGGTTCGGTGCAATCGGCCCTGGTCGATGAATTTGATTTGCCGCTTCTGGAAAGCACGGTGGACCTGGCTCTTGTGGTCCACGGGCTGGAACTGACGGACAGCCCGATCGAAATGCTCCAGGAGGTCTGGCGGGTCATGGCTCCGCAGGGCCGGCTGATTTTGGTGGTGCCAAACCGCAGGGGACTGTGGGCCGCCTTCGACTACATCGCCTTTTGGCTATGGCCAGCCGTTTTCACGCACCCAACTTAGCGGCCTCCTCAAGGAGGCGCAGTTTTCAGCGGTTTCCTGGTCCCATGCGCTGCAAATGCCACCGACAAGAAGAGGCTTTGTCCTTTCGGGAGCCAGCGCCATTGAACGGGTATGCGACTTGATTACCCCAAGGTTCTCAGGCGTCATTATCGTTGAGGCGGTGAAGCAGGTTTATGCCTTTTCATCGGGCAAAAGGGTCAGGCGCCTGATGCCGCGGTTCAAGCCGGCCCTGCTGCCCTCGCCCGTCCGCTTTGACGGCGGGAAATAACGGGAAGCCTTTGCTTTTGTGACGGCTCCAAGTATGAAGGTCCAATCCTGTTGGAGCGGCGCCAGTAGGGCTGCCGGAGTACGATAGAGATTGAAGACCATGAGCGAACCAGCTGGATCAGACATTGAGCTTGACGACATCCGCCGCGAAATGGATGCCATAGATGATGGCCTCCTGAGCCTGCTTGAACGGCGTTTTGCCGCCACCGAGCATGTGCGGGCCATCAAGTCAAAAAATGGCGGCCTTGGCGGTTCGGCCTTCCGGCCGGCACGCGAAGCCGCCATCCTGCGCCGGCTCCTGTCGCGGCCCGAGAGCCTTGTGCCGCCGGAACTTCTGGTGCGTCTTTGGCGAAACATCCTGGCGCGCTCAGCCCAAAACCAGGCGGATATTACAATCCACGTCAGCAAGAAACTCAATGCCGCAATGGGCTTGAGACTCCGCATCAGGGATTATTTCGGCACCCTTCCGGTGGAAGAATACCGCGATGAAGCCCAGGCCCTGATGCAGGTCAACGCAAGCCCGGGAGACATCTGCGTTGTTGAAACTGAATCCCCCTGGGCGGAAGCCTTTGTTGCGGGCAAGGCCGGCCAGGCGAAAGTGATTGCATGCCTGCCGTTCCTGCGGGACGACACGGTTCCCAAGCTCCTGGTCTTCGGACACTCGCCATCGGAGCCCACGGGAGATGATGAAACCCTCATTATCAGTGATGGCAAATTGCCCCGGGATTTTTCGCCCGCACCACTCTGGCAAATCAAGCTGGGGCAACGCCGGGTGTCCTGCCTGCCAGGTTTTTTGTCGGATCATGAAAGCCCGCTTGTGGGCCTGAACCGGTCTAATGCGCTGCTCGGCCTGAAAGTGGCCGGGCGCTACCCATCGCCCTTTGAGATCAAATCATGAGTTTAAAGTCAGAAGCCGTTCACCCGCTTCCCAAGGCGGGCATTCTCGATATTTCGCCCTATGTGCCGGGCAAGAGTGCCGCCAGGGGTGCGAAAATTTACAAGCTTTCCTCCAACGAATCGCCCTTTGGCGCCTCGCCGCAAGCCTTGGCGGCCTATGCGTCAAAGGGCAATCTGCTTGCGCTTTATCCCGATGGTTCGGCCACGGAACTGCGCGAGGCGATTGCCGCGCGCTACGGATTGAATGCGGCTTCCATCGTTTGCGGTGCAGGTTCGGACGAATTGCTGCAGCTCCTGGCGCATGGCTATCTGGCTCCCGGCGACGAGGCGGTTTATTCGCAGTATGGATTTCTGGTTTATCCCATCGCCATCGCTTCCAATGGGGCCAAGGCGGTTGTTGCGCCGGAAGTTGATCACACGACCAGCGTTGATGAGATGCTGAAATGCGTGAACCCACGGACCAAGATGGTGTTCCTTGCCAATCCGAATAATCCCACCGGCACGTACCTGCCCTTCAACGAAGTGAAGCGCCTGCATGCGGGTTTGCCGAAAACCACGCTTGCTGGTTCTCGATGCGGCCTATGCGGAATATGTCAGGCGCAATGATTATGAGTCGGGCCTCGAACTCGTGGCAACGTCCGACAATGTGGTGATGACGCGCACCTTCTCGAAAATCTATGGCCTTGCGGGGCTTCGCCTGGGTTGGGCCTATTGCCCCGCCCATGTGGCCGATGTGCTGAACCGCATTCGGGGGCCGTTCAATGTGAGTGCGGCGGCCATGGCGGCGGGCGTGGCGGCCATTGGAGACCAGAAATTTATTGAAACCGCCATCACGCATAATGAGAAGTGGCTGGGCCTGCTCACCGGGCAACTGCAGGGGCTGGGCCTCAAGGTCACGCCGAGCGTGGGAAATTTCCTGCTCATCCATTTTGCTGATAAGGGCGAAAAAACCGCGGCAAAGGCCGATGCTTATTTGAATGACCACGGGATCATCCTGCGGCGGATGGAAGCCTATGGACTGCCCCAATGCCTGCGCATGACCATCGGCGATGAAGAGGCCAATCGCGCCGTTGTTTCAGCCCTGGCGGATTTCCTGAAATGAGCGTGCAGTTTGAAAGGGTGGCGCTTATCGGCATCGGCCTCATCGGGTCGTCGCTTGCCCATATCATGCGGCGCGAGAAAATCGCCAAGCATATTGCGGGCTATGCAAGAAGCGAGGAGACGCGGAAAGCGGCGGTGCAACTCGGTTTGGTTGACAGCATTCATCCCACCGCGGCTTCGGCAGTCAAAGATGCCGATCTGGTTATCCTGTGCGTGCCGGTTGGCGCCTGTGGCAGCAATTGCACAGGAAATTGGCGCTGCGCTGAAGCCGGGCTGCATCGTCACGGACGTGGGTTCGGTGAAGGCTGCCGTGGTGCGCGATATGGCGCCGCATTTGCCGGCGGGTATTCATTTCGTTCCCGGCCATCCCATTGCCGGCACGGAGCAATCGGGCCCGGCTTCCGGCTTTGCCGACCTGTTCCTGAAGCGCTGGTGCATTCTGACGCCGCTTCCCGACAGCGATTCCTCGGCTGTCACACGGCTTGAAAAATTCTGGCATTCCTGCGGCTCCGAAGTGGAACTGATGACGCCGGAGCATCATGATCTTGTGCTGGCGATCACCAGCCATTTGCCGCATCTCATTGCCTATAACACGGTGGCCACCGCGGCTGACCTTGAAGAGGTGACCGATTCGGAAGTGATCAAGTATTCCGCCGGCGGTTTCCGCGATTTCACCCGCATTGCGGCGTCTGATCCCACCATGTGGCGCGACGTGTTTTTGAACAATCGTGAAGCGGTATTGGAAATGCTGGGACGGTTTTCGGAGGATCTGTCGGCGCTGCAGCGGGCCATCCGCTGGGGTGACGGCGAAACCCTGTTCAATCTTTTCACGCGGGCGCGCGAAGTGCGCCGGAACATCATCGCGGCAGGCCAGGAAACCGCGGCGCCGGATTTCGGCCGCGACCCCAAGCACCGCTAATAGAGCGGTGTCAAGGTCAGCCAGTTTGATCAATCCCCAATAGAGCGCGCCTTCCCTGTGCGATGAAATCCGCCTTTGTTGTCTTCGTCGCGGGATCGCTGCCGGTCAGGGTGACGAGATTTTTTATCGTCGCGCTGTCCTGTTCATTCAAGGCGAAGATGGGCGCGATAAATTTCATCACGCCGTCGATGTCATTGGTCTGGCTGGAAAGCTTGCCTGCCAGCCGGTGTTGGGGATCGAGAAAGACAGTGCCTGTTGCCGCGAAATCAACGGGGCCTTGCGAAATTTTAAGCGAACTTATTTCGAGGGATTGTCCGGCCAGGCGCCGTTGCGTGAGGAGTGAGGCGCTGGTCTGGCCGACGAGTTCTGCACTTGAAACGGTGATGGGCGAATTTTCTGGCTGGATCACCGTGAGCTCTTTGGCGTCGGCCGCGAGATCCAGCCTGCCGTTTATTTTTCTGGCGAACAGTTTCAATTGGGCAGCTGTAAACAGGTCTTGGGCATTTACGCTTGCCGCCTCCAGACTTGCATCCCAGTCCTTGTCGAGACCGACCGTCACGGATATCAGGGCGCGGTCATGAATGACTGTTGTTCGGTCAATTGACGTGGGGCCGTCAACAAGCAGAATGACATGGAGGGGATTATAGGCCTGGGCAAGGGCCAGGATTTTTGTTGACTGGATGTTATAGTTTTCATTGCCGTGGATGAATTGCAGTGTTGCCGTTTCGCACTGGAATTCAAAGCGGAAGGGAAAGCCGCCCCAGCTTTCACGAGCGCAGTTGAGTTCCATGCCCTTGCCGGCAAATTCCAGGCGCTTTGCCCGGACAAGTTCCTTGGCTCCCGAAAAAGCGATGAACCAGTAGCCGCACCAGACGAGGCTCAACAGGATCATTCCGGTGAGCGGATAGAACATATACCATGGGCGTTTTGCCGAAGAAGCCATATGATTTGATGATTCTCTCGGGTTGGATTGAAGCGGGACGAGCATGCAACAGCGCTGGATATTTGGCTATGGCTCCCTCATGTGGCGGCCGGGGTTTGAGTTTGAATCACAGGCCCACGCGCGCATTCGCGGATTTCACCGCAGCCTTTGCGTCTATTCGCTGCACCACCGGGGCACCGAAGCGCTGCCCGGGCTTGTGCTGGGCCTTGACCGCGGCGGCTCGTGCGTGGGCGTGGCGTTTCAGATCGCGCCTTCAAAGTGGGAGGCGACGCTGGCTTACCTGCGCGCGCGCGAACAGGTGAGCCAAGTCTATCTGGAAGTGACGCAGACGGTTGAACTTCTGGGAGGCGATGAGAAAGTCGAGGCGGTGGTTTATGTTGTTGACCGGGCCCATGAGCAGTATGCGGGCAAGCTCTCGCATGCGGAGCTTGATGAAGCATGTCAGGCAGGGCGAAGGGAAGATGGGCCACTGCCGGGACTATGTCATGAACACGCTGGTGCACCTCCGGCAGATGAACATTCACGACAAGACGCTTGAAGCCATCGGCGCCGAGCTACACCTTCTAGGCGGCTAGGCTCACGGTTTGAGGGTTTCGACAAACGCGGCCTGGAGATCATTCAATATTGCTTCGGCCGCGGAATTGTCGCGGGCCAGCAGATGAACATGAATTTCATCGGCATCGACACCGGCCAATTCCGACGATGCGCCATCCCAGAAGGGCGAAAAGCGGCCCATGGCGACAACGGTCCGCAAATGGCCAATGCGCCGGACGGCCACATAGATGGCGCCGGGAAGCGGCGGACAGGCATCGGCTGCATAAATGGAGTGGATGTATTTCTTGCCCGAAGCGCCGCGCCAGTACCAGAAACGCTCGTTGTCATGGGAGCCCTGGCGGGAAGTTTATCGAGATGGGTGAACCGTGAATCAGCATAGGAACAAACATAGAACAAAATTGATTTAAATGCAAGCCCTATTTAGCTGCATTTCGAAAATCCGCAGGACAGGCAGGTGGCGCAGCCCTCCTGGAAGACCAGCGCAAGCTCGCCGCAGCGCGGGCAGGAGGCCCTTTTGGTGCTTGGCGTCGCCACGAACTCAGGCTTCTGCCGGGGTTCGAGGAAGCCAATTTCAATCATGTGTTTTTCGATGATGCCGCCGATGGCCGCGAGCAGGCTTGGCACATAGTGGCCCTCCATCCATTGCCCGCCGCGGGGATCGAAAACCGCCTTCAACTCCTCGACGACAAAGGAAACATCGCCGCCGCGCCGGAAGACCGCCGAAATCATCCGGGTGAGCGCCACGGTCCAGGCGAAGTGCTCCATGTTTTTTGAATTGATGAAAATCTCGAAGGGCCGGCGTTTGCCGTCCTTCATGATGTCATTCATGGTGATGTAGATGGCGTGATCGGATTCGGGCCACTTCAATTTATAGGTGATGCCGTTGAGTGCTGCGTCGCGCTCCATGACGGCCACATCCTTGTCCTCGCTCACTGAAGCGGTCGACAGCACGGAACCCGTCACGTCATTGGGACGGAAGGTGGTGCAGCCCTTCAGGCCCAGGTCATAGGCCTCGCTGTAGACATCCTTGAAGGTTTCGAAGTCGCAGTCCTCGGGCACGTTGATGGTTTTCGATATGGAACTATCGATATGTTTTTGAACCGCGGCCTGCATGACGAGATGTTCGTGGGGGGTGAGATCATCGGCGGTGACGAAAGCGGGAGGCAAGGGTGTATCGGCGCCCTTGAGATGCCACCACAGCCGTGCGGCATAGTCATCGACGCGCAGCGTCATGCGGCTGTTGTCGGCGAGCCTCACCTTGCGCTCATAGCTCACGCTGAAAATGGGCTCGATGCCGCTCGAGACATTTCCGGCAAAAAGTGAAATGGTGCCGGTGGGCGCAATCGAGGTGAGCAGGCCGTTGCGCAAGCCCGATGAGGCAATGTCCTGGCGAATGGTTTTGGATAGCGAGCCGGCGTGGCCGCCTTTCAAATAAGCCTCCGCATCAAACAGCGGAAACGAGCCCTTCTCGGCGGCAAGCTTCGAACTCATTTTATAGGCGGCGTTTTCGACGATTCTCGTCCAGGTGTTTGCCGCTTCCGCGGCGGCGGCTCGAACCATAACGCAGGCCGCACATGGCGAGCGCATCGGCGAGGCCGGTCACTCCCAAGCCAAGACGGCGCTTGGCGCGGGCTTCCTGCGGCCTGCTGTTCAAGGGGATAATTTGAAACGTCGACAACATCATCCAAAAAGCGGATGGCCACGCCCACGGTCTTGCTCAGGGCTGCTTCATCGATGCAGGCATTGGCCTCAAAAGGATATTTCACAAAGCGCGTGAGATTGATCGAGCCCAACAGGCAGGCGCCATAGCTGGGCAGGGGCTGTTCGCCGCAGGGGTTGGTGCAGTGAATGGTTTCGCAATAGCCCAAATTGTTTTGGGCATTGATGCGGTCAATGAAAATGACGCCGGGTTCGGCATAGTCATAGGTTGACTGCATGATCTGGTCCCACAGGCTGCGGGCCGAAATGGTGCGGTAGTCGTGGCCGGCAAAGCTCAGGGTCCAGGGGCCATCGGCCTTTACCGCGGCCATGAAGGCATCGGTCACCAGCACGGACAAATTGAAATTGCGCAGGCGCAGCGGATCGCGCTTGGCGGCAATGAAGGCTTCGATGTCGGGATGGTCGCAGCGCATGGTCGCCATCATGGCGCCGCGCCTGCGCCGGCCGACATGATGGTGCGGCACATGGAGTCCCACACATCCATGAAGCTCAAGGGTCCCGAGGCATCGGCGCCCACGCCTTTGACGGGCGCGCCCTTGGGCCTGAGCGTTGAGAAATCATGGCCGATGCCGCCGCCCTGCTGCAGGGTGAGGGCTGCTTCCTTCAGGCCATCAAATATGCCGAGCATGGAATCATCGATGGTGCCCATGACGAAGCAGTTGAACATGGTGACGCTGCGCTTGGTGCCGGCGCCCGCCACAATGCGGCCGGCCGGCAAAAACCTGAAATCCGAAAGCGCCTCATAAAAGGAAGAGGCCCAAGTCTCGCGCAGGGAGGGTGCTTCGGCCTCGGCCACGGCGCGGGCCACCCGCCACCAGGTATCCTCGATGGTCTGGTCATGGATGGCGCCATCGGCGTCCTTGAACCGATACTTCATGTCCCAGATCTCTTGCGAGATGGGATCGAGAATACCAACGCTTTGATCCATGACGACCTCGGTCACTCCTGCAGCGACAGTATCGCAAAGTCAGGCCGGAGTCGAGAGTTTGTTCTTGATTCGTACCGCCTCGCGGCCCTCGGCCACCAGCTTCGCCGTGGCGGTTTCGATGTCGTTTTGCAGCCTTTCCTGAAAGGCCTTGCGGGGAAGGCCCGCGGGAATGAGCGGCAGGAATTCCAGGACGATGGTGCCGGGATAGCGCAGGAATTTCCGGCGGGGCCAGAACAGGCCGGAATTCACGGCAAAGGGCAGGCAGGCGCAGCCCAGCGTGCCGTAAAGCGCGGCAGCACCCGGCTTGTAGGCGGGGGGCGCATCGGGGGCCTGTCTGGTGCCTTCCGGCATGATGACGATCTGCCGGCCTGCCGCCAGTTCCTCAACGCCCCTTGCCATGAGCTTGCGCAGGGCTGCCGAGCCTGCGCCGCGCTCCAATCGGATCATGCGAAATTTGAAGATGAACCAGCCGAAGAAGGGAATCCATGACAGCTCGCGCTTCAACACCATGCAGGGATCATCGAGATAGGGAAGGATGGCGAAGGTCTCCCACACGGATTGATGCTTGCCCGCCACGAGAACGGCGCCAGTCGGAATATATTTCATGCCCCGCACATCAATATGGAGCCCGCAGATCACCCGCAGCAGCCACAGCGAGGTGCGGGCCCAGGCCTGAAGGGCGCGCACCGACCATTTGCGCGGGGTCAAAAAAAATCCGGCGCCCAGCACCAGGAAGAGCGTGAGGTTCACATAGAAGGCGACATTGAAAACCAGCGAGCGGAAGGCAATCACAGCACGCTTCTCAACATGCGGATGAGCGCCATGCGCGAGGTGACGAGGCAAATCAATGTTGCAATGATCGGCACGCTGAACAAAACGCCATAGCTCCACACGGCAATTTCCGGCGGCGCAAACAAAAGCCCGCGGCTGGCATCGGCAACGCCGCCGGCACCTATGGTTCCGGCAAGGCCGAGAAGAAAAAAGGTGGCAACACCAAGGCCCACGCCCAACAATCCGGCCATGAAGCCGGTGCGCAGGAAGCGGCTGTCAATCTGGTGGGCGATATAGCTGTCCTTGGCGCCGACGAGATGCAGCACGTCCACGACCTGGCGGTTGGCATCAAGCACGGTGCGCGTGGCAAAGATCACCATGGCGATGGCCGAAATGCAGATGAGGGCAAGAATGGCATAGGAGAGCGTTGAAAGGGCCCTGGCCATGCGGGTGAGTTCCACCTCCCATCTCCGATGGGTATCGAGGCTCGCACCGTTCACTGATTTTTTCAGCTGTTTTTCCAAGGCAACAAAATCCGGCGGCGCTGTCTCATTAATGGTCACACGAATGAGGCGCGGGATCGGCAGGTCATCGAGATTGCCGGTTCCAAGCCAGGGCTCCAGGAGCTTGGCGCCGGCATCGCGTTCAAGAACTTCAACCCGGGTGACGCCAACGGTGGTTTCAAGCAGGACTTTTGCCTTGGCCAGTTCCTTGTCAATGTCGGCATTCTGCATGAGCCGCACCTGCACGGTCACCTCGCGCGACAATCCGCTGGTCCAGCTATCGACGGCGCGGTCAATCAGGATCAAGCGCGCCGATGGCGAGGCAGGCGAGATAGCACATCACCGTCATCGTCACCGTCAGCGCCCGCAGGGGAGCAGCTTCAGGCGGGATGATGGGTCCGGTGCGGAATTTTTTCGGGCGCTTCATGCGGCTTTCAATATTCCTTTTTCCAGGTGAAGCACAGAACCCTTGCCTTGCGACACCAGTTTGAGATCATGGGTTGCCAGGAATACGGTTGTGCCCAGGCGGTTCAGTTCCATGAAGAGATGGAGCAATCGCTTGGCCAAAACCGGGTCGACGTTTCCGGTGGGCTCATCGGCGAGCAGAAGTTCCGGCTTGGAAATGACGGCGCGGGCAATGGCGGCGCGCTGCTTTTCACCGCCCGACAATACGGGGGGATAGGCCTGCGCCTGATCTTCAAGGCCCACCCAGTTCAACAGGTCCATGACATCGGCCCGGTAGCTGTCTTCGCGCTGGCCCATGACGCGCGAGAGGCAGGGCCACATTGTCAAAGGTGGTGAGATGGTCGAGAAGCCGGAACTCCTGGAACACCACGCCGATCCGGCGGCGCAGCAGCGGCAGTTCCCAGCGGCTCACCTGGGAAACATCCTTGTCAAAAATGTTGATGAGGCCGCGGGTGGGTTTCAGGGCGAGGAACAACAGCCGGAGCAGGGATGTCTTGCCCGCTCCCGAAGGCCCGGTGAGAAAGCACAGGGAGCCGGGCCGCAGGTGAAAGCTGACATCCTTCAAAATTTCGGGCCCATCGCCGTAACGCAGGCCCACACTGTCAAGACGAACCACTAAGCCGAACTCCAAGTCGAAATAGCCGTCACTCCATGCCCGGTCTTAACGCCGCATTAACCCTGATTGCTGTTAACAATTGAGGGGTGCTTGGGCTTTAGGCGGAGGGCGCGGGCGAATCAATGGATGATATGATCTTCAGATGATAATTTCTTGTCCTTCTTGCTCCACGCACTACAATTTCCCGGACCAGCGCCTGTCCGGCGATGGCATGGCCATCAGCTGCTCGGCCTGCGGCCACAGCTGGATCGAAAGCCGGGCCATCGAGATCGTCGATATTTCACCGCGCAAGGCTGCCCACCGTCATTGAGCATGGCTTCGAGCCGGACAGCGAAGTGAAGCGCCTGGTTGAGGCGTCGCGCCGGGCGAAGGAAGCTTTTGCGGTTAAAAAACGCCAGAGACTTGGCCGTTTGCGGGGCTGGGCCATTCTCGGCGCCTGCCTGCTTATGCCCGTGGCCGCTGCCGCCTCATTTCCTGAAGTTGTGGTCAGCCTGGCTCCGGTCACGGTGCGGGCCTATGACGCCGTGGGTTATAACGTCAATATCTATGGGCTCGAAATTCGCCGCATTGAACAGCAGCATGCCTTTGTTGACGGGCTTCGCGTGTTGAGCATCAAGGGCGAGATCAGCAATATTTCAAACAGCACCCAGAAGATTCCCTGGCTGCGCTTTGGCCTGAATGACGGGCAGCCAAGCGGAGGTTTACACCTGGACACTGGATACGGGGGCGAGGCCCTTGCGGGCCGGTGAATCCACGAGTTTCGTGACCCGTGTCGCCTCGCCGCCGGAAACTGCGAAAGAACCTGCAAATTCGCTTTGCACACAGGGATGAAATCGGCTCAAACCCTAGTCCATGAGCGACATTACCATCGACGGCCACCGCATTTCGGTCCTGTTCTCGGAAGCGGACATTGCAAAACGCATAACGGTGCTTGCCCGCGAAATTGCGGCGCGAAAGCCGAAGAACCTGCTGGTGGTTCCGGTTTTGAAAGGCAGCTTCATCTTTGCGGCGGACCTGATCCGCGCCATGCATCATGCGGGCCTTTCGCCGGAAGTGGATTTCATGATTCTGGCGAGCTACCGGGCGGCCCAGGTATCTTCGGGGCAGGTTGAAGTTTTGCGCGACATCGAATCGCCGATCCAGAACCGCGACGTGATGCTGGTTGATGATATCCTCGAATCGGGACGCACCCTGGCCTTTGCCAAGGACCTGCTGATGGCGCGGGGCGCTTCAAGCGTGATGACGGCAGTGCTGCTGGAAAAGCCGGGGCATCTCGCGGCTGACATCAAGGCGGATTTCTTGGGCTTTTCATGTCCCGACAAATTTGTCGTGGGCTACGGCATGGACATGGCGCACCAGTTCAGGGAACTGCCCTTTGTCGGGCATGTCGTGCCGGCGGTTTAATAAAGCCCGCGCAGCAGCCGGTCGATGTAATCCTTGTCGATGCGCGGCAGGTCCGGGGTGTTGGCGCGTGAACGCAGGATTTCGAGAATTTCACGGGCGCGGCGAATGGCAAGTTCGGACGGCAGCATGTTTTCCTTGGGTCCGAAATTGTCGCCGCTGTTGGGCATCGGGCCGTCCGAGCGGATCATGGGTTTCACCCCGTGCCTCGCCATCGCGGCCGGTATTGTCCTGGCCGGACTGGCCCTGCTGCTGAATTTGGCGGGCCATCTCCTGGGCGCCCTGGCGCAACTGGCTCAGGGCTTCACCCTGCTGGCCCAGGGCCCGCTCGCGTTCCTGTTGCTGCAGGGATTGCTCGGCATCGCCCATTTGTTTTCCGGCTTCACCGAAGGGGCGGGGAGCTTGCAAACCGTTCTGGCCCAATTGCCGCATGAACTGCTCGAGCATGCGGCCGAGATTGCCCTGTTCGCCGGCAAGCCCCTCAGTGCCCATGTTGCCGCTGCGGTTTCCGGGATCATCGCCTTCCTGCTCAAGGGGGTTTCCTTCGTTGCCCTGCTGCATGCGCTGGGTCTGGTCCATCAGCTCTTGCTGGCGGCGCATAAGCTCTGAAAGCTCGTTGAGCATTTCCGTTGTTGCCGAATCGCCTGGAGGGCCGCCCTGCTGGGCCATGCCGGGTTCAAGATTTTTCAAAATTTCATCAAGCTGGGCGAGCAGTTCCTGGGCCGCTTCATTGGCGCCATTCTGGGTCAGCTTTTCAATCGTATCGAGCATCTGCTGCAGGTCCTGCTGGGTGATGGTCTTGCTGTTTGGCGAACGCCGGTTCTTGTTCTGCTGGCCCTGGGCCTGGCGCTTTTCGGCCTCGCGCTTCATGGACTGCATGTAGCGGTCCATGGCGCTGCGCAGGTTCTTCATCAATTCCTGCAGCTGCTCGGGTGTTGCGCCTTCGGCGAGGGCGCGCTCGAGCGCCTTGCGGGCGGCTTCAAGTTCGGCGCGGGCATCGGAAAGATCGCCTTCCTCAATGGCAAGTGCTGTCTGCCACAGGAGATCGACAGCCTCTTCCAGGTCGCTGCGGTCGCGCAAATTTTGGATGCGCGAAACGATTGCCGCGATGGATATTTGCGTGCCGCTGTTTTCAATGAGGCCGGCAGGATAGATGAGGAGAGCCGACAGTAATTTTGCCGCGGCCCCCGCTTCGTCGGGATCCATGATCAGGGTCTTGCGCTGCTCGATCAGGGCCTGGGCCAGGGGCTTGGTGAAGAACCGTTCGGGAAGCTTGAATGATTTCACTTCGCTTTTGGTGGCCTGCTTGGCGGCGTCACTGACTTCAAGGGTGAGGTCCACGATCAGGCCAGCCCACGGGTGGGCGGTGAGATCGGCGCTGGTTGAACCCAGTTCTTCACGCGGCGCGGATTTGCGCAGGCTCACGGGAAACTTCGGCGGGTCAAACAGAAACACGCCATTGCTGGCAAAGCCGACGCCATCTTCCTGGTTGTCCGACAGGTCGATTTGCGAGGTGATGGCGGAAACGCCGTAGTCGTCGGCGGCTTTCCACTTCACGGTGAGGGAGCCAAGACTTTCCGATTTCGGTTCTTCGACAATGGAAACGCTTGGCGGATTGTCGGGAATGAGCGAGACATGCCAGGCCGCCAGTTCATTGTTGCCGTCGAGCACCTTGATGAGAGCGGGCGCGCTGAGCTTGGCTTCGGCTTCGAACAGTCCATTTGCTGATTTGGTTGTAGCCGTTTGAGTTTTCAGTTCGGCGTCAGGTTCTGAGCAGATCATAGAAAGCCAGGCGCGGATTCTTGGCGCCGTCGAGGCGCAGCACAAGGCCGCTGTTCTCGGCGACGAGAATGTTGCGATCGGTTTTCAGCTTTTCAATCTGGGCCGGGCTGGTGAGCAGCAGCGGCGGTTTTCCGGTATAGGCCGGAGGCTTCAGCCAGGCATCGAGGCTTATCGGTTTTTGGGCGACAGCCGGGCCTACCTGGAAAGTGTCTTTGAGATTTGAGATGCCGTCGCCCTGGGCCAGGAAAAGAACCGCGAGCAGGGCGAGGCTAGCCGGCACCCTTAAAGAACGGGGATCAAGGTCGCGCCAGTTGGATTGCGGGCTTCCGATCTTCAGGCCGGAAAGCTTGGCCAATTGGCGGCGCTTGTGCTCCTCCCAGAGGACGAGGCTCCTTTCATCCAGACCGTCTCCGGCAAGCGTATCATTGCTTGTGGAGAGTGGCCGGTTGAAAAGAGACTGGATCGAGCCTCAATCCGGCGCATGGCCGCATAGGTGCTGGGCCAGGAGATTTTCAAAACCGAGCGGAGCGACCAGACAATCGCTGCGACGAGAAAGCCCAGGAGGCCATAACGGAAAGCGTCAGGGAGCAGGGGCAGCAAGCCGGAAAGGGCGGTTGCGGCCAGTACCAAGGTTAATATCAGGGGCCAGCACAGGGCGTCCCACAGGCTTTCCCAGAAAAGAGCCAGGCGCGCTGCCGTTATCTTCCGCTCAATTCGAGCCTGTGTGAGTTCAGCCATGCTGGAAGGGATAATAGCACACCTCGGCAAAATTGTGCCCAGGGATAATTATCACGTTTTTATGACCGCTGATCCCGTTTCAAACCATTACATGAATTTATTCCTTGACAATATATTCCTATTATGCTAGATATGGTTCGTTCATCCCGGAAAGGTTCTGATCATGACAGTGATCTTAAAGGGGTGGATGGGGCTTCCGGGACTGGGGAGTAACGTTCCCTCAATTCCAGGAGCTTCAGGTGGGGTCATCCTGCCGCCGCTAATTGACATCGTGAAATCTACCCGGGAAGCGGAGGGCCGCTTTCTTCCCCGGAGACCTATGCCCAATTCCTTGCCTGCCAAAGGGCAAGCCGGTCCAGCCCGATGAGATCCTCGTAGGTTTGGCGGGGCCTCACCAGCGACCAGGTGCTGCCCTTCACCAGGACTTCGGCCACGAGCGGCCTGGTGTTGTAGGTGCCGGACTGCGCGGCGCCATAGGCACCGGCGGTCATGGTGGCGAGGAGATCGCCCGGTTCGGGCCTGGGCAAACGCCGCGCCTTGGCCAGATAGTCACCGGTTTCGCAGACGGGTCCGACGATATCGGCCGTGATGTCCGTGGCGTTCTCAGGGGGCTTCTTCACCGGGATGATCTCGTGATAGGCGTCATAGAGGGTTGGCCGGATGAGATCATTCATCGCCGCATCCTGAATGACGAAATAATTCCCGTCGTTCTCCTTCACATAGATGACGCGCGACACCAGAATTCCGGCATTGCCGGCAATCATGCGGCCGGGTTCGAGGACATATTTCAAGCCGAGATGGCCAAGCGTCCGCTTCACCATGGCGGCATATTCATCGGGGTGGGGCGGCACGTCATTGGTGCCGCGATAGGGCACGCCAAGGCCGCCGCCCAAATCGAGATGGCGAATATTGTGGCCTTCCGATTTCAGCCTCGTCGTGAGTTCGGCCATCAATTTGAAAGCCTGCTCGAAGGGTTCGATGTCGGTGATCTGGCTGCCGATGTGCATGTCGATGCCGGCCACATCGAGGCCGGGCAGGGCGGCGGCGCGGGCATAGACTTGCGAGGCGCGGGTAAAGGAAATGCCAAACTTATTGTCGGCCTTGCCGGTGGTTATCTTGGCGTGGGTCCTGGCATCAACATCGGGATTGACGCGGATGGAAATGGTGGCGCGCTGGCCGGTGCGCTGGGCCACAAGGGAGAGCAATTCCAGTTCCGGCTCCGATTCCACATTGAAGCAGGAGACGCCTTCCTTCAGGCCAAGGGCCATTTCGCGGGCGGTTTTGCCGACGCCTGAAAAGACGATCTTGCGGCCGGGAACGCCGGCGGCCAGGGCGCGGCGGAGCTCGCCTTCGGAGACCACATCCATGCCGGCGCCCAGATCGGCCATGGTCTTGATCACGGCCTGGTTGGAATTGGCCTTCATGGCATAGCAGATGGCGTGTTCGCTGCCTTTGAAGGCTTCGCTCATGACGCGGTAATGGCGCTCCAGCGTGGCGGTGGAATAGCAGTAGAAGGGCGTGCCGATTTCCTCAGCGATGAGGTTGAGATCAACATCCTCCGCGTGGAGCACGCCATCACGATAGGCAAAGTGATGCATGAATTACTGGGCCTGCTGCAATTGCGGCTTTTCCGGATCGCCGCGCCGGCCGCAGCTATTCAGCGTGGTGGTGATGCCCGCCAAGAGCAGCAAAGTGATGATGAGTTTCATGTGATTCCCCTTACTTCAACAGTTTCAGCCAACGCCTGGCTTCGCGTGCAACGTTTGCAGGTGCGGTTCCGCCAAAGCTGGTGCGCGAGGCGACCGAGGCTTCGACGGTGAGCACCTTGTAAACTTCCTTTGTAATGCGGCTTTCGATTTTTTGCATGTCTTCCAATTTGAGTTCCGGCAAATCGCAGCCCTGCTTCTCCGCCAGCGCCACGAGCGATCCCGCCACATGGTGGGCCTCGCGGAACGGCATCTTCAGTGTACGGACGAGCCAGTCGGCCAAATCGGTCGCGGTTGAAAATCCGCTTGCCGCGGCAAGCGCGCATGACATCCGCATTGGGCACAAGGTCGCGCACCATGCCGGCCGTTGCGGCAATGGCCAGCGACAGGTTGTCGATGGCATCAAAGGCCGGTTCCTTGTCTTCCTGCATGTCCTTGGAATAGGTGAGCGGCAAGCCCTTCATGATCGACAAGCAATGAGGTGAGCGCACCCAGTATTCTTCCGGGCTTGGCGCGCACCAGCTCTGCCGCATCGGCATTGCGCTTTTGCGGCATGATGGAGGAGCCGGTGGTGAACTTGTCGGACAGCTTCACGAAGCGGAACTGCGTGGTGGACCAGATGACAATTTCTTCGGCGAGCCGCGAGAGATGCGTGGCGCAAATTGCGGCGGCGGAAAGAAGTTCCAAAACAAAATCACGGTCGGCCACCGCATCCAGTGAATTGCGCATGGGCCGGTCAAAGCCCAGGGCCTTGGCCGTCATGGTGCGGTCAATGGGAAATGATGTGCCGGCAAGGGCCGCAGCGCCCAGAGGACTTTCATTCATCCGGACCCTTGCATCGGCCAATCTCGAACGGTCGCGCGCCAGCATTTCCACATAGGCGAGGCAATGGTGGCCGAAGGTTATGGGCTGGGCCACCTGCAGATGGGTAAAGCCGGGCATGATGGTCTTGGCATGGGCCTCGGCTTTTTCGGCCAGCGCCACTTGCAGGTCTTTCAACTGTCCGTCGAGATGGTCAACCGTGTCCCTGATATAGAGGCGGAAATCCGTGGCGACCTGGTCATTGCGCGAGCGCGCCGTATGCAAACGGCCGGCGGGTTCGCCGATAATGTCCTTCAGGCGCTGCTCGACATTCATGTGAATGTCTTCCAGGGCTGTCGAAAAGGTGAACGTGCCATTTTCGATCTCGGCTTGAACCTGGTCGAGGCCGCGGGTAATTTCCCTGGCGTCGGACTTCGAAATGATGCCCTGTTGGGCCAGCATTGCGGCATGGGCTTTCGAGCCTGCAATGTCCTGGGCATAGAGGCGCTTGTCAAAGCCGATGGAAGCATTGATCTCTTGCATGATGGCGTCGGGTCCGGATTTGAACCTGCCGCCCCACATTTTATTGGTCATTGGAAATCCCTAGAGCGAACGAGTAAGCCTTTTAGCCATGAATGACCCAAAGCGAAATCGAAATTCCCTGATTTATGTCGCCCTGCTTGCCTTAATTGCCGGCGGGCTTGGCATTTACCTGTCTGGCGATGTTCCGCGCAAGGTGGAGGTTAACAGCGGGGGCGGATTCAAGTCTTTTGCCGTGGGGCCAATGGCTGCCTTTCTGGTCAAGGCTGACCGGCCATCTGTACCCGATCTCGCTTTCAAGGATTCATCGGGGAGCGAAGTAAAGCTCAGCAAATGGCAGGGCCGCGTGGTTTTGCTCAATCTGTGGGCCACCTGGTGTGCGCCGTGCCGCAGGGAAATGCCCACCCTGAATGACGTGCAGAAACAATTGGGGTCGAAGGATTTTGAGGTCGTGGCCCTGAGCGTTGACCGCAAGGGGCTTGAAGCCTCGGCCGCCTTCCTGAAGGAAACCGGAGCGGACTCCCTTGGCCTTTACGTCGACGAGACGACCACATCGCTCAATGCCTTGCAGGCTTTGGGCCTGCCGGTAACCCTTCTCATTGACCGCAAGGGCCGTGAAATCGGGCGGCTGCTGGGGCCGGCGGAGTGGAACAGCGCGGAAGCCATTGCCCTGATGAAGGCCGCACTTGCGGAAGCGCCATGACCAAGGAAGATCTCCGGCGTCTGGCGCTTGCCCTTCCTGGCGCGGAAGAAAAATCCCATTTCGACAAGGCGGATTTTCGCGTGCGGAACAAAATATTTGCATCCTTGAAAGACGATGCAACGGGCGTGATCAAGCTGCTGCCTGAACAGCAGGCGATGATGGCGGAAGCCGAGCCACAAGTATTTCAGCCACTTCCGGGAGGTTGGGGCCGCAAGGGCTGGACAAAAATCATTCTCGCCGAGGCCGACGAGATCACGCTTAAAAGTGCCTTACAAACCGCATGGCGCAACGTGGCGCCTAAAACACTTGAAAATTTAGCGGGTAGGCACCGGCTTTTCGCCGCGGTAGTCATAGAAGCCGCGATTGGCTTTGCGCCCCAGCCATCCGGCTTCGACATATTTCACCAGAAGCGGGCAGGGACGGTATTTTGAATCGGCCAGGCCTTCATAAAGCACCTGCATGATGGAAAGGCAGGTATCGAGACCGATAAAGTCTGCCAGTTCAAGCGGCCCCATGGGATGCCTGGGCGCCCAGCTTCATGGCCGTATCGATGGCTTCCACACCGCCCACACCCTCATAAAGCGTGTAGATCGCCTCGTTGATCATGGGGAGCAGAATGCGGTTCACGATAAAGGCGGGGAAATCCTCGGCAACGGCGATGGTCTTGTGAAGGGCGAGGGTAAATTCCTTGACGGTAGCAAATGTCGCTTCTTCGGTGGCGATGCCGCGGATGAGTTCCACCAGTTCCATGACCGGCACGGGATTCATGAAGTGGATGCCCATGAATTTTTCGGGGCGGCCGGTGACCGCGGCAAGCCGTGTGATGGAAATTGACGAGGTGTTGGAGGCTACAATCGTGTGGGGCTTCAGGTGGGGACACAGCGCCTGGAAAATCTTGCGCTTGATCTGCTCGTCTTCGATTGCCGATTCGATGACCAGATCATAGTCGGCAAAGCCTTCGTAACCCGCGACGGGGGTAATGCGCTTCAGCGCGGCATTGCGATCCGCTTCGGTGATTTTGCCTGACTTGAGCTGCCGTCCGAGATTTCCGCTGATGGTGGTGAGGCCCGCATCAATCCGGTCCTTGCTGACATCGTTTACGCCTACGTCAAATCCGGCGAGGGCGCAGACATGCGCGATGCCACTGCCCATTTGCCCAGCACCAATGATGCCGACTTTCTTGATCTTCATGTCCGTTCGTAACTCGCCTGATTTCAGCGTTTAAGCCTATAACGCGCAAGGGTTTAGAGCAAGTCTATTTCGCAGGTGCAGCATAAATGCACAGGCCCATGCTTAACAGGCGCTGGACAGGTTTGGCATCGGCTGCTTTCGTTTGGCTTTGTGAAGGCAGAACTCCATGACATCCATTTCCGGCCAGGCTTCGCAACGCCTGGCGCTTTGGTCGCTGCTGTTTGGCAATTTTGTCATTGGCACGGGGGTTTTGCTCCCGGCCGGACTCCTGAATGTCCTGGGGGCCGATCTCCAGGTGCCGGCGGCCACGGCGGGACTGCTGCTGTTTGCGGGTGGCCTGGTTGTGGGTATTGGCGCACCGGTTTTGGCGGGGCTCACCAGCCGGTTTGACCGGCGCATGCTGTTGGCGGCGACGGCGGCACTTTACGCCGTTGGCCATGGCTTGGCAGCGCTTGCGCCAGAATTCTGGTCCCTCCTCATCATCCGCACCGTGACCATGGTTGCGGCGGCCCTGTTCACACCGCAAGCCGCGGCGACTGTCGGGCTTAATGGTGCCGCCTCAAAGGCGATCCGAGGCCATCGCCTTTATCTTCATCGGCTGGTCGCTGGCCTCGGTTGTGGGCATTCCGCTGGGAAGCATATTGGGCACCGAGTTTGGCTGGCGCGCCACGTTCTTCGTCATGGCCGGTCTTTCGGCTGTATCCTGCGTTGCTGTCCTGATGTCACTCACGCGGGGCATGCGCGTTGAACCTTTACAATTTTCATCCTGGGTCGCGGTTTTCAAAAATCCGATTTTGCTGTGCATCATGGCGGTGACGCTTCTCAGCATGTCCGGGCAGTTCACCGTCGTGAGCTATCTCGCGCCAATCTTGCGCGAAGCGTTTGCCGCAACGCCGCGCGGCATTGCCCTGATGTTCGGCATATTCGGGATCGCCGGAGTTTTGGGAAATTATCTTGCGACAAAGGCCATCGGCCGGTTTGGCGTTGACCGGGCCATTCTTGTGGCGCTGTGTTTCCTGATCGCGGGACTTGGCATGTTCGGGGTGTTCTTCGGCAACTATATCCTGGGCTGCATTGCCTGTTTTATCTGGGGGCTGGGAACATTCTCGTCCAACTCAATGCAGCAAAGCAGGCTGGTTGTCATTGCGCCTGGGCTTGCCGCCGCAACCGTGGCGCTCAATACCTCCGCCGTTTATCTCGGGCAATCCGTCGGGGCGGCCACCGGCGGTTTTGCGATCAAGGACAGCATTTCAGCAAATGTCGTTGGGATGGCGCTGGGTTTTCTTGTCCTGGCGATCGTCATGTCGGTTGCCGCGACAAGGCTTGCTCACAAAGCCTTGCGATAGGCGGGAACGGGATGGGACAATTCCCGGTCGGCCGCCGCCATCTCGGCTATCACGGTGGCAAAGCTTGGGCGTTTGGCAAGCCTTGAGTGCCAGGCGGAAAGATTTTGATGGCCGGAAACGGGCGGAGCACCGAGGCGCAGCCCGTGATGGATATTCATGAACGTGGCGATGTCGGCCACGGAGAAGGTGCCGCAGAAATAATCCTGGGTCCCAAGTTTTGCGGCAAGGCCCGGCATAGTTTTCCAAAATTACGTCCTCGGCCTTGCGCGCGGCGCGCTCCTGTTCCTCGCGCCGCGCGGTATCGGGACCCGGCGGCTCGCTGCGGAACATGAGGGCGCGAACCGGCACCAGGAGAACCTCGTCGGCTTCAAGTTCCAGAAGGCGGCATCTGGCGCGCGCTTCGGGCTCGCGCGGAAAAAGCGAGGGGCTGGGATATTTGTCTTCGAGATATTCGGCAATGACGGTTGAATCATAGAGGGTGACATCGCCATCAACCAGCACGGGCACTTGCCCCTTGGGGTTGGCGGCAAGCACGGCAGGATGTTTTGGGGCGTAGCCTTTGGTTTGGCTGAAGGGCACCAGCACGCGCTCGAACGCAAGGTTCTTTTCGGCAAGGACTATTTCAACCTTGCGGGAAAACAGGCTGAGGGGGCCGGAGTAGAGAAGCATTGTTATGATCTATCAGGGCTCTGAACCAATTATGTCAGCACGATGTTACTTGGATGTTGGATGCCAATATTCCTTTAAGTTTGCGGAGATCCCAAAAATTGTTTCATCACGTTTCCGTGAACGCCCTACCATTTGCTAATGTTGGAACCCACGTAGAAGTGTTTTGCAATAGTCGGGGAGGAATAGCTGGATGATCAAGATCAACATAAACGGCGTGCAGCAGGATATCGATGCCGAACCGGACATGCCGCTTTTATGGGCACTGCGCGACTCGTTACGTATGAGTGGAACCAAATTCGGCTGCGGCATGGCGCAATGTGGTGCCTGTACGGTGCATCTTGATGGCCAGCCAGTGCGCTCGTGCCAGACCATGATTGGTGATGTGGGAGCAGCCAGGATAACCACCATTGAAGGCGTTTCCGGCAAGGTGGCCGAAACGGTGCAAACCGTATGGGCCGATTTTGACGTGCCGCAATGCGGCTATTGCCAATCAGGACAGATCATGTCGGCGGTTGCTCTGCTCAGCGAAAACCAGAAGCCCGGTGATGCGGACATTGATGCCGCCATGTCGGGCAATCTGTGCCGTTGTGCAACCTATGCCCGCATCCGCTCAGCCATTCACGAAGCTGCCCGCCGTCTGGAGGCCTAACCATGTACCCCAAGATTTTTCAGGATCAATCTTTTGCCAAGCCGTTAGCAAGTCTTGTTTCGACGCGGCGTTCATTCATACTCGGCGCAGTGGCGACTGCTGCCGGACTTGCCATCGGCTATCGGACGACAGGTATAGCCAGAGCAGAAGACACACCCGCTGCTGTCCCGGTTCATCCTTTCCAGCCCTATATCGCGATCGCGCCGGATGGCGCCGTTACCATCACCTCGTCGCAGTTCGAAATGGGGCAGGGATCCTATTTCGGCATCGCCACGCTGGTGAATGAAGAGCTCGATGCCGACTGGGCGCAGATCAGCGTTGAAGGCGGTGCCGGCAACATCCCGGCTTATGGCAATCTTGCCTGGGGAGGTGCCGCCCAGGGTACTGGCGGCTCGACATCGATGACTTCGTCATGGGAGCGCTACCGCAAGGCAGGTGCCGCCATGCGTATCATGCTGGTGGAAGCAGCGGCCCGCGAATGGGCGGTTCCAGCCTCCGAAATCAGGGCCGAAATGGGCAAGCTCACGCATGCTTCCGGCAAACTCGCAAGCTACGGCGAGATGGCCACCAAAACCGATGGCCTGATGCTTCCCGCCGATATTCCGTTGAAGCCACGCGAAATGTGGACGCAGATCGGTAAGGCTGATCTTAAACGCTTCGATTCGAAACCGAAAACCAACGGCACATTGCCCTACACCATCGATGTGCAGCTTCCCGGGATGGCAACGGCGGTGATGATCCATCCGCCGAAATTCGGCGCTACGGCCAAGATCCTTCGATGCGGCGAAGGCCAAGGCGCTGAAGGGCGTTGTCGATGTTGTGCAAATTTCACGTGGCGTTGCGGTGGTTGCCGAGAACATGTGGGTCGCGATAAAGGCCCGCGACCTCGTCACCGTCGAATGGGATGAGAGCAAAGCCGAGCAGCGCGGGTCGGAAGAAATTCTCGCCGCCTATCAGGACGCCGCCAAGCAGACGCCGGCCAACATGGCGCGCAACGATGGCGACGTGGCTGCGGGCTTTGCCAGCGCGGCGAAGGTGCTCGAAGCGACGTACACATTCCCCTATCTGGCCCATGCTGCACTAGAACCCCTCAACGCCGTAGCCATGATGAAGGATGGCGTGGTCGAAGTCTGGGGTGGGCACCAGATGCCGGATCTTTATCAGTACATCGCGTCGCAGATCGCGGGCGTGACACCGGACAAGGTGAAGCTCCATGTCATGCGTACAGGAGGTGGCTTCGGGCGCCGCGCCGTGTTCGATGCCGATGTGGTGGCGGAATCGGTCGAGGTCGCCAAGGCGCTTAACTGGTCACGGCCGGTGAAGGTGCAGTGGACGCGCGAGAACGACATGCGCGGCGGGCGCTATCGCCCGGCCTATGTGCACGCGATGAAGGCAGGTCTTGACGAGGCGGGCAATCTTGTGGCCTGGCAGAACCATATCGTCGGCCAGTCGATCCTTGATCGGCACCATGTTCGAGAAAATGATGGTAAAGAACGGCATCGACTTCACCTCAGTCGAGGGTGCCGCCAACATTCCCTATGCCATTCCCAATCTCGGCGTGGGCCTCACCACCATGACAACGGGCGTTCCGGTGTTGTGGTGGCGAGCTGTCGGCTCGACGCACACAGCCTATGCTGTTGAAGCTTTCCTCGACGAAGTGGCGGAAGCGGCGGGCAAAGATCCGGTAGAGTTCCGTCTCGGATTGCTCAAAGATCATCCGCGTCATGCTGCGGCTCTTAAGTTTGCATCGGAAAAGGCGGGTTGGGGCACAGCTCCTGCGGCCGGGCGGTTCCGTGGCGTGGCGGTGGCTGAATCCTTCAACACCGTGGTGGCGCAGGTGGTGGAAATCAGCATTCCCTCGCCTGGCGCGGTCAAAGTTGAAAAGGTTGTCTGCGTGGTCGATTGCGGCACGGCAATCAACCCAGACCAGGTCGTGGCCCAAATGGAAGGCGGCATTGGCTTTGGCCTGAGTTCAATACTCGCTGAGGAAATCACCCTCACCGGTGGCGTGGTTGATCAGGGAAACTATGATACCTATACGCCGCTTCGCATCGATCAAATGCCGGTGATTGAGGTCCATATCCTGCCCTCGGAAAATCCACCGACCGGAGCTGGAGAACCGGGCGTTCCGCCTGTTGGTCCGGCACTGGCAAACGCAGTCTATCAAGCAACCAAGAAACGGGTGCGGACGCTGCCCTTCGCCAAGGGCCTCACAGCATGATGTGAGATTGGGGTGTTCTTGGACCGCCCCAATGCCTTTGGCTCTACTTCGCCTGTTTTGCCAGTTCAGCGTCGAGTTCCGGAACCGCCTGGAAAAGATCGGCCACAAGCCCGAAATCCGCCACCTGGAAGATGGGAGCTTCATCGTCCTTGTTGATGGCGACGATGATCTTGGAATCCTTCATGCCGGCGAGATGCTGGATGGCGCCTGAAATGCCAACGGCAATGTAGAGATCGGGGGCAACAACCTTGCCGGTCTGGCCCACCTGGTAATCATTGGGCACGTAGCCCGCGTCAACGGCGGCGCGCGAGGCGCCAACCGCAGCACCCAGTTTCTTGGCCACGGTTTCCAGCATCTTGAAGTTTTCGCCATTCTGCATGCCGCGGCCGCCGGAGACGATGACCTTGGCGGAGGTAAGCTCGGGGCGATCGGACTTGGTGAGATTTTCGCTCTGATAGGTCGACAGGCCGGGGTCGGCTGCGGCATTTGTTTTTTCGATCGCGGCGGAACCGGTTTCCTCCGTTGCGGCAAAGCTCGCGGTGCGCACCGTGATGACTTTCTTGGCATCGGTTGATTGCACGGTCTGAACGGCGTTGCCGGCATAGATCAAACGCACAAAAGTATCAGCGGATTTCACTTCGGAAATATCGGAGATCTGCATCACGTCAAGAAGTGCCGCGACGCGCGGCATGTAGTTCTTGCCGTTGGTTGTGGCAGCGGCCACGAGATGATCATAGCCTCCGGCCAATGACACAATCAATCGCGGCCATGGGTTCAGCGAGCGGACGCTCCAGCGAAGGGCTTTCGGCATGGAGAACTTTTTTCACGCCCGCCAGCTTCGCTGCCTGGGCCGCGGCGGCACCGGCATTGTTGCCGGCCACCAGCACATGCACGTCGCCACCCATTTGGGCTGCGGCGGTGAGGGCCTTGTGGGTTGCATCCTTGAGGGACTTGTTATCGTGTTCGGCAATGAGAAGCACGGCCATGATCAGATTGCTCCTGCTTCTTTGAGTTTGGAAACGAGTTCGGCAACGGACTTGACCTTGACGCCAGCCAGGCGTTTCGGCGGCTCATCGGTTTTCAGCACTTTCAGCCGTGGCTTCACGTCGGCGCCGTAGTCGGCGGGGGTTTTTTCATCGAGCGGCTTTTTCTTGGCCTTCATGATGTTGGGGAGCGAGGCATAGCGCGGCTGGTTGAGGCGCAAGTCTGTCGTCACGATCAGGGGCATTTTGACTTTCAGGGTCTGCAAGCCGCCATCGATCTCGCGGGTGATGGTGGCTTCGCCGACGCCGGGTTCCAGCTTGGAGCAGGCGGTGGCCTGGGCCCAACCGAGAAGGGCGGAAAGCATCTGGCCGGTCTGGTTGCAATCATCGTCAATGGCCTGCTTGCCGAGGATGACGATATCGGGCTTTTCGGCTTCGACGACGCCCTTCAAAATCTTGGCAACGCCCAGGGGCTCAACATATTCATCGTTCTTCACCAGAATGGCGCGGTCGGCACCCATGGCCAGCGCGGTGCGGAGCGTTTCCTGGGCCTGGGCCGGGCCGATGGTGACGGCCACAACTTCCGTTGCCTTGCCTGCTTCCTTCAGGCGCACGGCTTCTTCAACGCCGATCTCATCGAAGGGGTTCATGGACATTTTCACGTTGGCCAGTTCGACGCCGGAGCCATCGGCACGGACGCGGATTTTCACGTTGTAATCGACGACCCGCTTGACAGCGACCAGAACCTTCATTGGCATCCCAATTTGTTTTGGGCATGCTGTTATCGGCAAAGTCTACAACCCCGGATCAAGTCCGGGGCAGGCCTTTGCCGCAACATGCCATAATTTGCGGCGGAACCTAGTGAACCACCTAGGCCAAGTCAATTCTGCTACCGACATGCCCCATCTGCTTGCGACGCCTTGCCTCAACCAGCCGTGCGGATAAGCAGCCGTGAACGCAGCAAAAATGTGATGGCAAGGCCCGCCACAAAGCCGCCGATATGGGCCCACCAGGCAACCTCCACATCGCCGGCCGCCTCGGTTGTCAGAACACTGAAGATCTGCAGCAGGAACCAGCCGCCCAAAACCCATATGGCTGAAATGCGCAAGGGAATACGGAAAAACAACAGAATCCAGACGCGGGCTTTGGGATAGAGCAGCGCATAGGCGCCGATAACACCGGAAACGGCACCCGATGCGCCAATGAGCGGGGCCGTGGACGTTGGGCTCATCAACACATGGGCCAGGGCACCGGCGATGCCGCACAGCAGGTAAAACAGCACAAAGGCAAAATAACCAAAGGCATCCTCGATATTGTCGGCAAAGACCCAGAGGAACAGCATATTGGAAATCAGATGCATCCAGGAGGCGTGGAGAAACATGTAGGTGAGAAAGGTCAGGGGTTCGGGGATGGGGCTGAAGGGAATGTTCTGCGAAGGGGCGCTGATGAATTCGGACGGCACAACACCAAAACTTGTGGCAACGCCCGCCAGCATCTGTATCGGACTGGAAGGCGCCGGTCATGAGGAAGATGATGACGTTGCCAACGATGATGGCGAGCGTCACGAATTGAAAGCGAATGACCTTCAGGGGCGTGTCGTCGTGGAGCGGAACGAACACTACCGGGTCTTTCCCGGCACCCAGAGGATATCGCCGGAGGTTTTGGCATTGGCCCAGCGGCTGGCGACGAAGAGGAAATCGGAGAGGCGGTTGATATAGGTCAGCGCGCCCTCACTGACATGCTCGCCCTGGTGGGATTTGAGTTCAACGATCAGGCGTTCGGCGCGGCGGCAGATGGTGCGCGCCAAATGGAGATGGGCCGCCGCCACGTGGCCGCCAGGCAAGAACGAAGGAGCGCAAGGGCGCGAGGTCTTGATTGAGATCGTCGATCTCGCTTTCGAGGCGGTCCACCTGCTTTGGCAGAATGCGCAAGGGCTCGTAGGACAGTTTCTCGCCCGTGTCGGGCACGCAGAGATCGGCGCCAAGATCAAAAAGTTCGTTCTGAATGCGGGCCAGCATGGCGTCGAGCTTGGCGAAGGCTTCCGTGTTGGTATGGAGCCTGACAATTCCCAGAACCGCATTGGTTTCATCCACGGTGCCATAGGCCTGAATGCGGAGATGGGCCTTGGAAACGCGGGTTCCCGAGCCCAGGGCCGTGTCGCCCTTGTCGCCGGTGCGGGTATAGATGCGGTTGAGTACGACCATGGCTTCTGAGTAGCGTGAACCGCCCTGAAATTCTACTCGTTTCTTAGGATTGGCGCGGGCTTTGCGGCGAGCGCTGCCCAGGTTACCATAAGCCCGGCGGCGATGGTGATGACCATGGCGAGGAGGGCGGTGGTGACGGCCACGGCCAGGGAGAAGCTCCATTGCATGTCCAAAATCCAGGTGGCAAGGAACCAGGAGCCGAGCGAGCCTACGGCAATTCCAAAAATGGCGGCGGCAAGGCCCAGCACCGCATATTCGATGATAAAGGCCCCCATGAGCTGGGCCCGGGAAGCACCATAGGTTTTCAGGACCACCGCGTCGTAGATGCGGTTTGAGAGACCTGCGGCGAGGGCGCCGGCGAGCACCAGAATTCCGGTCAGCAGGGTGAGCGCGTTGGCGCCGCGAATGGCGCCAAGCATTTTGCCGAGAAGCTCGCTCACCGTCGCCAGGGCTTCCTTGACGCGCACGGCGGTGACCGAGGGAAATTCACGGGCCATGCTGTTCAGCAATTTTGCCTCGTCGCCGCCTTCCATCTCAATGGTGACGACATGGCTGTGGGGCGCCGATTTCAAAGTGTTGGGCGAAAACACCATGACGAAGTTGATGCCCATGGTGCGCCAATTCACTTTCCGGAAATTCGCAATCTGTGCGGTGACCTCACGGCCCAGCACGTTCACGGTGATGCTGTCGCCAATTTTCAAACCAATGTCATGGGCGACCTCGTCAACAAACGAGACCAGGGGCGGACCACTATAGTCTTTGCCCCACCACTCCCCATCAACCAGCACGGAGCCTTCTGGCAAATCATCGGAATAGGTGAGGCCGCGATCGCCGCGCAGGGCCCAACTGCTGTCGCCTCCGGTTTTCACCTTTTCGGCCGGTGTGTCACCGATCCTGGCGATGCGGCCGCGCAGCATGGGCGCGTTGGCAACCTCGCGCACGCCAGCAAATTTCCTTGCGGCTTCAGCAAAGGCCGGAAGCTGTTCATTGCGCACGTCGAGAAAGAAGAAGGCGGGGGCCTTATCCGGAATGCCGGCGCGCAATTCCCTGGTGATGGTTTGATCGGTCAAGGCAAGGGTGACAAACAGCGTGAGGCCAAGGCCGAGAGCGAGGATGACAGAAACCGCCGACGAACCCGGGCGATAAAGATTGGCGATGGCGTAGCGCCAAATTGAGTTTCCGGGTTTTGGAAATTTTTCTGCAAGCTTGATTATGGCAAAGGCGAGGCCCAGTAAAATCACAAAGCTCGCAAGCAGGCCTCCAAGGTAATAGGCGGTGGCGCGCTGGTTTTCGAAACTCACGAATATCAATGCTGCGACACAGATGAGAGACGCCGCAATGCTTGCGAGATAGGGCCAGCGCGGAAAACCATGCAGATGCACGATGCGGTGGCGGAACAGGGCGGAGGCTGGAATCTTGTGGGTGCGGGCCAGCGGCCAGATGGAAAAAGCAATCGTCACCAGCAGGCCGAGGGCCGCCGTCAATCCCAAGGGCGCAAGTTCGATCTGGCTTGTCAGGGGCAGTGGCAAAAGAGTTTGCAGAAAGGTATGGGCGAGAATTGGTGTCATTGCACCGAGGGTCACACCAATGGCGATGCCAAGAAAAGCCACCAGCATGATTTCCGTGAGATAAATGGCGAAGACATCAGAGGCGGGTGCGCCAAGGCACTTCAGCGTGGCAATGGTTCCAATGCGGCGATCAACAAAGGCGGAAACCGCATTGGCAATGCCAGCACCGCCGACGATGAGCGAGGTCAGGCCCACAAGCGTGAGGAAATAGGAGAGACGGTCGACAAAGTTTTCAGCCCCTTGGGCCGCCCGGTCGCGTGAGCGCAGTTGCCAGCCGGCATCGGGAAATTGCTCCCTTGCTTTCACGACGAGATCACGGGCTGCCTTGAGGCTTTGATCATTTTCAAGTTTCACGCGGTAGCGATAGGTGATGAGGCTGCCGGGCTGGATAAGGCCCGTCGCTTTCAATGCGTCCTCACTCATCAGCAGGCGCGGGCCCAGAATGAACCCATCGGAAATGCGGTCGGGTTCCGTTGTGATGATGCCGCGTATCGCAACATCGAGGGTGCCCACCTTGATCCTGTCTCCGAGCTTTACGCCGAGCCGCCCAAGAAGCAGGGGATCAGCGGCCGCACCATAGGTGCCGTTTTGCAAGGCGATCGCATTTTGAAGTGAGCCGTTATTTTCGAGAATGAGTTTGCCGTAAAGCGGATAGGCGGCATCTGCGGCCTTGATTTCAACCAAGGTGGTTGTGCCGGGTGCCACCGCCATGGCACGCAGTGTTGCCACTTTGCTGATGGCTCCGTTGCTTGCAATGAAGTTCAATTCCATCGGGGTTGCTTCCCGGTGAATAAGTGAAAATTCCACGTCGCCGCCAAGCAATGGCTGGCCCTGTTCGTCGAGACCCCGTTCGATCGAGGCGGATAGGGAGCCGATAATGGCGATTGCCGCGGTGCCAAGGGTGAGGCAGGTGAGAAAAATCCAGAAACCCTGCAGGCCTGAACGCAAATCACGGGCGGCGAAGCGAAGCCACAGGGAAAAATTCATGGATGATTGCCGGAAATGATTTTGCCATCGCGCACTTCGGCAATCCGGTCGCAGCGCTTGGCCAGGGCGCGGTCATGGGTGATCAACAGCAATGAAGCGCCTTCCTGCTTTTTCAGTTCGAAGAGCAGTTTGATAATCTGTTCGCCGGTTTCCTGATCGAGATTTCCGGTGGGTTCATCGGCAAGCAGAATGCGCGCACCTGAGGCAAGAGCCCGGGCGATGGCGACGCGCTGTTGTTCGCCGCCCGACAACTGGCCGGGATAGTGCGTAAGCCGGTGGCCAAGTCCCACGCGCTTCAGTTTTTCTTCCGCCAGCTGCATGGCATCGGCAACGCCTCTGAACTCAAGCGGCACGGCGACATTTTCCAGGGCGGTCATGGTGGGAATGAGATGGAAGGACTGGAAGATGATGCCGATGGTATCGCGGCGGAAAGCGGCGAGGGAATCCTCGTTCTTGCCTTCGAGCGATGTGCCTGCAACCTCAAGGGTGCCGGAGGTTGCGCGCTCGAGGCCGGCGATAAGCATCAGCAGGGAAGTCTTGCCAGAACCTGACGGGCCAACGATACCGATCGCCTCGCCGGTGTCGATGCTGAGGTCAACGCCTTTCAGAATTTCGACGTTTCCGGCGCGGCTGGGAAGGGTGAGGGTGACATTTTTCAGGAGAACGGCGGATTGGGTCATGGGCCTACAGATGGGAGATGGCTCATGATTTGTCGAGTTTCTTCAGCTTGAGAGTTGGGCGCCGGGCTCCTATCTCTAGGGCAATGCTTAGAATTTTTTCCATCGCCGCTATGTTGGTGCTTTCAGTTCAACTGGCTTTTGCCAAGCCTCTCACGCTTTTGGTGCTGGGTGACAGCCTCACTGCAGGCCTGGGGCTTTCACCAGGTGAAGCCTTTCCGGCCAAATTGGAGGCAGCTCTCAAGCCCCGATATCCCGACCTCAAAATCGTCAATGCGGGGATTTCCGGTGACACAGCCGCCGATGGGTTGGCGCGGCTGGACTGGGCGCTGACTGATGATGTCGACGGCCTTATCGTCGAACTCGGCGCCAACGATGCGCTGCGCGGGCTTGATGTGGCGCAGACGGAAACGGCATTGGACGGGATTCTGCTAAAGGCCAAGGCAAGAAATTTGCCGACACTGATTTTGGGGATGAGGGCGCCGCCCAATATGGGGCCGGATTATGCGACGCGCTTTGACGGCCTTTTCCCACGACTGGCGGAAAAACATGACGCGCTGCTTTACCCGTTTTTTCTTGATGGTATTGCCGCCAATGCCGGCTTTAACCAAGCCGATGGCATTCATCCCAACGCCGCCGGAGTTGACCAGATTGTGTTGAAAGTCATGCCCAAAATTGAGGAATTGATAGGGAAAGTGCCGATAAAATAGCACTTGGCAAAAGCTCAAATCACGTTAGCTTGTTGCCAAGCGTTCCGAGTCACCCTTATTTCAGAAGGATGCCCGCCATGCCAAGACTGTTTACCGGCGTTGAAATTCCCACCGATGTTTCCTTTGATCTTGAAATCATGAAGGGGGGCATCATCGGCGCCCGCTGGATAGACAGGGAATCTTTCCACATCACATTGCGTTTTATCGGCGATATTGAGGGGGGGCTTGCCCGCGAAATTGCCTATGAGCTTGATGGCGTTGTGGCGCGGCCCTTTTCGCTACGGCTGAAAGGCATTGACGTGATGGGGGGCAACAAGCCCCATACGCTTTTTGCGGGCATCGAGGAAAGTGCTGAATTGCGGCGGTTGCAATCCATTCATGAACGGATTGCCCAGGTGCTGGGGCTCCCGGCGGAACAGCGGAAATTTATGCCGCACGTTTCGCTGGCCCGGCTCAAGGAGCCGGATCTGCACGGGCTGCACCGCTTTGTGGCATCGCATAATCTTTACAGGAGCCGGATTTTCGAGGTTGACCGTTTTGTGCTATTTTCGTCGCGGCCGTCGCGCGGCGGCGGGCCCTATGCGGTTGAGGAATCCTATGACCTGCAAGCGGCGCAATGACCGATAAAGCCCTGGTTGGGGCGCCACGGGCCAAACTCGTGGCGGAGCTTGAGGGCTGGTCGGAGGCGAAGGGCCGGGACGCCATTGTCAAAACCTTCCAGTTCAAATCCTTCAGCCAGGCGTGGGGCTGGATGAGCCGGGTGGCGCTTGTGGCCGAAAAAATGGACCATCACCCGGAATGGGTTAACGTTTATGGCCGGGTTGACGTGACGCTTTCCACCCATACGGCAGGCGGGGTTACGGAGAAGGATATTGCGCTCGCACGTAAAATGGATGCATTTGCCCGTTAATTCATTTACAAGTCGGTAGCTTGACGAAGGGGTGGGCCCTCCCCATATTTGGCCCAAGTTGTTTCTGGAGGAGATTTCCATGGCCGATACGAGATACCAACCCCAAACCCGCACAGGCACGCAGGTCCGAATCGATGAGGGCCTTCGCTCCTATATGCTGGGTGTCTATAACTATATGGCGCTGGGCGTGGCGTTTACCGCCATCATCGTCATGGCGGTTGCCGCAAATCCTGCAGCACTCGCCGCGGTTTATTCACTGAAATGGGTATTTTTCATCGCAACACTGGGCTTGGGCTTCTTTGCACCCCGCCTGATTTTTTCCGGCAACACGGCGCTGGCACATGCCGCCTATTGGGGCTACTGCGCCCTCTGGGGCCTGATGATTGCGCCCATGGTGGGCCATTATCTGGGACTTGATTCCAGCATGGTTTACCGGGCCTTCCTGATCTCAGCGGCGACCTTTGGCGCCACCAGCCTGGCAGGCTATGTCACAAAGCGTGATCTTTCAGGTTTTGGCGCTTTCTTTATGATGGCGGCCATCGGCATCATCATTGCCATCGTGGTCAACGCGCTCTTCGTGCAGAGCTCCATGTTCAGCCTTATCACCTCGGTTATCACCGTTCTCCTGTTCGCAGGCATTACGGCTTACGAGACCCAGATGATCAAGGAAATGTACGTGGAAGGTGATGCGGTCGGCGTGGCCAAGGGCAAGTCTATTTTCGGAGCCTTTGCCCTCTACGGCAGTTTCGTCACCCTGTTTGTTCATATCCTGAACATCCTGGGCATCATGGGCCGTGAATAAGCTCTAGAGTTTATCGATTAGAAAGCCCCGGGTGGAAACACCCGGGGTTTTTTTACGTGGTGGCAAGGCGCGGTTTCTTGATCAGAACGCGCAGGACCTGGGCTAGATCGTGGCCGCGCTTCAGGATAAGCCCGCCCTGGGCGATGACGGCATAGAGCCCCTGTTTGCGGGCCAGCGCCGGATTCTTCACAATACGGTAGAGCGGCACTTCGCTGGTGCGGCGGAAGATGGAAAAAGTTGCCATCTCGCGGCCGAAATCCATGGCGTAATCGCGCCAATCGCCCTCGGCCACATGCATGCCATAGAGATTAAGAATAAGGTTTAACTCTTTGCGATCAAAAGCAATTTGTGCAGGACCACTATTCCCCTGGCCTGGGGCCCCTCGTCCGGGTTCGGAACGAGGGAATGGAATTATGGGTTCCCCGTCACTCAAACGTCGTATCTCCGTCTTAGCGCGCTTCCCGGCAAGGTGGAATCACCTTGCCGAAAAGGAACCGCGCCAAGTTAATATGCTGGAGCAAATCCTTGTCGGCGAAGTCATTCAACTTCGCCGGGATTTGCTCTCGTGGAAGGCGATGATGAACCTAGCCGGGTTGGTTGGCAAGCGCTTCGATCAAATCCCACTTGTTTCCGAAGGCATCGCGAAACACCGCGACCTTGCCATAGGCTTCCAGGCGCGGCTCTTCCAGAAACTCAATGCCGGCCTTTTTGAGCCGGGCAAAATCACGGTCAAAACCATCGGTTTTCAGGAAGAGAAAAACGCGGCCGCCCGCCTGATTGCCAATGGCCGCCCTTTGCTCCGGCGAATCAGCCCGGGCAAGGAGGAGGCCGGTTTCGCTGTTTCCGGGCGGGGCGACCACCACCCAGCGCTTTGTGGGCGAAAGTAACCGTGTCTTCGACCAGCTCGAATCCGAGCCTCTCCACATAGTAGGCGATGGCCTCGTCGTAGCCGGGAACGAGCAGCGCCAAGGCAGAGATATGTTGTTTCATGGGAGCGGAAATATCATGTTTTGCTGGCTTTGGCGGGCAAAATCCGAATCATTCTTCACGCAATTGTCGCGATCCCGTTACGGAAGCCTGCTGATGTTTTGGGGCAGCCTGCAGGTTTGTTGAGAGTTTAGAGTTGAGATATCGCAGTTTTGCCGCAATTGCGGCAAGTCTTTGCCAAGATAGAGGTAAATATTCTCGTTGTTGCCTCTAAGGCCCGGCTGGAGTTGAGCGTCGGAATCTCAGCCCCCCAGCCCCCCGGAGCTTATGATCTGGCCGGGCCCCCCAATCCATGCGTGAGTTTGTGAGGCGTTAGAGTACAATACGCGGCCGGTTAACCCCGGCCGCTTTTTTTATGCCCGGGCTTGACCAAAGAGGCTGGCTGCCAATATCGCTGTCTTACTCACGAGGGATAGATGGCGAAAACGGCGAAAAAACCCAAAGTGGAATCCCACGCATTCCAGGCGGAAGTGACCAAGCTCCTGCACCTCATGGTGCATTCGGTTTATTCCGACCGGGATGTTTTCCTGCGCGAACTGATTTCCAATGCAGCCGATGCGCTGGACAAGCTGCGCTATGAGGCAATTGCGGCGCCGGGCCTTTTGGAAGATGCTCCATTGTTCAGTATCAACATCACCCCCGACAAGGCGGCCAAGACGCTCACCGTTGCCGACAGCGGCATTGGCATGAGCGAGGACGAACTCATCGACAATCTTGGCACCATTGCCAAATCCGGCACCCAGGCCTTTGTGGAAAAGGCGGGCCAGGGGGTTAATCTCATCGGCCAGTTCGGGGTGGGGTTTTATTCGTCGTTCATCGTTGCAAGCCGGGTCGAGGTCACCTCGCGGCGGGCCGGAAGCCATGAGTCTTTCACCTGGGCTTCGGAGGGTCTCGGCACGTTTACGGTGGTTCCGGCGGAAAAAGGGCCGCGCGGCACGACAATCGTGCTGCATCTCAAGGATGACGCGCTTGAATTTCTCGAGGGCTGGAAAATCGAACAGGTGGTGCGGGCCTATTCCGACCATATCGGCCATCCCATCATGCTGGTTGAAGGCAGCGAAGCGCCCAAGCAGATCAACACGGCCAATGCCATCTGGACGCGGCCCAAATCCGAGGTCACGGCAGAGCAGCACAAGGAATTCTTCGGCCATGTTTCGGGAAGCTATTCCGACCCGGCGATGACCATCCATTACCGGGCGGAGGGCCGGCATGAATATACGGTGCTTCTCTATGTGCCGGCCGAGCGGCCGTTTGATCTCTATGATCCGGAGCGCAAGGGCCGGCAGAAGCTTTATGTGAAGCGGGTTTACATTGCCGATGATGCGCAATTGCTGCCGCCTTACCTGCGCTTCGTGCGCGGCGTGATTGATTCGGAAGACATGCCGCTCAATCTTTCGCGCGAAATGCTGCAGCATAATCCGCGGGTGGCGGCGATCCGCAAGGCGGTGACCAACAAGGTTTTGAGCGAGATCAAGAAATTTTCCGAGACCGATCCGGAAAAATTCCTGAAGATGTGGGAGATCTTCGGCCCGGTGATCAAGGAAGGGCTCTATGAAGACATGGAGCACCGCGACCAGTTGTTTGAGTTCGCGCGGTTCAGGTCAACAAAGAATGCAGTCGGTTACCTTGAAAGACTATATGGCGCGGTCTGAAGGAGAACCAGACGGCAATCTACTATCTCACGGCCGAGGATGCGGTGAAAGCGGCGGCAAGCCCGCAGCTTGAAGGCTACAAGGCGAGGGACGTTGAAGTCCTGTTCCTGACCGATCCGGTTGATTCCTTCTGGGTGCGCACGGCCATGGGCTTTGATGGCAAGCCGTTCAAATCGGTAACGCAAGGGAAGGCCGACCTTGATTTGATCGCGGTGAAAGATGCGCCTGCCAAAAATGAGACGCAGGAAACGGCGACGGCCAAGCTCATAGTAGCAATGAAAGAGGCTCTGGGCGACAAGGTGAGGGATGTGCGCAGTTCGACGCGGTTGACAGACAGTGCCGTTTGCCTCGTGGCTGATGGCGAACTGGACCGCACCCTGGAAAAGCTTCTGGCACGCCAGAAGGATTCGGGGGTGAATGTCAGCGCCCCGGTTCTGGAAATAAATGCGGGCCATCCGCTTATTGTGGCCCTGGCTGCTGCAACGGAGTCTGGCGCATCGGCCCCTGATATCGCTGATGCAGCGCAGCTCCTGCTGGATCAGGCCCATGTCCTTGAGGGCGAACCAGTGGGCGATCCCTGCGGGTTTTTCGCGGCGCATGGCGAATGTCTTAACCAGAGTTTTCGCAAAATAATGTGTCTGCCCTGCCACACTATTCACTATTCTGAAAAAAGTACTTTTCAGATTCATTGCGATGGCGTATAGCGACGCCGACTGTAACTGAAAGGGAGATCACCATGACAAGGAATTTTTCGCGCTGCTGATCCCCGGGCTGTCGAGGCTTGGGCCTCGGTAGATAGCGTTACACGCGCCAGAGGCGCAACTTAATCAAATCATCACGTAACTGTCAGGTTTTCTGAAACGTATTTGTTTACGTCTTTGGAGCCGTGACTCATTTTCGCCCGCAATTCACTTGCGTCTGGCGAGGGAGATTCTTATGTTTTTGCTTAAATCAAACGTATTTGCTTCCATGCTTGTCGAAGCAAAAGACTATGCCAAGAAGATCAACCTGCGGCGCAGCCATCCGCCTAATTTCGAGATGAGCCCGCGCGAGCTGAACCGGATGCGTTCGGAACTCCGGGTGGCGCGGGAGCATGCGGAGCTCATGAACGTTCTAAATCGCAACAGGATATTTTAGACTGTGGCGAAAAGTTCGTTGAAGGCCGCAAGCGGCGTGTTGGCGCCACAGACAATGACACCAACACGCTCGCTTTTCGCCGGCTTGTAGCTTCCCGAAAGCAGGGCGGCAAAGGCTGCGGCACCGCCGGGCTCCGCTACAATTTGCGCATGGGTCCAGAGCCAGCGCTGGGCCTTCCTGATATCCTCGTCGGTCACGAGGGCAACACGGTCGACAAATTTTTGCGCAATGGGGAACATGAGGGAACCCGCAGAACTTGCGCCTAAACTGTCTGCTGCAAGGCCTGATGGTTTAATGGTGACCGGGTTACCCGCGGCAAGGGCCTCATGCAGGCAATTGCAGGTTTCGGGCTCGACGCCAACAATTTTTGATTTTGCCTGATACCAGCCTGCAACGCCGCCAATCAATCCGCCGCCGCCAACCGCCACGAGAATTTGATCCAGATCCGGTGCCTGTTCTTCAAGTTCGCGGCCCAGTGTGCCCTGGCCCGCAAGGGTTGCTTCCATGTCATAGGCGTGAATGTTCAGGGCGCCGCTTTCGCGGGCATGATCCTGGCAAAGTCCCACGGCCTCCTGATAGTTGGCGCCTTGCTGAACGATGGTTGCACCATAGCTAGCAATGCGGGCGACCTTGGCTGGAGAAGAAATGGTGGGCACGAAAATGCGGGCGGCAATTCCCAGAACTTTGGCTGCATAAGCAACGGCAGCGCCGTGATTACCGCCGGAGGCCGCGGCAACGCCGGCCCTGGGAATTTTCGTGCCGACCAGATTGGCAAAGGCGCCGCGTGGCTTGAAGCTTCCGGTATGCTGGAAAAGCTCAAGCTTGAGGCAAACGGGTTTTTCAATGCCGGGCACGGCGATATCCATGACCGGAGTCCGGCGGATGAAAGGTGCAATGCGGGTCGTTGCTTCAGTAATCGTGGTGCGCGTAATTATCATGATGGGGTATGCAGCGCTCCGATGATGTCGAGGCAGGGCTGGCCGAGGCTTCGGGAAATTGCAGACTCGAGAATGCCTGCGGAAAGTTTGAGGGCCACGCGCGATTCGTAGCCATTGAGGCGAGCCGCGAGATAAAGGCCTGCCAGAAAATCGCCGGTGCCGTGAGGCACTTCCTGCTTCAGGGGACTGCTTGTTTCCTCATACGCGCTTCCCGTGATTGCAAGGGTAGCCAGGTTATCGGCATCAAGAGGAATTGAGGTCGCAAGTATTTCCTTGCAGGGAAGAGTTGCCGCCGCAATCAGGACCTCTGCTTTATTGGAAACAGGCTTGCCCGCGAGCCAACCCAGTTCAAAACAATTGGGGGTGATGCAAGAAGCCAATGGCAACAATTCGTCGCGGATGGAAATGGCCACGTCGTTTGAGACATAGAGACTGCCGCCATCGCCCAGGACGGGATCAACCAGAACATAGAGGGCGGCGTTTTTGTTTTTCATCTTGCGAATGAAAGAGGCGGCGACCTTGATCTGGTCGGCGCTGGCGAAATATCCGGTCATCACGCCAAGGCAGGTGTCGAGCACGCCGAGCGCCTCCAATGATTTCAAGATGGATTCAAGTTCTGTCGGCAGGGAGTTTTACACCGTAGGGTTTGCCAAGCCCGGGATGATTGGAAAGAATGATGGTTGGCACCTGCGATACGGTGAAGCCTGCGGCCTGGAGGGCGGGAACGGAAGCCGAGTTTCCCACGGGTCCATAGGCAACTTGCGAGGAGACGCTGAGAACCTGGCGTGGCATCAGATGACGTTTTTTTCAAAGAGGGGCTCGTTGCGGGCCACGCGGCCATAGCCCAGGCGCGCCAGATCAATGGTGCGGTAGGTGCCATGGACGATGAGCTCGGCGATGGCATTGCCTGCCGCGGGACCTTGCTGCAGGCCATGGCCGGAAAAACCATTGGCGAAATAGAAATTACTTATCTGCGGATGGGCGCCGATAATCGCGTTCTGGTCCAGCGCATTGTAGTCATACTGGCCGACCCAGGCATTGATCACCTTGATGGTTTCAAACTGCGGCACGCGCTCGGCAAGGAGGGGCCAGATGCGCTCCTCGAACCAGGAATAATCAACCTCCCAATTCATCTCCACAGGTTCTTCGTGCTCTTCCGGCGAGAGGCCACAGAGAAAATTGCGGCCTTCCGGCCTGAAATAAATGCCATTGGGTTCCACGGTGAGGGGTGCCGCATGCAGCGCTTCACTGGCCTGGGGACAATCGAGCAGATAGACGTAGCGCTTGCGGGGGCCCACGGGCAATTCGATGTTGGCAAGGCCCGCCACATGGCCGGCACCGGTTCCGGCGGCATTCACCAGGTGGGAACAGGACAGGGTATCGCCATTCGACAGGGTGATGGAGGTTATCCGGTCAGCGGCGCTGTTTACCGCCTTAAGTTCATGGGGAATGATTTTGACACCCATTGCAACCGCTGCTTTGCGGAGCAGCGTCATCAGGGAATAGGGATCGAGCCAGCCCTCGCCGGATAGTCCGAAGCAGCCGCCGGCCACGCCATCGCCCACCAGCCAGGAAAACCTTGCGGTGAGATCATTGCCCTTGAGGATAACGTTGTCGGCGCCACTGGCAAGCTGGATGCGGTGATTTTCTTCGAGAATAGGAAGACCTTCTGCGGATGCCATGATGAGGTAGCCGTTCTCGTGGAAACTCACGTCGGCCTCCGGCCCGAACTCCTGCTTGAGGTTTCGCATGAGCCGCAGGCCAAATTTGGAAAGCTCGATATTTTCCGGGGTTGAGAATTGCTGGCGGAGGCCCCCCAGAGACCTGCCGGTGCAGCCAAACTGATAGCTCGTGTCTTTCTCGATGATGGCAATTGAGCCTGAAAACCCGTGCTTTTTGAGGTAGTAGGCGACGGCACTTCCAACGACGCCGCCGCCGATAATCGCTATATCAACATGCTCCATGATGAAACATTGTGCCCAATCGCGAACCGGCTCACAAGGCCGGGCTTCACTTATTTTATCTCAATGGCTAAGCATTGGGGATGATCAAGACCATTGCGGGCAATTACTTTGAAGATTTCAGCCTCGGACAAAAAATTGTCCATGCGACACCGCGTACCCTGAGCGATGGCGACCGGGCACTTTACACGGCACTTTATGGTTCGCGGTTTGCGGTTCAGAGCTCCGATGAATTCGCCAGGGCGATTGGATACCCGGCGTCGCCCCTGGATGATCTGCTGGTTTTCAACACTGTCTTCGGCAAGACGGTGCCGGATATCTCGCTGAACGCGATTGCCAATCTGGGTTATGCGGAATGCGTGTTCTCCACTCCGGTCTATGCCGGTGATACCCTGTCGGCCAGTTCCGAGGTCATCGGCCTCAAGGAAAATTCCAACGGGAAAACCGGCACGGTCTATGTGCGAAGCCGGGGGCGCAATCAAAGGGGCGAGGAGGTCCTGAGTTTTGTGCGCTGGGTCATGGTGCGCAAACGCAATGAAAAATCTGCCGCGCCTGCGGCTGTCGTGCCGTTGCTTCAAAAATGTGCCAGCATCAAAGCTGGCGAGCCGCGGCTGAATATAACGAAATGGGATTTTGCCCAGTCCGGTTCGGCGCACCGTTATGATGACTATGCCGTCGGTGAAAAGATTGACCATCTTGACGGCATGACGGTGGAGGAAGCGGAACACCAGCTGGCCACTCGGCTCTACCAGAATACGGCGCGGGTGCATTTCAACCAGTTTGCGGAGGCAGGCGGGAAGTTCGGCCGCCGCCTGATTTATGGCGGCCATGTCATTTCATTGGCGCGCGCCCTTAGCTTCAATGGCCTGGCCAATGCTTTCCATATCGCCGGCATCAATGCGGGCCGCCATGTTGCGCCGCTGTTTGCAGGGGGAACGGTATTTGCCTGGTCGGAAATCATGAGCAAGGCTGAGCATGGCGATCTCGGCGCCTTGCGCATTGTGACGCGGGCGACGCGCGACTTGCCTTGCACGAAATATCCGGTCGAAGATGGAACGCGCGGAAAAGCCGGGCGTCATTCTTGAACTGGATTACTGGGCTTTGATCCCGCGCTAGCACGTTGGTTTTTAAATGGAGTACTTGGCGATGAGGGCTCTTGAGCGCATGATTCAACGCGCTAGATTGCGCCTGAATCCATCCAGTAAAGCAGAAGAGATACGGTAATGGCCGCAAGGCCGGTTCCCAGGGCGATTGCGGCTGAAACGGCGGCAACCGATTCCTCATTGCGGTGGGCAAAGAGAAAGGCGTTGGCGCCGGTCGGCATGGCCGCCAGCAGCATGGCGACCTTGGCCCAGAGCGGCGGCACGGACACGAAGTAACGCAAGGCCAGAAAAACCAGGAGGGGCATCAGCACCATCTTCATGACGATCAGCACGGCCATGCCGCTCCACTGGCCGCGCAAGGAATAGGTGGCAAGCGACAGGCCAAGGGCAAAGAGAGCGGTGGGGATGCTGGCATCGGAGAGCATGGCGAGCATGCGGTCGACAACGGGGTGAAGGCCAAGACCGGTGAGCCGCCAAATCGCTGCGGCGGCCAGGGCCATGACGATGGCGTTGCCGGCGAGACTCCAGAAAAGTTCACGGCCAAGCCTGCCTGTATGAAATGGCGTCGCTATGGCGGGCCAGTTCGCGCTGGAGGGTTGCCGCAAACCAGAGAATGGGGGCGTGGATGGAGATGATGAGCGCCGACGGGAACGACGGCGTCTTCGCCATAATAGGCAAGGGCCAGCGGCGTTCCCAGCAAAGCGACATTGCCGAAGCCAACGGCCATTGCGGCTGCAGCACCACCCGAGGCGGAAAGGCTATCGAATTTCTGCGATATGAAAGTTGTCAGAATCCAGGTGACCGCAAGCCCGCCAAAAAAAGCAATCCACAGGCCAAAGGGCGTGGCCTCCAGCGGCTTCATCAGGGCGACGCTGCGAAACAGAAGGGCCGGAATGGCCAGCATGAAGACGAACAGGGTGAGGCCCCGGGCGGTTGCGGCTATCCATGAGCTTCAGGCGCGCAAAGACATAACCCAAGACAATGAGACCGAAGACCGGGAGTACGGTGGTGAGGATGGACCCCAAGTCTTACATCAAAGCCAGGGCTGGGCGGTTGCCTGCTTCTTTTCAAAAGCATCGATGGAAGAAACCTTCTCCAGGCTGAGGGCGATGTCATCGAGGCCATTGAGCAGGCAATGCTTGCGGAAAGGATCGATATCGAATTTCACCGTGCCGCCGTCGGGCCCGCGGATTTCCTGCCTGGGGAGGTCAATGGTGAGCGTGGCATTGCTGCCGCGGTCGGCATCATCCAGCAGCTTCTTCAAATTCTCCGGCGACACGACGATGGGCAGGATGCCGTTCTTGAAACAGTTGTTGTAGAAAATATCGGCAAAGCTGGTGGAGATCACGCAGCGGATGCCGAAATCAAGCAGCGCCCAGGGGGCATGCTCGCGCGATGAGCCGCAGCCGAAATTGTCGCCCGCCACCAGGATCTGCGCCTTGCGATAGGCGGTCTTGTTCAAGACGAAGTCCGGCAGCTCCTTGCCGTCCTGGGTGTAGCGCATTTCATAGAACAGGGATTTGCCGAGCCCGGTGCGCTTGATGGTTTTGAGGAACTGCTTGGGGATGATCATGTCGGTGTCGATGTTGACGATGTTGAGGGGAGCCGCAACACCATTCAATGTTTCAAATTTTTCCATGACACAGTTCTTTCAGTTTGCAACGGGCAGATCAACGCCAAGGCTTTCCCCGGCGCCGATCATCAGATTCAAATTTTGCACGGCGGCACCGGAAGCGCCCTTGCCGAGATTATCGTAAATGGAGGTTAGCAGCACCTGGCCGCGCGCCTCATTGCCAAAAACACATAGCCGCATGCGGTTGGTGTTGTTGAGGGCTTGCGGGTTCACCGCGGGAGAGCGCTCAATCGGCTCCAGGGGTGCCACCTCAATGAAAGTGCTGGCAGCATAGGCCCTGGCCAGGATTTCCTGAATGCCGGCCACACTGATTTTCTTCTTCAGCATGCTCAAGAAGAGCGGAACGGCGCCCAGCATGCCTTGCGCATAATTGCCAACCACGGGCTGGAAAATGGCATCATGGGTGAGGCCCGCATAGTGCTTCATTTCGGCGAGGTGCTTGTGGCTGAGGGTGAGGCCATAGGGCATGTAGGGGCTGGCCTTGGCGCCCGCCTTTTCATAGTCCTCGATCATCTTCTTGCCGCCGCCGGAATAGCCGGAGACGGCATTGTAGGTGAGCAGCGCATCGGCGCCCAGGACGCCCGCATCAACCAGGGGCTTTACCACGGCGATGAAGCCTTGCGGATAGCAGCCGGGGTTTGAGACGCGCGACGCGCCGGCAATTTTCCTGGCCTGGGCGGGGCTCAATTCCGGGAAACCATAGGCCCAGGCGGGATCAACCCGGTAGGCGGTTGAAGCATCGATGACGCGGGTTTTGGATTTTGCATCGATGAGGCCCACGGCTTCCCTGGCGGCGTCATCGGGCAGGCAAAGGATGGCCACATCGACGCTGTTCAGCAGTTCGCGGCGCGCGTTCGCATCCTTGCGCTTATCGGCTGCAATGCTGACAAGCTCAATATCTTCACGGGTTTTGAGCCGGTCGCGGATTTGCAAACCGGTGGTTCCCGCTTCGCCATCTATGAAAATTGTGGTCATGGGCCCGGTCTCATACAGGGCGAGGTCAGTCCGCGCAATCTCCCCGTGGCCGGGCCATTTTTTATGTGGCAAGGTCGCAAAAACGGAGACCGGCGCATGACTGCCTCTACCAATCTTTTTGTTCCCGACGAGGATGTTTCACGGCCGGTCACGAATTTCGGGCCGGATTTCCCCTTTGCCTTTGATGACTGGATCAAGCACCCGGCAGGGCTCGGCTCGGTTCCGGCGCATCGGCATGGCGAAGAGGTGGCGATCATCGGGGCCGGCATGGCGGGCATGACGGCGGCCTTTGAGCTTCTGAAAATGGGCCTGAAGCCCGTGGTCTATGAGGCCGCGCGCATTGGCGGCCGCTTGCGTTCCCAGCCCTTTGAAGGGGCGGAAGGGGTTATCGCGGAATTGGGCGGCATGCGCTTTCCGGAATCCTCGACGGCGTTCTATCATTACGTCGACATGCTGGGATTGAAGTCGAAGCCCTTTCCAAATCCCCTGTCGCCTGACACGCCTTCAACCGTCATCGATCTTGAGGGCAAGACGCTTTACGTGGAAAAGATCGCCGACCTGCCGCCCATGTTCAAGGAAATCGGTGCGGCCTGGGCCAAGGCGCTTGAGGAAGGGGCCGGACTTTCCGGATTGAAGCGGGCCATTCGCGAGCGCGATGTTCCGGCGTTGAAAAAAATCTGGGACAGGCTCATTCCGATCTGGGATGACCGCAGCTTCTATGATTTTGTGGCGACGTCCTACGCCTTTGCCGACCGGCCATTCCATTACCGTGAGGTTTTTGGGCAAGTAGGTTTCGGCACCGGCGGCTGGGATTCGGATTATCCCAATTCCATGCTGGAAATCCTGCGCGTTGTGGCCACGGATTGCGACGAAAACCAGAATTACATCGTGGGCGGAGTTGAACAGGTGCCGCGGGGACTTTGGAAACTGTCACCACCCAACATGGCGCATTGGCCGAAGGGCACGACGCTTGAATCCCTGCATCGCGGTGCGCCGCGTCCCGGCGTCACCCGGATTGACCGGGCCTATGGCGACAAGATTGCGGTGACGGACCGCTGGGGCGATACCAAACTCTATGACGCGGTGCTGGTGGCGCTGCAGAGCTGGCTGCTGACCACCTACATGAAATGCGAGGAGAGCCTGTTCTCGGCAAAAATGTGGATGGCGCTGGACCGCACGCGCTACATGCAATCCTCCAAGACATTCGTGATGACGGACCGGCCGTTCTGGAAAGACAAGGATCCGCATACGGGGCAGTGATCTCATGAGCATGACGCTCACCGACCGGCTGACGCGCGGCACCTATCTGTTCGACAATGGCGACGACAAGCCGGGCGTCATCTGCCTCACCTATTCATGGATGAGCGATGCGATGAAGATGCTGCCGCTGCCGGTGGAAAAGCGCGTGACGCTGGCGCTTGACGCGCTGAAGAAAATCTATCCCGACCTAGCGCTGGAAAAACACATCATCGGCGATCCCATCACGGTGTCATGGGAATCGGACCCCAATTTCATGGGGGCCTTCAAGGGGGCGCTGCCCGGCCACTACCGCTATAACCACCGGATGTATTGTCATTTCATGCAGGAGAAAATGCCGCCGGCGGAACGCGGCATATTCATTGCGGGCGATGACGTGTCGTGGACGCCGGGCTGGGTGGAAGGGGCGGTGCAAACGGCGCTCAACGCGGTGTGGGGCATCATGCATCACCTGGGCGGTGAAAGCCCTGCGAATAATCCGGGGCCAGGCGATCAATATGATCAGCTGAAGCCGCTTGAACTTCCAGATTAAGCGCGAAATTTATTGGCAGGCTACAGTGCAGGCGGCGGGTGCATCGGTGGTGGCTTGGGCGGTGGTGAGGCCAACCATGCCGCCGGCGGCAATCGTCAACAACACAAGAGTTACAAAAATACGACGCAAAAACTTCGTATCTGCCTGAACAGAATTATTCAAAATAGTTCCCCACCTAAACGCGACTCACTCCGCACGTGAATCACTTTACCATCTTCGCTCCTCATAAGCTTTAAAATTTGGTGAGGCAATGGTTAACGGGGTGGTTCGAATCAAGAATTTCGAATATCAACGAATCTTCCGGCCAAAGCCGCCGCGGCAGCCATCTGTGGGCTGACGAGATGGGTGCGGCCACGGTAGCCCTGGCGTCCTTCGAAGTTGCGGTTGGACGTTGAAGCGCAGCGTTGCCCGGGTTTCAACTGGTCCGGATTCATGCCCAGGCACATGGAGCAGCCGGGTTCGCGCCATTCAAAGCCGGCGGCCTTGAAGATCTTGTCCAGGCCCTCGGCCTCGGCCTGTTCCTTCACCAGGCCAGAACCCGGAACGATCATCGCATAGGCCAAATTACCCGCGATTTTCTTGCCGTTAACTATGTTTGCCACATTGCGCAGGTCTTCGATGCGGCCATTGGTGCAGGAGCCGATCCAGATCACGTCTAGGGGGATGTCGGTCATCTTTTGGCCGGGCTTCAGGCCCATGTAGTCGAGCGCTCGCCATTTCGACTGGCGCTTGCCTTCGTCGGCAATGTCGTCTGGGTTCGGAACCGAGCCTGCCACCGATACAACGTCCTCAGGCGAGGTGCCCCAGGAGACGATGGGGGGCAGAGAAGAGGCATCAAGTTTCACGATGCGGTCGAAGTGGGCGCCTTCATCCGTGTGCAGACTATCCCAATAGGCCCGCGCCTTGTCCCAGGCCTCGCCCTTGGGCGCCTTGGGGCGGCCGTGGAGGTAATCATAGGCTTTCTGATCGGGGGCAATCATCCCAGCGCGGGCCCCGCCTTCGATCGACATGTTGCAGATTGTCATCCGGCCTTCCATGGAGAGGTCTCGGATTGCCTCGCCCGCGTATTCGATGACTGAACCGGTGCCGCCGGCGGTGCCGATCTCGCCGATGACTGAGAGGATGATGTCCTTGGCCGTAGCGCTGCGTGCGAGCTTGCCGGTCACATCGACCAGCATGTTCCTCGCCTTTTTCTGGATGAGCGTCTGGGTGGCGAGCACATGCTCGACTTCCGAGGTGCCGATGCCGTGGGCCAGGGCGCCGAAAGCGCCATGGGTTGAGGTATGGCTGTCACCGCAGACGATTGTGGTGCCGGGCAGAGTGAAGCCCTGTTCGGGGCCCACGACATGGACAATGCCCTGGCGCTTGTCGCGTTCATGGAAATACTCAACGCCGAAATCCCTGGCGTTCTGGGCCAGAGTTTCAACCTGAATGCGGCTTTCCTCCTCGGCAATGCCCTTGCTGCGGTCGGTTGTCGGCACATTGTGATCAACGACAGCCAGGGTGCGCTCGGGATGGCGCACCTTGCGGCCGGTCAGGCGCAGGCCTTCAAAGGCCTGGGGGGAAGTCACCTCATGGACGAGATGCCGGTCGATATAGAGCAGGCAGGTGCCGTCATCGGCCTCGTGAACCAGATGATCGTCCCAGATCTTGTCGTAAAGCGTGCGCGGCTTGGCCATTTACAGTCTCAAAACGAAGGTTGTGGCTGCTATTTAGTCCTTGCCGCGCCCATGTCAAATGCCCGTTCCTGCATGGGGCTTTGCGGGAGTTGCGGGCAGTTTGGCGGTTTTACGCTTCAATGAGCCCTGATCCCGCGTCCATGTCTTTGTGGCGAATTCGGCTTCCGGTCGTTCATCACGGGGTTGGCCTCTGCTCCCGCAGTCCGGCCACATAATTGCGAATGAGCGACTGGACCATGAGTTGAGGCGACTCGGTTGCTGGTAGCTTGCCCGCCGTAGCCAGGGAAGCGATGCCGTAAAGTCCCGCCCAAAGGACGTTGGCTTCATGATGACGAACTGTTACTTCGCCCGGCTGAAATAGCGGCGCGATCGCCTGTTCGGCAAACCCAATCAAAGTCTCGCGCTTTTCGATAAACCACGCCGGAGCCGCACGCCCACTGGGCAGACTGTGCTCGAACACCGAGTTCCACAGGCTGCGATTTCGGCTGATATAGCCGATGTATCGGGTCGCAAGGTCATTCAGGGATGCTTCCGGACCAGCTGCATAGTCCACATCCCGGCAGACCTCGATAAGTCCGTCGAGTGTCTTCCCATTCACATGCAAAATGATGTCGTCGAGATTGTGGAATAACTGGTAGAGAGTGCCTGCCGAATACCCCATCCGGGCTGCAATCTGGCGCGTCGAAAGCTTTTTAAAGCCCTGTTTTGTCACGATTTTTACCGCGGCTTCCACGGCCATTTTGAACAACTCGTCGCGGCTATGATCGGCTCTTCTACCCATGGCAAAAAAATATATTGACCAGTGTTTAATTTCAAGCTATTTAATTAATCATTGATTATTTAATCGGTTCAGGAGGTGTACATGGCAATCAACCTTCGATTTCTGATCATGCTGCTAACGATAGCAACGCTTGCGTTTTGGAGCTTTCCGCCGGTTAAGGCGGACTGGTTTCATGACGATGCGAAATCCCGCATTGCCGCAAGTCTCCTTGCAGAGAACATGTCGGCCCTGAAGTAAAGCCCCGGAAAAAAACCAATGCAATTGCAGTACAGGATTTCAAATGAAAATGCTTCGCAACTTGCTCACTGTGATGTTTGTGTGTCTGCTGGCTGGCGGCACCGCGTCAATCGCCAGCGCTGATACAGGAACCGTCCAGCTTGTAGGCGACCGGCTGCGGGCCGGACAGTTGAAGGAGCTCCACTCCGATCTCTCGTCGCGACTCGCTCTCACGCCTGCCGACGACCAGGTCCGCTTTGCACTCGGCACCACGGAATTCCTTTTGGCGGTCGAGCATCTGTCCCAATCAATGTACCGCTACGGACTGGAGCCGCCACCGGGTCTGGCCCGTGCGCTTCCATTCTTCCGTATCCCGGTCCCCCACAATTCAAAACCGGAGCAGCTTTCCTATGATCAGATGCGAAACGTGTTTAGCACGATGCTGGTGGAATTTTCGGCGGCGGATGCCATGCTTGCAAAGATCGGCACGGGCGACGTGAATCTGCCAATTGCCATTGGCTTGGTGCGACTCGATCTCGACGGTGACGGCAGCGCTTCGGACAATGAAGCGCTGTGGCGAGTTCTCAATGCTACTCTGGGCGGCGGCAACATCCCTGACGCTGTTACGGACCGATTTATCATTTCATTCGATCGCAGTGACGTGGCGTGGCTGCGCGGTTACACGCATCTGCTGAGCGCAATGGCTGAGTTCGTGCTTGCGCATGACTGGCATGAAGGGTTCGAAACGACATTTCAGATGATCTTTCCCAATGCCGGCCTGCCCTACGCGGTACTCAACGAATACCGCCCGACTCAAAATGAGTACTTTGATCCTGCCCCAATCGCGGATGTCATCGCCTTTATCCACCTTGCCCATTGGCCGGTGACAGAGCCCGAACGCATGAAGTCTGCACTTTCGCATCTTGAAGCGGTGGTGGACCTCAGTCGCGAAAGCTGGAAATACATTCTTGCCGAAAGCGATGATGAGGCCGAATGGATTCCAGGCCCAAAGCAGAGAAACGGTGTATTGCCAGCCGCCGTCATTACCCAACAGACTGTCGACGGGTGGATGGTTTTCCTTGGCGAGTTCGAAGCTTTGCTCAAGGGAGAGAAATTGATTCCGCACTGGCGTCTGGCCAAAGGTATAAATCTCCGCCGCGTCTTCACCGAACCCAGACTCTTCGATCCAATCCTGTGGGCACAAGGCTCTGCTGCGTTACCCTATGTCGAGGACGGTCCCATGACGAATGCCGAGACGTGGACCAGGATCATGAGAATGTTCGAAGGCAATTTCCTTGGCTACGCCATCTGGTTCAATTGAGCCTGCAAAATGCCGGATACCTTCTGTCAGATTTTCGTAGCCTTCAGAGAGAACGCCAATGGCAGTTTCGGAAAGCCTTCAGGCAGGACCCACATGCGGCGCTTTCCTTCGACGGGCACCATGATGGGAGCGAACTGCCAGGCCAGCTCTTCGTGCTCATTGCAGATAATCGAGGCGCATGCCGGAACCGATCACTGCGTTGATGATGTCGCTCAGGGGATGAATCCATGAGTTGGTTGTTGTTGCGGTGACCGGGGTTGTGTCGCCGGTATAGGTTGTCGCTTCCTCCTCAACGATGGGAGCATTCGGCGGGGTGCGCCAGTCAAAGCCGTGCTCGAGGTTTGGCGTTTTTTCATTGAGCGCCATGAGCGAGGGATGGCCTTCCAGCAAATAAAGTGTGCCGCCTGGCTTGAGCAGTGATGAGACGACATTTGCCCAGCGCGCGATATCCGGCAGCCAGCCGATGGCGCCCCAGGTGACATAAACCATGTCGAAGTGGCCGGTGATCAATTCGCGGGCGTCATAGACATTGCCTTCAACGAATGTTGCATCGAGACCGGTTTGCTTTTGCAGGTCGCAAGCGGCGGCGATGGCGACGGGCGAGAAGTCGAGGCCAACGCAGGATGCGCCGCGCCTTGCGAGGCAGAGCGTGTCGATGCCGAAATGGCATTGCAGGTGGGCGATGCGTTTGCCCCGGACATCGCCGATCTCGCGATCCTCGATGCCGTGGAGATTGTCTTCACCTTTCAAAAATTCCTTCACGCGGTAGCCGCCTGCCTCATCCTTGACATGGATGGCGGCGCGGTCGTTCCAGTTGGCGAGATTGACTTTGAGATAATCAGTCATGGCTTTTGTTCCAAAAGAAAAAGGCCAGCATTGCTGCCGGCCTTTGACATGTGCATAGCCCGCGAAAACTACTTCTTCTTGCCGCTTGCCTTGGCTTCCGCCTTGGCCTTGGCTTTGGTTTCCGCATTGGCGGCGGCGCTGACGGCGGTGGAAGCAGCGACTTCCATGTCCACCTGGTCTTCAAATTCGCTGGCGCGGCGTTCGACGATGCGGGCCGACTTGCCGGTGCGGTCACGCAGGTAATAGAGCTTGGCGCGGCGCACTTCGCCGCGGCGCACAACCTTGATCGAGTCGATCAGCGGCGAGTAGACCGGGAATACACGTTCAACGCCTTCGCCGTAGGACATTTTGCGAACGGTGAAATTTTCGTTGATGCCGCCGCCGGAACGGGCGATGACAACGCCCTCATAGGCCTGAACGCGGGTGCGCTCGCCTTCCTTGACTTTCACATTGACGATGACCGTGTCGCCTGCGCCAAATACCGGCACGGCGCGCTGGGCGGCAATGGCGGCCACCTGCTCTTTTTCGAGCTGTTGAATGATGTTCATGACAGATATCCTTTAAAGTTGGGCGGGCTATAGCGGGTGCGGCCACATAAATCAATTCTTATCGGCCAGATATTTCTGCCAGAGGTCGGGCCGGCGCGCTGGGTTAAGGCTTCGCGCTGCTGCGTGCTTCCATCTGGCAATGGCCTTGTGGTCGCCGGAGAGCAGAATCTGAGGGATTTCAAGGCCTTCCCAGGTGCGGGGTTTGGTGTAGTGGGGATGCTCCAGAAGGCCATCCTCGAAGCTTTCCTCATCGCCCGATTCAGGCTTTCCCATAACACCCGGGAGCAGGCGCACAACGGCATCCAGAAGGGCAAGGGCCGCGGGTTCACCGCCGGAGAGCACGAAATCGCCAAGGGAGACTTCGATGAGCTTGCGGCTTTCGATGACGCGCTCGTCGATGCCTTCAAAACGGCCGCAGACGATGAGGCAGCCGGGGCCTGCTGCCAGTTCGCGCACGAAGGCTTGGGTGAGGGGGCTCCCGCGCGGGCTCATGAGCAGGCGCGGGCCTACATGGGGTGCGGCATCGATGCTTGCGGCCAGAATATCGGGTTTCAGCACCATGCCGGCGCCGCCGCCTGCCGGATGGTCATCCACGGTGCGGTGCTTGTCGGTGGCTGATGCACGGATGTCTCTGATATCGAGAGACCAGAGGCCGTCGTTCAGCGCCTTGCCCGCCAGCGAAATGCCGAGCGAGCCCGGAAACATTTCCGGGAAGAGGGTGAGGATGGTAGCGGCGAAGGTCATGTCATTCCTATTACCTCATCCTGAGGTGCCCGCGCACTTCGCGGGCCTCGAAGGATAACCGACGTACACCTGCCAAGGATGCTTCGAGGCTCGCGGGCGTTGCCCGCTCGCACCTCAGCATGAGGGTGGATTTATTGGTCATCGTCATTATCGAGATAGCCTTCAGGAAGGTTCACAACGATCTTGCCATTGTTGAAATCATTCTGTGGCACAAAGGCATTGGTGAAGGGAATGAGAACAGTTTCGCTGTTGCCGTCAACGGCTACTTCCAGCAAATCACCAGCGCCGTAGTTTGGCATGCCGACGAGCCTTCCCAACTTGCTGCCATTCTCCAGCACCACATCAAGGCCCATGAGATCATGGGCGTAGGTTTCATTGGTTTTGAGTTTCGGAAGTTTCTGGCGGGCGACGAAAAGTTCGGTGCCTTTCAGCGCCTCTGCTTCGTTGCGATCATTCACGTTCTTGAGGCTCGCAATGAAATCATCCTTCGCCGCCTTGAGTTTGGTGATTTCAAACTGCTGGCCGGATGCAGATTGCAGGGGACCATAGCGGCCAATGCTCATGGGCTCAGAGGTGAAGCTCTTCAGCTTCACCTCGCCCTTGATTCCGTGGGCTCCGACAATCACGCCGACGAGAACCTGATCGCGCGGGGTACCCATAACCTGTCTTTAGCCTGTGGGGCCTCGGCGGCGGGCGCTTCGGCAGGCAGCGGCTGCGGCAGCAGCTGCAACCTTTGCAGCGGCATCGGCTGGCCAGCTTCTCACGCTCCAAACGCTTCTTGCCGGGAAGAGCCTTCTGCGGATTGTTGCGGGCTTCGCGCTTCTTGAGGCCGGCCTTGTCGAGGAAACGCAGCACGCGGTCGGTCGGCTGGGCGCCCTTCTTGAGCCACTTGCGGCCTTTTCAGCATCGAGCTTGACGCGGGCTTCATCTGATCTTGCCGAGCATCGGGTTGAAGGCGCCGATCACATCGATGAACTTGCCGTCGCGCGGCGAGGCGTGATCCGCCACCACGATGTGATAGTAAGGGCGCTTCTTGGTGCCGGCGCGCGCCAGCCTGATTTTCATTGCCATGTCTCATTACTCCTTAATGTTCGAGATCATCGTTTTTTACCCGGAAGGCCCGGGAATCCTTTGAAGGGCGGTGCTTTGCCGCCGAGGCCCGGCAAGCCGCCGAGGCCGGGAAGGCCGCCGCCGCCAAGCCCTGGCAGCGATTTCGGCATTTCGGGCAAGCTTCCGCCTGACATCATGTCCTTGAGGTCGGCGGGGATCGCATTGGGATCGAGCGCTGCCAGTTCGGCCTGCATCTTTTCAAGTTCGGCCGCATCGGGCGCACCCTTGCCGCCCATCATCTTGCCGAGCATGCCCTTGCCCTGGCCCATCTGCTTCATCATGTCCGCCATCTGCAGATGCATCTTGAGCAGGCGGTTGATTTCCTCGACCTTGGTGCCGGAGCCCGCCGCCACGCGCTTCTTGCGCGAGGCGTTCATGATTTTCGGATTGCGCTTCTCGTACGGCGTCATCGACGAGATGATCGCGATCTGGCGCTTCAGCACGCCGTTGTCGAGATTGGCGCCATCCAGCTGTTTCTTGATCTTGCCCATGCCGGGCAGCATGTCCATCATGCCCGCCATGCCGCCGAGCTTCTGCAGCTGCTTGCAGCTGTTCGGCGAGGTCATCGAGATCGAAGGCGCCCTTCTTCATGCGCTCGGCGATCTTGCGGGCCTTGTCCTGCATCGATGTCCATGGCGGCGCGCTCGACGAGGCTCACCACGTCGCCCATGCCGAGAATGCGGCCGGCGATGCGCTGAGGGATGGAAATCTTCAAGGCCTTCGAGCTTTTCGCCGGTGCCCATGAGCTTGATGGGCTTGCCGGTGACGGCGCGCATGGAAAGCGCCGCACCGCCGCGGCCATCGCCGTCGATGCGGGTGAGCACGATGCCGGTAATGCCGATCTTCTCGTCGAAGGCGCGGGCGAGATTGACGGCGTCCTGGCCGGTCAGCGCATCGGCGACGAGCAGTGTTTCATTGGGCTTGGCAGATGTCGCGCACGGCTGCCGCTTCGGCGAGCAATTCTTCATCGATATGAAGGCGGCCGGCGGTATCGAGCATCACCACGTCGAAGCCGCCGATGCGGGCTTCCGACATGGCGCGCCTGGCGATCTGGATTGGTGTCTCGCCCTTGACGATGGCCAAGGTGTCGACCTTCACCTGGCGTGCCGAGGATGGCGAGCTGTTCCTGGGCGGCGGGGCGGCTTGTATCGAGCGAGGCCATCAGCACCTTGCGCTTCTCGCGCTCCTGCAGGCGCTTGGCGATCTTGGCGGTGGTGGTGGTTTTGCCCGAGCCCTGCAGGCCCACCATCAGAATGGCAACGGGCGGCGCAGCGCGGAGATTGAGGGCCGACTGGTCGCGAGCCCAGGGTCTCGACCAGCACGTCATGGACGATCTTCACCACCATCTGGCCGGGCTTGATCGACTTGACGATCTCGGCGCCCACGGCGCGTTCCTTCACCTTGTCGATGAAGGTGCGCACCACTTCGAGGGCCACGTCGGCCTCAAGCAGGGCGCGGCGGACTTCGCGCATGGCCACATCGACATCGGCCTCCGACAGCGCACCGCGGCCGGTGAGCTTGTCGAAAATGCCTGACAGGCGATCGCTTAAGGTTTCAAACATCCAGTCTCTCTCTTTGCCAAAAGTCCAAACGAAAATGACACCCGGAAACGATACTCGTTGCCGGATGTTGGCCGCCTTATGTCCCGAAACACCAAGGTTTCATCGCATAAAGTGGCGCCAGATCGTTAAGGCGTCTGACGGAATTGAGGGGGACATAGGGGAAACGGGGGGAGAAGTCAAATTTGGGCTACTATTCCAAATCAATCTGGTTAAAAATGTTGCCGACGGGGATTGAACCCGCACCTATTTTCAAGGCTGATTGCGATCAGATGTCTACCAATTCCACCACAGCAACCTTTAGATATTGCCACACTGTCGGAGAATTTGGAATATTTTCATTATGAAAGAGATAATCCTGGATGCCAAAGGATGGAAATCGCAGGAAGATTTTTTCATTGCGCTTCTTCCCAAATTGGGAGCGCCAAACTGGCACGGACACAATCTTGACGCTCTGTGGGATTCACTTGTAGCAGGGCAGATAAATTCGACTAAACCTCCATACTCCATCGCTGTTTTTGGTGCGGACAAATTACCTGAATTTCTTAAGGTCTATCTCTTGCGGTTTGAGGAGTTGATCAAAGAAATACAGATGGAAGGGGTTGAAATTCAAATAAAGTTTATCCCATCACTCAGACCGGTAGCTCAAAATTCGAATTAGCAATCCTGATCAAACCACCCTCGCAAAAATCCCCTACATCTCTCCGCGTCCTTGTGAGAGAATTTAACCATGACACCGGTTGGCAAAGCGCTGTGGTATATCGAGAGCCATTTCAACGAGGCGATATCGCTGGATGATATCGCAGGCGTTGCGGGGGTTTCGCGGTTTCACATGTCGCGGGCCTTCAGCGTGGCTACGGGGCAGTCGGTCCTGGCTTACATCCGGGGCCGCAGGCTTACGGAAGCGGCGCGGAAACTGGCTGGCGGTGCTCCCGATATTCTATCGGTGGCGCTTGAGGCCAGCTACAATTCCCATGAGGCGTTCACCCGTGCCTTCGGCCTGCAATTCGGCATGACGCCGGAAATTTTGCGGAGCCGCGGCACACTCGAAAACCTCGAACTTGTGGAGCCTAGTCCCATGTCCCAATCAGCCAAAAAAACGAAACTCGAAAACCCGCGCCTGGTGGAGGGCAAGCCCCTGCTGGTGGCGGGCCTCAGCCAGCGATCTTCTGACAACAAGGGCATGCCGGCCCAGTGGCAGCGCTTTGTGCCTTATCTCGGGAATATCCCGGGGCAGGTGGGGCGCAAGGCTTATGGCGTTCTCTATAATGGCGATGACAGCGGCAACATCGATTACATGTGCGGCGTGGAAGTGAAGGATTTTTCCGACCTGCCGGTGGGCTTTTCATCCTTGCGCATCCCGGCGCAATATTATGCGGTGTTTCCGCACCGCGAGCATATCTCGACCATTCACAGCACCTGGATGGGGATTTTCAACGAGTGGATACCCGCGTCCGGACACGAGCTTGCCGATGGGCCGGAGTTTGAACTCTACGGCGAAGACTTCGACGGCGTGAAGGGTATCGGCACGGTTGAAATCTGGGTGCCGATCAAAAAGTAAGACTAATGGGCGGCGGCGGGCATGAGGTCCTTTGCCGCCCGGTTCTCGCGCAGCATGAAGACCATCAGGCCTGCCAGAATGGCCGTGCCGAAGGCGAACCACCACATTTCGGTGTAGCGGGCGAAGAGATCGAAGAGGTAGCCGCCGAGGAAAGCGCCCAGCGCGCCGCCCAGGGCATGGCCGCCTGATATGAGTCCCATGGCGAGGCCCATGATTTTCAGGCCCAAGTGGGAGGCGACGAGGCTGGCGGTGGGCGGCACGGTGGAATAATCGAAGATGCCGTAGATGACGGCGAAGAGGAACATCATTTCATAGCTGGTGCCGACATTCATCAGCACGATGAAGGAGAGCGAGCGCACGAGATAGATGGAGCCGAGCAGGAGCGGGCGGTTCACCCGGTCGGTGAGATAGCCGGAGGCGAACATGGCGGCGAAATTGATGGCGGCGGTGAGGCCGTAAATCCCTGAGGCCGGCACGGGCGGAAAGCCGCAGAAGGCGGCATAGGGCAGGAAATGGGTTTCAATGGCGCCGGTCGTGGTGATGCCGCAGATGAAGAAGCTCCAATAGAGAATGTGGAAGGTGGGATTGGTGAGCAGGAACTTGAGGCGGGTCCACAGGGGCTCGTCGGAAATGGTCTCCGATTTCTGCGCTGCCTCTTCCTCGGTGGGTTTCAGCATGACCCAGATGACAAGGGCCATCAGGGCGCAGGCGGCCGCGGCGGCGATGATGCTCCAGCGCCAGGAAAAATAGCTGAGGCCGATGGCAAGCAGCGGCACGGTGATGAACTGCCCCGCCGTTGCGCCGGAATTGGCGATGCCGGTGGCGAGCCCACGGTTTTCCTTGAAGAGCTTGGCAAGGGCCGTGGAGATGAGATGCATGTTGGCGGTGGCAAAACCCACCCCGGCGATGAGGCCGTAGCCAATAATGAAAATGGCGGCGACGGGCACGACGGCGAAGGCCAGCAGCCCGGTTCCAACCAGCAGAAGCCCCGCCACCAGCATGATGCGGGCCCCGAAGCGGTCCGCCAGATTGCCGGCCACGGGCGAGAAAATCGCCACCATGATCAGCGCCACGGATTGGCCGGAGCCGATAAAGGTTTTTGACCAGCCCAGGGTATTGGCCCATTCGTCGGTCATGACCGAGACGGACTGGCGGGCGGACATGACGATGGAAAGCGTGGCAAAACACAGCCACACGATGATCCAGGGATTGATGCGGGATTTCGCGGTCATGGACACTGTTGAGCATGGCCCAGGGGCCGTCGACTAGTATCAAAATTGTACTGGCATCATTGCATTATTGGAACCACATAGGAGGTCATGGCCTTTACCTTCCGGTTATCAAGGCGATAGGTGTTGTGAAATACCGCTTTGAACAGAATGCCGGTCTTCATTCTTGATTCAACGCGGCCTTCGACGGCCACATAGTCTCCCTCGGCGATTTCGTTGACGATGGTGATCGTTGGCGCGCCGACAAATGCTTCATTGTGTATCTGCTTGCGGAACTCTTCCTTGCCAATCGCGGTGAAGTGGCCGGGCACATCCCAGCGGACGTCATCCGCCAGGCAAGAGAGAATGGCTTCCACGTCATCGGCCCCAAAACCCCGATTGATCTTTCGTATGACTTCCTTGTTTGTAGCCGTCATGCCAGCACCTCAGCCACCTTGTCGAATTGCCAGCCCGTGCCGTGTTCGCGCGAGGCGAGGCCCTTGGAAAGCTCTGTGCCATCATGCCAAGCGACATGCTCGGTGAAGATCATGGCGGTGTTTTTTCCAGCTGGCATCAACTCGACCACAGCCAGGGAGGTGGAGTGATGCTTGCCGTCGATCATCAGGTCATAGGAATAGACAATGCGCTTGGACTTCTCCACGGCATGATATTTCGCGATGAAATGGGTGATCATGCCGGAGGGGTGCTTGAACCTGAGGACTTCCGCGCCCCCAGTCTTGACCTCGATGACGCGTTCCAACGCGTCACCACCTTTTGGCCCGGTGAACCACTTTGCCTTTGTGGCAGGATCGCTGAAGGCTTTGAAAACCTTTTCCACAGGATGATTGAAATTGCGGTTGATGGTGAAGGATCCGGAGGTGGGTGAAGTTGTCGTCATGGTTTTTTCCTTTTCGGTGATTGTTCGTCGAGCACGGCCGCGAGACGGTCAAAATGCTGCTCCCACTGGCGGCGGCGCTGATTCAGCCAACCCTCCAGGACTTTTAGGGTTTCGGGCCTGATCCGGCAGGTGCGCACGCGGCCCTGCTTTTGGGTGGTGATGAGCTGGCAATTTTCCAGAAGCTGCACGTGCTGGACGACGGCCGCCAGCGTCATGTCGAGGGGCAGGGCGATTTCGCTTACGGATTTCGGGCCGGTTCCCAATTGTTCGACAATGGCGCGCCTTGTGGGGTCGGCCAGGGCCTGGAAAATATTGTCGAGGTCGGTTGAATGGTCAAGCATTTGCTTAACTAATAGGAAGCTGGACCAATAGTCAAGTAATTCCTTTAGTATCTGAATTGCTACACGGCGCTGCGCCCTAGCTTTTGGGGGGTGATTTCCCATATAAGGCGCGCATGACCGGAACTTCGGCACTTCCCTTTCGCAAAATGAACGGGCTCGGCAATGATTTTGTCGTGCTTGACGGGCGCAGCCGTGCGATTTCCATGGACGACGCGCGGGCCCGGGCCATTGCCGACCGGAAAACAGGCATCGGCTGCGACCAGATCATTTTGCTGGAAAAATCCGATATTGCCGATGTGCGCATGCTGGTGTGGAACAGCGGCGGCGGGCAGGTTGAAAGCTGCGGCAATGCCTCGCGCTGCGTGGCCGACATGCTGTTTGACGAGAATAAAACCACGTCCGCCACCATCGATACGCTGGGCGGATTTCTGGTGGCGCGCAAGGCGGGCGACAAGGTGGTGACGATCGACAACGGCGTGCCGCGCTTTGACTGGAAGGATATTCCGCTGTCCGAGCCCTTCCATGACACGCGTCATATTGAACTGCAGGTCGGCCCTATCGATGCGCCGCTCATTCATTCGCCCTCGGTGGTGAATGTAGGCAATCCCCATTGCATCTTCTGGGTCGATGACCTGGACGTGGTTGACCTTTCCAAGGTTGGCGCCATGCTGGAGCATCATCACCTGTTTCCGGAGCGGGCGAATATTTCGCTGGCGCGGGTTGATGCGCGGGATCATGTGACGCTGAAGGTCTGGGAGCGCAGCGCCGGCCTCACCAAGGCTTGCGGTACGGCAGCCTGCGCCACGATGGCGGCGGGGGCGCGGATCAAGATCATTGACCGGAAATGCCGCATCACCTTGCCGGGCGGCGACCTGATGATGGAATGGCGCGAAAGTGACGACCATGTGCTGATGACCGGGCCGGTAGCTTACGAATTTGACGGCGTGCTGCCGCAAGAGCTGGCCGCATGAGCGAAACCGAATTCGTCACCTTCGGCTGCAGGCTCAATACCTACGAGTTGGAAGTGATGCGCGGCCATGCGGCGAAGGCCGGATTGAAGGACGCCATTGTCTTCAATACCTGCGCGGTGACGGCGGAAGCGACGCGGCAGGCGCGGCAGGCCATCCGCAAGGCGCACAAGGACAGGCCGGAGGCGAAGATCATCGTTACGGGCTGTGCGGCGCAAACGACGCCGGAGATGTTTGCCGAAATGCCGGAAGTTGACCATGGTGCTTGGCAATGAAGAAAAATTGCAACCGCAGAACTGGCTGCCCGGCGCCAACGACCGCGTCCGCGTGAGCGAGATCATGAGCCCGCGTAAAAACCACCTGCACATGATTGAAGGCCTGACGGAGCGCACGCGGGCTTTCGTGCAGGTGCAAAATGGCTGCGATCATCGCTGCACATTTTGCATCATTCCATTTGGGCGCGGCAATTCGCGCTCGGTTCAGATTCATGAGGCGGTCGAGCAGGTGCGGCGGCTGGTGGCCAATGGCTATGCGGAAGTTGTTTTGTCCGGCGTTGATATCACCTCGTGGGGGGCTGATCTCGATGGTGCGCCGAAACTTGGTGCGCTGGTCAACCGCATTCTGAAAGATGTCCCTGATCTCAAGCGCTTGCGGCTCTCGTCGATTGATTCCATTGAAGCCGATCCGGAACTGATGGAGGTGATGGCGGGTGAGGCACGTCTGATGCCGCATATCCATCTGTCGCTGCAATCCGGCGACAACATGATCCTGAAGCGGATGAAGCGGCGGCATGCGCGGGAAGATTCAATCGCCTTCTGCCATGAACTGAAATCGCGCCGTCCCGACATGGTGTTCGGGGCCGACATCATCGCGGGCTTTCCGACCGAAACCGAGGCGATGTTTGAAAACTCGCTGAAGATCGTTGATGACTGCGGCCTTACCTACCTGCATGTCTTCCCGTTTTCGCCGCGGCCGGAAACTCCGGCGGCGCGCATGCCGCAGCTCGACAAGCTGGTGATCAAGGAGCGGGCCCAGCGCCTGCGGGCAAAGGGCGAAGAGCGATTGTTCCGCTTCCTCAACAATTCCATCGGGGCCACGCAACGTGTGCTGGTTGAGACCTTGAATTCAGGCCGCAATGAACAATTCGCGCAGGTAAAATTCGCGCAAAGCCTTTCGCCCGGCGCCATCGTCAAGGCCCATGTCACTGGCGCCAGCGGCACCTATCTCGAAGCAAGGCTTGCCGCATGAGCGGGTTCTTCAAGAAGCTTTTCAACCGGATTGTCGGCAAGACGGAAGAAGCGCCACCGCCTCCACCCGTTGTGGAACAGCTTGAAGCGCCTGCACCGGTTATCGTTGACGTTGTTCCGGAACCGGTAGAACCGGAGCCAGAGGTCGAGTTAAAACCCGAACCGGTCAGGATTGAACCCGAGAAGCCGAACCAAAGGCAAAGGCTGCGCCTGAACCGAAAAAAGAGGAACCCAAGCCCAAGGCAAAACCGGAGCCGAAAAAGGTCGAGGCCAAAAAGCACCTGAAGCCGAAAGAAGAGCTGAACCTAAGAAAGTTCACCACCCAAAGGAAAGAAGCCTCTAGAGACCGGTAAAGCCCGAGAAAAAGCACCGAAGAAGCCAGAACCAAAGGTTGAAGTCAAAAAGCCGGAGCCGGTAAAGCCGGAAGCGAAGAAGCCGGAACCGAAGAAGGTTGAGGTCAAGAAGCCGGAACCAGTAAAGCCTGAGCCCAAGAAGGCAGAAGCGAAGAAAGTTGAGGCCAGGAAGCCTGAGCCAGTAAAGCCTGAGCCCAAAAAGGTTGAAGCGAAGAAGCCTGAGCCAATCAGGCCGGAACCAAAAAAAATTGTTCCGCCGCCGAAACCTGCTCCGCAAAAAAAGATTGAAGTCGAAGTCCCGGCTCCGAAAATCGAAGTTGCTGCTCCGCCGCCGGTTGTTGAAAAAGTTCCTGAACCTATCGCTCCCGCGCCGGTTCCGGTCATCATTCCTGCCGCGCCTGAGCCGGAACCCGTTCAAGCGAGGGGCTGGCTCTCGCGCCTCACCAAGGGCCTGTCCAAATCCTCGAAATCCATCACCTCGTCGATCACCTCGATCTTCACCAAGCGCAAGCTTGATGCGACGACGCTTGAGGAACTGGAAGATGTGCTGATTCAGGCTGATCTCGGCATTGCGGTTTCGGAGCGCATCATCAAGGCGGTGTCGGCCGGGCGCTATGACAAGGAAATCGAGCCGGAAGAAGTGAAACGCATTCTGGCGGAAGAAGTGGCCAAGGTTTTGAAGCCCGTCGAGGTGCCGTTCAATTTCGGCAGCGAGAAGCCTTTCGTGGTTCTGGTGGTGGGCGTCAACGGGGCCGGCAAGACCACGACCATCGGCAAGCTCGGGGCCATCGCCACGGGCGAAGGCTTCAAGGTGATGTTTGCAGCCTGCGATACGTTCCGTGCGGCGGCCATCGAACAGCTCACCATCTGGGGCGAGCGCGTCGGCGCCAAAACCCTGTCACGGCCCACGGGTTCCGATTCATCCGGCCTTGCCTATGATGCGATGCAGACGGCACGGGAAGACGGCACCGATATCCTGTTCATCGATACGGCCGGGCGCCTGCAGAACAAGGCCTATCTCATGGACGAGCTCGACAAGATCGTGCGGGTGGTCAAGAAGCAGGACGAGACGGCGCCGCATGCGGTGCTCCTGATCCTCGATGCCACGACGGGGCAGAATGCCATATCGCAGGCGGAAATCTTCACCAAGGTGGCAGGCGTCACCGGCCTTATCATGACCAAGCTTGATGGCACGGCGCGCGGTGGTATCCTTGTGGCGATCGCGGAAAAATTCGCCCTTCCCATTCACGCCATTGGCGTTGGCGAAACCATCGATGACCTTCAACCCTTCGACGCGGATGCCTTTGCCCGCGCCATTTCAGGAATAGACCGAGACATGAAACCACTTCCCAAATTCCTTATCGAAATGGGCCCGCTGCTTGCCTTCTTCATCGGCAACTGGAAAGGCGGGGTGTTCTGGGGCACGGGCATTTTCATGGTGGCGACCGCCGTGGCGCTTGCCGCCTCGTGGATCCTGACGCGAAAGATTGCCAAGGTTCCCCTGTTCAGCGCCATCTTTGTCGGCATCTTTGGCGGCCTCACGATCTGGATGCACGACGACACCTTCATCAAGGTCAAGGTGACGCTGATCAACATGTTCTTTGGCGCCTTGCTTTTGGGTGGGCTCTATTACGGCAAGCTGTTCATAAAATATGTGGTGGGCGAGGCGGTCAATCTTCCAAACGCGGCGTGGCGCACCCTCACCCTGCGCTGGGGGGTCTTCTTCCTGGTGGTGGCATGCCTCAATGAACTGATCTGGCGGAATGTCAGCACCGACATGTGGGTCAACTTCAAAGTATTCGGTTTGCTCGGACTGACGCTCGTATTCGCACTTGCGAACGCGCCGTTCATGGCCAAGCACATGATCGAGGAAGAGACCTCAAAGCCGGATGCGCCGTCCGCTTGACGCGGCGGATTTTCAGAAGTCAAGAGTTGTAATCCGTGTCCGGATGATTTTAGATGTTTTGCAATGCGGCAGGCAGGTTCTTTTTCGCTTGCCGCCTTGAAGTTGAAACGCTAGGACTCATCGGCTTTCTGAATTCAGGGCGCAGTCATCAATGCAGGGGCAGGGAGATGATGCGACGATCGGAAAGCAATGGGGCAAGCAACACAGCGGGGATCAAAATCCGTTTGATTCACCGGCGCAGGAGTAGGGGCCAATGAGCGGCAACAGGGACGTCAAGCAACTGTCGCGATCACTATCGCATTTGTTGAAACGGGCGGTGCAATACTCCATCCATCTCTATATGAGCGAGACCGGAAAGACCGGACTGACACATCGTCAGTTCACGGTGTTGTTGGCGGCCGACGCCCATGAGGGCCGCAGCCAGACGGAGCTTGTCAAGATGACCGGCATCGACCGTTCGACGCTGGCCGATCTTGGTGGCCCGTCTCATGGCGCAGGGCTATGTGCAGCGCCGCCGCACCAAGGACGACGCGCGCACCAATGCCATCAGGCTCACGCCCATCGGCAAGAAAATGCTGAAGCAGGCGCAATCGGGGGCCGAGGAAGTTGACCGCCAGCTTCTGGCCATTCTGCCGAACCCGGACCGCAAGACGCTTCTGGAATGCCTCACGGGCCTTGCCTCCGAGATGGACAAGGTGGAAGAAAAGGAACCGGAAAAGCCGGTGCGGAAAATCCGTCCGCGCAAGAGCCGCTAGACCCATTCTGATTCAAATTGAAATATTTCCCTCTTTTCTCCATGGTCGTCCTCGGATCAAGTCCGAGGACGACCATGGAAAGAAGTTTGGTGCGTTCACCCTGGGTCAGAATGACTCTAGTCGGTGGCTAGTGGCCGTTTGGCCTTTTCAATTTCAGTTGCGAATACCCCGGCCATGATTTCCGCTGACAGCGGGCCGATCCATTTGAAGCGGATGATGCCCTTGCCATCGACGATAAAGGTTTCCGGCACGCCGTAACTTCCCCAGTCAATCGTCGTGCGTCCGTTGGTGTCAGCACCTATGGCGGCGAAGGGCTGGCCCAGGGTGCCGAGGAAGCGCCTGGCATTTTCGGGTTTGTCCTTGTTGTTGATGCCATAGAGGCGAATGTCGGTTCTTTTGGAAAGCTCCATGAGAATGGGATGCTCAAGGCGGCAGGGCCCGCACCAGGAGGCCCAGATATTCACCACGGAGACGCCGCCGGTTTTGAGATCAGCTGAGGTGAGGCCGGGGATGTTTGAGCTCTTCGATTGCCGGAAGGGAAAAGTCCGGCACGGGCTTGCCGATAAGGGCCGAGGGAAGATTCGATGGATCGCCGGACAGACCTTTCCAGAACACCAGGGCGAGGCCTGCAAAAATCACAATGGGCAGAAGTGCAAGGCCAAGCCGCCGCCGTGGTAGGTTCAGGCGTCACTTCTTTGCTCTTTTCAAATTGCGCGAGCCGCTTCCTGGCGCGGGCATCACGATTGAATATGTAGATGATGAGGCCCGCAAGGAAGACGAGGCTCAGGGCATAGGCGGCGATGACAAAGCCCGCATGGTCGGCGTTCCAGTCCATCATGCCTCTCCGCTTCGGGCAATCTGCAGATTGCGCAATTTCCGCGCGGTGATTTCACTGCGCATGGACATGAGATGGAGGGCGAGGAAAAGAAACGTGTAGGCAAGTCCCATGACAAGCAGCGGCCACAATATTGACGTGTCAATGCTGGGACCGCCGATTTTGAAAACGCTGGCGGGCTGATGCAGCGAGTTCCACCAGTCGACGGAAAACTTGACGATGGGAATATTGATGAAACCGACAAGGGCCACGATGCGGGCAATCATGGCGGCGCGGGTTGGTTCCTCGATGGCCTGCCAGATGGCGATGTAACCCACGTAGAGAAGGAAGAGTACAAACATTGAAGTGAGCCGTGCGTCCCACACCCACCAGGCGCCCCACATGGGCTTGCCCCAGAGGGAGCCGGTGGCAAGTGCGAGAAAACAAAAAACGGCGCCGATGGGTGCGGCGGTCTTTGCGGCCACATCAGCCAGGGGATGGCGGAAGATGATGGCCACGGCACTGGCCAGCGCCATGACTGTATAGACAAGCATCGCGAGCCAGGCGGCGGGCACGTGGACAAACATGATGCGCACGGTTTCGCCCTGCTGGTAATCGGGCGGGTGCGGTGACCAGCGCGCCATAGAGGCCAATCGCAAAGAGGATGATGGTCACTGCCCAGATAGTGGGCAGGGCCCTGTTGGCAAGAGCTCAAGAAGCGGGTTGGGTTGGCGAATTGCTGCATGTCTCTATTCTTACGAAGACTGGATCATTTGAGATAGGCCCGTAGCGCCGCAGCGGCGGCGATGGGGGCAAGCACGAGGCTTGCCAAAGTGATGGCCGCCAGAATGAGAAGGGACGGCATGATCATCTCAGGGTTTCCGGTTGTGGCCGAGATGCCGAAGACGAGGACGGGCACATAAAGCGGCAAAACCAGAGATTGAAATGAGCAAGCCGCCGCGGCGGATGTTGAGAGTGAGGGATGCGCCGATGCTGGCCAGAAGCGAAAGGGCAAATGAGCCCAGGACCATGGCGAGCGTCAGCGGCCAGATTATTTCTGTTCGCAGGTTGAGGAGGATTCCGAGAAAGGGCGCTGCGATGCTGAGCGGCAGGCTGGTGGAAAGCCAATGGGCTATGGCCTTGGTGAGGGCCACGAGTTCAAGGGATGGCGGGGCCATGGCCATGACCTCCAAGGAACCGTCTTCAAAATCCTGCTGGAAAATGCGGTCGGCGGAGAGCAGCACGGAGAGGAGCAGGGTGATCCACAGGATGCCGGGGGCGAGGCGCTGCAGGGTGGCCTGATCGGGGCCGATGCCGATGGGAAGCAGCACAAGCACAGTGAGGAAAAATCCCAATGCGGTTCCAACACCGCCGCCCTGGCGGGCGGCAAGGATGAGATCGCGGCGGAGAAGGGCGAGCAGCAGTTTCATGGCGCTCCCCCGAGGTGGAGATTTTTGTCGGGGTTCAGTCCTAGGGACACGTGGGTTGCGGCAACAATGAGCCCGCCTTCCCTGAGATGCCCGTTCATGAGGCCTGCGAGCAGTTTCTGGGCGGATTCATCCAGTCCCACGCTGGGTTCATCGAGCAGCCAGATGGCGCGGGGGACAAGCGCCAGTCTTGCGAGCGCCAAGCGGCGCCTCTGGCCGGCGGAGAGGAGTGCCGCAGGATAATCCGCGAGGGCAGACAGATTGACGGCCTGCAAGGCGCGCATGAGATCGCCGCCGCCGAAGAAGTCGCGCCAGAAAATTCAGATTCTCCGTGACGGTGAGAGCGGATTTGCTGGCATCGCTATGGGCGATGTAGTGGGCCTGCTGGCCCGGCGTTAAATCGGGTGCTCCACCTTCGAGTGATATTTTGCCATGGCTGGGCTCACTTAAATTAGCAAGCAAACGCAGCAGGGATGATTTTCCGGAACCGTTGGGGCCGGTGAGTTGCAGGAGCTCACCGCTGCCGAGAGAAAAATTCTGATTGCTGAAAACTGTCCGCCCGCCGCGTTCGCAAGCCAGGTTCTCAGCCGTAATCCGCATCAATGATTACATCATGTACTGGCCGCCGTTGGCGGACAGGGTTGAGCCCGTAATGAAGCCTGCTTCATCGGCTGGCGAGAAAAACCACGCAGCGGGCTATCTCCTCGGCCTCGCCCAGGCGGCCCACGGGAATTTGCGGAAGAATGCTTTTCTCGCGCACCTCCTGGGGTACGGCCATGACCATTTCGGTTGCGATGTAGCCCGGGCAGATGGCGTTGACCGTGATGCCGAGCTTGGCGCTTTCCTGGGCCAGCGCCTTGGTGAAGCCGAGATCACCGGCCTTTGCCGCTGAATAGTTGGTCTGGCCGAACTGGCCCTTCTGGCCATTGATTGACGAGATATTGATGATGCGCCCGAACTTCCGCGCCCGCATGCCTTCGATCACCGGACGTGTCATGTTGAACAGCGAATTGAGATTGGTGTTGATCACGGCATGCCATTGCTCCGCTGTCATGCGATGAAAGGCGCTGTCGCGGGTAATTCCCGCATTGTTGATCAAAACCTCGATGGGCCCGAGATCAGCCTCGACCTGTTTCAAGCCGGCGGCGCAGGCCTCGGTGTTCGACACGTCCCATTTGTAAACCGGAATTCCGGTTTCGCTCTTGAAGGCCTTGGCGGCCTCGTCATTGCCGGCGTAAGTGGCGGCCACTTTGTAGCCCGCCGCTTTCAACGCTTTTGAAATAGCGGCACCTATGCCGCGGCTGCCACCGGTGACGACTGCTACCCTTGCCATTATGCCCCCTCAGTTTTCTACACACATGGCGATGCCCATGCCGCCGCCGATGCACAGGGTGGCGAGGCCCTTTTTGCTTTTGCGCTTTTGCATTTCATGAAGCAGCGTGGTGAGCACGCGGGCGCCGGAGGCGCCGATGGGGTGGCCGATGGCGATGGCGCCGCCATTCACATTCACGATGTCCGGATTCCAGCCCATGTCCTTGTTCACGGCGCAGGCCTGGGCTGCGAAGGCTTCGTTGGCTTCCACGAGATCAAGGTCGGCAGCTTTCCATCCCGCTTTTTTCAAGGCGGCCTGCGAGGCGGGGATGGGACCTGATCCCATGACAGCGGGGTCAACCCCTGCCGTTGCCCATGAGGCGATGCGGGCCAGCGGCGTCAATCCACGCTTTGATGCTTCCGCAGCACTCATCAGAATGAGAACGGCGGCGCCATCATTGATGCCCGAGGCATTGGCGGCGGTTACGGTGCCATCCTTCATGAAGGCGGATTTCAATTTGGCGACGCTTTCCAGGGTCACGCCCTTCTTGATATATTCATCGTCGGAGACAATCACATCGCCCTTGCGGCCGGCAATCGTTACGGCGCAAATCTCATCCTTGAACTTGCCGGCGGCCTGCGCCGCTTCGGCCTTGTTCTGCGAGGCAACGGCAAAAGCATCCTGGGTTTCGCGGGTGATCTGCCATTGCCTGGCAACATTCTCGGCCGTGTTGCCCATGTGATAGCCGTTGAAGGCATCCCACAGGCCATCCTTGATCATGGTGTCGATGAAGTTCCAGTCGCCCATTTTCACGCCATCGCGCAGGTGGGCGGCATGGGTGGACTTGCTCATGGATTCCTGGCCGCCGGCGGCCACAATCGCCGCACTTCCCGACTGGATCTGCTGCATGCCAAGCGCCACGGCGCGGAGTCCCGAGCCACAGACCTGGTTCAGGCCCCAGGCGGTGGCCGAGTTTGGAATGCCGGCGTTGATGGCGGCCTGGCGGGCCGGGTTCTGGCCCTGGGCGGCGGTCAGGACCTGGCCCAAAATGACCTCGTTTACCTCTTCAGGTGAAACCTTGGCGCGCTCCATGGCGGCCTTCAGGGCCACGGTTCCGAGGAAGGATGCGGCAACCGAACTCAAGGCTCCATTGAAGGAGCCGACCGGGGTTCGGGCGGCGGAAACGATGACGATGTCTTGGGAATTTGCGGCTGCCACGGGCTTACTCCTGAAGGCGGGATGGGGGATATTTCGTTAGTCATAGCATTTGAAACACATCAGGCGATAGTTTTTTGCACTTGCAATTGTGCATTGCGGGGAGCAAGTTTTTGCACTGCGGGCAGGAAACCTTGGGGACAATCGGTGACGGTCCGCATTGGAGGAGTGTGAACGGTGAGTGACGAAAAATCGGCGCCAAAAGATGCGGTGGTGATCAAGAAATACGCGAACCGCAGGCTCTACAACACCGCAACCAGCACCTATGTGACCCTTGACGACCTTTCGGCCATGGTGAAGTCGGGCACGGATTTCGTAGTCTATGATGCCAAGACCGGCGAGGAAATCACCCGCTCGGTTCTGACCCAGATCATTTTCGAGGAAGAAAACAAGGGCACCAACCTGCTGCCCATTAATTTCTTGCGCCAGCTCATCCGCTATTACGGCGACAGCATGCAGACGCTGGTTCCGGGCTACCTGGAATTCTCGCTGGAGAATCTCACCAAGGAGCATGACAAGATCCGCGAGCAGATGATGTCTGCCTTTGCCGGCGAGCCGTTCAAGAACATGGAAGAACATGCCAAGCGCAACATGGCGATGTTCAGCGATGCGATGAAACTGTTCAATCCGTTTGCGGCGATGGCGATGAACCCCGGTGCCGGGGCAGCACCGCCGAAGCCAAATTCCGCGACCTACGCAGGCGCCCTCCAAGGATGACCTTCAGGCGATGAAGGACCAGCTCACCGCCATGCAGGAAAAGATCAACACCCTGTCGAAGGGTTGAAGGCTTAATTTTCAGGCGCGCCCAAGCATTTCTACTTGCATCGAAGAGCCCTCATCCGCCCGTTGGGCACCTTCTCCCATGGCCCAAGTGCGCACGGGAGAAGGCGATAATTCCCAAAGGTTTTGCCTTCGCCCGTCCGAAGGATGGGAGAAGGTGGCCGAAGGCCGGATGAGGGCCTCTTCAATCACAGTCTAAATTCTCACCCAGCATCAGGCAAAACTTCGCCGGGGAAGAAAGCGGCCCTCCGCTTCCGGGGTAGATTTCACAATGTCAAACAGCGGCGGTGAGGTGACCCACCTGAAGCTCCCGGAATTGAGGGAACGTTACTCCCCAAGCCCGGAGGCCCCATCCACCCCTTCAAGATCACTGTCATGATCAGGACCCTTCAGGGATGGACATGCCGCTGTTACCATTATAGGAATATATTGTCAAGCCTTAAATTCCTATATGTATGGCATGGTTCACTGCCTGCGCAGCGGCTATGAACAATGGCAGGTCTTAGGCCACCAACTGCTTCACCAGCGCGTCGATCATGCGCGGGAGATCGTAGGGGAATCTTGCGGTGATGAGGTTGCCATCGACGACGCAGGGTTCGTCGATCACGGTGGCGCCGGCGTTTTCCAGGTCGATCTGGATGTTCCACACGGCGGTGGCCTTCTTGCCCTTGAGCATTTTGGCGCTGACCATGACCCAGGGGCCATGGCAGATGCCGCAGGTGGGCTTGCCGGCCGCATGCATGTCGCGGGTGAAATTCTGCGCGTCCTTGTCGGCGCGGAGGAAATCCGGATTCCAGCAGCCGCCGGGCAGGATCACCGCGTCATAGTCGGCAACCCTGGCCTCATCGAGATAGCAATCGATTTTCAGCCAGCCGGCATTTTCCATCAGGCGGATGGCCAGGACATGGGTTTCGGCAATTGCCGGAAAGCGCAGGCCGAGGCTTGGCGGAAATTCGCCGACGCGCGGGGCCACGATATGAACCGTTGCGCCATGTTCGGTGAGCCAGCGCATGGAGCCCAGGATTTCCACTTCCTCGACGCCATTGGTGCAGCAGATGGCGATCTTCTTGCCCTTGAGCAGGGCGGGATTTGACGGCGGATCGAAGAGGAAATGGTTGAGCTCGCGGTTCAACTCGCCATCGGCGGTGGAGAGGAGTTCGGTTGAAATGGAGGGCACGGGCGAGGGCGACATGAATTGCTGGGCCCGGGCAAAGGCAGCACTCTGGGCGGATGTCGGATCATGGGGCTTGTTCATGGGGACGCGCTCCTGGATTTATCGGGAGCGGGAGTTTTCTCAGGAATCGGTGGGATCGTCCAGTGAAAGATGAAGGCAGTTTGCTGAAATTAACCCGCTTCGGCCAGCGGCTGTTCGTGATTGAAGACCGATGATTTGCGGAACTGGTCGTCGAGAGCCTTGATTGCAAGTTTCAGGCGCGACAGGCCCTCTTCCATTTCGGCGTTGTCAGGCATTTCGGCCTTCGTCAACGGGCATTGGCGGTGCAACAGGCGGATTCTGGATGAACACTTTGGTTTCTTCGACGGCGGCGGCGGGCTCCACTGTGTCCGCGCTGGCAAAGCCCCGCTCTTCCTTGCGGGCCCAGGGCAATGTCATTGCAGCCTCGCCAAAAAGCTTGCCCTGCATGAGATCAATATTGCAGTCCTTCAGGATCTCGGCGTCCTCGGGCGTTTCCACCCATTCGGCGATGGCTTTCAGGTCGAACTTGTGGGTCAAGTCGATGAGGGTGCGCACCAGATACTGGTTGGCGGCATTATGCTTGAGGCCGCGGCAGAAGGAACCGTCGAGCTTCACGATGTTGACCGGCAGGTCGCGCAGGTTGCGGAAAGAGGTAAAGCCCGCGCCGAAATCATCGATGGCAACGCTGCAGCCGATGTTGCGGAGCGCTTCCACGAAGCTGAAGGTTTCCTTGAGATCGCCCAAGGCAATGGTTTCAGTGATCTCCACGGTGAGCCGGCTGGCGACCGACTGGTTGGCGGCAATAATCTCGGTGAGCTGGTTAAACCAGCGCGGATCGGTGGCTGTCGAGCCCGAGACATTCATGGAAAGCTGGGCCTGGGGATAGTTATGCAGAGATGAAATGGTCATCTGGGCCACGGCGCGATCGATGAGACGCACCAGGCCGAGTTTTTCAGCCACCGGAATGAGATGGGCCGCGGCAACCAATTCGCCGTCGGCGTCATTCATGCGCAGCAGCGCTTCATGCATGACCACGTCGCGGGTTGCGGCGCTGACGATGGGCTGGAAGCCAAGCTTGAACTGGTCCTCCTTCAGGCATTTCACAATCTCGGTGGCACACCTGGCATTAAGCCCTCGTTCGGCCACGCGCTTCGACGAGGGGCGGTAAACGGCGGAGCCATCGGACGGCAGGCGCCTTGCTTCGGCCAAGGCCTCTTCGGCGCGCGCCATGGCGACATTGGCATCGGGGGCATATCTGGGAACCACGACGGCGCCAATGGAGAGCATGGCCCAGACGGGACCGTGTTCGGTTTCGATCACGCTTTCACGGGCGATGTTGATGAAACGGTCGATGGCGGTCTGCAATTCCTCTTCCTGGCAATTGTTCAGGATGATGCCGAACTTGCTGCCGGAATAGCGGGCGATGGCGTCACCGGTGCGGACCACCTGGCGCAAACGCCGGCTCAAGGCCACGATCACTTCATCGGCCACTTCAAAACCATAGGCTTCATTGACGACAGGCAGGTTGTTCACGGCGGCGATGAGGAAGGCGCAATTGCTATGTTCGCGGTTGGCGGTGGAGAGGGTTTCACCGAGGGCCTCGGCCAGGCGACCACGGTTCATCAGGCCGGTGAGGGGATCGCAATTGCCGAGAAAGCTCAGGTGCTGGTCGCGGCTATGACGGTCATCAATCCGGCGAATGGTGCCGAAGACTTCGGCCGGCCTGCCGTTCTTTCCGACAAACCATTTGCCGCGATCCTCGAGCCAGATGGCGCGGCGGCCGGTGCGGCCATCGGGACGAAAAAGATATTCGATCTGGAAAGCCACGCCGTCACCCTCATCGACGGCATGGCTGCGCATGACTGTGTCGTAGCGGCTGGTGATATTGTCGCCGTCGAGGAGGTTGGCATAGGCACGGCCGGAGGCCGCGGCCTCGGGCTTGCAGCCGATGACGGCCTCCATGTTGGGGCTCCAGGCGATGCTGTCGGTTTCAGTGGTCCAGTGGTAGGTTGCCTCGCCCACAGCCTCCACGGCGCGCTGGATATTCTGCAGAACAGTGGTGTCGCTGACGGGGGTAAAGTGGACAATAGGAGATTCCGGCGGCAGGGGCTGCGGACCGGTAAACTCTTCAGTCCGGAAGGAAAATGCCGTTTCGGTTTGGTCTTCGGTGCTCAAGAGGCCTCCAAGAGCTTACGCAAAATTTACGACGGCAAACTAGCCGAGCAATCGTAAACAAGAACAAAAAATCTGTGATTAATTTGCCGGTAACTATTGGAAGAAGGCGCTAATAGCCCAAGGCAAAGCCATCCTTGCGATGATCGGAGCCGCCGATCAGCAGGCCTCTTGCGTGATCGATGACAATAGCCTGTCCGCCGCCCAGGGGTTCGTTCGCCGGGCATAATGCGATGGCCCTTGGCGGCGAGGCTGGCCAGGACGGAAGCGGGAACCGTGCTTTCCGTCAACACGGCTTCACCTTGCGGAAAGAGGCGGGGAAAATCCAGGGCGGCTTGCGGGTCCATGCCATAGACATAGCGGTTCACCACCACATTGACCTGGCCCATGGGCTGGAAATCACCGCCCATGACGCCAAAACTCATGTCGATCTTGCCGTCTTTCCTGGCCATGGCGGGAATGAGGGTGTGCAAGCGGACGCTTGGAGGGGCCGATGCAATTGGGATGGCCTGCTTGCGTGACGAAACCCTTGCCGCGATTTTGCAGGGTGATGCCGGACTTCGGCGTGACAATGCCGGAGCCAAAATCATAATAGATGGAATTGATGAAGGAGATGCTGAGGCGGTTCTTGTCGACAACCGTCAGGTAGACCGTATCAGAACTGGGCAGCGATACGTTGGCATCGGTGGCGCGGTTCATGTCGATGAGGCTTGCCAACCTTTGTGAGGTTTCCTCGCTCAGGAGATCGCTCACGGGAATTTCCGCGAAGTCGGGATCGGCGATGTGGCGATTGCGCAAGATCCAGGCGAGCTTCACCGCTTCGATTTCAAGATGGCGGCGTTCGGGACTTTCGGGTTCGAAGCGGCGTGAGGCCGAAATGCTGCAGGATGTTGAGGGCGATGAGAACCGTGAGGCCCTGACCGTTGGGTGGAATTTCCAGAACGTCATGGTCGGCAAAGCGGGCGGCGATGGGTTTCACCCAAGTTGCTTCAGTTGCGGCAAAATCCTCGGCAGTGAGAAGCCCGCCACGGGCGGCCAAGTGCTTAACGATTTCATTGGCGATCGCGCCTACATAAAATCCGGCGCGGCCATGCTTGGCAATGTGCTTGAGAGTTTTAGCGATGGCGGGATAGGCCATGACCTCGCCCTCGCGAGGGCTGCGGCCATTTTTCAAATAGTGCTTTGCGCCTCCTTCATCGGCGGCGAGCAGGGCTTCGCTTTCGGGCCAGTCCCTTGCGACGCGCGGCGTGGTTGGCATGCCCTTCTCCGCCAGCTTGATGGCGGGCTTCAGCGCCTCGCCCAGCGTCATGGTGCCTTCCTTTTTCAAAAGCCGGTCCCAGGCATCGATGGCGCCGGGCACGGTGACGGCATGAACGCTTTGCGGGGCAATTTCCGTGAGGCCTGAAGCTTTCAGCCAATCGGCATCGGCTTTGGCGCTTGAGCGCCCCGAGCCATTGAGACCAAGCACGGTGCCATTGGGTTTGCCGATGAGGGCGAAACAATCGCCGCCAATACCCGTCATGTGGGGCTCGGTGATGCAGAGAATGGCAGACGCAGTGATGGCTGCATCAATAGCATTGCCGCCGGCGCGCAGCACATCAATGGCAGCAAGAGTTGCCAGCGGCGACGAGGTGGCTGCCATGCCGTTCGCGCCCAAGGCCACCGATCTCCCCGGTTGATCGAAATTTCTCATGCCCTCATCCTTTGTCGCTTGCGGCAAAAATTGTCTCAAAACTGTCGCAAGCAGCATCGCATTGTGATGATGGACATTGCAAGAAAGCCAGCAACTTGCTCTTGCCGCAATCTGGCACTTCTGCCAACAGGCGTAGACATCCGGGACAAAATATGCTGTTTCCCATCATGAATAATATTTTCTCTTAAGGAAGGACGATTCCACCATGGCCACGGTAAAGAGCGACATTGAGATCGCCCGCGAAGCAAAAATGAAGCCGATCATGCAGATCGGGAAGGCCTTGGGAATCCCCGAGAAGGATCTCATCCCCTATGGCCACACCAAGGCGAAGGTTCATCTCGACTATATCAACAGCCTGTCATCCAAGAAGGATGGCAAACTGATTCTGGTGACGGCGATCAACCCGACGCCGGCGGGCGAAGGCAAAACAACGACGACGGTAGGTTTGGGCGACGGGCTCAACCGCATCGGCAAGAAGGCCATGGTGTGCCTGCGCGAACCCTCGCTTGGTCCGTGCTTCGGCATGAAGGGCGGTGCGGCAGGCGGCGGCTATGCGCAGATCGTTCCGATGGAAGACATCAACCTGCATTTCACCGGCGATTTCCACGCCATTACCTCGGCCCACAACCTGCTCTCGGCGATGATCGACAATCACATCTATTGGGGCAACGAACTTGGCATCGACACGCGGCGCGTGGCGTGGCGCCGGGTGATGGACATGAATGACCGGGCGCTGCGCGATATCGTGTGTTCGCTTGGCGGCGTTGCCAATGGTTATCCACGCGAGGCCGGCTTCGACATTACGGTTGCTTCCGAAATCATGGCGATCCTGTGCCTTTCCACATCCATCGAAGATCTGGAACGGCGCATTGGGCAGATCGTGATAGCGGCCAAGCGCGACAAGGGGCAGATCCTGGCGAAAGATATCAAGGCGCCGGGCGCCATGACGGTGCTGCTGAAAGATGCGCTGATGCCGAACCTGGTGCAGACGCTGGAAAACAACCCGGCCTTTGTGCATGGCGGACCTTTTGCCAACATTGCCCATGGCTGCAATTCGGTGATGGCGACCAAGGCTGGCCTGAAGCTCGCCGATTATGTGGTTACCGAAGCGGGCTTCGGGGCCGACTTGGGCGCCGAGAAATTCTTTGACATCAAGTGCCGCAAGGCGGGGCTGACGCCTGCCGCAACGGTGATCGTTGCCACCATCCGGGCCCTCAAGATGCATGGCGGGGTGGCCAAGGAAGAGCTGAAGAAGGAAAATACCGAGGCCCTCAAGAAGGGCATGGTCAATCTTGGCCGCCACATCGAGAACATGAAAAAATTCGGCGTGCCGATTGCGGTGGCGATCAATCATTTCGTAACCGACACGGATGCGGACATTGAGGTCATTCGCGGCTTCTGCAAGGAGCATGGGGTCGAGGCCTTCAAATGCACGCACTGGGCCGAGGGCGGAAAAGGGGTTGAAGCCCTGGCCAAGCATGTGGCGGAGCTTGCCGACAGAAGCTCGGTGCAGTTCAAGCCGATCTATGGCGATGAAATGCCGCTGTGGGACAAGATCAAGACCATCGCACGGGAAATCTACCGGGCCGATGATATCGTGGCCGACAAGTCGGTGCGCGACCAGCTCAGGTCCTACGAGTCACAAGGCTACGGCAAGTTCCCGATCTGCATGGCCAAGACGCAGTATTCCTTTTCGACCGATCCCAATCTGAAGGGCGCTCCCATCAACCACATCGTTCCCATCCGCGAAGTGAGGCTTTCGGCGGGCGCCGAGTTCATCGTGGTGGTGTGCGGCGACATCATGACCATGCCGGGCTTGCCCAAGGTGCCATCGGCGGAAGTCATCGGCCTCGATCCGAAAGGGCAGATCGCCGGACTGATTTTAAGCCTAATTCCTGGCGTTCATATTGCGGATGCGCCGGGCAAGCGTCTGCATGACCATTATGGAATGTCGAGATCCTTGAATATGCGAAAGTCGAGGGCACGTTCCTTGGTCGGATTGGTCACGGGGTTGCTCCTGTCTTGGAATCCCGTTTCTAACGACCCAACATTGTATTCTCCGTGAACACGGGAAATGGACCGAATCATCCAGCGGCTTTTGGGCCTCAACTGTCCGTGAAGCGGTGTGTTTCTCCCTGGATTGCGAGGTTAGCGGGAGTTTATTGGCCGTTTTGGAGGCGCCCGATGGCCGCCCGCTTGTGAGCGATCATTATGCAGGGGCTGGCCAGACAATCACCAAAATGCCCAGAACTGCCCCCTAATGCGGCAGGAATGTGCAAATTTATGGCAATGCAGCAATAGAAATAGCCATTATGAATGAATTATAAACATTTGATTTATATCGTGTAATTGCTGTTATGCAAAATTTGCAATACTCATTTTGCTGCATCGCACCTAAATTCCCTAGTGTTAAAGCAACCCACACTTCAGTCAATCCAAGGGGAATGACCATGTTTGATTTCGTAAAGACCCGTTACACGCGCTGGCAGCGTTTTAGCCGGACCAAGTCTGAGCTCGAGAGCCTTTCAAACCGCGAACTGGCGGATTTGGGCATCTCGCGGACCGACATTCATCGTTTGGCGCGGGAAGCGACACGATAAACCAATTATGATGGAGGCATTCATGCCACTGTTCAAATTTCTGAGCCGCAGAAACCGCATGCAGGCCTATCGCCAAGCCCGCCGGGAAGTCGAAATGTTTTCCGACGCGGACCTCGCCGACATGGGCATCAAGCGCTACCAGCTTGAAGCCGCGGCAAACGCAAAAGCGCTGGGCTAATTTAGATACAGTCCAGATTTGACCGGGCCTGCCCCTCGTAATCGAGGTGGCGGGCCTTTTCTTTTCAGCTAATTGCTGATATTGCGGCAATCCGCGCGATTAAGCCGGTTGCCAGTCTTTAACGCCTGTGTTACCGAGACGCCGCGGCAGGGCGGGGTTCTGTTCCGTGCCTTTGCCTTGTGCAGGGGGTTGATCAAAAAAATCAAGTGTTTGGGTTGCGTCCTGTAGCCACGACACGAGACTGTTTCGAAAGAGAAATCGTGGCAGCCACAGATCAGGCAATTTCCGGTGTGCCGGGCCGATACGCAGCAGCGCTCTTTGAGCTGGCGGCCGAGGCAAAAGCCATCGACAAGATCAGCGATGGTCTTTCGACATTTCAAACCATGCTTGACGGGCTCAACGGATTTGCAGCGCCTGGTGCGCTCACCGGTGTTTTCCGGCGAAGACCAACTGGCGGCTCTTGAATCCGTGTGCGCCAAGGCCGGGGTAAACGGCATCGCGCTCAACTTCATCAAGCTGATGGCGAAGAACCGCAGGCTTCCAGCTCTTGTCCGATGCGATCACCGCCTTCAAGGCGCTGGTGGCCGAGTCAAAGGGCGAAGTTGCCGCCGAAGTGACCTCAGCGGAAAAACTTTCCGAGAAGCATGTGAAAGACATCAAAGCCGCGCTCAAATCTTCCATGGGGCGCGATGTGCAGCTTACATCCAAAATAGATTCCTCCCTTCTGGGCGGCCTCATCGTGAAGGTGGGCTCCAAGATGATGGACAATTCACTCAAGACAAAATTGCAAAACCTTAAGATCGCTATGAAGGGGACCGGCTGATGGATATTCGCGCCGCTGAAATTTCGACAATTCTTAAAAAGCAGATCAAGGATTTCGGCAATGAAGCCGAAGTATCCGAAATCGGCCAGGTGCTTTCGGTGGGCGACGGCATTGCCCGCGTCTACGGCCTCGACAATGTGCAGGCCGGCGAGATGGTGGAATTCCCCGGCGGCATCCGCGGCATGGCGCTCAACCTTGAAACCGACAATGTCGGCGTGGTTATTTTCGGCAACGACCGCGACATCAAGGAAGGCGACACGGTCAAGCGCACCGGCGCCATCGTGGAAGTGCCCGTGGGCAAGGAATTGCTGGGCCGCGTGGTTGACGCGCTTGGCAATCCGATTGACGGCAAGGGCCCGATCAAGTCGAAGCTGCGTTCGCGCGTTGACGTGAAGGCGCCCGGCATCATTCCGCGCAAATCAGTGCATGAGCCGATGTCGACGGGCCTGAAAGCCGTTGATGCTCTTATCCCGATTGGCCGCGGCCAGCGCGAGCTCATCATTGGTGACCGCCAGACCGGCAAAACAGCCATCATTCTCGACGCGATCCTGAACCAGAAGCCCATTCACCAGAATGGGCCTGAGAAAGAAAAGCTCTATTGCGTATATGTGGCCTGCGGACAGAAGCGTTCAACCGTTGCCCAGTTCGTGAAGATTCTGGAAGACGCGGGCGCGCTTGAATATTCCATTATCGTGGCCGCCACTGCTTCTGAATCAGCGCCGATGCAATATCTGGCCCCATTCACGGGCTGCACCATGGGCGAATATTTCCGCGACAATGGCATGCATGCGCTCATCGCCTATGACGATCTTTCCAAGCAAGCCGTGGCTTACCGCCAGATGTCGCTGCTCTTGCGCCGTCCACCGGGCCGCGAAGCCTATCCCGGCGACGTGTTCTACCTGCATTCCCGCCTGCTGGAGCGCGCGGCGAAACTGTCCGACGCCAAGGGCGCTGGCTCATTGACGGCCTTGCCGGTTATTGAAACCCAGGCCAACGACGTTTCGGCCTACATTCCGACCAACGTGATTTCGATCACCGACGGCCAGATCTTCCTTGAAACGGATCTGTTCTACCAGGGCATCCGTCCGGCGGTGAACGTCGGCCTCTCAGTGTCGCGCGTGGGTTCTGCTGCCCAGGTCAAGGCGATGAAACAGGTTGCCGGCAAGATCAAGGGCGAGCTGGCGCAGTACCGCGAAATGGCGGCCTTTGCCCAGTTCGGTTCCGATCTCGACGCCTCGACGCAGCGGCTTCTCAATCGTGGCGCGCGCCTTACGGAGCTTCTGAAGCAGCCGCAATTCTCGCCGCTCAAGACGGAAGAGCAGGTTGTGGCGATCTATGCGGGCGTGAACGGTTATCTCGACACGCTTCCGGTCACCAAAGTGCGGGAGTTCGAGGATGGACTGCTGCGCCTGATGCGCGACAAGCACACGGATATTCTCGACAGCATCCGCACCGAGAAGCAGATTACGGATGCCATGGCTCCCAAGCTCAAGGCCGCCGTTGACGCTTACGCCAAGGCATTCGCATAAGGGGCGCCGATGGCAAGTCTTAAAGACCTCCGGAACCGCATCGCCTCGGTCAAGGCGACCCGCAAGATCACCAAGGCCATGCAGATGGTGGCGGCGGCGAAATTGCGCCGGGCCCAGGAAGCAGCGGTTGCGGCGCGGCCCTATTCGGAGCGCATGGCGGTGGTGCTGGCCAATCTCGCCAGTTCGGTTGAGGGGCGCGATGGCGCTCCGGCATTGTTGGCTGGCACGGGCAGGGACCAAACCCATCTGCTGGTCATCGCAACGGCGGAACGCGGGCTTTGCGGCGGTTTCAATTCGTCCATCGTGCGCCTGGCGCGCGAACATGCGGAACGGCTTATGGCCCAGGGCAAGACGGTGAAGATCATGACCGTCGGCAAAAAGGGCAATGACGCGCTGAAGCGAGCTTACGGCAAGTACATTGTCGATGCGGTGGATTTCCGCGGCCTGAAGCAGCTGGCATTTTTCAATGCGCAGCCGGTGGGCGCCAAGATCATCAGCCTGTTCAATGAAGGCCAGTTTGATGTCTGCACATTGTTCTTTGCGGAATTCAAATCGGTGATGTCGCAGAAGCCAACCGCCCTGCAGCTCATTCCAGCGGCTGTTGCGGGCGGCAAGGCACCCGATCTTGGCGGCGCCATTTATGATGCGGAGCCTGATGAAGGCGAAATCCTTGCCGACCTGCTGCCGCGCAATATTTCAATCCAGGTGTTTCGCGCCCTGCTTGAAAATGCCGCTTCCGAACAGGGTGCGCGCATGAGCGCCATGGACAGCGCCACGCGCAACGCGGGCGACATGATCAACAAGCTGTCGATCAAATACAACCGCCAGCGCCAGGCCCAGATTACCAAAGAACTCATCGAAATCATTTCGGGCGCGGAAGCGCTGTAAGAGCTTAGAGAAGGAACGACAGCCATGGCGAAGAAAGCCGCATCAGCAAAATCCTCGGGGCCCTTGTCGGCCGCATCACCCAGGTGACGGGTGCCGTCATCGACGTGCAGTTCGAGGGCGACCTGCCGCAGATTCTGAACGCGCTGGAAACCACCAATGGCGGCAACCGCCTGGTGCTCGAAGTGGCGCAGCATCTGGGCGAGAGCACGGTGCGCACCATTGCCATGGACTCCAGCGAAGGCCTGGTGCGCGGCCAGGAAGTTTTTGATACGGGCACTCCGATCATGGTTCCGGTCGGTCCGGAAACGCTGGGCCGCATCATGAACGTGATCGGCGAGCCGGTTGATGAGGCAGGCCCGCTGAAGACCAAGCTGAAGCGCGCCATCCATCAGGATGCGCCCATCTTTTGTTGAGCAATCAACGGAAGCCGAAATTCTGGTGACCGGCATCAAGGTTGTGGATCTACTGGCGCCTTACGCCAAGGGCGGAAAGATCGGCCTGTTCGGCGGCGCCGGCGTCGGCAAGACGGTTCTGATCATGGAACTCATCAACAACGTGGCGAAAGCCCACGGCGGCTATTCGGTATTCGCAGGAGTTGGCGAGCGCACGCGCGAAGGCAACGACCTCTATCATGAAATGATCGAATCGGGCGTGAACAAGAAGGGCGGCGGCGAAGGCTCCAAAGCAGCTCTCGTCTACGGCCAGATGAATGAACCGCCAGGCGCACGTGCGCGAGTGGCCCTCTCGGGCCTCACAGTTGCCGAGCATTTCCGCGATGAGGGCCAGGACGTGCTGTTCTTCGTGGACAACATCTTCCGCTTCACGCAGGCAGGCTCCGAAGTGTCGGCACTCTTGGGACGCATTCCATCGGCCGTGGGCTATCAGCCGACGCTTGCCACCGACATGGGCACCATGCAGGAGCGCATCACCACCACGCAGAAGGGCTCCATCACCTCGGTGCAGGCCATCTACGTGCCAGCCGACGATTTGACCGACCCGGCCCCTGCCACATCCTTTGCCCACTTGGATGCAACGACCGTGCTTTCGCGCGGCATTGCGGAAAAAGGCATTTACCCCGCGGTGGATCCGCTCGATTCAACCTCGCGCATGCTTGATGCCCGCGTCATCGGCGAAGAGCATTACGACACGGCGCGCCGCGTGCAGCAGATTCTCCAGCGCTACAAGGCGCTGCAGGATATCATCGCCATTCTCGGCATGGACGAGCTTTCGGAAGACGACAAGATCGCCGTGGCGCGGGCCCGCAAGATCGAGCGCTTCCTGTCACAGCCGTTCTTCGTGGCCGAAGTGTTCACCGGCTCGCCGGGCAAGCTGGTGCCGCTGGCCGATACCATCAAGGGCTTCAAGGGCCTGTGCGACGGCGCCTATGACCATCTGCCGGAGTCGGCCTTCTACATGGTGGGCAGCATTGAAGAAGCCGTCGAAAAGGCCCAGCGCCTCGCGGCGGAAGCAGCGTAAGCGATATGGCTGGACTTCACTTTGAACTTGTCAGCCCGGCGCGGCTTCTGTTTTCCGGCGAAGTCACCTCGGTGACCTTGCCGGGAACCGAAGGCGACATGGGAATTTTCGCCGGCCATGCGCCGGTGCTGTCAACGCTGCGGCCAGGGGTTGTGGTGGTGACGAAAGAGGGAGGCGCCACCGACCGCATTTTCGTGCGCGGCGGCTTTGCCGAAGTGAATCCACAAGGGCTGACGCTGTTGGCTGAGACGGCAATTCCTCTGGCTGACCTTGATGCGGCAGCGCTTGCCCAGCAGGTCAAGGACGCCGAAGAGGATTTCGCCGATGCGGTGGATGCCGAGTCCAAGCGCAAGACGCAGGAAAACCTGGATCACCTGAAGGCGCTGCAAAGCGCGCTGTAAGATTTCTCGGTGTTTATGAATTAGAAAAGCCCGCGAGATGATCGCGGGCTTTAAAGTTCTCGCCTCACCCTGAGGTGCATGGCCGTGAGCCATGCCTCGAAGGGTTTGTGGATGCGGAAACAGGTGCTTCGAGGCCCGACCTTGCCGGGTCCCTCAGCATGAGGGATTAATTACCGCCCATTCTTACGGGGCGGCGGTCGCTTTTGGCGCCACTGATTTCCTGCATCCAGGATGGCTTGCCGCCGTTGTTGCGCTTTGGCGGGTTATTGCCGCCGTGGGGGCGCGCTCCGCCAGCTTTATGTGAACGATTGTCTCTGGCTGGCTTGCCGCCGTCCTTGCCCATGGGGTTCCACTGGCGCTTCTGGCCCTGGGGCTGTGAAGGACGGCCATTGGGACGCCTGGCTTCGTGTTCAGCAGGCGGCAGGTTTGATTTGCCCAGCGCATGCTGCACAACCGGAATGGTCTGGCGGATGGTGCGTTCGATATCCTTCAACAGGGAGCGCTCGTCACCGGCACAGAAGGCAATAGCCACGCCTTCAGCGCCAGCACGCGCGGTGCGGCCGATGCGGTGGACGTAGGATTCCGGCACATGGGGCAGATCGTAGTTGATGACGTGGCTTACGCCATCAACGTCAATGCCGCGCGCTGCGATATCGGTTGCGACCAGCACGAGGATCTTGCCGGCCTTGAATCCGGCGAGCGCCTTCTCGCGGTTGGCCTGGCTCTTGTTGCCGTGAATGGCTGAGGCGGTGTAACCCGCAGCCGACAGGCCCTTCATGATCTTGTCCGCGCCATGCTTGGTGCGGCTGAAGACCAGGGTGCGGGTCATGTTGTTGTCTTTGAGAATATCGATCAGCACCTTGAGCTTGCTGGCCTGATCGACATGGATGACGCTCTGGTTCACGCGGTCCACGGTGGTGGCAACGGGGGCCACTTCAACGCGCACCGGATTGGTGAGCAGGCCGCTGGCGAGATTGGAAATTTCCTTCGGCATGGTGGCCGAGAAGAAAAGATTCTGCCGCACCTTCGGCAGCATGCCGGTGATCTTGCGGATGGCGTGGATGAAGCCCAGGTCAAGCATCTGGTCCACTTCGTCAAGGACGAGGACTTCGACGTTGGCCAGCGTCAAGGCGCGGCGCTCGATGAGATCAACGAGGCGGCCGGGAGTTGCAACGACGACGTCAACGCCGCCGCGCAGGATATCAATCTGCTTGCCGATGGAGACGCCGCCGAAAACCACCGCTCGGGTGACCTTCAGATTGCGGCCATAGGTCTTGAAGCTTTCGCCGATCTGCGAGGCGAGCTCGCGGGTGGGTGAGAGCACGAGAACCTTGCAGGAGTTCTTGGCCACGCGCTCGGTTGCATGCGACAGGCGCTCAAGAATGGGGAGCGCGAAGGCAGCAGTTTTGCCGGTGCCGGTCTGGGCTATGCCCAAAAGATCGCGGCCTTTCAGGAGTTCCGGAATGGCGCGGGCCTGGATGGGAGTTGGCTTGTCATAACCTTCGGCGGCAATGGCTTTGAGAAGCGGGGCCGAGAGGTTGAGTTCTGAAAATGAATTCACTGTGTAAATATCTTTCTGTTTCGGACAGATGAGTGGGAAGCACAAAACATGTCCGAGAGACTGCCCGGCGATTATCGCCAAGTCAGCACTGGTCCTGTGCTTAAACAGACCCCACATGAAAGGATTGTTCGGATTATTTCGCTTCGGCCGGAACGGCAGCATTCAGAACGCCACCTCATGTTATTCTTAATTGACCGAAGTCGATGGGGCTGCATATGGAGGCTGCAGTGCAATAAGTCAAGCCGCAATGGGAGAAATGGCAGCCAGAAGTTCGCCCATGTCATGAATGACATGGGAAACGCCGAGCTCTTTCAGCTCCGTTGCCTTGGCAAGTGGTTCATGGGCAACGCCGGTAAAGCCGATCACTTTGCAGCCCGCAGCGAGGGCGGCCGTGGCGCCAGTCACGCTGTCTTCCACCACCAGGCAGTGGGCAGGCTTGAAGCCGGCGCGCCGGGCGGCAAGCTGGTAAACATCGGGAGCGGGTTTGGGGTTTTTGACATCTTCATAAGTGGTTAACCTGTCGCCAAAGAAGGGCTCAAGGCCGGCCAGGCGCAGGGCTTCCAGAGCGCGGTCCCTCGGGCCATTGGTGCCGATGCTTTTGGGCAAGGCAAGTTTGCGCAGCATGGGGATGACGCCGGGCACGGGTTTCAGGTCGCGCCTGTAGAGCTCAAGCATCATGGCGTCCTTGCGGGTGCTGAGATCAGGTGGCAGGATTTTCTTATGTTCACGCTCAAGGTCGGCGATCATGTCTTCAAAGGTGGGGCCGATGAACCGGAGGTGCATTTCAGCTTCGGTGAGATGAATGCCATTCTGCGCAAGCAAGGCCATATCGACAGCCATCGATATTTTTTCACTATCGATGAGAACGCCGTCGCAATCAAAAATGACGTGGGAGATCATGGCTGGCCGAGATGCTGGAAAGCCTTAACAACCTGTTCATAGACCGGCTTCTTGAAGGGCACGATGATATCGACAATCTCGGCCATTTTGGCCCAGCGCCACTGGTCGAATTCCTGCTTGTGGCCGGGAGGCGCCAAGTTGATTTCGCTGTCGTCGCCGAGGAACTGCGCGGCAAACCATTTCTGGGTCTGGCCGCGGTACTTGCCTTTCCAGGACTTGCCGATGAGATGTTCGGGCAGGTCGTAATTATACCAGCCCGGCGCCTCGGCAATGATTTTGGCGGAGCGCACGGCGGTTTCCTCTTCCAGTTCGCGGAGTGCCGCGGCGGCTGGGTCTTCGTCGGCGTCGATGCCGCCCTGGGGCATTTGCCACCAGTGACCGACGCCATCGTCATTCTGTTTTTGAAAGCGCCGTCCAACCCAGACGAGGCCCTGGCTGTTCAACAGCATCACGCCGACGCACGGCCGGTAGGCCGTAATCACTTTTGCTTCACTCATTAACCCAAACGGCCCTTGAACATGGCGCTGACCGGAACCAGCAGAATGCCGCGCTCCTGCAACTGCTCGGCCCAAAGCTTCACCGCGTCAACAGTGACTTCTAGACCGGAACCGGTGCCAATGGCAAAGCCATTGGCCTTCGCCTCGCCCTCAAGGAGTTCAAGGGCTGCGGCGATGCTTTGCGCCGAGGGGTCGGCATCGATCACCACCTGGGCGCGGCGCTCGGAGAGTTTGGTTTCCCCGGCCACGGTTTTTGAAACCGTGAGGGCGGTCGAGGCATCTTCCAGATAGACGAGGCCGCGCTTGCGCATTTCGAGCCATCACCGGTTTCAGCGCTTCGGGCGTGGCCAGCAGGCGTCCGCCCATATAATTGGTGATGCCGGTATAGCCGGCAAAGCGGCTCATGTGCCAATGCAGGGCCTTCAGGTTTTCCTCGGCACTGGCGCTGGCGAGCAGGGTTTTAGGCCCGGGATTGCTGGCGGGATAGCCCACGGGCTCCATGGGGAGCTGCAGGAGCACTTCGTGGCCATCGGCACGGGCCTTGTTCACCTGGGACTGCAGGTTTTCGCCATAAGGGGCAAAGGCAAAGGTTACGTCACCGGGCAGGTTCTTGATCGCCTGCTGGGTGAGCTTGGCATTGAGCCCCATGCCGCCCAGCAGAATGGCAATTTTCGGCCGGTCGGAATGGATAACGCCCATGGGTGTGTTGCGGGCATAGACATCGGAGGGCTTTTTGTTGCCCGAGCCGATGCGGGGCAATTGCCCCATTGTGGATATTTCGATGAGATCGGCAACGGGCGCCTTCTTCAACGGCCGCCGCGGCGACAGGATGATGGACGCTTCGGTCTGGTAGCTGTCCTGTTCGACCGGGGCCTCGATCTTGATGCTCGCGCCCTGGTCTTCGGCGGATGTTTCCTCGGCCACCACCTCTTCCTCGGGTGCGGTGGTGGAGGCGGTTTTCAATTCCTCAACGGCTGGAATGGCAGCGGTGACAATGGGCTCCCCGGCAAAGGGAAGAGGTGTGTGAATGGCCCAGGCGGAAAGTGCCATAAATCCGCCTGCGGCGAGAATGGAGGTGGCCAGGAGCGGACTGGGACGCTTGGCCCAAAGGCGCTCCTTCAGGCTCCGTTTCCTTAGCGGCTGTCGCAGTTCATCACGGCTCATGAAATTCGTGTACCCGTCGATTCGTTTGGATTCGACTGTGGCGAGACAACCGTTAACGTCTCATTAACTGTAGTTTGAAGTTTTCCGATCATTTTCTCATCTTGCCCGCGCTCGACGCGGGCATCTTCTTCAACTGAAAAGAAGATGGCCGGGCGATCCCCGGATCAAGTCCGGGGACGGCCATGATGAGATGTGGAATGTGGGACGAAAGCTAGTTCGCCTTGGTTTCCGGCGTGCCTTCGGTTTTTGTCTCTTCCGGCTTCACGTTGCTCACCACCTTGACGCCATGGAGGAAATCGATGGCGGCTTTCAATTGCACGTCCTTCGTCTTGTCCTCAGGCACATAGGCTGACGAGCCGCCGCCTTCGTCGCCGCCGGCCTCATTGGTGAGGTGGCCCCTGAGGCTTGCTTCGCCCTCGGTGGAGACGTTCTTGCCTTGAAGCTCCGGTGGCAGGGGTTGTTCAATCAGGATATCGGCGTCAATGCCCCTCGCCTGAATGGAACGGCCGGCGGGCGTGTAGTAGCGCGCCGTTGTGAGGCGCAGCGCCCCCTGGCTGCCCAGCGGAATAATGGTCTGGACGGAGCCCTTGCCGAAGGAGCGCGTTCCAATGATGGTGGCGCGCTTATGATCCTGCAAGGCACCGGCGACAATTTCAGAGGCTGAGGCCGAGCCGCCGTTGATCAGGATGACCACGGTCTTGCCATCCGAGATATCGCCCTTTTGCGCGCTGAAGCGCTGGGTTTCCTCGGCATGGCGGCCGCGGGTCGAGACGACCTCTCCCTTGTCGAGGAAGCTGTCGGATACGGAAATGGCCTGATCGAGAAGGCCGCCCGGATTGTTCCTGAGATCAAGGATGTAGCCCTTGGCCTTGCCGCCCATCTTGGTTTTCATGCTGGTAAAGGCCTTTTCGAGGCCTTCCTGGGTCTGCTCGGTGAACGAGCTGACGCGCACATAGCCGATGTCCTCCTCGGTGCTTTCGAGATTGAACTTCACCGACTGTACGCGAATGCGGTCACGGATGAGCTTTACATCCATGGCCGCCTGATCCTTGCGCTGGATGGTGAGCGTGATGGGGGTATTCACGCCGCCGCGCATTTTATCAACGGCCTCATTCAGGGTCAGGCCGAGAATTTCCACGCCATCAATTTTTGTAATCAGGTCATTGGCCATGATGCCGGCCTTGGCGGCTGGCGTGTCGTCAATGGGAGCCACAACTTTCACAAAGCCATTTTCCATGGTGACTTCAATGCCGAGGCCGCCGAATTCGCCCTTGGTCTGGACGCTCATGTCTTCAAAGCGCTTGGCATCCATGTAGCTGGAATGGGGATCAAGCGAAGTGAGCATGCCATTGATGGCCGACTCGATCATCTTGGATTCGTCGGGGTCTTCCACATAGTCGGCACGCACCCGGTCGAATACGTCACCGAAAAGATTGAGCTGCTTATAGGTATCGGCATTGGAAGCGGCTATTGCCGAGCCAAAGACATGCCAGAGCACGGTGGCCGAGACGGCCCCTGCCAGCATCAAACCAAAAGACCGAACGCCGTTATTGTGTAGTTTCATTTTTAAATGCCTCTTTAGTTCCACCAATCCACCAGGGGGCCGAATCAACTGCCTCGCCATTCTTTCTAAACTCGACATATAACACAGGCCTTGCCTCTTGTACCTGATCACCTAACAAAGTGACGGAAGAAGGGCCTTTTCCCATAATTCCAACGGGTTCACCGGCCCTGACGGATTGCCCGATATCGGCCGATATCTCTTTCATGCCAGCCATCAGCACAAGGTAGCCCTCACCGGCATCCAAAATCAAGAGTTGCCCGTAGGAGCGGAAAGGGCCGGCAAATTCGACCTTTCCATCGGCAGGCGCGATCACCTGGGCCTGGGCGCGGGTTGCCACGGCCAGTCCCCGGAGCTCACTGCCCAGGCCGTCGTCCTGGCCGAAACGCTTCAGGATTTGCCCCTGGACCGGATATTCAAGGCGGCCCTTGATGCTCGAAAATGCTACAGAGGGTCGCAGGAGGAACTCCTCCTGGCGCTTGCGTTCAGCTTCAAGGGCGAGCGCCTCCCTGGTTTTCTTTGCTTCCTGCTTCAATCTGGCTGCAGCGAGGTCAGCAATCAGGTGCTTCAGGGACTTGGCTCTCTCGGCGAGCTCGGAGGCGCGTCTTTTTTCGCCAGCCAGCTTTCCGGAATTGTCAAAAACCAGTTGCTTCTTCTGGGCGACGAGCTGGTCGAGATCGATTTGCGCGGTCTTCAGGTTTGTAATGCTGGTGCCGAGAACTGATTTTTCCTTCTCCACTGCAGTGCGGATGCGGTCCAGGCGGGTCAGCTTTCTTGGCAAGGATTTCCGCCTCGCTGCGCAGTTCCGGCACCAGGGTGCCAAACATCATGGCGCCACGGAGCGCTGCCAGCACGTCATGGGGCTCAACCACGAGGGCGGGCGGGGGATTTTGCTCGAGCCGCTGCAGGCCGGCCAAAAGGTCAGACAGGATCTCCTGCTTTTCAGCCAGATCGGCGCGCAGGATGATTTCTTCCTTGCGGAGTTTGAGGATGCGCTCTTCGGCGGCGGTGATCGCGGTTTCCTGCGACTGGATGGTCTTGGCAATGATGATGAGCCGGTCGGAAATCGCTTCCTGGTCCTTGATGGCGGCGGCAATCTCGCTTCTTATTTTTTCCAGGCTTGCCGCCGATGAGGTGATTTCCTGCTCGACGGAGCCAAGCTCATTTTCCTGGGGCAGCGGGTTTGCGCGATGGCGTCTGGCGCGAAGAGATGCAGCGCGGCGGCGGCCACGAGGCATTCGATTTTCCATCTTCGTAAAATCTTCATCGGAACAGTCTGTTAGGAAATACACTTGTCCAAAATGCGGTTTCCGGATGTTCGGCTCAGGGCCGGTGATAGGGATGATTTACCATAATGGTGACCGCACGGTAAATTTGTTCGAGCAGCATAAGGCGCACCAAGCGGTGGGGCCAGGTCATTTCACTGAGCGAGATGAGTTGTCCAGCGGTTTTTCGGGTTTCAGCGCTATGGCCATCGGGGCCGCCGATCAGGAAGGCGAGGTCTTGCGTGCCTTGATCGAGATGGCGCTGCAGGAGCTGCGAAAAGCCTTCGCTGGTGAAGGATTTTCCACGTTCATCGAGCACCAGGGTGAAGGCCTTGGGAGCCAGTGCGCCGGTGAGAAGCCTTGCTTCTTCGGCCTGGCGCTGGCCTGCGGTCTGGCCTTGGGACTCGGCGAAGTCAGTAACCGTCAGTTTTGTAATCCCAGCCTTGCGGCCCAGACCTTCGAGACGGGTTTGGTAATCCTGGGCGAGCGTTTTTTCAGGCCCCGCCTTTAGCTTTCCAATGGCCAGAACCTGGAGCCGCATGGCCTATCCGGCGTGAGGTTCTTGCGGTGAATGTTCTGACCAGAGCTTTTCCAGATTGTAGAAGCTGCGCACTTCCGGCCGGAAGAGATGGACGACGACATCAACGGCATCAACCAACACCCAGTCGCATTGGTCCATGCCTTCGACGCGGATATGACGGTGTCCCGCCTCTTTGAGCTTATCGACGAGTTGGTCGGCAATGGCGCCGACATGGCGGTTGGAACGGCCCGAGGCCACAACCATGTTGTCGGCAATGGCTGTCTTGCCATCAAGATTGATGGCGATGATGTCCTCGGCCTTGGCATCTTCCAGCTGGGCCATGACGATGCTCAGCAGCGATTGATCGGTGGGAACCTTAGGCTTTGGCGTTTCGATCCTGGCCGGAGCCACGGCCTTGACGGCTGGCTTTGCCTTCGGTGCGACCTTGGCGTGCTTTGGGCTTTGCCACGGTCTTTGGCTTCACGGCAGCCTTGGCTTTAACGACCGGCTTCTTCTTCGGCGCGGGCTTCACCTTCTTGGCAAGTTTTGTCTTGCCTTTTGGCTTCACTTTTGAGGTGGTTTTGCCACGCAGGCCGGCGCGCGCCTTTTCGGCAAAACGAACCTTGGCCATCATGATGGTCTTGAGTTCGGCGGCGGTCTTGGGAGGACGCTTTGAGGAGGAGGCGGGTTTTGCTGCTTTCGCCGATTTCGATTTGGCGGAAGGCTTCTTGCTTGGCTTTTTCAGGGTCTTATCCTTTATGGGTTCTGGCGCGTTGTTTAGGGCTTCGCGGAGGCTGGTTCAAGTTTCGAATCGCCGTTGAGCTTTCGGGCCGCAAGGGCATGGGGAGGAAAACCCAGGCCGGCGTCATTTGCGTGACAAGTTTTGCGGCCTGATCGGTTTTGACGCGCGATGGGGAATAGCGCAGAGCGGCCCGGCCCCCAAGGGCGCGGATGGAATAGCCGGGGCGGGCCAGGGAGGCCAAGGGCAGGGCTTCGACAATGTCCGTCCAGTGATGCCAATTATGCAGATTGGCCAGACTGTCGGCGCCCATGATCCAGATGAAGTGTGCCTGCTTCATGGTCTGGTTGAGGGCCACCAGAGTTTCGGCGGTGTTGTGGGCATTTGCCTGGCGTTCAAGATCGGTCACCACAAAACGGGGATGCTTGGCTATAAGTTTGGTTAATTTCAGGCGCTCGTCATATTCTCCGGTTTCGCTGGGATCCTTCAGGGGATTTTGCGGCGAGACCAGCCACCACACCCAGTCGAGCTGCAGGCGCTTCAAGGCATAGAGAGCCACCATGTAATGGCCGTAATGGGCCGGATTGAAGGAACCGCCAAACAGCCCGATGCGCTGGCCGGGGCCAAAAAGCGGCGGCTTCATCATGGGCGGATTTGCCCGGTTCCACGCACCTGGTATTTGAAGGTCGTGAGCTGCTCCAGGCCTACGGGCCCGCGGGCATGGAGCTTGCCGGTGGCAATGCCGATCTCGGCGCCAAAGCCGAATTCGCCGCCGTCGGCAAACTGGGTGGAGGCATTGTGCAGGACAATGGCGCTGTCGACTTCGTTCAAAAATTTTTGCGCAGTTTTTTCATCGTCTGCGATGATGGCATCGGTATGCTGGGAGCCATACTTCGCAATATGGGCCATCGCCTCATCTACGCCGTCCACAACGGCAAGCGAAACGATGGAATCCAGATATTCGGTGGACCAGTCTTCTTCGCTGGCGGGCTTCACGCGGGGATCGGCGGCGCGCTTCGGCATCGCCGCGAATTTCACAGCCCGCATCGATCAGTGTACGGATGATCGGCGCGAGGTTTGCTTTGGCGGCGGCGCGATCGATGAGAATGGTTTCGGCGGAGCCGCAGACGCCGGTGCGGCGCATCTTGGCGTTGAGCACAATCTCTCGTGCCATCGCCGGATTTGCCGATTTATCGACATAGACATGGCAGATGCCTTCGAGATGGCTGAAGACGGGAACGCGGGCTTCCGCCTGCACCCGGGCCACCAGGCTCTTGCCGCCGCGCGGCACGATGAGATCAATGGTGCCGCCGAGGCCTGACAGCATTTCACCGACGCTGGCGCGATCGGTTGTGGGCGCCATCTGGATTGCGGCGGCGGGCAGGCCTGCCGCTTCGAGGCCCTGCTGCAGGGCTTCGACAATAAGGGTTGAGGATTGAAAGCCATCGGAGCCGCCGCGCAGAATGGCGGCGTTGCCGGACTTCATGCAGAGCGCGCCTGCATCGGCGGCAACATTCGGGCGGCTTTCGAAAATAATTCCGATGACGCCGATGGGCACGCGGACGCGCGAAATTTTCATGCCGTTGGGACGGGTCCATTCGCTGAGCGTGGTTCCGACCGGATCGGGCAATCCGGCGATGTCTTCAAGGCCCTTGGCCATGGCCTCAACGCGATCAGTTGTGAGGATCAGGCGGTCAATGAATGAGTCCTTCAGGTCCTTGGTTTTTGCCGCTGCAACTTCCGCTGCGTTGGCAGCGATGAGCTTGTTCGCCGAGGCGCGGATGGCTTTTGCCATGGCCTGCAGGGCGGCATTCTTTTGCGCTGTTGAGGCAAGGGCCAGCACGCCCGCCGCCTTGCGGGCTTTCAGGCCAAGCTCCTGCATGGCGCTAACGCTCACCATTGGTCATCACCAGATCATCGCGATGAATGATTTCATCCCGGCCTCTATAGCCAATGGTTTGTTCGATGTCAGCGGACTTCAATCCGGCAATCCTTGCGGCATCGCCTGAATCATAGGCAACAAGGCCGCGGGCGATCTCCAGGCCTTCGAGGGTCATCACACTCACCGTGTCGCCACGGGCAAAGGTTCCCTTCACCTGCTTGACGCCGGCGGGAAGCAGGCTTTTGCCCTTGCCCAGGGCGCTGCGGGCGCCATCATCAACAATGAGGCGGCCCACGGGTTGCAGGGTTCCGGCAATCCAGCGCTTCCTTGATTGCAGCGCCGACAGGGGGGCCAGAAACCAGGTGCAGCGTTCGCCATTGGAAATGCGTTGCAAGGGATGGGCCTCATGGCCGGAGGCGATGACCATGTTGCAGCCGGCGCCCAAGCGCAATTTTTCCCGCTTCAATCTTGGTGACCATGCCGCCGGAACCAACGCCGGAGATGGGCTTTCCCGCCATGGCTTCGATCTCGGCGGTAATTTCCTTCACTTCCGGAATGAAGGCGGCGCCCGCCTTGTCCGGCGGGGCGGAATAGAGGCCATCGATATCCGAGAGCAGCACCAGGCAATCGGCGGACATCATGGAGGCGACGCGTGCCGCCAGCCGGTCATTGTCGCCGTAACGGATTTCGGAAGTTGCCACCGTGTCATTTTCATTGATGACAGGAACAGCGCCCTGGGCGAGCAGGGTGGTCAATGTTGCGCGGGCATTGAGATGGCGGCGGCGCTCTTCGGTGTCGGTGAGCGTCACCAGCACCTGGGCTGCGACGATTTTTTTTGTGCGGAACGCTTCTGACCAGGCTTGGGCCAGGGCGATTTGGCCGACGGCGGCTGCGGCCTGGCTTTCTTCCAGACGCAATTTGCCTTTTGGAAGTCCAAGCGAGCGCCGGCCAAGCGCTATGGCGCCGGAAGAGACGACGATGATATCGGCGCCGCCTGCCTTGGCCTTTGCCAGATCATCGATGAGGGTTGAAAGCCAGGCGGATTTCACTTCGCCCGTCTTGGCATCAACCAGAAGGGCTGAGCCAATCTTGACGACAATGCGCTTGGCCGCTTGCAGGCGCTGATTTCACGGACGCCAATCCTCCAGTTCAACGCCTTGGTCTTCCTGCTTTCTTGCCGCCTTGCGATCGGCCTGAATGACGGTGAGCAAACGCTTCATCGTGTCATCGACGTTCTTCTGGGTCGCCGCCTGAAATCAGGATCGGCGTTTTCTTCAAGCGCTTCTTGAAATCGGCAAGCTTCTTCTCAAGGTCCTTGTCGCTGATGGCATCGATCTTGTTGAAGGCAATGATCTCCGGTTTTCCCTCAAGCTCGGGGCCGTAGTCCTTCAGTTCCTTGCGGATGATGCGGTAGGCTTTCACCGGATCATCGCCGGTCACATCGATGAGATGCAGCAGAACGGCGCAGCGTTCGACGTGGCCAAGAAAACGCGTGCCCAGACCCACGCCTTCGTTGGCGCCTTCAATGAGGCCCGGAATATCGGCGAGCACAAAACTGTTGCCGCCGGCTTTCACCACGCCAAGCTGGGGATGAAGCGTGGTGAAGGGATAATCGGCGATCTTCGGCTTGGCGGCGGAAACGGCGGCAAGCAGAGTTGATTTTCCGGCATTGGGCAAGCCCAGAAGCCCGGCATCGGCGATGAGTTTCAGCCGCAGCCAGATCCATCGTTCCTCGCCCTCGATGCCGGGATTGGCATGGCGGGGCGCGCGGTTGGTGGCGGACTTGAAATGGTGGTTGCCGAAGCCGCCGTTGCCGCCGCGGGCAATGCGCACGCGGTCGCCCAATTTGGCCAGGTCGGCGATCAGGGTTTCATTGTCGGCTTCGTAAACTTCGGTGCCGGTTGGAACTTTCAGAACGATGTCATCCGAATTGGCCCCGGCGCGCAAACGTCCCATGCCATGGCCTGCGGTCCTTACTTTGAAGTGCTGCTGGTAGCGGTAGTCGATCAGGGTGTTGAGGCCGTCCACGGCTTCAACCCACACGTCACCGCCCTTGCCGCCGTCACCACCATCGGGACCGCCCATTTCAATGAATTTTTCGCGCCGGAAAGATACGGCACCGGCCCCGCCATCACCGGAGCGCACATAGATTTTTGCTTCGTCAAGAAATTTCATGGGGCCTTGTATCCGTTTGTGAGCCCCAATCCTAGGGCATATCGCAGTGCAACAATTTTTGTGCGGAGCCACATAATGGTCACATTTACCCAGTTTATCGCAACCCTTCCCCACACATTGATGATCATTAAAATAGAGGAGCCAGTCTATCCAAGTTTAGTTTTGATGCGGTTATAAAAATTCAAGGATAAAAATGAACAATACACTCATTGCAGGACTTTCGGCCGTTGTGTTTGCTGCGGCTATATTCTCAGGATCAGCAGATAGCTGGCACAAAATCAAAAATTAATCTTTCTACGGAGCATGTGAATAATAAGACGTCTACCGAACGAGTGAAGCAGAAGTTGGTTGTGGAACATGTTCGTGAGAAGCGTAACAAGAGCCGCAAGGCGCAAGTTACACCCGCGTCGACCGACCGTGTGGTGGGCCTGATCAAGGGGCATGGCACCGAAATATGGGGTGCCGATCTGGTTTGCCCTCAGGATTGCCAAGGTTGAATCGGGCTATAATCCCAATACCCGCGGTGCTGCCGGCGAATACGGCGTTTACCAAATGAAGTGCGCCACCGCCAAGGGCATCGGGTTTTCCGGCAATTGCTCACAGTTGCTCAATGCTTCCACCAATGTCGAATACGGATTGAAGCATTTGCAAATGGCCATGAAGCTTTCCAACGGCAATCTCAAAATGGCGGCCTCAAAGCATAACGGCGGATTGGGCCGCAAGAACCTGGTTCATCGTTATGTTGGAATGGTTTTTTAAGCCAAGTCAGTAATGCGTAAACAAAAAGGAGAGGCAATGGCCTCTCCTTTTTCTTTGGGTTCCGAGTGGGCTGCCTATTCGGCGGCCTGCAGGGGAATAACCGATACAACCTGGCGGTTTTTCTTGGTGCCGCGAAATTCCACCTTGCCGGGGATGGTTGCGAAAATCGTGTGATCCTTGCCAATGCCGACGCCGGTTCCGGGGTGCCAGGTGGTGCCGCGCTGGCGGATGATGATGTTGCCGGCAATCACGCTTTCGCCGCCAAAACATTTCACGCCAAGCCGCCTGCCTGCGGTATCGCGGCCGTTGCGGGATGAGCCGCCTGCTTTTTTATGGGCCATGGGGGATTACTCCTTTTCCTTCTCGGTGGTCTTGGGCTTCCGCGGCTTGGCGGCAGCCTTTTTGGGCTTTGCTTCGGCTGCGGCTTCGGCAACCGGTGCTGCCGCAACGGCGGCGGCCTGGGGCTTGGCTTCAACCTTGGCTTCAGGTTTCGCCTTGGCCTTGGCCGAGGGCTTGGCGCCGCCCGTTAGAATCTCAGTGATGGTCACGCTGGTCAAGTCCTGGCGGTGGCCATTGCGGCGGCGGTAATGCTTGCGCCGGCGCTTCTTGAAAATGATGAGGTGGGGCCCGCGGGCCTGTTTTTCGATTTCACCGACGACGGTGGCTCCCGACAGGAAGGGCGCGCCGATATCCACGGTTCCGCCATTGGAAACCATGAGGACCTCGGTGAAATTCACCTGGTCGCCGGCGGCGCCGTCGAGCTTTTCGATGAGGATTTTATCATTGGCAGCAACACGATATTGTTTGCCGCCAGTCTTGATGACTGCGTACATTTTATAGCCTTTTTCATTCCTCGCGCCCTTTGGCGCCGCTGCAAACTCATTAAACAGCGGGCTTTAGTACCTGATATTACAGGCTTTTTCGAGTTGCCGGAGGCAGCGCATGGACGCTTAGCGGAGTTTCCCCCGAAAGCGATGGGCGGTTTCTAGGCAAGGAGGGGGAAAATGTCAAGGAAGAGCCCACCTATTTGAAGTCTGGTTTCCGCTTTTCGCGGAAGGCTTGGATACCCGGTTGAGTTCGGGGCCGCCTGCGACGGCTAATCCAGCGAGGGCTTCGAGGGGGCGTCCAACTTCTTCGCCCTCAGCGGCGTTGATCAGCATTTTGGTGACGATTGTTGCGAGCGGGCCCCGGGCGGACAGTTGCGCAGCCATTTGTCTTGGCGGCAGTCAGGCATTCGCCTTTGGCTACAACGCGATCAACTATTCCCAATTGCAAGGCATCTTCAGCAGTGAATGTTTCTCCGAGCAGCGCCATGCGGCGGACGGTTTGCGAGCCGAAGCGGCGGACGGTGCGCTGGGTGCCGGACCAGCCGGGAATGATGCCAAGGCCGGTTTCGGGCGAACCGAGTTTCACATGGGCCTCGGCGATGCGGAAATCGGCGATGGCCGCAAGTTCCAAGTCCGCCGCCCAAGGCGTGGCCATTGAGGACGGCGATGAGCGGCTGGCGCAACCGGGCCAGCGCATCAAAGGCGCGGTGGCCGTGGCGCACCCAGGCCGCTCCGAAATTTTCCGGCGACCATTTGCTCCAGGCTTCGATATCGCCGCCGGCGCAGAAGGATTTTTCGCCCTGGCCGGTGATGATGGCGGCGCGGACTTCGTGCATGCCGTCGATGAGCTGGGCGGCACGCTCGAGCGCCAGCACCATCTCATATCCAGCGCGTTGAGTTTTTCCGGCCGCGCGATGGTGATCAGTGCGACATTGTCCTCAATGTCGCAGATGAATGCGCTTATCGCCAGTCTCAATCATGGAGCTTCAATCCCATTGTTGCGGGCTGGAACAAGGCAGCGCTCATTGGCTTCAGATCGGGAGAAATGATGAGCGGAAATTCGGCCTGATCAAGAATGCTGCGATCGCAGCTCGACGCCGGGGGCAATTTCGGTCACCACAACACCTTCCGGCGTGAGCTTCATCACGCAGCGCTCGGTGACATAGGTTATGTCCTGGCCCTGCGTGACGGCGCGCCTGCCGGAGAAGGAAACCTGCTCCACTTCACGCACCAGTTTCTTGACCTTGCCCTCCTTTTCGATATGCAGCTTGCCATCCGCGATCTCCATTTTGGCGCCGGCATTGAAGAAACCCGAGAAGACGATTTTTTTTGCCCGCGAGGTGATGTCGACAAAGCCGCCGGCCCCGGCGGTGACATGCGGCCTGCACGCCGAGCTTCGAAACATTGACCGAGCCGTGAGCTGTCGATCTGCAGGAAGGAGAGCAAGCGCGCAATCAAAGCCCGCCGCCTGAAAATAGGTGAACTGCTGCGGCGAGGCGACAATGGCTTCGGCATTGGATGAGCAGCCGAACTGGAAATCGAGAAGCGGAACGCCGCCGACGGCCCCTGCTCGATCACCCAGGTGGCTTTGCCATGGAGGCCTTCCTCGAGAAAGATGCGCGGCACATTGGCGGAAACACCGAAGCCGAGATTGACGGCCCAGCCTTTCTTCAGTTCCTGCGCCACGCGGCGGGCGATGGCCTTGCCGATGCCCCATTCCATGTGGCGAAGGAGTCGAGGGGTTTGCACGATCTTCGCCGGAGATGGCGGGATCATAGGGCGTCTGCGTCGTCTGCCATTGCTCCGGCGCTTCGACGATATAATCCACCAGAATGCCCGGCACATCGCACATCATGGGGCTTCAGGGGACGATCGCGGACGATGCGCTTCACCTGGGCGATGACGATGCCGCCATTGTTGTGCGCGGCCATGGCGAGATCGAGCGCGCCGAGATAGGCGCCTTCATGCTCGCAGGTGAGATTGCCGCGTTCATCCGATGTGGTCGCACGGATGATGGCGACATCGGGAATGATGGCCGGGAAATAAAGCCATTCCTCGCCCTCGAAGTTTATTTTCTTCACGATGGGCGCGGCCGCGGCCCTGGCATTCATGGCGCAGCCCTCGCGGCGGGATCGACGAAGGTATCGAGGCCGACCTTGGTGAGCACGCCGGGGCGCTTGGCGGCAGCCTCGCGATGCATGTCGAACATGATGCCGGAGGGAATATTGTAGGCGGCGATCTCGTTGCGCCGAGCATCTGCCAGATCAGCGGCGGTTCGGAGGAGGACGGGCCGGAAGGATAGGAGCCGGCAATGATCCGCGCTGATCAGGCCGGGCTTGGCAATGTGATCGACGCCCTTGACGCCTACATATCGCCCGCCGCGATCGGATGCAGCATGGTGAGGTTTCGCGGATGCTGTTCGCGCTCGAAGCGTTCGCCAATCGCCTTCAGGACAGCATCGGGACAGCACAGGCCCGATGAGGAATTGACGGTGACGATGGCGCCATCGCCGATCATGCTTGACGGCTTCCGCGGCGCTGACGATTCTTGGGCATCTACCTGTTGCCACGGATCAGGTCCGCGGCCTTTTCTGCCATGGCGATGGTGGGAGCATTGGTATTGGATGAGACGATGCGGGGCATGGTGGAACTGTCGCAGACGCGAAGTGCTTCAATTCCGCGAACCCGCATTTTCGGTATCGACAACCGCCATGTCATCGGTGCCCATCTTGCAGGTGCCGACGGGATGATAGGAGGAGCGCGCATTGGCCCGCGCCACGTCCTCATAATCTTTTTTCGTTTTGCACGCGGGGCCGGGGAAATGTTCGTGGTCGACAAAGCGGCGCATGGAGCGGGTGGCGCCCGACTTCCTGGGTGATCTTGATGCGCATCGATATGGCGGGCGAGATCATAGGGCTCGGCAAAGGAATTGGGATCAACGAGCGGCGCATCGGCGGGATTGTTGGAGCGGAGCGTCACTTGCCCACGCGAACGGGGCCGCGTGTGATAGGAATTGCAGGTGGCGCCATTGCCGCCGGGAACGGTGCCCACACCTTCTTCAACACCAGCGCCGGCGAGGAAATGAAATTGCAGGTCGGGGGTTTTCTCCTTGCGGTCGCTCCACCAGAAGGCGCCGGCCTCCACAATGTTGGAAGCAACAGGCCCGGTTTTGTAAAGGAGGTACTGCAGGCCCGGCCAGGACCTGCCAGTGTTTTTTCTTGTATTTGTCATAGGAGTGGGGACCGTTCAGAACCCAGGTGACATCGGTTGAGAAATGATCGTGGAGATTTTGGCCTACGCCCGGGAGGTCGTGAATAACCGGCACGTCCTTCTCGCCGAGATGCTTTGCCGGGCCGATGCCGGAGAGCATGAGAAGTTTGGGAGAGCCTATGGCGCCCGCGGTCACGATCACTTCGCTTGCTGCTTCGAGGCGCTGCGGTTGTCCGCCGATCGATGACTTCAACGCCAATGGCGCGGCCTTTCTCAATGAGCAGCCGATTGACGAAGAGATCGGTTCGCACCGTCAGGTTTGGACGTTTCATCACGGGCTTCAGATAGCCCACCGCGGCGCTGCAGCGCCTGCCATTCCTGGTGGTGGTTTGATAGAGGCCCGCACCTTCCAGTTTGCCTGAATTGAAATCGGCGTTGTGGGGCATGCCGAAATCCATGCAACCCTGGACATAGGCCTGCGAGACCCGGTTGGGGCTGGCGGGACTGGAAACGCCAAGCGGACCTTCAACGCCGTGCTCGCTGCCGCCCAAGCTGGTGTTGCCTTCCGATTTCACGAAATAGGGTTTGAGATCCTTCCAGCTCCAGCCCTTGCAATTCAACTCCGAGGCCCAGTTGTCATAGTCTTCGGGGCAGCCGCGGGTATAAATCTCGGCATTGATGGAACTGCCACCGCCGAGCACGCGGGCCTGGGGATACACGGCGACGCGGTTATTGGCGTGGCGCAGGGGCGCGGTCTGGTAGCCCCAGATGAGAGGCCCGGCGGTCATCTTGAAGAAGCCCACAGGCATGTGAATGTAGGGGTCGGTATCCCGCGGGCCCGCCTCGATCAGCAGGACTTTGGCATCGGGCATTTCCGACAACCGGGCAGCCAGCACGCAGCCCGCCGATCCGCCCCCAACGATGATGTAGTCGTAACCGCTCACTTGCAATTTTCCTGTTGCTGGGTTACTTATAAATAACTAGATAGTTATTTCAAGTCCCCTGAGACATAACGTGGCAACACCGGCAAAAAAACCGCGAAACCCCGATGAGACGAAGCGGCGCATTCTTGCCGCGGCGAAGGTGGAGTTTGCCAAGAAGGGGCTGGGGGGCGCCAGGGTTGATGACATTGCGGCGCGGGCGAAAGCCAATAAGCGCATGATGTATCATTACTTCGGCAACAAGGAAGATCTGTTCAGGCAGGTGGTTGAAGACGCGTATGGTGAATTTCGCGAGCGCGAAGCAGCCCTTGAACTTGACAGTCTTGAGCCCGTGGCAGCCATAAAGACCCTGATCGCCTTCATCTGGAAATACTTTCTCGACAATCCGGAATTCATCACGCTGGTGAACAGCGAGAACCTGCACAAGGCGCGGCACATCAAGAAATCACAACGCATGCAGGAGATGAACCGGTCGTTCGTCGGGCGCATGCGGCATTTGCTGGAGCGGGGCGTCAAGGCGCAGGTCTTCCGCAAAGGCCTTGATCCGGTGCAGGTCAATATCAGCATTGCGGCGGTGGGCTATTATTATCTCACCAACCGCTTTACGGGATCGATCGTATTTGAGCGCGATCTCATGTCCGAGGATGCGTTGAAGGCGCGGCTGGAGTTCAACATGCAGACAATCCTGCGGATGATCTGTACGCCGCAGACGCTTGAGAGGATTGACGCATGAAAGCCTTTGTAACGGGTGCGCGGCGCGGCATCGGGCGGGCCATTGCGCTTGCCCTGGCAGGAGCCGGAATTGATGTGGCGGTGAATGATGTTGCCGACAGCGCCGAGCTGCGGGCAACGGTTGCGGAAATTTCCGCACTTGGTGTCAAGGCCGTTGCGGTGATTGGCGATATTTCCGATCTCTCAGCCATAAGACCATGCTGGACACGGCAGAGGCCGCGTTGGGTCCGCTTACAACGCTCGTCAACAATGCCGGCGTTTCGGTCCAGAGCCGGGGCGACCTGCTGGATGTCGCGCCGGAAAGCTATGACCGCTGCCTGAATGTGAATACGCGGGGCACGTTTTTCCTGACCCAGGCTTTCGCGAAACGCCTGAAGCCCTCCGAACACCACCGCAGCATTGTGACGATTTCATCGGCCAATGCCAGCGGGGTTTCGATCACGCGCGGCGAATACTGCATCTCGAAGGCGGGCGTATCGATGATGTCAAAGCTGTTTGCGGCTCGGCTCGGCAATGAGGGCATCGGTGTCTATGAAATCCAGCCGGGTTTTATCGAAACGGATATGACCGCACCTTCGAAGGCGCGGTATGACAAGCTGATTGACGAGGGATTGACGGTGATCAAGCGATTTGGAACGCCGGAAGAAGTTGGCCGCATTGCGCTCACCTTGGCGCAAGGACTGCTGCCCTATACGACGGGGCAAATCATCCAGGCCGATGCGGGCCTTATGATGGTGCGGTACTGAGCATGAAAATCCGATTGCCGGCAGCTGAGGGGAAGTCCGAGACCTATCATCTGGTGGGCGAGCCCATCGCGATCCGGAAGCCCAAGACGCCATTCAACCGTGTGGCTTTTGCGGCAGCGCATGTGGTGGCCGATCCCCTAGTTCCACGGGGGCGCTTGACTGGGACAGGACGCTGGCTTTTCGGCATTACCTTCTCGATCAGGGCTTTGGCATTGCGGAAGCCATGGATACCTCCCAGCGGGGCATGGGACTGGATTGGCCGATGGCGCGTGAACTGATTGCGCGATCCCTTAGCAGTGCCGGGCCTGAGGCATCGCGGATCTATTCCGGCTGCGGCACGGACCACTTGCTCCCATCGGATGCGCGTTCGATTGATGATGTGGTGAAGGCCTATCTCGAGCAACTGCATGCAGTACAAAAGCTCGGCGGCCGCGTCATCCTGATGGCGAGCCGGGCGCTGGTGCGCGTGGCAAAGTCGCCGGATGATTATGTGAAGGTCTATGCTCGTGTCCTGAAAGAGGCCGAGCATCCGGTTATCCTGCACTGGCTGGGCGAGATGTTTGATCCGGCTCTCAAGGGCTATTGGGGGGCGGAAGATTTTTCCGATACGGCGAAAACCTGTCTCGCGGTGATCAACAGTAATGCCGCCAAGGTCGATGGCATCAAGATTTCGCTTCTCGATGCGCAGAAGGAAATTGTTTTCCGCAGGCAGCTTCCCGGCAGCGTCAAAATGTATACGGGCGATGACTTCAACTATGCCGAATTGATTGCCGGAGACGAGCAGGGCTTTTCGCATGCGCTACTCGGGATCTTTGCCGCCATCGCGCCTGCGGCGGCGGCGGCGCTTACTGCATTGGCCAGGGGTGACACGAAAAAATTTCACAAGCTGTTGGGCCCTACGGTGCCGTTGTCGCGGCTGATCTTCCAGGCGCCGACGCAATACTACAAGACGGGCATCGTGTTTCTGGCGTGGCTCAACGGGCATCAGGAACATTTCATCATGGTGGGCGGAGCGCAAAGCGCGCGGCCGCTTTCCTATTTCACCGAAACGTTCAAGCTGGCTGATCAGGCTGGGCTGCTCGGCGATCCTGATCTGGCCGTGAAGCGGATGAAAACCCTGCTCGCGCTTTATGGCCAATGATGGCTGTGAACCTGCAGCGCTGTGCGATCAATACGGCAACGCTGGGATTCCAATGCCCGATTGAACAATCCATTGATGCCATTGCTGCCCAGGGTTTTGGCGGCATTGCGCCGTGGCGGCGCGAAATTGAGGGCCAGAATGTTTCTGCCATTGCGAAGCGCATGCGCGACGCTGGCCTGGAGGTCACAGGCTATTGCCGCAGCACCTATCTGCCGTCACTTAAGGCTGCAGGATTGCGGGCCAATATCGAAAGCAACAGGCGGGCGCTGGACGATGCGGCAATTCTTGGGGCGCAATCCTTTGTGATGGTGGTCGGCGGATTGCCAACGGGATCAAAGGATATCGCAGGCGCCCGCGCCCAGGTGTCGGAGGGCGTGGCTCAACTTCTTGAACATGGCAAAAAGCTGGGTAGTCCGAATTGCGCTCGAACCTCTGCATCCTGTCTATACAGCCGAGCGCAGTTGTCTGACCCTGATGAGTGAAGCGCTTGAGATGTGTCAGCAGATTGAAGGCTCGGTATCCGAACCGTCACTGGGTGTCTGTCTTGATGTCTATCATGTCTGGTGGGATCCCAATCTCGAACGCGATATCGCGCGGGCCGGCATGGAGAAACGCATCTTCGGTTTTCATGTCTGCGACTGGCTGGTGCCGACCACTGATGTTCTCAATGACCGGGGCATGATGGGCGATGGCGTCATCGATATTCCTTCCATCCGGGCACTCGTTGAAGAGGCGGGTTATCAGGGCCTGACCGAGGTTGAAATCTTCAGCGTGCAGAACTGGTGGAAGCGGCCTGTGGCGGAGATTTTGAAGGTCTGCGCCGAGCGCCTGGCAACTTCAGTTTGAAATCCTGGTTTCCATGAGATCGACGAGATCATTCATGATGATATTCAGATCAAAGTCCTTGGGCGTGTAGACGCGCGCCACGCCAAGCTGCTTCAGGACAAGGGTATCATCCCTGGGGATGATGCCACCCACAACAACGGGGATGTGTCCCAACCCCGCCTGGCGCAGGCGGTTCATCACGTCGCGGACCAGGGGAACATGGCTGCCGGAGAGAACTGAAAGGCCGATCAAGGTGATCCTCTTCTCTTTTGCGGTAGCCACAATCTGCTCAGGGGTGAGGCGAATGCCTTCATAGGTGACATCGAGCCCGCAGTCGGCGGCGCGCACCGCGATCTGCTCGGCGCCATTGGAATGGCCATCGAGGCCGGGTTTTGCCATGAGGAATTTTGGCGTCAGCCCGAGTTCAAGGGCAAGTTTTTTGACGCGGGCCCGGATCGCTTCAAGTGATTTCTGCGGGTGTTCATCCATCACCAGAAGCACGCCCGTGGGGGCGCGGAACTCGCCAAAAACCTGGCGCAGGGCCTCGCCCCATTCGCCGGTGGTCACGCCGGCTTTTGCGCAGGCAATGGAAGGCTCCATGATGTTGCGGCCCGAAGCGGCCGCATCGCGGAGTGCTGCAAGCGTGGCAGTTACGGCCTTATTATCTCGCGCGGCGCGCCAGGCTTTCAACTTTTCGATCTGCCCGAACTCGATGTTCTCGGAAACCGTGAGAATTTTCTCGTCGTCGCCGGTGGAAAGCGGCGAAGCTTCGCTGGTGGTGAAGATGTTGACGCCAACCCGTTTGGTATCGCCGCGCTCAATGGCCTTCAGGCGCTCCGTATTGGCCTGAACCAGGGCGCGTTTCATGTAGCCGGATTCGATTGCCGGAATGGCTCCGCCGAGCGAAAGAATGAGTTGCAACTCAGTTCGGGCCTCGGCTTTCAGCGCTCTCGACCTTGGCTTCAATTTCCTTCGAGCCTTCAAAAATATCGGCATAGTCCAGCAAGTCGGTTTCGTAGGCCACGATCTGCTGCATGCGGAGCGACCACTGCTGGTCCCAGGCGCGGGGCAGGCCAAGCGCTTCATTCCAGGCGGGCAATTGCACGGCGCGGGCCCGGGCATTTCTTGAGAGAACCACGGCCAGCATTTCAAGGAGAATGCGGTAGACATTGTTTTCCGGCTGCTGCTCGGTGAGGCCAAGCGAGTTCACCTGCACGCCATAGCGAAAGCGGCGGTGTTTCTCATCGGCAATGGCATAACGTTCGCGGCAGATTTCATCCCAGAGTTCGGTGAAGGCCCGCATCTTGCACATTTCGGTAATGAAACGGATGCCGGCATTCACAAAGAAAGACATGCGCCCCACAACTTCCGGAAAGGCTGCGGCGCTGACTTCAATTTTTGCCGCATCAAGCACGGCGATGGCGGTGGCCAATGCGTAGGCCAATTCCTGCACGGGCGTGGCCCCTGCCTCCTGCAGATGATAGGAGCAGACATTCATGGGATTCCATTTCGGCAGGTTGCTTGCCGAAAAGGCAATCGTGTCGGTGGTGAGTTTCAGGGAAGGCTGGGGCGGGAACACATGGGTGCCGCGCGAGAGATATTCCTTGATGATATCGTTTTGGGTTGTGCCGGACAATTGATCGCGGGGAATGCCCTGCTCGTCGGCCACGGCCACGTAAAGGGCGAGGAGCCAGGCGGCGGTCGCGTTGATCGTCATGGAGGTATTCATGGTGGCGAGCGGGATGCCTTCGAAAAGGGCCCGCATGTCGCCGATATGGGAAACGGGGACGCCCACTTTACCCACTTCGCCGCGGGCCAGCGAATGATCAGGATCGTAACCGGTCTGGGTTGGCAGGTCGAAAGCTACGGAAAGGCCAGTCTGGCCTTTTTCCAGATTGGAGCGGAAGAGCCTGTTGCTTTCGGCGGCCGTGGAATGACCGGCATAGGTGCGAAACAGCCAGGGCTTGTCGGATGTTGGGCGAGACGGCATTCAGGCTTCCAGTTTGCAATGCAATACGGAAGCACGGTTGATAAGCCGCGTCTAGTTGTGTTCGGGCCTGATGCACCACAGCATGGCAAAGGAGCCGGTGATGAGTCCCAGCAGGGTGAAGAGCATTACTTCCTGCTCATACTGGATGGCCGGAATATCGGTGCCGTCGAGCAGGATGTTGGCCAGGCCGGTGCCAATGAAAAGGGCGGAAAAATTCATCGGTAACGTCAGCTGGCCAATCGGGCCAGTAAACCTGGATAAAAGAAGGGCCCCAGCGGCGCTGAAAAGCAGCGACGCGAGCAAGGCCTCCCTTGACATATCAAGGCGAACGAGTTGCTCCATGGTGTCGTACAAGCTCGAATAAAGCATGTTACTTAGCATCTTTTCTCCCCAATATTTTAAGGGCCTGGTCAGTATGACTCGGAATAGGTTGTTTTCCTATGAACGCAGGAAAGCAGGGTAAACCAATCCTTACCTCTGAGGCTCGGCCGCGGTCACATATTGCACTGCAACAGGAATTGGTTAAGGTGCTGCCTAATTTTTAGGAGCAGCAGCATGACGGCGAAGGTTTCTCCCCCGCTCAAGGACCTTTACGAGATCGGCGAAATTCCGCCGCTGGGGCATGTGCCGCAGACCATGTACGCGTGGTGCATCCGGCAGGAACGCCATGGGGCGCCGGAAAGCGCCATGCAGGTGGAAGTCGTGCCCACCTGGAAAATCGGCCAGGACGAGGTGCTCATTCTGGTGATGGCGGCGGGGGTCAATTACAACGGCGTCTGGGCCGCCCTTGGCACTCCCATTTCACCCATCGATGGCCACAAGAACCCATTCCATGTGGCCGGTTCCGATGCCTCCGGCATTGTCTATGCGGTGGGCGAGAAGGTGAAGCGCTGGAAAGTGGGCGACGAGGTTGTGGTTCACTGCAACCAGGATGACGGCGACGATGAGGAATGCAATGGCGGCGATCCGATGTTTTCCAACTCGCAACGGATCTGGGGATACGAGACACCTGATGGCTCTTTTGCGCAATTTGCCCGGGTGCAGGCGCGTCAGCTTCTGCCGCGCCCGCAGCATCTCACATGGGAAGCGTCGGCCTGTTACACGCTGACCCTTGCCACCGCCTACCGCATGTTGTTTGGCCATCGGCCGCATACACTGAAGCCCGGGCAGAATGTTCTGGTGTGGGGGGCTTCGGGGGGCCTGGGTTCCATGGCCGTTCAGTTGATCGCCACGGCGGGCGGCAATGCCATCGGCGTGATCTCGGAAGATGACAAGCGCGACTTCGTGATGCAGCTGGGCGCGCGCGGCGTGATCAACCGCAAGAATTTCACTTGCTGGGGGCAGATGCCAAAAGTCGGCACGGCGGAATATAATGACTGGCTGAAAGCGGCGCGGGAATTCGGCAAGGCCATCTGGACATTCACCGGCAAGGGCAACAGCCCGGACATCGTCTTCGAGCATCCCGGCGAATCCACTTTTCCGGTTTCGGTGCTGGTGGTGAAGCGCGGCGGCATGGTGGTGATCTGTGCGGGCACCACGGGTTACAATCTCACCATGGATGCGCGCTATCTGTGGATGCACCAGAAGCGGGTGCAGGGTTCGCACTTTGCCAATCTCATGCAAGCTTCCAACGCCAACCGCCTGGTTATGGCGCAGCGCATCGACCCCTGCATGTCGGATGTCTATGGCTGGCATGATATTCCCAAGGCGCACATGAAAATGTGGAAGAACGAGCACCGGCCGGGAAACATGGCGGTACTGGTGTCAGCCCCGCGCACCGGATTGAAGACGTTTGACGATGTCGTCGAAGCTGCCGCAAAATAATCTTCCGGTTACGGCGCTTCGTAACCTCGGACCCAAATCGGCGGTGATGCTGGCGGAGGTTGGCATTCGCACAATTGGCGAGCTGCGCGCCATCGGAGCTGCCAAGGCCTATGTGCGAGTAAAAGCGACCCGTTCCCGCGGCGCTTCGGTCAATCTTCTTTGGTCGATGGCGGCGGGACTCGACGGGCGGGGCTGGCAAGAAGTTTCAATGGAAGAAAAAGCGCTACTTCTTGCTGAGGTCCGCAGGCTTCGTCGTTGAGCGCAATGTCCGGTGAGCTTGCAAGACGCGGTTCACTTCGCCACCAAGGATCAGCACCAGTGCCGCCAGATAGAGAAAGAACATCGCGGCAAAGAGGCCGGAGAGCGAAGCATAGGTGGAGGCAAAGGAATTGAAGTTCACCAGATAGGCGGAGAAGGCGCTGGCAAGTACAATCCACACGATGACGGTCAGGAGAACTCCCGGCAAAATGTCCCAGCTTTTCAGGCGTTTTGCCGGCAAGATGCGATGGCAGAGCTGCAGGCCTGCGATAAGAATGACAATGGCAATGGGGTAACGCAACTGGTTCAAGATGGTGAAGTCGTGGCGCAGCTCGGGGGCGAAACGGTCAAGGACTGCGAGGCCTACGGGAACAAAGACAATCAGCAGGGCGATCACCAGAAGGCCTACGGCAGAGCCGATCACGAAGAGAACGCTTTGGCCATAGAGCCAAAACCAATTGCGGGTTTCCTTCAGGTCATAGGCGCGGTTCAAGCCGACGCGGATGCTGTCGACGCCGCCCATTGCACTCCAGATCGTGAGCAATGCGGCGAGGCTGAGCAGTCCGGTGCGCGGCACGGTGAGAATGGAACGGATTTCCGGGGCCAGCGGGCGCACCAGCTGTTCGGGGGCAACACTGAGAAGGAAATTGACTGCATTCTCTGCCAAAATTGCGTTGCCAAAGAAACCGGCAAGAGTGGTCAGAAAAATCAAAAAAGGAAAGATCGAGAACAGGGTTCGGAAGGCGATATTGCCCGCCAACGGAATGGCCTCGTCGGCAAAGAGCCGGCGCAGCGCTTCGAGGCCAAGACTGATGATGGTCGGCTGCTTTTGGTTCATGGACCTAGGCATAGCCGATATGCGCGAAGGTTCTCAAGATAGCACTCGCGCGGGGCCGCAAAGCTTGGCATGGGAGGCCCATGAAACCTGCGCCCAGCTGGATAGAATTTGCACCTGCGCTCTTCGTGGTGCTGTGGGCCACGGGATTTGTGGTGGCCAGGCTTTCGGCCGGCCATGTGGAGCCACTCACTTTTCTCAGCATCCGCTTTCCCATTGCCGGCGCCTTGTTTGTAGCCATTGCCTTGTATCAGGGCGCGGCCTGGCCCGACCGGATCCACGCCTTTCATGCAGCAGTTGCGGGAGCCCTGTTGCATGGCGGCTATCTGGGTCCGATCTATTGGGCGGTGGCGCATGGCATGCCGGCGGGCGTTTCAGCGTTGATCGTGGGACTGCAGCCACTGATGACGGCGTTTCTCGCGGCGCCAATCGTGGGCGAGAAGATCAGTTTGCGCCATTGGCTTGGCCTTGCGGTTGGGATTTTGGGTATTGGCCTGGTGGTATGGCCGAAGCTTACGCTTGATGCGGTATCAGGCATCACACCACTCACCACCGCCTTGTGCATTTTCGGGGCGCTCAGTGTTTCTCTCGGCACGGTTTACCAGAAGCGCTTTGCCACGGGACTACACCTGGCGAGCGGCGGCGTCTGGCAATATGCGGGGGCCTCGTTCGTCGTTTTCATTGGCGCAGCGCTGAGCGAAAATTTTGGCTTCGACGGCAGCTTCGAGGCATGGCTTGCGCTGGGCTGGTCGGTGATTGTCCTGTCGCTTGCGGCTATCACGCTATTGATGCTGCTCATCCGCCACGGTGATGTGGCGCGGGTTTCAGGGTTGATCTACCTGGTTCCCGCCGTGGCGGCGCTTTCCACCTATGTGGTTTTTGGCGAAACGCTGGTGCCGGTGCAAATTCTTGGCATGGCAGTGTGTGCGGGGGCGGTGTTCATCGTCACGCGAAAGGCTAAATAGTTTCAGCCTTGAGTTTTTCCAAGGTCTCTTTCGCCTTGTCGCGGTGGACTTGCGTCATGTGGCTGCGGATCATGCTGATGGCGGCGTAAAGCACGGCCATGTCATCGGTAAAGCCAAGGCCCAGAAGGACGTCCGGAATGACATCAAATGGCAGGATGAAATAGGCAAGGGCGCCGAGCAGGATGCCTTTCACCTTGAGCGGAGTGGCTGGATCAAAGGCGCAATAATAACTTGCGACCACATCTTCGGCAAAAGGGACGCTGGCCAGGGATTTCTTCAGCTTTGGCCAGAAATCCCTGGTAACCCTGGTTTCATTGGATGTGCGAGACATGGGCTTCCCTCCAATCGAAGGCCATATGGGAATTCATGGGGGCCAATTCAATGCCTATCTATTGGCCAGCCACAGGGCCGCCATGATGAGGATAATGGCTGCAAACTGCAGCAAGACGCGCCAGCGCATCAGGTTTTGCGAGCGGCTGGCAGAGCCGCCGCGCATCATGTTCCACAGGCCGAGGACCAGAACAACGGCCACGGCTGCGACGGCGAGCGGGACGAGATAGTTGAAAAAGTTCATTTGCCGATTGCCCTGTTGCCCTTTGCTGCAAGTTGTGAGGATAATGGTGTTTTGGAGCGCGCCGTCCCTCATGAAATCCATGAAGCTTTATACCAATGTGCAGCGCATTCACAATGAGTTGGCCGCGCTTGGCATCGGGCCTGATGCCGCACTGCGGGTGGACCAGCTTACGCCTTTTGACCAGTATCACTATTTCGGGACTGACGCGGTTGACGAAGCGCTGGAGGTTCTGCAGCTGCAACCGAGTTCGCGGATTCTGGATGTGGGCTCCGGCATTGGCGGACCGGCGCGCTATATCGCGGCAAAAACCGGTGCCCATGTCACGGCGCTTGAGCTGCAGCCGGACCTGCACGAAGTGGCGCGCGATCTTACGGCGCGGTGTGGCCTGACATCACGAGTTGAGCATGTCTGCGGCAATATTCTTGATGGCGCAGCGGCTGAAAATTACGATGCGATCATTTCATTCCTGTGTTTCCTGCATATTCCCGACCGGGCGCCACTGTTTTCTGCCTGCCGCGCCGCGCTGAAGCCTGGGGGCGTCATGTATATTGAGGACTTTGGAAAGTCGCGGCCCTTGTCTGCCGATGAGGCCAAGGCGTTGTCGGTGAAGGTCCAGTGCGCAGTGCTGCCCGGCAGGACTGAATATGAAACGCATCTGGTAACAGCGGGCTTTGCCGATGTGACCATGAGTGATGTGACCGACGCGTGGAAAGACTTCACCGCATCGCGGCTTGCCATGTTCCGGACGGCGCGAACCCGAAGCATTGCGGTTCATGGGCAGAAGATTGTCGATGATCTTGATGATTTCTATGGAGCCGTGGCGCAACTGTTTCAGGATGGCGCCATCGCGGGGCTGAAAATTATAGCGCGCTAGTTTGCGCCTTCGAGAATACGCCGGGCGATGACCTGGGCCTGGATTTCGGCGGCGCCCTCAAAGATGTTCAGGATGCGGGCATCGCAGAGAATGCGGCTGATTTCAAATTCCAGGGCGAAACCATTACCGCCATGAATCTGCAGGGCATTGTCGGCGGCAGACCAAGCTACGCGGGCACCTAAGAGCTTCGCCATGCCTGCCTCCAGGTCACATCGGCGGCCCGCATCCTTTTCGCGCGCCGCCGCGTAGCAGAGCTGACGGGCCGCCATGATTTCGGCAGCCATAAGGGCGAGCTTGTCGGCCACACGCGGGAACTTGATGATGGGCTTGCCGAATTGCTTGCGGTCACAGGCATATTTCAAACCAAGGTCGAGGGCATTTTGAGCTACGCCGATGGCGCGGGCCGCGGTCTGGATGCGGGCGCTTTCGAAGGTCTGCATCAGTTGCTTGAAGCCCTGACCTTCAACGCCGCCCAAAAGATTTTCAGCCTTCACCTCAAAATCCTCGAAGCGGATTTCAAATTCTTTCATGCCACGGTAGCCCAGGACTTCGATTTCGCTGCCGCTCATGCCCTTCACCGGAAAAGGGTTTGTGTCATCGCCCCGCGGCTTCCCGGCCAGGAACATGGATAGCCCCTTGTAGCCTTTCTCCTCCGGATTGCTCCGTACAAGGAGGGTCATCAAGTCGGCGCGCACCGGATGGGTGATCCAGGTCTTGTTGCCCGTCACCTTGTAGACATCGCCGGCTTTCACGGCACGGGTTTTGAGAGAACCCAGGTCCGAGCCCGTATCGGGTTCGGTGAAAACGGCGGTGGGAAGAATTTCGCCGCTGGCAATTTTGGGCAGCCACTTTGCTTTCTGCTCTGCGGTGCCGCCGCCGAGAATGAGCTCACAGGCGATTTCGGCCCGGGTGCCGAGAGAGCCCACGGCAATCCAGCCGCGCGACAGCTCTTCGGAGACTACGCACATGGCTTCCTTGGGCAGGCCAAGGCCGCCGAAGTCTTCCGGAAGGGTGAGGGCGAAAACGCCGAGTTCCGCCAGTTCCTGGATGATTTCCAGGGGCACATAGGAATTCTTCAGATGCCATTGGTGGGCACGGGGGGCGATTTTGCTGGTGACAAAGCGCTGCATGGCGGTGCGCATGTCGTTGATGGTGTCATCAAGGCCGCAATTGCCGAAAGTCAAATCTCCTCGCTGCTCCTGCATCAGGTCAACGAGGCGAGCCCGGTTTTCCCGGGTGTTGCCTTTTGTATAAAGGACACAGGCGCTCACGGCTTTCAGATCGAGCCCCAAGTTTTCAGTACGGAAAATCTCCGTCTGGTTCATGGGAATTCCGCCCGTAATTTGCTGTAGGTATTCCCCGCAGGCGATCTTCAGCAGGAGCTGCTCGATTTCGCCAAATTTTCCTTGGGCGGAGAGCTTCGCCGCATAGGCGGCAAGGGCTTTCAGCGTATCCACATAGGTCGCAAGCCAGGCAAGCCCGTGGGCTTCGTGCTGGTATTGGTCAAGGGCTGCGGTGGAAATCCTGCCGTCGGACAGCAGCAGCACGCCAACGGCCAGCCTGGCTTTTTCAAGCACCTGTTCGGCGGCATTTACCGCTTCGTCCACTGCTTCAATCACCAATTCAAACCTTCACTGCCCAAAAATTGGACGCTATCGCAGGTATTTGTGCAACGCAACATCATGTGCCGCAATTGGGCCGGATTCCTCCGGCAATGGCTAAGCTGACGCGTGATCAGGCGGAAAACCGGAAGTCCACTTTTCCTGATCACGCGTTGGAATTGGATTTTTTGGTTTGTTGAGGCTATGTAAATAGACATGATTCCACTGGGGCGAATGGGCGGGCTGGCCCTTCTGACATTGACAATTGGCATGACGGGTAGCGCCCGAAGCGCTGAACCTACGCCGCTTGGAGTTTTTACCGATTGGACAGCCTACACCTACAAGGCGCCCGACACGACGGTTTGCTACATCGTGTCTCAGCCCAAATCGAGCGATGCGGCCAGGAAAGTCAAGCGCGACCCGATTTTCTTTATCGTGACCCATATGCCGGGGCGCAAAATCAATGGCGAGATTTCAACCATCATTGGCTATCCCTTCAAGGAAGCAACCATGGTTCAGCTCAAGGTTGGCGAGGCTGAATTTGAGCTTTTCACCAATGGCGACGGAGCTTGGGCCGATACCACGGAAAAAGAGAAAAAAATCGTGGCGGCCATGAAGTCGGGCCAGCAGTTTTCGGTCAGGGGCACCTCGTGGAAGGGCACTGAAACCACTGATAACTATTCTTTAAACGGTTTTTCCGCAGCCATGGACAAGATCGACAGCTCCTGCAAATAAGTAGGCCATGCGGCGGTTTTTCCCAGTTGTATTGTTCCTGTGCCTGCAATCCATTTGGGTTGTGGCCGGACCCTTGTGCTCACCCCTGAGCTATGAAGGCAACGCCTATAGCGTCTGCCGCATTGACCTGCGGGAAACCCGGCTCGAACTTTTCAATCTTGATGATCAAGGCGCGCCACTTGGTTCCTTTACGGCACTTGCTGAAGATCTGAGCCTAGAAGGCAAGGAACTCGGCTTTGCCATGAACGCGGGGATGTTTGACGAGGCACTCAAGCCCATTGGCCTCTATGTTGAAGACGGCACCCAGGCCAAGAAGCTGAACCGGCGGGACGGCTACGGCAATTTTCACGTGAAGCCCAACGGGGTGTTTTACATCACGGAAGACCGGGTTGGGGTTGCCGCCACCGAGGCCTATGTGAAGCTCAATGAGGAGCCGGATTTTGCCACCCAATCGGGGCCTATGCTAGTGATTGACGGGAAAATCCACCCCAAGTTTTCGCCCGTCGGCATGTCCTATAAAATGCGCAATGGGGTGGGCATGCTGGACGCTCACACGGCGATTTTCGTAATCTCGGAAAACGCGGTTAATTTCTATGATTTCGCCGTATTGTTCAGGGATAGACTGAAATGCGCCAACGCTCTGTTCCTCGATGGCACGGTATCAAGCCTCTACAGCCCAGAACTTGGCCGAAATGATGGGTTTGCGGCCTTGGGGCCTATAGTCGGCGCTATAAAAGTGAAGTAAGAGGCGCGCCATGACAACCCTGTTACAAACCAAGGCCCGCGCGCCCTCAGTATATTTGCCCAATGACCTGCGCCCATCGCTGATGGGTCTGTCGCGGGACGACTTGGCCCAAATCCTGGGCCGGGTCGGCGTTCCGGAAAAGCAGCGGCGCATGCGCATGCGGCAGATATGGCACTGGATCTATCACCGGGGTGCTGCAAGCTTTGCCGAGATGACGGATATTTCGCAAAACCTGCGGGTGGTTTTGGAAGAGGCCTTTTCCATTGGCCGGCCTGATGTGGTTACCGAGCAGAAATCGAGTGACGGCACGCGGAAGTGGCTGCTGAAGCTGGCGCCCGATGAACGCGGCCAGCGCCATGAAATCGAGATGGTTTACATTCCCGAAGAAGACCGCGGGACCTTGTGCATTTCAAGCCAGGTGGGCTGCACGCTGTCCTGCACCTTTTGTCATACGGGCACGCAGAAACTGGTGCGCAACTTGACGGCCAATGAAATCGTGGGCCAGGTGATGCTGGCGCGCGACAAGCTGGAAGAATGGCCACACCAGATGGAAGCCAACCCAGATGCTCCGGAAAGCGGGCGCTATCTTACCAATGTGGTGCTGATGGGGATGGGCGAGCCGCTCTATAATTTTGACAATGTGAAAACCGCCATAGATATCGTCAGTGATGGCGAAGGCATTTCGCTGTCGAAGCGGCGGATTACCCTGTCGACTTCGGGGGTGGTGCCGGAAATCATCCGGGCCGGCGAAGAGATCGGCACGGGGCTTGCCATATCGCTGCACGGCACGACGGATGAAATCCGCAACAAGCTGGTGCCGCTCAACAAGAAATATCCCATCGCCGAATTGCTCGCAGCTTGCCGGGCCTATCCGGGTGCATCCAATGCCAAGCGCGTCACCTTTGAGTATGTGATGCTGAAGGGCGTGAACGACAGTGTGGCCGACGCCAAGCGCCTGGTGAAATTGCTGGAAGGCATGCCTGCAAAGGTCAATCTCATTCCTTTCAATCCTTGGCCGGGCACGAAATATGAATGCTCTGATTGGGATGTGATCGAGGTGTTTGCCGAGATTCTCAACAAAGCTGGCTATGCCTCGCCGGTGCGCACACCGCGAGGCCGCGATATTATGGCGGCCTGCGGGCAGCTCAAATCCGAGAGCCAGAAAATCAGGGCGAGTGATTTGGCAAGAGCCGCTAACGCCTGATTTTAATCAACAGCAATGGGGTGATTGGGATTGTCCAGAAGCTCGCGCTTCTTGAATAGACGGACATGGTACGTCGCCATAAGTGCAAAAAACACAGCAATCTCCCCGCTTGGGCTTCAGCGTGGTCTTGCATGCGGGGCATTCATAGAAAAAGAGGCAAGCATCCGTCGGCATTGTTTCCTTTGTTTTGTGGGCGCAATGGGGACAAGTGATCGTTGATACAAGAATCATGGCGTTACTTCAATGAGGGTGGCAGGATAGCCTGAATTTGTTGAGGCCTCGGCGATTGATGCCGGTGTCGTTGCGCTATCGTCGAAAATGACAGTTGCCTGTTTTTTCTTGAAATCAACGGTAGCAATTTTTACGCCGGGGACGGATACCATCGCCTTGCGCACTGTGAATGGGCAGAGCGCACAGGTCATGTTTTCTATTGCAAACAAACCAGTCCTTTCGGCCGCGAGTGTTTCAGCCGTCAGGGTAAAGAGAGCGAGAAGAAGCATTAATTTTTGCATGGGTTCAAACCATCAGGAACACAAAGTTAGTGGCTACGAACATCGTGCCGATCCACAAAATCGACTTTGTCAGACGTCCTGCGGTTGGTGTTGCGCAAATGGAGCCCGGAGTGCAGACTTCTGGTTTGCGCCGGTAGGCCTGCCAGAATCCCGTTCCAAGGAGAGCCAAGGCCGAAACCAAAAAATAGGGTTGATAGGGCGACAGCGCAGTGAGTTGGCCAATCCATGCGCCACTTATACCCAATGAGACAAGCAACAGGGGTAGCACGCAACAGGTGGAAGCAAGGATACCGCCAATGAACCCGCCAGTGGCAAAGAGGCCTGCTCGGCCGTTCGGCTCAGGATTTGTGGGAATTTCACCTATCGACATCGGCCTGTCCTTTTTTGACTATAGCTCTGCCCTACATCCTGTAGTAACTACAGGAGCAAGAGGTGAGGATGTCGAAAACCATCACGATCACGCGAGCGGCTGAATTTGCAATTGGCGAGTTGTCCCGCCAAACAGCCGTGTTAATCGAAACTATCCGCTACTATGAGCGGATAGGTTTCCTCCCAGTGCCGCAGCGTGGCACCAATGGCCGCCGGACCTACGATATGGAAGACGTGAAGCGGCTCCGGTTCATAAAGCGATCGCGTGATATGGGGTTCTCGCAGGATGAGGTGCGGGCGCTGCTTCGTCTTACCGATGGTGGCGCAAAGTCATGCGAGGAAGTTCAGGCATTGGCGGAGGACCACCTTAGGGATATCCGCTCCAAGATCAGTGACTTGAAAAAAATGGAAGCAATTCTGGCGGTAACCGTATCGAAGTGTACTGGCGAGGGCGCGCCTGCTTGCCCAGTTCTTGACGCTTTGAGCGCGACGTGAGTTTGAGTTGAGCAACAGTAGATCAGAACTTGCATTGTCTTTCTTCCCGCGCGCCAAACGTGGACAGGTGGTTGACTAGGTGAGCAAGACAGGTCACCATGACCTGCTGTTTAGTTTTTGTCCTTGCCATCAAGGTCCGCAAAAACTTCTTTTGCAGCAAAGAGGCCATTCAGGGCTGCAGGAAATCCGGCATAGACGGCCATTTGCATAATGACTTCAATAATTTCAGCACGGCTCAAACCCACATTGAGTGAGGCTTCAATATGCACCTTTAGTTGTGGTGTTGCATTGCCCAGCGCCGTGAGAGCGGCCAGCGTTGCAATTTCGCGGGCACGCAAATCAAGACCGGGCCTGGAATAGATATCTCCGAACGGAAATTCGATGATGTAGCGGGCGAAGTCTGGCGCGATGTCAGCCAGCGCTGAAATGACTTTTTCGCCAGCTTTGCCATCAATTGCCGCAAGGGCCTGTGTGCCGCGAAGGAATTTATCGTTTTCGAGGGGCTGTGAGTTTGTCATCTTTTGCTTTCTTTTGTTTTATTGAAAGGGCGTAGGTCGCTATTTTGAAATCGAGGGACGCAAGGCAGCTCTGGAGCTCGGCCAGATTGGATCTCACCTGTTCGCGGTGGGTTTCAAGAAGCCTGCTGCGTTCAGATTCGGTCTTTGGTCCCAACTCCCTGAGCCTCGCATAGCGGAGCATTTCCCGAAGGGGCATGCCGGTTGTCTTGAGGCGACGGAGAAATTCGATCCATGTCAAGATGGTGGGGTCATAGTCGCGCTGGCGCGAAGAATTGCGATGGGCGCGCGGCAGGAGACCAATGCGCTCGTAATAACGAAGCGTATGGGCCGAAAGTCCGGATCGCTGCACCAATTCTCCAATCTTCATGCTTCACCTGTTGTCTCGACGGCTCGTTTCATACGAGTTAGAGTGCACTCTAAGTCAAGCGATTATTTCTGTGTCGCCTGCGCAGGAGAAGGTCATTGCCTTGGGGTGTTTGGGCGTGATAGGTCGCGGGCTTCAATTCATAGCGGAACTTAAAAATGTCCAAGCGCGGCCCGGTTAAGAAAGTTGTTCTCGCCTATTCCGGCGGGCTTGATACCTCGATCATCCTGAAATGGCTGCAGACCGAGTATGGCGCGGAAGTGGTAACCTTTACCGCCGATCTTGGTCAGGGCGGAGAGCTGGAACCGGCGCGCAAGAAGGCCGAGATGCTGGGGATCAAGCAGATCTATGTGGAAGATGTGCGGGAAGAAT
>CAWELV010000029.1:0-8058 GCA_963810045.1 uncultured Alphaproteobacteria bacterium | reverse complement strand
ATTTTTGGTCCGGTGCGAAACACAGATGCATTTCACATTTCGGTCCTGGAGGGGCCGTTGGAAAGCGCCAAGCGTCCGGAAAGCAGCGAGGCCCTGCGGACCGTCATGGAGAAAAAACGAATTGCAGCCTATGCGCAGGCGCGTTCCGAGATGGACAGTCTTGCTGCAACGAGGTTCGTGCTGAAGGTGCAGAGGTTCCTGGCGTGTCATGACTGGAGGGAAGTTTCCGCAGGGGCTGAACAGGCGAAACTGCGCGTGCCGTTGCGGAAATTTTCCAGGGCGGCGCTGAATAAGCTCAGGGCCCGTGTTTTAAAACGCGGAAAGGCCGCAACAGATTTCGGATGAGGCACGGCACAAATTGCGCATTGCACTCAAAAACCTGCGCTATGGCGTGGACTTTTTCAGCGATTTGTTTGGCAACGCCAAGCGAAGGCGGACTTATAAAAAGAAATTGTCCGCATTGCAGGATCTTCTTGGCATCCGCAACGACATCGTCGGCGCAAATAAATTTTTGAAAGAGATTCGCGCGGAGATTGAACCAAATGCGGAGCGGATCGTTGAGTTCATCTTGGGTTGGTATGCGCAGGAGGCCGCCGCCGCCGACAAGGCCATCGGCACGTCATGGAAAAAATTCAAGCAAACGGAAATTTTCTGGAAATGAGTCGCGACCGCGAAGCGTTTCAAGTTTGACGAAAATGTGCCCGCAAAATTAAACTTTCTTAACTGTTACGGCGCGGTCGCATTGCCTACCTAAGCAGCGTTCGCACGTGTTTTGCGTCGGACGCCGGATTGGACGTTGATCCACCCGGGAATTGAAACTGCCCGTAGTCGGCGTACGGGCATCAAAACGAAGGAATAGTGAAATGAAGAAACTTGTTGCATTGCTGCTCGCTTCTGCCGCCATGGTGGCAACTGCCTATGCCGGCCAAATTCAGGGCACGGTCAAGGCTTTTGACCAAGCCACCAAAACTGTTACCCTTGAGGACGGCTCGAGCTATGTTCTGGCCGCTGGTGTTATGCCTGAAGGGATCACTGCCGGGGCAAAGGTGCAGGTGACCTTCGACGATACGACCAAGGCCGCAACCGCAGTAACAACGGTTCAGTAAGTTTCAAGCCGGACGATTTAATCGTCCATTAGTGATATTAGCGCGTCCAGTTAACCGCTGGGCGCGCTTTCATATGAATTGCTGGATTTTTCCCTCGCAAGGGCCTACATACAGCCGCGGCGGGCTGCCCGGTTTGTGAAGGAACATTTTTTCCCAGGGCCTATAATCGATCTTTAGGGAGCTGTCCCTGGGCTGGACCGTGGTCCGGCTTAAACGGCACCCACCTACGTGAGTAGGGACCCGGGATCGCAAGTTCCCACGGCCCATGGTGGCTCGCCGCTTGATTTAGAAAGAAGTGCTGCGTTGAGTCTTGCCGAAATAAAACGCCTGGCGCGAAGCAAGGCTACACTCACCAGAATCGATGTGCATGAGATGGCAAAGCTTGGCGCCGGGGCGGCGCTGGCTGCGCGTGGGCTTCCCGTTGCCAGAAAAGCCGAGACCAGTGTCATTTCAGTATTTCATTCCTTTGACACCGAAATTTCCACATTCGAGCTTTTCGACAAGCTGGTCGCTGAGTGCTGGACAACCGCCTTGCCGGTGGTGATTGCGAAGAACACGCCACTGGTGTTCCGGCAGTGGGCGCCGGGGGACGCGCTGGTCCTGGGCCGCTGGAATATCAAGGTTCCGCCCGAGGAGGCTCCCGAAGTTGTGCCCGATGTTTTGCTGGTTCCCCTGCTGGCCTTTGACCGGAAGGGATTTCGCCTGGGCTATGGCGGCGGGTTTTATGACCGTACCCTGGAAAAGTTGCGGGCGCTCAAGAGGATTACAGCCATTGGTGTTGCCTATGCGGGCCAGGAAGTGGATGCAGTTCCTCATGAAGAGTTCGACCAGCGCCTGGACTGGATCATGACGGAAAAAGAGACCATCAAATGCGGTTGATCTTCCTGGGCGACGTGGTGGGCAAAACCGGGCGCGATGCGGTCGCCCGCGAACTGCCGCTTCTGCGGGAGCGCTATATGCCCGACATCGTCGTAGTGAATGGCGAGAATGCCGCTCATGGCTTTGGCATCAGCCAGGATATTCACCAGAAATTGCTGGGCTGCGGGGCCGATGTCGTGACCCTCGGCAACCATGCCTTTGACCAGCGCGAAACGCTGGTTTTCATTGAACGCGAGCCCAATCTTATCCGGCCGCTGAATTGGCCTGCCGGCTGCCCCGGGCGCGGCACCTGCATGGTGGAAACGGCGAAAGGGCAGCGGGTGCTGGTGATGAATGCCATGGGCCGGGTGATGATTGAGCCGATGCTGGATGATCCTTTCCCGGCGGTGGGGCGGGAACTCGACCGATGCCAATTGGGCCGGGATTGTGATGCCATTCTCATTGATTTCCACGCCGAGGTCAGTTCCGAGAAAATGGCCATGGGGCATTATGTGGATGGCCGGGCCAGCCTGCTGGTTGGAACCCACACCCATTCACCCACGGCTGACCATCATATCCTGGCAGGCGGCACTGGCTATATGACCGATGCGGGCATGTGCGGCGACTATAATTCCGTGATCGGCATGGACAAGGTGGAACCCCTTAACCGCTTCCTGCGCAAGCTGCCGGTGGAGAAATTCAAGCCCGCCGAGGGGCGGCAACGGTGTGCGGCGTGGCGGTCGAGACCGATGACAATACCGGCCTTGCCACCCAAATTTCGCCCATCCGCCTGGGAGGCAGACTGTCGCAGGTCGAGGTGCCATTCTGGTGAAAAACCGCCAGATATGACAATTATTCCACCTCGGACGTAAAAAAACTCTAGTGACCTTTTCTCAAGCCATGCTTAGTATCTTTTCCAGCGCCTCGAAATAAGAACTGAAGTCAGTGCCGCCCATAGGGTTGCGGTGGCACTCATCAAGTCGGCGGGGTCGTGATCAAGGGGAGGACGTCTTAGCTTGCTGTGGTGGGAAGGCCGGCATTATTGCCGGGCTGCCACAGCCCGTGGGATTTCTTCTCCATAACGCTTATTTTCAGGCCGGAAATCCGGCGCTATTTGGAGGAGTTACATGAAGAAACTTTCAATTCTATTCACCGCCGCATTGCTCGCTGGAACGGCTTTTGCTGCTTCCGCCCGGGCTGGCGATGAACTTACGGTCACATCCTGGGGCGGCGCCTATTCGGAGAGCCAGAAAAAGGCCTTTATTGACCCATATAACGCAGCCGGCAACAAAGTGACCGAAGCCGAATACAATGGCGAAGTAGCCAAGATCAAGGCGATGGTCGAAGCCAAGGCCGTGACCTGGGACGTGATTGACGTTGATACGCCGACGGCCATGCAGGGCTGTGCAGAAGGCGCGCTCGAAACCATTGACTGGGGCAAGCTTGGCCTCGACAAGTCGAAATTCATTGGCGGCGATCTGATGGACTGCGCTGTTCCAAACATCGTTTACGGCACAGTTTATGGCTATGACACGACGAAGTTTCCCGAAGGCCCGACGACCGTCAATGACTTCTTTGACCTTGCCAAGTTCCCGGGCAAGCGCGGCATATGGAAGAACCCTCAGGTTATTCTTGAATGGGCGCTTATTACCGATGGTGTGAGCAATGACGATATTTATAAGGTGCTCGGGACCCCAGAGGGCGTTGATCGCGCCTTCAAGAAGCTTGACACTATCAAGAGCGAAATCGTCTTCTGGGAAGCTGGCGCCCAGGCCCCACAGCTTCTGGCCGATGGCCAAGTGGCTATGACGACCGCCTGGAATGGCCGTCTGCAAGGCGCCATCGACAAGGACAAGAAGCCCTTCAAGATCGTCTGGGATCATCAAGCTCTCGATTGGGACTGGTGGGCAATCACAAAGGATACCCCGAAACTTGAAGAAGCCTATCGCTTCATTGCCTATGCTTCGGATGCCGGCCGCATGGCTGACCAGACAAAGTACATTGCCTATGGTCCGGCCAACCAGGATGCGATCCCAAATGTGGATCCTGCAACGGTTCCCAACCTGCCAACGGCTCCTGAAAACCTCAAGACCGCGTTCCACGTTGGACCCGCAGTTCTGGGCTGATCATGGCGATGAGCTGAAAGAGCGTTTCAACGCCTGGCTCGCGAAGTAATCTGACACAATGTGCTGGAGGAGAGGCAACTCTCCTCCGAGTTTCTCAAAGGGGAATGAAAACAGGATGACGACGGCTTCGGTTGCAGACGGCATCATGCGCGCTGCCGACGGCACGCCTCTGAAAACGAAACTGCGCCAAGCAGAGCGTCGCGAAGTGCTCAGAGCCTTCGCGCTGATTGCTCCCCTGTTTCTGTTTATTGTCATTTCGTTTCTCATTCCTATTCGTCATTATGCTGAAGAATGCATTCTACGATCCCGACGTCAAGGACAGCCTTCCCCTCACCACGCAACTTCTGGCCAATGGGACGGCAAGGATGCTCCCGGTGAAGATGTGTTTGCCGCTTTTGCGGCAGAGCTCAAAGCCGCAAACAAGGCCAAGACCCTTGGCCCTCGTCGGCAAACGCCTCAACTATGAAATTCCCACGCTCAAATCCAAAGTCACAGTGACGGCGCGAAAGCTCGACAAGCTGGAGACCGGGCCGTGGAAAGAAGCCGTTATTGGCATCGACCCAGTTGGAACGATCCGTCGACCTGGTCCGTGATCAAGCGTTCCGGAAAATCGATCACGCCCTATTACCTGCTCAGCGTGCTTGATCTCAGGCAAGGCCAATGATGGCGTCTATTGAGCGGATGCCGGAGGACCGTACGATCTATGTCCAAGTTCTGGGCCGGACACTTGGCATCAGCGTGATCGTCACCCTGATGACGCTCGTGCTTGGTTATCCTGTGGCCTACATGCTGGCAACCCTCCCGCAGCGAACGGCAAGCATCCTGATGATTTTCGTGCTGCTGCCATTCTGGACTTCGCTTCTGGTGCGCACCACGGCGTGGACAATTCTGTTGCAGGACGGTGGCGTGATGACCCAATTCTTCAATTTCAGCGGCGTCACATGGATTCTAAATACTCTGGGCTTCCTGTCGGGTGAGCCGCACCTCAACAAGACACGCTTTGCCACGGTGCTGGCCATGACCCACATCCAATTGCCCTTTACGCTCTTGCCGATTTACAGTGTGATGAAAACAATCTCGCCGACCTATATGCGGGCGGCGAAATCCCTGGGAGCAACGCCATTCCATGCATTCCGCACAGTCTATGTGCCGCAGACCATTCCGGGCGTCGCGGCGGGCTGCCTGCTGACATTCATTTTGAGCCTTGGATACTTCATTACGCCGGCCCTTGTTGGCGGACCTACGGACAACATGATTGCAGGCTTCATCGATGGGGCGATGAACAGCGAAGGCAACTGGGGCAAGGCTTCCGCCCTTGGCTTTGTGCTACTCACCGCGACGCTCATTCTCTACTATGTGTATAACCGCCTGATCGGCATCGACAAAATGAAATTGGGTTAGAGCACCATGGCATTGCCCGCCTACATGACAATGTCGGAAAAAGTTTCCTACTATGGCTTGCGGGTGTTCGTGGGCGCAGTGCTGCTGTTCCTGATCGCGCCCATCCTGGCGATCATGCCATTGTCATTCAATTCCGAGACTTTCTTCAGCTACCCCATGCCGGGGTATTCAACAAAATGGTATTTTGGCGAGGCTGGATTTTTTACCAATCCGACGTTGGACTGGTGCACTGAAACTTTCGATCATTGTCGCAGTTGCCACAACAATTTTGTCGACCTGCCTTGGAACGCTCGCAGCCCTGGGCCTGTCGCGCTCCAATATTCCGGGCCGTGCGACCATCATGGCGGTTCTGATTTCACCGATGATTGTGCCGGTGATCATTTCGGCGATCGGCCTATTTTTCTTTTATGCCTACATCGGATTGAACGGAAGCCTTCTGGGAATCATTCTTGCCCATACGGCACTGGCCACGCCCTTTGTGGTGATCACGGTGACGGCAACGCTCATGAGTTTTGACCGCACGCTGATGCGGGCAGGGGCCTCGCTGTGGCGCTGCACCCGCAAACGGTTTTTTTTAAAGTTGTGCTGCCGCTCATTCTTCCCGGCGTTATTTCTGGAGCGCTTTTTGCGTTTGTTACGTCCTTTGACGAAGTGATCGTGATCCTGTTTATCGGCGGGCCTGAACAACGCACCCTGCCACGGCAAATGTTCTCGGGTATCCGTGAACAGATCAGCCCCACCATTACGGCGGCGGCAAGCGTGCTGATTGTGTTTTCAACCATCCTGCTGGTGACAGTTGAACTCCTGCGCCGCCGGGGCGAGCGCCTTCGCGGAATTAGGCCTAGCTAATTGTTGCTCAGGCGCGGCGCTTGAAATGCATGGGAAGCGGCGTTGCCGTCTCAGCCAGCGTTGTTGGCTTTGCGTAAGCCTTCATGAGATTTGCAGCGCTGGCGAGATCGTCAGCGGCCAGCGACTGGCCGATCTGGTTTGACATGTCAGACAGTGTTGCGATTGACGCAAAAAGACGGCCGATGGGGGCTGTATCTGCCAAGCTGCGGACCTTTCGAAGGGCGCTGGAACAGGCGCCAGCAAGGTTATCTTCACTCGAAAATGAGAACTCTTCGACCAAACGCGACTTGATTGTCATTAACTCACACTCCACCAACTAAGCTGCCTAAGTTGACTTATGCCCGTTAATGGCAGGTAAACAGAATGGGGGTGGCTTGAATCTCCATGGTCCCCGCGGCTATACCGCTCAAGCATTACAGTTTCTTGAGGGTTTTATGGCGGGTCATTCACAATACAAAAACATCATGCACCGCAAGGGCAGGCAGGACAAAATCCGTTCCAACGCCTTTGCCAAGCTGGGCCGTGAAATTACCGTTGCGACGAAAGCGGGCCTGCCGGATCCCGCCATGAACTCGCGCCTGCGCCTTGCCGTGCAGAACGCCCGGGCGGGCAACATGCCCTGGGACACCATTGAACGGGCCATCAAGAAGGCGACCGGCGCCGAGGGCGAAAATTTCGACGGCGTGCGCTATGAGGGCTATGGGCCGGGCGGCGTTGCCATCGTGGTCGAGGCACTGACCAACAACCGCAACCGCACGGCCAGCAATGTGCGCGCCCTGTTCACCAAGTATGGCGGCAACATGGGGGAGACCGGTTCGGTGAGCTTCATGTTTTCGCGGGTCGGCGAGATTTCCTATCCGCTGGCCAAGGGCAGCGCCGATGCGCTTCTCGAAGCGGCCATTGAGGCGGGGGCTGATGATGCGGTGAGTGATGAGAATGGCCATGTCATTACCTGCTCATTTGAAAACATCGGCGAGGTCTCCGCGAGCCTGGCGAAAAAACTTGGCGATGCGGAAAGCGTGAAGATCGTCTGGAAGCCGCAGACGCTTACACCGCTAGACCAGGAAAAAGCGGAAACGCTTCTGAAGCTTGTTGATGCGCTGGATGAAGATGACGATGTGCAGAATGTCTTCAGCAATGCGGATATTCCAGATGAGGTGATGGCCAAGCTGGATGCCTAAGGTCCGCATCATCGGCATTGACCCGGGCCTGCGCCATACGGGCTGGGGCATCATCGAGACGGAGGGCACGCGGCTGTCCTATGTTGCCGATGGCAGCGTTCATTCCGATGCGGATGCGCCACTGGCCACACGGCTATTGCAAATCCATACGCAGCTTGCGGAGATTTTACTGCGCTATGCACCGGATGAAGCGGCAATCGAAGAAACCTTCGTGAACAAGGATGCGCGGGCGACCTTGAAACTGGGGCAGGCAAGGGGTGCGGCCATGCTGGCACCGGCCCTGGCGGGCACTCAGCGTTGCCGAATATGCGCCCAATGTGGTGAAAAAATCCGTGGTCGGGGCGGGACATGCGGAGAAGGACCAGGTGAAACACATGGTGAAGGTGCTGCTGCCGCGGGCGGAGCTGAAATTCGGCGGATTCCATTGACGCGCTGGCCATTGCCATTTGCCATGCGCACCACCGGGGCGCGCAAACGCTGGCCAAGATTCTGGCGCGTTCTTGACTTGTTCACTTTCTGGCGTTACGCCAGAACCAT
>CAWELV010000028.1:0-190286 GCA_963810045.1 uncultured Alphaproteobacteria bacterium | reverse complement strand
GTTTTGACGGAGGAACCGGAACTGCGAACAGCAATGGCTGCCGAATAGGGCTCTGTTGTCGAAGAGACGGGTCAAGTTCTTGCCCTGGCTTGCCTGAGCTTACCGCTTAACATCGAGGAAATTTGGATCTGGGGATCGAAGCCGAGGCTCCTCCAGACGCTTGCTGCGTCTGGAGGAAACTATGGAGTGGAAATTGGCTCCCCGACCTGGACTCGAACCAGGGACAATTCGATTAACAGTCGAATGCTCTACCAACTGAGCTATCGGGGAATGTCGGGGGGCCGTATAGCAGAGGGCCCTGCAGACTAAAAGACATTTTGTTGTTACTTTGCATGCCCTCTGTGCATGCTGCGATGCCGCACTATATAAGGGCCTGCTGTGAAGGAAGGATTATCGTGCCAAAGGTCAATTTCGCGGGTTACAGCGTATATGTTCCGGGCAATCCATTGCTGCGCGTGGCTTTGGGTCTGCTTCTCATCATGGGTGGGGTGCTCGGATTCCTGCCGATTGTCGGCTTTTGGATGATCCCCCTGGGGTTGCTTGTTCTCTCGATTGATTTTCCCCCGGTGCGGCGGTTTCGCCGGAACGCCACAGTCAGAGTTGGCTATTGGCTGCACAAGCGCTGGCCGGGCCTTGCCAAAATAATTGGCTATGGCGCGCCGCGGAACGGTAAGTCGTAGGTGTTTGGAGGCCTCGCCCAGAATCGAACTGGGGTGCAAGGATTTGCAGTCCTCTGCGTAACCACTCCGCCACGAGGCCTTCGGGCGGCTGTATAGGGGATGGAAATTAAGGAAACAACCCAAACCTAAAACATCCTAAATCGCCGCTAACAGTTTGCTTGGCAAAGGCTGTGTTCGCGGCTAGTTTGGCTGGAACCTCATTCAGCAAGTGATTTGGACCCATAGATGACGAATTTTGCAGCGGCGCGGCATAATATGGTCGAATCACAGGTGCGCCCCAACGGCATCACCGATCATCGCATTATCGATGCCATGGCAGAGGTGAAACGCGAGGATTTCGTGCCTGCGGCGCGCAAGACAATTGCCTATCTGGATGAAGATGTGCTGCTGAAAGACGGGCGCTATCTGATCGAGCCCATGGCATTTGCCCGGATGATACATCTGGCCCTGATCAAGCCCACGGACCGGGTTCTGGTGGTGGGGGCGGGCACCGGTTATGGGGCCAAGATCATCTCAATGCTGGCAAAATCGGTCGTGGCCCTCGAGTCCGACCCGGAACTGGCTGGTTTGGCCAGGGAATTCCTGGCCGGAATCGACAGGGTCGCGATTGTTGAAGGCACCTTCGCGGAAGGCCATCCGGCGGGCGCACCCTACGACGTCATCATCGTCGAGGGCAGGATCGCCGCCGTGCCGGAAAGCCTGTTTGCCCAACTGGCCAATGAGGGGCGCATTGTGGCAGCAGTCGGTAACACGGATGTTTCCAAGATGCAGATTTCCACCGTGACGGACGGGCACCATTCGTCGCGCTCGGCCTTTGACGTGTCAATTGCGCCACTTCCGGGCTTTCCAGTGGAAAAGACGTTATTCGTTTTTTAAGGATAGTTGCAAAAATACACTTCGATTCGGGCCGGGAATAAAATAGGTTAAAGTTTGAATAAAGAACCGCAAATAGACTGTGGCTAGGGGCGGCGCGAGTCAAATTGTGTGGGGCAGAATGCAAAGTGTCTTAAAGCGTTGGACGCGGATAGTCCTAATCTCATCGGCCGTTGTGGCGGGGGCCGGTCAGGCCTCGGCTGAAACCCTGATTGAGGCCATGGTCTCGGCCTACTCGAATAATCCGACATTGCAGGCAGAGCGCGCCCGGCAACGGGGAACCGATGAACTGGTGCCGCAGGCCCTGTCCGGCTGGCGTCCCACGGTCAACATCGGATGGTTCCATCGCCCACGAGTGGTCGGATGACAGTGCGTCTCCTTCATCGGAAAATACATCCAAATCGGTGGCTATCGGATTGTCGCAACCGATTTTTCGTGGTTTCAAAACGATCAACGGAACCAAATCTGCGGAGGCCAATGTTGAGGCCGGAAAGCAAGGCCTCCTCGCAATTGAGCAGGATATTCTTTTTCAGGCCATCCAGGCCTACATGAATGTGATCCGTGACCGGCAGATTGTGGGGTTGCGCCAGGAGAACCTTGTTGTTTTGAAGAAGCAGCTGGGTGCCGCCGATGAACGGTTCAAGGTCGGTGAAATCACGCGAACCGATGTGGCGCAGGCGCGGGCGAGCGTCAGCGAGGCGCAATCGTTTGTGGCCGCAGCCAAGTCGAACGCTGGCCGCAAGCGTGGCCAATTACATCAATGTGGTGGGGCACAAGCCCGCGAGCTTGAAATATCCCCGGCTTGCCAGGTTGCCGAAAACACTTGACGAGGCGCAAGCGATTGCGGAGGAGGTAAATCCCAATATTCTTGGCCGCAGCTTACGTTGAAGAAGCTTCTAACTTTGACATCGAGGTTGTAAAAGGCGATCTCCTGCCGTCGGCAAGTTTGGATGCGTCCGCCTTGTTCAACGACAATCCCTCGACGGGCGTCAGCTCATCTGAAAGCGCCATTATTGAAGGCGTGCTGACCATTCCACTTTATGAGGCGGGCCGTGTCTATTCATCGGTGCGGCGAAGCCAAGCAGGTGGCCAGCCAGCGCCGCCTGGAAGTCATTCAGGCGGGCCGTTCGGTGCGCGAGAGCGTTTCGATCTCGTGGAATGATCTTACTGCGGCGCGCGAAATCATCCGCTCGGCCAAGGCGCAGGTTTCGGCCTGAAGTCCTTGCTCTTGACGGTGTGCGCCAGGAATATTTGGTGGGCTCGCGGACCACTCTTGACGTCCTCGATGCAGAAACAGATGTTGTAACGGCGCAGATTGTGCTGGTCTCCGCCGAGCGCGACCAGATTGTAAAGGCCTACCAGATACTGGCTTCCATTGGTCGCCTGACGGCGCGTGACCTTAGGCTTCCGGTTGAATATTATGACGCCGATGAAAATTACCTGAACGTGCGCGGCAAATGGTTTGGCACCGGGGCTGATATTATCGAGTAGACGTCCTGGCCGGGGTCTTGGCCCACGTGGTTTGTGTGTGTTGCGAAGAGGGAAAATGAGCGGTGACTTCTGAACCTGACATGGAAAGTTTACTGGCTTCCATTCGCAAGGCCATTGACTCCGATATCGGCAAGAATACGAAATCCCCGTCGCCTGCGGCGCAAGACACATCCTTCAGAGGCGCCATGCGCGAATCGCGCGTGCGCTATGATGAGGAGCCTCCCGTCCGCAGGGATGCGGCCGAGGAAATTTCGGACCTGCGCAACAAGATCCAGAAAAACCGGCAGAGCGCGGGCTTTGCCGAACCCCTGCCGCGTTTGCCCAGCCTGCCAAGCAGTGTGCCAACAGCGCCGCCTGCCAGGCCCGCTTCAAAAGCGGGCTTTGCCGGAGTTCTGGGTGGTGATCAGCAGCAGGTCACGCCCTGGGCCCCGCGGGTGAAGCAGGAGGCCGAAGCACCTGACTTGCGTTCCACCCTTCACGACGATCCGCCGCATTCGCCGGAATATCACAGCGGCTACGGCGAGGCGGAAGTGTATCCGGAAGAAGTGGGCTGGGCGGAGGACGAACCGGCCTTTGCGCCAGCGCCCACGCTGATGTCGCCCGAAACGATCAATGCGGCAAATTCCTCCTTCAACCAGCTTGCCGATACCCTCATGGCGCGGGCCCTGGGTGAACGCTCCATCGAGGACATGACCCAGGACTTGCTCAAGGGCATGTTGCGGAGCTGGCTTGACGCGCATTTGCCAAGTCTCGTTGAAAAGCTGGTCCGCGAGGAAATCGAGCGCGTTGCACGGCGCGGCCGTTAAGTTCCTTTAGGTAACAGGTATCCCTCATGCTGAGGCGCCCGGCTTAGCCGGGCCTCGAAGCAGCTGTTTCCGCGGCCACTAACCCTTCGAGGCTCCCCCGGATCAGGTCCGGGGTCGCACCTCAGGGTGAGGGAATTGAAGCTTGCCCCAGTTGCATGGTGGGGCGGGGTGGTGTTTATAGCGCCCGAACAGCAATCAAAGATTCCCACAATGCTCGAGAAGACCTTCACCCCATCGGAAATGGAAACCCGCCTCTACGAGGAATGGGAAGCCCGCGGCTTTTTCAAGCCGGGGCGGAAACCCAAGGCCAAGCCCTATACAATTGTCATACCGCCGCCCAATGTGACGGGCTCGCTCCATATGGGGCACGCGCTCAACAACACCATCCAGGACATCCTCTGCCGCTTCGAACGGATGCGCGGCCGCGATGTGCTGTGGCAGCCGGGGACCGACCATGCGGGCATTGCCACGCAGATGGTGGTGGAACGTCTGCTGATGAAGGAAAACAAGACCGACCGCCGCAAGATGGGGCGCGAGGCCTTTTTGAAGCGCGTATGGCAGTGGAAGGAAGAATCGGGCGGGATTATTTCAAAGCAGTTGCGCCGCTTGGGTGCTTCCTGCGACTGGTCGCGCGAGCGCTTCACCATGGACGAAGGCCTCTCCGATGCCGTGCGCAAGGTATTCGTGCAGCTCTACAAGGAAAAGCTGATCTACAAGGACAAGCGCCTGGTGAACTGGGACCCGGTTTTCGAGACGGCGATTTCCGATCTTGAAGTGGAGACGCGCGAAACCAAGGGCGCCATGTGGTCGTTTGCTTATCCGCTGGTGGATGGTCCGGTGGACGGAATTTCCGAAGTTGTCATTTCAACCACGCGGCCGGAAACGATGCTGGGCGATGGCGCCGTGGCCGTGCATCCTTCGGATGCGCGCTACAAGAACCTGATCGGCAAGCTGGTGCGCCTGCCGATTGCCGAACGCCATATCCCGATCATCGCCGATGAATATCCCGATCCGGAATTCGGAACAGGGGCTGTCAAGATCACCGGGGCCCATGACTTCAACGACTTCGAGGTGGCGCGGCGCAACAACATTCCGCTGATCGTGCTGATGGACAAGAAGGCGCGGATGATTTCCACGCCGGAAAACAATGTGCCCGAGCGCTATCAGGGCAAGGACCGCTTCAAGGCGCGCGAGATGGTGCTGCAGGAAATCGAGGAGCTTGGCTTCTTTCGCGGCCGCGAGGACAAGATCATTCCGCAGCCTTTCGGCGACCGCTCCAATGTCGTCATCGAGCCGATGCTGACGGAGCAATGGTATGTGAATGCGGCCGAGATGGCCAAGCCCGCCATTGCCGCCGTTGAAAAGGGCGATACGGCTTTCGTGCCGAAGAACTGGGACAAGACCTATTTCGAATGGATGCGCAATATCCAGCCCTGGTGCATCTCGCGCCAGCTCTGGTGGGGGCATCAAATTCCGGCCTGGTATGGATCGGATGGCGAGGTTTTTGTTGAAGAATCTGAAGAACTGGCGCTGGCGGCGGCAATGCGGCATTACGGATCGCGCGTTGCGCTGACCCGCGATGAAGACGTGCTCGACACCTGGTTCTCCTCAGCGCTGTGGCCGTTCTCCACGCTTGGCTGGCCGGAAGAAACGAGCGTGCTGAAGCGCCACTACAAGACCGATGTGCTGGTCACCGGCTTTGACATTATCTTTTTCTGGGTGGCCCGCATGATGATGATGGGACTGCATTTCCGGAAAGAAGTTCCTTTCCACACGGTTTACATCCACGCGCTGGTGCGCGACGAGAAGGGCCAGAAGATGTCGAAGTCCAAGGGCAATGTGATTGATCCCCTGGACCTGATCGATGAATTCGGCGCCGATGCGCTGCGCTTCACCTTGACTGCCATGGCTGTGCAGGGCCGCGACATCAAGCTCGCCAAATCACGGGTTGAAGGCTACCGCAATTTCGGCACCAAACTGTGGAACGCGGCGCGCTTTGCCGAAATGAACGGGGTGAAGCGCGATCCCAATTACGATCCGGTGGCGGCGCGCGTCACGGTCAACCGCTGGATAGCAGGCGAAGCCTCGCGCACGCGCAATGCGGTGACCAAGGCCATTGAAGAGCATCGCTATAATGAAGCCGCTGCAGCACTCTATCAGTTCGTGTGGAATGTTTACTGCGACTGGTATGTGGAACTGATCAAGCCGATTTTGGGTGGCACCGATGAAGCCGCCAAAAAGGAAACGCAAGCTTCCGCGGCCTGGGTTCTCGACCAGATATTGGTGCTGCTGCATCCCTTCATGCCGTTTGTGACGGAAGAACTCTGGCAGCAGACCGCGCTGCGCGAGCATTGGCTTATGGAAGCGAACTGGCCCACCTACAAGGGCCTGGGCGATGCCAAGGCGGATAAGGAAATCGAATGGGTGATCAAGATCATCTCGGAGATCCGCTCGGTTCGAGCTGAGATGAATATTTCGGGCGGCCTCAAAATTCCTTGTGTGCTCGTGGGGGCGGGCAAGGACTCGCGCCGCATTGCCGCCACCTGGGAGAATGAAATCATCCGGCTGGCGCGGCTTTCATCCCTATCGTTCGAAGACCGGGTGCCCAAGGCCTCGGCGCAGATCGTGCTGGGCGAGGCGACGGTGGCCCTGCCGCTGGAAGGCGTCATCGATTTCGCCACGGAAACAGCGCGGCTGAAGAAGGAACTGGAAAAGATCGAGAAAGAGTCAGCCGCGATCGCCGGCCGGCTGGGAAATCCCGGCTTTGTCGCCAAGGCGCCGGAAGACGTGCTGGCCGAAACGCGCGAACGCAAGACGGAGCTTGATGTGCAGCGGACGAAGACGGCGGAAGCGTTGAAAAGGCTGGGGTAGGGCCTTCGTTTTAGTTCCTCCCTCTCATCATGACCGCGTCAAGCGCGGTCATGATGAGCACTATTACCTTCAGTCCAACGGACGTATCACGCCGCCCTCGATCTTGAAGACGCCGGAGTTGCGGAGGAAATTCTCCAGAGTCCGGTGGCCTTTCTTGTAGTTCGGCATCTTTGCCGACAGTTCTGTTCCGAAGACCCGTGGTGTTACCGCCCTGCCGTTGGCGCTGAGTTTCCGGTAGATTTCCATCAGCATCTCCGTGTCGATGGCCGGGCGCGCGGCATGTTTCCTTGCGGGCGCGGGCGCAGACGATGACCTGGAGGCAGGAGCCCTTTTCGCCGCGGCGGCGGGAATAACCGTAAACTGGTCGAAGGCCGATTGCAGGGGCTTTGTCGCCTTGCTTTCGCCCAAACCATCAATGCCTTTGCCCTGTTCGCGGATGTGGATGGCGAGTTGCATGAAATCCGCATCGCTTGATGCGATCACCGCGTGATCAAACAGGCCGCGGTGCAATAGCGACACCACATCAATGGTGAGTGCGAAATCGCTGGCATTTTCCTTGGCAGCGCCGGGCGGCGTCTGCATCGGGACAATGTGGTGGTCCTTCATGGCCTTGTCCCATTTCTTGAGGCCTGCGGTGCCGCCGTAGCAGCGGGCGATGGTGAGTTTGCCGAGTTCTTCGCATCGTTCGAGATAATCCGAGACATATCTGGCAGACGCATTCTCTGCGTCGATGAACAGTGCTACTCTGGGCCTCGTTATCATGGATGACATCCTATGCAGTGGCTGACGTGGACGTGACTATGAAGCATTACAACGCGATTTCAATCCTCTCCGACCATATCGAAACGCCGCTTGGAACCATGCTGCTGCTGGCCCGGGACGGGGCGCTGATCGGGCTTGAGTTTGATGATCACCCGGAGCGCGTGGCGCGGGATTTGCGGCTGCGCTATGGCAGCTCGGAACGTTTCCCGGCGGATAATCCCAATGGCTTTTCTGACCGCATCCGCGCCTATTTCGCCGGCAATTTTAAAGCCATCGAGGGCATTCCCACTGACGGCGGCGGCACGGAATTCCAGCGCAAAGTCTGGGACGAGCTCAAGCACATTCCCTGTGGTGTCACGATTTCTTATGGCGAACTGGCGACACGGCTGGGCGACAAAAATGCCATGCGGGCAGTGGGCCTTGCCAACGGACGCAATCCCATTTCCATCGTGGTGCCCTGCCACCGGGTGATTGGGGCTGATGGCTCATTGACGGGATATGGCGGCGGACTGCCACGCAAGGAGTGGCTGCTGAAGCATGAGGGGGCGCTGCTGATTTGAGGGCGCGATCCGTTTTCGGGTGGCGCCCGCCTCAGGACGCTGGCAAATTCGGGGCATGATTACATATCTCGCAATGCCCACTGAAGAAGCCCGCAACTTCCAGGCGGGTGCGCCCGATGCCTATGGCCTGGCGCCGGAGCGCCGCATGTCCGATGGCGATGGAGTTCCCTGCCGCCATTGCCTCAAGGATGTGGGCGCGGGCGAGGAATACCTTATATTAGCCTACAGGCCGTTTCCGGCTCTTCAGCCCTATGCGGAGACAGGGCCGATTTTCCTCCATGCGAAGGCCTGCACGCGGGCCGATGATGCGCATGAAACGCCGGCTCATGCTGGTCAGGCGTGCCGCCCATCTGATCAAAGGCTATTCCACGCGATGACCGGATTGTTTACGGCACGGGCAAGATTGTGGCCTCAGCCGAGCTTGATGCGGAAGCGGCAAACATCCTGAAACGCGAAGACGTGGCCTATGTGCATGTCCGCTCTTCGGTGAACAACTGCTACACCTGCCGAATTGAGCGCGGTTGAATTTATTCCTTGACTCTTATATTCCTATTATGCCATGCATATTCCTGTCCATTCCGGAAGGGGTCTCGGTCATGACGGTGATCATAGATGGGGTGGATGCGGCGCTTGCGGGTCTGGTGAGACGTTCATCATATTCCCGGGAGCCCTGGAATTGCCCTGCGGACACTAGGATCCGCGCGCTGAAAGGCAGTTAGGCAGCCAGAAGGTGTGGCCGACGTGCAGTTCCAGGAAGCAAAAACCGCCGCAAAAGCGTGGACGCGGGCTTCGCGTCACAGCCGGACTAACCGACCGGCATACCTGCGAGAGCTTGCGTCCACGCAACCCTTCGCTTCCTTCTCACTACCCCGGAAACGGCATTACCGTTTTCACCCCGGGCGAAGCTATGCCCAACGCTCATTGACAAGTGAATTTGTACTATCCCTTCGCCGTTTTCCGGTTGCGCAGCACGTGTTCGTGGCCGGCATCATATAGTGCGCTGTCGCGGAATTCCTGGGCGTCAAGCACATGGCCCACGAGAATGAGCGCGGTGCGGGTGAGCTTGGCGGCCTTCACCAGCTTGGCAATTGTTGAGAGCGTGCCCTTGATGATTTTCTGGTCGGGCCAGGTTACGCGGTAAACCACAATCACAGGGCAGTCGGCGCCATAATGCGGTGTCAGGGCGCGTTCGACATAGCCCAGGTTGCGGATCGACAGGTGGATGGCAAGGGTCGCCTTGCTCCGCCCCAGTTCTTCCAGTTCCTCGCCCGGCGGCATGGCCGAGGCCTGCATGGTGGTGCGGGTGAGGATCACGGTCTGGGCGATTTCGGGCAGAGTGAATTCGGTTTTCAGAACGGCGGCGGCTGCGGCGAAGGCCGGCACGCCGGGGGTGACGTCATAGTCAATGCCGAGCTGGTCGAGCCGCCGCATCTGTTCGGCGATGGCGCCATAGATCGACGGATCGCCGGAATGGACGCGGGCCACATTGTGGCCCTTGGCATGAGCGGCCTGATTTCCGCGATGATTTCGTCGAGATGCAGGGGCGCCGTATCAACGACACGGGCGCCCTCGGGCGCTGCCCTGACGATTTCTTCCGGCACGAGTGAACCGGCATAGAGGCAGACGGGGCAGGACTGGATGAGCCTGAGGCCGCGGAGCGTGATGAGGTCGGCAGCGCCGGGGCCGGCGCCGATGAAATGGACGGTCATGGGGTTCTCGTTTCCTGGCATAGCCGCGGGGCGTGTAGGCGTAGGTTTTGCCATCGCCGCGGGCGAAGGATTTGGATTGGGATGAGCCCACCATCACCAGGGTGAGCATGTCGACTTCATCGGGATTGAAATCGGCGAAGGTCACGATGCGCACATTTTCCTCGGCGCGGCCCAGATTGCTGGCGATGATCACCGGCGTATCGGGCGGGCGGTGGCTTTTCAGGATGGCAAAGGCGCGCTCCAACTGGTCGCGGCGTTTCAGCGAGCGCGGATTGTAGAATGAAATGACAAAATCGCCTTCCGCTGCCGCCTTCACGCGCTTCTCGATGGCGTCCCAGGGGGTGAGCAGATCGGACAGCGAAATGCAGCAGAAGTCATGGCCGATCATGGCGCCGGCCTTGGCGGCGGCAGCCTGGAAGGCGGAGATGCCGGGGATGACGTTCACTGCGGATGCGATTGGGTTCGAGATCGATGATCTCATAAACAAGGGCCGCCATGGCATAGATGCCGGCATCGCCGGAGCAAACGAGGGCCACCTGCTTGCCTTGTTTGGCAAGCTCAATGGCATGGCGGACGCGGTCTTCCTCGCCACCCAAGGGGAAAGCGGTGCTCGATCTGATCTTGCTTTTATGTCAGTGACGAGATCGAGATAAAGGCCATAGCCAACCCAGTCGGTTGCGCGTTCGAAGCACTTGGGTAGCGGCAGGGCTGCGGGTCGAGTCCGCTTCCCGGACCGATGCCCACAACACTGAGATTCCCCTCGGACCTTGCCGTGCAATTCAAGAATGGGCATCGGGCTGCGCGCAATGGCGCAAGTCGCGCGTTTGCTTTTTGTTTTGGCGACAATCAATTCCGCATCGGGGCCGGCGGCGGCAAGCGCTGCAGCTTCGGCCACTCCCGGGGTTCCCACTTCCGTCATCACATAGTCCGAAGGTGTTTTTAATTTTGGAGCGAACGCGTTCAGCTCTTCAACGGAGAAAAACCGGATATTACATAGCGCATCAATGGCCGGTTCATCCTCTTTCAGATCGATGGAGGCAAAGCCTGCGACGGATTGAATTGAAAGATTATTGGCCTTTAAAGTACTTTCTATGAGGTTAGATACTTCCTGCAGAGATGTCCTCCGCTCGCAACCAACGCCAATGGTGAGCGTGTGCGGGTGATAAACAATGTGATTTGCGTCCGCCCTTCACAATGTGTTCGGTTGTTTCGATTCGCACCTCACCGCCTGCAAGTTTTGTCGCGGTGGCGGATTTCATGTCTTCGGGGTTGGCCAGAGTATAGCCTTCGCGGGCTTCATCGAAGGCGGAACCAAAGCGCACCTCGCTGGCGGTGGTGATGGCGGCATGGCCGCCGGTGATTTTTGCAATCTGCGCTGCGAGCGCATTGGCGCCGTGATGTCCGCCGAGCAGGGGGACGATGGAGAAACCATCTTCGGCAACGGCGATCACTGGCGGCTCGTTGCGTTTGTCGTTGAGATGGGGGGCAATGGCGCGGATGAGAATGCCGCTGGCGCAGAGGCCGATGATGGTTTGGCCCTGCTGGAAGAGACGGGCGAGATGGGCGGTTGCATTGGCGTAGGAGACATCGCCGCCACTTAACGCAATCCGGCGAATGGATTTCGCCGTTCAGCTCCGCCTTGAGTTTCTGCGCGAGCGGCAGCGCCGAAATGCCAAGGATGAAGATGACCGGCTTCACCATGGCTCGCTGCCCGTGTAGACCAGAATGGTGGTGAAATAGGGCAGGCTGTCGCCTTCCACGTCTTCCACCTTGCGGATGCGTTCGTTGCCGCGGGTGGCGTTTTCGATGATCGTGGCCTTTGATATCAGATCAAGCGCCGAGAGAATGTTTTTGATTTTACCGAAATGGCGGCCCACCTTGATGATGGCGACGGACTGGGCGGTGAGAAGCTCCTCGCGCAGGCGGTCTGCCTCCAGCGTGGCGGGCAGGACCTTCAGGACATCATTGCGGGCCGAGAGCGGGCGCCCGATGCGGGCCGCCGCCGCGGTGATGGAGGAGACGCCGGGCACCACGATGGTTTCAAATCGGTCGGCAAGCCTGGCGAAGATATACATGAAGCTGCCATAGAAGAAGGGATCGCCCTCGCAGAGCATGGCCACATCGCGGCCTGCCTTCAAATGCTCGGTGATGGCGGCAGCGCCCTTGTCATAGGCTTCCTGTGCCGGCTCGCGCTCGGTGCGCATGGGCATGTCGATTTTGAGTTCGATCACGTCATCAGGCAAGAAGGGCTTGGCGATGTCGCGCGCCGTGCTTTCGTTTGAATTGGCGGTGAGATAGGCGACAACGGGGGCCATGGAAATAATGCGCCAGGCCTTCACCGTCATCAGTTCCGGGATCGCCGGGGCCAACGCCTAGGCCATAGAGAATGCCAGTTTTCTCATGGCTTGAGGGCTCTCCATTGCAGTTACCGCCATGCGGGGTTTGAGGGCGCGGTAGGGACCGATGGGCGTGAGGTGCGAAATTTCAAGGCGCACGAGATCGCCGCCGTGATTTTCCTGCAGGTCATAGAGGTGCATTTCACCCTCGATGGTGACGACATTGGCCACCATGCGGCCGCCGCGGTTTCAGATATTCCCAGGCGGTTTCGAAAACCCCCGGAATGCCGACGCCGCCGCCGATGAACACAGCATCGGGGCGTGGCCTGTCCTGCAAGGTATCAGGAACGTTGCCTGCGATGATTTTCAAACGCGGCGTTCCCAGTTGATCGGCGTTGGCGGCAATCATTTTCAGGCGATCTTCATGGTGTTCAAAGGCCATGGCTTCGCAGCCGCGGGTGGAGCGCATCCATTCGATGGCCACGGAGCCGCAGCCGGCGCCCACATCCCAGAGCAGTTGATCGGGAGCGGGCGCCAGGGCGGCGAGGGTGGCGGCGCGGACCTCGCGCTTGGTGAGTTGGCCATCATGGATAAAGGCTTCATCGGGAAGGCCCGCAAGGCGCGACCAGATTTTTGCATTAGGCCCGGCCACGCATTCCACGGCCAGCGTATTGAGATCGGAGAATGTCTGTTTCGGCAGGGCGTCCGCCAGGAAATTGGTTTGTGCCTCGCGCGCGCCGCCCATGTTTTCCAGAACGGTGATTGGGCTTTTCTCAAAGCCGCGCGCCATCAGCCGCCGTGCAACTTCGGGAATGGTGCTGGCATCGGCGGTAAGGACAATCAGTTTTGCGCCGGGCTGGATGAAGGCTTCGATGTTTGCCGCGTCGCGACCATGCAAGGTGAGCGTATCGCAATCGGGAAGCGACCAGCCGATGCGTGCGGCGGCGTGGGAGAACGCCGAGAGATGGGGGATGACGGTCATTTCTGCAAAGGGAATGAACTCAAGCAGCTTTCGCGCCACCCCATAGTTCATGGGATCGCCGGTGGCGAGGATCACCGTGTTGCGGCCGCGCAGGGGCTTCATTTGCTCGACGACAGCCGAGAACGGCTGCGGCCATTCCAGGCGTTCGGCTTTCACCGCAGGAAGAAAGCCGAAGGAGGCGCTCTGAGCCGACGATCACATCGGCGCTTTGGAGCGCGAGCTTGGCGCGGGCGGACAGGCCCTCATGGCCATCCTCGCCCATTCCGATGATGGTAAGCCATTTCGTCATGTGAGACCTTTCGACAGGCCGTTGACGCAGGCTGCCGCCATGGCGGAGCCGCCGCGGCGGCCCAGGATTGTGGCGTAGGGAATTCCGCGCGGGTTTTTAACGAGTTCGTCTTTCGATTCCGCCGCGCCGACAAAGCCCACGGAGAAGGCCGCGATGGCCGCTGGCATTGGGCCGCCCGCATCGATCATTTCGAGAAGAGCAAAGAGAGCGGTGGGGGCATTGCCGATCACCACCAGTGCGCCTTCTAGATGGGGCCGCCACAATTCCACTGAGGCGGCGGAACGGGTGGTTTGTTTGGAAATGCCAATTTCGCGGGCGCGCGGGTCGTTCAGGGTACAGATGACCTGAAGCGTTTTGTCGATGATCCCGTGACGCAGCATTTCGGCATCGGTGAGGATTGGCTTTGTAAGCGCCTTTGTAGCCGCCGCGACAAAATCCTCTGAAATGCGCAAATCGCCCACGATGTCGGTCATGCCGCAGGCGTGGATCATGCGAATGGCGATGGCTTCTGCGCTGGAAGGCAAACCAGAAAGATCCGTCTCGCCGCGAATGATGGCGAATGATTTTTCATAGATGGCCGATGGGTCGCGGAGGTAATCCATCATTTTTTCTTCATGCTGAGGGGGCCAAGCGGGTGTTTGGCATGGGGGTAGGGCGCATGGGTGTGGCCATCGTCATGGGAATGACCATGGCCATGTTCATGGCCGTGATGGTGCATGTGATTCACGATTTCAAACAGGCCCTTGGCGTTGATGCCTTCCACATGGTGGTGGTGGCTTTCCTGCACGGCGCCCACATCGGCCTCGAAGCCCAGCACGGCGGTGCGGTATTTGCACATCTGGCAATTCATGGCGATGTCGCCGGTTAGGATTTGCTGCACGCGCTCCACGAAAGTGTCGATCACGGCGGGATGGTCATTGAGATAGGGAGCCTTGATGAACTCAATATTCGGATGGCGCTTGGCCACGTCGTCAGTCGCATCATAGATGCGCTGCACCAGAATTCCGGTGAAGAGAAAATAGGGAAATACGATGATGCGCCTGTAGCCCAAGCGTGCCGCGTGTTCCAAGCCGGGCTCCACCAGCGGGAAGGTGACGCCGGAGTAAGCGGTTTCGGCCCAGCCGAAGCCGAAGCCTTCCCAGAGAATTCGGGTGACTTTCGAGACATTGGAATTGGCATCGGGATCGGACGCGCCGCGGCCCACGACCACGAGCAGGGTTTCATGCAGCGGCACATCCGACGGATTGGCATCGAGGGCTTCCTGAATGCGGTCGCCGGCGGCGCGCATCATCTTGGGATCGATGCCCAGTTCCTTGCCATAATCGATTTTCAGGCCGTTGCTGGCGGCATAGGTGTTGAGCACGGAGGGAATGTCATTCTTGGCGTGGCCCGCCGCAAAGAGCATGCCGGGCACCGCGAGCACGCGCTCCACGCCCTTGGCCTTCAAGACATCGAGGCCATTGCGGATGATGGGCGTGGCAAATTCGAGATAGCCATATTCCACCGGGTATTGTGGCAGGCGCTTCTTGAGATGCTCGGAGAGCACGGCAAATTCGGTGACCGCATCGGTATCCCGGCTGCCATGGCCGCACAGCATTACGCCCAGTTTTGACATCGTTTCTGCCTTCCATAAATCAGCGTTGCCGGTAATGGCCACGGAAGGCAGCTCCGGCTTTGGCCCCTTGAGAGGTAAGCCGCACCGGAATAGCTTTCAGTCCCTCGAAGGGAACGCTGCTGATGGCCCTTTCATAGGCGCATGCTGGATTCTGGACAAGGATAGAAACGGCGGCTTATGGTGCGCTCACGGCATGGCAATTTTGGAGATTCTCCAATGGAAACAGTAAAATTCACCCAGATGAAGGATGGCGACCGGGAGGATTATGCCTTTCTCAATAGTCATGAAGTGGAATATGCGGCGGGTACGGCGGACCGTTTGCTGAAGGCCATGGTTGATCTCGACAAATCCATGTCCGGCTACAAGATCACGCGGCTTGGCCATTCGCTGCAGGCCGCCACACGGGCCTGGAAGGGCGGGGCGGATATTGATTGGGTGGTGTGCGCCCTGCTGCATGACATCGGCGATATCTATGCGCCCTACAACCATGATGAATATGCGGCCACTATCCTGCGGCCCTTCGTGCGCGAGCAATGCGCCTGGGTGGTGCAGACCCATGGCGATTTCCAGATGGTTTATTACGCGCAGCATGTCGGCGGCAATCCCAACAAGCGCGATGCCTTCAAGGGTCATCCCTATTTCGATGATTGCGCCGAGTTCTGCGAGAAGTGGGACCAGAACAGTTTTGATCCCGACTACGAAACCAAGCCCCTGGAATTTTTCGCTGACATGGTGCGGGAGGTTTTCGCGCGGAAGGCTTATGCGCCTGACGTGATTAAAAAAGGCGTGCGTGTGCCGCTAACGGGAACACCGCGTGCTTAAAACTCTATCCCCGCCTGGGCTTTCACGCCGGAGCGGAACGGGTGTTTGATCAGTTCCATCTCGGTCACGAGATCAGCGATTTCGATGAGTTCTTCCTTGGCGTTCCGCCCCGTGACGACGATGTGCTTGTCGTCGGGCCGGTTCTTCAGGACCTCGAGCACTTCAGCCAGCGGCAGGTAATCATAGCGCAGGACGATGTTGAGTTCGTCGAGCATCACCATCTTGTAGCTGGGATCGGCGATCATGCGCTTGGCTTCCTCCCAGCCCGCCCGCGCATGGGCGATGTCGCGGTTGATGTCCTGGGTTTCCCAGGTAAAGCCTTCGCCCATGGCCTTGATGGTCACAAGCTCGGGGAATTTTTCCAATACGGTGCGCTCGCCAGTGCCCCAGGCGCCTTTGACGAATTGAATGACGCCGGCGCGCATGCCGTGGCCGATGTGGCGGAACACCATGCCGAAGGCGGCGGTGGATTTACCCTTGCCCTTGCCGGTGTGGACGATGAGAAGGCCGCGCTCAATGGTCTTGCCCGCCATGATCTTGTCGCGGGCGGCTTTCTTCTTGGCCATCTTGTCGTGATGGCGGGCGGCGTCGATGTCTTCGGTCATTGCTGAAGGTCCCTCAGAAGATCATAGGCTGAATTAAGCCGGGTGTCCAAAGGCCGCGGCTGGCGGCCTCTTCAAAGCGCTGGGCAATTTCCTTCAGCGCGGCGGGATTGTTGTTTTCAATAAATTCGCGGGTGTCTTCGTCGGCGAGGAAAGCATCATAGGCCAGATCGAAATGATGGGTTTTTACAGCACCGGTGGTGGCGGCAAAGGCGAACATGTAGTCAACGGTGGCGGCGATCTCGAATGCGCCCTTGTACCCGTGGCGCTTCACGCCGGTAATCCATTTGGGATTCACCACGCGCGAGCGCATGACGCGGCCCACCTCTTCTTCCAGGGTGCGGATCACCGGGCGCTCGGGGCGCGAATGGTCGTTGTGATAGACGCGGGGCTGGGTGCCGGAGGCGGCTTCGACCGCTGCCGACATGCCGCCTTCGAATTGGTAGTAATCGTCGCTGTCCAGCACATCATGCTCGCGGTTGTCCTGGTTGTGGACAACAGCTTCGATGTTTTTGAGGCGCTGGTTGAATTGCGCTTCGTCCTGAACGCCGGCTTCGCGGGCGCCATAGGCGAAGGCGCCCCAGGTGACGTAGGCCGCGCGCAAGATCACCGCGCTCGGTCCAGATTTTTTCGTCGATGAGGGCCTGCAGGCCAGCGCCATAGGCGCCGGGTTTGGAGCCGAATATGCGATAGCCAGCCATTTGCCTAGCGTCGGTTTCGCTGATACCGGAATTTTGCAGGCCCATGGCTTCTGCCGCCATGCGGGCCGCGATGGGATTGTCCGCTTCATCTTCCTCGAGCGAACCGATAGCGCGGATGGCCTTGTCCAGCAATTCGATCTGGGCCGGGAAAGCATCGCGGAAGAAGCCTGATATGCGCAGCGTCACATCCACCCGGGGTCGGCCCAATTTGGCCAACGGAATAATGTCAAAGCCAGTGACTCGCCAGCTTGACGGCTCCCAAACCGGCTTTGCTCCCATAAGGGCCAGGGCCTGGGCGATGTCATCGCCGCCGGTGCGCATGTTGGAGGTTCCCCAGGCGGAAAGGCCAAGGGCCTTCGGGTATTGGCCGAAGTCCTGGAAGTGGCGGACGAGCATGTCCTCGGCGGATTTCTGGCCGAGGGCCCAGGCGGTGGGGGTGGGCACGGTGCGATTGTCGAGAGAATAAAAATTACGGCCGGTGGGCAGCACATCAAGGCGCCCGCGCGTTGGGGCGCCGGACGGACCGGGGGCCACGCGGCGTCCGTCCAGACCCATCAAGAGTGCTTCCATTTCGCTGGGTCCGCACGCGCGCAGGGCAGGGCGGATGACCGTGTCGATCGTCTCGATCACGGATTTTACATTTGCCTTATCGGCCCCATGCATACTCGGACCGAGTTCATTGTAATGCACGATGGGCCCGGGTTTGCGCCGTGTGGGCGTGAGCAGGGCCAGGGCGCAGGCTTCCAGCCGTTCCACCGTATCGCCATTGCTGCGCCAGGGTGAATTCACGAGCTTCAGGAGAGCCACAGGTTTTTCCCCTGTCCAGCGATCCGACATGACGCAAGCCAGCGGATCAAATCCGTCAAAGCCAAAATCCTTGGCCAGGGCCCGGATGAGCGACTGGTCGCCGCCCTCGCCAAGGCCGCGGTGCACGCGGGTGAGCGCCACCAGAAGGTCTGCTTCCTGCGCGCCGGTTGGCGAAGTGCCGAGGATATGCAGGCCATCCCTGATCTGGGCTTCCTTGAGATCACAGAGATAAGCATCGAGTTTCGTGAGATCGCTGTCGTCATCGCCGGTGAAGCCCGCATCGAGATCGAGCCTATTGCTGCGGGTGAGATCGAGAATGTCTTTCTTGAGGGCGGCAAGGCGGCGGCGGTCAAGGCCGGAGGCGAGATAGTATTCGTCGACCAGCGCTTCCAGATCCTTCAGCGGTCCATAGGTTTCAGCCCGGGTGAGCGGCGGAGTGAGATGGTCGATGATCACAGCCGAGGTGCGGCGCTTGGCCTGGGTGCCTTCGCCGGGATCGTTGACGATGAAGGGATAGAGCTGGGGCAGGGGGCCGTGGGCAATTTCGGGATAGCATTCGGTGCTCAGGCCATTGGCCTTGCCCGGCAGCCATTCCAGATTGCCATGCTTGCCATTGTGGATAAGCGCATGGGCCTTGAAGCTGTGGCGCAGCCAGAAATAAAAGGCGAGATAGCCGTGCGGCGGCACGAGCGCCGCATCATGATAGGTGGCCTTGGGATCAATGTTGTAACCGCGGGCCGGCTGGATGCCGATGGCCACATTGCCGGTGGTCAAGCATCGCGAGATGAAATGCGCCATTGCGGAAGGAGGGATCGGTTTCCGGAATGTCCCAGCGCGAAGTGATCTGTTCACGGACGGAATAGGGCAGTTCGACGAAGTATTTCTGATATTCCGCCAAGCTCAACTTTACTTCGCGAGGCGGATCTGGAGGTCATTCAGCCGATGCCGCGCGATGATAGCAAGAAAATGGATCAATTCATTGCCGTTGGCTGGAACCTCGCCGACGTCATAGCCCGCATCCTGCATGGCCTTCAGCATGGCGATGGTGCTGGCCGGCGTGTCATAGCCCACGCCATTGGCGATGCGGCCATCGCGGTTGGGATAGTTGGCCAGGATGATCGCCACCTTGCGGTTGATGGTTTCGCGGTGGCGAAGCGCAATCCAGTTCGCGGCGAGGTCCGCCACAAATTCCACGCGATCCGGCAAGGGCTTGTAGGTCACGACGCGGCTTTGGGTGGCCTCGTGGTAATAACTGTCGCTCTTGAAGGAAATGGCGCGGGAATGAATGCGGCCATCGAGTTCCGGCAGCACCACATTCATGGCGAGGTCACGGGCACCCAGGCCTTGCGAGCTGGCGCGCCAGCTTTCTTCCGAAACCGTGCCGAGAACAACCTGCAGCACCGGGCAATCATATTGCGCCAGGGGATCGCCACTGCCGCCGGACGAGGCCGCGAAAGATGTGGCGTTCAGCACCAAGCTGGGTGAATGCTCGGCAAGAGACTCGTGAATGAAATCGATGCTGGCCTTGTCCTTCAGACTGGTCACAAAAATGCTCACGCAGCCAAGCCCACGCTTTGCCAGGGCATCGATCAGGGCATCGATGGGTGCGGTTTGTGCCCCTTCAAGCACCGAGCGGTAGAAGATCAGGCCCGTCATCTGCTTTCCGGTGGTGCTGCGGTAAATGCCATTGCTCGGTGGCGCTTCGGCTGGTGTGGGAATTTCAGTTGCTTCGAGCAGGTGCCGGCAATAGCCGAGAAACTTCGTGGCGTTGAACTGGCCGCCGGCGACCAGATATTGGCGCAGGCGTTCGCAGTCCTGAATCGGCAGGTTCGAGCGTGATGTGAGATCGGGATCGGGCAGGGAATCACCAGGCAAGACGACAAGCTTAATGTCGTTATCCTTGGCCAGTGCCTCAATCTGCTCGAGGCCATAGGGCCAATAGCTGGCGCCGCCCAGCAGGCGCAGCACAATCAGCCGCGCCAGGCTCAGGGTTTTTTCGATGTAGAGATCGACCGAAAGATTGTGCTGCAAGTGCAGAAAATTGGCGAGCCGCAGGGTGGGAAATTTCCCGGTGTCATAGGCCCGCGCCAGTGCGGCAATCTCGCTGTCGGCGGCGCTCAGAACCACGATATCCGCGGGCGACTGCTTGAGGTCGACGGCTTCTGCCGCCCCGTCAATCACGCCACTTGTCGTGGCGAGGAGATGCATTAACTTTGCAGGGCCGCAGTGATTGCCTGCTGGTCCATGCCTTTTACGCCGATCACCACAAGTCTGGTGGCGCGGTTCTCACCACTTTTCCAGGGCCTGTCAAAATAACTGTTCATGCGGGGTCCTACGGCCTGAATCAGCAACCGTGACGAAGACCCTACAACATTGGCAAAACCCTTCAATCGCAAAATGGTGCTGTCGGCGATCACCTCGCTGATGCGCTTCTGCAACGCGCCGCGATCCTTCACATCGGGAAGGGCTACGGTGAAGCTGATGAAGTCATCATGGTCGTGCTGCTCCTCGCCCTCCATCTCGTGATGCGACAGCCGGTTGCCGATGTCGCCCTCAACGGCGGACCCAAGGCCGAGCAGGGCCATGACGTCGAGCTTGCCGTGCTCGCTCAGCAGGATGCGGGTGCCTTTGCGAATTTGCCCTTCGATGTCGGCGGTGACATCAAGGGTTTCCTCATTGTCGAGCAAGTCGGTTTTGTTGAGGACCACCATGTCGGCGCAGTTGAGTTGATCCTCGAACAATTCCTCGATGGGGTTTTCATGCTCCAGTTTGGGGTCGGCCTGGCGCATGGCCTGAATGGTGGCTTCGTCATCGGCATAGCGGCCTTCGGCCAACGCCTTGGCATCCACCACGGTCACCACGCCGTCAACGGTGACGCGGGCCGAAATCTCCGGCCAGTTGAAGGCTCGGATGAGTGGCTGGGGCAGGGCGAGTCCCGAAGTTTCGATCACGATGTGATCGATCGACGTTGTGCGGTCCAGAAGCTTTTTCATGGTCGGCACGAAATCATCGGCCACGGTGCAGCAGATGCAGCCATTGGCGAGTTCAATGACATCGTCCTCCTTGCACAGAGCATCACCACAGCCTTTCAACACTTCGCCATCCACCCCCACATCGCCAAACTCGTTGATGATGAGGGCGATTCTGCGGCCATTGGCATTTTCCAGCATATGGCGGATGAGCGTGGTTTTACCGGCCCCGAGGAAGCCGGTAATGATGGTTGTGGGAATTTTGCTGGGGATCATGACGCGTACACATCCTTGCCGAATTTCTGCAGGGCGAGCCCCAGGAACAGGCCGATCAGGCTCCACAGCACGGCCGAGGCGGCGATGGTGTTAGCGGCAAAGCTTGCGGCAAGGCCGGCGGGCACCGCCGTTTCATGGGTCAGCGGCTGGGGCGCGCCAATGATGTGAGGCAGGGCGATGAGAACCACAGCGGCAGCCAGCCAGTGGAGTTCGCGCCTGGTGGCGATCAGGAATATGCCGATCCCTGAGGCGATGATGGTAGCCGCCCACCAGATCTGGCGAGACACCAGATCACCAGCCGGCATTCCCGGCAGTTCGGGCGCAAGTCCGGCCCCGGGTGCCACCGTTACAGCGAGAAAACCGCAGATGCCCCAGATCAAACCATTCTTTGGTGTGATGGGAACGCCGGTGAGCAATGAAATGCCCGCCAGCAGAAGGGCAAAGCCTGCTCCGGTGATCATCGAAGAAATGGTCGTTGAAAGGGTCCGTGGCCAGCCGTCGGCCGGGGCCCACTCTCTTCTTCGTGTTCATGGGCCGGAGCTGGTGTTGCCGGATCGGTGGTTACCGCCGCATGGTCATGCGCGGGAGCCGTTTCGTAAACTTCTGCGGCGAGAATCAAAGGCGTGGTCTGCACATGCTGAACCCCACCATAAATTAAGCCAGCCGCCATTCCCGCGATAAGTGCCGCGAGCACAAGCCTTCCAATCATGATATTGATCCCTGATTTTTAGTGGCAGGGAAAGCCGATGGAGTGGCGCGTGTCGTGGGCCGCGTTGTGGGCCTCGCTGATGTGCGACATGCCCACAAGGAACACCAGTGAAGCGCCGAGAAACAGGCAGAACGCGCCTGCAGTTACGCGCTGCGAAACGCTGAGAGATTGGGTAGATGATTTTACAATGGCCATGGACACCCTCCGTGCGACCGATTTCATTTGGGGCTTTCACCCCGGTTCGTGCGCGGCAGGTCTCCTGACTTCGCGGGTCGTTGGTTTCATGCGAGCCTTCCCGGTTTCCCAGTGGCATTGTTCGCATCAAACCTCGCCGCTTACAGTTGCGGGGGCAGTCACGGTTTTGGCCCCATTTGGGTCGTCCGCACCGTGTTCCCTGTTAGGCTCTTCACCGTTTGGTTTCTGAGCACCGAGCTCTCTTGTTGTGCCAGTCCGGGGCCGGTTCCGTCAACCTGATTCTGTGGCGCGCCTTACCCTGGAGAAGGACCAGCCAAGGGTGGAAGCAGCAGCAGCAGCAAGAAGGATCAATGCTCCACCTATGAATTGGACAGGCCGAAGCACATGGCCAAAGGCAATCATGTCCACGAGCACAGCCACGGCAGGATAGATAAAGGAGAGGGCACCGATAATGTGTGTCGGCAATTTCTGAATGGCACCATAAAGCAGGAAGTACATGAGCCCCGTGTGTACGATGCCCATTGTTACAAGGCTCAGCCATTGGTTGCCCGATGCGGGAAGCGTGGAAAAATCGGCAAGTGGGGCAAGCATGACCATTCCGGTGGCCACCTGTATCAGCGCAATTAAGTGGGGCGGCGTGCCTTTGAGCCGTTTGGTAACCAGGGATGCGATCGCATAGAGAAGTGCCGCTGTCAGGGAAAGTCCAATTCCCAGGAGAAAATTCGTGGAAGTTGATTGTCCGCTGGGCGTGAGAACGATAAGAAGCATGCCGGCGAATGAAATGGCAAGCCAGCCGAACTTTGTGGCAGTTATCCGCTCACCCAGAAACAGGCCGCCCAATACCAACAGCATAAAGGGCTGCGTATTATAAATGATTGTTGCTAGCGAAATGGATGTGCCGGTATAGGCCGCAAAAAGGCATACCCAATTCAAGACAATTGCCACGCCTCCAAGCACTGCCAAGCCGAGAACCTTCAAGGCGATTGGCTTCAACAGGCCGAGCAGCCCGCAAACCGCCAACAGGGCAAAAACAGCAAACAGGCAGCGCCAGAATACGACGTTGAAAACTGGTTGGTCCGAGATCACGACAAACTAGCCAATCGTTCCCGAAATGAGCATAGCAGCGCTCATTTCCATTGTTCCACGGGTGATGTCTTTGTTCATGGTGAACAAGTTAGTTAGGGATTTCCTGTTGTTGATATGGTATTAATCAGGTATATTTTGTAGTTCTCCTCATTATGTAAGGCGAATGCATGTTTGAGGCTAAAATGGATGAATTGGACCACAGAATTATCGATCTTCTCGTTTTGAACTCGCGCGCATCCCTCAAAGAATTAGGCAAAGCCACTGATCTGTCCTCACCAAGTGTTGCTGACCGTGTCCGGCGGCTGGAAGAGAAGGGGGTTATCCGGTCTTTCACCGTTGATGTTGACCCGGAAGCTTTGGGTTACACTCTTCAAGCTATCGTGCGGATAAGGCCACTTCCGGGAATGTTGCATATTGTTGAACGGCTTATCCAGGAAACGCCGGAATTTATCGAGTGTGACAAGGTAACAGGCGATGATTGTTTTATTGCCAAACTTTGTTTCCGTACCATGGCACAACTTGATGCAATCCTTGATCGGATCACCGAAAAAGCCGAAACCAATACATCGATTGTGAAAGCCACATCGGTAAAGCGCCGGTTGCCGCCCCTTGGCAAGGTGGAGTAACTAGGTTATATTGAATGGACATTCAATATAACGAGATTGATCATGAATATGGCAGCTATCGTCCGGGTGAAGCTTGACGACGACAAACGGGGTGGCCTGCCGAGCTGGACCTATACCAATTCGGAATTCCTCGAGATCGAGAAGGAGGAGTTGTTCCGCAAGACATGGCAGATTGCCTGCCATGTAAACGATGTTCCCAATATCGGCGATTATTACAGCTTCGATCTTGTCGGCGAGCGGGCCCTCATTGTGCGGGGCAAGGACAATTTGGTGCGGGCGTTCCACAATGTCTGCCGGCATCGCGGCAGCCGGGTTGTGGCAACCGAACGCGGCACCTGCAAGTCGGCAATCGTCTGCCCCTTCCACGGCTGGTCCTACAATCTGGACGGAACGCTTCGCGCCGTACCCCAGGCGAAGTCCTTGCCCAAGCTTGATCCGGTCGAGCATGGCTTGCCGCCGGTTGATTTTGAAATCTGGCATGGCTTCGTGTTTGTGCGCTTTATGCGCGGCGACCAGCCCTCGGTAGCTCATATGATGGCGCCGCATGAGGACATCATCAGGCATTACCGGATGGCGGAAACAAAGCCCTATGGCCAGATGATCTCGCAGAAAATGCCGGTGAACTGGAAGTCAGTGCGCGATGTTGACAATGAAGGCTACCACGTGCCCGTGGCCCACCCGGCGCTGCAGGATCTCTACGGCAATGGCTATGCCGACGAGAATGTGGGCTTTGGCATCACCCGTTCAACCGGCGTTTTCAACGACAGCCGCGACCGCTACTGGAGTGTGCGGAACTACAAGAAAATCCTGCCCATGATGGAGCATCTGCCGGAAGCCAGCCGGAAGGTTTGGTTTTATTACGGGTTGTTCCCAAACATGGTGCTGATGCTTTATCCCGATCTCGTGGGATTTTATCAGGAGTTTCCGATGGGCATCGACAAGACCATCCAGCGTTTTGCCTACTACGCGCTGGATGATAGCCGCCGCGAGACCAAAATCTCGCGCTATCTCGCCAAGCGCATTGACGAATTGACCGGCACCGAAGACACCCAGCTGATCGCCTGGTGCTTCGAGGCGTTGCAATCTTCGGGCTACAAAGGCCTAATTCTCTCGGACTTGGAAAGCGGGGTCAGGGCCTATCACGACATGCTGCGGCAGGTTGTTCCTGTGGTTGGCCTTGCCAACGCCCCGGTTCCGGGCGCTATGGCCGAAACCAACAAGGTTTTGCGGGATGCCATTCCGCCTTTGCCTTGGGGTCGTTAAGTCCATAAAGTTTTAGATGTCGTCTCCAGTTTCGAGCGGACAAGGAGATTAACAGGGTTGATACAAATCCGGCGTTGGTTTACCTAAGCCTGAGCCCTCCTTCAGCGATGAAGACGAATCAGGCGGCAAATCGAAGGTTGGCCAGGAGTCCCGATGCCGGCGCAGAAACATTCCAGAGGTGAGATCGCGTCGGTCTTGCTGGCAAGCCGCGCGGCCTTTGCGTCAACAGCACTGTTCAGCTGCCTGGTGAACATTCTCATGCTGACCGGCCCGCTTTTCATGCTGCAGGTTTATGACCGGGTGCTGACCTCGGGCAGCGTGCCAACGCTGGTTGCCCTCACCGGCATTGTCATTGCGCTTTATGCCTATTACGGTTTCCTGGAATACCTGCGGGCCCGCATTCTGGTGCGCATTGGCCGCCGGGTAGAAGAAAAACTGCGCGACCGGGTTTTTGACTCAATGGCGGAACATGCGCTGCGTCGAACGCAGGGGATTGGCGGCCAGCCGATCAATGACCTTGCAACAATCCGCCAGTTCCTTTCGGGGCAAGGGCCCTTTGCCTTTCTCGACATGCCGTGGGTTCCCATCTATCTGCTGGTGATCTTCCTGATGCACTGGGTGCTCGGGGTTGCCGCGGTCATTGCGGCCATTGTCATTTTTATTCTGGCCGTATGGTCGGAAAAAGCCACGCGGGGTCCCTTGGCTGAGGCCAATTCGGCCATCGTCAAATCCTCGATCATGACCGACGAAAGCCGGCGTAATTCGGAAGCGCTGCATTCACTCGGCATGCGGGGCGCCATTCGCAAGAAGTGGTCGGACACGCAGCAGGTGGCGCTGGACCACCAGACCGTTGCCAATGATGTTGGCGGCAGTCTTAGCGCAGCGTCACGGGTTTTGCGGCTCATGGTGCAGTCGGGCATTCTGGCGCTCGGCGCTTATCTGGCGCTCCAGCATGAAATATCAGCGGGCGCCATGATTGCCGCGTCGATCATCATGGGTCGGGCACTGGCGCCCGTCGAACAGGCGGTTGCCAGCTGGCAGCAATTCCTTGGCTTCCGCAAGGCAATCGAGCGGCTGGGACATATTCTGGCCTCGGTTCCCGCGATTGCCCATCGTATGAAGCTTCCCGTACCCACCGGAAAGCTCGAAGTTGAAAACCTTATCGTGCAAATGCCCGGCGCGGAAAAACCAGTTTTGCAAGGCATCACCTTTTCGGTGGAGCCGGGCAAGGGCATTGGTGTCATCGGGCCAACCGGGGCAGGCAAATCTACTTTGGCACGGGCGCTCGTTGGCGTCATGCCGATTACGCGCGGCACGGTGCGCCTTGATGGCGCGACCCATGACCAGCGCGATATCGACGAGGCGGGCAAGCTCATCGGTTATCTGCCCCAGGACATTCAATTGTTCGATGGCACGGCAGCACAGAACATCGCGCGATTTGATGTGAATGCGGACCCTATAAAGATTGTGCAGGCAGCGCAACTTGCCAATGTCCATGAACTCATCATGCGGCTACCTATGGGTTATGATACACCGCTGGGGGAAAATGGCGCCAGGCTTTCAGCGGGCCAGCGGCAACGGGTTGCCCTGGCGCGGTGTCTGTACGGCGACCCCGTGCTGTTTGTTATGGATGAGCCAAATTCAAACCTTGATGCGGAAGGCGAAGCCGCCCTAGACCGTGCCATCCGTGTTTCCATGGAGCGGGGCGCCTCGGTGGTGGTCATTGCGCACCGACCAAGTGCGCTGGCGTCCATTCAGCAAATTCTCGTCTTGAGCGAAGGCAGGACCGTGGCACTGGGACCTCGCGATGAAATTTTGCGCAAGGTGCTGAACCGGCCCACGGCGGGTGATGCCAGGGTCGCAACGGCGCCGGCCAAACCAACTCTTATACAGGCGAACTAGGCAATGAATCCGATCAACACAAATTCCTCGCTGCGCCGTTTCCAGGTATTCGGTTTCCTGTCGGTTTTGGTCATGGGTGGTGTGGTGGGAGGTTGGGCGACATTCTCGGAACTTAATGGCGCGGTCATAGCGCCTGCCACCATCATGGTTGAATCCTATTCCAAGAAGATCCAGCACAAGGAAGGCGGCATTGTCGGTGATATCCGGGTGAAGGATGGCGACCGGGTCGAGATCGGCCAGGCGCTCGTGATCCTCGACAACACCGAAACGAAATCGGAGCTTGCGATCATTGACGGCCTTTTGGATGAGGCGCTGGCTAAGAGGGCCCGGCTTGAAGCGCAGCGTGACCGCGCCTCCGCCATAATCTTTCCGGCAGAAGTCATTGCGCGGGCAAATGAACCGGGCGTTGCCGCGATCATGGCTGGGCAGACCAAACTGTTCAATGCGCGGCTGCAGGCCATCATTGGCAAGAAGGAACAGCTCAACCAGCAGATTGGTCAGCTGACGGAGCAAATCGGTGGGTTGGAGTCCCAGAAAGTTGCCAAGGAAAAGCAATTGGTTTTGATCAGCGCCGAACTTACTGATCTGAAAGATTTGCAGAGTAAGGGGCTCGTACCCATCAGCCGCGTTCTGGCGATGGACCGTGAAACGGCGCGGCTTGACGGCGAACGGGGCGAGCTTGTGGCCAGCAAAGCCTCGGCCGAAGCGCGCATTGCCGAAGTGAAAGTGCAAATCCTGCAGATTGACGAAGAAGATTTGTCACAGACCCTCACGGACCTGCGCGAGATCGAGGGCAAGGTTGCCGAATTGAAGGAACGCAAGCTTGCCATCGCGTCGCGGCTTGAACGCATGGTGATCAAGTCGCCGATCACCGGCGATGTCTACCAGCTCGCGGTTCATACCATCGGCGGGGTCATCGGACCGGGCGAGCCCATTATGCTCATTGTTCCGGAAGCCGATGAGCTGATCCTGCAGGCCCAAGTCATGCCGCAGGACATTGACCAGGTGCGGCCCGGCCAGATTGCCCACATCCGTTTTCCCGCGTTCAATTCCAGACTGACGCCCGAGGTTGCCGCCGAGGTGACGCAGATTTCCGCCGATACAAGCCGGACCGACGCGAGTTCGCCGCCCTTCTATTCGGTGCGCCTGATGATCTCGGCCAAGGAGCTCGACAAGCTCGGCACGAACAAGCTCAAGCCCGGCATGCCGGCGGAAGCCTTTATCCAGACGGAAGCGCAGACGCCGCTGACTTATTTCCTGAAACCACTCACCGACCAGTTCGCTCACGCGTTACGCGAAGGTTAACCCCGCGTTTCCTTTTGAAACCGGCCCCGGCAACGGAGTTTTAACCCTAACGGCCTATTACTGACAGGATGAGTGTCCGTCGTGTAATCCTTGCGTCTGTTAGTTCCGCGTTTCTCGCTGCATGTGTGGCTGCATCCGGTTCGGCATTCGCCACCACCGAAAAAACCAATGAAATCATCGCTGCACAGGCTTACGAGGCGCTGGCGGCGGGAGACCAGAAAACAGCGATAGGCGCGTACTCACAGGCGATTGAATCCCAGGATTTGCCCACGGAAGTGCTGGCAAATGCTTTGCTCAATCGCGGCCTTGCGTATCAGCAACTGGGCGAACACCAGGAAGCCATCGATGACTACGCCGCAGCGCTGCGCCTTGATGCCATGAGCGCTGAAATGCGCGCCACCGCCCTTTATAACCGGGGCCTGAGCCAGCAGAAATTGCCCAACCTGTCGGCGGCGGTTGAAGATTACACCAGCGCGCTCTTCCTCGATCCGACTTTTGCCCATGCCTATTATGGCCGCGGCAATGCGCTGCGTGAAAGCGGGCAGTTTCTTTTTGCCCTGTCGGACTATGAAAAAGCCACGCGCTATCATCATCCCAATGCGGCCTATGTCTATTATGCGGAAGCGCTCACCTATGAAAGCCTGAAGCGCCCGAACGATATGCGGAAATCACTGGAGAAGGCCGTAGCGGCCAATCCCAGGTTCACGCAAGCCGTTGACAAGCTTGCTTCTTTGCAAGGCAGCGTTGTTGCCAAGCCTTCGGTTATGGCGGCGGTGGGCGGCGGCCAGATCACCGTGCGCAAGCCCGATCTGCCAAAGGCAGTTGAGCCAAGCAACGAACTGACTGGGCGAGACGGAAAGCGATCCGATTTTGACTGCCGCGGTGAGTGCGCCGGCGCCCATCTCCGCCAAGATTGTTGACCGTGTGCCGGTCGAAACAGAAAAAGTCGTTGCGGTGGAAGTGGTTGAAGAAGATGACGCGCCCGCTGCAGCCAAGTCTGAGGTTGTCGAACCTGCCGTTGACGAGGTTGCTGAAATTTCCGAGGAAGAGCCCGCAGTTGCGCCGGCGCTGGAAGGCTGGAGCGTGCAGGTGGCGTCTGCCACCAGCGAGGATGGCGCCTGGTCAACGTGGAAGAAGATGAAGGCCAAGCACAAGTCGCTTGCGGCCTCGAAGCCCGTTGTGGTGAAGGCCGATCTCGGCACCAAGGGCATCGTTTACCGGGTGCGCCTTGCCGGCTTTGAGGACCAGAATGCAGCCAAGAAAAGCTGCACGAAGCTGAAATCCAGCGGCATCTCCTGCTATGTGAGCAAGATCAACTCATAACGGCTGAAACGATCTCGGCCTCGAGCCAGCCGCGCAAAAAATTCTCCGTTGACTGATCAATGCCGGTTGCTTCGCCGCGCGCCGCTGCATCAAGTGCTGCGGCCTCTTCGCGTCCCAGCATCCGGAAGCGTGACGCCGCACCCTGGCGCCAGACGAGCAGCTCCTGCGGCTCGTCCAGCCTTGCTGGAGGAGGGGGCAATTCCCCGGCGGTCAAGGCGGCCCAGATGCTCGTGGCATTGGTGCGCAGCTGCAATCTTTGAACCGAGGGATGAAGCCCGATGTGAATGCAAGCGGCGGCTGCGCGATGCTGGCTTCGGGGGCATTGAGAGCAGCGTCGAAAAGCCCTTTCAAGGCGCGCAAGGTCGGAAAGCTCCGGGCTTCGGGAAAACGGCTTTGTCAGATCGAGAAAATCGGGCAGATGCCGCGACAGCACGCGGGCTTTTGGAATTTCAGATGCGGCAAGGCAGTGGCGAGCCATGGTGTTGAATGCAGTCTCGCCCATATAAAGCCTGAGCCTTGGATAATCATCGGCCAGAAAATCCGTGAGGTGGGCAAGAGTGAGGGTTTCATCAACGGCCATCATCCAATTTAGATGACGAAACCGCGCTTCACTTGCCAATCACGAGCCTGTTGGCGCCCTCACGTTAGCGTGATCGGGGCCATTTATTTCAGCAGGAAGGTTACCTTCATGTTGACGCGCCATTCGCTGACCTTGCCATTTTTGACAACGCACTTGATGTCCTGCAGCCAGGCGCTTTCGATCTGGTCCAGGGTAGTGTCGGCACGCTTGATTCCGGTTTCAACGGCATCTTCTATGCTCTTGGCGGAAGAGGCGGTGAGTTCAATGACTTTTGCAACTGTGGTCATGGCTTATCCAATCCTAACATTGGCTTTGAGGTTTTCCTCGGCCCCATGTTAGCATAGGTGTTTCATCCCTAGTCCAGAGGTATCTTCTCTTTTATGGCGCTTCATCTCATCAAATTATGTGTCGGTGTTTCGGAAGTATCCGAGCTCAAGCAATGGGTGAGGGATGCGCGGAAGGGCTTGGACAGCCTGGATCACACGACGCGGATGTTTCCCAAACGCAGCGACGAGATATTGAATGGCGGTTCACTCTACTGGGTGATCCGAGGCATGATCCTCTGCCGCCAGCCCATTGCCGGTCTTGTACCGGTCAAGGGCAAGGATGGCATTTCGCGTTGCCGTATTGATTTCAAGTCGCGGATCATTCCGGTCTGGCCCACGCCGCGGCGAGCCTTCCAGGGCTGGCGCTATCTCAGTGCCGAAGATGCCCCGGCCGATTTGAAAAAAGGGGCAGTCGCAAGCGAGATGGATGAATCGATGCGGCGGGAATTGTCGGCGCTGGGCTTGCTGTGAGTTTGCAAACTATCTTTACCTCTCCCCCGCAGGTGTGGGGGCGCGGTAAAATGCATTACACTTCGATATTATCAATCAACCGCGTCTTGCCGATCCAGGCGGCGGCCAATAGGCGCAGTGGCTCGTCGCTGTGGGATTGCGGCACGGCGAGGGTTTCGGCATTCCGTGCGGTGACATAATCAACCTTGAAGCCGAGCGTGGTGAGGGAGCGCGAAGCGGCGCGCATGGCTTTCTGCGGATCGGTGCCGTTGCGGATTTTTTCGGCCGCTTGCCTCAAGGATTTGTGGAGGGCGGTTGCCTGGCCGCGCTCGGTCTTAGTGAGATACTGGTTGCGGGAGGATAGCGCCAGGCCATCCGGGGCGCGCATGGTCGGCACGCCGATGACCTTGATGGGCATGTCGAGATCGCGCGCCATCCGGGTCACCACCTGCAATTGCTGGTAATCCTTCTCGCCGAACATGGCGAAGTCGGCCCCACTCTGAATGAAGAGCTTGGCCACAATCGTTGCCACGCCATCAAAGAAGTGGGGACGGAACTTGTCCTCCAGATTGGCCTTGGCGGGACCCTTCAGGACCACGGTCGTGGTAAAATCCTCGCCGTACATTTCCTCTGGCGAAGGGGCAAAAATCAAATGGGCACCGGCTTCGGCCAGCTTGCCAACATCGCCTGCCTCGTCCCTCGGGTAGCGGCTCAGATCTTCATTTGCCCCGAATTGCATAGCATTTATAAAAATCGTGACAAGCACCCGGTCGGCATGTTCCAAGCCTTCGGCCACCAGGGCGAGATGGCCCTCATGGAGAGCCCCCATGGTGGGAACAATCGCGAAGGTCAGGTCGTCGTTCCGCCATTTGGCCGTCTCGCGGCGCAGCCCTTCAATGGAGCGGACAATTTTTGGCTTCACGGTATACGGTCCTTGGGGAATCGGCTGTGCTGGCACAAAAGCGAGGAGCTTTATATCCACATATTTTGCCGTTAATGGCGAGAAAAATGTTTGGGATTGTGCCATTGTCCCGCCATTCCGGAGACCTTCATGACTGCCAAGCAAAACCGCGCCGCCATTTCCGCCCGCCTCTTTGCTGATGAAACCTTGCTGGTTAAGGAGCTGGCGGCGGAGGCGCTGTTGAGCCCAGACGATAAAAAGCGCGTGGCTGATCTGGCCAAGGTTTTGGTGGCCGCGGTGCGGGCCAATCGCCAGGCGCAGGGCGGCATTGATGCCTTCATGCAGGAATATTCCCTGTCCTCCGAGGAGGGCGTGGTGCTGATGTGCATGGCGGAAGCGCTGCTCCGCATTCCCGATGCGGAAACCGCCGACAAGCTGATTGCCGACAAGATCGGCGGCAAGGATTGGGAAGGCCATCTCGGCCAGTCGGAATCGCTGTTCGTGAATGCCTCGGCCTGGGGCCTCATGCTCACCGGCAGGATCGTCGAGCTAGGCAAGGGCACCAAATTTGATACGGCGGGTTATCTCAAGCGCCTGATCACCCGCTCGGGCGAGCCGGTCATCCGCAGTGCCATGAAGCAGGCCATGCGGATCATGGGAAAGCAATTCGTGCTGGGCCGTACAATCGAGGAAGCCCTTAGCATCGCCAAGCCCCTGGAAGCGGAGGGCTATCGCTTCTCCTATGACATGCTGGGCGAGGCGGCATTTACGGCAGATGATGCCAAGAAATATTTTGCCTCCTACAAGTCAGCGCTGAAGAAACTTGGCGCCAAGGCCACAGGCGGCGATGTTTTTTCGCGGCCGTCGATCTCGGTGAAGCTCTCGGCGCTGCATCCCCGTTATGAGGTGAAGCAGCAGGCGCGGGTGCGTAGCGAGCTTCTGCCGCAGGTCATTGAACTTGCCGCTCTGGCCAAGTCCCTGAATGTGGGACTTACCATCGATGCAGAGGAAGTGAACCGGCTCGATCTGTCGCTGGACCTGTTTGAAAGCCTCGCGGCGGAACCGAGCCTGAAAGGCTGGAATGGATTGGGCCTTGCGGTGCAGGCCTATGGCAAGCGGGCCAAGCCGGTTCTCGAATGGCTGGCTGGACTTGCCGAAACCACGCAGCGGGTCCTGCCGGTGCGGCTGGTAAAGGGCGCCTATTGGGATACGGAAATCAAGCGGGCCCAGGAGGCGGGGCTTGAGGCCTATCCCTTGTTTACCCGCAAGGTTTCCACCGATGTGAGCTATCTGGCTTGCGCGAAATTCATGCTGGCCAAGCGCCATCTGTTTTACCCGCAGTTTGCCACCCACAACGCCCATACGATTGCGGCGGTCAAGATCATGGCGGGCGAAAAGGGAGGCTATGAGTTCCAGCGGCTGCACGGCATGGGGCAAGCGCTTTATGACGCAGGTGGTCGGGCCTACGAAAATGAATTTGCCCTGCCGGATCTATGCGCCGGTGGGCAGCCATGAGGATTTGCTGGCCTATCTGGTGCGGAGGCTTCTGGAAAATGGCGCCAACACCTCCTTCGTCAATCGCCTTGCCGATGATGATGCGCCCATTGCCGACATCATCGCCGATCCGGTGATGGAGGTTGCAGCACTCCAGCAAATTCCGCATCCCCGCATTCCCGCTCCGCGTAATATTTTTGACGGCCGTTCAAGTTCAGCGGGAGCGCCGCTATGGGATGAGGGGACGCGAGCCAAAATCGTGGGCGACATCAAGCGTGAATTGGCAAACCCCGGCGAAGCTTCAACCCTGGTTGATGGCAAGGCCGTGCGGGGCGGACCATTGCGCAATATCAACGCGCCGCACGACAACCGGGTGAATGTTGGTTTGGTCCATGAGGCCGATGAAAAATCCGTGGCCCAGGCCATGGTTTCGGCTGCAAAGCACCAGCATTGAATGGGATTTGCGCGGAGGTGCTGCGCGTGGCGACAATTCTTGAAAAGGCCGCTTCGCTTTATGAAGAGAGATCGGCGCGGCTGATGGCGCTGCTGGTGCGGGAGGCCGGAAAAACTCTCGACAATGCCCTTTCCGACTTGCGCGAGGCGGTGGATTTCCTGCGCTATTATGCGGCGCAGGCGCGGGCGGAATTTTCAGGCGTGCTGCGCCTTCCGGGCCCAACCGGGGAAAGCAATGAACTAACTCTACATGGCCGCGGCGTGTTTGCCTGCATTGCGCCGTGGAATTTTCCGCTGGCCATTTTCACTGGCCAGGTTGCCGCAGCCTTAGCCGCTGGCAATGCGGTTGTGGCAAAACCCGCCGAGCAGACACCACTGGTGGCCCATGAGGCTGTAAAACTTCTGCATCTCGCCGGCGTCCCGCAATCGGTTTTGCATTTCCTGCCGGGAGATGGCGCGCGGATTGGCAAAACCCTGCTCGCCCATCCCGCCCTTTCAGGCGTGGCCTTCACCGGTTCCAACGAGACGGCCGCGCTCATCAACCGAGCGCTGGCGGCGCGCGAGGGGGCCTTTGTTTCGCTGATCGCGGAAACCGGCGGCATGAACGCCATGATTGTTGACAGTTCAGCGCTTCCCGAACAGGCGGTGCGCGATGTTCTCGCTTCTGCCTTCGACAGCGCCGGGCAGCGCTGTTCGGCGGCGCGTCTGCTGTTTGTGCAGGAAGATGTGGCCCAGCGCGTTATTCCCATGCTGCGGGGCGCCATGGCGGAGCTTCGCCTCGGCGATCCGCTGGATTATGCCACTGACATTGGTCCCGTCATTGACGCGGAGGCGCGCGGGAAACTTGAAGCGCATAAGGGGCAGATGGCGAAGCAGGCCAAGACCATCCTTGACCTGCCACTTCCGCCGGCTTGCGCGCATGGCACCTTTGTTTCGCCCGCCGCCTATGAGCTGGAGTCCATCTCGTCGCTGAAACGTGAAGTCTTTGGTCCCAGTGCTCCATGTGGTGCGTTTTGCCGGGAATCGGCTCGCGCAGGTCTGCGAGGCACTTAACGCAACGGGCTTTGGCCTCACCCTTGGGCTGCATACGCGCATTGAGAGCACGGTTAACGAAGTACGAAGACGGGTGCGGGTGGGAAACATGTATGTGAACCGCAACCAGATTGGTGCTGTCGTCGGCGCACAACCCTTTGGCGGTGAAGGACTTTCCGGCACGGGGCCGAAGGCTGGGGGAGCCCAATATATGCACCGCTTTGCCACGGAACGGGTGTGTTCGACCGATACAACGGCATCGGGCGGAAACGCGGCGTTAATGTCCATGGAGACGGCGCCAAAAAACTAAATCAATTGATAGCAATCTTTCTTCGGCATTTACCCTCTTGTGTAACTCTCTCTTTAGGCGAGGAACCTATCCTTGACCGGGAGGTTGGAGTGTGATGCTGAAGAATAGTTTTGATCTAGCAAACGAGTCGAGAAGCGCTTTTGCCACCTTCGAGGAGGCAACGCACTATCTGGAGGACGTTTGCGCCCGCATGGATGTCAATCACCTCTCTTATTGGCTGGTGCACTCCATTGACGGAACGCCCGATCAAGTCACCTGGATCACGACGTATGACCCGTCCTACATGAGCTTCTACATGGCGAACTACACGCCGTTGGGGGACAGCAGTTTCGAGAGCGCCATTGCCGAAAACCAGGTTCTTGACTGGGCCGCGGATGATTCAACCAAAAGCAACCTGCTGCCCACCGCATTGAAATACGGCATCACCAAATACGGCATTTCCGTTCCCCTCAGGGATGGCGATTTCGGCGATGTGCTGTTTTCGGTGAATGTCAAGAGTACTGACGAGGAGTGGGCCTTGCTGCGCGAGGATATCGTGGCGAAGTTCCGCCCCTTTGCCGTTTATTTCCATGGACGCGCCAAGCCTCTCATCCAGTCGCGCAAATTCGCCGAAATCAATTTCGCCGCCTGATCGATTTGATTGAGCCTTCGTTCAAAAAACTCTAACTTCTTTTCAACCGTTTGCTGCAAGATTAGCCGGCATGCGCGATGACCTTGATTTTGCGGCCGAACCCAGAAATGCTTTCGCTTCCTTTGAGGAGGCAACCCATTATCTGGAGCAGTTGTGCGCGCGCCTGGAAGTCAACCATCTTGCCTATTCATTGGTGCATTCAATCGACGGAATACCTGATCAGGTGTCATGGATTGCGACCTACGATCCGGCTTACATGAGCTACTATATGAAGCATTACAGCCATTTGGGCGACCCTTCGGTTGAAATTGCTTTTGCCAACAACAGGGTTGTGGATTGGGCGGAACTGCTGTCCTCAGATTCCATGTGGCAAGAATTATTTCCCGTGGCGACCCGATACGGGATAACCAAATACGGAATTTCCTTTCCCCTGAAGGACGGTGATTTTGGCAATGTCTTGTTTTCGATAAATGTCAAAAGCAATGATAAGGACTGGATTGGAGTGCGGGATAACCTGCTTCATAAGTTTCGTCCATTTGCCGTCTATTTTCATGGGCGAATCAAGTCGCTCATCCAATCGCGCGAATTCGCCGAAATCAAATTCGCAATCTAATCACTGTCACGCTTGAAGGTTAGCCCACGCTCCACTGCGTGGCGTCCGAATTTTCCGCGCAGCTTGTCAATGGCGCGTTCCGCCTTGGTGAGCGTTTCAAATCTTGCGTCGAGGCTTTTTGTTTCGGTCACGGCCGGGCTCAGATGCGAGATGCCAACTCCGATCAGGCGGAATTCTGTGCCGATTGCCTCGCGTTTCAGCATGGGAAGGGCCGCTGAAAAAATGCGGTGGGCCAATTGGGTGGCCTCATTCAGTGTGGTGTTGCGGCTGCGGATTTTGAAATCGGTTGTTTTGAGTTTCAGCACTACGGTTTGGCCCGAAAGCCCGTCCTTCTTGGCCCGCCAGGAAACCTTTTCGGCGAGCTGCCAGAGGATACGTTCCAATTCTTCGAAGCTGCTGATGTCCTGATTGAAGGTGGTTTCGGCTGAGATGCTTTTGGATTCATCATGGGGCGAAACGTTGCGAGCGTCTTCGCCTCGGGAAAGATGATACAATCTTGCACCCATCACGCCATAGCGGCGCATGAGTTCACTGCGCTCCATGTTCTGCAGTTGCCCGATGAGGGTTATCCCGTCCTTGAGCAGTTGCGCCTGGAAGGCCCGGCCCACGCCCCAGATCAGGCTCACGGATTTTTCCGCCAGAAAGCCTTTCGCTTCGGCCTTGCCGATGATTGAGAAGCCCCGGGGCTTTTCCAGGTCGGAAGCAACCTTGGCCAGGTATTTGTTGTAGGAAAGCCCGGCGGAGGCTGTGATGCCGATCCTGGTTTCAATGGTCTTGAGCAGGGTTGCCAGCGAAAGTGCGGGGCTTTTGCCATGCAGCCTTGTGGTTCCGGTCAGATCAAGGAACGCCTCGTCGATAGATATGGGTTCAACCTGCGGGGTGAGCTCCAGCATGAGTTCGCGCACTTCCTTGCCCACCGCCGAATATTTGCGGATATCGGGGCGGATCACCGTGGCATCCGGGCAAAGGGCTAGCGCCTTGAACATGGGCATTGCAGATTTCACCCCCTTGATGCGGGCCACATAGCAGGCGGTGGAAACAACGCCCCGTAGTGCCGCCGCCAATGATAACGGGCTTATCCTTGAGGTCCGGATTGTCACGCTTTTCAACGGCCGCATAGAAAGCGTCGCAATCGATATGGGCGATGGACAGGTCATGGATTTCGGCGTGGCGCTTCAGCCGCGGTCCCCGGCAGTGGGGACAGCGCGTATCCTTCGATTCCACGGCGGAAAAGCAGTCACGGCAGAATCCGGGGGCTTCCTGGGGTGGGTTCATGGCAGCAGTTTAGCGCTGAATGGGTTGAGCCGAAATACTCACTTTTTCATCATGCCCGCGCTTGACGCGGGCATCTCCGCATTCTCAAAAAGATGACCGGGTCAAGCCCGGTCACGATGAAAATTGGAGATTAGTTCACCCCAATCAGTTCCAGCACGTGGGGCTGCACTTCGTCCCAGGTGTGGGTGCGGAGCGAGACGAAATCGAGCGGCGGCACGAGGCGGGCATAGCGCTCATCGTGGAGAAAATGGATGAGGTGCACGTCGGGAGCGTGATGAAATGCCGAGGTAATAAAACCCGGGCTGTCATCAATGAAAACCACGGGAGCTTCAATTTGCGCGGCAATTTTGCGGATGGCCGGGCCCTTGGGACCGGAATTCGTCACCACCGGAAAATTCAGGCCATGGCCCGCAAGATTGGCGCGGCGGTCATCACCTGCTTCATGGGGCAGGTTGGTGAGCATGATCACATCGGCAGATTTTTCAATATTGAGGAGGGCGTCCACCGCGCCATCAATGGTCTGCATGGCCAGGGTGCGCTCGGCGAAGAACTGCACCACGGTTTTTTCGCTGTCTTCGGCGTTGAGCGTGGCCAGGTTCTTCCGCTGGCGGATATTGCTGCTGAACAGCATGCGCGAGGTATCAAGCTCGAGGTCAAAGCCCGCCAAATAGTCCTCAAAATCCCTGGTAAAATGCACCACCACCTCATCCACGTCGCAAATGACGAGGGGGCGGTTGGAACGCAATTGCAGGCGGGCTATCTGGTTTATCGTAGTTTCACTAATCATTAACGGCTCCGGGCAGGCGCTGGCGGGCCCGCACGATGGTTTCTGGAGCGAGTTCACTTGCTCCTGCAAAAGCCAGAAGTAAAGCTTCATTCTGCAGGAAATAGTCAAGAATCCCGGCCAGGAATGCACTGTCCGTGGCACCAGCCCGGAGGTCTGCAACCGCCAATCCGGTAGCGCCCAAAAAGGGCTCCAAAAGGTCCTCGTCGGCCGCCAAATAACCCAATGCTTTCAAAGCTATCGTTTGTGACGTTTCGGCATCACCTGAAAATTTCAATGCCATCTTTGCTCGCAATTAACCAATATGACTAACCCTGCGGTTGGGACCCCTAACAATTAAGTCATTAGTGACGGAATTGCCTCACAATGACCATCAATAGGGTACTGGTAGCGGCGGGGCACTTGTCAAACAAGCAGGGCCCCTGCAAATGTGAGATTGGCGTCGATTATGAATTTTACCGCAACACAAACGGCGGAAACGATGAAAACACCCGGGGCCGTGCCTGCGAAGCCCAAGACCGTGCTTGTTGTCGAAGACAATGAATTGAACATGAAGCTGTTCAATGACCTGCTGGAAGCCCATGGCTACAAGGTGATCCAGACCCGCGACGGCCTTTCGGCGCTCGACCTGGCGCGCAAGCACATGCCTGACCTTATTCTCATGGATATCCAGTTGCCGGAGGTTTCCGGCATCGAAGTCACCAAGTGGCTGAAGGAAGATGACGTGCTGCGCGCCATTCCGGTAATCGCGGTCACGGCCTTCGCCATGAAGGGCGACGAACAGAAGATCCGCGAGGGCGGCTGCGAGGCCTACGTCTCCAAGCCCATCTCGGTCATAAGCTTTCTTAAAACCATTGACAGTTTCCTCGGCAAGCCAAAATGACAGCCCGCATCCTTGTCGTTGACGACATCCTCGCCAATGTCCGTTTGCTGGAAGCCAAGCTTTCAGCCGAATACTTCGAAGTCGTCACCGCCATGAATGGCGTGGATGCGCTCGAAGCCGTGCAGCGCGCCAAGCCTGACATTGTGCTGCTCGATGTGATGATGCCGGGCATTGACGGCATCGAAGTGTGCAAGCGCCTCAAGGCCGATGTCACCACGCAGCATATTCCGGTCATCATGGTGACCGCCCTTGACCAATTGGAAGACCGGGTGCGCGGGCTGGAAGCCGGCGCCGATGATTTCCTGACCAAGCCGGTCAATGACGTCGCCCTGTTTTGCCGCATCAAAAGCCTGGTGCGGCTCAAAATGCTTTCAGACGAATTGCGGGCCCGGGCCCAATCCAGCCAGACCATGGGCCTGGTTGTCAAAAACAGCATCCCCGATGATACGCGCCCCGGAAATATCCTGGTGGTCGACAGCCGCGTCGCCTTTATCGACCGGGTGCGTGTGGCGCTTACGGGAAAGCACAAGGTTTCCGGGGTGATTGATCCGGCGGACGTCATCCCCTCGATTACCGAAAGTGCCACGCCTTACGAGCTGGTCATTGTCAATCTCGACGCGGAGCAATTCGATGGCCTGCGCCTGTGCTCGCAACTGAAATCGCTGGAGCAGACCCGGCAAATTCCCATTCTCATTGTAGTGGCGCCCGACGATGAGCAACGCCTCATGCGGGCGCTTGACATGGGGGTGAACGACTATCTCATCCGTCCCATTGACCGCCAGGAGCTGATGGCGCGGGTGAATACGCAGATCAGGCGCGCCCGCTATGCCGAGCAGCTGCGCGTCAGCGTGCAGACCTCAATTGAAATGGCGGTGACCGACGCGCTCACCGGCCTTTACAACCGGCGCTACATGGAAACCCATCTCAGCCACCTGGTTGAACATTCCATCAACCGCGGCAAACCGCTTTCAGCGCTCGCCATCGACGTGGATTTCTTCAAGGCGGTGAATGACACCCACGGCCATGACGCAGGCGACAAGGTATTGCAGGAACTGGCCACCCGCTTCCGCGAGAATATCAGGAACGTGGACATGGCTTGCCGCGTGGGCGGCGAAGAATTCATCATCATTCTGCCGGCAACCGAATTGCATCTCGCGCAAAAAATTGCCGAGCGCATCCGGAAGTCAATCGCCGGCAAGCCATTCAGCTGCCGGCCAATGCTGGCACGCTGAACATTACGGTTTCGGTTGGCCTGTCCACGCTGGCTGGGCCCAACGACAAAGTCGAGGAATTCCTCAAGCGCGCCGACCAGGCGCTTTACAACGCCAAGCGCGAAGGCCGCAACCGGGTTACGCATATCGCGGCTTAACCGGTTTTTACCGTCCGGTTTCCGCGCTGCAAAATAACCTGAGCAAGAACCAGCAACACCAGTGAAGTGAGCAGCACCACCGTTCCAATCGCGTTGATCTCCGGGGTAATTCCGCGCCGGATGGAGGAGAAGACGTAGATCGGCAGCGTCACGTTCGGTCCCGCCACAAAGAACGTGATGATGAAATCCTCAAACGAGAAGGTGAAGGCCAGCAGGAATCCCGCTAGGATGGACGGGGTGAGCAGAGGCAGCACGACCTGGCGAAACGTTCCCATGGGCGTGGCATAAAGATCTTCGGAGGCCTCCACCAGGCTGCGGTCCATACCGGTAATCCTTGCCCGCACCAGCAGGCAGACGACTGCGATGTTGAACAGCACATGAGCTGCAATCACTGTCCAGACGCCCATCTCGATCTTGAAATTCCAAGCCGCCAGCAGATAGGGATTGACGATATTGAACAGGGTCACAAAGGCGATAAGGGTGGAAATGCCGATGACAATACCCGGCACCATGATGGCCACATACAGCAGGCCATCAAAGAAATGGCGGAGCCAGCCGGAAACTCGTTCGAGTCCCAAAGCCGTCAGCGTTCCGATAACGGCAGAGAGGAAAGCGGTGGTGCCGGCAATGGTCAGACTGGTGACCAGCGCTTCGGTGATCAGGGGATTGGAAAAGGCCTTGCCATACCACTCCAATGAAAAGCCCTGCCAGTCCATGGCATAGCGCCCGGAGTTAAAGGAAAAGCCAACGATTAGCGCGATGGGTCCATAGAGGAAAAGATAAATCAGGATAGCGTACATCCGCATTGCTACACCATGGCCACGCGGCGCTGGCCGCTCTTGCCCAGCACAAAGCGCATGTAGAAGAAGATGGTGACGAACATGATGATGACGAGCGCTATGGAGACGGCAGCGCCAAACGGCCAGTTGCGCGATTGTAGGAACAGGTCAACCAGGGCATTGCCGATAAAATAGACTTTTCCGCCGCCGAGGAATTGCGGCAGGATGTAATCGCCCATGAGCAGGATGAAAACCAGCATGGAGCCGGTTGCTACTCCCGGCAGTGACAGTGGCAGGGTGACCTGCAGAAAACTTTTCCACGGAGTTGCCCCGAGATCGGCGGATGCCTCGAGCAGACGCTTGTCGAGTTTTTCAAGGCTTACATAAATCGGCGGTACCATCAGCGGTAGAAAACCATAGACGGCTCCGATGAGGACTGCCCAGGGCGTGTTTATGATCCGCACATCATCAATGCCGACCCAGGCAAGCCAGGACGGAACGCCCTTGGCGCCGAGAATCATTATCCAGGCGTAGTAGCGCAGAAGCTGGCTGGTCCAGAAGGGGGCCATGACTAGAACAAGCATGGTGACGCGCCAGCGGGGTGAAATCCTCACGGCGAGAAAATAGGCCATTGGATAGGCAAAGAGCGCGGTGAGCAAGGTGCCGAGGGGTGCCAGTGTCAGGGTATTGATGAAGGCTCTGCTGCGCGCCGGAAGATTCAGGTAATTGTCGAAGGTGAAGGCGGGCGCATAGCCGCCCGCTGCGGCGCGTTCACCGAAGGAATAAACCAACACGACAATCATGGGCAGGATCAGCAGGAAAAAGAAGAACACTCCCGCAGGTGCCAACAGCAAGGCCGTTACGCCGCGGGAGTGGTGTTTGTCGCTCAAATCTATCAGGCCGCCTTGAAGCGGGCCATCACTTCGGCTCGCAGTGGACTGGTCAGAGTTGCCGCCGCACCGAATTCTAGCGTCGAAAGGGACTCCGCTGCCGGATAGAGAATGGGATTTTCCAGCATTTCTTTCGGCAGGAGCTTGTTGGTGCGGGAGTCAGTCGAGGGTGCCCCGTGGGCCAGAACTTCCTTAGCGTTGATTTCAGGCGTGAGGATGTAGTCAATGAAGGCATAGGCCGCCTCGCGATTGGGAGCGCCTTTAGGGATTGCATAATGGTCGGTCCAGATTTCGCCGCCTTCCTTGCCAAGAACAAACATCATCTCCGGAATGTCGCGATGCAACTGGGCAGCGTCGTTGGTCCAGCACATGGACATCCAGGCGTCACCGTTGCGCATTGACGGCTGGTAGTCAGAGTTTATGCCAAAGAGATTTGGCTTCACGGCCAGCAGGAGTTTCTCAGCGTCCGCCATTTCCTTCTCGTCGATGGAGTTGAAGGAATAGCCGAAATACTTGAGTGCACTGCCGATGGTGGTGAGCTGATAGTCATGGACCATGACGCGGCCCTTGAGGTCTCCTTGCGCCAAGTCAAAGAATTCCTTCCAACTCGTCGGATTTTGCGGGGCGTTCTTGGTGTTGACGATGAAACCGGTAGTCCCCCAATCCTTCGGCACCGCATATGTGATGCCGTCGATGGTGCCGGGTCCGAGGAAACGTGGGTCCTGTGCGGCAGGATCGTAATTCGGCATCAGCTTGAGATCGAGAGGCTCGATGAGATCGAGGTCCTTGTAGGTCGAAATGGTGTAATTGGTTGGCACGAAGACGTCCCAACCGGTTGATCCCGCCTGCAGCTTCGCCAGCATTTCCTCATTGGAACCGAAGATCGCCACGTTGATCTTGACGCCGGTATTTTTCGTGAAATTGTCGAAATTTTCCTGGGAGAAATAATTCGGCCAGGTGGTGAAGTTCAGCGTCCCCGAAAGCGCCGCATAGGCCTTGCGCGGCTTGAGCCCTGGCATGGCGCCGCCCAATACTGCAGTTGCCAGCCCAAGCCCAGTGACGCCGAGGAAATGGCGGCGCGTGACCGAGCCCTTCTGATAGCGGCGCATTTCATCAACAAATTGCCGTGGCGTGATAACGCTTTTGTCTTTGGTCATGTTGTTTCTCCCTGTCTGTTTTTAGTTACTCACGTTGCGGCCAATACGAGGGCTGCTTCCGGCCGCCAGCCAGTTGCGGCCGTATCGCCGATTTCGAAAGTGCCGCTGCTGCGCTCGGACTTGCGCGGCGTAAGCACCATGAATTCTCCCAGCTTGTCGTGAACCACGCGATATTCCGTATTCTCGCCAAGGAAAATGCGGTTGAGGATCTTGACCGAAAAATGCGCGCTCAGGCCCTCCGGCAGGACAGACTCATTCGCGGCAATTTCGACAAGTTCGGGCCGCACGCTGATGACGGTGTCCTTGGTGGGGCCGGCAAAGAAATTCGACTTGCCGACAAAGTCGGCGACATAGCGGTTGACCGGCTTGTCATAGAGTTCCCTTGGCGAGCCGGACTGGATGATGCGGCCTTCGCGCATTACGCAGACGCGGTCCGACATCGAGAGAGCCTCTTCCTGATCGTGGGTGACAAGGAGAAAGGTTATGCCCACGTCGCGCTGCAGGTTCTGCAACTCGATCTGCATCTCGCGGCGCAGCTTGCGGTCGAGAGCGGCGAGCGGCTCATCGAGCAGCAGTACTGCCGGGCGATTGATCAGCGCCCGGGCGAGGGCCACGCGTTGCTGTTGACCGCCGGAAAGCTCATAACTGCGCCGGTTCTCGTAACCATCAAGCCGCACCATGGCGAGTGCGTCCGTCACTTCTTTCGCGAGTTCCGCACGTGACGGTTTGGGGCTGCGCTGGCGCAGGCCGTAGGACACGTTATCGCTGACGGAAAGATGTGGAAACAGGGCGTAGTGCTGGAACACCATGTTGACCGGGCGCTTGTAGGCCGGAACGCCGGTCATGTTGTCACCGCGAATAAAAACCTCGCCTTCGCTTGGCTGTTCAAAGCCCGCCATCATGCGCAGGCTCGTTGTCTTGCCGCAGCCGGAGGGGCCGAGGATGGAGAGAAATTCGCCAGCCTTGACGGCTAGATTGTTCTCGACGACCGCCGCAACTTCACCAAAGCGTTTGGTGACATTCTTGAACTCGATAACCGGGTGTTCCACGGACTTATCCGATGGTGGCGTAAGCCACCATTAATACAGTGAAAATTTAGTTCCCCGCAATACTGCTGCGAAGCCGGGGACTTGGCAAGGCCCAACTTCCGGGATGCGTAGTACCAGACCAGTTCACACGCCGCGGCCATGCCTGCGTGTCTTCAGTTCACGCCTTCCTGCGGCGGGATTTGGCGAAGGTGTCGAAGGCCACGGCCAGCACGATGATGATGCCGATGATGATCTGCTGGATATAGGACGAGACGTTCATCAACACGAGGCCATTGAGCAGCACGCCGATGAGCAGGGCGCCGATCACCGTGCCGAAAATCGAGCCGGAGCCGCCGAAAAGGCTGGTGCCGCCGATCACCACCGAGGCGATGACGGTGAGTTCATAGCCGGTGCCGGCCACGGCTTCGGCCGAATTGAGCCTTGCAGCGAGAACGAAAGATCCCAGCCCGGCAAAGAAACCCATGATGACGTAGACGCTGCAGATGATGCGGTTGACGTTGAGGCCGGCAAGGCGCGCCGCTTCGGGATTTCCACCCACCGCATAAACGCGGCGGCCATAGCGCGTGTAGTGCAGAACGATGTGGGCCAACATGGCCGACACCAGAAAGATGATGACCGGCACGGGCACGGTCAAGATGCGGCCCTGGCCCCACCAGGTGAATTCCGGCTGAAAGCCGGAGATGGGTCCGCCCGCCGCAAACAAAAGTGCGGCGCCACGGAACACCGACATGCCGCCGAGCGTGACGACGAAGGCGGGAACCTTGAGTTTGGTGATGGCGATGCCCTGCAGATAGCCGCAAGCCAGGCCAACGAGAATTGCCGAAAGTGCCGCCAAGGGCCAGCCATAGCCTATCGCTGCATCGCCCACGGTGAAGCGGTCCTGCATGCCGCCCTTGGCCACGGCGGCGGCAACCAGTCCGGCGAAGGCCAACAGAGAGCCCACGGAAAGATCGATGCCGGCGGTGAGAATCACAAAGGTCATGCCGATGGCGAGAAGGCCGGTGATGGACACCTGGCGCATGACGTTGAAGAGGTTGATCGAGGAGAGGAAGCGCGGCTCCATGATGGCGAAAATCGCCATGAGCAGGAGCAGGAAGATCAGCGGCGCAAAGCGCGCCAGGAAGGAGAAGGCGTCGAAGGCCTTGTCGTTTTCTCTCAGGGTTGCCTCGGCCATTTTTGTCTCCACCTCGCTCACGCTGCCTGCTCCAAACGCAGAGTCATCAGGGTCATCAGTTTTTCCTGGTCGGCGTCGGCGCGGAGGATTTCGCCGGTGACGCGGCCTTCGCGCATGGTGACGATCCGGTCGGCGAGCGACAGAATCTCCGGCAGTTCCGAGGAAATGACGATGATGGCAATGCCGGCGGCCGCCATCTGGAACAGCAGGTTATGCACTTCCACCTTGGCGCCCACATCGATGCCGCGCGTCGGCTCATCGACGATCAGCACCTTGGGCCGCAGCGCCAGCCAGCGGGCCAGCACCACCTTCTGCTGGTTGCCGCCGGAAAGGTTGCCGACGAGCTGGTCGCCCGAGGCCATGCGGATGTTGAGAAGCTTCTTGTATTCGTCGACCAGGGCTTCTTCCTTGCTCCGGCTGATGAAATAGCGAAACGAGGAAATGCGGTCGTGCGAGGCGATGGAAAGATTGGTGCGGATGGCCAGCGCCAGAAACAGCGCCTGCTGCTTGCGGTCTTCGGGCACGAGGCCAATGCCGAGACTGATGGCATCGCGGGGCGAAGCAATTTTCACCTCCTGGCCGTTGACAATGATCTTGCCAGAGTCGATAACATCGGCGCCGAAGATGGCGCGCGCCGTTTCGGTGCGGCCGGCGCCGACAAGGCCGGCGATGCCTGAGAATTTCGCCCTTGTTCACGGCCAGTGAAACATTGTGCAGTTCGATGGCGCTGGCATCGCTGCTCTTGCGGCGGCGTGAAAGGCCGGTCACGGAAAGGGCCACTTCGCCTGTGGTGTAGGATGTGTCGCGCGGCGCCAGCAGGCCAAGCTCGCGGCCCACCATCAGGCGGATATATGCCATCGAGCGTTGTCTCCGGCAACGCTGCCGCTGCCCACATGGCGGCCATCGCGCAGCACCGTGTAGCGGTCGCAGATCTCAAACACTTCTTCCAGGCGGTGGGTGACAAAAATCGTCGTGATGCCGTCGCGCTTGAGGGCGCGGATGATGGCGAAGAGTTTTTCAACCTCGGTGCGGCTCAGGGCGGAGGTCGGCTCATCCATGACGATCAGTTGCGATTTCATGGAAAGGGCGCGGGCGATCTCCACCATCTGCTGCTCGGCCACGGAAAGGTCGCGCACCAGGGCGCGTGGGTTGCGGTCAAGGCCGATGCGATGGGTCAGAATCCGGGTTTGCTCCTCAAGCTGGCTGCGGCTGATGAAAAGCTTCGAGCCCGGTTCGCGGCCGATGAAGACGTTCTCGGCAATGGTCATGTCGGGAGCGAGGGTGAATTCCTGATAGATGGTGACAATGCCCTTGGCCTGGGCCGCCTGAGGGCTGTCGAGGACGATGGTTTCGCCATTCAGTTCAATGCTGCCCGCATCGGGGGCCTGGGCGCCGGATAAGAATTTTCAGGAGGGTTGATTTGCCGGCGCCATTCTCGCCGAGAAAAGCGTGGATTTCGGCCGAGCCCACTTCAAAATCGACAGAATCAAGGGCGCGCACGCCGGGAAAGGATTTTGAAATCCCGGTCATGCGGAGCAGGGGCTGGGTTGCGGGTGGTGTTGCCATGGATAAAATGCCTTCCGGCCGAGGTTTGTGGCCCCGGCCGGAAAACAATCTCAGTTCGTTTACTTCACTTCGCCGAGGCGTTCGGCAATGTTCAGATTGTCCTTGGTGACGGCAACCGGGGTCAGCAGCAGAACCTTCTCGGCTGGCTGGTTGCCAGTCCTTGATGAAGTCCACCAGGGTCTGCACGCCAAGGGAGCTCTGCTGGCCGGGGAACTGCTCAATGGTGGCGGTGAGGCCGCCATCACGTACCTGGGCCAGGGCTTCCGGCAGTGCGTCAAAGCCGATGATCGCGATGCCGGAGAGGCCACGCGACTTCACTGCTTCCATCGCACCCAGCGCCATGTCGTCATTGGCGGCAACGATCACCTTGGGCGCATCGGCCATGCCGGAGAGAGCCGCTTCGGTGACAGCCAATCCCTTGGCGCGGTCGAAACCGGCGGTCTGCTCGAACACGATCTTGTACTTGTCGGCCATGCCATCAAGAACATTATGCAGGCCCTTGTTACGGTCGATGGCCGGCGAGGCGCCGGACTGGCCCTGCAGGTTGATGATGGTTGCGCCATCAGGGAACATCTGGACGATAAGATTTGCCTGGGCTTCGCCGCCTTTCACGTTGTCAGCGCCGACATGGGCGAGAATGCCCTCGACCTGGGCCACGCGGCGGTCGACGGTCACGACGGGAATCCTGGCTTCCACGGCCTGCTGCAGGGCCGGGGCCATGGCATCCACTTCGTTCGGGCTGATGACGATGCCCTTCACGCCCTGGGTAATCGCCGCTTCCACGTCTGCGGTCTGCTTGGGCGATGAAACCTGGCCATCGCTTTCAATCACGCCCACGCCCTGCTTTGTGGCTTCGGCCTTGAAGGCGTTCATCATGTGAACAAAGAAGGGGAAGGTGAGGCCCGGCACGGAGGCCAGGATCTGGTCTTCGGCATGGGCGACGGGTGCTGTCACCATGGTCAGCGCCAAGGCACTGGCGACGACGAGTCTTCTGGTATATTTGCGCATTGAATGGATCCTCCCATGAAAATATGCGCCCAATTGGTGCGCTCTTGAAGCAGTGCATTCAACGGGAAAAGCATTCCGGAAAATGCATGGCCTAGGCAACTGATATAACAGGATTGCAAACCTCCCAAGGAAAATCTTAAGGTGCAATGCAGCATTAAATTTTTTTGCGCGAATGTTGTTGGCTGATAACAGAACTGCCGCTTAAAGTTTTCCTTTTTGGAAAGCAGCTGCGATGAGCGATACGCGCCCGATAGTCATCTCCGTCCCCGAGCCCCGGTCATTGGAGCTGATCTTCAGCAAGGACAATGAAGCGAAACTGCGGCGTGATTACCAAATTTTTGAAGGCCAGGGAGCAACGGTTTCAAAAGTGGTGGCGGATCATATTGGCGAGGCCAGCTTTATAATCGGGCAGCCCGATTTGCCGCGCCAAATTTTACAGCAAGCCAAAAAACTCAAGGCGATCTTCAATGTCGAAACCAATTTTCTCGATAATATGGATTATGAGTTTTGTTTCTCCCACGGCATTCATGTGCTCACCACGGGCCGGGTTTTTGCGATACCGGTGGCCGAAATCGGTTTGGGATTGGCGCTCAGTCTGGAACGCAACATAGTTGGCGCCGACCGGGCGTTTCGGGCGGGCAAGGAACTATGGGGCGGCGAGGGCAACGCGGAAGCCCGCCTCATGTCAGGTGGCAATATCGGTTTCATCGGTTTTGGCGATTTGGGCCGAGCCCTGCACCGGCTTCTCGCCGGTTTCAAGGCGAAGATCAGAGCCTTCGATCCGTGGCTTCCCGCTGGCGTGCTCGAAGAGCAGGGCGTGGAGCCCGTCTCGCTTGATGATGTGCTCACGAAAAGCGATGTGATTTTCGTTGTCGCCTCGGTCACCTCCAGCAATGGCGGTTTTCTGGGCGCGGCGGAATTTGCCAAGATGCGCCGGGGCACGAGTTTTGTGCTGCTCAGCCGGGCCGGGGTTGTTGATTTCGAGGCGCTGATGGCGGCGGTGAAGTCCGGGCATATCCGCGCCGCCAGTGATGTTTTTCCGCAAGAGCCATTGCCGCCTGATCATCCGGTTCGCTCGCTTGAAGGTTTTGTGCTCTCGGCGCATCGGGCCGGGGCGCTTGATGTAGCCTTCAAGCAGATGGGCAAAATGGTGCTCGACGACATGGGCCTGATGGCGCGGGGCCTTCCGCCCGTCACTTGCCGGCGGGCCGAGCGCGAAACGGTAGGCCTCATGCGGTCCAAGCCGGTGAGCCGAAATTAAATTCACACTGGTGCTGTCCCTGGCCGCCGCGTTTTTATTTCGTCGTCAGATTGTAATAGATAACGTCGGAACTTGATCCCATGATGAAATTCTTCACGTTGGACCTTCTGGCCAGCTGTTTCGTCTCCTGGAACATGATGATGAAGGGCCCTTCTTCCATCACCTTGCGCTGCAAATCCTTGTACATCTGCTCGCGTTTGGTTGGGTCGCGTTCGCGCACGGCAGCATCGGTCATCTTGCTGATTTCCGGAATGTCCCAGCTGTTGCGCCAAGCCAGCGGCTTTGACTTTGCCCCATCGGAATTGTCGGGGTTGCGGGCGAAGGAGTCCGCATTGGTGTGTGGGTCCATATAGTCAGGTCCCCAGTTGACGAGAAGCATTTGGTGTTGGCGGGCGCGATATTTGGTCAACACTTTATTTTGTTCGCCCAGCACAACGGTAACCTTGATGCCGCCTTGCGCCATGGTTGACTTGATAGACCTTGCGATGTTGGAGAAAGGCGAAGAATTGGGGGAATCGAGCGTCACCTCAAAGCCGTCGGCAAAACCCGCTTCGGCAAGCAACGCCTTGGCCTTGGCGGGATCGAAGGTGTAGGCGTTCTCATCAAGCGAGGCCCAGAGGCCCGAGGGCCAGAAAGTCTGGTGAACCTTTTTCTTGCCGTCAAGGAATGAGTTTACCATGCCGTCGTAGTCGACGAGGTAATGCATGGCCTGGCGCACCTTGAGATTCTGGAACGGAGCGGTTTTCAGATTGAGCCCAATATAATAGAGGCTCTCCTGCGGTACCGTCACTATCTCCACGCCCTGGTTTTCAGCTACGCCCTCAATCTGATTGGGTGCAATGTCGCGGGCAATATCGACGTCGCCCCGCAGAATGAGTTGGCGCTGTGCTGCTGGTTCCGCGACATGAAGGATTACCACCCGCTGCAAGGCTGCAGCACCACCGCGATAGGTCGGGTTGGCGTCAAGCACAACACTTGCATTGGCATTCCAGCTTCGCAACGCATAGGCACCGGAGCCTGCCGAATTTCTTTTGAGCCAGCCGTACCCCATGTCGCCGGCCTGCTCGTGTTCCATCACCGTCTTCATGTCCACGACGGAGCCTACGACTGATGACATCAGGCTCAGAACCAGCGAGGGCGAGAAGTCTTCAGTGATCGTGAACTGGAATGTCATGTCATCGATGACCTTTACCAGTTCATCAACATTATCCTTGGACCAGCCGAGCTGGCCAATAAGAAAGGCCGGCGTTTTATCGAGTTTTATGACGCGCTGGAGCGAGAAGACGGCATCTGCCGCAGTCAGTGGATTGCCGGAGGCGAATTTCTGCCCGGGCCTGATTTTAAAGGTAAAAGTCCGGCCATCGCCGCTCAGAGTATAGCTTTCAGCAGCGCCGGGGACGAGCTTGGTAATATCAGTGGGTTCAAACCGCATGATCCGGTCATAGATATTGGCGATTATCTCAATTCCGGTGAACTCATAGGCTTCGGCAGGGTCGAAGGTAATGATATCGTCGATATTCTTCGCAATGACCAAAGTATCGACAGGCGTTGCCGCCATGGCGCCAGGCGCAAGCAAAAGCAATACGCACGCAAACAGCGCGTGCTTAATTTGGTTTAACATCCGGTTCGCCCCAATTCTCGTTCACAACAGGCTTTAAGGTCGCGATGACCCGTCCTGAAGTGATTTCCGATCACACCCTATTTTCGCTGCAAGCGCAAGTTGGCGGCAGCGTGTGGGCGTTCGAGAACCCGGATTGGAGTTGGGCCGGCGCGGCATGGCGGGTTTTTATGGATGGCGACGGTATGGGCCGCCTTGAGAACGGCTCAAACCGAGATCGCGTAGGTTGTGGTCATTCATGTGCAAGAGAATACGCCGGTCACGGGTACGCTGCCGGTGGGCTCGGACACAGGCAGCAAGGGTTGACCAGACTTGATTGACCGGCGCGTATTGCTTCGTGGCGGCAATTTTGAGTTTCAGCAACATGGTGCACCTCCATTGGCAACCAATCTATAGAAGTGCCCTGTCAGTTGGTGTCAGGAGCGTGCAGTGGCCCCATTTTCTTTCCCCGCCCTGGTGAATTTTCCGCTGGTGGAACACGACGGAAGCGCCCCGACACACTTCTTTGTGATCCGATGGAACGTAGGTCACCCCATAGGATTATTGAGGCGGGAGTTGAGCCTTTGGCTCGGCTTGATCCTGCCAGCGCCCTTGCGTCCGGGATTTGGACGCCAGGAGGTACAGCCATGACAACCACAATGAAACGAACCGCGCTCGTGCTTTCAACCTTCATATTTTCGGCCATCAGCGCCCAGGCCGCAGTGCTTACCGCCCAGAACGGCATGACGCTGTATGCATCAGCGTCAATCTCTCAACCACCACCTATGTCATCATCGCATCCGGCGCAGGTTCTTGCGCTCTTTGCCTTCTGGACGCCGAGTGGAGTGATCTGGTGGCAAGCGCAGGGCTCGCCGATTCTGGATTCTCACCACACTCTATGCTGCAAGCTGGCTTCTGCTGGCGCAGGCCATTCTTGATGCGGGCATTACCTTGCAGACGGGTTCGCTCGGCTGGTGGGCGGTGTTCCGCAATGCGCGACCAGCCTATCCCGGGATGCCGACGCGCGGTTTATTCAGGCTGTGCCGGCAACCGATTTACCTGGCCTTCACCTGCACGGTCTGGACTGTGCCTGTCTGGACCCCTGACCAGTTGCTCGTCGCCGATCGGGCTTACGGCCTATTGCCTCATTGGTCCGCTTTCAAGGAAGCGCGCTTCACGCGTCTCTTGGCCAAACATTTATCGACTACCAGAAGATCCGGCCCTACTGGCTGCCGACATCGCGCCCGCTTGCTGCTCCCGAAGCGGAACGACCTTCTCTATCTACGACGCTTATGCGGATCACTGGTGGGATGGATCGCAGCGCTGGCTGCGGAGCGTGCAGAATTTGGTTCCCGCCCGCCTCAAGTATTTTGACCGGATAGCGGATTGGCGCAGCAGTAACGTTCTCGATCTCGGCTGTGGCGGTGGCTTCATGGCGGAAGCTCTCGCCCGCAGAGGCGCCAACCGTAATCGGCATCGACCCGGCTGAGAAAGCCATCGCCATCGCGCGGCGCCATGCGGCCTCACAGAATTTTTCCATAGAATATCTCGTTGGCGCGGGCGAGGCACTGCCGGTAGCCGATGGAAGCATGGATTATGTGGTGTGCGTCGACGTGCTTGAGCATGTCGCCGATCTCGGCGGCGTTATCAACGAAGTCCGCCGTGTTCTGCGGCCCGGAGGAATGTTTCTGTTTGATACGATCAATCGCACATTGGCTGGCGAGCCTTGTATTGGTTTTTCTTGGCGAACGCATTTTACGGGATTTTGCCGGTCGGCACCCACGATCCCGCCAAGTTCATCGAGCCCGCAAAACTGGCTTAACTTCTCAAGGCTTTCGGCTTCAAAGTATCGTATTTTACCGGCCTGGGACCGCGCGGCCTCAACCGCAAGCTGGATTTCGTCTTCGGCGCGCTGCCGTCGACGATGATCATGTACATGGGCCATGCCACGCGGGATTCAGGCTGAGGCGTCATCCTCGTTTCCTTCTCCTCGTTCTGGTGTATTGGCGGCTTCCATGCAGGACGGCAGTGAAATTTCCAATCAGCCTGAACGGCAGCGCTGGGGCACGCGCGGCACGGCAGGCGCCTTATTTGCAGGCAAGCTCACCTTTGAGAATGTCTCCTGCACCATTGGCACGACCGAAATTTTGAAGAACCTGAGCTTTGAATTGCAGGCCGGCGAAATTGCCTGCCTGCTGGGCCAGTCGGGCTGCGGCAAGACCACGCTGCTGCGCATCGCGGCGGGCATTCAAAGGCCGACTTCAGGACGGGTGCTGCTGGACGATGAGGAAGTGGATGGACCCACACGCTACGTGCCGCCGGAGCGGCGCAATGTGGGCCTGGTGTTCCAGGACTTTGCCTTGTTCCCCCATCTCAACGTCATTGAAAACGTCTCGTTCGGGCTCAGTGCCTTGAGCCGCGGGGAAGCCGCAAAGTGGCCGAGCATGCGCTGGCGCGCGTCGGGCTTGCCAGTTTCCGCCACAGCTATCCCAGTTCGCTCTCGGGCGGCGAGCAGCAACGCGTGGCTCTGGCGCGGGCCATTGTGCCGCGGCCGCAAGTCATGCTGATGGATGAACCGTTTTCCGGGCTGGACCAGCGCCTGCGCGAAACGGTGCGCGAGGAAACCCTGGCGCTGCTCCAGGAAACGCGGGCCACCTGTGTGCTCGTCACCCATGATCCAGTGGAAGCCATGGATTTTGCCGACCGCATCCTGCTCATGCGGGCGGGCCGCCTGATCCAGACCGGCACGTCAACCGAGCTGTTCAACAAACCGGTGGATTTACAGGTGGCGCGGTTCTTTTCCGATGTTAATGAACTTGGCGCCTTGGTGAAGAACGGCAATGTGGAAACGCCGCTTGGCCGCTTCAGCGCCGCTGGCTTCGCCCAGGGGACCGAGGTTCGGGTGATTATCCGTCCCCAGGCGTTAACCCTGGCCAACGTGGGTGCGGGCACCGAAGGCTATGTGCTGGAAGCCCGGTTTCTGGGAGATAAAACCCGGCTGCAGGTGCAGTTTAACGGGCTGGAGGAGCCGGTGGCTGTACTGCTTTCGGGCCATGCGCCCCAACGGGGCGAAACCGCCCATTTCCGCGTTGATCACGATCACGTTTTGATCTTTACAAAGCCCGCTCCAGACAGCATCTGACGGAGTGTGTGGCATTTGTTGCGGGAGCGAAGGCTTTCTGCGATAGTGCATGACAAATTGAACATGATGTTTTCAGGAGTTTTGTGATGGGTTTTGGTTCGTGGTGGCACTGGGTGCTTTTGCTGGTGGTCGTGCTGGTGGTATTCGGCGGCAAGGGCAAGGTGTCGGATTTGATGGGCGATGTGGCCAAGGGCATCAAGAGCTTCAAGAAGGGCCTGGCGGATGATTCCGACCGATGAGACCGCTGAAGAAGTGAAGTCGCTTGAAAAGACGGCGGACGAAACGGTCAAGGCCCCCGCCAAGAAGGTCAAGTCGTAAGGCTTTCAAAAGGCTATATGAGCCATGTTTGACTTTGGCGTCGGCTATTCCGAACTGTTTGTTCTTGCCCTGATTGCGGTCATCGTGATCGGGCCCAAGGACTTGCCCAAGATGCTGCGGGCCTTTGGCCGAATGATGACCAAGGCGCGCGGCATGGCGCGGGAATTCCAGGGCCATGTGGATTTGGCCATGAAGGATGCAGGCCTTGAGGATGTGAAGAAGGATCTTCAGGGCCTCAAGAACCTCAATCCGATGACCCAGATCAAGAACGAGATTGGTTCGCCTTCCGTCCAGCAAAAGCAACGACTTCGATAAGTATTTTGGCGCTCCGGATGAAGCCCCAAAGCCATGACGAAGGAAGACATTGACGCCTCGGAAGCCCCGCTGCTCGATCATCTGCTTGAGCTGCGCACCCGGCTGATCTATTGCGTGGTGGGTTTCGTTGCCACCTTCATTCTCAGCTTTTTCTTTTCCTCGGATATTCTCAGCCTTCTCATCCTGCCGTTCAAATGGGGCACCGGCACCGATACAGGTCTGATTTCCATCAAGCTCTTGGGCGTGTTCCTGGTGAAGCTGAAGATCGCCATGTTCGGCGGTATGTTCATTTCCTTCCCGCTCATTGCCACGCAGCTTTACCGCTTTGTGGCACCGGGACTTTACAAGAATGAGCGCCAGGCTCTGTTTCCCTATCTCATCGCCACGCCGATCTTTTTCGTGCTTGGCGCGGGGCTGGTTTATTTTTTCCTGCTGCCGGTTGCCATCCACTTCTTCTATGGGCTTGCGGCATCAACGGGTGATGCGGGCCAGAATGCCATCCAATTGATGCCGGACGTCGAGGCCTATCTGGATTTCGTGATGATGCTGATCCTGGCTTTCGGCCTCACCTTCCAGTTGCCGGTCGTGCTCACCCTGCTTGGGCAGATCGGCATCGTGACGTACGACATGCTCACCAAGGGCAGGCGCTTTGCCATTGTCGGCGTCTGCGCACTTGCCGCCCTTATCACGCCGCCGGATCCCATCTCGATGATTGCCATGGCGGTTCCGCTGATGGGGCTTTATGAGGTGGCCGTATTGGCCGTGCGATTCCTGGAAAAGCGCCGGGCCAAGGCCCAAGCCGTAAAAGACGCCACTAATGCATGACATAAAAACCATCCGGGATAATCCTGTTGCTTTTGATCAGGGTCTTGCCTTGCGTGGCATCCCTCCGCAATCGGCCGCGCTTCTGAAAATCGATTCGGAAAAGCGCGATCACATCCAAAAGCTTCAAGATGCGCAGGCGCGCCGCAATGCCCTGTCGAAGGAAATCGGCGAGGTGATGCGGGCAGGCGACAAGGCAAAGGCCGAAGCCCTCAAGGCGGAAGTTGCCGGCCTCAAGGATTTCATTGCGGTCTGGCGAGGAAGCCGAGCGCCTGCTCACACAGAAGCTCAACGAGGCGCTCGCGGTCATTCCCAACCTTCCCATGGAGGGCGTGCCAAAGGGCAAGGACGAGCACGACAACAAGGAACTTCATGTCTGGGGTGAAAAGCCCAAGTTCAAATTCGAGCCGCGCCAGCATTTCGATATCGGCGAATGGCTTGGCCTCATGGATTTTGAAACGGCGGCCAAATTGTCGGGCGCGCGTTTTGTCATTCTCAAGGGCCAGCTTGCCAAGCTGGAACGGGCCCTTGCCCAGTTCATGGTTGATCTGCACACGGAGCATCATGGCTACACGGAAATCTACGCGCCCTACATGCTGCGTGACGAGGCGATGTTCGGCGTGGGGCAATTGCCTAAGTTCAAGGAAGACCTGTTCCAGACGACTTCTGGCCACTGGCTGATTCCGACCGCCGAGGCCTCGCTCACCAATCTGGTGCGCGAGCGTGTGCTTGAGGAAAAAGAGCTTCCTATCCGCATGACCGCCTACACGCCGTGTTTCCGCGCGGAAGCGGGGGCGGCGGGCAAGGATACGCGCGGCATGATCCGCCAGCACCAGTTTTCAAAAGTTGAGCTTGTTTCCATCACAACGCCGGAGCAGGCGGAAGCCGAACACAGTCGCATGCTGAATTGCGCCGAAGAAGTGTTGAAGCGCCTGAAGCTTGCCTTCCGCACGATCGTTTTGTGCACCGGTGACATGGGATTCGGCAGCCGCAAAACCTATGACATTGAAGTGTGGTTGCCGGGGCAAAATGCCTACCGCGAAATTTCGTCATGCTCGCAGCTCGGTGAATTTCAGGCGCGGCGCATGGAAGCGCGGTTCAAGCCCGGGGACGGCAAGAGTCCGCGCTATGTGCATACGCTGAATGGCTCGGGGCTCGCTGTTGGCCGCACCATGGTTGCCATTCTGGAGAACTACCAGAACGATGATGGCAGCGTTACCCTTCCGGAAGCGCTCCGGCCGCTATATGGGCGGGCTGGAGAAAATCACACGGGGATAGTTTCATGCCAAATTTTTGTCATCCGGCGATGACAATTGGGTGAGGATAAAAATGCAAATGGCGAGATTCGACCTTCGCTCTGTGGTCATTTCGCACCCGTTTGATGGGATTATTCGCTCCACATTTGGAGCGGCTGGCCCTATAGCTCGCGGGCATGAGTGATGAGAATGACGTCATTTACGGGGCCCATCCGGTTGAGGAGGCGCTGAAAAATCCCAAGCGCAAATTCGTCAAGCTGACCTGTACCTTGAATGGGGCGGAGCGGCTCAAGGCTATTACCCAACCTCTTGGAATCATGCCTGAAATCGTAAATCCAAAGGTGCTGGACCGGCGGCTTGAGCCGGATGCTGTGCACCAGGGCATGGTTCTTGAAGCCAAGCCCCTGCGCCAGCCGCAACTTAAGGAGGTCGAGCAATCAGGCGTTGTGGTGATGCTGGACCAGGTGACGGACCCCCATAATGTGGGGGCGATCCTGCGCACCTGTGCCGCCTTTCAGGTGACCGCGATGGTCACCACAGCGCGTCATTCCGCCGAGGCTTCCGGGGTTCTTTTCAAAGCCGCATCAGGGGCTTACGAGCATGTTCCGATTGTGAAAGTGACCAATCTGGCGCGTGCCATGGAGGAGCTTCGCGACGCCGGTTTCCGCCTGGTGGGGTTGGACAGCGAGGCTGAGATCACTCTTGGTGAGGTTGATAAAACCCCGCCGCTGGTGCTGGTTTTGGGGGCGGAAGGCAAGGGGCTGCGCGAGCTTACACGCAAAAATTGCGATGTGGTGGCCAAATTAGACTTTTCTGGGGCAATCCGCAGCCTGAATGTCTCAAACGCGGCCGCCGTCGCCCTATACGCGCTCACTCGCTAAAGGCGAAACAGCCAAACTTTTCAAGGCCTGGCCGCTCCTGTCACCGTCCCGCAATTCCGCAGTTGATTTGGTTTAGACCCCTTCGTCCGCGCTTGCAAGTATGGCAATTTTGGGGCAGGCTTCGCACCACCAACAGGTATTGCGGGGCAGGGGCCAGTTGGCCTATAGGGGGCGCAATAGGAGATGCCGATTTAGCTCAGTTGGTAGAGCACCTGATTTGTAATCAGGGGGTCACAGGTTCGAGTCCTGTAATCGGCACCAGAATTCAGAAAGTGTGAGCTCCCATGGATGTGAAAGACAGCAACGGAGCCGTGCTGAAGGATGGCGATTTAGTCATCCTTATCAAGGATTTGAAGGTCAAGGGCGCGGGCCAGACGCTGAAGCGCGGAACAAAGATTTCGTCCATTCGCCTCACTGATAATGATGAGGAAGTCGATTGCCGCCACGACAAGATTAAGGGCCTGGTGCTGCGGGTCGAGTTCTTGAAAAAGGCTTGAGAAAAACTTAGTTTTCCTGATTGACTCAGCTTCTTAACCCCGGCATACAGCGCCTCACTAAAGGCCCGGGCGAAACCCGGGCTTGTTGGCGTTTGGCTTGTTCATCAGCGAATTGGGGGAGTGTCCCGAGTGGCAAAGGGGGGGGACTGTAAATCCCCTGGCTTCGCCTTCGTAGGTTCGAGTCCTACCTCCCCCACCATCGCCTTTGGGGAGCGGGCCGGACGCACGACAGGTGAAGTGAAAAGAGGTTTGTTACCAAGAGGTTATAAGGCGGGTGTAGCTCAATGGTAGAGCAGCAGCCTTCCAAGCTGAATACGAGGGTTCGATTCCCTTCACCCGCTCCAACCTACGCGGCTTTGCCGTTTCGGCTGGCGAGCCAAATGAGAGATTAAGAACAGGATATTAGAGACCATGGCCAAAGAGAAATTTCTTCGCGACAAGCCGCATTGCAACATTGGGACGATTGGCCATGTTGACCATGGCAAGACGTCGCTGACGGCAGCGATCACCAAGGTTCTGGCGGAGACGGGCGGGGCGACATATACGGCCTATGACCAGATCGACAAGGCGCCTGAAGAGCGGGCCCGCGGCATCACGATTTCGACGGCGCACGTCGAGTACCAGACGAAGAACCGGCATTACGCCCATGTGGATTGCCCGGGACATGCGGACTATGTGAAGAACATGATCACCGGTGCGGCGCAGATGGACGGCGCCATCCTGGTGGTGTCAGCGGCTGACGGCCCGATGCCGCAGACGCGCGAACACATCCTCCTGGCCCGCCAGGTGGGTGTTCCGGCGCTGGTTGTGTTCATGAACAAGGTGGACATGGTTGACGATCCCGAGCTTCTGGATCTCGTCGAGATGGAAGTGCGCGAGCTCTTGACCTCCTACCAGTTCCCCGGCGATGACATTCCGATCATCCGGGGCTCGGCTCTGGCAGCGCTCGAGGGCAAGACGCCGGAGATCGGCCATGACGCGGTTCTCAAGCTGATGGCGGCGGTTGACAGCTATATCCCGCAGCCCGAGCGGGCCAAGGACCAGCCGTTCCTGATGCCGATCGAGGACGTGTTCTCGATCTCGGGGCGCGGCACGGTGGTCACGGGCCGCATCGAGCGCGGCATCATCAAGGTTGGCGAGGAAGTCGAGATTGTCGGCATCCGCGACACGGTGAAGTCGACGGTGACGGGTGTTGAGATGTTCCGCAAGCTGCTGGATTCAGGCGAGGCGGGCGACAACGTCGGAGCACTCTGCGCGGTATTGACCGTGAGGGTGTCGAGCGTGGCCAGATCCTGTGCAAGCCGGGTTCAGTCAAGCCGCACAAGAAGTTCAAGGCGGAAGCCTATATCCTGACCAAGGAAGAGGGTGGCCGTCACACGCCGTTCTTTGCCAACTACCGTCCGCAGTTCTACTTCCGGACCACGGACGTGACCGGGGTGGTCACACTTCCGGCGGGCACGGAAATGGTGATGCCGGGCGACAATATCGCCTTTGACGTCGAGCTGATTACGCCGATTGCCATGGAGGAGAAGCTGCGCTTCGCCATCCGTGAAGGCGGACGTACCGTCGGCGCCGGCGTCGTTGCAAAAATTACGGAGTAACACCACTTAGGGGTATAGCTCAGTTGGTAGAGCGGCGGTCTCCAAAACCGCAGGCCGAGGGTTCGAGCCCTTCTGCCCCTGCCATTAACCAAGGAATGATGCGGCCATGGCCAAAACGAGTCCGGTAGAATTTGTCCAGCAAGTGCGGGAAGAGGCCAGGAAAATCACTTGGCCCAGCCGCAAGGAGGTCATGATTTCCACCGTTATGGTGATGATCATGGTGGCCATGGCTTCGGTATTCTTCCTGGTGGTGGATGCCATTCTGAAATGGGGCATCGACAAGCTGCTTCTGGGCCTCTAAAGGGTGCCGCTGAGAGTTACGGAACTGGAATGACAAAACGCTGGTATATCGTCCACGCTTACTCGAATTTCGAGAAAAAGGTGGCCGAATCTATAAAGGAACAGTCGGTTCAGAAGGGTCTTGGCGACCTTTTCGAGCAGGTTCTGGTTCCCACCGAGGAGATTATCGAGGTTCGCCGGGGTCGCAAGATCAAGAGCGAGCGGCGGTTTTTTCCCGGCTATGTGCTTGTAAAAATGGAATTGACCGACCAGGCGTTCCATCTGATCAAGAACACGCCCAAGGTGACCGGTTTCCTCGGTTCGGATTCCAAGCCGATCCCGATTTCGGACGCCGAGGCCAACCGCATCCTTAACCAGGTGGCGGAGGGTGTCGACAAGCCAAAGACCAGCATCTCGTTCGAAATCGGCGAGCAGGTACGCGTCGCTGATGGACCTTTTGCTTCCTTCAACGGACAGGTTGAGGAAGTGGATGAAGAGCGGTCGCGACTGAAAGTTGCGGTCTCTATTTTCGGCAGGCCAACGCCTGTTGAACTCGAGTATGGGCAGGTCGAAAAGATCCGCTGAATGTAATCCGTGGGAGGCCCTTGAAGCCGGACCACTAACCTTGAAAAGAGGGACTATAGAATGGCCAAGAAAGTCGTCGGCTACATCAAGTTGCAAGTGCCGGCGGGACAGGCAAACCCGTCTCCGCCAATCGGACCAGCGCTCGGACAGCGCGGTCTCAACATCATGGAATTCTGCAAGGCCTTCAATGCGGCTACGCAAAAAATGGAGCAGGGCTCGCCCGTCCCGGTGGTGATCACTGCCTTCCAGGACAAGTCCTTCACCTTCGAGATGAAGTCGCCTCCGGCGTCATTCTTCCTGAAGAAGGCTGCCAAGGTTACCGCTGGCTCCAAAGAGCCGGGCAAGGTTTCGGCTGGCACCGTGACCATGGCGCAATGCCGTGAAATTGCCGTACAGAAGCTCAAGGGCATGAATGCACGTGACGTTGATGCTGCGGCACGCGAAATCGCAGGTTCTGCCCGGTCCATGGGCCTTCAGGTTGTGGAGTAAGCAGATGAGCAAAGCCCCAAAACGTATTGCCAAGAATGAAGCAGACATCGACCGGTCCAAGTATTATGGCCTGATTGATGCAGTGAAGCTGGTGAAGGCCAAGGCCAACGCCAAATTTGACGAGACCATTGAAATTGCCATGAACCTGGGCGTTGACCCACGTCATGCGGACCAGATGGTGCGCGGCGTGTGCGCCCTGCCTAACGGTTCGGGCCGCAAAGTACGGGTTGGCGTATTCGCCAAGGGTGCCAAGGCCGAAGAAGCGAAGAAGGCGGGTGCTGATGTTGTTGGCGCCGAAGACCTGTTCGAGATCGTGAACAAGGGTACTCTGGATTTCGATCGCTGCATTGCCACGCCGGACATGATGGGCCTTGTTGGCCGTCTCGGCAAAGTTCTCGGCCCGCGCGGCATGATGCCAAACCCCAAGGTTGGCACGGTGACCATGGACATCACGGCGGCGGTGAAAGCTGCCAAGGGTGGTGCGGTTGAGTTCCGTGTTGAAAAGTCTGGCATCGTTCAGGCCGGCATTGGCAAGGCGAGCTTTACGGAAGAGCAGATCGCCGGAAACATCCGCGCCTTCGTGGATGCCGTGAACAAGCAGAAGCCATCGGGTTCGAAGGGAACGTTCCTCAAGAAGGTGTCGATTTCGTCCACCATGGGTCCGGGCTTCAAGCTCGATATCGCCAGCGTATCCGCGGCGTAACAAAAGTTTCTCCCCGAAAGTGTGAAAGCATTTTCAGGGAGTTAGCCAAGGTCCGCAGGACCTTGGATCTACCTGTCCGAGATTGCAGGCGTGAGGGGAATCCTCGCTTAAACCGCCAAGCCTGCATGAGATGGGTGTCAAAATTGAATGCGAGACCCCATATAGCGGGTTTCGAGTCGGTTTGGACCTCAAGATCCTGATCCGGAAACGGTGATGGGGACAGGCAAGTGAGCGCTGCTTTTAGCCTCACCTGCTGATCGCAGGTGGCGTTTGAGCGGCTGGTCCAACGGCGCAGGCACAATCAAGTGCTGCGCCAAAAAGGAGAGAGCAAGTGGAAAGAGCTGAAAAAACAGAGCTCGTCGCAACGCTCAATGCCGTGTTCAAAAGCACCGGCGTTATCGTTGTGGCCCACAACAAGGGACTGACGGTCAATCAGGTCAATGACCTGAGAGGCAAGATGTCCCTGGCGGGCGCTACCATCAAGGTGGCGAAGAACCGTCTTGCAATGCTTGCTCTGGATGGCACTGACGCAAACGGGATCAAGGATCTTTTCAAAGGTCCGACAATGATAGCTTACGCTAAGGATCCCGTATCGGCTCCGAAGGTTGCCGCAGACTTCGCCAAGGCCAACGAAAAATTCGTTGTGCTCGGCGGGGCTCTTGGCTCAACCATTCTGGACGCTGCAGCCGTCAAGGCACTCGCGGAACTGCCTTCACTCGACCAGTTGAGGGCAAAGATCGTCGGCATGATCCAGACTCCGGCTACCCGCATTGCGGGTATCCTGGCAGCACCTGGCGGCCAGATCGCACGCGTGATCAACGCCTACGCCACCAAAGACAAGGCTGCCTGACAGCCTGCCTTTTAATTGTTGTCATAAACCGACTTAGAAAAGAGAGAAAATAAAATGGCTGATCTCAGCAAAATCGTAGACGACCTTTCGAGCCTCACGGTTCTGGAAGCTGCCGAACTTTCCAAGATGCTTGAAGAGAAGTGGGGCGTATCCGCCGCTGCTCCGGTAGCGGCTGCCGCTGCCGCCGGTCCTGCTGCTGCCGCTGCTGAAGAGAAGACCGAATTTACGGTCATGCTCACCGCTGCAGGCGACAAGAAGATCGAAGTGATCAAGGAAGTGCGCGCCATCACCGGCCTTGGCCTCAAGGAAGCCAAGGACCTGGTTGAAGCCGCTCCAAAGGCCGTCAAGGAAGGCATCAACAAGGCAGATGCCGAGGCTGCAAAGAAGAAGCTCGAAGCGGCTGGTGCCAAGGTCGAGTTGAAGTAATGGGTTACCCCCTCCGGCGTCTGGCAAAACCAGATGCCGGGGGATGTTTGTAAGATATGAGTTTGCCAGACGGCTTATTTGAGGTTCTCAAAAAAGGACTTCAGACAAGCCGTCTTAATCGCTTGGAAAAGTTAGACTGACAAGGAAATCACATGGCTGAGACACATACGGTCGCAAGTCGGAAACGCATCCGCAAAGTATTCGGCAAGGGCATTGAAGTTGCCGTGATGCCGAACCTCATTGAGGTGCAAAAGGAATCTTACGACCAGTTTCTGCAAGTCAAGGAACCCGCCGGCGGGCGGATCAATGAAGGCCTGCAAGCCGTTTTCAAATCGGTATTCCCGATTTCGGATTTTTCCGGCCAGGCCGTGCTCGAATTCGTGCGCTATGAATTTGAGGCGCCAAAGTTTGACGTGGATGAGTGCCAGCAACGCGGCATGACGTTTGCGGCACCCTTCAAGGTCACGCTGCGCCTGATCGTGTTTGAAATTGATCCGGACACCCAGGCAAAGTCCGTCAAGGACATCAAGGAGCAGGATGTTTACATGGGCGACATTCCGCTCATGACTTCCAACGGCACCTTCGTGGTGAACGGCACCGAGCGCGTCATCGTTTCGCAGATGCATCGTTCGCCCGGCGTGTTCTTCGATCACGACAAGGGCAAGAGCCACTCCTCAGGCAAGCTGCTGTTTGCCGCGCGCATCATCCCTTACCGCGGTTCATGGCTCGATTTCGAGTTTGACCCCAAGGACATCGTATTCGCGCGCATTGACCGCCGCCGCAAGCTGCCGATCACCACGCTGCTCTACGCGCTGGGCCTGCAGGGCGAACAGATCCTGCATGAGTTCTACAAGTCGGTTGGCTACACCCAGACCAAGGAAGGCTGGAAGACTTCGTTCGATGTGGACCGCTACAAGGGCATCAAGCCAACGGTTGATCTCATCGACGCAAAGACCAAGGCCGTTGTAGTTGAGGCCGGCAAAAAAATTACGCCGCGCCTGGCCAAAAAGATTGCCGATGACGGCACCAAGGAATTGCTGGTGCGCGATGAGGATCTCTATGGCCGCTACATTGCCGACGAACTGGTCAATGAAAAGACCGGCGAGATTTTTGCTGAGGCCGGCGACGAGATTGATGAAAAGGTTCTGAACGCGCTGAAGGAAGCGGGCTTCACCAAGCTCAATCTTCTCGACATCGATCACATCAACACGGGCGCCTATATCCGCAATACGCTCAAGGCCGACAAGGTTGAGAGCTATGAGCAGGCGCTTATCGAAATCTACCGCGTCATGCGCCCCGGTGAACCGCCAACACGGGAATCGGCGGAGGCCCTGTTCAATGGCCTGTTCTTCGACTCGGAGCGTTATGATCTCTCGGCCGTGGGCCGGGTGAAGATGAACATGCGCCTGGAGCTTGATGTTCCGGACACCATGCGCGTTCTCCGCCGCGAGGATGTGCTTGCCGTGATCAAGACGCTGCATGAGCTGCGTGACGGCAAGGGCGAGGTCGACGATATCGACCATCTCGGCAACCGCCGCGTGCGCAGCGTTGGCGAGTTGATGGAAAACCAGTACCGTCTTGGCCTGGTTCGCATGGAACGCGCCATCAAGGAGCGCATGTCGTCGGTTGATATCGATACGGTGATGCCGCATGACCTGATCAACGCAAAGCCTGCGGCTGCTGCCGTGCGCGAGTTCTTCGGTTCTTCGCAGCTTTCACAGTTCATGGACCAGACCAATCCGCTGTCGGAAATCACCCACAAGCGCCGGTTGTCGGCCCTTGGACCGGGTGGCCTGACGCGCGAACGCGCCGGCTTTGAAGTGCGCGACGTGCATCCCACCCATTATGGACGCATCTGCCCGATTGAAACGCCGGAAGGCCCGAACATCGGCCTGATCAACTCGCTGGCCACTTACGCCCGCGTGAACAAGTACGGCTTTATCGAAACGCCTTACCGCACGGTCAACAACGGCAAGGTTTCCCGGGACGTGACCTATCTTTCGGCCATTGAAGAGGGCAAGCATTACATCGCGCAGGCGAACGTAGCGCTCACCAAGGATAACAAGTTTGCCGAGGACATGGTGATTGCGCGCAATTACGGCGACGTGCTCTCCGTGCCGGCGGACAAGATTGATTACGTGGATGTTTCGCCGAAGCAGCTTGTATCGGTTGCCGCGGCGTTGATCCCGTTCCTTGAAAACGACGACGCCAACCGCGCTTTGATGGGCTCAAACATGCAGCGCCAGGCTGTGCCATTGGTTCGCACCAATGCACCGCTGGTCGGCACGGGCATGGAATCCATCGTGGCACGGGACTCGGGCGCTGCCTTTGCGGCGCGCCGCACCGGTGTCGTGGACCAGGTTGACGCCAAGCGCATTGTTATCCGCGCAACGGAGGAAACCGATCCTTCCAAGTCTGGCGTTGACATCTACACGCTCGCCAAGTTCCAGCGCTCCAACCAGAACACCTGCATCAACCAGCGTCCGCTGGTGCGTGTGGGCGACCAGGTGAAGCAGGGCGACATCATTGCCGACGGCCCATCAACCGATCTCGGTGATCTGGCACTCGGGCAGAATGTGCTCGTGGCCTTCATGCCGTGGAATGGCTACAACTTTGAAGACTCGATCCTGCTGTCCGAGCGCATCGTGAAAGATGACGTGTTTACCTCCATCCACATCGAGGAATTCGATGTGATGGCGCGTGACACGAAGCTGGGACCTGAGGAAATCACCCGCGACATTCCTAACGTGGGCGAAGAGTCGCTCAAGAACCTCGACGAAGCCGGCATCGTTTACATTGGTGCGGAAGTAAAGCCGGGTGACATCCTGTGCGGCAAGATCACGCCAAAGGGCGAAAGCCCGATGACTCCGGAAGAAAAATTGCTGCGCGCCATCTTCGGTGAAAAGGCCTCTGACGTGCGTGACACGTCGCTGCGCCTGCCGCCGGGAGTGGCCGGCACGGTCGTTGAAGTGCGCGTATTTAACCGCCACGGTGTGGACAAGGACGAGCGCGCGCTTGCCATCGAGCGCGAGGAAATCGAGCGGCTTGCAAAGGACCGTGACGACGAACTCAAGATTTTGGACCGCAATGCCTACGGCCGGCTGCACGATTTCCTGAACGGGAAAGTCGCAACGGGCGGTCCGCGCGGCCACAAGATCGACGGCAAGATCACGGAAAAGATCCTTGAGGATATTCCGCGTTCGCAGTGGTGGAGCATTGCGCTCTCGGCAGAGAAATCGATTGCCGAGCTCGAAGCCATGAAGCTGCAATATGACGAAGCCAAGAAGCGTCTTGAAACGCGCTTCCTTGACAAGGTCGAGAAGCTGCAGCGGGGCGATGAACTGCCGCCGGGCGTTATGAAGATGGTCAAAGTCTTCGTGGCCGTGAAGCGGAAAATCCAGCCCGGCGACAAGATGGCCGGTCGCCATGGCAACAAGGGCGTGGTTTCGCGCATTGTGCCGGTGGAGGATATGCCGTTCCTTGAGGACGGCACCCATGTTGACATCGTTCTGAACCCGCTAGGCGTGCCTTCGCGCATGAACGTGGGCCAGATCCTGGAAACCCACTTGGGCTGGGCCTGTGCGGGCCTTGGCAAGCAGGTGGGCCAGATGCTCGATGCCTATCAGGAAAGCCAGAAGATCAAGCCGTTGCGTGACGGCCTGTTCAAGATCTATGGCAAGAATGATGAGCTCGATGCGCTTGATGACAGCGAACTGGTGGAGTCGGCGCAAAACCTGCGCCGCGGTGTTCCCATCGCAACGCCGGTGTTTGATGGCGCGCGCGAAGAGGACATTGCCAAAATGCTGAACGATGCCGGCCTGAATTCCTCTGGCCAGGTAACGCTCTATGATGGCAAGACCGGCGAAGTGTTTGATCGCCCGGTGACCGTTGGCTACATCTACATGCTGAAACTGCATCACCTTGTGGACGACAAGATCCACGCGCGTTCCATTGGGCCTTACTCGCTTGTGACCCAGCAGCCCTTGGGCGGCAAGGCACAGTTCGGCGGCCAGCGCTTCGGCGAAATGGAAGTGTGGGCCCTCGAAGCCTATGGCGCAGCCTACACGCTGCAGGAAATGCTGACCGTCAAGTCGGATGACGTGGCCGGCCGCACAAAGGTTTATGAAGCCATTGTGCGTGGCGACGACGCCTTCGAGTCGGGCATCCCTGAAAGCTTCAACGTGCTGGTCAAGGAAATGCGTTCACTCAGCCTCAATGTGGAATTGCAGAATTCACAACAATAATCATCAGTGGACGGGGCGGCAACGCCTCGTCCGGAACACGAGTTTAACAAATTTGAACACCCAAAGGAGCAGTGACACATGAACCAAGAGGTCATGAACGTCTTCAGCCCGGCAGTTACGGCGCAGACATTCGATCAAATCCGCATTTCGATCGCTTCACCGGAAAAGATCCTATCGTGGTCATTCGGTGAAATCAAGAAGCCGGAAACGATCAACTACCGCACTTTCAAACCGGAGCGCGACGGGCTTTTCTGCGCACGCATTTTCGGACCGGTGAAGGATTACGAGTGCCTGTGCGGCAAGTACAAGCGCATGAAGTACAAGGGCATCATCTGCGAAAAGTGCGGCGTGGAAGTCACCCTGTCAAAGGTGCGGCGCGAGCGCATGGGCCATATTGAGCTGGCGGCGCCTGTCGCCCACATCTGGTTCCTCAAGTCGCTGCCATCGCGCATTGCACTTCTCCTCGACATGCAATTGAAGGAAGTTGAGCGGGTTCTGTATTTCGAGCAGTACATCGTGCTTGAACCCGGCTTGACGCCCTTGAAGCCACGCCAGACCCTGACCGAGAGTGAGTATATCAAGGCCCAGGAAGACTATGGCGATGACAGCTTTACCGCATCGATTGGCGCGGAAGCGGTGCGCGAAATGCTCATGGCCATCCAGCTTGACCAGTTGCGCGAGCAGCTGCGCGAAGAGCTCAAGGTTGCCACCGGCGACCTGAAGCCCAAGAAGCTGGCCAAGCGTTTGAAGATTGTGGATTCCTTCATTGAATCGGGCAACCGCCCGGAATGGATGATCCTTACCCAGGTTCCGGTCATTCCGCCGGAGCTTCGGCCATTGGTTCCCTTGGATGGCGGCCGTTTTGCCACCTCCGATTTGAACGACCTCTATCGCCGCGTGATCAACCGCAACAACCGATTGAAGCGCCTGATTGAACTTCGTGCGCCGGACATCATCGTGCGCAACGAAAAGCGCATGTTGCAGGAGTCGGTTGACGCGCTGTTTGACAATGGCCGCCGTGGCCGTGTGATCACTGGCGCCAACAAGCGTCCGCTGAAGTCACTGGCAGACATGCTGAAAGGCAAGCAGGGCCGCTTCCGCCAGAACCTGCTGGGCAAGCGCGTGGATTATTCCGGCCGCTCAGTTATCGTGGTGGGTCCGGAACTCAAGCTGCATCAGTGCGGCTTGCCGAAGAAGATGGCGCTCGAACTGTTCAAGCCGTTCATCTATTCGCGCCTTGAAGCCAAGGGGCTGTCTTCCACGGTGAAGCAGGCCAAGAAGCTGGTTGAAAAGGAAAAGCCGGAGGTCTGGGATATCCTTGATGAGGTGATCCGCGAGCATCCGGTGATGCTGAACCGTGCGCCGACCCTTCACCGTTTGGGCATCCAGGCGTTTGAGCCGGTGCTCATCGAAGGCAAGGCCATTCAGCTGCATCCGCTGGTCTGCACCGCTTTCAACGCCGACTTTGACGGCGACCAGATGGCGGTTCACGTGCCGCTCTCGCTGGAAGCCCAGCTGGAAGCGCGCGTGTTGATGATGTCGACGAACAACGTGCTGCATCCGGCCAACGGACAGCCGATCATCGTGCCGTCACAGGACATCGTGCTTGGCCTCTACTATCTTTCGATCATCCGCAATGGTGAAGCGGGTGAAGGCAAGGCCTTTGGCAACACGGCGGAAATCGACCATGCCTTGGCGGCCGGCGTTATCACGCTGCATACCAAGATCAAGGGCCGCATCAAGGAAGTGGGACCGGAAGGCAAGGTGATCAACCGCATCATCGACACCACGCCGGGCCGCATGAAGATCGGCGAGTTGTTGCCGCTCTCCACCAACATTTCCTATGACCTCTGCAACAAGCTGATGACCAAGCGCGAAATCTCCAAGATGATCGACGCGGTCTATCGCCACTGCGGCCAGAAGGAATTGGTGGTGTTCTGCGACCGCATCATGTCGCTTGGCTTCTATAACGCCTATAAGGCCGGCATTTCCTTCGGCAAGGATGACATGGTCATTCCGAAGACCAAGGAAAAGCTGGTGAACCAGACGCGTGAATTGGCCAAGGAATATGAGCAGCAGTATATCGACGGCCTCATTACCCAGGGCGAGAAGTACAACAAGGTTGTGGACGCCTGGGCCAAGTGCACCGACAAGGTTGCCGAGGAAATGATGGCCGGCATTCCAGACCGTCCAGATCGACGAGAAGACCGGACGTGAAAAGCAGGTCAACTCGATCTACATGATGAGCCATTCAGGTGCGCGCGGTTCGCCAGCGCAGATGAAGCAGCTTGCCGGCATGCGCGGCCTCATGGCCAAGCCATCGGGCGAGATCATCGAAACGCCGATCATTTCCAACTTCAAGGAAGGCCTGTCGGTTCTCGAATACTTCAACTCCACCCACGGGGCCCGCAAAGGTCTTGCGGATACGGCGTTGAAGACGGCGAACTCGGGTTACCTGACACGCCGCCTGGTTGACGTGGCCCAAGACGCCATCATCAGCCAGGAGGATTGCGGCACCAAGAACTCGATTACCACCCGGCCGATCATCGACGCCGGTGAAGTTATCGTTTCGCTTGGCGTGCGGGTTCTCGGGCGCACCGCTGCAACTGATGTTGTCGATCCTGTCACCAACGCGGTGATCGTCAATGCCGGCGAGGAGATGCTGGAATCCCATGTTGAGAAGATCGAGAAGGCGGGTGTCACCGAAATCCGCATCCGCTCGGTGCTCACCTGCGAAACCAAGTTCGGCGTATGTGCCAAGTGCTACGGACGCGATCTGGCCCGCGGCACGCCCGTCAACATGGGCGAAGCGGTTGGCGTTATCGCGGCCCAGTCCATCGGCGAGCCGGGAACCCAGCTTACCATGCGCACCTTCCACATCGGTGGCACGGCGCAGGTTCTTGACCAGTCGTTTGTTGAGTCAAACCATGAAGGCAAGATCACAATCCGCAACCGCAATGTGATGAAGGATTCACAGGGCCGTCTCATGGTCATGGGGCGCAACGTGGCGATCGTGATTGAAGATGCCAAGGGCAATGAACGCGCCGTTCACAAGGTGGTTTACGGCACGCGCCTGTTTGTGGATGACGGTGACATGGTCAAGCGCGGCGTGCGCCTTGCTGAATGGGATCCGTACACCCGGCCGATACTTTCGGAAGCGGATGGCGTGGTGCAGTTCGAGGATGTTGTTGATGGTGTTTCCCTCAACGAAATCGCCGACGAAGCCACGGGCATCACCAACCGGGTGATCATCGACTGGCGTTCCAACCAGCGCGGCTCATCGCTGAAGCCGGCGATGGTGGTGAAGGACAAGGATGGCAATGTGCATAAGCTGGCACGTGGCGGTGAAGCCCGCTACCTGCTGTCGGTGGACTCCATTCTGTCGGTTGATCCCGGCACCTCGGTTAAGGCTGGTGACGTGCTTGCGCGTAACCCGCTGGAAAGCGCCAAAACACGCGACATCACGGGCGGTCTGCCGCGCGTTGCCGAGTTGTTTGAAGCACGCCGGCCGAAGGATGCAGCGATCATCGCTGAAATTTCCGGCCGGCGTCGAGTTTGGGCGCGACTACAAGAACAAGCGCCGCATTCGCATTGTGCCGCAGGATGACACACTGGAAGCAGTGGAGTATCTCATCCCGAAGGGCAAGCATTTGCCGGTGCAGGAAGGCGACTTCATCGAGAAGGGCGAATACCTGCTCGACGGCAACCCGGCGCCGCACGACATTCTGGCGATCAAGGGCGTGGAAGAGCTTGCTGCCTTCCTCGTCAATGAAATCCAGGAAGTCTACCGTTTGCAGGGCGTGTCGATCAACGACAAGCACATTGAAGTGATCGTGCGCCAGATGCTGCAGAAGGTTGAAATCACCGATGCGGGCGAATCCACCTGGCTGGTTGGCGAACAGGTTGACCATGTTGAAATGGATACCGAAAACGACAAGCTGATTGCCGATGGCCGCAAGCCTGCCACGGGTGTTCCGGTTCTGCTGGGCATCACCAAGGCGAGCTTGCAGACGCGGTCGTTCATCTCGGCGGCATCCTTCCAGGAAACCACACGGGTTCTCACGGAAGCTGCGGTTCAGGGCAAGATCGATACGCTCGAAGGCCTCAAGGAAAACGTCATCGTTGGCCGCCTCATTCCGGCGGGCACGGGCGGCATGCTGGCGCGGTTGCGCCAAGTTGCCGACAAGCGGGATGGCCTCATTCTCGAAGAGCAGGCACGGGCGGAAGTTCTGCCAGCGGCGGAGTAAGGTTAGCTATATCGTATTGAAAAGGCCCGGTTTATCGCCGGGCCTTTTTCGTTTTTTGAAGGGAACTTTTGCAGCATTTTGCCCGTTTGAACTTGAATAACGCAGCAAGGAGGTTGAAATGGCGAATGACATAAAATCCGAAATCCTTAATCTCGAAAATCAATACTGGAGTGCCCTCAAGGAAAATGACATGGCTACGGCCGCCAAGCTTACCGCCGATCCCTGCATCGTAACGGGTGCCCAAGGGGCCGCGCGGCTGGACAAGAAAACCTTCGAAAAAATGATGAAAGAGCCAACATGGACGCTGCTCGACTATGAAATCAAGAATGCCGAAGTGCAGCCGTTGGGCAAGGATGTTGCCGTCATCGGATATCATGTTCATGAGGTTGTGCGCTATGAGGGCGAGGAACTGACACTTGATGCTGCCGATGCTTCGACGTGGGTGAAGAAGAATGGAAACTGGATGTGCGCCCTGCATACGGAATCGCTTCTTGGCGATCCCTTTGGGCGTGACCGCCAGGCATTGAAATAGTCAAACCCGGTCTGATTTCATGACCCGGCTCAAATGCTGAGCGTAGAAAATGCCCTTGGCGGCGGTGATCACTGCCAGAAAACCAAGCAATGCCAGAACCCACTTTCGGAAAACAGCTGGATCTGCGCCCTTAAAACTCCGCGCACCCAACCATATGCCCGCAACCAGGGCAGGCAGGAAGATGAGCGCGCGCAGGATAGAATCGGTGGTCAGCAGGCCTTCGCGCGCCAGAAGCGGAAGGGCTATCATGTCGGTTCCCAGAAAATAGGTGATTAGCGAGGCGCGACCCGCGATATTGCCTGCTGGCGAGGCGAAATAGAACAGTATGACTGGCGGTCCGCCGGTGCTGAAGGCGCCATTGAACAGTCCCGATACGGAGCCGGTCAATACAGAAGCTGCAAGACCCGGCATGGTTTTCAAGGCAAAGCCAAGCCAAAGCAAGACAGTGAAGATCAGGACAAAGAAACCGAGGGCCACCTGCATGGGCGCTGCCGGGATATTGGCCAGGAACCAGACACCGAACGGTGTGCCCAAGAGGCAACCCGCAAGCAAGGGCCCGATCGAGCGCCAGTGTATGTCTTTCCAAATACCAGGCAGGAGATGGATGCTTGCCGCCACTTCCAGCAGGAAGAGTGACGGTACAATCTCGGCGGTTGGCAGGGCGAGGGAAAGGGCGGTTACCGTCAGAAGCGAAAAACCAAAGCCCGAATAGCCGCGCACGATTGCCGCAAGGAAAACGCAGATTGTGGCGTAGCTTAGGATTGTGAGCGACATACAAGCAGTATTGCTTGGGCAGAACAGGAATTATAGGGCCAAACTATACCATCAGTTAACCCTAAGAGGCCGGGACCCATCTTTCCACCCGATTACGCTGAACTGCTTGAAATTCGCGTGATGAAAGCTGGATCCCGACATCCAGCCAAAGCGAAGCTGGCGCCTCTCTTTGACGTGGTAAACTTGTAAGGTCTAAAGGCTTTTAGGGCTGTCTAGTGCGTAAGCGCGGCCAAGGCATGAGAGTTATCAGGCTCGATCAGGCCAATCAGGGCACCGGTTGAATCTGTCACCACCGCAAGCTTACCCACACCAGGCACACGTGTATTGGGCCGCATCACCTCACCGCCAGCCTTGGCTGTGTCGTTCTCGGCCTTGTTGATATCGCCCACCGACATGTAGGTCATCCAGTGTGACGGAACGCCGGAATAGTCCGGCGCGGTCAACTCAAAGATGCCACCAACGGGTTTTCCGTCTTTTCGGGCAATCCAGTAGGCGGCGCCATCGGGAAGCGGGGATGCTTCAAATTGCCAACCCAGGGTGCGGCCATAGAAGGCGAGCGCAATTTCCGGTTCCCAGGTGTTGAGTTCGTGCCACCAGTTTCGTTGCGGCATGGTCATTGTGAGATTCTCCCTCTCGAAGTTAATGATCGTGTCGCCGTGAAGGGAGTGTCTATCGGCTGATGGGCTTTGGTGTGGCTCAATTGGGGGCAAATTGCGGCAAGTTGCCGTTGGACCTTAAAACAGCGTTAAGTTTTTGGGCGTCATAGTGTTGGTATTGCTTGCGAAACGGCAGGGCACGGTATGAGTAACAGTACGAGTATTTCTTCAGACTTAATTAATCGCCGTTTGGGCGGTGGCGGGCAAAAGACGTTTTATGAGCCTGAGGCTGAGCTGCCCGGTGCTGGTGACGATGATGAATCCGAAGGTTCGGGCCTGTCGGCAGGATTTATGATGATGATGCTTATCCTGTTTGTGGCCGTGGGCGGCGGCACCTTCTTTTTCGATGACTTGGGCTTCTCCTGGTATGAGGTAAAGCTGATGGTCGGCGACCTGTCGCGCTTCAGGCTGTAAAATCATTATCTTTTCCGGATTCCGCTTATTTCTCCCGCCATTTCTGCCTCTGCGACATAATTTTTGGCCTGCAGCAATAAACCCTGTAGCATTTCACCGGGAAGCATGAAAATTCCATGATTCAGGGGTTGACGCCGGGTATGGGTCCAAGTAGAACCCGGCTCGTTCTCAAGCGACAGGCAGTCTGGGCTTTGCGCCCTTAAACGCTGGCGAGTGAACAACAAACGACATTCGAGGTCATGCCTTTAGGGACTATGTTCTTAAGGGCCTCTGGTTTTGAGCACTGCGGGGTCCCGAGCCGGACCACGTCAGTGTTTTTGGTCATGTGCAATCCGGTTCAACAGTTTATGCGAAGGTAGATCAGGCCCGATGCCGACAATCAACCAGCTCATTCGTAAGCCGCGCAGCGTTCCGAGTTATCGCAACAAGGTTCCTGCGATGCAGTCTTGCCCGCAAAAACGCGGCGTTTGCACGCGCGTTTATACCACGACACCGAAGAAGCCGAACTCGGCGCTGCGGAAAGTCGCCAAGGTGCGCCTCACCAACGGCTTCGAAGTTGTGAGCTATATTCCGGGCGAAGGCCATAACCTGCAGGAACACTCAGTGGTGATGATCCGTGGCGGCCGCGTCAAGGATCTGCCAGGTGTCCGCTATCACATCATCCGCGGTATTCTCGATACGCAAGGCGTCGTCAAGCGCCGCCAGCGCCGGTCGAAATACGGCGCGAAGCGTCCGAAGTAAGGCGAGGGGAGTAACTCATGTCACGTCGCCATAAAGCAGAAAAGCGCGTCATCAACCCGGATCCAAAATTCGGCGATCTCGTGGTTTCCAAGTTCATGAACAATCTCATGTACGAGGGCAAGAAGTCAGTCGCTGAAGGCATCGTTTACGGCGCCTTTGAAAAGGTCCAGGCCAAGGTCAAGAGCGATCCGGTCCAGATTTTCCACCAGGCCCTTGAAAATGTGGCCCCAGCCATCGAAGTCCGCTCACGCCGCGTGGGTGGTGCAACGTACCAGGTTCCCGTTGAAGTGCGCACCGAGCGCCGTCAGGCGCTGGCCATTCGCTGGATCATCATTGCCGCGCGTTCGCGCAACGAAAACACCATGGTTGACCGGCTTTCCGGCGAACTCATGGATGCCGCCAACAACCGTGGATCAGCCGTGAAGAAGCGCGAAGACACCCACAAGATGGCCGAAGCGAACCGCGCTTTCAGCCATTACCGCTGGTAATTCAGGACAGACAAGATTATGGCCCGCACACACGAACTTGCAGACTACCGGAACTTCGGCATCATGGCCCACATTGATGCCGGCAAGACGACTGTGACGGAGCGCATCCTTTTTTATTCCGGCAAGAGCCACAAGATTGGCGAAGTGCATGACGGTGCTGCCACCATGGATTTCATGGAGCAGGAGCAGGAGCGCGGCATTACCATTACCTCCGCTGCCACCACGACCGTTTGGAACGGCAAGCGCCTGAACATCATCGACACTCCCGGCCACGTGGACTTCACCATTGAAGTTGAGCGTTCGCTTCGCGTCCTTGATGGCGCGGTTTGCGTGCTTGATTCAAACCAGGGCGTTGAGCCGCAAACCGAAACGGTTTGGCGCCAGGGCGACAAGTACCAGGTTCCGCGCATCGTGTTTTGCAACAAGATGGACAAGACCGGCGCTTCCTTCAAGCAGTGCATTGACGACATCAAGGAGCGCCTGGGCGCACGCCCGGTTCCGATCCAGCTGCCGATTGGCGCTGAAGCCGACTTCAAGGGCATTGTTGACCTGGTGCGCATGAAGGCCGTGATCTGGGAGAACGAAGCTCTCGGCGCCAACTATCACGATGAAGAAATTCCGGCCGACATGCTTGAGGCCGCCAAGCAGGCGCGCGCCGACATGATTGAAGCCTGCGCCGAACTCGACGAACAGGCGACGGAAGACTATCTGAACGGCAAGGAAATTTCCAACGAAACCATCAAGAAGCTGTTGCGCAAAGCGGTTCTGACGGCTGCCTTCTTCCCGGTTCTGTGTGGTTCGGCTTTCAAGAATAAGGGCGTGCAGCCGCTTCTTGACGCTGTTGTCGACTATCTGCCTTCGCCGCTCGACCGTCCGGCCATCAAGGGCATCGACGTGAAGACCGGTGGCGAAACCACACGCCCATCGTCCGATACGGAGCCGCTTGCGCTTCTTGCATTCAAGCTGATGGACGACCAGTACGGCATTCTCACCTTCTGCCGCATTTATTCCGGTGTGCTTGGAAAAGGCACATCACTTCTTAATTCCACCCGCGACAAGACCGAGCGCGTGGGCCGCATGGTTCTCATGCATGCCAACAACCGCGAAGAAATTGCCGAGGCCCATGCGGGCGACATCGTGGCCCTGGTTGGCCTGAAAGACACGCGCACCGGCGACACGCTGTGCGATCCGGCCAAGCCCGTGATCCTTGAAAAGATGGAATTCCCCGATCCCGTCATCGAAATGAAGGTCGAGCCCAAGACCAAGGTTGACCAGGAAAAGATGGCCGTGGCGCTTTACAAGCTGGCTGCCGAAGATCCGTCCTTCCGCGTTTCCACCGATTCCGAGTCGGGCGAAACGATCATCAAGGGCATGGGCGAGCTTCACCTGGACATCAAGGTTGATATCCTGAAGCGCACCCACAAGGTTGAAGTGTCGGTTGGCGCCCCGCAGGTCGCCTACCGCGAAACCATTACCCGCAAAACCGAAGTTGATTACACCCACAAGAAGCAGACCGGCGGTACGGGCCAGTTTGCCCGCGTCATTCTCGAAATCGAACCCAATGAAAAGGGCGCTGGCTATCGAGTTTGAAAGCCAGGTTGTGGGCGGCACGGTTCCGAAGGAATATATCCCCGGCGTTGAAAAGGGCCTGAACTCGGTCATGGGATCGGGCATTCTCGCGGGCTTCCCGATTGTTGACATCAAGATCGCGCTCACCGATGGCGCGTATCACGAAGTTGACTCCTCGGCGATTGCCTTTGAAATTGCGGCGCGCATGGCGCTTCGTGAAGGCTTGCAAAAGGCCGGCGCGATTCTGCTCGAGCCGATCATGAAGGTTGAAGTTACGTCACCTGAAGATTATCTGGGTGGTGTTATCGGCGATCTCAATTCCCGTCGTGGCCAGATCCTGGGCACCTCGGCGCGCGGCAACGCGCAAATTGTGAATGCCATGGTGCCGTTGGCCAACATGTTTGGTTACATCAACAACCTGCGCTCGATGAGCCAGGGACGCGCCAGTTACACCATGCAGTTCGACCACTATGAACAAGTCCCGGGCGCGGTTGCCCTGGAAGTCCAGAAAAAATACGCTTAATTCAATTTTTGTTTAACGGAGCACTCCGATGGCCAAAGAGAAATTTCTTCGCGACAAGCCGCATTGCAACATTGGGACGATTGGCCATGTTGACCATGGCAAGACGTCGCTGACGGCAGCGATCACCAAGGTTCTGGCGGAGACGGGCGGGGCGACATATACGGCCTATGACCAGATCGACAAGGCGCCGGAAGAGCGGGCCCGCGGCATCACGATTTCGACGGCGCACGTCGAGTACCAGACGAAGAACCGGCATTACGCCCATGTGGATTGCCCGGGACATGCGGACTATGTGAAGAACATGATCACCGGTGCGGCGCAGATGGACGGCGCCATCCTGGTGGTGTCAGCGGCTGACGGCCCGATGCCGCAGACGCGCGAACACATCCTCCTGGCTCGCCAGGTGGGTGTTCCGGCGCTGGTTGTGTTCATGAACAAGGTGGACATGGTTGACGATCCCGAGCTTCTGGATCTCGTCGAGATGGAAGTGCGCGAGCTCTTGACCTCCTACCAGTTCCCCGGCGATGAGATTCCGATCATCCGGGGCTCGGCTCTGGCAGCGCTCGAGGGCAAGACGCCGGAGATCGGCCATGACGCGGTTCTCAAGCTGATGGCGGCAGTTGACAGCTATATCCCGCAGCCCGAGCGGGCCAAGGACCAGCCGTTCCTGATGCCGATCGAGGACGTGTTCTCGATCTCGGGGCGCGGCACGGTGGTCACGGGCCGCATCGAGCGCGGCATCATCAAGGTTGGCGAGGAAGTCGAGATTGTCGGCATCCGCGATACGGTGAAGTCGACGGTGACGGGTGTTGAGATGTTCCGCAAGCTGCTGGATTCAGGGCGAGGCGGGCGACAATGTCGGAGCACTGCTGCGCGGTATTGACCGTGAGGGTGTCGAGCGTGGCCAGATCCTGTGCAAGCCGGGTTCAGTCAAGCCGCACAAGAAGTTCAAGGCGGAAGCCTATATCCTGACCAAGGAAGAGGGTGGCCGTCACACGCCGTTCTTTGCCAACTACCGTCCGCAGTTCTACTTCCGGACCACGGACGTGACCGGGGTGGTGACACTTCCGGCGGGCACGGAAATGGTGATGCCGGGCGACAATATCGCCTTTGACGTCGAGCTGATTACGCCCATTGCCATGGAGGAGAAGCTGCGCTTCGCCATCCGTGAAGGCGGACGTACCGTCGGCGCCGGCGTCGTTGCAAAAATTACTGAATAGGACGGGTTACCAAGATGCAACGACAAAACATCCGAATCCGTCTCAAAGCGTATGACCATCGCATTCTCGATACGTCGACGCGCGAGATCGTGAACACGGCAAAACGTACGGGCGCACAAGTGCGTGGGCCTGTTCCTCTTCCGACACGCATCGAGAAGTTCACCGTGAACCGCTCGCCGCACGTTGACAAGAAGAGCCGCGAACAGTTCGAGATGCGGACGCACCGTCGTCTGTTAGACATAGTCGATCCAACCCCGCAGACAGTTGATGCTTTGATGAAGCTCGATCTGGCTGCAGGTGTTGATGTTGAAATCAAGCTCTAAGGCGGGCATTAGGAGAGTAGCGATGCGTTCTGGCCTCATCGCCGTAAAATTGGGCATGACACGGATCTACACGGAAGAGGGGACAGTTGTTCCAGTCACCGTGTTGAAGGTGGATAATTGCCAAGTTGTTGCGCAAAAGACGAATGAAAAGCACGGTTACACGGCGGTTCAGCTGGGCGTCGGCGTTGCAAAGATCAAGCGCTTGTCGAAAGCCGAGCGCGGCCACTTTGCGGCTGCCAAGGTTGAGCCAAAGCGCAAGCTGCAGGAATTCCGCGTAAGCGCCGACAACACCATGCCGGTTGGCTCGGAAGTGACGGTTGATCACTTCGTGGCTGGCCAGTTTGTGGATGTCACAGGCACCTCACTGGGCAAAGGTTTTCAGGGCGGCATCAAGCGCTGGAACTTCGGTGGCCTTCGCGCCACCCACGGTGTTTCAGTAAGTCATCGTTCGATCGGCTCAACGGGCAACCGCCAGGATCCGGGCAAAGTGTTCAAGGGCAAGAAAATGCCTGGCCACCTTGGTTCCGAAACGGTGACCACGCAGAACATCGTTGTTGTACGCACCGACAAGGACCGCGGCCTGATCATGCTGAAGGGATCGGTTCCGGGCAGCAAGGGTGGCTGGGTTTCAGTTCGTGACGCAGTTAAGCGCAAGCTTCCCGATGCAGCTCCAAAGCCCGGTGCTTTCAAGGCGCCGATTGCTGTGGCAGTTGCAGCACCAGAAGCTGTGAAGGAGTAAGACGGTCATGAAAGCCGACGTTCAAACCATCGACGCAAAGAAGGCAGGCTCCGTTGAGCTGGCGGACCACATTTTTGGCCTTGAGCCGCGCGTTGACATTATTCACCGGGTTATCCAATGGCAGCTCAACAAGCGCCAGCAAGGTACCCATCAGGCCAAATCGCGCGGCGAAATCAACCGCACGACGAAGAAGTTTGGCAACCAGAAGGGTGGCGGCGGGGCCCGCCACGGCTCGCGCAAGGCCGGTATTTTCGTGGGCGGCGGCAAGGCCTTTGGTCCCCGTTTCCGCAGCCATGAAACGTCGCTGAACAAGAAGGTCCGTGCCCTTGGTTTGCGTCATGCCCTTTCGACGAAAGCCAAGGCTTCCGAGATCGTCATCATTGACAAGGCCGAAGTGAAGGAAGCCAAGACGAAGTTGATTCAGGCGGCTTTCGCAAAGCTTGGCTGGGTGAACGCGCTGATCATTGACGGTGCAACGCTTAATGAAGGTTTCGCTAACGCGGCCCGCAACATTCCGAATATCGATGTGCTGCCAGTGCAGGGCATCAACGTCTATGACATTCTGCGCCGGAAGAATTTGGTCCTGACCAAAGCTGCCGTCGAAGCCCTGGAGGCGCGGTTCAAATGAGCAAAGAACATTTTTACAATATCATCCGCAGTCCTGCGATCACTGAAAAGGGGACCCTGGTTTCCGAACACAACCAGATTGTGTTCAACGTGGCGCGGGATGCGACGAAGCCTGCGATCAAGAAAGCCATTGAAGGGCTTTTTGGCGTGAAGGTGAAGTCGGTGAATACTCTCGTACGCAAGGGCAAGCAGCGCCGTTTCAAGGGCCAGCTTGCCAGACTGAGCGATATCAAGCGCGCCTATGTGACCCTCGAAGAAGGTCAGCGGCTTGATGTGACAACTGGCCTCTGAGTGGTGAGATAAAAAATGGCTCTCAAAACATTCAAACCGACCAGCCCAGGCCGCCGCCACCTCATCCAGGTGGACCGCAGCCAATTGTGGAAGGGCGGCCCGATCAAGGCGCTCGTGGAAGGTCAAAACAAGAATGGTGGCCGTGGCAACACGGGCCGCATTACGTCGCGCCGCAAGGGTGGCGGCCACAAGACGGCTTACCGCCTGGTGGATTTCCGCCGCACGAAGTTTGACGTTGCCGCAACGGTTGAGCGCATTGAGTATGATCCGAACCGGACCGCATTCATTGCCCTGATCAAGTATGCCGATGGCGAACTGTCCTACATTCTGGCGCCGCAGCGTTTGGCGGTTGGCGATCAGGTTGTTTCGGGTCAAACCGCTGACGTGAAGCCTGGCAACGCGATGCCGCTGGGCGCCATGCCGGTCGGCACGATTGTCCACAACGTGGAAACCAAGCCCGGCAAGGGTGGTTCACTGGCGCGCTCGGCTGGCACCTATGCCATGGTCGCCGGCCGTGACCAGGGTTTTGCGCTTCTAAAGCTCAAGTCCGGCGAAACTCGCATGGTCGACGCCGCCTGCATGGCAACGGTCGGTGCGGTTTCCAATCCGGACCACATCAACGAAGTGATCGGCAAGGCCGGTCGCGCCCGCTGGAAGGGTGCCCGTTCGGTTTCGCGCGGTATTGCCCGCAACCCGGTCGACCATCCAAACGGCGGCCGTACGAATGGCGGCAAGCACTGGGCCACACCCTGGGGCAAACCGACAAAGGGCAAGAAGACCCGTTCCAACAAGTCAACCAACAAGTTCATCGTGCGCAGCCGCCACGATCGCAAGAAATCGCAGTAGAGGTAGCCCGTGGCACGTTCGTCCTGGAAAGGCCCGTTTGTAGACGGATATATTCTGAAGAAAGCCGATGTTGCGCGCGCAGCCGGCCGTCATTCAGCGATCAAGACGTGGAGCCGCCGCTCGACAATCCTGCCGCAGTTCGTGGGACTGACGTTCCAGGTTCACAACGGCAACAAGTTCATTCCCGGTGAACATTTCGGAAGAAATGGTCGGGCACAAGCTTGGTGAGTTCGCGCCGACGCGGACCTTCCGGGCTCACTCGGCATCAGACAAGAAGGCAACGAAGGCTCCAACACCATGAGCAAACCAGTCAGAAAACGTTCGCTCGCTGACAATGAGGCCAAGGCCGTGACCCGGTCTATCCGCATCAGCCCGCGCAAACTGAACGAGTTGGCCACCATCATCCGTGGCATGAAGGCGTCCAAGGCCCTGGCCGAACTCACCTTCTCGCGCCGCCGCATTGCGAAGGACGTGAAGAAGACGTTGGAGTTAGCCATCGCGAACGCCGAGAACAACCATGACCTCGACATCAACAACCTTGTTGTGGCCGAGGCCTGGGTTGGCAAGAATTTGGTTATGAAGCGCTTCATGCCAGGTGCGCGTGGCCGGGTAGGCAAAATCGAGAAATTCTTCAGCGAACTGACGATCATCGTTCGCGAAGTGAAGGAGGCCGCTTAATGGGTCAGAAAGTCAATCCGATTGGTCTGCGTCTGGGCGTTAACCGGACCTGGGACTCGCGCTGGTATGCGAACAGTCGGGAATATGGAAAGCTCCTGCATGAAGACATGGGCATCCGCAACTACCTCAAGACCGAGCTTAAGCAGGCTGGCGTTGCCAAGGTACTGATCGAGCGCCCGCACAAGAAGTGCCGGGTGACGATTTACTCGGCGCGCCCTGGCGTGGTTATCGGCAAGAAGGGCGCTGACATCGAAAAGCTGCGCAAGAAGGTTGCCGACATGACGGGTTCAGAGGTTCATCTGAACATTGTCGAAATCCGCAAGCCGGAAGTTGACGCAACTCTGGTTGCCGAAAGCATCGCGCAGCAGCTCGAACGCCGCGTGGCGTTCCGCCGGGCGATGAAGCGTTCGGTGCAGTCAGCCCAGCGCATGGGCGCGGAAGGCATCAAGATCACCTGTTCGGGCCGTCTTGGTGGTGCGGAAATTGCCCGCGTTGAGTGGTACCGCGAGGGACGCGTTCCCTTGCACACGCTGCGCGCCGATATTGATTATGGTGTCGCCACGGCCCACACGGCCTACGGCACCAATGGCGTGAAGGTCTGGATCTTCAAGGGCGAAATCCTTGAGCACGATCCGATGGCGCAGGACAAGCGCATGGCCGAAACGCCTGATAGTGGACAACGTCCTCGCCGCGACCGTGATGGCGCGAACTGAGGTTTGAGGTAAGCGATTATGTTGCAACCAAAGAAAACAAAGTTCCGGAAGGCCCACAAGGGCCGTATCCATGGCAAGTCAACAAGCTGCAACACGCTTGATTTCGGCGCCTTTGGGTTGAAGGCAACGGAGCCTGACCGCCTGACCGCCCGCCAGATCGAGGCGGCGCGCCGTGCGCTTGCTCGCGGCATGAAGCGTGCTGGCCGTATCTGGATCCGCGTATTCCCGGACGTTCCCGTGTCGAAGAAGCCTGCCGAAGTGCGCATGGGTTCGGGCAAGGGATCTACCGAATACTGGGCAGCCCGGGTGAAGCCAGGCCGCGTGATTTTTGAAGTGGACGGCGTTCCAAAGGCAATCGCTGAGCATTCATTGCTGCTCGCGGCAGCAAAACTTCCAATCAAGACGCGCTTTGTTGCGCGCCTTGGCGAATAAGGGGAGCCTTGAGAGATGAAAATGAATGACGTCAAGGTCATGACCCCAGACCAGGTCAAGGATGAAGTCCTGAAGCTCAAGAAGGAGCAGTTCAACCTGCGCTTCCAGAGGGCTTCGGGCCAAGTCGAAAACACATCGCGTATCAGGCAGATTCGCCGTGACATTGCCCGTCTCAAGACGGCGCAGTCACTGGCCTCTGCGGCGAAGTAGGAGAATAGAATATGCCGAAACGCATTCTCGAAGGCGTGGTAGTCAGCGACAAGAACGACAAAACCATCGTGGTCAAGGTCGAACGCCGGCTGCGCCATCCGGTTCTGAAAAAGACGGTGCGTCTTTCGAAGAAGTATCATGCGCATGATGAGAAGAACACCGCCAAGACCGGCGATGTTGTTCGCATTGAAGAAACACGGCCCATCTCGAAGCAGAAGCGCTGGACGCTTCTCGAGACTGTGGCTGCTGGCAAAGCATAAGCAAAAGGACAAGCGGGCAGTTCGTGCTCCAGGTAAACAGGTGATCTTATGATCCAGCAAGAAACTAACCTCGACGTCGCCGACAATTCTGGCGCAAGGCGCGTGCAATGCATCAAGGTGCTCGGCGGCTCGAAGCGCCGGTATGCCTCGATTGGCGACGTGATCGTTGTTTCGGTCAAGGAAGCCATTCCGCGCGGACGCGTGAAGAAGGGCAGCGTGATGAAGGCCATCGTGGTGCGCACCGCCAAGGACATTCGCCGGGCTGACGGTTCAACCATCCGTTTTGACCGCAATGCGGCGGTTCTGATCAATGCCCAGGGCGAGCCTGTTGGCACGCGCATTTTCGGACCCGTGCCCCGGGAACTGCGCGGCAAGAACCAAATGAAAATCATTTCTCTGGCGCCGGAGGTATTGTGATGTCGGCGAAACTTAAAATCAAGAAGGGCGACAAGGTTGTCGTCATTACCGGCAAGGACAAGGGCAAGCAGGGCGAAGTGCTCCGCGTGATTCCTGCCGAGAACCGGGCCGTCGTTGGCGGCATCAATATTTCGCGCCGCCACACCAAGCAGACGGCGGCGCAGGAAGGCGGCATCATCAACAAGGACATGCCGATACAAATTTCGAACCTGGCCTTGCGCGATCCGAAGGATGGCAAGCCAACCCGGGTGGGCTACAAGATGCTCGCCGACGGCAAAAAAGTGCGGTTCGCAAAACGCTCTGGAGAAGTCATCGATGGCTGACGAAAAAGAAGTCAAGGCAAAGCCCGCGAAGCAGGCCAAGGCCCCGAAGAAATCAGAAGCCGCCGAAAGGCCGACCGGCAAGGTTGCCCGGCTGCCTGAAGGCTATGTGCCGCGCTTGCGCCAGCACTACGACGAGGTTGTGCGTCCCAAGCTTATTGAGCAGTTCGGCTACAAGAATGTGATGGAAGTGCCGAAGATCACCAAGATCGTGCTCAATATGGGCGTTGGCGAGGCCACGCAGGATTCCAAGCTGGTGCAGGTTGCTGCCGCCGAGCTTGAGAAGATTGCCGGCCAGAAGGTTGTCATCACCAAGTCGAAGAAAGCCATTGCCCAGTTCAAGATTCGCGAGAACCTGGCAATCGGCGCGAAGGTGACGCTGCGCAAGGTTCGGATGTATGAGTTTCTCGACAGGCTCATTACCATTGCCCTGCCGCGGGTTCGCGACTTCCGTGGCCTTTCGGAGAAGAGCTTTGATGGCCGTGGCAATTATGCCCTGGGCATCAAGGAACACCTGATTTTCCCGGAAATCGATTATGACAAGATCGACCGGATTTGGGGCCTCGATATCGTGATTTGCACTTCGGCAAATACCGATGACGAAGCCCGCGCCCTGATTGACGCATTTAATTTCCCGTTCCGCCGCAGCACCCGCAAAGCCGCTGCCTAAGAACAAACTGGATCCCTGAGGAAGCCCATATGGCAAAGACGAGCTCGGTAGAAAAGAACGAAAAACGCAGGCGGCTGGTGAAGCAATTTGCGGCCAAGCGCAAGCGCCTGAAAGCGATTACGCAGGACAAGAAGATTACCATGGAAGAGCGCTTCACGGCACAGATCAAGCTTTCGGCCATGCCGCGCAATTCGGCCAAGACCCGCATCCGCAACCGGTGCGAAATAACCGGCAGGCCGCGGGCGTTCTACAGGAAATTGAAAGTGTCACGTCTGGCTCTTCGTGATTTGGCCAACCAGGGTTTGATCCCTGGCATGACCAAGTCGAGCTGGTAGGGCGAACGGACGGACAAGGAGACGAATAAATGAGTGCAAGTGATCCGATCAGTGATTTGCTGACCCGCATCCGCAATGCGCAGGAACGCGGCAAAGCCAAGGTTTCTTCGCCGGCTTCGCGGCTGCGCGAGCGGGTGCTTGAAGTGCTTCAGCACGAGGGCTTCATCCGCGGCTTTACCACGGTGCAGCAGGGTTCTGGCAAGGCCGAGATCGAAATCGAACTGAAATACTTCGATGGCGCACCGGTCATCCGCGAACTGCAGCGCGTGTCGAAGCCGGGCCGCCGGGTTTATGCTTCGGTTGAAACCCTTACCTACCGTTTTCAACGGCATGGGAATTTCCATTCTGTCGACGCCGAAGGGCGTCATGTCCGATGCGGATGCTCGCACCCAAAACGTGGGTGGCGAAGTTCTCTGCACGGTATTCTAAGGAACGTTGCAATGTCTCGTATTGGTAAAAAAGCAGTTCCAGTTCCAGCCGGGGTCACGGCCTCGGTGAACGGCCAGTTGGTTTCCGTCAAGGGGCCAAAGGGCGAGCTGAAAGTGGTGCTGAACGACCAGGTCCTGGCCAAGATGGAGCAGGGCGGGATCAAGGTTGACCCGAAGGACAAGTCCAAGCTGGCGCGCTCCTCGTGGGGGATGTCACGCACGCTTGTTGCCAACCTGGTGACGGGTGTGACCGTCGGCTATTCCAAGTCGCTGGAGATCTCGGGCGTTGGTTACCGCGCGGCGATCAACGGCAAGGCGCTTCAGCTGAACCTCGGTTACAGCCATGACGTGACTTATGAGATTCCGGCCGGCATCGAAATCAAGGTGCCGAAGCCCACGGAAATCGTGATCAGCGGCATCGACAAGCAACGGGTTGGCCAGGTTGCGGCTGAAATCCGTGAATATCGTGGCCCCGAGCCTTACAAGGGCAAGGGTGTCAAATACGCAGGCGAATACATCTTCCGCAAGGAAGGCAAGAAGAAATAATTGGTGGTATAAATGGCTACGAAAATCACTCCACTCGCTCGGCGCACAACTCGCGTCCGCAAGACGCTGGCAAAGCGCGGCAATTTGCGTCCGCGGCTTTCGGTGTTCCGTTCGAGCAAGAACATTTATGCACAGGTCATCGATGACACGAAGGGCGTAACCGTCGCTTCCGCGTCAACGGTGGAGGAAGGCTTCAAGTCGGCCAAGAAGACCGGCGCGGATATGGCGGCAGCAAGCCAAATTGGCAAGCTGGTGGCCGAGCGCGCCCTCAAGGCAGGCATCAAGGACGTGGTCTTCGATCGCGGCGGCTATATTTTCCACGGGCGCGTCAAAGCGCTGGCGGAAGCTGCGCGCGAAGGTGGACTGAATTTCTAATCCGATCAGTGGCGAATAGGCAAAGAACACATGGCTAAAGAACGTAGCGAACGGGGCGGAGACCGCAAGGACAACCGCGAAGACCGCGACAGCGAGTTCATTGACAAGCTCGTGCACATCAATCGTGTTGCGAAGGTTGTGAAGGGCGGCAAGCGCTTCGGCTTTGCGGCACTTGTTGTCGTTGGCGACCAGAAGGGCCGCGTTGGCTTTGGCCATGGCAAGGCGCGCGAAGTGCCGGAAGCGGTTCGGAAGGCGACTGAGGCTGCAAAGCGCGTGCTCATTCGCGTGCCGCTGCGCGAAGGCCGCACATTGCATCATGATATTGATGGCCGCTGGGGCGCTGGCAAGGTTACTCTTGCGGGCAGCTCCTCCGGGAACCGGCATCATTGCCGGCGGCCCGATGCGCGCCGTATTTGAATCGGTCGGCGTTGCCGATGTTGTGGCCAAGTCAAAGGGTTCGTCGAACCCCTACAACATGGTGCGCGCAACATTTGACGCGTTGAAAAAGCAGACGAGCCCACGTTCGGTGGCAGCGCGCCGTGGCAAGAAGGTAAGCGACGTCTTGCGCCGTCGTGACCCGGATGCGGCAGTAGAATAAGTTGAGGACGTAGAATTATGGCCAAAGCACCAGCAGCAAAGACACTCACGGTTATGCAGTATGCCAGCCCGCAACGGCGGCCGGCGGAGCAGCGTGCCACATTGGTTGGGCTCGGTCTCAACAAGATCAACCGGCATTCAACGCTGAACGATACGCCTGCGGTTCGCGGCATGATTGCCAAGGTCGCGCATCTCGTTCGCGTGGTCGAAAAAGTTTAAGGAATACGACAATGAAGCTCAATGAAATTGCCGATAACGACGGCGCCCGCAAGATCCGCAAGCGCGTCGGCCGCGGGCTGGGTTCAGGCCTTGGCAAAACTGCCGGCCGCGGCGGCAAGGGCCAAACGGCCCGTAAGGGTGGCGCAAAAGCCGGCTTCGAAGGCGGCCAGATGCCGATCTATCGCCGGTTGCCAAAGCGCGGCTTCAACAAGCCAAACCAGGTTTCCTACAACGAAGTCAATCTCCAGACCGTCCAGGCGGCGGTTGACACCAAGAAGCTTGACGCAAAGGCTGCCGTTACGGCTGCAAGCCTAATTGCCGCTGGCGTTATTTCGCGCCCACTCGGCGGGATTCGCCTGCTGGCCAAGGGCGAGATCAAGTCAAAGCTCGCTTTCGAGGTGTTTTACGCCACCAAGGGAGCTATCGCCGCGGTTGAAAAAGCCGGCGGCAGTGTCAAGGTTTTAAGGCCAGTTGAAGTGCCGTCTGAACATAAAAAGTAAGGTTGCATGGGTTAACGGGCCACCCCACATAGGGAGCTTGTTACCAAAGCTCAAGGATACGACATGGCATCGGCAGCTGAACAACTTGCGGCGAACCTGAATTTCGGGGCCCTGGCCAAATCCGAAGACCTGAAAAGCCGCATCTGGTTCACCCTGGGCGCCCTGATTGTTTATCGTCTCGGCACCTACATTCCCATTCCAGGGATCGATACCATTGAACTGGCAAAATTTGCGGCGCAGAACACCTCGGGCATACTTGGCTGGGTGAATGGGCTGGCGGGCGGTGCGCTTGGCCGCATGGCAATTTTTGCCCTCAACATCATGCCGTATATTTCGGCCTCGATCATCATCCAGCTGATGACGACGGTTTCGCCGCATCTTGAAGCGCTCAAGAAGGAAGGCGAGTCCGGCCGCAAGAAAATGAACCAGTACACGCGCTATGGCACGGTGGTTCTGGCGGCCCTGCAGGCCTATGGCATCGCAGTCGGGCTTGAAGGGCAGGGCAATCTTGTGACTGAGCCCGGCATGTTCTTCCGGGCCAGCACGGTTATTACGCTGACGGGCGGAACGGTGTTCCTGATGTGGCTGGGTGAGCAAATTACAGCGCGCGGAATTGGCAACGGCATTTCGCTGATTATTTTTGCCGGCATTGTTGCGGGCTTGCCGGGTGGCATCGCAGCCATGCTGGAGTTGGGGCGTACGGGTCAGTTGTCCACCTTCATCATTCTCGGCATCATGATCATGGCGCTTGGCGTCGTTGCCTTTATCGTTCTGTTCGAGCGGGCCCAGCGGCGGCTGCTTATTCAGTACCCGAAGCGCCAGGTTGGCCAGAAAGTTTTCCAGGGCGACAGTTCCCATTTGCCTCTTAAGCTGAACACGGCCGGCGTTATTCCGCCGATCTTTGCCTCGTCACTTTTGTTGCTGCCGATTACGGTGGCGAATTTTAGCGCTGGTCAAGGGCCGGACTGGCTGATTGCCATAACTTCGCTCCTCAGCCAAGGCAAGCCGCTATTCATGTTGCTTTATGCCGTTCTGATTATTTTCTTCGCTTTCTTCTACACGTCCATCATGTTCAACCCGAAGGAAACGGCAGAGAATTTGAAAAAGTATGGCGGTTTTGTTCCAGGCATACGCCCGGGGGAACGCACGGCTGAATATATCGATTACGTGTTGACACGCATTACGGTGGTCGGCGCCCTCTATCTCACAATTGTGTGTTTGCTTCCGGAATTCCTCATCGCCTATTCCGGCGTTCCTTTCTATTTTGGCGGCACCTCACTGCTTATCGTCGTGAGTGTCACGATGGATACGGTGGCGCAATTGCAGGGCCACCTCTATGCCCAGCAGTATGAAGGCTTGATCAAGAAATCAAAGCTGCGCGGCAACCGGAAATGAACATCATCCTGCTCGGACCTCCGGGTGCTGGAAAAGGCACGCAAGCCAAGTTGCTTGAACAGGGCCGGGGCATGAAGCAGCTTTCAACCGGCGACATGCTGCGGGCGGCGGTTGCGGCGGGGAGCGAAGTTGGCCTCAAGGCCAAGGCAGATCATGGATCGCGGCAACCTGGTGTCCGACGAGGTTATCCTGGCAGTGGTGGCTGAGCGGATGAATCAGCCGGACATCAAGGCCGGCGTGGTGTTTGACGGATTTCCCCGGACGCCAGCCCAAGCAGAGGCTTTGGACGGCATGCTGGCCGCAAGGGGCCAGAAGGTTGATGCCGTGATTGAAATGAAGGTCGAGGACGAGGAACTGGTGAAACGCATTTCCGGCCGTTTTACCTGCGCCACGTGCGGCAAGGGCTATCACGACAGCTTTGCCAGGCCGAAGAAGGACGGAATTTGCGATGCGTGCGGGGGACGTGAGTTTACCCGGCGCGCCGACGACAACGAAAAGACGGTAAGAGACCGCCTGACTGTCTACAACAAGCAGACGGCGCCCTTGGTAAGTTACTATGCCAAGCGGGGCAATTTGCACAGTGTGGACGGCATGGCGGACATCAAAGTGGTGACGGCCTCAATCGGCCGCATTCTTGATGGGATTAGGCCAATTTTATAGGTCAATCGGGTTGACGCGTAAGCGATTCCAGCCTATTGAACCCCACAATCTTGGTCTGCATATGAGCTGGCTTGGGAAGGGAAACCTTCCAGAGCGCGGCTTTGCGCTATTGAAGCGTCAGGTGTGACTATAACAGAAATGAGCCCTTGGACCGGTTAAGTCCTTGGAAAGCTTAGGAGAAACAGAGTGGCCCGTATCGCAGGCGTAAATATACCAACCAACAAGCGAGCCGTTATTGCGCTGCGCTATATACATGGAATCGGTCCGGTTAATGCGGTCGAAATCATGGACAAGGTCAAGATACCCCATTCCAAGCGGGTGAACGAGCTGAGCGATGCCGAAGTTCTGGCGATCCGCGAAGTGATTGACCGCGACTACATGGTGGAAGGCGACCTTCGCCGTGAAGTTTCCATCAATATCAAGCGCTTAACTGATCTTGGGCTGCTACCGCGGCACCCGTCACCGCAAGGGCCTTCCGGTTCGCGGCCAGCGCACCCACACCAATGCACGCACACGCAAGGGCCCCGCTAAGGCCATCGCCGGCAAGAAGAAGTAAGGGCTTACAATCATGGCTAAAGAAGCAGCACGTCCGCGCCGCAAAGAGCGCAAAAACATCTCATCTGGCGTCGTTCACGTCAATTCATCGTTCAACAACACGATGATCACCATTACCGATGTCCAGGGCAACACGATTGTCTGGGCCTCGGCCGGGAAGCTGGGCTTCAAGGGTTCACGCAAGTCGACACCCTATGCGGCACAGATGGCAGGCGAGCAGGTTGGGCGCGCCGCCATGGAACACGGCATGCGGACCGTTGAAGTTGAAGTCACGGGTCCGGGTTCGGGTCGTGAGTCGGCGTTGCGCGCCTTGCAGGCCTGTGGCCTGCAGGTGACATCGATCCGCGACGTGACACCCATTCCGCACAATGGCTGCCGCCCACCAAAGCGGCGCCGCGTCTAACAGGTTAGTAATGGGTTTCCCTCACGGGAGCCCCGAAAAAGAGGCCGAGAACCGGGGAGCATTTTATTGCTCATCCGGGAAATCCACGGGATAGCAAAAATGCATGTAAATCAAAAAAATTGGCAGGAACTCATCAGGCCGACCAAGCTCGACATCCAGCCGGGCCGTGAGCGCCGCAAGGTTGCCACGATGGTGGCCGAGCCGCTGGAGCGCGGCTTTGGCACGACGCTTGGCAATGCGCTGCGCCGCATCCTTCTGTCGTCACTTCAGGGTGCCGCTGTTTCTTCCGTTCAGATCGATGGTGTGTTGCACGAGTTCTCGTCAATTGCCGGCGTACGCGAAGACGTGACCGATATCGTTTTGAACATCAAGGAAATTGCCCTGGCCATGCATGCGGAAGGCCCCAAGCGGGTTTCGCTCCGCAAGGAGGGTCCGGGCGTGGTGCGGGCCGGCGACATTCAGCAGACAGCCGATATTCATGTGCTCAACCCTGAGCATGTGATCTGCACGCTGGATGAAGGCGCCGAAGTCCGCATGGAATTCACCGTGAACACGGGCAAGGGCTATGTCTCCTCCGAACGTAACCGTCCGGAAGATGCGCCTATTGGCCTTATCCCGGTTGACTCAATTTACAGCCCGGTGCGCCGCGTGTCCTACAAGATCGAGAACACCCGCGAGGGCCAAATTCTCGATTATGACAAGCTGATCATGACGGTTGAAACCGATGGCTCGATGACGCCGGAAGATGCGGTTGCCTATGCGGCGCGCATCCTTCAGGACCAGCTCACGGTGTTCATCAACTTCGCCGAGCCTTCCAAGGTTGTGCTTGAGGAAGCCCGCCCCGAACTGGAATTCAATGCCGCCCTTCTCAAGAAGGTTGACGAGCTTGAGCTTTCGGTACGCTCGGCCAACTGCCTGAAGAACGACAACATTGTTTACATCGGCGACCTGATCCAGAAGTCGGAAGCGGAAATGCTCCGTACACCGAACTTCGGCCGCAAGTCGCTGAACGAGATCAAGGAAGTTCTGGCCCAGATGGGCCTGCATCTCGGCATGGAAGTGCCGAACTGGCCGCCGGAGAACATCGAAGATCTCGCCAAGAAGTTTGAAACCCACTATTGAGAAATTAAGCGTTTGGCCAAGGCCAAGCGGGTTTAAGGAGAACGGTTATGCGTCATGGTTTTAGAGGTCGTCGGTTCAACCGCACGGTTCCGCATCGTCTGGCGATGTTTGCCAACATGTCAGCGGCATTGATCAAGCATGAGCAGATCGTCACCACCTTGCCGAAGGCCAAGGATCTGCGCCCGGTGATCGAGAAGCTGATCACGCTCGCCAAGAAGGGCGGACTGCATGCCAGGCGCCAGGCGATGAGCCAGGTTCGTGATGAAACGCAGGTGAAGAAGCTGTTTGATATTTTGGCGGCGCGCTTCAAGGACCGCCAGGGCGGCTACGCCCGCATCATGAAGGCGGGTTTCCGCTTTGGCGATAACGCGCCGATGGCTGTCATCGAGTTTGTGGACCGTGATCCGGCTGAAAAGGGCAAGGATTCGGGTCCATCGATGAAATCGGGTGAAGAGTCCAAGGAAGCTGTCGCGGCGTAAGTTTTCGTCAGTTCCAAAGTTTCAAAGGGCAGGAGAAATCCTGCCCTTTTTTGTGCTTTTGATCACCCCCAGAATCGGAGGAGAATAGCGCTTCCCATTGGGGGATATGAAAATGCCAGATGATTGGACCTTCGGCTACCGGGCTGACATTGGCTACACCCATGGCTATTATCGCGACCTCTCGCCGGTGATGCTGGAGTTTGCACTGCTTTCAAAAATGCAGAGCCACCGCGTGGGCAGGCCGTTGCGCTACCTGGAACTGGGCTATGGGCAGGGAGTGTCACTCAACGTCCATGCCGCAACTGTGCCAGGCGAGTACTGGGGCACGGACTTCAATCCTGCGCAAGCCGCCAATGCCATGGATTTGGCGGCGGCTTCGGGCGCAGGCATCCGCGTGCTGGATTCCTCCTTTGAGGAATTGGCAGCGCGCGATGACCTTCCAGTTTTTGACATTATTGTTTTGCACGGCATCTGGTCATGGGTTTCCGATGCCAATCGCCGGATCATTGTAAGGATCGCGCGCCAGCACCTGGCCATCGGCGGCATATTGTACATCTCTTACAATTCGACGCCGGGATGGTCGGCGGCTATGCCCTTGCGCCATCTCATGAACCTGCACGCGGATCTGGCTTCGAGCGAGGCTCTGGGCGTCCTTTCCGAAGTCGATGGGGCCCTTGCGTTTGCACAAAGCGTCGTGGATTCGAAAGCCGGCTATTTCAAAGCCAACCCGGCGGTGGCCGACCGGCTGGCGAAAATCAAGAAGCAGGACCGCAATTACGTGGCGCATGAGTATTTCAACACTGACTGGCTTCCCATGCCATTTTCCGATGTGGCGGAATACCTGTCGGAGGCCAAGCTTTCCTTTGCTGCGTCGGCCAATTTCATTGAACATCATGATGGCATGAATTTCACCGCCGACCAGCAAAAACTGCTGAATGACATCAAGCATCCCATCCTCAAGGAGTCGGTGCGCGACTACATGGTCAACCAACAGTTCCGGAAGGATATCTGGGTGAAAGGGGCAAGGCCGATGCCGCCGCATGAGCAGGCCGCGCGTGTGAAAGAACATTCGTTTGTCCTCATGACGCCGGTTGCCGACGTGCCGCTCAGCATCAACGGAGTATTGGGTGAAACGAAGCTTCAAGAAGAGGCCTTCTTGCCGGTCCTGGAACTTCTCGCGCGCGACGGTTTTGCGCCCAAGACCGGGGCCGAACTGCTGGCAGGACCGCCAAAGCAGAACCACGCGCAGATAATGCAGGTGCTGGCGCTGTTGATCGGTTCAGGGCACGTGTGCCCCACACAAAGTCGCAACGCAGTTCAAGCTGGCCCAGCCGACCAGTAATGCTCTGAACGCTTCCTTGATTGGCAATGCCGAATATTCATCCGACACGATGTTTCTTGCCAGCCCGGTTATCGGCGGAGCCGTGGGTGTCACGCGTTTTCAACAATTGTTTCTGAAATCCATCAAGAACGACAGGAAAACTCCCGCCGAATGGGCGGCCGATGCGTGGAGTTCATTGGACGCACAGGGCCAGCGGCTCATCAAGGCTGGCAAGACTGTTGAAACGAAAGAGGAAAACCTTTCCGCCTTGGTCGACATGGCTGTCGATTTTCATGGCAAGAGGCTGCCGATTATGAAGGCCTTGGGAATTACCCAATAGGAGCCACCCCTACTGTTTTAACCGGCGCTGATCCATGGCCACGCTGGCAAGGCCGCTGGCGAGAATGAGCAGCATTCCCAGAATTGAGAGCCAATTCGGAACATCGCCAAAGACTATCAGGCCGGAGAGCACGGCCCACAGGGTGAAGGTGTAGTAGAAGGGGGCAACCGCTGCCGCCCTGGCAAAGCGGAAGGCAAGAAACACGAAGGTGTGGCCGCCCACCAGAAACAATCCCGCCGCCAGCATCATCAGGATGTTGGCGCGGCTGGGAGGGACCCAGGTCTCAAAAAACGCGGTGATAAGCCCTGCGACTGCCATGACGGCGATAATAGTAGCCAAGGCAACCACGAGGCCTGGAATGTCATGGGGCACTTTTTTTCCCACGATATCGCGCAAGGCGGAACCAACAGCCGTGAGCATGCCAAACGCCGCATAGGGCGAAGCGGTGGAACTACCCGGCTGGGCGATCAGCAATGCGCCGGTGATGGCAAGAGCAATCAGCACCAGGCGCGGGCCGCCAATCCGTTCTCCCCAGATCAGCGAAACGCCAACCACCACCAGCAGCGGGGCCGTCTGGAAGATGGCTGTAATATCGCCGATGGGCATATGTTTGAGCGCCAGTATAAAGCTGACGACGGCGAGGATTTCGCAGGCCGCGCGCAGAAGCACCCAGGGATTGAGAACGTGGGGAATATCGCGGCCATAACCCATTGTGAAAACCAGGGGCAGGCACCAGAGAGTAGCGGCCATGCCTCGCATCAGGAGCACTTGCAGGGGCGGCGTGTCGGCCAGCACGAGCTTCATGAAACTGTCGTTAGCTACAAAAGAGCCGCTTGCCAGGATCATGCAGGCAATGCCGCGCAAATTGGGTGAAAAATGCATGCTGCGTGCTTAGAATAGGCGGCTGAATGCGGCAAGATCGCCGCCCGCATGGCTGTGATGTTCGGGCGCGGTGCAGCTAAAGTGCAAAGGCCCGGTCGACGTTCACGATGGCGTTGCCGCCATAGCCGTTGAAATTCGTCATGGTGGCAAGGCCATAGGCACCAAGCGAACCGAATTCGATGTAGTCGTCTTCGCGCAGTTCGGCGAGGAGATCGAGCCGGTGGGGCAATACGTCGAGCGGGTCGCAGGTGGGGCCAAATACCTTCCACGACTTGGTGGAGCCCTCAATCACCTTGCCATCCCGGATTACGCGGAAGGGCGGTTCCAAGTCAGGCACCTGCATGTATTCCATGAGGCCGCCATAGACCCCGTCATTGATGAAAATATCGTCACCATCGGTGCAGACGAGCTTCACGCGGGTGAGCAGAGACATGCAGGTTGCCACCAGTCCGCGGCCCGGTTCACATTCCAGTGCGGGCCTGTTGTCCTTTCCAAAGGCTTTAAGGACGGCTTTCTCAATGGCCTTGAAAAACACCTGGGGCTCCGGCGCCGGGCTCAGCATATAGTTGGCGGGAAAGCCGCCGCCGACATTGAGTTTCGTTATCGCCACATTTGCCGTGCGGGCGATGCGTGCGGCGGCCTCAATGTGGCGCACATAGGTTTTTGGCTCAGTGGACTGCGAGCCGGGGTGAAAGGTGAGAAGGGGCGAGTAGCCCAGGGCCACGACCCGTTTCAAAAGCTCCACGCAGATATGGTCGGGCGCGCCAAACTTGGTGGAAAAATCATGGACCGACGAGGCGCGGTCGCGGGGCAGAACGAGGCGCACGGCGATTTCAATATCTTTTGCGGGGCCTATGCTATCGGCAATTTTTGCAAGTTCCTCCCGGCAGTCCACGACATAGCGCCGACATTTGTGGATCTTGTAGGCATCAGTGATTTCGCGGCGCGACTTGACCGGATTGTGGTAGTGGAAGCGGGCCTTGGGAACGATCTTACTGACCATCGCCATCTCATGGACCGAGGCCACGTCCCAGGCTTTTATGCCGGCATCGGCCAGGCCTTTGATTACCTGGGACGACGAATTGGCCTTGACCGCGAAGGTCACCTCGCCGGGGAAACCATTAAGAAAAACCTGAGCGCGTTCGTGCAATTGCGGGCCGCTGAAACAAAACAGGGGGGCATCGGGCTGCAAAGCCAGGGAGGCGGAGGCGGCGGATTCGAAGGTCATATTTGTCGTGGCTTTAAGCATGTCCGGGCGCTTTGCAAAAAAGGTGTGTTTCGACGATTTGTGCTATAATCCTGTGACGCCATCATATCGCCAAAGCAGGCGACTTGATAGAATAGTCTGGAGAATTTGGAGCTGAAATGCGGCGGTTAATCGCTTTGGTTTTTACCTGTGTCGCCTTGTCTGGCATGTCGGCGCTGGCGGAAACATCGGTGCCCAAATCCGTGGGGCAGATGCAGCTTTCCTTTGCCCCAATAGTGAAGACGACCGCGCCCGCCGTTGTGAATGTTTATTCAAAGACCCTGGCCACACAGGATTCCCAGCAGGGGCTGTTCAACGATCCCTTCTTCCGCCAGTTCTTTGGCGATAGGGGAAATTTCAGGCGGCCGCGCCAACGGGCTGAGAATTCGCTCGGTTCCGGGGTAATCGTCGATGCGGCCGGTTTGATCGTGACCAACAACCACGTGATCCGAGGGGGCACGGACATCCGTGTAGTTCTGGCCGACAAGCGCGAGTTTGCGGCGAAGCTGCTGCTCGCCGATGAACGCAGCGACCTTGCCATTCTCAAGATTGATGTGGGTGAAGAAGAATTGGCAGCTCTGCCGTTTGGCGACTCCGATAACCTGGAGGTGGGCGATCTGGTGCTGGCGATTGGCAATCCCTTTGGCGTTGGGCAAACGGTGACGAGCGGTATCGTGTCGGCCCTGGCGCGGACGCAAGTGGGCATCAGCGATTACCAGTTTTTCATCCAGACCGATGCGGCAATCAATCCCGGAAACTCCGGGGGCGCCCTGGTGAACATGGCGGGCGAGCTGGTGGGCATCAACACGGCAATCTTTTCGCGCTCGGGCGGCTCCATCGGCATTGGATTTTCCATTCCCTCCAATATGGTGAAAACCGTGGTGCAGTCAGCGGAAAGCGGCAGCAAGATTCAGCGGCCGTGGAGCGGGGCAAGCCTGCAGGATGTGACCGCCGACATTGCCGAGTCCCTCGGCTTTGCGCGGCCGGAAGGGGCCCTTGTAGCCAACCTGCATCCGGAGAGCCCGCTCGTGACGGCCGGGCTGCAGCAGGGCGATGTCATATTGGCTCTTGATGGGCACCCCATTGAAAATGCCAAGGAGTTCAACTACCGGGTGGCAACATCTAAGGTCGGGCAGGACTCGATCATTGAGTTCCAGCGGAATGGCAAGCAGCGTGAGGCAAGCGTCAGGCTTGTGGCGGCGCCGGAAACAACCGATCGCGCCGAGACCCTCATGGAAGGCAAAAATCCGTTGCACGGCATGGTGGTTGCCAATCTATCGCCGGCTGTGGCGGAAGAACTTGGCGTGCCGTCAAGCCTCAGTGGTGTGATTGCACTTGAAATTCAGGGCGGACCGGCGAAGCGGTTTTTCCGCAAGGGCGATATTCTGCTGGAAGTGAATGGGGTTTCCATTGCCAGCGTCGATGACTTGCAAAGGGCCGTTGCCGTCGACGAAAATTATTGGGAATTCCAGATCAACCGTGGCGGGCGCAAATTGCAGATGACGCTGCGCTGATGAGCACGCTTTTCGAAGCCGCCGGCTTTGGCAGGGATGCGCCACGGCCATTGGCTGACCGCCTGAGGCCACAGAAGCTGGGCGATGTGGTGGGACAGGAGCACCTGACGGGAGAGGACGGCATTCTCAGCCGCATGCTGGCTTCAGGGCGCATTCCCTCCATCGTTTTGTGGGGGCCGCCGGGGACGGGCAAGACAACAATTGCACGATTGCTAGCGGGCGAGACGGGACTTGCCTTTGAACAGATGTCGGCGATTTTTTCCGGCGTTGCGGATTTGAAGAAGGCCTTTGAGCAGGCGCGCATCCGGCGGGAGCAGGGGCGGGGGACATTGCTATTCGTGGATGAAATCCACCGCTTCAATAAATCGCAGCAGGATTCGTTTTTGCCCTATGTGGAAGACGGCACGATTACCCTCGTGGGAGCGACAACAGAAAATCCTTCGTTCGAACTGAATGGCGCGTTGCTTTCGCGGACGCAGGTGCTGGTGTTGAACCGGCTCGATGCCGACGCCATGACCGCACTTGTGACCCGGGCTGAATTGTTCGAGAAGCGTCCGTTGCCAGTTGATGCACAGGCTCTGGCCGCGTTGATTGCCATGGCCGATGGGGACGGCCGCTACATTCTCAATTTGGTCGAGGAAATTTTCTCCAGTGTTCCGGAAGGGGGATTGCCGCTCACGTCCGAGGCTCTGGCCAAGACGGTGCAAAAGCGCATGCCGCTTTACGACAAGGCGGCGGATGGGCATTACAACCTGATCTCCGCCTTGCATAAGTCGGTGCGCGGCTCTGATCCCGATGCGGCGCTTTATTATCTGGCGCGCATGCTGACGGCGGGCGAGGATCCGCTGTTCCTGGCGCGGCGGCTGGTGCGCATGGCTATTGAAGACGTGGGACTGGCGGATCCGGATGCGCTTCACCAGGCCTTGGCCGCCAAGGACACCTATGATTTTCTCGGGAGCCCCGAAGGGGAATTGGCGCTGGCGCAGGCCACGATCTATATTGCGACCGCGCCGAAATCCAATGCCTCCTACACGGCATTCGGGGCAGCGATGAAGCGGGCCAAGGAAACCGGATCTTTAGCGCCGCCCAAGATCATCCTGAATGCTCCCACCAAGATGATGAAGGAGCAGGAATATGGCGCGGGCTACCGCTATGACCATGATGAGCCTGAAGCATTTTCCGGGCAGAATTATTTTCCGGCCGGGATGGGCCGCGAGCAATATTACAATCCGCCGGAGCGCGGTTTTGAACGCGAAGTGAAGAAGCGGTTGGATTACTGGGCGAAGCTGCGGAAAGTGCGGGAATAAAAATGGCCGGATGAAGTCCGGCCTTCTTTATTTGCAGGGAGGATTATTTACGGATTGCGTCCAGGCTCCAGGGGCCGGCGCCGGCGGCGGAGAAATACAGGAAGATGAAGCAGAAGAGGATGGCCGCATCGCCACCGTTTATCATCGGGAAGAAACTTTGCGGAGCATGGCCCATGAAGTATGCGGCGGCCGAGAAGCCCGCCAGCACGAAGGCGGTGATGCGGGTAAAGAGGCCGAGGATGATGAGAATGCCGCCGATGATTTCGAGGGCGCCTGCGAGGCCCATGAGGGAGAAGACCTCGACGCCATTGGCGAAATATTCGGTGGGCGGGAAATTAAAGTATTTGGAGGTGCCATGTTCGAGCAGGAGCAGGCCGGTCATGATTCGAAGAACGGCATGAAGTGGACCGGACCAGGAGGCTGGGATAATTCCGTTTAACATTTCAGGGGTGGTCTCCATTTGTTGATTCGTAAGAGACTCATAGCGGAAGTTTTATCTGTAACAAGAGGAATGATAGTTTATCGAGTGCAAAAGATCGTGAGCCAGTATGGAGTTTGTAACCACGCACATGGCCGTAACCATTGACTTCCGATAGAGGAATTTAGTCCTTGACAGCGTACGGTCATTCGGCTATAAACGGCCATTCTCCAAAATTGTTCCCGCTTGTGAGCGCAAGGCCCCTTCAGACAGGGGGCATCGCTGAAATCCAATCGGCTGTTCAGTTGAACGCCATGGTAAAACACATGCGAATAGTGATCTTGGGAACTGCTTTCTCACCATGAGAGCAATTGAACGAAGAGTTACTCCGCCGCCTCGATGCTGGGGGCGCGGCGCTTGAGGATTTCCTTCAGGTAGTGGCCGGTATAGCTGCGTTTTTCGCGGGCGACGTCTTCCGGGGTTCCCACCGCCACGATTTCACCGCCGGCGTCACCGCCTTCGGGGCCCATATCGATGATCCAGTCGGCGGTTTTGATGACTTCGAGATTGTGTTCGATGACAACGACGGTGTTGCCCTGGTTGACCAGCTCGTGCAGCACCTCGAGGAGTTTCTTGACGTCGTGGAAGTGCAGGCCGGTTGTCGGTTCGTCGAGGAGATAAAGGGTGCGGCCGGTGGCGCGCTTGGACAGCTCCTTGGCGAGTTTCACCCGCTGGGCTTCGCCGCCTGACAGCGTGGTGGCCTGCTGGCCGACCTTGATGTAGCTGAGGCCGACGCGCTCCAGCGTATCCATCTTGTCACGCACGGATGGCACGGCGCGGAAGAATTCGGCGGCTTCGGCGACGGTCATGTCCAGGACATCGGCGATGGACTTGTCCTTGAACTTGATGTCGAGGGTTTCGCGGTTGTAGCGCTTGCCGTGGCAGGCGTCACAGGTGACATAGACGTCGGGCAGGAAGTGCATCTCGATCTTGATGACGCCGTCGCCCTGGCAGGTTTCGCAGCGGCCGCCCTTGACGTTGAAGGAAAAGCGGCCGGGCTCATAGCCGCGGGTCTTGGCTTCGGGGAGCCCTGCGAACCAATCGCGGATCGGCGTGAAGGCCCCGGTATAAGTCGCGGGGTTTGAGCGCGGGGTGCGGCCGATTGGCGACTGGTCAATGTCGATGATCTTGTCGAGGTGTTCCATGCCATCGATGCGGTCGTGCTCGGAGGGGGGCTCGCGGGTGCCCATGAGCTTGCGGGCCAGCGCCCGGTAAACCGTGTCGATGAGCAGGGTGGATTTGCCGCCGCCGGAAACACCGGTCACACAGGTGAACACGCCAAGCGGGATTTCGGCTGAGACATTCTTGAGGTTGTTGGCACGGGCGCCCTTGATATGGATGGAACGGTTCTTCTCCCATTTGCGGCGATGATTGGGAATGGGCACCTGCTGGAGGCCAACGAGATATTGCCCGGTGAGCGAGGCGGGATTGGCCATCACCTGATCGGGGGTTCCCTGGGCCACGATGTGGCCGCCGTTGACGCCGGCGCCGGGGCCGATATCGACGACGAAGTCAGCCATCTTGATGGCGTCCTCATCATGCTCAACGACGATCACCGTATTGCCGATGTCACGCAGGTGAATGAGGGTTTCGAGGAGGCGGGCATTGTCGCGCTGGTGCAGGCCGATGGAGGGTTCATCAAGCACATAGAGAACGCCGGTGAGGCCCGAACCGATTTGCGAGGCGAGCCTGATGCGCTGGCTTTCACCGCCGGAGAGCGAGCCTGAAACGCGGGACAGATTAAGATATTCGAGGCCCACATCCACCAGGAATTTCAGGCGGGCCTTGATTTCCTTCAGAATGCGGGCGGCGATTTCGCGCTGCTTGGCTGTGAGCTTGGGTTCGAGGTCGGTGAACCAGGTGTTGGCGGCCAGAATGGAAAAGTTGGCCACTTCGCTGATATGGAGCTTGTCGATCTTCACGGCCAGGGCCTGGGGCTTCAGGCGGTTGCCATTGCAGGCGCGGCAAGGCTGATCGGACTGGTAACGGGCGAGTTCTTCGCGCATCCAGGCGCTATCGGTTTCGCGCCAGCGCCGCTCGATGTTGCCGATCACGCCTTCGAAGGGTTTCCTGGTTTTGTAGGAGCGCAGGCCATCATCATAAGTGATGGTGATTTCATCCTCGCCGGTGCCATTGAGAATGGCATCCTGCACCTTTTTGGAAAGATCTTTCCACGGCGTGGTCATGGAGGCTTTGTAGTGCTTGGCAAGAGCCTCAAGCGTTTGGGCGTAGTAGGGCGAGGTTGCTCCGGCCTTTGACCAAGGGGCGATTGCGCCATCTCGCAAAGACAGGGAGGTATCGGGCACTACAAGGTCCGGCTCGAATTTCAGTTCGGTGCCGAGGCCATCACAGGTGGGGCAGGCGCCGAAGGGATTGTTGAAGGAAAAGAGGCGCGGCTCGATTTCCTCAATGGTGAAGCCCGACACGGGGCAGGCGAATTTTTCCGAGAAGATGATGCGCTCATGCGTATCGTTCTTGGATTTGTTTGAGCTGTCTTCCGAAGTTTGCGAGGCGGGAAGCGGCTTGTCGGTGAATTCAGCAACAGCCAGGCCATCGCTGAGCTTCAGGGCGGTTTCGAAAGTATCGGCAAGGCGGGTGCCGAGATCGGGGCGGACCACGAGGCGATCCACCACCACATCAATATCGTGCTTGAATTTCTTGTCGAGCGCCGGGACGCTGTCAATCTCATAGAAGTGGCCATCGACCTTGACGCGCTGGAAGCCCTTCTTCTGGAGCTCGGCAAATTCCTTGCGGTATTCGCCTTTGCGGCCACGCACGATGGGGGCGAGAATGTAAAGCCGCTCGCCTTCGGGAAGACTCAGGACCTTGTCCACCATCATGGTGACGGTCTGGCTTTCGATGGGAAGGCCCGTGGTGGGCGAATAGGCAATGCCGATGCGGGCAAAGAGCAGGCGCATATAGTCATAAATTTCGGTGACAGTGCCTACGGTGGAGCGGGGATTGCGGCTGGTGGTTTTCTGCTCGATGGAAATGGCGGGTGAGAGACCATCGATCTGGTCCACGTCCGGCTTCTGCATCATTTCGAGGAACTGGCGGGCATAGGCCGAGAGCGACTCGACATAGCGGCGCTGGCCTTCGGCATAGATCGTGTCAAAGGCCAGGGAGGATTTACCCGAGCCGGAAAGGCCAGTGAATACAATGAGTTTGTCCCGTGGAATTTCCAACGAGATATTCTTCAGATTGTGCTCTCTGGCACCCTGAACCGAAATAACGCGCTTGTGGCCTGACATGAAACCTGACTAGATCAAAACGGGAACATATGCAATATGGATCATTCTAGGGATATAGCAGTCAGCAGATGTCAGCAGAACAACAGATATCCACAGCAAGGTTAGGTGGGGGCGATGACGGCGAAAGCAAAGGTTTTGCGCGAGGTATTTGGTTTCGACGGATTCAGGCCGGGACAGGAAGCGATTGTAGATCATCTGATCGGCGGGCGGCATGTTCTGGCGGTAATGCCCACGGGTTCCGGAAAGTCGTTGTGCTATCAGGTGCCGGCGCTGGTGAAGCAGGGGCTAACGATTGTGGTTTCACCGCTGGTGGCGCTGATGCAGGACCAGGTTGCGGCACTCAAACTGGCGGGTGTTGCGGCGGAGACGATCAATTCGGCAGCTTCGCGCGAGGTGAATGTCGATATCTGGCAACGGGTGGCAGCGGGGCTGGTGCGGATTTTGTATCTGGCGCCGGAGCGCCTGATGACGGAGCGGATGATTGCGGCTCTGCAGAAGCTGGATGTGAAGCTGATTGCGGTTGACGAGGCGCACTGCATTTCACACTGGGGGGCTTCCTTCAGGCCGGAATACGAAGCGCTGCACGGCTTGCGGGAAGCGTTTCCGGCTGCGCCGATTGGGGCATTTACGGCGACGGCGGACGAGGCGGCGCGCCGCGATATTGTGAAGAAGCTGTTTGGCGGGAAGGCGGAGGTTTTTGTTGCGGGGTTTGACCGGCCAAACATCAAGCTCACGGTGCAGAACAAGGACAATGTCCGGCAGCAGCTCTTGCGCTTTCTTGAGACCCATGCGGGCGAGAGCGGGATTGTTTATGCACTGTCGCGCAAGAGTACGGAGGAAATTGCCGCATTTCTGGTCGAGAAGAAGCATCGCGCCGTGGCCTATCATGCGGGGCTGACGCCGGCGCAGCGGGCAGACGCGCAGGATTTGTTCATGACGGAGAAGGGCGTGATTGTTTGCGCCACGATTGCCTTTGGCATGGGGATCGACAAGCCCGATGTGCGCTTTGTGTTTCATGCGGATTTGCCATCGTCGCTTGATGCCTATTACCAGGAGATTGGCCGGGCCGGGCGCGATGGCGAGGCGGCGGTTGCCCATATGGTGTTTGGCCTTGGCGACATCCGCCTGCGCCGGCAATTTATCGAGCAGGGCGAGGCGAGCGAGGAGCACAAGCGCCGGGAGAACCGCAGGCTGGATGCGCTGGTGGCCTATTGCGAAGCGCCGAGCTGCCGGCGGGTTTCGCTGCTGGGCTATTTCGGCGAGGCGGCGGAGCCTTGCGGCAATTGCGATGTGTGTTTGAGTCCCGGCGAAATGATTGACGGCAGCGCTGAAGCCAGGAAAATTTTTGAAACGGTGCGGGCTACGGGTGAACGCTTTGGCGCCATGCATATCGTTGATGTGCTGATGGCCAAGGCCAACGACAACGCCGTGAGGCTGAAGCATACGGAGCTGCCAGTGTTCGGACTTGGCAAGGACCGACCGCGCACGGAATGGCAGGGAATTATCCGGCAATTGGTGGGGGCTGGTTTCCTCGTTCATGATGTTGGCGGCTATGGCGGGCTGTCGCTTGCGCCCAAGGGCCGCGCCCTGATGAATGGCGGTGGAGAATTCCGCTATCGCAAGGTTGAGCAGCGTGGGACGAAAAAAGCGGCGCGGGCTGAAGCCATGGCGAAGATCAGTGAAGCCGATCCGCGCGCCGGGGCGTTGCTGGTGCGCCTGAAAGCCTTGCGCATGCAGCTTGCCAGGCAGGCGCGGGTTCCGGCCTATGTCATTTTTTCGGACCGCACACTCATCGACATGGCGGCGCGCGTACCGCTCACCAAATGGGATTTCGGCGAGGTGCATGGCGTGGGGTCGGCCAAGCAAGAAAAATTCGCGGAGATTTTCCTGCGGGAGATTACCGGCTTTGCGCGCGAGACTGCCGCTGCCAGTCAATGAGCAAATGAATGATCAATGCGGCGAAGACAACAGTGCCGCCGAGCAGGGTTCTTTCGGACGGGATTTCATTGTGGACCAGCCAGACCCAGAGGGGCCCGAGGACCGGCTCAAGAGTTCCGACAAGGGCTGCAAGGGCGGCGGGGATAAGCCTCACGCCGGTTGTGAACATGGCAAGGCCGAGGCCGAGATTGACTGCGCCAAAGGCAATGAGCCAGCCGAAATCCACGGCGCTCACGAGATAGTGGCCGGCGAGAAAGCTGGAGAAGCAGGCGGCCATTGTGGTTGCGAGGCAAACGGCAGGGGCCATGCGCACGTGGGCATGACGCCTGGTGATCACAGTGGCGATGGCAAACAACACGGAAATCAGCAGGGCCAAGCCATCGCCAATCGGTGAAACTTTTCCGGTGAAGGATTCCGAAACCATGATGGCAACGCCCACAATCACCGCGGCGATGGCAGCCCAGGTTGTGGCCGAAGTCCTTTCGCGAAACAGGGTCCAGGTGAGAAGGGCTGCGATCAGGGGAACGCCGGCCTGCATGAGCAGGATGTTGGCTACCGTGGTGTAGGCGAGCGCCACCACGAAGGAAGTGGAGGCAATGGCAAAACACAGGGCGACGCCGAGGCCTGCGCGCCCCATGCCCTTGAACAGGGCGACGGTGCCGCGCGGGCCATCGCGCCACAGCATGAAAACCAAAAGGAAGAGGGCGGCGAAAAGGGAGCGCCAGAAAACCATGGTCCAACTGTCATCGACAGCGAGGAAGCGGGCAATGGCGCCGCCAAAGCTCCAGACAATGGCCGAACCCGCGACGAGAAGAATGCCGCGGCGCCTGTTGCTGGCGTGGTCAGTGAGGTGAATGCTGTCGGTTGCTGTGTTCATGGTACGAGATTGATCGGTAAAGGTTTTCCTGTCATGGCCCGAAACGACAGGGGTTGAGGCGATTGCGAAGTGTATTTTTCATGCATAGTTTACTTGACTTTGCGCTGGGTCGGTCCAAAATAAAAAGCATCGCCAAACTCCTCGGAGCAGGCGAAGAAACTGAAACAGCAATCGGAGGGAGCATGACGCCACCTGGCCACCACCTCGGATCGCGGCAGGTCTCGCGATCACATTCCGGCTAGCGCGCTGCAGCATATATCGACGCTTGACTGGTTTGCCGTCCACATATTCCAAACTCATGCGAGGTAAGATTGTTATATATGCATCCCAGCCTCGCCTATGATCCGGTGTAAGCCGGAATCCATCAAGTCACATACTCGAAGAATCGAGGGCCCCGCTGGCGCAATCATAAGTCGCAGCGGGGCTGATTGTTTTGTACTTACGGCAATGTCACATTTGATAAGCTAAGGTAGTTTATTTTTTGATGGAAGCGATGGCTGAAATAGGCCCTCATCCGCCCATTGGGCACCTTCTCCCATGCAAAGGGGCACGGGAGAAGGCGATAATCTCTAAAGGTTTTGCCTTCTCCCGTTCGAAGAATGGGAGAAGGTGGCCGAAGGCCGGATGAGGGCCCTTCGTCTCTCTCTCTAATTCCCCAACAGCTTCTTCCGCAAATCGGATACGGCGTTGGCATGAGCGTCGAAGCCTTCGTATTTGGCAATGATGCCAGCCTGCTTTGCCAGTTCAGGATAGGCTTGCGCCGTGACTTCCACCACGGAAGTGCGCTTCATGAAATCATGGACGCTGAGGGCCGAGAAGGTTTTAGCCCAGCCGCCGGTGGGCAGGACGTGGCTTGGGCCGAAGACGAAGTTGCCAAGAGTTGAGGGGGTGTGTTCGCCGAGCAAAATTTCTCCGGCGTTTTTTACCATCGGCAGATATTTGCGTGGTTCCTTTGAGAGGATTTGCAAATGCTCGGGCGCGTAATCATTGATGAAGGCCATGGCTTCATTGGTATCCTTCGCGAGAAGAATACCGCCACGGCTTGAGGCAAGCACGGCCTTGGTGAAATTCACGCGCTGAGCGCTCATCCTGTGCCAATAGGTTGGAATGGCGGCAAGTGCTGCGTCGGCCACCTCTTTGCTCGTGGTAACAATGAAGGCGGAGCTGTCATCACCGTGTTCGGCCTCAATGAGCAGGTCGAGGGCGGCGAGGCGGCCATCGGAGGTTTCATCGGCGAAAATGATGGCTTCGCTCGGGCCTGCCGGCGTGCCGGTGTCGATGAGGTCAGCGAGCAGGCGCTTGGCGGCCACGACCCAGGGTGAACCTGGGCCGACGACTTTCATGTATCGGGAAATGGTTTTGGTGCCGTAGGCAACGGCGGCGATGGCCTGGGCGCCGCCGACCTTATAAACTTTGCTTACGCCGGCGGCGCGGGCGGCCACGAGTGTTGCAGCGTCGATTTTTCCATCGGGGCCGGGCGGCGTTACAATGCAGATGTCGTCAACGCCGGCAACGCTGGCTGGAATACAGGTCATCAAGACAGTGGAGGGGAAGGCGCCCTTGCCGCGCGGAATGTAGCAGGCGACGGAGGCGATCGGCGTCGTGCGGTCACCGGCGTGAAGACCGGGGCGGATTTCGGCGGTCCACGAGGCTTCCGGTTTTTGCAGTTCATGGAACTTGCGGATGTTGGCAGCGGCGAAAGCGATGGCTTCCCTGACGTCTGCTTCCAGTTCGCTGTGGGCGCGGTCAAAATCTTCCGGGGTTGCAGCAATGGCGTTTGCGTCGACGAGGGCCCCGTCAAATTGCTCGGCAAAGCGCGACAGGGCCTTGTCACCTTTCATCCGCACGGTTTCGATGATGGGTTTCACCTTGTCGAGGAAAGGCCACAAATCGCTTTCGGTGCGTCTGAGAAGGGTGGCGCGTTCGGCTGGTGTCAGGTCTGACAAAATGAGGTAGTTGATGTGTGACGTCATGAACGCCTTCTAATTTCCCGAATGGTTGGTGATCGAGACGTAAGTTTCATCTTTTTGGCCGTCGCGCTCGAATTTCAGGAAATCATAATAGCCGCAATGGCCTTCACCGGGAAATACGCGGCAGGTGGAGGGCCTGGCATGATAAATTGTGCAACGGCGTTCCTTGGTGTCAAAGAACTGGCAGATCTTGCCGTAAATCTCGTCCTTCTTCCGGCGCATGATGCGCTTGTAGCCGTGGGCCTTCTTGAAGAATTTCTTCTCGGCCTTGGCGAGCGGCATGTCGAAATGCTTGGCGATGCGCTCGGCATCGCGGTCCTTCACTTCAATGACGGGATAGGAGCAGCAATAGCCCGGACATTTCATGCAGTCGTATAGTTTTCGGGCCATCAGAGTTAGAGTTCCTTGCTTGAGAGAAAGAGCTTAGCACTTAATGATTCGACTGGGGATAAAACAGTCCAGCGGGTGCTATTGCCTGTTTGGCGGGTTTTGATAAAGCCTTCAATGCGGCATATTTCTTGTTGGTCTCAGCCATTTCACTTGTCAGCCATTCGCGGAAGGAGCGCGCCGTTGCGGTTTCCTTCGAACCCTTGGCGCGGACAATCCAATAGTTGCCATGGTCTTTCATTTCAAGGGCAAAGGGGCGGGCGAGCCAGCCTTCAAGGATCGAGTCAGTGCACAGAATTTGATCACCAAGGGCAAAGCCTTGCCCGGATTTGGCGGCTTCGATGGCCAGATGATTTTGGAACACGGTGCCTTTCCAATCGGTGACGCCTTCGATGCCGTTGGCGGTGAGCCAGTCGGCCCACCACTGCTTGCGCTGCTCGTGAAGCAGATTGTAGTTCTTTAGATCCTCGGGCTTAAGGTTCTGCACACCGGCGATGAGGGCGGGCGCGCAGACGGGAAAGATCACGACGTTGGATGACAGCTTGGTCATTTCCACATCTTCCCAATTGCCCGCGGCCATAGCGAATGCCGAGTTCAACCTCGTCGATGCGGAAATCCACCAGGCGGGTGGTGGGATCGATGTTGAGTTCAATATCGGGATGCAGCTCCTTGAAATGGCCGAGGCGCGGCACCAGCCAGCGCGACGCGATGGCGGGTTCAACCGAGACATTGAGGGGGCGGGCGGCGCCAACGGCGGCAGCTTCGCGCGAGGCATTGGACAGGGCATCAAAGAGGGGCGTCAATTGCTCGCCAAAGCGCTTGCCTGCCTCGGTGAGAGCAACGCCACGTCCGGTGCGCAGGAAGAGCTGGGTGCCGAGATATTCCTCCAGCTCGCGGATATGGCGGCTGATGGCGGCATGGGTGACGAAAAGCTCGATTGCGGCCTCGGTGAAACTCACATGCCGCGCGGCCGCTTCAAAAGCCTTGAGAGCGTTGAGTGATGGGAGTTGGCGCGCCACGGGAGACCTGTAACATTTTCTATTGGGATTGGTTGTTTATTGCCGTTTGTGGCTTGCTGGACAAGAGCCGATATTCAGATGGCCCGCCAATTCATGGGAGATGAAAATGAACTGGTTATTTGAAGCCTATTCCAACGTCTACAACACGGCCATGGGGCAGCGCCCGTTTCATCACAGACCTGGCAGCTTGATGGTTGAGCAGGCGCAGCGGCTGAAGCGCGTTAATGGTAAATATAACGTGTGACTTTTCCTGATAGTCGCGTAGCTTTATACCGTTTGTGCTGCGAGTGCGAAAAGCTCATATTGGGATTATAGAGATTTTGACTTGAGGAGATGATGATGAACTGGGTTTTTGGCGCATATTCAAATGTTTACAGCACTGCCATGATGCAGAACAAGGACGTTGCTGGCTATCTCGCGGATGCGAAGATCAATGAAACTAAGAGTGCAGGACGGATCGCGCGCCTGTTTGGCCGCGCTTAACCACAGATTTAATTACAGCCCCGGTCTCGCCGGGGTTGTTTTTTGCCTTGTTTGGAACGAAAATAGAACATATATACGGTGTGGATAAATCCAGCCAGCGGGTGAAAGCCTCGTTGCGCTGGACTAGGGTGCACCCAAACAGGGAGAATTTACATGGCAGGTTCGGTTAACAAGGTTATTCTGGTGGGCAATTTGGGAAAAGACCCCGAAGTGCGCCACACCCAGGACGGCAAGGCCATTGTGAACCTGAGTCTCGCCACCTCGGAAAATTGGCGTGACAAGGCCACTGGCGAGCGCAAGGAGCGCACGGAATGGCACCGGGTGGTCATATTCAATGAAAACCTGGCCAAGGTGGCCGAGCAGTATCTGAAGAAGGGTTCGACGGTCTACATTGAAGGAGCGCTCCAGACGCGGAAGTGGACCGACAAGGACGGCGTCGAGAAATATTCAACGGAAGTGGTCCTGCAGAACTTCCGGGGTGAATTGACCATGCTGGGCGGCCGTGGCGGCGGGTCCGGCGAGAATGCTGGTGCTGGCGGCGATGAGTTTGGCCAGTCCAGCCCCATGGACAGGCCTCGTGGCGGTGCAGGGAAGGCCCAGAGCTTTGCCCGCGACCTGGACGACGAAGTGCCGTTTTAAGACGGCAGGCCCAATTCCGGCCCATTTCTTGCTCTGATGCTGATGTTAACGGCAATTGTTACAAGTTGGCCGCAATAGGCATCTGGCCACATTATGTTCACATTTTGCGGGCTTAAGGCCCGTCAACCGAGTTGCAAAGCAACATCAATCGAAACTTATAATTCAAGGTTACAATATGAAAAAATTTACGATTTCCGCCCTCGCTGCAACCGTGTTGGGTTTTTCAGGTTTCAGCGCAGGAGCGGATGAGGCTGTGCTTGTCCCAGGCCGAGCTCGGAAAGCTTTTTCCGGGCAGCTTCCAGGCGGTGGTCAGCGGCGCAGTCACTGTGAAGATTACGGCGCGTGGCAACGGCACCATGATCGGCGAGATGACGGGCCAAGAGGACAGCGGCCGCTGGAGCGTCAAAAGCGGTAAGCTGTGCATTGTCTGGTCGAACTGGCTGAACGGCAAGGCATCATGTTCGCGGGTCGTCGCCGATGATGGCTGGTACCGCGGCAACGGCGTAAAATTCCGCAAAATCTAGCCCGGTTTTGCACTGTTTTTCTCTGGATTTCCAACTGCTTTTCGTTGCGGTTGAGCGCTGCCAAACTAAACTAGGCAGCCGCTCGAATCGTCCTAAAATCTTGAAGGTTTTGAAGCGGCCAGAAGTTTGAGTTAAGGGCTGTTCGTGACCGACAAAGACGACAAGAATGGCGTGGTTCCGCCCGCCAATCCCGGTGAAATTACGCTCATCTCCATCGAAGATGAGATGAAGAAAAGCTACCTCGATTACGCGATGAGCGTGATCGTGAGCCGCGCTTTGCCCGATGTGCGCGACGGCCTGAAGCCGGTGCACCGGCGCATCCTCTACACGATGGATGAGAACGGCTTTACGCCCGACAAGCCTTACAAGAAATCGGCGCGCGTCGTCGGCGATGTCATGGGCAAATATCATCCGCATGGCAATCTGGCGATCTATGACGCGCTGGTGCGCATGGCGCAGGATTTTTCGCTCAGGCTGCCGCTGATCGACGGGCAGGGCAATTTCGGCTCGGTCGACGGCGATCCGCCGGCGGCCGACCGCTATACGGAAGTCGCGGCTCGCCAAATCCGCCATGCCGTTGCTCGACGACCTCGACAAGGACACGGTCGAATTCCAGTTCAACTATTCCAACGAATTCCGCGAACCGTCGGTTCTGCCGGCGAAATATCCCAACCTTCTGGTCAATGGCGCGGGCGGCATCGCGGTCGGCATGGCCACCAACATGGCGCCGCACAATCTGGGCGAAGTGATCGATGCCAGCATCGCCATCATCGACAATCCGGCGATTTCCATCGATGACCTGATTGAGCTTATGCCGGGGCCGGATTTTCCGACGGGCGGCATCATTCTTGGGCCGCGCCGGCATCAAGTCGGCGTTTCATACCGGGCGCGGCTCGGTCGTCATGCGCGGGCGGGTCACATACGGAAGAACTCCGCAAGGAGCGCGAAGCGCTGATCGTCACCGAAATTCCCTATCAGGTGAACAAGGCGCTGATGATCGAGCACATCGCCGAAATGGTGCGCGACAAGAAGATCGAAGGCATCTCCGACATCCGCGATGAATGCGTCGCGGCAGGGCATGCGCGTGGTGATCGAGATCAAGCGCGACGCCATGGCCGATGTGGTGCTCAACCAGCTTTACCGCTTCTCGCAATTGCAGAGCACCTTCGGCGTCAACAATGTCGCGCTGACCGGCGGCCGGCCAGAGCTCCTCAATCTCAAGGACCTGATCCAGGCCTTCGTTGCCTTCCGCGAAGAAGTCGTCACCCGGCGCACCAAGTTCCTGCTCAACAAGTCGCGCGACCGCGCCCATATCTTGGTGGGCCTCGCCATTGCGGTTGCCAATATCGATGAGGTGATCGCGCTGATCCGCCGCTCCAAGGACGCCGGCGAAGCGCGCGAGGCCTTGATGGCCGGGCCTGGCCGGCCAAGGACATGGCGCCGCTGATCGCGCTCATCGCCGATCCCGCGCCATACGCTGGGGGCCGACGACAACTACCGGCTTTCGGAAGAGCAGGCGCGCGCCATTCTCGATCTTGCGTCTGCAGCGCCTGACGGCGCTTGGGCATCGAGGAAATCGCCGACGAGCTCGAGAAGCTTGCCAAGGAGATCTCGGAATATCTCGACATCCTGCGTTCCCGCGCCGCGGGTGATGAATATCATCAAGGACGAGCTGCCGCAGATCAAGGCTGATTTCGCCACACCGCGGCGCACCGAGATCATCGACAATGATGGCGAGGTCGAGGACGAAGACCTCATCCAGCGCGAAGACATGGTGGTGACGGTGAGCCACGCGGGCTATGTGAAGCGCGTGCCGCTTTCCGCCTACCGCGCGCAACGGCGCGGCGGCAAGGGCCGGGCCGGCATGCAGATGCGCGAGGAAGATTTTGTCACCAAGCTCTTCGTTGCCAACACCCATACGCCGATCCTGTTCTTCTCTTCGGCTGGGCATGGTTTATCGCATGAAGGTGTGGCGGCTGCCGGTCGGCAATCCGCAGGCGCGCGGCAAGGCCTTGATCAACATTTTGCCGCTGTCGCAGGACGAGCGCATCACGACCATCATGCCGTTGCCCGAAGATGAGGGGACGCTGGGGATCCTGCACCTCATGTTCGCCACCAAGCTCCGGCAATGTCCGGCGCAATGAGCTGTATGATTTCGAAAACATCAACCGCAACGGCAAGATTGCCATGAAGCTGGAAGCCGGCGACCATGATCGCCGGCGTCGATATCTGCACAGATGCCGACGATGTGCTGCTGACCACGGCGCAGGGGCAATGCATCAGGTTCGCGGTGAATGACGTGCGCATGTTCAAGGGCCGCGATTCGACCGGCGTGCGGGGGATCAAGCTTGAAGGGGGCGATCATGTGATTTCGATGGCGCTGTCTCCGCCATGTGGATGCAACGGCGGAAGAGCGCCTGGCTTTTCTCAAAATGGCGCGCGCGGTGGCGGGCGAGGAGTGCAGAGCCCGAGACTTCCGACGAGGAAGAAGTGGTCGACGCGGGCCTGAGCCAGGAACGCTATGCGGAGATGGGGGCGGCCGAGCAGGTGATCCTCACGGTCTCCAGCAACGGTTATGGCAAGCGCACGTCGTCATTTGAATACCGCATCACCAATCGCGGCGGCAAAGGCATTGTGGCGATGGCGGTGAACGAGCGCAACGGGCCCGCTGGTGGCCTCCTTCCCGGTCGAGCATTCCGACCAGATCATGCTGGTGACCGATGGCGGCCAGCTTATCCGCTGCCCGGTTGACGGCATCCGCAAGGCCGGACGCTCAACGCAGGGGGTCATCGTGATCGATACGGCCGATGACGAGAGCGTGGTGTCGGTTGAGAGCCTGAGCGAGGATGAGGTGGCGGAAGGCGAGGCGTAATTCCGCTTGACAGTCTCGCCGCATTTCTGGTTCCCATGGGCAGAATTTTGAGCAGCTGAAAATGGGTTCCGGAACAAGTCCGGCAATGACAATAAGAGATAGGGAGCCCGGTCATGTCCTACGAATCCTATTTTGCCTTTTGTGTTGCGGCGATGGCCCTGGCCTTTGTTCCGGGCCCTACGGTGACCGTGATCATTGCCAACAGCCTGCGCTATGGGAGCAGGGCGGGGCTGATGAATGTTGCCGGCACGCAGGCGGGCGTGGTGATTTGGCTCGCCATTGCAGCACTTGGACTCGGTGCTGCCATCCAGCTTATGGGCGTGTGGTTTGACGTGTTGCGCTGGGCCGGGGCGATCTATCTCGTGTGGCTGGGCATCAAGCTGTTCCGCTCCAACGGCGATCTGGCCATTGCGGTGGACCGGGCGCGGCCCAAGGGAAGCTTCTTCCTGCAGGGCTTCGTGGTGATCATGTCCAATCCCAAGATGCTGGTGCTGTTTGGGGCGCTCATCCCACCGTTTCTCTCCACAGATGGCAATATGATGCAGCAGACACTTTTCCTGGGTGTAACCTTTGCGGTGATCGCTGCGGTAGGTGACACCTGCTACGCGTTGATGGCCGGGAAGGCGGGAACGTGGCTCTCACGCTCGCGCATTCGTGCCATTGAGATTGTAAGCGGCATTTGCCTGACCGCCGGTGGCGTATGGATGGCGCTTCGCGGACGGTGATTTTCAGGTCATTCCGAGCTTTGCCGCCAATTCAAAATCCCAAAAGGCGGCCTCGATCTTGTTGCCATCGAGATCGCGCACGAAACAACCATAGTAGGGTTCGCCATAGTCATGACGGTGGCCGGGATTACCGTCTTCCGTTGCTCCGGCGGCAATTGCCTCCTTGAAGAAGGCGTTTCACTTCGGCCTTGGACTGGGCCAGGAAGCCCACATGAACGCCGTTGCCATAGGAGGCGGCCTTACCGTCAAACGGCGTCTGAATCCAGAATTCCGGGTAGGCCTTGCCGAAGGCAGTGGCGCCTTCGTGCTCCATGAGGATCCGGCAACCCAAAGTGCCCAGCACCCTCACATAAAACTCTCGGGCCGCCGGAAAATTATTGGTTCCGAGCGAGACATGCGACATGATGGATGGGTTTTCGTCTGCCATGATCGATTTCCTTCCTCTTGCGATAACCAATATATTACTGCCATCTGCTGACAGGTTGCGGCAGCAGCATGAAGCGGATAGTGTATTGCCATGGCACGCACAGGTTTTTATCCCGGCTCATTTGACCCCGTCACCTATGGCCATCTCGACATCGTGGCGCGGAGCGCGCGGCTGGTGGAGAAACTGGTGCTGGGGGTTGGCACCCATGCGGGCAAACACTCGCTTCTGGATGTAAAAAGCGGGTTGAACTGCTGGAGCATGTGACCAAGCCCATTGCCGAGCATACGGGGGTTAAAATCAGCGTGGTGACCTTCGCCGATCTGACCGTGGATGCCGCGCGGCGCGCCAACGCCGGCCTGATTATCCGGGGCTTACGGGATGCCAGCGATTTCGACTATGAGGTGCAGATGGGGCAGATGAACGGGGCCCTGGCGCCGGACATTGAAACGGTGTTTCTGGCGGCATCCCCCGCCACGCGGATGATTGCCTCGTCGCTGGTCAAGCAGATCGCCCAAATGGGGGGCGACATTTCCCTGTTCATCCCGAAAGAAGCCCAGGCTGCGATGGCCGCGGCGCTCAGGGCAAATTCCGGGGAAGTGCATGATCCCGGATCTCGCCGGGCAAGCTTTCGCCGACAAGCACGCTAAGAATTGAGGCCTTGCGCGGCCTCAATTCAGGCGATATCTGGCACTATCCAGCGTTCAATTCCCCTTAACCCTGAAACCGGAGACTAGAGAATGAAGAAACTTGGCATGTGTGCCATGGCGGCCATGATGATGGCAGCGCCTGCCCTGGCGGCAGAAAAAATCACCGTTGAAACCAACGACAAATGCAGCTTCACAATTACGCTGCGGCCGGACTTGGCGCCAGCCCATGTGGCGCAGGTTTCCAAGCTTGCGGCGGCGGGATTTTACAATGGCATTGTTTTTCACCGGGTGATTGACGGTTTCATGGCGCAGACGGGCGACCCTACGGGCACCGGCATGGGCGGTTCGGAAGAACCGGACATCAAGGCTGAATTTTCGAAAGAGCATTTTGGCCGCGGCACGGTGGGCATGGCACGGTCCAATGATCCGGATTCAGCCAACAGCCAGTTTTTCATCATGTTCGCCGATGGCGGATTCCTTGACGGCAATTACACGGTGCTGGGCAAGGTGGATGATGAAGGCATGTTCTGCGTTGACCGCCTTGAGCGCGGCGAGCCGCCTGCAACTCCCGACAAGATGGTAAAGGTTACGGTGCAATAATGGCTGATCCCGAAAACACGCTTCACATGGACCTGGCCAAGGGCCGGGTTGTCATTGAGCTTCTGCCAAAGCTGGCACCGGGCCATGTGGCGCGCATCAAGGAACTGGCGCGGGAAGGCTTTTATGACGGCGTGGTGTTCCACCGCGTGATCGAAGGCTTCATGGCGCAGGGCGGCGACCCGACGGGCACCGGCATGGGCGGCTCGAAGAAGCCGGACCTGAAGGCGGAATTTTCCAAGGAGCCGCATGTGCGCGGCATCTGCTCGATGGCACGTTCCGGCAATCCGAACTCGGCCAACAGCCAGTTCTTCATCTGCTTTGGCGATGCGACCTTCCTTGACAACCAGTACACGGTTTGGGGACGCGTCACATCGGGCATGGAGCATGTGGACAAGCTGAAGCGCGGCGAGCCGGTGAGCAACCCGGACAAGATCGTCAAGATGCAGGTTGCAGCAGACGCGAAGTAATGAAACGCCTCGCCGCCATTGGAGTGTTGTTGATAGCTCTTGCTGTGCCTGCGAAGGCAACGGAATGGCTCAACTGCTCCGATGGCGACAAGGCCTCGTTCAATGTTTTGCTTGGCAACATGAATGTCATCGCCGTTGATACCATTGAGATTGAAGCGGGCGGGAAGAAATGGTCGACGCGGGCAGGGGATGCCACGCCGATCACCAAGGGGCAGGCTTTCGAAACGGCTGACCAGATTTATATTGATGTGACCGATGACAATGTGGATGCGATCGTGGCCCAGCTTCGCCTGTTCAAGGCAAGCGAGGGCGAGGATTATGTGTCGGCCGGAACTTTGCGGGTGGCTGGCGTTGGCGCTTGGGCTGTGACCTGTTCCGGTCCCTGATGCGTGTTTCCGATTTTGATTTTGAATTGCCGCCGGAGCGCATTGCGCTTCGCCCGGCGATCCCACGCGAGTCCGCCAAACTGCTGGTGGTGGGCGATGGGTTCGGCGATTTCACCGTGAGTGATTTGCCTTCGCAGCTGCGCGCGGCGATGTGCTGGTTTTCAACAATACGAAAGTCATTCCGGCGGCCCTGACCGGGGTTCGCGTTGGGCGCGGCGAAGCGACGCCGAAGATTGAGGCGTTGCTGCATATGCGGGTTGATGGCTCGCGCTGGAAGGCCTTTGCCAAGCCGGGCAAGAAATTGCAGGTGGGCGACCGGCTGCGCTTTGGGGCGGAAGGCCGGGTGTGCCTGCTGGGCAATCTTGACGCCACGGTTGAAGCCAAGGGCGAGGCCGGCGAAATTACCCTGGCGTTTGATTTCAGCGGGCCGGTTCTGGACGAGGCCATTGACGCGGTGGGCCAGATGCCGTTGCCGCCTTACATCGAGGGCAAGCGGGCAACGGATGCGCAGGACGCCACGGATTACCAGACCATGTTTGCCAGGTATCCGGGGGCGGTTGCGGCCCCGACGGCTGGGCTGCACTTCACGCCCGGTCTTATGAAAAGGCTGGAAGCTGCTGGAATTACAAGTGAATTTGTTACTTTGCATGTGGGGGCGGGGACCTTTTTGCCGGTGAAGGCTGAAGATACGCGCGACCACAAGATGCATGCGGAATGGGGTGAGGTTTCGGCTGAAACGGTGGGCCGGCTGAAGGCCGCGCGGCAGAGGGGCGGGCGCATTGTGGCGGTGGGGACCACGTCCTTGCGTCTTCTGGAGAGTTCGAAGCTGGAACCTTTCAGCGGAACCACGGAGATTTTCATTACGCCGGGCTACAGGTTTTCCGCCGTCGATGTGCTGATCAGCAATTTCCATCTGCCGCGTTCGACGCTGTTCATGCTGGTTTCGGCCTTTGCGGGCACGGAGCGGATGAAGGCGGCCTATGCCCATGCCATTCATAATAACTATCGTTTCTATTCCTATGGCGATTGCTGCCTGCTATTTCCTCAGGCCGCATGACTGAATTTTCCTTTACGCTTCACAAGACCGATGGCGCAGCGCGGCTGGGCACGGTTCGCACGCTGCATGGCGATATTCGCACCCCGGCCTTCATGCCGGTTGGCACGGTGGGTACGGTGAAGGGACTTTATCTTGACCAGGTAAAGGAGACCGGCGCCGATGTCATTCTGGGCAACACCTATCACCTGATGCTGCGGCCCGGGGCGGAAGAGGTGGCCAAGCTCGGCGGCCTGCATAGTTTTATCGGCTGGAACGGCCCGATCCTCACTGACAGCGGCGGCTTTCAGGTCATGTCACTGGCAAAGATCCGCAAGATCACGGAGCAGGGGGCCGTATTCCAATCGCATATCGATGGGCGACGGTATGAACTCACGCCAGAACGCGCCATGGATATTCAGCGCCTGCTGGGCTCCGACATCCAGATGCAGCTCGACCAATGCCTGGAATATCCGCACACGGACAAAGACGCGGAAAGGGCCATGCAGATTTCGCTGCGCTGGGCGGCGCGTTCACGGAAAGCGTTTGGCACCCAGCCGGGACGCGGGAATTTTGGCATTGTGCAGGGCGGGGTGAACGAGGGCTTGCGCCGGGCAAGTGCGGCGGGGCTCCGGGATATTGGTTTTGAAGGCTATGCCATTGGCGGGCTGGCGGTGGGCGAAGGCCAGAAGCTGATGCTGCAGACGATTGAATTTACCGCACCGGAACTGCCGGCGGACAAGCCCCGTTATCTCATGGGGGTTGGCACGCCGGAAGATTTGCTGGAGTTGGTGGCACGGGGGATCGACATGTTTGACTGCGTGATGCCGACACGCTCTGGCCGGCACGGGCAGGCCTTTACGCGTTTTGGAAAAGTCAATTTGCGAAATGCCAGGCATGCGGATGATCCGCGCCCGCTTGATGCTGAAAGCGCCTGTCCCGCTCTGTCAAAATATTCGCGGGCCTATATTCATCATCTCATGCGGTCAGGCGAATTGCTCGGCATGATGCTGCTGTCCTGGGCCAATGTTGCCTATTATCAGGACCTCATGCAGGGCATTCGCACGGCGATTGTCGAGGACCGCTTTGAAGAGTTCCGGGCGCTGACGAAAGAGCAGTGGAAGCGCGGCGAGGACTTAGCCGGGATACCAGATTTTTCGCGGGTCATTGGCGGCGCGCTTGTAGTCCCAGGCGGCATCGATAAGCTTTGCCAGATCATAGCGCGGACGCCAGCCAAGTTCGAACTTTGGCTTTGCTGTTGTCCAGCCAGGTTGAATGATAGGAGCTGGGAATGGCAATGGAGGCAAGTCCTTTGCTCTTGCTGAGGTGGCTCGCGACTGCGCCGTAGTCGACGGGTTCATCCATGCAGATGTTGTAGAGTTTTCCCCGCGTAACGGGATTGTCGAGAGCGGCTGATATGGCTGTCACCAGATCTTCGACATGGACAAAGTTTCGTTTGAGAGGATGGCCATCGGCATCGTGAAGCAGCGGAATGGTTCCGGCTGCCTGACATTTTTTGGCAACGTCGGATGGAACCATGGTTTTCCAGTCGGGCCCGCCGAAGACGTCATCGCCAAAGGACAGCGAATAGCGGAAATCATCCTTTTCCATGATCCATGGGGCGCGGAGGCAGCAGCCATTGATGCCATACTGAATGACAGATTGGGTGAGAAGAACCTCTTCCAGAACTTTTGAGAGGGCATAGCAGCCGGGATAGGCCTGGTGCGGTGTTTTTTCGGTGATGGGGCCGTCATGGCGGTAGAAGAAATGGCCGATGCTGGCATCGCCGCCAATGAGAATGAACTGTTGTGCCGTCTTGCTTTGGCGGAAAGACTCCAGCAGCCAGAACATGCCCTTCACGGTCACGTCCATGACGATTTCAGGAGTTTCCTTGCAGGTGGCGAGATGGACGACATGGGTGACGCCCGCCATGGCGCGTTCGACGCTTTCGCGGTCTGAGATATCACCTTTGACAACTTCGACCCGGTCGGTTTGCGGGAACAACCGGTTGTGACACAACGCCCTTATCCTGACGTTGCTCCAGCGCGGCTCGGCGAGGATGTGGGTAATCAGGTTCGTGCCGACCTTGCCAGTGGCGCCCGTTACCAAAAGCAGCATTGCCTCCCCCTAATCCAGTTGAGCAGGCACAACAGGCCCGACGGAGTTGCGTTCGACAAGCGGGCATTCCACCTTGATTTGCGCCTGCCGGCCCTTTGGCTGCACGGAACTGTTGATGAGGTATTCCGCGGCCAGAGTGCCCATTTCAAAATGCGGGAGAAGAACCGTGGTCAACGGCGGACGGGTGAACTGCGAAATTTCGCGGTCATCGTAACCGATCACCGCCACGTCTTCCGGAATACGTTCGCCAAGCTCTTTCAGAGCCTCATAACAGCCCAAGGCCATAAGATCGTTTGAGCAGAAAATTGCGGTCGGCGGATCCTTGAGGTTCATCAGGGCATGGGTCTGCTCATAACCTGCCGAGGGCTCCCAGTTTCCGGGGCGGACCAAATCCGGATCAAAAAGAATCTCGGCATTGGCAAGCGCCTGGCGATAGCCTTTCAGGCGATCTCGCGAAGCATCCATCCAGACTTCACCTTCGATAAGGCCGATGCGCCGGTGGCCAGCGCGGATCAAGCGGGTTGTCGCGGTCTGGCCGCCGAGGATTTCGCCGGGCATGATGGAGGGCAGCGAACGATCGGCAACATAGCAATTCAGCAACACGGTGGGAATCCGGTAGAAGGCAGGAGACGGTGCGATGCGGCGGGTTTGAATAGTGCCATAGATCAATCCGATCAGCGGCTGGCCTTCCATTTGCGCATGGACGGCCTGTTCCATTTCCGCATCACCTCTTGTTACCGCAGCGCTGATGGTCAGGCCGTGTTCCCAGGCCTTTTCGCGCGCTCCATCCATAGCCATGGCGCACCACGGGTCGGTCGAAAGTTCGTCGACAACGAAACCAATAACGCTGGAACCAGTGAAGGAGGGGCGTGTTGCTCCACGCTTCACCAGCCGATAGTTCAGGCTTTTGGCAGCTTCAAGAACCCGCTGCCTGGTTTTTGCCGACAGGCGCGCACCCAAAGCATCGTTCAGAACCAGTGAAACCGTGGTTTGTGAAACGCCGGCGGCGGCGGCAACTTCCGTCATTGTCGGGCCAGTGGTGCGCGCAACGCCTGAAACCAGGCTTCCCGGAGACATGGTTTGATCCTCAGTACCCATCGCTACTCCACGACATGGTGCGACGCTGTCGAGAATCTTGACGGACGTCTTTCATAAATTTTATTACATGCGCATATTATCAGCATTATCTATATGTAATTACATTAGTTTAATTTGATATTTCTTTTCATTATTGACATATATTAGCAGCAATGTATCATTCTGGGAAGCGATGTTCGCAAACCCGCTGGCATCGGCCAAAGAGAGCGCAAAGCTCGACAGTAAAATAATCGGGAGGACTATAGATGAAGAAATTACTCGCATTGGGATTCTCAACAGCCATTGCCTTGGCTCTGGCAACAGGGGTTCAGGCCCAGGAGAAGAAGCAATTGGCTTTCGTGGTGAATGCCGCATCGGATTTCTGGAAACTTGCGGAAGCAGGCGTGAAGAAAGCGCAAGGCGAACTTGCCGAACTACGAATTACAATTCAAATATCCGGCGCAAGGCACCGCTGCCTTGCAGAATGCCCTGATGGATGATCTTGTCGCTGCCGGCACCGATGCCATCATGATTTCGTCGGTTGATCCCAAAACATCCGTCGATGCATTTAATCGCATCGCGGGACAGGTTCCGCTGTTTACAACGGACAGCGATGCTGCCGACAGCAACCGCATTGCCTATCTCGGTTCATCCAACACGGATGCCGGCGTTCAGGCCGGTGAAATTGCAATCAAGGCTTTGCCAAACGGTGGCAAATGCATGGGCTTTGTCGGTTTCCTTGGTGCAGATAACGCGAAGGAGCGTATTGCCGGGTTCAAAAAAGCCGTTGAGGGCAAGGGCATTGAATTGGTTGACACCCGCGGTGATGACGTGGATTTCGCGCGGGCCCGCAGCAATGTGGACGATGTGCTGGCAGCCAATCCGGAAATTACCTGCATGGTCGGGTTCTACTCCTACAATCCGCCAAAAATCTATGAGGCCCTGCAAGCCGCCGGAAAGCTTGGCGCAATCACGGTTATCGCTTTTGACGAAGACCCAATCACCTTGGGCGCGGTCAAGGACGGCAGCTTTGCCGGAACGGTTGTTCAGCAGCCCTTCGAATGGGGCTATCGCGGCATGAAGCTGATGGCTGCCTATATGGAAGGTGACAAGTCTGGAGTTCCTGCCGACGAGTTGATCATTGTGCCCACAAAAATCATCGACAAGGGCAATGTCGATCAGTTCGAAGCGGATCTCAAAGCGGCAATCGGCAAGTAAGATAAAAGCGGCCAGCGCGGGAAACTGCGCTGGCTTTCGCTTGCGTCACCGAGGAATGCCTGTACAGAATGCGGCTTGTCTGCTGGGGGTTCAATTCTGAAGATGGCCGGTGCCTTTTTTCGAACTCATTGATATCGCCAAGTCCTATGCCGGCGTGCAAGCCGTGCAAGGGGTGAACTTTACAGTGTCTCCCGGTGAAGTCATTGGTCTTGTGGGCGAAAATGGGGCGGGCAAATCCACGCTGATGAATATCATTGGGGGCGTGATTGAACCTTCCTCCGGAATTCTTGAAATTGATGGTGTTGAACGGAAGTCGCTCACCGTATTGGAGTCCATGGGGGCAGGCATTGCCTTTGTGCATCAGGAACTCAACCTGTTTGACAATCTCGATGTGGCGTCGAATGTCTATATCGGCCGCGAACCGCTTTATGGCGGGCCATTCAGGCTGGTGGACCGCAGGAAACTCAATGCGGATGTTCAGCCACTGCTGGACCGGCTGGGCGTGGACTTCACTCCGGAAACCATGGTTTCGGACATGTCGATTGCCCAGCGCCAACTCCTCGAAATCGCGAAAGCCCTGTCGCTGAATTCGCGTCTGGTCATCATGGATGAGCCGACGTCAAGCCTGACGCTGATTGAAACGGACCGCCTTTTAAGCGTCGTAGCCGGGCTCAAGGCCTCGGGCGTCAGTGTCATTTTTATTTCGCACCGCCTCAATGAGCTCGTGAAATGTGCGGACCGCGTCGTCGTCCTTCGCGACGGGCGGGTGGTGGGCGAGCTTGGCAAAGGCGAAATCACCCATGGCGCCATGATCCGGCTGATGATCGGGCGTGATCTGAAGGCCCTCTATGTACCGCCGGCCGCCAAACCGGGCGAGGCGGTATTGAAAATTTCCGATGTGCGAACGACGGCCTATCCGATGCAGACCGTCAGTCTCAATGTGAGGCAAGGCGAAATACTGGGACTTGCCGGATTGGTTGGGGCAGGACGCACCGAGTTGGCGCGTGCCATCTTTGGCATTGATCCCTTGCTCGCCGGGTCCGTTGCGCTCAACGGCGAGGCCATTCACATTGATAGTCCGCGGCGAGCCATTTCGCATGGCATCTTCCTGGTGCCCGAGGACCGCAAGCGCTGCGGCCTGCTTCTTGATATTTCAATTGCCGAAAATATTGCCCTTCCCAATATGGAGGCCTGCGCTTCATCTGGCCTTGTAAATGACAGTATCGTCGAAGCCAATGCGGAGCGGCAAAGGGAACGCCTGCATATTCGCGCTCCCAGTGTTGATCAGGAAGGGAGTTCACTTTCAGGCGGCAACCAACAGAAGGTGGTGCTCGCCAAATGGCTGGCCATGAACCCCCGCGTGTTGATCTGCGATGAACCGACGCGCGGCGTTGACGTGGGCGCCAAAAACGAACTCTATGAAATGCTGCGCGGCCTGGCGAATGCGGGGGTGGCCATCTTGATGATTTCAAGCGACATGGAAGAAGTGATCGGGGTGAGCGACCGGATTGCCGTGATGCACGAGGGCATGATCAGCGGCTTTCTGGAACGGACAGAATTCAGCGAGCATAATGTGCTGCGGCTTGCGGTTGGCGAGAGCATTCATTGAGGGGACGAGCATCGTGTTCAAGAAAGACATAGGCCTTCTCATCCTGATCCTGGTGGTGGGCACGGTGGTGGCGGTGATCAATCCGCTTTTCCTTTCGGCAATCAATCTGGGCAATACGGCCAACCTGGTGGGGCTGTTTGGCATCTTTGCCATTGGCCAGGCCTTCGTGATCATTACCGGCGGCATCGAATTATCCGTAGGCTCAATCATTGCGCTGCTTGGCGTGCTGTTCGTTGACCTGATTGTTGGCCACGAGATGGCTTGGCCCCTGGCGCTTGTGATCATGATGGGCATCGGCGTGTTGATTGGACTGATCCATGGCCTGCTGATTACCCGCATGCACATGCAGCCCTTTATCGTCACACTGTGCGGATTGCTCATCTATCGTGGTGCGGCCCGGTTCTATACACAAGACGGCACAGCGGGATTTGGCTTTGGAGTGAGCCTGCCACAACTCGAATGGCTGACAACTGGGCGCACCTTTGGCGTGCCCCATTCATTCATGGCCCTGATCGTTATCGCTTGCCTCATGTGGGTGGTTCTGCATCGTTCCGTGTTCGGTCGCTATCTTTATGCGGTGGGCAAGAACGAGGAGGCGGCGCGCTATTCCGGCATCCGCACCAACCGGGTGATCATTGCGGCTTATGTGATCTCGGCGATACTTACGGCCATCTCGGCGATTTTCTTTGCCATGTACACGCGGTCGATTTCGCCATCGTCACATGGCAATTTCTATGAACTCTACGCCATTGCGGCAGCGGTGCTTGGCGGCTGCTCGCTGCGTGGCGGCGAGGGCTCCATTGTTGGCGTGGTGCTGGGAACGGTTTTGCTGCAGGTCCTGCAGAATCTGGTCAATCTTCTCGGTATTCCGAGCTCACTGAACTTCGCGGTAATGGGATCGGTGATCCTCATTGGCGTGCTTGCCGACCAACAATTCGCCGAGTACCGCAAGCGGAAATCCGAAGCTGCAGGGAAAGTAGCAGCGGCTTGACAACAGTCTTGCGCCTGTGCAATCATTTAATGAAATGGTTAAATGATTATGCAATCCCTCGAATTCAGTATTCTCGGCCTTGGCTGATCCGACGCGGCGGGCCATTCTTGCGGCCATCGCCAAGCGTCCGGAGCTGAGCGTCGGGGAGATAGCAGCCCCCTTTGGCATTTCACTGCCTGCGATCAGCAAGCATCTCGATGTGCTTGAGGAGGCAAAGCTTATCGGGCGAAAAAAAAGCGGGCGGATGGTCATTTGCCACCTTAAGGCCAAGCCGATGGAGGCCGCCATGCGGTGGCTTTCCGAATATGAAAAATTCTGGTCCCTGCGCCTGGATGCGCTGACCGCATTGCTGGAGGAGACCTCATGGCAGAAACCAAAGACATATCGCTCAGCCTCGTCCGTACGATCAAGGCCCCGCCGGAAAAAGTCTTTGCCGCGTGGACTGAGCCCAAAACGTTGAAGCTGTGGATGTCGCCTGCTGCGGAGATGGAAGTGACGGTTGCAGAAACCGACTTAAGAGTTGGCGGGCGCTACCGCATTGTGATGCGCGAACCAGGTGGCAAGGAACACCGCGTGGGAGGTATTTATCAGGTCATTGAGAAGTTCAAAAAGATTGCCTTCACCTGGGGTTGGGAAGATTCGTCCGACGCAGAGACCCTGGTGACCGTGGAATTGCGCCGGAATGGCGCAGGCACGCAGCTTACCCTGACGCACTCAAAATTCGCCGATGAAAAATCCCGTGACATGCATAACCAGGGTTGGACGGGTTGCATTGGCCGGCTTGAAATTCTGTTTGCAGCATGAGGAGAAGTATCATGGCAAAATATGAAGGTGGATGTGCCTGCGGTGAGGTACGTTTTTCAACAGATGCGGAGCCCATGATGGCGGGGCATTGTCAATGCCGCCATTGCCAGCAACTTTCAGGGGCTGGGCATTCCACTTTTGCCGCGTTTCCTGAGTCGGCTGTCGAGATGAAGGGCAAGGTTAAATACTGGGATTACATTGCCGACAGCGGCAATACGGCAAGCCGAGGCCACTGCATAAATTGCGGCTCTATGGTGGCGGGCAAAACGTCAGGAATGGCGGGAGTGGTGGCACTCAATCTCACGTCGCTTGATGATCCTTCAAAGATTGTCCCGCAGATGGTATTCTTCCACGGCAAGGCAAACGCCTGGGATCATCTGGACGCAAGTCTTCCGAGATTCCCGGGCATGCCGCCGATGTGAGCAAAGGAGGGTCTACCGATGGCTGAACTTACCGAAGGCGTGAACTGGCTTGCAGTTGGTGTGGGAACGGTGCTGTCGTTTCTTCTGGGTTGGCTTTGGTACTCGCCGTGGCTATTTGCAAACAAGTGGATGGAAGGTGTTGGCATGAAGCCTGATGGCAAAATGGAGATGCCACCGCTTATCGTGCAATTGATTGGCACCTTCCTGCTGGCCTGGGTTGTAGGGATTACCGCCGCGCAAAATGCCCTTCTCACCATCATCCTGATTGCCGCGGCATTTGTTGTTCTTATTGCCGCGAATGGAATGTTCAGCATGAAGAGCCGCTATGCCATCGCCACCGAAGCCGGATTTGTTGCCGCCATGGCCGTTGTCATGATTGCGGTGCAGGGAATTCTCTAAGCTATTTCCCCGCTCCGCCCGTGTGCTCGCCCTCGCGGGTCAGGTAGTAGGCCGCGAGGATGGGGATGAAGGTAACGGCGATAACGAAGATCGCCACCACATTGGTGATGGGCCGCTGCCGCGGGCGGATGAGTTCGTTCAGCATCCAGATGGGAAGCGTTGATTGCTGGCCGGCGGTGAAGGTGGTGACGATGACTTCATCGAAGGACAGGGCGAACGCCAGCATGCCGCCGGCCAAGAGGGCCGAGGCAATTTGCGGCAGGACGACATGGCGGAAAGTTTGAAAGCCGTCGGCGCCCAGATCCATGGAGGCTTCAATCATGCTGCCTGAGGTGCGGCGGAAACGGGCCAGCACATTGTTATAGACCACGACCATGCAGAAGGTGGTGTGGCCCAGAACAATGGTCCAGGTCGAAAAGGGAATGTCCATGATGCCGAAGGCCGAGCGCAGCGCGATGCCTGTGACAATTCCGGGGAGCGCTATGGGCAGGATGAAAAGCAACGAGATGTGATCGCGGCCGAAGAATTTGGCGCGCGATATGGCCGCGGCAGCGCAGGTGCCGAGGATGAGGGCCAGAAAGGTTGCGATGCTGGCGACTTTCACGGAGAGGCCGATGGCATCCCAAATATCCTGCCGTTCCCAGACGATGCCGAACCATTTCGTGGTGTAGCCCGGCGGCGGGAACTGGAAGCTTTTTTCCTCGGTGGTGAAGGCATAAAGGAAGATCAACAGGAGCGGCACATGCAAAAAGGCCACGCAGGCCAAGGCTGCATATTTTCAGGAGCAGCGGGGAGCCCTCAGAGCGCATCGAAGGCTCCCATCCTTTTGGCAATCGCAAGATAGATGCCCATGATCACGATGGGCACCACGGTAAAGGCCGCAGCAAGCGGAATGTTGCCTGCCGTACCCTGCAGGGTGTAGACCGTCTGGCCGAGGAAATAGCTAGAGTTTCCAATGATTTGCGGGATGATGTAGTCACCAAGGGTGAGGGAGAAGGTGAAGATCGAGCCGGCAATAATGCCGGGAAGCGCCAGGGGAAATATCACATGCCGAAAAGTTTGCGCCGGTGTTCCGCCGAGGTCGGAGGAGGCGTCAATGAGGCTTACGGGAACACGCTCCAGGGCGGCTTGCGTCGGCAAGATCATGAACGGCAGCCAGACATAGACGAAGACGAGAAAGGTGCCGAGGAAGCTGATGGACAGCGAGGGGCCGCCGATCACCGGAATTGCCAGCAGGGCATCCAGCGCCCAGGTGAGATGCAATTCGCCCGCCAGCCAGGAGATGATGCCCTCCTTGGCGAGGATCAGTTTCCAGGCATAGACCTTGACGAGATAACTGGACCACAGGGGCAGCATCACCAGAATATAAAACAAGGCTTTCCATTTTCCGCGGGCATAGCGCGCGGCGAAATAGGCAAAGGGAAAGGCAATGACGACGGAGGCCAGGGTGACCGCCGTTGCCATGACGAGACTGCGGATGATGACGTCAAAATTGGAGAGGCGGAACAATTCAGCGAAGGTCGCCAGGGTCAATTCATATTTGATGAAGCCGGAGAACTCATCGATTGAAAAGAAGGCGTGAAACAGGAAAACGGAAAGCGAACCCAAAAATGCGATGCCCAAGCCACAGAAGCGGTGGTGCGAGCAGGAGGGCCAAGAACCCGTTGGGGTGCTTGAAAAGAGAATTCGAGACTGAGCGCGCGAGGCTCACGCTTCGCCTGCCATGATGTGCAGGGCCTCCTGCGGCCAATGCAGCATGACTTCATCGCCTTCCGCAAATTTGCCGAGCGACGAGGGGACGGTGACATTAATCGTTTCGCCACCTGCGGTGCGGGTGTTGAGGCGGGTGACCGAGCCCTGATAGTGGGCTGCAACAATCTTTGCGCTGGCGCTTTGCTGCCCAGGAGATGCCTTCACCTTGGCCGGAAGAATGCTGATCTTTTCCGGCCGGAGGCTTGCCCATTTTTCCGGGCCACCGGCTGATTTGGAGAAAGCGGGGCTCAGGACATTTGACGAGCCGACAAAATCAGCGACGAATTTGGTGTTGGGGCGTTCGTAGATATCTTCCGGCGAACCGACCTGAACGATCTTGCCATCGTTGAAGATGGCAACACGGTCGGCCATCGACAGGGCTTCGCCCTGATCATGGGTGACAAACACAAAAGTGATGCCGAGGTTGCGCTGAAGGGCTTTCAGTTCAACCTGCATCTGTTCACGGAGCTTCAGGTCTAAGGCGCCAAGAGGCTCATCGAGAAGCAGAACCTTGGGTTCATTGACAAGGGCGCGGGCCAGGGCCACGCGCTGCCTTTGACCGCCTGACAGCTGCGAAGGGCGGCGGCCGCCAAAACTTCCCAGCGCCACTAGGGTTAGGGCTTCCTGGGCCTTGCGATGGCGCGTTGTTTTATCAATGCCTTTGACCATTAGGCCGTAGGCCACATTATCAAGCACCGTCATGTGGGGAAAAAGCGCGTAGTCCTGAAACACAGTATTTACGTTGCGCTGATAGGGCGGAACACCTTCCGAGGTGACGCCGAAGATTTCCATGTGGCCGGAAGTGGGCTGTTCGAAGCCCGCAATAAGCCGCAGGCAGGTGGTTTTGCCGGAGCCGGAGGGACCAAGCATGGCGAAGAATTCGCCCTCGGCGATATCGAGTGTCACATCGTCCACGGCGCGCACGGGGCCGAAGTAGCGACAGATATTCTGGAAACTGACGGCTGTTGTCATGACATAAAAATTCCCGCCAAGTGACCTTGGCGGGAATCTTTCAAATGATCAAGAATTAGCGGCCACCGAGAACCGCGATCATGTCGGTTGCCCAACGATAGTAGGGCACGCAGCCAGCCGACTGGGTTTCACATTTGGCCACGGGGGTGCGCCAGAAATGCACCTTGTCAAAGTTCGGCATGCCGTTGGTATCGCAGCCCGCATCGGTGAGCAGCGCATTGCCCTTGCAGGCGGCGGGAACGGCGGGAACCGAGCCAAACCAGGCGGCGAGATCACCCTGCACCTTCGGTGAAATGGAATGCTCCATCCAGAGATAAGCGCAGTTGGGATTGGCTGCATCGACATGCATCATGGTGGTATCGGCCCATCCGGTTGCGCCTTCATCAGGAATGACAGAAGCCACTGGGGTTTTCGCCATGGCGTCCTTGTCGGCCTGCAGGAGGTTCACTTGGAAAGGCCAGGATGAGGATGCGACAACACCTTCGTTCTTGAAGTCATCGATTTGCATGAAAGCATCATGCCAGTAACGGCCCACGAGGGCGCGCTGGGCACGGAGCAGATCAAGAGCCGCCTTGTATTGCTCCTCGTTCAACTCGTAGGGATCCTTGATGCCGAGTTCGGGCTTCTTGGCCATGAGATAAAGTGCGGCATCGGCAATGTAGATGGGGCCGTCAAAGGCCTGAACCCGGCCCTTGTTGGATTTTCCATCGGGCAGGTTCTGTTCTTCGAACACCACGGCCCAGCTCTTGGGCGCTTCCTTGAAGACATTGGTGTTGTAGGCCAGGACGTTTGCACCCCACTGATAGGGCACGCCGTAGTGAACGCCATTAACCGTGTGCCACGGGGCGTTTTGCAGGCGCTCATCGACGGTTTTCCACGACGGGATAAGATCAGTATTGATTGGCTGCACGCGCTTGCCGGCAATCAGGCGGAGCGAGGCGTCGCCAGAGGCAGTTACCAGATCAAAGCCTCCCTCGTTCATGAGGGCCACCATTTCGTCCGAGGTGCCGGCGGTCTTCACATTGACCTTGCAACTGGTTGCCTTTTCAAAATCGGTAACCCAGTCATAGGCTTTGTCAGTGGCGCCGTTCTCGATATAGCCGGCCCAGGCCACGATGTTGACCTGACCCTCGCCTTTGCCGACTTCCTTCTTCATCTCCTGTGCCATGGCCATTCCGCCCATGGCGGATACAGCAAGAAGCGCCAGAACTGCATGTTTCAAAGTTTTCATAGTGTCGTCTCCCTAAATTTCTTCTTATCGATTCATTGTGGTTCCCGAGTTGAAACAACGAGGGTCCATGTATGGAAATAAACGTTTGACCATGTGGTCCAAAATTAAGACTAGCCCAGAAATAGCGGGAAGGTAAAGTGACGAGCGTCCGGCTTAAAAATCCGTTGACTATTCTAGGCCATGGATTGGCGGCGAGTATGTCGAGCAGTGCGCTTTGAACATATAGAAGCGCCAAGGGCGTTTCTTTAGGCTGCCTTCAAGACCCGTTGCGCGGTGATGCCGATTTCGGCTGGCGTCGGTGCGATCGCCACGCCCACTTCGCGGAGGATCTCCACCTTCTCGCTGGCGCTTTCGCCGAAGGCGGAATGATGGCGCCGGCATGGCCCATTTTGCGGCCCTTCGGGGCCGACAGGCCCGCCACGTAGGCGATCACCGGCTTTTTCATGTGGTCCCTTATATATTCCGCGGCTTCCGCCTCTTGCGGTCCGCCGATCTCGCCGATCATGACCACCGCATGGGTTTCGGGATCGGCCTCGAACAGTTCGAGGATGTCCTGGAAGGATGAACCGTTGATCGGATCGCCGCCGATGCCGACGCTGGTGGAAACGCCGATGCCGAGTTCTTTCATTTGTGCCGCCGCCTCATAGCCAAGCGTGCCGGAGCGGCCGACGATGCCGATGTGGCCGGAGAGATAGATATGGCCGGGCATGATGCCGAGCAGCGCCTTGCCCGGGCTGAATGATGCCGGCGCAATTTGGGCCGATGAGGCGCATGCGGTTTTCCGCACGGTAGCGGCGCATATAGCGCTTCACCCGGATCATGTCCTTGGCCGGGATGCCGTCGGTGATGGCCACACAGGTGCGGATGCCGGCATCCGCCGCTTCCATGATCGAATCGGCGGCAAAAGGCGGCGGCACGAAAACGATGCTGGCGGTGGCGCCGGTCTTCTCCACGGCTTCCTTCATGGTGTCGAAGACCGGCACCCTGTGTTCGGATGCGCCGCCCTTGCCGGGCGTAACGCCGCCCACGATGTTGGTTCCGTAGTCCATCATCTCCTTGGTGTGGAAGGTGCCGATCTTCCGGTGATGCCGTGGACGAGTACGGCGGTCTTGCGCGCAAGAAGGATGGTCATGCGTTCACCACTTTCAGTTTTCGGACATGTCATTCTGCCAGGCAGCGACGGCGCGCTGGGCCGCTTCGGCCAAGGTCTCGGCGCGGATGATGGGCAGGCCGGAGCGGGCCAGGATCCTGCGGCCCTCTTCGACATGGGTGCCGGCGAGGCGCACCACGACCGGCACGTTCACCGGATTCTTCTCCAGCGCCTGCACGATGCCTTCCGCGACCCAGTCGCAGCGGTTGATGCCGGCGAAGATATTGACCAGGATGGCTTCGACATTCTCATCCGACGTCACGAGCCGGAACGCCTTGGCGACGCGTTCGGGCGTGGCGCCGCCGCCGATGTCGAGGAAATTGGCGGGCTCGCCGCCGGCCACCTTGATCATGTCCATGGTCGCCATGGCGAGGCCGGCGCCGTTGACGATGCAGCCGATATTGCCGTCGAGGCCGACATAGGAGAGGCCGCGATCGTTGGCGCGGGTCTCGCGCGGATCCTCCTGCGACTTGTCGCGCAGCTCGGCGATATGCGGCAGGCGGAACAGCGCGTTGTCGTCGAAGGTCATCTTGGCATCGAGGGCCATGACCGGCCGTCCTCGGTGACGACCAGCGGATTGATCTCCACCATCGTCGCATCGAGTTCCTCGAAGGCCCTGTAGCAGCCGAGGATGGTGTGAGACCGCCTGCTGGATCTGCGCCGGCTCGAGGCCGAGACCGAAAGCGATCTCGCGCGCCTGGAAGGCCTGCATGCCGACGGCCGGCTCGACACTGATGCGGATGATCGATTGGGCTTCGTCGTCGGCGATCTCCTCGATTTCCATGCCGCCGGCGGCGGAGGCCACCACCATCACCCGTTCGGATTTGCGGTCGAGCACGAAGCCCAGATAGATCTCGCGCTCGATGGCGACGCCGCCTTCGACATAGAGGCGATAGACGATCTTGCCTGCAGGGCCGGTCTGATGCGTCACCAGCTTGCTTGCCGAACAGTTCGTCGGCGGCTCCTCGACCTCGTCCTCGTTGCGGCACAGCTTTACGCCGCCGGCCTTGCCGCGGCCGCCGGAATGGATCTGCGCCTTCACCATCCATTGCTTGCCGCCGATTTCGCGGGCGCGATAGGCCGCCTGTTCGGGGCTGTAGGCCAGGCCGCCCTGGGGAACTGGCACGCCGAAACGTGCGAGGATTTCCTTGGCCTGATATTCGTGGATGTCCATGATCAGGCGGCCTTTCTCAAGGCTGCTGCGGCACGGTTTCGCGGTAGTATTCCTGAGCCGCGGCGACGCCGGAGCCGGCGTCAACGGGAATGCCCAGATCGCGCATGGCCATTTCCGACACCGGCCAGCGCCATCATGCACATGATTTCATTGAGATCGCCCAGATGGCCGATGCGGAAGACGCGGCCCGCAACCTTGTTGAGGCCGACACCGAGGGAAAGATTGTAGCGATTGTAGGCGTGGTTCACGAGAGCTGCGCTATCGAAGCCTTCGGGGATAAAGATGGCGCTCACCGTATCGGAATGCCACTTCGGCGCTTTGGCGCAGAGCTGTGAGGCCCCAGGCGGAAACGGCGCGGCGCACGCCTTCGGCCAGGCGGTGATGGCGTGCGAAGACATTTTCGAGGCCTTCAGCGAGCAGGAGATCGATCGAGGCGCGCAGGGCGCGGAGCATATGGGTCGGCGGCGTGTAGGGGAAGATAGCCGTCCTTGTTGGCTCGTGATCATGTCGGCGAAATCGAAATAGCTGCGACGCAGGCCAGCGGATCTTGCGGCGCGGCGAGCGCCTTCTGGCTGACGCACAGACGATGGCAAGGCCGACCGGCATCATGAAGCCCTTCTGCGAACCCGAGACGCAGACATCGACGCCCCATTCGTCCATGCGGAAATCGATGGAGGCGAGCGAGCTCACGGCATCGACGAAGAGCAGGGCGGGATGTCCGGCATCATTCAATGCGTGGCGCACGGCCGCCACATCGCTGGTGACACCGGTTGCGGTTTCATTGTGGGTGACGAGCACCGCCTTGATAGGCATGGGCTTTGTCGGCCTTGAGCTTCTCAGCGAAAATTTCAACCGGCACGCCTTCGCCCCACGGCACATCAACGACGTCAACATCCAATCCGTGGCGGATACACATATCGGCCCAGAGCAGGGAGAACTGGCCGAAGCGGGCGATGAGCACCTTGTCGCCGGGCGACAGGGTGTTGGTCATGGCCGCTTCCCAGCCGCCGGTGCCGGAGGATGGGAAGAGGAATACCTGGCCGTCGCGGGTTTTGAAAATCTTCTTCAGGTCATCGAACAGGGGAAGGTGAAAGCGGGAAGATCGGGTGCGCGCTGGTCTTCCATGGCGATATCCATGGCAAGGCGCACGGCCTGGGGCACATTGGTCGGCCCCGGAATAAACAGTCCCCTGATGCCCGGCATGGTATCCTCCCTGAAACATTCCGGTTCATTCCGGATTCGTAGGGGCGACTATGAATGGGTAGGTGAAATACCGAAACACTCGGAACACTGGCCTCTTGGCATCCATAAGTATGGTGAATAACCTATTCTTTTAGGTAGAAATGGTGTTGCAGCGCTTGCTTATACCTACCCATTAGGATAGAGATTGGCCATGAATAGCCCGATTGACCTTATCCTTGGTGATCCCAATCCACTGATGTTGCAGGCCCTTGCGGAAATTTTTGAGCGGGACCGACGCTTCAGCCTGATTGCTTCTTCCAAGACGGCGGAGGGGTTTTTGGAGGCGTGCTTGCGGGCACCGGTGTCCCTGGGAGTGATCGACTGGTCGCTGCCCTTGCTTGGGGCCGAGCGCCTGCTGGCCATTTTGCGCGACAGGCCCAAGCCGCCGCGCATCGTGATCTATGCCTCCTCCAATGATCCTGACATTCCGCGCCGCGCCATGGCGGCAGGAGCCGCAGGATTTTGCACGCGCGACACGGCGCCGGAACAATTGCTCGACATCGTGGCGACCGTTGCGGCGGGGCGCATGGTGTTTCCGTTCCTCGACGTGCGCGAGCTCTCAAACGCGACCCGCGCGAGGAGCTGACCGACCGCGAGAAGACCATGCTTTCAGCGCTGGCACGGGGACGCACCAACATCGAGTTGGCGAAGGAGCTTGGGATTTCCATCAATACGGTGAAATTTCATCTGCGCAATCTCTATGAAAAACTCGGCTTCAGGAATCGCTCCCAGGCTATTGCGTTTTACTACTCGCAGGGCTCGGATGGCGACCAGGCCAGCCAGAGTTAATCCGTCTACTGACGATATTTTCCGGCAACAATTGTCGCATGGGGATTGCGGTGTATTGCAACTTGCGACTAGTTTGTGGGTGACGCAGCATTGATCAGAGGAAATCCCCATGAGTTTTTTCACCGTCGAACCAGCCCCGGCGCGGCTTAACCGCAGCGAACTTGCGGTACCCGGCAGCCAGCCGCAACTTTTTGAAAAGGCGGCGAAATCCGCGGCTGACGTGGTGTTCCTTGATCTTGAGGATGCGGTTGCGCCCGATGACAAGGCGCAGGCGCGCAAAAACATCATTCAGGCCATTGGCGATATTGACTGGGGGCGGAAATCGCTGTCAGTCCGGATCAACGGGCTGGATACTCACTACATGTATCGCGATGTTGTGGATGTTTTGGAACAGGCCTCCGAGCGGCTTGACCTGATCATGATTCCGAAGGTCGGAACGGCATCCGATGTCTATGCCATCGACATGCTCTGTACGCAGATTGAAACGGCCAAGGGGCGCAAGAAGCGTGTCGGCTTCGAGATGATCATCGAGACGGCGCTTGGCATGCAAAATGTGCATGAGATTGCGGCGGCCTCCAAGCGCAATGAATCGCTGCATTTTGGCGTGGCGGATTATGCCGCTTCGACCAAAGCGCGGACGACGTCCATCGGCGGAGCGAATGCGGATTATGCAGTGCTCACGGAACCTCTGGCGGACGGCTCGCGCCAAACCCATTGGGGCGACATGTGGCATTATGCGATTTCCCGGCATGGTGGTGGCGGCGCGGGCCAATGGCCTGCGGCCAGTCGATGGGCCATTTGGCAATTTTTCCGATTCCGAGGCTTTCCGAGCGGCCGGCTTGCGGGCGGCTGTATTGGGGTGCGAGGGCAAATGGGCCATTCACCCCTCCCAGGTTGCTCTGGCCAATGAGGTGATGTCGCCTTCGGAAGCAGACGTAACCCGTGCCAAGCGCATCATGGTTGCCATGGAGGAGGCCGCCAAAGCGGGCAAAGGTGCGGTATCGCTTGATGGCCGCCTCATCGACTATGCCTCGGTTCGGCAGGCGGAAGTTCTGGTGCAAAAGGCAGCGCAGATCGCCAACCAGTAGTTTTTGGACACAAAATCGCGAATTGCGGAAATCGGAATTGGTGTTAAGGTGAGTCTCGCAAGAAGGGCATAAGCCCTCGAAGGGGGAGACGGAATGGCAGCACGATCTGCGCCAAAAAACGACGAACGGCCATTGGCCGTTGTGGTCGAAGATTTGCATAAACAGTTTGGCGAACTTGAGGTTCTTAAAGGGGTTTCCCTTGAGGCGCGCGAAGGCGATGTTGTCTCGATGATAGGAGCTTCAGGTTCCGGCAAAAGCACTTTTTTGCGCTGCATCAATTTTCTTGAAATGCCGACCAAGGGCCGCATCGTGGTGACGGGCGATGAGGTTGCCCTGAAGCCAAACAGGGATGGCAATCTGCATCCAAGCGACCGGCGCCAGCTTGAGCGGGTTCGCACCAAGCTGGGCATGGTATTCCAGAGTTTCAACCTTTGGCAGCATCTGACCGTGATGCAAAACGTGATCGAAGCCCCGGTTCATGTGCTCGGACTTTCAAAAGCCGAGGCCATTGAACGGGCCGGAAAGCTGCTTCACAAGGTAGGACTCTATGAGAAGCGGGACCAATATCCCGCTTTTCTTTCAGGCGGGCAGCAGCAGCGCGCCGCCATCGCACGGGCCCTGGCGATGGAACCAAAGGTGATGCTGTTTGATGAGCCGACATCGGCGCTTGACCCGGAACTGGTTGGAGAAGTTTTGAAGGTTATCCGCGATCTTGCCAATGAGGGCCGAACCATGATTCTCGTCACTCACGAAATGAAATTCGCGCGCGATGTTTCGAGCCATGTTATTTATCTGCACAAGGGCGTCATTGAAGAAGAGGGCCCGCCACAACAGGTATTCGGCGCGCCGAAAAGCGCACGCTGCAAGCAGTTCGTTTCCGGCATTCATTGAATGACGGGGATGAGGAAACAGGGGGACAAATGAATGGGGCAGGGTCCGCATTTGTTTGTATCGGAAGGTTGAAGAACAACGGGTCTGGCATCCTCGTGGTGGCAAAGGACCAAAGGGAGAAGGGTATGAAAATTTCACGTAGAATTTTGATGTTGGCGACAGCGGTCGCGTTTATGTCTGTAGCTAGTCCTGCCATGGCCGATCTGAAGTTTGGCGTTGCCGCCGAACCTTATCCGCCGTTTACCTCGAAGGATGCCTCAGGTGTCTGGGTTGGCTGGGAAGTTGACTTCATGAATGCGGTTTGCGCCGAGATCGGTGAAAAATGCACGATCGAGGAAGTGGCCTGGGACGGCATTATTCCGGCGCTGGAAGCCAAAAAGTTTGATGCGATCATGGCTTCCATGCTAATTACCGAAAAGCGCAAGGCGATCATTAATTTCTCAAACATGTATTATGATTCCGCAGCCGTCATTATCGGGCCAAAGGGTGATGACAAGGACGTTTCGCCAGAGCATCTTTCGGGCAAGAATGTCGGTGTGCAGGTTTCAACGGCGCACGCCCGCTATATGGCCAAGTATTATGAGCCAAAGGGCACCGTGATAAAAACCTATGCCACCCAGGATGAGGCGAATAACGATCTTGCGGCCGGACGCCTTGACTATGTGATGGCCAATGGCACTGCCCTTGACGCGTTTCTGGCCACAGACCAGGGCGGTTGCTGTGAAGCAAAAGGCTCGGTGGAACGTGATGCGGAAATATATGGGGAAGGCGTAGGCCTGGGTGTCCGCAAGGAAGACACTGCGTTGCTGGAGAAGTTCAATGCTGCGATAAAGACGATGGCCAGCAAGGGCACATTTGAGCAAATCTCGGCAAAGTGGAACTTGACGGGTAAGTTGGTTTTGCCAAAACTATAATCTTTATTCCGAGCGGGGATCAACGCTCAGAAACTAGTCCGAAAATTGCAAATTAAAATAGGGAGAATAAAATGAAGTATACCAAACGTGCGATACTCGCTGCCGTTGCCGCCTGCGCAATGTTTACAGCGGCACCGGCCTATGCCGATTTGAAGATGGGCGTGGCCGCAGAACCCTATCCGCCATTCACTTCCAAGGATGCATCCGGCGTCTGGATTGGGTGGGAAGTGGATTTCATGAATGCGCTTTGCGCTGAAATCGGCGAGAAGTGCACAATAGAAGAAGTGGCATGGGATGGTATCATTCCGGCGCTCACATCCAAGAAGTTTGATGCGATCCTGTCTTCCATGTCAGTGACTGACGAACGGAAAAAGACGATCAGCTTCTCGGACATTTATTACAACGATTCTGCCGTCATTATAGGGCCAAAGAGCGATGACAAGGATTTTTCGCCCGAACATCTTTCCGGTAAAAACATCGGCGTACAGGTTTCGACAACGCATTCGCGCTATATGGACAAATATTATGCACCCAAGGGCGGTGTGATCAAGACCTATGCCACACAGGACGAAGCAAATTCTGATCTCGCGGCAGGCCGTCTCGACTATGTGATGGCATCTGGCGTGGCGCTTGATGCTTTTCTCGCATCCGAGCAAGGCGCTGCCTGCTGTGAACAAAAAGGCGCTGTTCCGCTCGATGTTGAAATCCTGGGAGCGGGTGTTGGCTTTGGCGTTCGCCAGGAGGACACAGAGCTGCTTGCCAAGCTCAATGCCGGTATCAAGGCGATGGCTGACAAGGGCGCGTTTGCACCCCTTACCGCCAAGTGGAAACTGGAAGGCAAGATCGTCACGCCTCCAGACCTCTAGTATTTGGTAGAAATGGCGGTCGCCTGAATGCGGGCGGCCGCCACCAACGGGATGTACTGAATATTGGTTTTTGCCGCCCTCATCAATTTTAGCTTGCTGGCTTTTGGCCCGACCGGCTATGGCGATGAGATGTTCTGGGGGTTAACGCGCACGATTCAAATTTCGTTACTTGCATATGCGCTGGGAATAAGCCTTGGCCTGTGCGGAGCGATGGGCAAGCTAACGGGGGGCAAGTGGCTTAAAAACATCCTTGAAGGTTACACGACGCTGGTGCGGGCGGTGCCTGATCTCGTGCTCATCCTGCTTCTCTACTATGCCGGCACAGATGGCATCAACCGCATGCTTGTCTCAGTCGGATTAGGGCCGATCGAAGTCAACGGTCTGGTCGCCGCGGTTTTTGTTTTGGGGTTTGTTTACGGCGCCTTCTCCACTGAAGTTTTACGCGCTGGCATCCAGGCGGTTCCGGTTGGCCAGATTGAAGCTGCAAAAGCCTATGGCATGTCGCCTTTCCTGCGCTTCAGGCGGATCATACTTCCCGCCATGCTTCCCTATGCGATACCCGGCATGGCCAACCTTTGGCTCAATATCACCAAGGCTTCGGCACTTATCTCCGTTGTGGGATTTACGGAACTCGCTTTGGCAACGAAACAGGCCGCCGGCGTCAGCAAGCTCTATTTGATGTTTTACGTCGTTACAGCATTGGTCTACCTCTCCATCACGCTGATTTCGAACCAGGTATTCGGCTGGCTCGAACGCCGCGTGAGGCGAGGCCAACCAAAATTGGCTTGAGGCAACATGGTCTGGGATTGGCTTCCGCAATATGCTCTTCTGCTCGCCCACGGACTTTACCTGACGCTGGTTTTGCTTTTCTGGTCAGTCGTAATCGGATTTATACTAGCTATTCCCATTGGGCTTGTTCAGGTAACCGGACCCTGGCCCCTGCGCTATCTGGCGCGGCGGTTATTGTACTTTCATTCGCGGCACCCCGCTTTTGATCCAAATATGGCTTCTTTATTATGGCGTCGGCTCCCTTTTCCCAGTGATTGGTGCCGAATTTCCCACATTCAAAGAAAATTTCATGTGGCTCATCCGGCTGGATGCATTTTACTATGCGCTTCTCGCCTTCACACTGAATTTTGCCGGGTATGAAGGCGAAGTAATGCGCGGCGCTTTTCTCGGAGTTCCGAAAGGAGAATTGGAAGCGGCGCGGGCTTTTGGCATGTCGCCATGGAAGGTTTTAAGCCGTGTGTGGTTTCCCCGGGCCGTGCGGCAGGTGCTGCCTACGCTCGCTGGTGAAACGATCGCACAGCTTCTCTCCACTCCTCTTGCCTTCACGATTCCGGTCATGGAATTGATGGGCGCTACATCAAAAATTCGCCAGGATACCTTTCTGATTTATGAGCCTCTTGCTGTTCCTGGCATTTGTTTATTTTGTGCTTACCTTCCTGATCACCCGTGCTTTTAATTATTTTGAAGGTCTGGTACCATCGCGGCGATGAACCACGACATAATTTCGAGGCTTCGCAGGCGAACTCGCCGCCATCAGGCATGACCTCCATATGCATCCGGAACTTTGCTTTGAGGAATTCCGGACGGCCAAGATTGTCGCCGAGGAGCTTCACAAGTTTGGTTTTACAGTGACGACCGGCGTTGCCGGCACGGGGGTTGTGGGAACGCTTCAAAGGGAAGCAGCCGGCGAGCCTTGGCATCCGGGCCGACATGGATGCGCTTCCCATCCATGAGACAACCAATTTGACCTATAGTTCGCGCACGGTTGGCAAGATGCATGCCTGTGGCCATGACGGCCACACCACCATGTTGCTGGGTGCAGCGCGCTATCTGGCGCGAGACGCAGAATTTCGATGGCACGGTGCATCTGATTTTTCAGCCCGCTGAAGAAGACATCAGCGGGGCCAAGCGCATGATTGAGGAGGGGCTGTTCAAGCGCTTTCCCTGCGATGCAGTGTTTGCGCTGCACAACATCCCAGGCGACGAAACAGGGCAAATTTCAGTGCGGTCCGGGGCGATTACGGCCGCCGTTGATATTGTTGAAGTGACGGTTCAAGGCGTAGGCGGCCACGGGGCGCTCCCGCATATGGCGGCAGACCCCATTGTGGCCGCATCGGGAATTGTCTTGGCGCTGCAATCGATCGTAGCGCGCAATGTTGATCCCCTGGATCCAGCTGTGATCACTGTTGGCGCATTTCAGTCCGGGGCACTTGCTACAATTATCCCTAGGGAAGCGCGCTTGAATATCGGCGTCCGCACCTGCACTAAAGGCACGCGGGAATTGATCCGCAAACGGATTGAAACGCTGATTGCCATTGCAGGCCAAAGCTTTCGGTTGTGAAGCCGATATCATTTATAATCCCGGCATCAGCTATCCGCCGGGCTATAACACCCAGGAACACGCCAATCTGGTGCGCGATGTGGCGATTGAACTGGGCCAGGATCCGGCTCGTGTGGATATGCGCGGACCCTTCATGTTTTCCGAGGACTTCGCCTTCATGCAGGAGGTTGTTCCCTCGTGTTATTTTGGCCTTGGCAACGGCAAGAGCCGTTCCCTGCATGACTCAGGCTATGACTTCAATGATGAGCTTCTGGTCAAGGGACCGGTGTTTTGGGGCAGGCTGGTTGAACGCTTTTTGAAAGCGGCCTAATTGGTGAGCCCGGCGCGGATCGAACGCGCGACCTACTGATTAAAAGTGCCCCGCACATCCGTCTCGCGGCGTCTCGTGTCAGCGCATCCTCGCTCATCATTTACCATATGTTACAGTGGCACACCTAGGGGCAGCTCGCGGACCCCGACACGGACCAAATCTCAGATCAGTTTGGGAGCTACCTTGTAAAAGACACAGCGGCTGTCGTCCCCATACCAGCTGCCCTCCCGCTATTCGCCGCTGTCCTTGGAGGGATCGGAACTCATAGGATGGCGGAAAAGGTGGAGGCAGTCTTATGACAGACACGCGAGCAAGCACACCAGCTTTTAGGCTGGCGCTCGGACATAGGCCTGCAGAATAAGTTAAATGAGCAGCTCTTGTGAAAGGGCGCGAGAGGGTATTAGCTTCCCTCTGCGGTCAGTCTCTCTTTATCCGCGACTACTCCAACTTTCCCCTGCCGTGGTTTGCTAGCCGTGGCAGGGGTTTTAATTTTGCGGAAACCTGGAAGTGTGCTATTCAGGTTGTCGGAAGCTGATGGGCTTTCTGTATTTCCACGATTTTCGGGTGTTTTTGGTGTCGCCAAAGCACCCGATTTCATTTTTGGGGGTGGAATACCAATATAGGCATGCCAACAAGTGCGGCATGCACGATCATATGTCTAGGTCAGTATCATCTGAAAGGAATTTGCTATTGGGTCTCTGATACTTGAACCTTGTTGTCGGGGGATACAGTTTGAATGTGATGCGTAAGCGATTCCCAGAAACCTGGGATTGGCAACACAATAAGGGGTGGGGGTTGGGCGGCAAGCGCAGAAGCTTCCGCTGGCTGGTTTTGGGCGCGGTGAGCCCGGATTATCGCCATCGCTTCTAACTCCTGCCGGGAGCCCTTTGGATCAATCATGCTCATTTTTTCCTCCGTTATGCGGCTGCTCCTCGACCTGGCTAAAATCGACAAAGTGACCGTAAGTTCCCCCAAAGTCTAAAGAAATTCGGCAATTGGTTAATGGAAGAAATTCCTCAGTGGCCACAAAAAACTCCGGCCTCACAAGCCGGGGTTTGCAGTTCAATATTTTGATTATAGAATTTCTCTGAGCCTATCCCCGGCGACATGCGCACCCAAAGCGGCCACCCTTGTTAGAGTACCGAGGAAACCAACTTCGATGCCATTATGGCTTTGCTTACGCATATGAAGGACTTAATGGTCATACTATTGTTCCCTTACTCATTTAGCGGCAAGTCCCAAAACTCAAAAGTACGGCAGTTGCAAGCGTCGCTACTTCGGTAAAACTGCTTCCGTCGATGGTAAGCTTTGCGAGCAATCCATTTGATGGCACTGCGATGTTGATGAATATTCCAGAAGTGTTGAACTCCGCTTGATAGTCATTGCATCCATTGGCATTGCAGCGGCTATAAATATGCTGCTCTGAGTTGATGCGGATTATTATTGTGTTTTGGATGGGCTGGCATCCCTCACCCGGAGCACATTGCAATTTCTCAGTTATGGTGCAAGTTGTCTCTCCCCGCGCCATACCAGCCATAAGCATGAATATGAACAAAGTGGCAAGAAGCTTGAATATTTTCATTCCGCGCTCCTTATGTTTGAGTTTTCGGGGTTATTTGCAAAGCGCCTCGAACGCACTGCTCCCAACTGAAGCCCACGCCTTACCCTGATAGCGGCTGATGCTCGTGGTGCGCTCTTCACCAGGCGATGTTTGCCAGGTCAGCCGCACATACGAAATAAGCCCGTCATTGGAATAGTCAGAAGCTGCCGTCACGATTGGTGGTCCAAATTGCGCATTGTTTTTATCCGTCCTCCCTGCTGCGTCATAGCAAACCCGCTCCACGAGGCTGCTACGGTCAATGGTGGCACATTGGAATGTGTCGAGAGGGACGGGGCCGCGGTATTTGACAGTCACAGTCTCCGCTGCGGCGGCGATGGAAATCGCTGCACAAAGGACTGCCACTAGGAGCGCCCGAGAAAACATGGAATATTGTAACATATGAGGGGGAAACGCTGAAGGAAGAATATTAGGAGTTGATCATGAGTATCCGTAAATTGTTGCTTTTCTTTTTCACCTGCGCCCTGACAATGTCGGTGAGCAGTGCCGCAGAAGCCAAAAGGTCAGCCGCTGATCAGCGGCTATACGAAAAGGCTCGCAAGGCCTGCGCCAATCCCCATATCAACTACGCAGGCGGCTGGTTTCGATGTGCCAGGGGAGGGGGAAGGAATTAGGACTGACTATGAGCCGCCTATGGCGCGCAGAGCGGAGGTTTGGTTCAACCTTACTGGAGTCGATCTGTCAAATTCCCATGGTGCGCATTTTCAGAATGTTTAAGAGAATGCAACTCACTTCACCGCTTTGAACCATGCCTGCTTCCAACTGAATTTGTTTGATCGCTATAGCCAACAAAGGTTGGTCCAGAACACCATACGGACCAGCATCATAACCGATACGCAATAGCATGTTTTGAGCCGGGATGGCGTAGCTTACTCGTTCAAGCCGATCGATGAGCGCGACCGGAAGGGGTACGGCGGCATTGGTGCATTGTGAGTTCCATGGTTCGTGCACGAGACCGTTGACTGAGTTGCAACTCATGGATGAGCCAGCATGAAAGCCCGAGATCATCGCGACAACCCTATTTGTCCCGCGTCTGATAATGGGAGCACCGGAATCGCCGGGTAGGGCTGCGCAGTCATTCAGCATGGTTGCGGCCATCCCAATGTTGCTGCTCAAGCGGATGGAACAGTTTGAGTCAACCATTTGGCGGCCTTCCGAATAACCAACCGCAGCAAAGCCACCCCTGTCTGGAATGTCGTCGTTCAACGCTGCATCGTAGGGCAGCAGATAGCCATGCCGACGCCCCAAGCAGTCTTCCAGGGCCAGAACCACCCAGTCGTTAGCGGGCTTGCGGAATTGCCGGTCAGGACCCGAATAGTCTCCCCAAATGACCGGGATCGCCCGCGTCGAGGGGTGCTCGCCATTCGGCAAAGTCACTTGAGTAAGGGTGAAGGTTCCCCTGCCTGCGGTGGATGGCGGTCTAAGTGCAGTCAGGTACCAGGGACCAAAGACCACATGGAAATTGGTCATTACAGTGCACTCGCCTATCAGAAAGGCTGTGCCTGTGGACCGGCCCTCAGGAAGGTTGAATTCAATGCGGCCAACCGGTGAGAAATTGGACGCTTCACGCAGGTCAGCGTGGAAAACCCACGCCGAAGCGAGGTTCCAAAACGTGGGCAGAAAAAAAGCTGCGATAAGGCCAGTGAGTAATAGGCGCAAGGCAACGGCCATTTCCCGGACCTCCTGCCATTCATACACAACGGAGCCTATCTCAATGGGAGCTTATTTTCAATCTCCAGTGGTTCGCCCGCTCAATTCCGGGACGAGGAAATTGATACTTTCGGGAACTTCTCAATGCGTTGCTTTGGCAAAGTCACAGACAAATTTAACGAAATTGATAAGTACAGTTTTAGGCTTCGACGGTAAGTTATTGCAGGCGAACTTTAAGAGATTGGGTTAATTTATGGAAAACGACGTCCAAATTGCAGATCATCGACGTGTCCAACGTCGGAATGCCTGTATGCAGGCCTCCATTTTTCATCCTCTCCAAACCGAACGCTTGCGCTGCGTGGTGCGTAACATTTCGCATGACGGGGCACTCATAGAATTTCCGCGACCTAAAAATTTACCGACGTCATTTTGGCTGCGTCTTGAAGGGGACACCACGCTTCGTCTTTGCACAATAGCTTGGCGCTCGGATGATCTATTGGGAGTGGAATTTAGCGACCAGATTTTGGAGCGTCGCCGAGTGGAGCGTTGGGCCGCGACGCATGCTGAATGGTCCACACTGCGCGCGCAAAAATCGAATGTTAATCGGTCCGCGCCGACGCCATTGCCTGAGTGATATACCCGATCAGGCTCACTTCTTTGAAAATGAATTGCGCAAGTGAAAAGCCTTGAGCTGCAGCATCCTCCATGAATCGCTTGGCCAACTGATCCGCATTTTTCAGATTCCTGCCGTCCTCAAAAACTGGCGGCAACACTGAGAGCTTCTTGTGCTTCGATTTCTGCAACTGCCGCTAAGGCGTCAGCCTCAATTGCGTTCTGCCAATCTGTATACGCTGCTTCGAATCTAGTTACCCGCGCATCTGGGAGACCAGCGTCTGCAACAGCCTGACTATAGGCGTCTTGCAAGGCAATATTGCTCGGATCGGCCTGGGAGGCTTCATAGGCATCTAAAACCGTTGCTGGTGCAGAGCGTTCAAATGCCACCTGCAGGGCCACGGCATCGGTTGCGTCGGCTAGAGTTTGAAACCTAATGAATTCCTGATTTAACGGGTAAATGGCAACGGGACTTTCAGCGTGAAAGAGTGCGATGGCTGGAAAGAATGCTATGCCAAGGGCCAACGCAGAGGTGGAATTGCTGAACTTTGAGGCCATGATGTTTCTCTTTCGCAAATAAGAGTGGCTGAGCAGGGGACACATCATAATATTGAATTGGTTAACGCAACTTCAAACACTCTTTCCAGTGAATCACGCCTTGCGGTAATGCATTCAATTTTTGATAAATTGCCAAGTCGTTTTGCTTTGTTTCGTAGGAGGTGGTTTCTACGCTGCAATCATGGCCAGCCGAAGAACCCGCGTGAGATTGCGGCCAGTGAAATGCCCATCAGCGCAATGAGGCGAGCAGAAGCAAGGCGTTGAAAAATAGCTGCTTCAATTGCCCGGTGTTGCTGGCTCGGCGAGATGCACAATGGTGTCACGGATGTACCTACTGATTGATGGTCAATGGGCAAACTGAGTTGGTCCAATTGTAATCGCAGTCAAACTGCCCAAACAGTCATAGTAACAGATTTTGCTCATCCCACTAACAACTAGAAACAGACCGAAGCAATTTTCTGGGGGAATTTCGGTTTGCTGAGCAGCATGGGGAGAAGGCATCAAGCGTAACCAATGCAAGTACAAGCAATTCCTTCACGGTTCCCTCCTATTGAGTAGACGACAATACAGAAACCTCAGGTCGTTTCAATCGCCCGGCGTTCCTTGCTCGGCGCGATACAGGATTGCCTCTTTTATGAATTGCTCGACTATGGCCTCATCAAGTTCAAGGTCTTGCATAGTCAGCCCGGCGGAGATGGCATCGTCTTTGAGCTTGAAAGTGAGCGCCTGCACCATCGCATCATCGGTAAAGGGCAACAGCGGCACCTTCTCACAGACCCATGTTTCCAGAAATTTCACGCCACGCGCTGTCATTCCTTCGCTCTATACCAGGTAACCTTGCCCGGCTGTAGTAGTGCCCTGGCGTGCCATTCCCAAAATAATTTCATGAAGGCTTCGCTCGCGGCCTCATAGGTCTCTTCCTCGCCATTGAGAGGGGTGCTGGACGGATAATAGAGTGCCGTCATGGACCAAAACCACATGACCCGTTGGCCGGGCCGCATCATCTGGACCTACTGTCTTTTGGGTTTGATTGGCAATTTTATAATGTTCCTCGGAAAAATCACGTTGCCATCATCATCTCGAGCGCCATCGTCTGGCTCAAGAACGTGCAACTGCTGACTATCGACCGCTTGCAGTTTTTCATGTTCATTCGACGGGCTGAAACGTCGGGGTTCGTGAAAGAGTTCGACTAGAAAATTTTCCACATTTGGTGGAAGAGCTTGTTCGGATCTATGGTTACGCAATTCATACACATACTTACGCTTGACAGCCATAGAGCACTCCTTGTGAGTTTCGTGTGTTCACCAGTAATGCCGTAAAATTTAAACGCGACATAAATCTCATTTTTTCCCATTTCAAAGCATGTTTGAGAACGAAGGGTGACGATTTCAGGGAAACATTAAGATTAATTGTTGGAGCCCAAAGCATGGCGAAACACCCCCGAAGCTATTCGCAAGCGCCTAGTGAATTTCTTGCCACGGTGGGGGTCCACTTAGTCTTTTAGGCGCAACTCGCTCATGGAACGAAAACAGAACAACATTCCAGAGGAGTCAAGCGGAACAAATAGGTTTCGACAGTATTGAATTGCCCGCTCCAGCATTTGACGGCCCTCGGGCTCTGACGTGCAGGGGTCACGGTAATTGGCGTTTGTCACCTCTCAGCCAGTAACCGGGCCCTGCCATCCACAGTGGCGGGGCCTTTTTTGAAGTAAGGTTGGAACAATCGACATTTCACTGAGTTTTGCGGAAGTCTCCAGCTTTAGTGCTACCCGCCCTTTGGCTGGTGTTCATGCTCTCGGATTGATCCGTTGGGCATTTGACCGCGGGTGGCTTCATATGGCACCGCAGTAGGGGACCCCGTGTAATAGCGGGGTCCTTTTTATCGCTGGAACTTTTTGGACAGTAGGTAGTTTCATACAAACCGTCTCCAAACGCTCCGGGCTTACCTGAGCCCTATTGCCTCAAACTTTCCCCGCTGCTGAAAGGTGGCGGGGTTTTCATAGGGGCCGGTTTGCAAAAGATTAGTAGTTCCGCGTCAGAAATGGAAGGCCCCTCACCGTTCCTGCGGGGCATGCGAAGCATGTTAGGACGAGCTTCCTCTTACTGAACCTTATTCACCTCGGTCAGTTCGCCGCTGGCAGAGTCCAGCTTGATGACATAGGCCTTCCCGCTACGCGTGGCATTGAAGGCAAAAACCTTGCCAGTGCAGGTATTTGGCGTGACATTGGCAAAGCCATAGCCTGACACAATTTCTTCAGCCTTGTCGCAGGAGATAGCAGTGGCCGCACTGGCAGTTTTCTTTCCAGTTGAACTCACGGCTTTCTTTTCGACCACAGCCCCTGACTTGTTTTCGAGTCCAGTTTCTTTTTCAGCCCGTTTCTTGGGCTTGGGTGCGGGAGCAGCCTTGGCGGTTTTCTTCTTCTTCTTCGGAGCTATATACACAGGCTCTTCGCCTTCATACCCTGGCTCATAATCGCCATCGTCGGGATCATAGACACGCCTTCATCGCCTCTATACCCCTGGGCGGCGTGTCGCGGCAGATGAGGAATGGGAAGCACAACCGTATGTCCGCTTCGGCGGCACTTGGCATAAGTTGAGTGCCCGCAACTGCGGCGAAGGCCGCGAGACTGATGGTACGTGCCAACATCATGCTCTCCTTTTCCAATCCGCGATCCGTCAGCCAACTCACGGCCCGACTATTTATTGGCTGCTACTTCATGAAATTCAATTTCATTGTCCCGATACCAAGCGCAACGTTCAACCCTGTTTGGCCTTGAACACTCAGGGGCTGCAGTGTGATCTGCTTGTCTGAACCGCCGACCAGCACATTCGCGCCCAGTCCAACTCCAGCAGTTGCTTCCGCAGACGCTCCTACATAGCTGCCTTCCAATGATCCGGGTTTCAGATCACCGGTTGCGATCACCTGCCAAGCAATGTAGCTTTCGTTGGTAATCCCTATATCCAGACCTAACTTCCCAACATTTCCGCTGTAACGTTGTATTTTGCCACCATTTGCCGGATCAAATTTGCACATCATATCTTTTGACGAGCCGAGTATCAGACCTATGCCGCCCTCGACAGTACAACTGAGAACTCCAACATTGGCCGCTGATTGGGCCGACGTTACATACATCGCCGAAGCTGACATGCAGAGAGCCGTAAGGCCCAAAGTCAGTTTGTTGGTCATGATTAAATCTCCTATCAGAGGATGGTGAGGCGGCCATTGGCGGAATACACTGTAGCGAAACTGGCGAAGCAACGATTTTCGCCAGTATAGTTAGCGGCGCACGAAGACAAAGTTCGAAGTACTGCGGTTTTTTCCCTCAACCCGGTCATTAACGATCTGTGCGAAAGAATTTGGCCCGGTGCGCTCAAGCACCATCTGGGCCGTCCGGTCGCCATTCACCAACCCTCCCCATTTTATGTTCATCACCAAGCGGTCGCCCTGAAGGGTCCCCTCAAGCTTGGCAGGGCCGGTCTTGGAGCCGGTATAGGTGCCTACGTATTTGTTTCCACCGGTGTTCCTGATGGAAAGACCCAGTGCCTGGCGGAAAACCAGCATGCCGCAGCTGCCATTCATCGCAACCTGGGTCTCAGCTCCGTTGATTGCCACCTGGCAGTTTGCTGATATGTCACCATACTTGGTCACATAGGCATTGCCCGAACCTGACCAGCTTCCGGACAGCTTGTCGAAAAAAGTGGTCTGTGCTGCCTGGGCAGTCGACATAAGCAGAGCGCTGGAGAGCGCAGCAGTAAGGAAAACGCATTTCATGGGGGATACTTTCATAAGATTTCAGGTTAAACGTTTTCGCTGTGATGTTGTTCCAAAGGTCCGCCTAGGCTCAAACGCTATGGTCCTAGCGCAGGGTGTGGGCTTTCCGATTCTTGACGTTATTCGCAAGATTTCCTGTTAGTGCGCTCTCTTGAACGTGGTAAGATTTGTACATCGTTGGAACCCCAAGGGAACCCCGAAGCCAATTTTGCGGTACCACTTAAATACTAAGTCTTTGATTTTATTGGTGAGCCCGGCGCGGATCGAACGCGCGACCTACTGATTAAAAGTCAGACGCTCTACCACTGAGCTACGGGCCCACGAGTTAGCCTTCGCGGATTGGCGCGGACCATAGTTGCGGGTCGTGGGGGGGTCAAGGGCAGTGTTTTGGTTTAATTATCTGATCACACAATTGTCTTAAAGAGGCCGAATATGAACGGGTTTTGTGGGCGAGGCAGATTCCTGAAATGACTGATATTGCACTGATTGTCCTAGCGGCGGGCAAGGGAATGCGAATGAAATCCGCCCTGCCTAAGGTGATGCACCGGGCCGCGGGACGCACCCTTTTGGGACATGTTCTTGCCGCTGCTGCCGGATTGTCGCCAAAACGGGCCGTTGTTGTGGTGGGTCCTGACATGGATGCAGTAGGTTTGGAAGCCCAGGGCTACTTTCCGGGTTGCAATGTAGTGATCCAACAGGAACGCCAAGGCACGGCGCATGCGGTGTCCATGGCCAAAGCTGGCTTGGAGGGATTTTCGGGCACCATTCTTGTGCTCTATGCCGATGTTCCACTCATCCAGACTGCTTCCTTGAGCGCCTTGGCAGGCAAGTTAGACAAGAAAACATCAGTGGCAGTTCTTGGCTTTGAAGCAGCGGACCCCTACGGCTATGGACGGCTGCTAAAGGCGAAAAACGGCAGCATCCGGGCGATCCGTGAGGAGCTTGATGCATCATCGCAGGAAAGGAAGATAAGGCTCTGTAATTCCGGCATTTTATCGGTAAATTCACGTACGCTTTGGAAGCTGCTTCCACAGATCAAGAACAAGAACGCCAAACGGGAATACTACCTGACCGATCTGGTTGAGTTGGCAGTAAAAGCCGACCTTCGGGTCGGACTTGCGACCTGTTCTGAAACAGAGGTCGCAGGGGTTAACGACCGAGTACAGCTGGCATCCATTGAGGCGGAGTTGCAAGCGCAATATCGACGCAATGCAATGCTCGGCGGGGCCACTCTGGTGACACCGAATACAGTGTATTTTTCGGCTGATACCAAGATTGGGATGGACGTGGTTATTGAACCCAATGTGTTTTTTGGGCCCGGTGTAAACATTGGCGACAACGTGCATATTCTTGCCAATTCACACCTTGAGGGTGCAAGCATCAGTTCAGGCGCCAGGATCGGGCCTTTTGCACGGCTCAGGCCGGGTGCTGAAATTGGTGAAGACGCCCATATCGGCAATTTTGTCGAGGTTAAGAAGGCGATGGTCGGCCAGGGCGCCAAGGCCAATCATCTTGACCTATATCGGCGATGCCAGGGTGGGGGCAGGTGCACCAATATCGGGGCAGGCACCATCACCTGCAATTATGATGGCTTCGAGAAGCATCTCACCGATATCGGGGCCGGGGTCTTTGTCGGGTCAAACACGGCTTTGGTGGCGCCGGTTAAAATTGGCGATGGCGCAAATATTGCAGCGGGAAGCGTCATTACTCGAGATGTGCCAGCCGAATTCGCTTGCCATTACCCGCGCCGATCTACAGGTGAAGGATGGCTGGGCGACGCGCTACCGGAAAATGAAAGAAAGCCGCAAGGCCGCAAAGGCCAAGGTCTAGGAGTTAAGCATGTGTGGAATTGTCGGCATTCTTGGCAAGCAACCGGTGGCCGCAGAGCATCGTTGAGGCGCTGCGCCGCCTGGAATACCGCGGCTATGATTCAGCCGGCGTTGCAACGCTTGAGAACGGCGGAATCGAGCGGCGCCGGGCGCCGGGCAAGCTGCGCAATCTGGAAGACCGCTTGCGGGAAGCGCCGATGACGGGCGTCACCGGCATTGGCCACACGCGCTGGGCAACCCATGGCGCTGCCACGGAGACGAACGCGCATCCCCATATGGCAGGCGATGTGGTGATTGTACACAACGGCATCATTGAGAATTTCCGCGAATTGAAAGAGGAGCTGAGCCGGAACTGGTGCGGTTTTTCTTACGCAGACCGACACGGAAGTTGTGGCCCATCTTCTGGCGGCGAGCGCGCCAAGGGGAAGTCCCCACGCGAAGCGGTGGGCCAGGTGTTGCCACGGCTGCAAGGCGCATTTGCCTTTGCCATTCTGTTCAAGTCGAAGATGATTTGCTGATTGGGGCGCGCAAGGGCAGTCCCTTGGCGGTGGGCCACGGCGATGGCGAGATGTATTTGGGCTCCGATGCCATAGCGCTTGCTCCCTTCACCAACCGGGTGACCTATCTGGAAGATGGGGACTGGGCGGTGCTGACCCGCAATTCGGTTGAAATATACAATGCCGCAAACATGCCCGTGCTATGCGCCGATGAATTTCTCGCAGGCCTCGTCCATGATGATGGACAAGGGCAATCACCGCCATTTCATGGCGAAGGAAATCGAAGAGCAGCCGGAAGTGGTTGGCCATACGCTGGCCGAGTATGTCGATTTCTCCACCCGCACGGTGAAGGTGCCGGAAAAGCTGCCGTTTGAATTCACCTCGCTTGACCGCCTGACCATCACGGCTTGCGGTACGGCATCCTATGCGGGCCTGGTGGCCAAATACTGGTTCGAGCGTATTGCGCGGCTGCCCACGGAAGTCGATATCGCCTCCGAATTCCGCTACCGCGAGGCGCCGCTGACACGCAATGGCCTGTCCATCGTAATTTCCCAATCGGGCGAGACGGCTGATACGCTGGCTTCGATGCGCTACAGCAAGTCACAAGGGCAGCATACCCTGGCTCTGGTGAATGTGCCGGAGTCGACAATTGCGCGCGAAGCCAGCGTGGCGCTTCGCACTTATGCGGGGCCGGAAATCGGCGTGGCCTCTACCAAGGCTTTCACCTGCCAGCTTGCGGCCCTTGCCTGCCTTGCGTTGCTCGCAGCCAAACAGCGGGGGCATCTCTCAAAGGCACTGGAGCAGGAGCTCGTGGGGGCCCTGGTTGAAGCGCCCCGCCACATGTCGGAGATCTTGAAGCAGGAGAAGCACATTTCCGGCGTGGCGCGGGAAATTGCCCATGCCAGGGATGTGCTCTACCTCGGGCGTGGCATCAACTACCCCATCGCCATGGAAGGGGCACTCAAGCTCAAGGAAATTTCCTATATTCACGCGGAAGGCTATGCAGCAGGCGAATTGAAACACGGGCCCATTGCCCTGGTTGACGAGAACATGCCGGTGATCGTGATTGCACCGCACGATGATCTCTACGACAAGACCATCTCAAACATGGAGGAAGTTGCGGCGCGCGGCGGAAAAATTGTGCTGCTTACGGACGATGAAAGCAGCAGCCACAAGACTTTCCATCGCATCCGAGTGCCCAAGGCGCACTCCTTCATCAGCCCGTTGCTTTATGCGGTTCCGGTGCAGCTGCTGGCCTATCATGCGGCTGTCTTTATCGGAACGGATGTTGATCAGCCGCGCAATCTCGCGAAGTCAGTGACGGTGGAGTAGGGCTGATTATTCGTCATTTTTGAGATGCAGGCAATTTCCGGTATAGTTGCGTTTCGAATCAGACCGAGGAGAGTGAAAAATGAGATTGAGCGCCCCTACCGGACTTGTCTTCATCATCGCGTTGGTTGTTGCCATTATTGGAGTACTGGAAGCGATGGGAACCATTTCCGTTGTTCCGCTCGCTTCCGTCTGGATCATGGCAATTGCCTATGCGGTGCTTGCTGTTGGCTGCATCATCAAGGGATTCTGATTGCGCCGATCTGCGGCTCGGCAGGCGCATAAGGACCGCGAGCGCGACGATGCATAGCGCTGGAAGAATACTCAATCATTGGAACAGTTTTAATGCGCGCGGTGTTCGCGGAGCATGTAACTGTTCTTCTTCGCGTCGAAACCCTTGAAATATTGATTGACCTGCGGGTGGCGCACGGGGGTTCCCGTCACGTCAACAAGCAGATTTTGCTCGGAGACATAGGCCACATATTCCGTGTCATCATTTTCGGCGAGCAGATGATAGAATGGCTGGTCGCGGCGCGGGCGTGATTCCTCAGGGATAGAACTCCACCATTCTTCGGTGTTGCTGAAAACCGGATCGACATCAAATATCACGCCACGGAACGAAAACAGCCGGTGCTTTACGATCTGGCCGATCTGAAACTTGGCGGTTGGCATCTCGCTCATGACACCTGATTGCCAAGAGTCTCTGGGGCAAGGCAAGGGGCACTTAGGATGCGCGCATAGCAAAAGGCAGATTGTGTCTTGGTTGCAACCCTTGTTGCATCACAAGACGTTTCAGAGGTCCAATATAGTGCAGCGCGGCAAGACTGAGCGTGCGCGCGCCTTCCAGGGGGACTAATCCTAGGAGCAGGGATTTGTTCATAAGATCAATGAGTTGCTGGCGGGGCAAAACTTCGGCGCGGCGCGAGGCGTTGTATTCAGTCATGAGCCTGTCGCTTCCGGCATCCTTGCTTGCGAGAATAAGATCAGCGGCGAAAGCAGCATCGTGCAGCGACATGTTAAGACCTTGCGCGCCGATGGGAGGCACGACGTGGGCTGCTTCGCCGATCAGAATCATGCGATCCTTTGCAAATTGACGGGCGGTGAGACCTTTCATGGAGAAAGACTTTCGGGGACCAAGATTTGATATGACACCCAGCTCTCCATGAGTTTCAATTTGAATTTCGGCTGCCAGTTCCGTATCGGTTAAAGCCATAAGGGCTTCTGCGCGAGCCGGACGCTCCATCCAAACCAGGCTTGAACGATTTTCGGGCAAGGGAACCGTGGTGAAAGGGCCAGCGGACTTGTGGTATTCCGTCGATACATTGCCGTGGCCCATGGAATGGGTGAAGCTTGTTGCAATCGCAGTTTGGTCATAGGACCAAGTATCAGTGGCAATCCCTGCGGCTTTTCGCATGGCAGAATTTGCCCCATCGGCGGCGAGGCAAAAGGACGCGGAAATTTCGGCGGTATTGGACAAGGTGATATCGATGGCGTCGCCGCTTGATCTGGCACCAATTGCCGAGGCTTCAATGAAGGTAACGCCGAGGACTTCGGCGCGCTTGCGGAGAGCGGGAAGAAGCAGGCCAAGCGGAATGTTCCAGCCAAAGGCCTCTAGGTCCAGTTCCTGAGATTCAAATTCAAGATTTGGGGCCGCCAGAAACAAACCCGTATCATCGATAATCCTGAGCTTTCGCAAAGGGGCGGTTTGGTCTTCGAGATTTCCGGGCCAGATATCGAGGTAACGCAGAAGCTGGATGGAGGGCTGCATCAGGGCAACGGTGCGGGGATCATCAGCCGATACAGGGGCCACAAGTGCAGTAGCAACACCTTCCTTTGCAAGCAACGCTGCCGCGGCGAGGCCAGCCGGGCCTGCGCCCGCAACAATGACTTTGTAGTCCGCCATTAGCTCGCCGCCAAGGCAGTTTTCACCATGCTTTCGCGGGCAGAAAATTTTTCATGAAAGACGCTGAGGTGCGGGCGCGTGTCGCGCCACTTGAAGACGGGCAGGCGGAAATCGATGTAAGCCAAAACGACCGCCACCGCGATGCTTCCGGCGGTGACTTCGGCGAGTTCGGTCTGCCAATTTTTGTCCATATCATCCATGGCGGCATTTATTCGTTGTTCGGTGCGGGCCATCCATTCCGCCCATTGCAGCCCCTGCGGGCGCGTGGCGGATTCATAGCGATAGCTTACACATACATCGGCCAAGCCTTGTCCAAGGGCCTGCAGAGTGAGAATACGGAAGCGCTTGACGCCCTCATCGGGGATCAACGTTTTGTTGCCGGCGACATGAGCCAAGTATTCAATGATGACACGGCTATCATAGATCGCGTGGTGGTGATTGGTTTCGAGAACGGGGATTTTGCCAAGCGCCGAAAGCGCCGTAAGTTTCGGATTGGCCTGAGTGGGTTTTACGGCTTCTTTGACATGCTCAAGCTTGCCGGCAAGACCGCATTCATGGGCGGCGACGAGGCACATGCGCACAAAAGGAGAAATTGTATCGCCATAAATTTTCACGGGGGCTTACCTTCCGAAAATGGTTCAGTCTGCAAACCCAGCTTAGACGATGGACGGCGTTCAATGAAGAGCGAAACGCCGCCTCAGTATTTCCTTAACAGGCCAACGAGGCGGCCCTGCACACGCACGCGATCTGGCCCGAAAATGCGGGTTTCGTAAGCAGGATTTGCTGCTTCCAAGGCAACCGATTCACCCTTCTTGCGCAGGCGCTTCAGAGTTGCTTCCTCATCGTCAATGAGGGCCACGATGATTTCGCCATTGTTGGCCGTATCGCCCTTGCGGATGAGCACCGTATCGCCGTCAAAAATTCCGGCATCGATCATCGAGTCGCCTTTGATCTCAAGGGCGAAATGCTCGCCGCCGCCCAGCATTTCTGGAGGGATGGAAATATTGTTGGTATGATCCTGAATGGCAGCGATGGGCACACCTGCTGCGATCTTTCCCATGAGAGGCACCATGATGGCGCGGGGAATTCCATCATTGGCGGCGGGCATGGGCTTCACCTTGCCGAGGCTGCCCTGAATGACATTGGGCGAGAAGCCGGATTTCTTGGAAGCCAGGCTTGGCGAATGGGATTCTGGCAGCTTGATCACTTCCAGGGCACGGGCGCGGTTGGCCATGCGCTTCAGAAAGCCACGCTCTTCCAGCGCCACGATCAGACGGTGCACGCCGGACTTGGACTGTAAATTCAACGCATCCTTCATTTCCTCGAAAGAGGGCGGAACGCCTTCTTCCTTCAGGCGCTCATTGATGAAAAGCAGCAGTTCGAGTTGTTTGCGGGTGAGCATGGTGATCGCTTTCATTGCAAGAGACAGAATCGGAACAAACCTGCAACATTTATACAGGTTCCGGTTTAGTTCTGCAACTGTTTACTTTTGTTGCGGTTTAGAAGTCGAGATTCAGGATGGGGAGGAGCTCGCCGGTGCCGGCCGCAGGGGCGTTGGGAGGGCGGATAATGAGGCAGTGGGCCTCTCGGAAGGAGCGCTGCATCGAGGAATCCTGTTTACCAAAGGGTGTGGTGGTGCGGGTCCCATCGGCGGCAATTTCGAGCCTGGCGCGAACATAGTCCTGGCGGCTGTCGTTGGCGGGCATGGCCGAGGCCAGGCGGGCCATGGTCGTGGCTTCATCAACAGACAAACTTTGCAGGCAATCGAGCAGGGGTTTCAGAAACAACCGGGCGCAGACCAGGGCGGAAACGGGATTTCCCGGAAGGCCCAGAACCTGCTGCTTGCCCTTGCGGCCATACATGAACGGCTTTCCCGGGCGCAGGGCTATTTTCCAAAAGTCGATCTTGACGCCGGTGTTTTTCAAGGCCTGCTGGATGAAGTCGTGATCGCCAACGGAAGCGCCGCCAGTGGTGACGATGATGTCGGCCTTGGCCATTTTGAGAATGACGCGCTCGGTGGCTTTGAGGTTGTCCCGGACAATTCCGCAATTGATGACTTGTGCACCGAAGCTTTTTGCCATGGCGACAAGGGCGTTGCTGTTGGATGACACGATCTGATCGGCGCGGGGGTTTTCTCCCGGCAGAACCAGCTCATCGCCGGTGGCAATCACCGCAACAATTGGCTTCTTCCGCACACTGATCATATGGCAATTCATCGCCGCGGCAAGGCCAATGTCGCGGGCGTTCAAGCGGATGGCGGCGGGCAGAAGGGTTTCGCCCTTATGAAAATCCAGTCCACGGGAGCGGATGTTTTGACCCGTACGGGCGGCTTGCAAAATTGTGACAGTCTTGCCGTTGGCCGTGGTATTTTCCTGAATGACAACGGCATCAGCGTTCGCAGGAACGGGAGCGCCGGTAAAAATACGGATGGCCTCGCCCGCTTTCAGTTTACCGCTGAAGGCGTGGCCTGCAGCTGAGGTACCGATAACTGTGAGGTCCGTGGCATTGTCTTCGGAACGCACTGCATAACCATCCATGGCAGAGGCATCGAAGGGAGGCTGATCGCGTTTAGCGCGTAAGGGTTTTGCCAATACGCGACCCATTGCCTGGGCAAGGGGAACATTCTCCGGCGCCAGCGGTTTCACATTTGAGAGGATGCGAACGCGGGCCTCGTCAACTGGAATGAGAGCCATGTCTATTCCGCCGTAAAGGTGCCGGACTTGCCGCCGGATTTTTCGGTGAGGCGGAGGTCGGTGATTTTCATGCCGCGGTCGACGGCCTTGCACATGTCGTAAAGCGTCAGAGCGGCGACGGAACAGGCAGTGAGGGCTTCCATTTCGACGCCGGTTTTTCCTTCAACCCTGACGGTTGCGCTGATTTCAATGGAGCTGGATTTTTCGTTGGCCACGAAATCAACGGATACTTTGGTGATGAGCAGGGGATGGCAGAGCGGAATGAGTTCATGGGTTTTTTTGGCGGCCATAATCCCGGCAATTCGGGCAGTGGCAAGGACGTCGCCTTTTTTGGCCGTGCGATCCAGGATGAGCGCGAGGGTTTCGGGCAGCATCAGGATCTGCGCCTTGGCGGTGGCCGAGCGTGAGGTGACGTGCTTTTCCGATACGTCCACCATATGGGCGTTTCCGGCGGCGTCGAGATGGGTAAGCCTGTTCATGGTTTTAGGAGTATAGCATGGGTTGCGGCGGCCACATCATCCTGCCGCATCAGGCTTTCACCGACGAGGAAGGCGTTCACTCCGACTCTTGAAAGCTTCATCAAATCCTCAGGTTTGAAAAGCCCGCTTTCGCTGATGATCATGCGATCCTTTGGAATGCGCGGCGCAAGCGTTGCTGTGGTTTCGAGCGTCGTCTCGAAGGTATGAAGATTTCGGTTGTTTATGCCGATGAGCGGCGATGACAGCTTCAAGGCGCGGTCGAGTTCAGCCTGATCATGGACCTCAATGAGAACATCAAGTTTCCAATCCTTCGCCGCCGCCTCGAGTTCACGGGCGAGCCCATCATCGATCATTGCCATGATCAGCAGAATGCAATCTGCACCCCAAGCCCGGGCTTCCAACACTTGATAGGGATCAAGCATGAAGTCTTTGCGCAGGACGGGAAGGGAACAGGCGGCCCGGGCCAGCGTCAGGAATTCCGGGGCGCCCTGGAATGACGGCGTATCGGTGAGCACGGAAAGGCATGCGGCTCCGCCTTGTTCGTAAGCCACGGCAAGTTGCGGCGGATCAAACTGTTCCCGAATAAGGCCTTTCGAGGGGCTGGCCTTCTTGATTTCGGCAATCAGCGCCCATTGATCCGATGCAATTTTTTTTTGGAGCGCTGGGTGAAAACCGCGCACGGGCGGGACATGTTTGGCAAGGGATTCGAGCTGGATGCGTGGAATGGCTGTTTTGGCCTTCGCCACTTCCTCGCGCTTGTAGGCGGCAATCTTGTCCAGAATGGTGGCCATCAGGAATTGGAAACCTTGACAAGTTTGTCGTGGGCCTTGAAAGCCGCACCATTGTCGATGGCTTGCTCAGCCAGACGCACGCCATCGGCGTAGAGCTTAACCTTGCTGTCGATGAGAAGGGCTGCGCCGGCGGTCATGACGACGGCATCGCGGAAGGCGGATTTTTCACCCTGCAGGACTGCATGCAAGGCAGCAGCATTCTGCGCGGCATCGCCACCTTTCAGGTCTTCAAGTCTGGAACGCTTGAGTCCAACCGTTTCCGGCGTGATTTCAAAGCTGGTGATTTTTCCGTTTTTCAGCTCTGAAATCCAGGTGGTGCCGGTGGGCACAATTTCGTCCAGGCCGCCTTCGCCATGACAGATCCAGCAGGCCTCACTGCCCAGATTCTTCAGCACATTGGCGAGGGGTTCGACCCAAGCTTTTGAAAACACTCCGGTAATTTGTTTTTTCACACCGGCGGGATTGGACAAGGGGCCGAGCAGATTGAAAATGGTGCGGGTGCCAAGTTCAACGCGGGTTGGGCCCACATACTTCATCGAGGAATGATGCGCAGGGGCGAACATGAAGCCGACACCTGCCTCGGCAATGCATTCACTGATCTTTTCCGGGGGAAGGTCAATCTTCACGCCAAGGGCCATCAACACATCGGCCGCCCCCGATTTTGAGGAGAGGGCGCGATTGCCGTGCTTGGCCACTTTCAAGCCAGCACCGGCGGCCACAATGGCGGAGCAGGTTGAGATGTTATAAGAACCGGAGGCATCGCCACCGGTTCCGACAATATCGATGGCATTTGCGGGAGCGCTTACGCGGATCATCTTCTCGCGCATGATTTCCACCGCACCGGTGATTTCGTCTACGCTTTCACCCCGCACCCGCAGCGCCATCAGAAGTCCTGCGATTTGCGACGGTGTGGCGTCACCAGACATCATGATGCCGAAGGCAATTTTCGCCTCGTCACGGGTAAGCGGTTTTGCCGTCGGCGGCCTTGGCAATGATGGGTTTGAGCTCCGACATCAGCGCACCTTTGCCAATTCGAGGAAATTCTTGAGCAGGGCGTGGCCATGCTGCGAAGCGATGCTTTCCGGATGGAACTGCACACCATGCACATTGAGGGTTTTATGCTGGAGGCCCATGACCAGTCCATCGGTTTCAGCGGTGATTTCGAAACAGTTGGGCAGGCCCAATTTTTCGACCACAAGCGAGTGGTAACGGGTGGCTTCAAAATCCTTTGGAATATCCTTGAACACGCCCTTGCCACCATGGTGAACGGTGGAAAGCTTGCCGTGCATGAGTTTGGGGGCGCGTATTACTTTGCCGCCAAAAGCCTGGCCGATGGCCTGCAGGCCAAGGCAGACGCCGAAAATGGGAATGGCAGCTGAGGCCTTTTCGATCAGTTCCAAACAAATCCCGGCTTCGTTTGGGGTCTTAGGTCCGGGCGAAAGTACAATCGCCTGGGGCTTTGCCGAAATTACCTGGCCCACGCTGATCTTGTCATTGCGGTGAACGACGGTTTCAACACCGAGATCACCCAGATAGTGGAATAGGTTGTAGGTGAAGCTGTCGTAGTTATCGATGAGGATGATCATTGGGCCCTCCCGGCGCGGCCGGCAAAGCGCACGGCCTCATCGGCGGCGCGGAACAAGGCCTTGGCCTTGTTCACGCATTCCTGATGCTCATTCTCCGGCACGCTGTCGGCCACGATGCCGGCGCCGGCCTGCACATACATCTTGCCATCCTTGACGATAGCGGTGCGCAGTACAATGCAGGTGTCCATCTCGCCATCGGCGGAAAAATAGCCGACGCAGCCGCCATAGACGCCGCGCTTGTGTCTCTCCAACTCGTCAATGATTTCCATGGCGCGCACTTTTGGGGCGCCGGAAACGGTGCCCGCCGGAAAGCCGGCGCAAAGGGCGTCAATCACATCATATTTTTTGGAGAGCGTGCCTTCGACATTCGAAACGATGTGCATGACGTGGCTGTAGTTTTCGATGATGAACTGGTCGGTCACCTTGATGGAGCCAATATCCGCAACCCGGCCCACATCATTGCGGCCGAGATCAAGCAGCATCAAGTGTTCGGCCCGCTCCTTGGGATCAGCAAGCAGTTCCTTGGCCAGTACGCGATCCTCAGACGGCGTTTCACCGCGCCTCCGGGTTCCCGCGATGGGCCTGATCGAAACCTTGCCATCGCGCACGCGGACGAGAATTTCCGGACTGGAGCCAATAACCGCGAACTGATCGAAGTCGAGATAATAGAGGAAGGGCGACGGGTTCACCCGGCGCAGGGAGCGATAAAGGGCAAAGGGCGGAAGGTTGAAATTCGCCTCAAAGCGCTGGGACAGAACGACCTGGAATATGTCGCCGGCCGTTATGTAGTCTTTGGCATTGGCAATCATGCCAGCATATTCCTGCGGCGTAGTGTTGGATATCGCGGCCATGATTGGCGGTGTTTCCACGTCCTGGGAGGTCAAATGATCCAAGGGCCTGTCGAGTGCGTCGATAACTTCGGAAATGCGTTCCTGGGCCCGTGCATAGGCAGCCTTGGGCGATACGCCTTTCTCAACATAAACCGGCGAGGTGACAGTAACTTCATCGCGCACGCTGTCAAAGATCGCCATCACGGTCGGCCGGATCATCATGCCATCGGGCAGGCCCAGGGTGTCGGGATTTGGCTCTGGCAAATCCTCCATCAACCGCACCATGTCATAGCCGACATAGCCGAAGATGCCTGCCGCCATGGGCGGCGAATCGGGGCTAAGCGGAATGCGGCTTTCGGCAAGGAGGGCGCGAAGCGACTCAAGCGGGGCCAGCCGGATCGGTTCAAAGGGCCCGTCGGCGTTGTGCAGGGCTCTGCGGTTGATCGATGCTTCGCCGCCCGCAACTTTCCAGATCATGTCAGGATTCATGCCAATCATGGAATAGCGCCCGCGCACGGCACCACCCTCGACGGATTCAAGCAGGAATGAATATTTGGCATTGCGGGTCAGTTTCAGCATGGCCGAAACAGGGGTTTCGAGATCGGCGACAAGTCGGGTTGAAACGATTTGCGCCTCGCCCTTTTCGTAGGCGGCGGCGAAGTGATCGTAGTCGGGAGATATTGGCATTTGCGTTACTCTGGAATGGGTTATCAGGGGGCAGCGTTGGGACTTCCTGAAACCTGTTGCCAGAGTGCATTGTTGATAGAGACCCCAATTTGTCCTTGGAGTGCAGTCAAGTAGGCTGTCAGCAGATCCTTGGATGCTGCATCCCTGACGCTCTGCGCCAGTTCCTTTGCCGAGCCCGAATTGCTGTCAAAAGGTTCAGCCATGACTGGAAGGGCCTGCATAATTCTTGCGGTTTTGCCATCGCCTTCCAGGCTCCAGGCAAATTCTTTTTCCGGAACGCTGAACAGGGCGGTGACGGCTGGCACATCAAATTCGGGGCTCGCCTCATTTCTTCTCAGGCCCTGAGCCGACTTGATTTCAGCCTTTGCCTCGGTGGCAAGCTGATCAAGGGTTGCGCCATCATCCAGTTTCTTGACCATGCCAGTCGCCCGCTGGGTCAACAGTTCACGGACCTTGCGCGCCGTAACATCGCTGGTGACTTGTGCCTTGACCGTATCCAATGGCTTGAGGGCTGAGGGAATGACCTCGCGCACTTCATACCAGAAGTAGCTGTCGCTCGGCGTGAGAGCATCATTCTCAACGCCAACATCGCTTGCGAAGGCAGCTTTCAAAACTTCCGGTTTGCCTGGCACGTCCACCTCTCTGCCATCGGGACCGAGGCCGGCGGCACTCACGGCAGGGACAACAACAAATGGTATGCCTTGGGCTTTGGCGATATCCTCAAACTTTGTCTGGGCCGCACGGGCATCTTCAACCGCATCATAAATGGACTGGATTTCATCCAAAGCGCGTTCAGTCTGCAGGCGCTTGGTGAGCTCATCCTTGACCTCATCAAGGGAGGACTGTTTTTCCGGGGTAATCTTCGTCGCCTTAAGCAGGGCCGTGACCAGGCTTCCCGATACGGGCTCGCTGACTTCGTCCTGCTTCAGCTTGAATGCGGCGTCGGCTACGGTCTTGTCCAGAAACTCCGCCTTTGACTTGTCGGCAAAGGTAATGTCGGCATCACTGGCGCCGCGTTCCTTGGCGATGGCCAGGAAATCCTCACCGGCAGCAATGCGGCTCTTGGCTTTTTTTGCGTCATCGATTGAGGGAAATGAAATCTGCAGGATGGTGCGCTTTTCCGGCGTGAAGTAGTCGCGCTTATATTTCTCATAGCCTGCTGAAAGGGCTTCCGGCGTAATGGCTATCTTGGGGGCCATGTCGGCAGGCTCCACTTTCATGACAGCAATGCTGCGATATTCGGGAGCGGTATACGCAACCGGAGTTGCCTCGTACTGCTTTTTCAGTTCGTCGTCAGTTGGAGCCGGAACATCGGCCTCGCTTGCCTTGATGGTGAAATATTTTGCATCGCGCAGTTCGTTGCGATAGCGATAAAGCGCTTCGATAAGCGTTTTGGGCGGGATGAAGCCACGATCCACCGCATCCGTTATGGCATTTCGCGCCCGGTTTCGGCTTTCGCTGGCCACATACATTTCTTCATTCAACCCATTCTGCTGCAAAAGGCGGGCAAACAGTTGCGGGTCAAATTTGCCGTTGCTCTGAAACATCGGATTGCCAGTCGTTTCCTCGGCAATTGATTGCCTGGAAATGCTGAGCTTGAGGTTTGCCGCCTGCGCGTCGATTGCCGCTGACTGTATCAAATTGTTCAGGATTGACCGGTCAATACCCATGCTGCGAGCGTCCTCAGCAGTCAGGTTCTGCCCTGTCTGTTGGGCCAGGTTCTGCATGGCCTGCCGATAAGAATTGCTGTATTGCTGGCTTGAAACCTCCTGGTCGCCAACGGTCGCAAGGGCCGTCGCATTAAAGCCACCGAAGATGTCCTGGATGCCCCAAACGCCGAAGCTTCCTGCCAAGAGCATCAGCAGGATTTTTGCCACCCAGGATTTTCCTGCGTTGCGGAACATTTCGAGCATCGGGACGTCCTTTCAGGGGCTGGCTTCAGCCAAATCACAAATTTCGCATAATAGGTAGGTGGCTTGCCTCTCGCAAGCAAGAGATTGCTCTGCTATGAGGCAATACTTTCAAGGGTTTGGAGTGGTTGGAATGGTTAAATCGGGGCCGCGCCCGCTGGTGGCGGGCAATTGGAAGATGAACGGCACGACCGCCATGCTGAAGGAACCACGCCTTCTGGCAGGCATGCTGCGCGACGTTAAGCTGAAATGCGAGGTGCTGGTCTGCCCTCCCGCAACGCTCGTTCGACGGGTCAAATCGGTGATGAAGGGTTCGCGCATCAAGGTGGGCGGCCAGGATTGCCACTGGAATGCGAGTGGTGCCCATACGGGGGATATTTCGGCTGAAATGCTGAGGGATGCGGGCTGCACCAATGTGATTGTGGGCCATTCGGAGCGCCGCGCCAATCATGCGGAAACGGATGAAATAGTTTCCAAGAAGGCAAAGGCCGGGCACGGGGCAGGGCTGATTGCCATCATCTGCATTGGCGAAACATTGGACCAACGCAAGGGTGGCAAGACGCTTGGCGTTGTTTCGGGGCAGCTGAAGGGTTCGCTTGCCTGAGGGCGCCACGGCCGCAAATACGGTCATTGCCTACGAGCCGGTCTGGGCCATTGGCACGGGGCTTACGCCAACGGTTGCCGAGGTGGCGGAGGTTCACAGCCACATCCGCGCCGATCTTGGCAAGTTGCTGGGCGATGAAGGGGCAGGGGTCCGCATCCTCTATGGCGGCTCGGTGAAGCCTTCGAATGCAACAGAACTGATGGGAGCTGCCAACGTGAATGGCGCGCTTGTGGGTGGCGCCAGCCTTAAGGCGGCGGATTTTATCGGGATCATCAAAGCCTATATGTGAGGGACTGCCTTTGGCCGAAATTCCAACCATTGTTAAACGCAAACTGCAGGCCCAGGTGATCGGGCCGATCTATGCTGAGATGGTTGCCCAGGTTGGGGAAGAAAAAGCCTCCTCAATCCTGGATGCGGCCATTCGCAAGGCTGCCATTGCCGAGGGCAAGGAATTTGCCAAGAAAGCTCCGGGCGGGGTGACTTCAATGGCGGATTTCATCAAGCTTTATGAGTTGTGGACCGCCGACGGGGCGCTTGAGGTGACGGTGCATGAAGCGACCGACAAGGTTTTCAACTTTGACGTCACGCGCTGCAAATACGCCGAGGCCTACAAGGAAATGGGCCTGGGAAAAATCGGCCATCTCATGTCCTGCAACCGGGACGGCACATTTTGCGAAGGCTATGATCCCAACATCAAGCTCGAGCGCAAGCAAACCATTATGGGCGGCGCTTCCTGCTGCACGTTCCGCTATCGCTATGAAACGGAAAAGCCTAGCCGTCCTGAAATGGTTCCCGCTAAGACCTTCGTTTGGTTGTGCATTTGGTCATTATGGGTCAAGCTGGCGCGCAAGTGCATCCGACAGTGATGCCAAACATGGGAGATATGACATGACTAAAACTCGCAAAGTTGCGAGCGCTAACTCGCGTCGCGAATTCCTCAAAGGCGGCGCAGTTGCCGCAGCGGCAGGTGCCGCAACGCTTGCCATGCCAAATGTGGCACGGGCTCAGGAAACCATAGTTTGGAAATTCCAAAGCACCTGGCCCGCCAAAGGACATCTTCCACGAATATGCCGCCGATTACGTGGCCCGCGTCAATGAAATGGCGGGTGGCAAGCTCAGGCTCGACCTTTTGGCGGCGGGTGCCGTCGCCAAGGCTCTCGAAGTGCAAGACGCGGTGATTGCCGGAACGCTCGACGGCGGCCATGGCGTGCCTGTCTACTGGTACGGAAAGAACAAGGCCTTTTCACTGTTCGGATCGGCGCCTCCATGGGGCTGGCGCGCCAACCACGTGCTTGGCTGGGTGAAGTACGGCGGCGGCCAGGCCCTCTATGACGAGCTGGTGCAGCAGGTGCTGGGCCTTGATCTCGTTGGCTTCCTCACTGGTCCCATGCCCACCCAGCCACTCGGCTGGTTCAAGCAGGAAATCACCGACGTAGCGCAACTCAAAGGCCTCAAATACCGGACCGTCGGTCTATCGGCCGATCTTTTCAAAATTTTGGGTGCGGCGGTGACCATTATGGGCGGCGGCGAAATCGTTCCGGCCATGGACCGCGGCCTGCTCGATGCGGCCGAGTTCAACAATCCTTCCTCCGACAAGTTTCTCGGCTTTCCCGATGTGTCGAAAGAATACATGCTGCAGAGCTATCATCAGTCGGCCGAGTGCTTCGAAATCATCTTCAACAAGACCAAGTTCGATGCGCTTGCGCCGGAGCTCCAGGCGATTATCAAATATGCCGCCGAAGCTTCCTCCACCGACATGAGCTGGAAGGCGATGGACCGTTATTCCAAGCGACCTTGAGGCCATCAAGGAAGCGGGTGTCAATGTGCATCGAACGCCGGATTCGGTGCTGCAGGCACAGCTCGCGGCCTGGGACACAGATACTTGCCACGCAGTCGGCGGAACCGTTCTTCGCCAAGGTAGTCGAAAGCCAGAAGGCATTGGTTAAGCGCGTCGTGAGCACGCAATTCGAATTAGAAGTCGATCAGAAAATGGCCTACGATCATTTCTTCCCGGCCTGACGCGTCGAGGCTCACGGGCTTTGCCCGTGAGCATCTCGGCATCAGGAGAGTGAAGACCTGGCGGACCAGACCTCGAAGGGCGGGTTGGGCGGCATGAAACGGGACTGGCTGGCGTTTTTATTTTTGCGGCGGGCGTGGCCTTGGTCATCGCAGCGATTTCCTGGTCGCTTTATGCCTATGGCCAGGTGGGCCAGATGGTCGCCTCCAAGGGCATCCGGCCCGCCAACAGTTTTCATTGCCTCGATCGTGTTCGGCGGCAATTGCGATCTTCTCTGCGAGGCGCATGCAGCGAAGGGCACGGTGGCTTATTCGCCGATGTTGTTTTGGGCGGGCGTCGTCGCGGTCATCGCCAGTTTCGTTGTCAATTTGCTGCCGAGCACGCCTGGCGAAGGTTGGGGAAGGAGGCTGCAGCGCCTGCTGATCCCGGTTGACCGGGTCAGCACATTCGTCGGTCAGTTCTTTGCATGGAGCATCCTGCTGCTGACGTTGGCGGTCAGCTATGAAGTGTTCTCACGCTATGTGTTGGGGCCCAACCGACTGGGCCTTCGATGCCAGTTATATTCTTGTACGGCACGCTGTTCATCATGGCGGGCGCCTATGCGCTTTCGCGCAATGCCCATGTGCGCGGCGACTTCCTGTACCGCGCCTGGCAGCCCAAGACCCAGGCGCGGATGGATCTGTTGCTCTATTTCCTGTTCTTCTTCCCCGGCATCATCGCCTTCATCTATTCGGGCTATGGATTTGCCGCCCAATCATGGGTCAGCCACGAGCATTCCGCCTACAGTCCCGACGGGCCGCCGATCTATCACTACAAGACCCTCATTCCGGTAACCGGCGTGTTGCTGCTGCTGCAGGGCGTGGTCGAAGTGATCCGCTGTCTCGTGTGCCTGCGCACCGGCGCCTGGCCGCAGCGGCTGCATGATGTTGAAGAGCTTGAGAAGGTCATCCTTGAACAGCACGCCGATGCGAGCCAAGCCATGACCGATCCGCAACTCGGCGTATTCATGCTCATCCTGTTTGTCGGGCTGATCATGCTCGGCTTTCCGATCGCCTTCACGCTCATGGCCATGGGCGTGGGGTTTGCCTGGCTGGCCTTCGACGGCAACTGGGAACCGGTCATGTCGCTGCTTGTGCAGCGCACCTGGTCGGTGATGACCAACGATATCCTGATCTCCGTGCCGCTGTTCGTTTTCATGGGTTATGTCGTCGAGCGCGCCAATATCCTCGACCGGCTTTTCCGCTCCATCCAGTTGGCGTCGGGCGGATTGCCGGGCTCGCTCGCCATCGCCACGCTTGCGACCTGCGCGCTTTTTGCGACCGCCACTGGTATTGTCGGCGCGGTCGTGACGCTGATGGGCCTGCTCGCCTTTCCGGCCATGCTGCGGCACGGTTATGACGTGAAACTTTCAGCCGGCGTGGTGTGCGCCGGCGGCTGTCTCGGCATTCTCATTCCGCCAAGCATCATGCTGATCCTGTATGGCGCGACGGCCGGCGTCTCGCCGGTGCAGCTTTACGCGGGCGCGCTTTTTCCCGGCCTCATGCTGGCTGGCATGTACATGGTTTATGTGATGATCCGCGCCATCCTCAATCCGGCGCTGGCGCCTCCCCTGCCGCCGGAAGAACGCAATGTGCCGATCTTCACCATCATCTATGAACTGCTCACTGCCTTTGTGCCACTGGCGCTGCTCATTTTCTCGGTGCTTGGGCGCCATCATGTTCGGGCTCGCCACGCCCTCGGAAGCCGCCGCCATTGGGGCGCTTGGCGCATTGGTGCTCGCCGCCGCCTATCGCTCGCTCACCTTCGAGAAGCTCAAGGAGTTGGTCTATCTCACGGCGCGCACCTCGGCCATGATCGGCTGGCTGTTTGTGGGCTCTTTCACCTTCTCCGCGGTGTTCGCCATCCTGGGCGGCGATGCGGTGATCAAGGATTTCGTCGTGGGGCTTGATCTTTCGCCACTCATGTTCCTGCTCGTTGCCCAGATCATCATTTTCATTCTCGGCTGGCCGCTGGAATGGACGGAAATCATCGTGATTTTTGTTCCCATTTTCCTGCCGTTGCTGGATCACTTCGGGATTGATCCCCTGTTTTTCGGCATCCTGATTGCCCTCAATATCCAGACATCGTTCCTGTCGCCGCCGGTGGCCATGGCACCCTTCTACCTGAAGGGCGTGGCGCCAAAACACGTGAACATCAACGATATCTTTGCCGGCGTCATGCCGTTTATCGTCATTGTCGTGTTTGCCATGGTGCTCCTCTACATGTTCCCGGCCATTGGCATGTGGCTGCCAAGCTATCTCTACGGGCGCTGAATCCAGGCTGGTTTGAGGGAATGCGTCTAGCCTTGAAGCGGGTTGCTTTAGGGCCATATAGACGCTAAACCGCCCCGAAATTGAAATAGGTTCGCGTCCCCATGCAAACGGTTCTTCTGGTCATCCATCTCATTGTCGCCCTGGCCCTCATTGGGGCGGTGCTGCTGCAGCGCTCGGAAGGCGGGGCGCTGGGCATCGGCAGCGGTGGCGGAGGCGGCGGCAACCTGTTTTCGGCGCGGGGCGTGGGCAATGCACTGACGCGGACCACGGCCATTCTGGCCCTGTGTTTCTTTATTACTTCCATCGGTTTAACGCTGCTCGCCGTCCGCGGGCGGCGGGTCGGGTGGCTCGCTTTTTGAGGGCGCTGCGCCGCCACCCGCAGGGCAGGCTCCTGCGCCAAGTGGCACCGGCGGCAGCGTATTGCCGCAATTGCCGGCGGCGCCTGCCACACCGCAGGTTCCTGTTTCACAGTAATTGTTTCACGGTTTTTAACAATAATCTGAAAACTCCGCTTTTCAGGCTACGAATCATGTTTGCAAGCGAGTAGGCTGAACTCCCATGGCGCGATACATTTTTATTACCGGCGGCGTGGTTTCTTCCCTTGGCAAAGGCCTGGCTTCAGCAGCACTTGGTGCACTCCTCCAGGCGCGTGGCTACAGCGTGCGCTTGCGCAAGCTCGACCCCTATCTCAACGTCGATCCGGGCACCATGAGCCCCTACCAGCACGGGGAAGTCTTCGTGACCGATGACGGGGCGGAGACCGATCTCGACCTTGGCCATTATGAGCGCTTTACTGGAAGGCCCGCCAACAAGCAGGACAACATCACCACCGGACGCATCTATCAGGACATCATCGCCAAGGAGCGGCGCGGGGATTTCCTTGGCGGCACCGTGCAGGTCATTCCGCACGTCACCGATGCGATCAAGGACTTCATCGGATCGGGCAATGAAGAATTTGATTTTGTTCTGGTGGAGATTGGCGGAACGGTTGGCGATATCGAAGGATTGCCGTTTTTTGAGGCGATCCGCCAGTTTGGGCAGGAGGCCCCACGCGGATCATGCATCTATATTCATTTGACGTTGCTGCCCTATATCCCAACGGCTGGCGAGTTGAAGACCAAGCCCACCCAGCACTCGGTGAAGGAACTGCGCTCCATCGGCATTCAACCCGATATTCTGCTGTGCCGTGCCGACCGGGAAATTCCTGAAAATGAACGGCGCAAGATTGCCCTGTTTTGCAATGTGAGGCCGTCGGCCGTCATTCAGGCACTGGATGTTTCAAGCATTTATGACGTGCCGCGAGCCTATCACACGGAAGGCCTGGACAAGGAAGTGCTGGATGCCTTTGGCATCCAAAATGCAAAAGCGCCCGACCTTTCCAAATGGCAAGGCATCATGCAGCGGGTGACCCAACCCGAGGGCGAGGTGAAGATTGCCGTGGTTGGAAAATACACTGGATTGCTTGACGCCTATAAATCATTGAACGAAGCGCTGGTGCATGGGGGCATTGCAAACAACGTGAAAGTGCGGCTGGAATGGATCGAGTCCGAAGTTTTCGAGAATGAAGATCCAGCCCCCTATCTTGAAGGCGTTGATGGCATTCTGGTGCCGGGCGGGTTTGGCGAACGGGGGTCCGAGGGAAAAATCAGGGCTGCAACATTTGCCCGCACGCGCGACGTGCCGTATTTTGGCATTTGCTTTGGGATGCAAATGGCCTGCATTGAGGCAGCGCGAAACCTGTGCAACATTCCCGATGCAAGTTCGACGGAATTTGGCCCGACGACACAACCCGTTGTTGGCGAGATGACCGAGTGGATGAAGGGCAACGAATTGGAACTTCGCAAAGCGGGCGGTGATCTTGGTGGCACCATGCGGCTTGGCGCCTATGACGCCATACTGGCCAAGGGCAGCAAGATTGCCGAGATTTACGGCTCAAACCGCATTTCCGAACGCCACCGGCACCGCTATGAGGTAAACACGCGTTACCGTGAACAGCTGGAAAAGGCCGGCATGCGGTTTGCCGGCATGTCACCTGACGGGCTTTTGCCGGAAACGATCGAGTATCCAGACCATCCCTGGTTCATCGGGGTACAATACCATCCCGAACTGAAATCCAAACCTTTTGATCCCCATCCGTTGTTTGCATCCTTCATTGGCGCCGCCGTGAACAAGAGCCGATTGGTGTAGACATGGGGAAAGCGCTCCAGCTTTTAAAACCCTGGTTTGCGCTGCTGTTTTTCGTTTGGGTGTTTGCTGGGCCCGCCGCCGCCTTTGATGAGGCAGTCATCGGGCAGGCGGAGCGCGCGGCGTTGGCCTTTCGCGCCAATCTCCAGGCCATTGACAACGAATTGGCGCTGCCGTCGATTACCGACCAGCGGCTGATTGACCATCGCGACACGCTTGAAGACATCCGCATCAAGGCGCTGAACCAATCGAGCGCACTTGATGAACCGATCAGGGAAATTGCCGAGCAGGTTGCAAAACTTGGACCCGCTCCGCCGGCGGACCGGACGGAATCGGTTGAAATCGGAGCGCAACGCAAGCTGCTGAACGATGTTCTCAATCGTTTGCAGGGCGCAAAGACGCAGCTTGAGCTGGTGGCGGTGGAAGCCGAGCAACAGGCGGGGCGCGCCTCGTCCATCCAACGCAACCAGTTTTTCCAGAAAATATTTGAATCCAGCAGGTCCATTCTCAATCCCTATCTGTGGAGTGATGCAGGCACCGGCCTGACGGTGTTTCTGCAACGCCTTGGCGCCCTGATAGGCAATTGGTGGAACCAGATTCAAGATACGGCGAGTGTTTCGTCGCTTCTGCTGCTGCCGTTGACCATAGCCTTCATCCTTGCCGTATGGTGGTTTGTTGGCCGGCTGTTGCGGGAACGTTACAAGGCAAGAAGTCTCGGCAAGCGATTTTCCGGATAATCTGGACAGGCTTTGGCGCGTCGTCCGCGCCACGCTTGGCACCCTGATTCTCCTCAGCATCCTGTTTGCCGTAACACTCAGTTACCTGGAAAATGCAGGATTTGTGACCGCCCGGTTCAATCTCGTGCTCGATGGGCTTGCTGCCATCATAACCGGAACGCTGGTCAATGGCGTTCTGGCCTACCGCCTTGCCGCGCCAAACCAGGCCAATTGGCGGCTGATCAATCTCGATGACGCGGCGGCGTCGCGCTTTGCATTTCTTGCCACGGTCTGTGCGGCGATGTCCGGGGCCTCCGATGCGTTCAGCAATCTGGCGGACGGCATCTACCTGCCGGTGAGCTATTCAATCGGGCAGTCGGCGCTCGCCTCCTGTTTGATGCTGGTCCTGCTTGCCCTTTTGCTGCTGAATTTTCGCAACCAATCCGGCCTCGTCGAGAAAGCGCCAAATCAGATCATCTACTTTCGCTGGACTGAGGTCTTTTTAACGCCGATCTGGCTGCTCGTCTTTCTGGCAACAATAGCCCTGCTGTTCGGCTACGTGGCGCTGGCAAATTTTATCGTTTTCAAGCTGTTTGATACGGCTCTCGTTGTCACATTCCTGTTCCTGATTCATTACACCATCGACGCCGCGGTCCACACAAGTTTTGATCCAAGCAGCCATTTGGGAAAATTTTTGCGGCGCGTTTCAGGCTTGGGAGAGCGCGCCATCGAGCGGGCAGGGCTGTTGTTTCGCACCTTTATGGATATTCTCCTGGTGTTCATCGGGTTGCCGGTGCTGTTCCTGCTGTGGACGGTTACCTGGATCGATTTCCGGGCGCTGGCCAACAAGGCATTCTTTGGATTTGACGTTGGCAACGTCACGATTTCACCTTCGTCCATACTGCTTGTTGCGTTCGTGCTCTTTGGCGGCATCGCAGTCACCAAGCTTTTTGTGGGTTGGCTCAACCGCCGCATCCTTCTGGAAACCCGTATCGACAAGGGGGTTCAGGACTCGGTTCGCAAGGGCGCCACCTATGCGGGCTATATTATTGCGGCGGGGTTTGCCCTTACGGCAGCAGGCCTGGAGTTTTCAAATCTCGCCCTCGTTGCCGGTGCCCTGGGTGTTGGTATCGGTTTCGGCCTGCAGTCCATCGTCAATAATTTTGTTTCAGGACTTATTCTGTTGGCGGAACGGCCCATTCGGGTGGGTGACTGGGTCTCCATTCCGGCGGGGGAGGGGCTGGTTAAGAAAATAAACGTCCGTGCCACCGAGATTGAAACTTTTGATGGCTGTTCAATTATTGTTCCCAATTCCAACCTGATCACGGAGCCGGTGAAGAACTGGACTCACAGCGACACCATGGGGCGCTTCACCGTTTATGTGAGTGTTGCCTATGACAGCGATGCGGAGAAAGTGAAGGAACTCCTGCAGCAATTGACCAAGGCTCACCCCAATGTATTGACCTATCCGGAACCGGTTATAACGCTGCAAAAATTTGGAACCTATTCACTTGATTTCGAAATCAAGGGCACCGTGGGGGATATTTTCTATGGCGTTTTGGTAGCTAGCGATTTGCGGTTTTCAATTCTGAAAGCCTTTGCCGAGAAGGGGATTGTTATTCCCCAGCCCCCGCTTGTGAGCGTTGCGCGCTAGATGTGAGCTTTCAATAGGTTGTTCCCGGTTAGAGCGAGTCTGCTGATGGGTGGTTTATCCTGGATGCCGCCATGTGGTCGATGCCAGATGTAGCGATGCATCCAAGTTGGCAGATCGGCTGCTCTCTGGTCTGACGTTTCATAGGCTTTGGCATAGGCCCATTCCCGGAGAGCTGTTTGAATGAAGCGCTCGGCCTTGCCATTGGTTTTGGAGTGTAGGGTTTGGTGCGGATATGCATGATCTTCGAGTCTCCTGCAAGCTTTGGCGAAGGCGAAGGACTTGTAGCTTGAGCCGTTGTCGCTCATCACCCGTTCGACCCTGACGCCGAGGCTGTTGTAGTAGGCGACGGCGGCTTTGAGGAAGGCAATGGCGCTGCCCTTCTTCTCATCTTTCCTGATCTGGCTAAAGGCGATCCGCCGTTATCGTCGATGGCGACATGGGCGAACTCCCAGCCCGCTCCCTGGTTGCGGCAGTTCTGGCGGGTGCCCGTCACCCGGTGCCCGGCCTGTGCAAAACCCCCAGTTTCTTGATGTCGAGCTGTGGAGATCTCGCCCATGTCGCTATCGCTCGTAACTCGCGGATTGCCTTCCGCTAGATCGATGAAAGATCCGGGAAAGGCCAGCACCATTGCCGGTTGCGGCTCAAAGCCGCCGTCGCACTAGGCTACAATGCAACCTCGGCGTCAGGCGTCGAACGGCGTGAGTGACCGACAACTGCTGCATGCTACACAGTCCGGGGTTGCGCCTTCGCCAAGACGCCTTGGCCGCGATGACTCAAGATCATGCATATCCGCACCAAACCCTCTCACTCCAAAAACTCTATGGCAAGGCCGAGCGCTGTCATTCAAACAGCTCTCCGTGTATGGGCCTATGCCAAAGTCCTATGAAACTCCGCGTTGCTCAGACCAGCAGCCAGCAGCCGATCTGCTCAACTTTTCGGCATGCAGTCGCTACAATCTTGTGGATGTTCATCCGATCCACATGGCGGCATTCTGCAGTATCACAACCACACCATCAGCCGATCTCGCGCTAACCGGATGAACAACCTATTGCAAGCTTCACAGCTAGAGCAAATTCCGGCGAAAGCCCGCCCCGGACTAGATCCGGGGGTGCACGACTTCGCCAATAAGGATTTGCTCCAGCACATTGACTTGGCGCGGTTCCTTTTCGGCAAGGTGATTTCCACCTTGCCGGGAAGCGCGTTAGTTATTTCCTGTAATAATCCCGGTACCATTTTACGAACGCGCCGATACCCTGGGCAAGACCCATCTGCGGGCAAAAACCCGTCAGTTGTTTCAACAGCTCGGGAGAAGCATGGGTGCGCGGCACATCGCCTTGCTGCATGGGCAGCATTTTGCGGATAGCTGGCTTGCCCAGAGCCCGTTCGAGCGTTTCGATGAAGGTCATAAGGCCAATGGGCTGACCGCCGCCAATATTGACAATCCTGAAGGGGACAGGCGCATTGGTGGGCGGAAGCGGCATCAGGCGTACAATTGCCTCAATCAAGTCAGTGATGTAGGTGAAGTCACGCTCCATTTTTCCTTCGCCGTACACCTCAATAGGACGATCGCTGAGTATCGCATCGGTGAACTTGAAAAGCGCCATATCCGGCCGGCCCCAAGGCCCATAGACTGTAAAGAAGCGGAAAGCGGTCGTTGGTATGTGGTGGAGATTGGCATAGGCATGGGCCATTGCCTCCATGCCCTTCTTGGTCGCAGCGTAGAGGCTCATCGGCTCATCAGCTTTGTCAGTTTCCGTCGAACGGGACCTTGGTGATTTGCCCCATAGATGGAACTGGTGGAGGCGAGCAACAGGTGCTGCGGTTTTAAGTTTTTTGCCAGTTCAAATACGTTCCATGAGCCAATGAGATTGGAATCGATGTAGGCCCTGGGGTTTTCAAGACTGTAGCGAACGCCCGCCTGGGCTGCCAAATGCACGATAATGTCGGGCTTTGCCACGTCTGCGGCACGGTTCAAAGAGGCGGCGTCCTCAAGCTGGCCAGATACAGATGTAAAGTTGGAATGACGGGTCAACAGGGCATTGCGGGCCTCCTTCAGGGTGACATCATAATAGGGCGTCATGGCATCAAAGCCCGTCACCTCGTGACCCTCATCGAGCAGGCGCTGGGCGAGGTGAAAGCCGATAAAACCGGCGCTGCCGGTAATGAGGTATCTCATTGGGCGGCCTGCTTGAGCTCCATGGAAGATGCAGGCCGCCCGATACTGAAATAGGCAAAGCCCTGGCTTGTCACATCTTCAGGCCGGTAGACATTGCGAAGGTCGACGAGTGTTTTGGCTCGCATCGTTGCTGCCAATCGGCGGAAATCAAGGGCGCGGAAAGCATCCCATTCGGTAACAATGACAAGGGCATGGGCACCTGTTGCCGCATCATAGGCGCTGTCGGAGAAATGCACGTCAGGGAGCAGGGCTTTCGCCGCTGGCATGCCGGCTGGATCATAGGCCCGGATGATCGCTCCCTGATCCTGCAGGGCCTGAATGACGGAAAGTGATGGGGCCTCACGCATGTCATCGGTATTGGGCTTGAAGGTAAGTCCAAGGATGGCGACCGTCTTGCCACGGACATTTCCACCACAGGCCGCGATCACCTTGCGGGCCATGCCGCGTTTGCGCTGGTCATTGATGGCAACGGTTGTTTCGACCAGGCGGAGCGGGCTGCCATAGTCCTGGGCAGTCTTGACCAGGGCGAGTGAATCCTTGGGAAAACACGAGCCGCCGTAACCCGGTCCGGCGTGGAGGAATTTGGAGCCGATCCGGTTGTCGAGGCCAATTCCGCGGGAGACTTCCTGGACGTCGACGCCGGTTACTTCGCAGAGATCGGCCATCTCGTTGATGAAGCTTATCTTCAGGGCAAGAAAGGCGTTTGCCGCATATTTGATGAGTTCGGCGCTGCGTCTCGCGGTAAACAAAAGCGGCGCCTGATTGAGATAGAGAGGCCGGTAAACCTCGGTCATGACGGCGCGGGCCCGATCATCGCTGAGGCCTATCACGATACGGTCGGGCTTCTTGAAATCGCCGATTGCCGAGCCTTCGCGCAAAAATTCCGGATTGGAGACCACGGCCACATCGGCTGCCGGATTGATTTCACGGATGATGCGCTCAACCTCGTCGCCGGTTCCCAATGGAACTGTCGACTTTGTGGCCACCACCGTGAAATCCTTGAGTGCCACAGCAACTTCGCGGGCGACCGCATAGACATAGGAAAGATCGGCATGCCCGTCACCGCGGCGGGACGGCGTTCCAACGGCAATGAACACAACATCGGAATTGCCAACAGCCGCAGCTAGATCGGTTGAGAATGACATTCTTGCAGCCGCAACATTGTCTCTCACCAATTGCTCGAGACCGGGCTCATAGATTGGAATTTCACCGCGTTTCAGCGCGCCGATTTTTTCGGCATTGCTGTCGATGCAGGTGACCTCGTGGCCAAAATCGGCAAGGCAGGCGCCGGACACCAATCCCACATAACCCGATCCGATCATCGCAATTCGCATATAGCTTAGTCTCCCTTATGCTTCAATCTGTCGCTGTGGCAAAAGTGAATGCAGTCGAGGCCCGAATCGGCTTCGATACTGGTCTGCGGCTCAATAAGATGATCAACTGCGGGCTGAAACAACTTCTTCTTTGTCACCATTTCTTTGTCACCATACATTGTTTTCATATCCTATCCCGAAAATTGATGAAATCTAGCGTCAGCCGATCCAATGTGGTAGTGGCGGGCTAGCAAATACACCCGTGCAAACAGCCGCCTATTTCCCTGAGGTGGCGAAGACTGAGATGCTCTCCTCACAATGAAACAAGTCTTCGAAATTTATTTTAAGGCAGAAGATACACGGCCTTTTCTGGTCCTTCTTTGCCTGCTCATTGGCGGCGCGGCGGAAGCAGCCAGCATAAGCACGCTGCTCCCAGCCATCACAGCAATTGCCGGCGGCGACGTAGCGGGTTCTTCGTATCTCAATGCGCAGATCAGGTCGATCGTTTCTGCCATTGGCATAACGCCTGACCTCGGTAATCTCATATTGCTCATTGTGGCGCTGATGGTGTTCAAGTCCGTAGTGTCTTTCGGAGCGCTGTCCTATGCCGGAGTATCTGCGGCGCGGGTTTCCAATGCGCTTCGCCGGAAACTGATTGCAGCAGTCTTTGAAGCGCGTTGGCTTTTCTACGCGGACCGGAGTGGTGGGCAGTTCGCTAACTCTATCAGTAATGACTGCACGCGCGCTGGCGATGCATATATTATCGCTTGCCGTATTGTCGCGTATTCAGTTCAGGTGGCATCCTATGCAGTGGTTGCATTGCTTATTGATTGGCGGATTGCGTTGGTTGGATTGTTGATCGGGTCGGCAGTTGCCTTGCTGATGAATATACTCGTCAGAGTAACGAGGAGGGCCGGGTTCAAGCAAACCGACAGGACGTCTGATCTGACGGTGTACATGGTTGATATGCTAAACAACATCAAACCGCTGAAAACCATGCAGCGCTATGATGCGCTGCTCGGCAACTTGACGAAGACGTTAAAGAGGCTGAAACGCACGTTGATTACACGTGAATTTGCCCGCTCAGGCCTGAATGAGGGCAGTGATGCTATCGTGGCGATCATACTCGGAGTCGGCATATATCTCGCTCACAACAAACTGAATACGCCCCTGCCGGAACTTGCCATCAGCGGAATTATTTTCTTGCAGATCATTCAATGTTTTTCCAAGCTGCAGAAATTTGCCGTCCTCTCGGCGCAAGTTGAAAGCGCCTATATCCGCACCGAGCAGCTGATCGCTCTTGCCGAAAGCCAGAAAGAATTCCGCCGGGGGCACGGCAACTCCTGACATCGGAATGGCATGCCGGTTCGAGAACGTCACATTCTCACATGACCGGACCGTTGTGCTGCGCCATGTAGATATCGAATTTCCGTCGCATCGTTTGACTGTCCTTAGTGGTCCGTCGGGGGCCGGCAAGACGACGATCATTGATCTTCTGATTGGCCTCTATTCGCCCTCAAGCGGAAAGATAATGATTGGGTCCCGTCCAATCGAAGAGATTGAAACCCGGGCGTGGAGAAGAAAAATCGGCTATGTGCCGCAAGAACTCAGCCTGCTCCATGAAAGCGTCAGAACCAATATTTCACTTGGCGATACGTCTATATCCGACTTGGAAATAGTCAATGCGATTGAAAAAGCGGGTGCCGGAGAATTTCTGCGGTCCTTGCCCGAAGGGCTTGATACTAACGTTGGCGAAATGGGCGGAAAACTTTCGGGCGGACAGAGGCAGCGAATTTCGCTGGCCCGCGCGCTAGTCGGAAAACCAGCGGTGCTCATTCTCGATGAAGTTACAAGTGCATTGGATCCGGCCACGGAGGCGGAGATTATTGAAAATATCACAACACTAGGAAGCGAATACACGATCATTGCGATTACCCATCGCCCGGCGTGGACGGATGTTGCCGATCAACTTTATCACGTTTCCAGAGGGCAGGTCACGAGGGCAAAGACATCGAACAAGACGCCAAATTCATCCAGAAAGCGGAAGGCGAGCGCTGCAGAAAGCCAGTAGTTGATGAAATGCCGGCAGGCGTTGAGTTCTCTCAAATCCAGCCCAGGCGTCGTGGTTTTAGCCGGTTCATCCAGTAGCGCAGGTTGCTTGCCACGCCATCATTCAAATCCGTTCGCTTTATGAACTTTAGATCGTCATCGAGCAGGTAGATGAGCGGAATTGCCGTGGCAATCCGGAAGTCTGCGGCTGCTTGGTCATTTAAACCTTCAATAACGCGGGCCAGCCCTCTGATTGAGCTGGTGTGGGCTACAACGAGTAACCGTTTCCCGGCCCTCAGTTCGGGAGCCATACGTGTGTGCCAAATGGGCTCCACCCGCAAGGCGGCCATTGCCATGCTTTCCGATTTTGGCTGATCGTCAATGGAGATGCCGGGAATCCGCTGCAGTTGCTCCTGCCAGCGTGGATCGTCTTCAGTTAATGGAGGTGGAACAGCAGCATAGGATCTGCGCCAATCAACCACTTGCTGATTTCCGTATCTTTCAATCATGGCTTCACGGGTTTCACCTTGAAGCGCGCCGTAGTGACGCTCATTCAAGCGCCAATCAGAAAAGATGCTCCCTATGAATGTCCTCTTGCTCTTGGCTACAATATCCAAAGTCTGCTGTGCCCGTTTCAGCGATGATGTAAAGCTAATGTCGAAGGCAAGACCCGCTTCTGCCAAGGTTTGCGCTGCTCCCTGTGCTTCCTTTACGCCAGTGTCGCTCAATGGCGTATCGGCCCAGCCAGCAAATCGGTTTTCCTGACCCCAAAGAGTGGCGCCATGACGCATCAATACAAGTGTCTGCATTTGATCATAATTCAATTGGGTTGCGCGGCGTAATTAGCCCTTATGGCAGGTCTTGAAAACTGTTTAATATTGGCTCATGGGATTTCCCGATGCCAGACGAATGTGGAGAAGGCCATCGCGCCGAGGATAGCAAAACCAGCAACGGAGATCTTCCCCTGGTCTGGTTGTTGCTGGATGACCGCCCCGGTCACGCAACCCAAGTTATCGGCCTCGCACGGCGAATCAAATGGCCGTTCGTTGCGCTTCAACTCGAATTTAACGTCTTGAATCGGCTGCCCAATCCTCTATTGGGTGGAAGTTTAATGAGCCTGAGAGGCCAAGGCAGAGCGAAGCTTAAGCCGCCATTTCCGGATCTGGTCATCGGCATGGGAAGGCGAATAGTGCCGGTTGCACGCTGGATCAAACGGCAAAGCGGGGGCCGCACGCGCATAGTACTTCTCGGCCGTAAGGCCATGGGCAATCCTGCCGACATTGATCTCCTGGTGAGCTGTGTTCATTTCAGTCAGGTGCCACGTGATGGGTTGTTCGAGCTTGTGGTTCCTCCAACCCAGGTAGATGCGGAAAGTCTCGCGGCAGCAAGGCTTGCCCGACCCGATCCGATGGCCGCATTGCGGAAGCCCCGGGTTGTTTTGCTCGTGGGCGGGCCTACTGCACAGCATCGGTTTGATGCCCGGAGCGCCGGGCGGATGGCAGTGCAAATTGCCAAGGCCACCGATGATCTGGGCGGTGATCTCGCAATCGTCACGAGCCGACGCACGCCAAGAGAGGCTGTGAATGCTATGCGGGCAGCGACTCCATCCGCCCATACTCACCTATGGAAGATGGCAGGTAACGATAATCCCTATCTTTCCTATCTGGCGAATGCTGATTTTTTAGCTGTTACCGGCGAAAGCGAATCGATGATTGCTGAAGGTTCTGCGACTGGGTGTCCATTGACCATCTATCCGCTTGAAGCAAAACCGCCAGGATTGAAGAACCGATTTGCTCGTAACCTGCGCCGCTTAGCGGAAGGCGGGGGGACCGTGGCATGGCTGTGCCGCAAGATATTGCTCGCCGGATGGATTGCGCCTGCGCGTGATCTCAACCTCATGCATCGTGCCATGCAGGAGCGAGGGCTTGCACAGGTGTTCGACGGTTCCCTGAACACACGTGCCCCACGCCCTTCAAACGAGTTTGGGCTGCTCGCAGATCGACTAGTGAAATTGGTTTCCAGCCGGAGTTGAGGGATAACGCAATGACACGGATGCAACTCAAGGCGAAACTGGGCCTCGTCCGCAAAGAGTTTGAGCGAAGCTTGCTGCTCGTCGGTGATACGCCCGCGGCCTTCGAGGCATTGCGCGCAACGATTAGTATGATTGAGGCCCGTGACAGCCGTATAAAACTCATTCTTTCAAGTACGGAGCCTGACGTTCTTGCTTGGCTGCGGCAGCAATTTCCGACCGCGCGCGTTCTTCCACTGCCATTTTCCAACCGGTTGTCGACGGGGTTATATCTGAGAAGACTTAACATCAGGGCTGTAGCATTCGCAGAAGCGGGTAAGCGAACGGCAAACCTAACATTGCTCGCAGTTATCAAGCAGAGTGCCATTGGTGTGGTGACTCTGTCGGCACGCGGTCCTGAGTATCTTCCGACTGCCGGACCTCTTATGCTTGCGAGTGAGGCTTTGGTGGTGATTGTCGGCTATACTGGAAAGCAACCCCGTTCAAACGGAGAAATGCATCTGACGGAGGCGGAAACCGCTAACATGCTGGCGGCAATGCTTGCGCGCGATCTGAAAGCACTGCGTGATGACAATTCTCCTGGACGTGTTGCCGCGCAGGCGCCGCTTAAGCTGGTGACCTCGCCCCGTTGGCGAGGCGCAATAGCTTGGCGGGCCCGGCGTTTTCAGGATGGGCGGGAACTCAAGGAAAGGCTGGCATCTCCAAAGGTCATTCTCTGTCTTGGAAATGGTCCTTCGTCCGAATATCCGATGTTGGAAAATATGAAATTTGATTCGCTGTTCCGGGTCAATCATTCTTGGCTCAAGAGAAAGGGCCTGGTAAATCCAAACGTCGTATTCACCGGCGGACGGCCAACGATGAGGGCTGTTTCCGGATCAATTTTCGGGTTGCAAACACCTGATGCGGAAGGGCGGCTGATGCTGGCTCGTGCCTATAATCCGCTAGTGGGGCGCACCGAATTCTTTAATGTGAATGATGTGACTGCCAGCCTCAAGCAATTCAACTGGGGCCATTTGCGTCCGACCAACGGCGCAAGCATGCTCGCCACTGCGGTCGCGTTAAACCCCGAAAAGCTAATTGTTGCTGGTATCGATCTGTTTCAGCATCCGGAAGGCAGCTATCCGGGCGATATGGCAACACTCAACGCATATTCCCCTGGGCACAGCAGGGAGACGGAGCTCAACTATATTTTGCAGCTATTTTCGGAGTTCCGTGGCGAGATCATCATTGTTGGCGATATCTTGCGGACTCATTGGGAGCATTGCAAACAGACAACTAAGCTGGAGATAGAGCGTCCGCAAGGCAGATAAGCAATCGAAGCATCCTATTGCATTTTTTCTGTGACTACCATTAGAAGCGGGCTTGGGCTGCTGACAGCCCCAAAAAGCTGAAGGATTTTCATGACTGGTCTGGTTCCTGGGTTGAAGAGCATTGGCGAGACGCTGGTGTCATATCTGCCTGATCGCCCGCGCATTGCGCTCAAGCGCAACCTGCGCGGCATCACGGAAAGGCGGCGTCTGGCGCGGGCCGATCTCGTCGTCATCGGCCATCCCAAGAGCGGCAACACGTGGATGCGCTTCCAGCTCGCGCGGCTCTATCAGCGCAAGTATAATTTGCCTGAGTCGGTGATTCCAGATGTGGAGGTTCTCCACACCCTCGACCCACGTGTGCCCCAGCTCCATATGGGGGCTTACAACTACATCAAGCATATAGTTGCAACGCCTGCACCTGCACCAGAATTGGCAAACAAGGCCGTAGTGTTTATCGTGCGCCATCCACTCGACATCATGGTGTCTTTGTATTTACACGTTCAAAAGCACGCCTTACATGAACGCAAGCTAATCAACGATTGGCCTCTCGACCTTACCAATGTTTCGATGACGGACTTTGCTCTGCATTCCAACTGGGGGTTGCGTCAGCTTATAACGTTCTTCAACGACTGCGCCCGGCAACAGGCAGAGATGGAACGCTCGCGTTTTGTGAGCTATGAGGACATGCGGGTAAACCCAGCTGAGATTCTGGCCGAAGTTGCAGCACTTGCCGGTGGCCCGGTAACGGAGGCAGAGGCGCGGGAAGCGGCGGAGTTCACCTCGTTTGACAAGCTTCGCCAGGCAGAAATTGACAATAAGTTCAATACAACGCGCCTGCGCGCGGCCAACCCCAAGGATCCCGATAGTTTCAAGGTCAGGCGAGCCAAGGTCTTCGGATATCGCGACTACTTTCAGGGAGAGGAGTTAAAGCAGCTTGAGGCTCTCGTGGATAGTGAGCTGGATCCTCAGTTTGGTTATGGCCAGAATGCGCAAAAACGCGGCAAATAGGGGCTTGAAGTAGATGGGCTCAATCAAATAAGCCTCAGTTTCTGGCCCTTGCCCGGCGGTGAAATGCGGGAGCTCAAGAGGACTTGCGTTTGATCGGGGATCAGTACAAAGAGTGGTTTGCGAATGCCGCATAGATTGACTAATCGGGGCTATTTTCATTGAATATTTTACCCGCTATCATGGTTCCTGACGTGAAACCGCAGCAAAATTGCAAATAGAGGTGCCGCCTGCAGGCGGTTTGGCAAGAATGGCGAAGAAGTACAAAAAGGAAAGTCAGTTCAAGACACGTTGGTATCATCGGATGCCACGTTACTGGTTTGAAAAGGCATTGGTGCGCCCTGAGGGTGTGCGGGAAACCCCTGAGGTACTCCGACTTGACGTTGCAAGTGGTGTTAAGGCCAACAAGAAACCACCGGTTCGCATTTTTCTTGGCACGGAGGCCGGCCAGTTTCGCGCAGAACGTGTATTTGTATGGTCAGTCATGCAGGTGCGCGATCCGGCGCGGGTTTATGAAATCTATTTCATGAAAGACCTTAAAGGCTACGACCGTACGGGCTGGAAAACCGGATTCACCAATTACCGCTACGGCATTCCGGCCATGGGCGGCGGCAAGGGCCGCGCCATTTATAATGATGTTGACCAGCTTTATCTTGCTGATCCCGGGGAGATGTTTGACCTCGATATGGGCGGTGCCGGCATGTTGTGCATTACCGAGCGCGAGACTTCCGTCATGCTGATCGATTGTGAAAAGATGATCAAATTCTGGACGCTGGATTACGCCCAGCATGGCAAGAAGCACAGTTTCTTCCGCGACACTGTTCATGAGAACAAGTTGTGGGGCCGGTTGCCTGCCGAGTGGAATGCGCGCGATGATGAATTCACCGCCGACAAATCAAAATGTTTCCATTTCACAACATTGCAAACGCAACCATGGCAACCTTTTCCGGATGTCCTGCGCTATGAACCTCATCCCGATGGTGAGGTTTGGTTCTCACGGGAGCGCGCGGCTGACGCGGCTGGCTTCAGCGTGTTCACAAAGGACAAGCCGAGTCGCCGTTATGGCGAGCTGCTGGAGCAGTATGGACTTTTGTTTGCGGGGAAGAACAAATCCGTGAATCTTTCTGCCAAAGCCTTGGTTGAGCAGCGCTCGATCGGCTTGCATGAAGCGGAAATCAGGCAGCTGATTGATGCGTCAGGTGCAAAGTCGGTGCTTGATTTTGGTGCGGGCAAGGGGGCTCCCTATCAACCATTCGCTGGCGAGCCGGAAATAGGCAACGGGCAAGTCGCTTGCTGCTTGGCCGGGTGTCCGCATCACCTGCTATGACGCCGTGAATGAGGCGTTCTCCGCCGCACCCAAGGGGAAGTTCGATGGAGTGATATCGGTCGATGCGCTGCAGCACATTCCGGAAGAGGATATTGGCTGGGTGCTTGATGAAATGTTTGGAGCTGCAAAGTCTTTTGTTTTTGCTGCTGTTTCCAGCGTTCCGGCACAGCATCAGTTGCCGAATGGCATGACTGCGCCGTGCACTGTCCAGCCGGTGGAATGGTGGAAAGGCCAATTCGAGCTAGCTTCAAAACGAAACCCTGGCATTCGCTGGCGCGTGCGCGCACGTTGTGAAGGCAGGATCGCTCAAAGGTAGCCGCCATTTTGAGGGGCAAGGCGAGATGGCAAAGGCCGCATAGAATGTTTCAATACAACAACATGAAGTTTGACTACGAGCCTTATCCCATTGGCGTGGCACGGCCAGCATTTGATTCTGTCGACTTATGATGCTTTGGTGAAGAGTTTCCCCCCTATCGACCTTTTTGAATATAAAAAGGAAAAAGGCGAAAAATACTCTCTTTCCCAGGTCAACAATGCTTCAAAGTTCAGAAAGTATGTAGCCTCCTCAGCGCCGTGGTCGGCATTTCAGCGCCATATCCGGTCGGCAGAATTTATTTCCGGCGCGGTTGAGATGCTGAAGGAGAATGGAGTAGACCTTGGACTGCCGGTTCCCGGGTTCGCGGAAAGAATGTACCTCAGAGCACGCGCTCTGAAACGCGGCAATCCCGTGCCGCATTTCCCCCGGCTGAAATCGCGGTTTGAATTCTCAGCCATGCCGATCACAGGCGGGAGTATTCTTCCCCACACGGACCATCCGAAAAAACTAATTACTATGGTCGTGCCCATGCTTGCCGACGGCGAATGGAATGATGCATGGGGCGGCGGAACGTCAGTTGCATGGCCGCATGACAAGAGGAAAATTTTCAACCGGATGAACCACTATCTCGATTTTGAAAAGGTGGAGCGGCAGAAAACCTTTCCGAATTTGAGCCGAACCAATGCCTTGTATTCATCAAGACAAACAATTCATGGCATGCCGTTTGGCCAATGACGGGAAATGATCCCAAGGATTTTACGAAAACCCTGACCATCAATATCGAGAGCAGTTGAGCTAGGTTAAGGAAAGCGACCAACATGGCAAGCGTGGCACGCACGAACAATTTAACAAGCGCGACGATGTGAAAGCGCCAACAGAGCGGTCATTTGGCATCACTTTTGCTGTCGTCTTCGCATTGCTTGCGGCGTTCACTTATTGGCACCGTGGCGCGACGATGACGTTTTATGCTATGGTCATCGTGTCTTCGGGTTTTGCAGTTGTGACCCTGGCGGCGGCCCGTTTGCTTCGACCGCTGAATTTGATTTGGCTCAAGTTTGGATTGCTCCTGCATAAAGTGGTCAATCCGGTTATCATGGGCCTCCTTTTCTTCGTCGTATTTACTCCCATGGGCGTTGCGATGCGCGCAATTGGAGTTGACCTCTTGCGATTGAAACGCAAGCCCGCAACTGAAACCTATTGGATATCCAGGCGCGGTGAAGCCATTCAGGATAGTTCCATGAAAAATCAATTTTAGGAGTCCACATGTCATTTATTCAGGAATTATGGGCATTTTTGCGCGCACGCAAGAAAATGTGGATGCTGCCAATCATCATAATCTCGCTGTTGCTCGGCGGTTTGGTGATTCTGACCAAGGGTTCGGCCGTAGCCCCTTTCATCTATACGATATTCTGAACGGTATGCGGATACTCGGGATTTCGTGCTTCTATCATGACAGCGCTGCGGCTCTGGTTGAGGATGGCCGCGTCGTCGCGGCCGCACAAGAAGAAAGATTTACGCGCAAGAAGCACGACGATGACTTTCCCAAAAACGCGGTTCGCTACTGTCTCGAACAAGGCGGCTTTGGCGCTTCCGGCATTGATCATGTTGTGTTCTATGAAAAGCCATTCATTAAGTTTGAGCGTCTGATCGAAACCTATTTGATGTTTGCGCCGCGCGGATTTGGTTCATTCCTGAAGGCAATGCCGCTGTGGCTGAAGGAAAAACTGTTTCTTAAGCGGCTGTTGCTCGAAAATCTTGACTTGGTTGAGAAGCACCCCGACTGGCGCTCGAAGCTGCTTTTTTCCGAGCACCACTTGAGTCATGCTGCCAGTGCCTTTTATCCCTCGCCGTTTGAGAAGGCCGCCATCCTGACGATGGACGGTGTTGGCGAGTGGGCAACAACGTCGGCAGGAATAGGCGATGGCTCAAAGATTACGGTGGAGCACGAGATCAGGTTTCCACATTCCTTGGGGTTGCTCTATTCCGCCATGACCTATTACACGGGCTTCAAGGTAAATTCCGGCGAATACAAGGTTATGGGATTGGCACCTTATGGCGAGCCAAAATTTACCAGGGCAATCCTTGACAATGTCATCGACCTCAGGGAGGACGGTTCATTCCAGCTTGACCTCAGCTATTTTGATTATTGCACTGGCCTGCGGATGACGAACGACAAATTCAACGCGCTGTTTGGCGGTCCGGCCCGCAAACCCGATGAACTGCTCACCCAGCATCACATGGACCTCGCTGCCTCGATCCAGGAAGTGACGGAAATAGCCGTATCGCGCATGGCAAGGCACCTTGCCAAGGAAACCGGCCTGCGCAATCTCTGCCTTGCCGGTGGCGTGGCGCTCAATTGTGTGGCCAATGGCAAGCTACTGCGTGAAGGTACGTTCGACAATATCTGGATTCAGCCGGCGGCAGGCGATGCCGGAGGCGCACTGGGCGCAGCCCTTGCGGCCTATCATCAGCATTTTGGCAAGCCGCGGACGGTTCACACGTCACCCGATGGCATGTCCGGTTCTTATCTCGGTCCGGCATTCGGCCGCAATGAAATCGAGAAGGCATTGCAGGCTGCAGGCGCACGTTTCAAGTGGATCGAGAAGGACAGTGAACTGATCCAGAAGACCGCCGCGGCCCTGGCCGATGGCAAGGCCGTGGGCTGGATGCAGGGGCGCATGGAATTCGGCCCGCGGGCCCTTGGCAACCGCTCAATTCTTGGCGATCCGCGCTCGCCAACGATGCAAAAGCTGCTGAACCTGAAGGTTAAGTTCAGGGAATCGTTCCGCCCGTTTGCGCCTTCGGTTCTGCGTGAAAATGTGAATGAATGGTTCGAAATGGATTGTGACAGCCCTTACATGCTGCTGGTGGCCGATGTCGTCAAGAAACGCCGCCGCCAGATGACGGCTGAGGAAGAGAAACTGTTCGGAATCGACAAGCTCAATGTGGTGCGCTCCGAGATATCAGCCGTGACGCATGTGGATTATTCGGCCCGCGTGCAAACCGTTCACAAGGAAACCAATCCGCGATATCATGCGCTCATTTCGGCATTCCGTGACCAGACAGGGTGTCCCGTAGTGGTCAACACCAGTTTCAATGTGCGGGGCGAACCCATCGTCTGCTCGCCATCCGACGCATTCCGCTGCTTCATGGGGTCGGATATCGAGGTGCTCGTATGCGGAAACGCCATGTTGCTAAAGGAAGATCAGGACCAGAATCTCAAGCTCGACTATAAGAATGCCTTTGAGCTCGACTAGATACTAGCCAAGACGCGGGAAGATGCAGCCATGCTGAACTACAACAAAGTCGAAATGCGCTACGAGCCTTATCCGCTTGCCGTCCTGCGGCCAGCGCTTGAACCGGGTCACTATAACCGTTTGGCGGACAGTTTTCCGGACGAGAGCCTTTTCGGCACTCTGCCGAAATTTCCCTACAAGCTCAGCCTTTCGGAAAAATGGGAACCGGATAATTATGCGCGATTTCTGCGTGAAACAAAAGTGTGGAATGAGTTTCATACTTGGGTGAAGAGCGATGATTTTATCCGCAAGACTGTTGAATTTCTGAAAAACAACCATGTTGATCTTCCGCTAAGCGAGGCCTTTGAAACGGGCTCGCTGAGGATGAAGCGTATTTTAAGTCATTGGGCCGGGGCAATCTGCCATCGCGCGGCCTCAAGCTTCGCAGCCGGTTTGAATTCTCGTCCTTGAAAGCTGATGGTGGCACAGTTGAACCGCATACAGATGCGCCACAAAAAGTGATTACGCTTGTGTTCTCTATGATCAAGGACAAAGAATGGAATTCCGCTTTCGGTGGAGGGCTTGACGTTAATAGGGCCAAAGACAGTCGCTATGCCTATAATTGGCTCAATAAGGTGGTGCCGTGGGACGGTATCGAAGTGATCGATACGGTGCCTTTCGTTCCCAATCAATGCACGGTTTTTGTAAAAACGCACAACTCACTTCACTCTGTTCGTAAAATGACCCAGAAGGGATCGAAGGCCCTGCGCAAGTCAGTGACCGTCGTGATTGAGAGAGATGATTAGGTCTGGAAGGGTTCAAAAGTCGAAATAGATAAATTTGGCGGAATTCCCCTGACTCAACGTCAAAGCAACGGTCCAAAGGAATGCCAGGAAAGGCACCGCGACCGCCCATGGCGCGCGGCCCAAACCAAACCGCACAAGAGCGTGACGATCAAACCTGTGCGTGAATAGGAACAATGCCAATAGAGCCAAAGCGAAGGCGTTAGCCTGTATGTCCGCCGTTAGGGTTTCCCAACTTGCCACGAAGGGTCCTTCCAGCACTCTGAGTGCTGATGTTAGATCAGGGGCGCGAAAAAAGACCCAAGTCAACGTTACAAATTGAAAAGTGAAAATCACTGCAACCCATTGTGGCAGTCTTATCCCCAAAGCTCCGAACCGGTGAACAAAGACGAGCGCACACCCATGCAGAAGTCCCCAAGTAAAAAAGTCCAATTCGCGCCGTGCCAGAAGCCACCGATCGCCATGGTCACCAGCAAGTTCATATTTCTTCTTGCAGGACCAGATCTGTTGCCGCCCAAAGAGATGTATAGATAGTCGCGTAGCCAATGGGACAACGTAATGTGCCATCGGCGCCAGAAGTCGATTATTGATGTTGCCGTATATGGTCGGAGGAAATTCGTCGGAAGGCGAATACGGAGAATATAGGCCAGCCCGATCGCCATGTCGGTATAACCGCTGAAGTCGCAGTAAATTTGAGCTGAGAATCCGTAGATGGCCAATACATACTCAAATGCCGAAGGAGTGGCTCCTTGGGCAAATACTGGATCCACGACGGTGGCCAGCTGATCAGCTATGACAAGTTTCTTAAATAGGCCAAGTGTGAAAATACCCGCACCAGTAAGAAATCTTGCACCAAGTGCCGCACGCAGTTGTTTGAGTTGCGGCATCAACTCATGAGGTCGGAGAATGGGGCCTGCAATAAGATGCGGAAAGAACAT
>CAWELV010000027.1:0-573482 GCA_963810045.1 uncultured Alphaproteobacteria bacterium | reverse complement strand
CGGCGAGCCTGCGCATGATCTGCGGATGCGGACGGGCAGCCGCGTGGGACGCGGTTCCTCGTCCCGCCGCGGTGATCAGGAGTGGCGGCGCCCTTACGTGATCGTCGGATCGGGACGCGCCGCCGCGCGTCTCACGCGTTTCTGGCCATTCAGCGCGAGAGCCGCTCCCAATGCCGCTGTTGAAGTGGTTTTGCCGACACCTCCCTTACCGGACGTTACGACGAGGACTTTAGCCATACACATTACTCCTGACATTTTTCAGCTCATTTGCTCGATGTTCATGACGTTCCGGTCCAGCCTTGCCTGCACCGAAGTGCCGCGCAGGGCGAGATCGAAATCATCCGCCGTTTTGTAGAGGCCGTCGATCACCATCATCTCGGCATCAAACTTGCTGCAAAAGATCCGCGCATTGGTGTTGCCGTTGGTGCCGGCAAAAGCGCGGCCGCGGAGGCTGCCGTAAACATGGATCGAACCGCCGGCGATAATTTCGGCGCCGGAGGCCACCGACCCCACGACAATAACATCGCCATGGGGATAGATGATCGACTGGCCGGAGCGGACTGGTTCGTTCACCAGCAGGGCCGCGCAGGGGGAACCTATCGAAGGCTCAGTTTCCCACGTGACCGGCGAGGGCGCTGACCGGGTTGGTTTTTCTGCCTCAGGCGGTTGGAACATGCCTGCCGCCTGGACCTTACCCGGAAGCGGAGCCAGCCTTTCCGGCAGCCAATCCACGGGAACACCATCAACAGCGATGAGCCGCAAATGGCGCTCTTCTATGAAGGCTATGATCTCGGAGGTCTCGGCCCTGGTGGGCGCAACGCCGGTGAGGTCAAGCACCAGCGGCCGGTTGGCGAAGAAGCTCAGCGAGTTCTCCACCCTGCGGTCCAGCTCAACGAGCCAATCCACAAAGGGCAGCTCGGGGGCCAGGACAAAGGCCAGATAGGACCGGCCCATTAAACGAAATGAAATCCGTGATTGAACAGCAACTGACAAATTGAAAACCCTCACGCAACGCACCCCAACAGCGGCGATTAGGCCCAGACATGGTTAATATTCGGTTAACGTGTTGTCGCGAAGAGGGAAAAATATAACTTAGCCAACCTGCCATGAGCTATAGGCTGCCTGGTTGGCCAGCAGGGTCATTCTGGTATTTATCGTTGTTTCTCTTGGAGTTTTGCCGGAATCCTTGAGGTCTGTCAGAGTCCTATGAAGATCCAAAATATCCTGGCTGCCCATCATGGGGGCCCGATGCTTTCCCTTCTCGTCTGGAGCGCCATGCGCGCAGAAAATTTTCGTTTGGCCGTTTATCTGAAGCAAAAGGGCCTCCGTTGTCATAGATAGTCTGCGAGGTTGGCCCCCGGAACCTGCGCGTAAAGAGGCCCGGGATAAACAAAATCAGCCGGCAAACAAAATGTTTGCATCCCCATCAAAAAGTGAAATTGAATTAGGCGAATGGCCAGGCGTGTGGAGCACATCCAGTTGACGGCCACCGAGATCAATTGGCATGCCGACAGGCCACCACTGCGAAATATTCACGGGCTTCCACACCATGCCTTCAAGGAACCCGCGGAAAAGATCGTCAGTGGCATAAAGCAGGCCGTCGCGCATGCACGCCCTTAGAACGGGCAGATCGGCCAAGGCGACATTCTGAAAGCGATGCAGATTTCCCGTATGATCAAAGTGCAGATGCGACGGCAAAGCGACGACCGGAAGTTCTGTCAGCGTTCGGACGACTTCTGAAATGTCGCGCACGCCGGGACCGGTATCGAACAGAATGCGGTTTGCTGCCCTCGATCAGGTAGTTCCAGTTGATCTGGTGATATTTCGGCTCACCGATGGCATGAATGCCGGGCGCAATGTTTTCAACCGCATACCAGTCATCAAACCATCGCACGCCTGCGCCAGCATCAGGCTTTCTCCGCACCATAAAACAGGGACACCACATGCTGCGCTTCGGCGAAGAACAGCCATCGCTCGAGCACCGCGGCGAGCAGAATTGAAAGCGCCGCGAGCAATGAAAACCACGGGGTTAAAGAACAGGCAGTCAGCGCCAGCAGGGTGAGCATCAAAAGAAAGAACACGGCACCGCGCAGCTTCACCGCGTGCTTGCGGGCAACGGCAAAGCCCATTTCCTTCATGATGTAATTTTCGGACGTGTGCGGCACTTCCCATTGCCGCACGCCCGCGCCCAGCCCGGTGGCTGCCGCCATGGTGTGAGTCCGTTCGGCGCTGTCGATGCCGCGCCAGTAGAAAATTTCAGGGCGATCAGCACAAGCAGCGCTGCAACGCGATGATGACCTGGAATATCTGGAAGCGACCGAAGATCGTTGCAATCGCAGTCAGCAAGGCGCCACCGGAGGCGAGAGAGAAGGCGAGATAGACAGGCACGGTGAGCGGATGATTCCAGGCGCGGATGGTTGTGAGGGACGAATAGATTTTTGCCGTGCAGAAGACCGTGACGGCGCACATGACCACTGTGATCAGGCCAAGGGGGCCGATCGCTGCGGGTGCATGAATGATTCCCAGCCACACGGCGCCGAAGAGCAGCGCGGGAACATAGGTCACAACAGCAGCGACGCCTTCGCGCGACAGCCATGAGCTGCGCCATTGCGAGAAGGCGCGCCAGGCGCGTTCCGGATGGCCCAGATGGAAGGTCGAGGACAGCAGGCCAATTGTGATCAGGCCGAGGGCAACTACGATGGCCACCAGTCCAAAGACCGAAACTTGAAACAGGGCCATGATTGAAGCCGACCAAGCCCAGCAAGGCGAGCAAGCCATAGCCCGCGCCAGACGCTGTCGTGAACAGGATGACCGAATAGGCAGGATTCATGCCTTCAGCCTTCGAGCTTGTCGGAAAAATCTTCAAGCGAGGCAATGGTGCCGGCGGGCTTACCGCTCAAGAACCGGTCGGCCCATGAGAAGAGACGGTCCATGGCCGAGCCATCGCCTTTGGGCAAGGCGATTGGCAGCTGACGTCACGGCATCCCGGCGTTTGCGCGGCGGGAGATATTTGTTCACGGGCTTGTAGTCCATCTCGGCAGCAGATCGAAGCCTTCGCGGGCTTTGACCAGTTGCGAGACGTCGGAATCGGGATCGCCAAGATCGCCGAAATGGCGGGCACCCGTCGGGCAGGCTTTCACGCAAGCCGGCGCACGGTCTTCGGGCTCAAGATTCGTGTTGTAAATGCGGTCGACGCAGAGCGTGCATTTCTTCATGGCGCCGTGGCTGTAATCATATTCGCGCGCGCCATAGGGGCAGGCCCAGGAACACAGCTTGCAGCCGATGCAGGTGTCGGGGTTCACCAGCACGATGCCATCTTCGGCGCGCTTGTAGGAGGCGCCGGTCGGGCAAACGGTGACGCAGGCCGGGGTTTCGCAATGCAGGCAGGAGCGCGGGAAATGCACCACGCGGGTGTCATCCCTGCCCTCTTCCTTCACCTCATAGCCGTGGACGCGGTTCAGCCAGACGCCGGAGGGATCAGAGCCATAGGAGTCGCTGTCGTTGAGCGGGGCCGAATAGCCCTGGGTGTTCCATTCCTTGCAGGAGGTGACACAGGCCTGGCAGCCGACGCAGGTATCGAGATCGATGACGAGGCCGAGCTTTTTCTGATTGGGTTGCGGGGTTGGAAGCGAGGTCATTTCTGCCCCCGCAATTTTTTCAGAACCGGGAACTGCGGCTGGCTTTCGGCCGACTGGTCCGCCGCCTTTTCAACGCGCACCTTGAGATCGTACCACGCCGCCTGGCCGGTGACGGGATCGCTGTTGGAGAAGCGGTAGCCGCCTTCGCGTTCCGGGAGAAGATCGGAGATCAAGTGATTGAGCAGGAATCCTTTTTTGGCTTCCGGCGCATCGGCGGAGAGGCCCCAGGTGCCGGATCTTTTGCCGATGGCATTCCAGGTCCAGACCGTATCGGCATTCACGCCGCTCATGAGCTTCACCTGCGATTTGATCTGGCCATGGTGCGAGGTGACGGTCACCCAATCGCCCTCCGCAATGCCAAGTGCTGCGGCGCGGTCCGTGTTCATATAGAGCCAGTTGCGCCCGAGGATTTGGCGGAGCCAGGCATTCTGCGAGCCCCAGGAATGATACATGGCCATGGGGCGCTGGGTGATGGCATGCATGGGAAATTCCGTGTCGGAGACCATGTCGCCTTCAAAAGGCGGATACCAGAAGGGCACGGGATCAAAATAAGTGCTGATGCGCTCGGCGTGTCCGGCGGGCGGCAGAACTTTTCCATGGCCCTGGGCCGCAAGGCGAAATTTCTGCAAGGGCTCGCAATAGAGCTGGTGAATGATGGGCTCGGGCTTTCCCATGAAGCCCATAAAGGTGGACCAATCGAGATAATCCCAATTCACATGGCGATAATATTTCATGTGGTCCGGCAGTTCATAAAACCAGTGGCAGCCATTATCGATATAGGCTTTGAGCTGATCGGGGTTGGGCGCACCCCTGCCCTTGGCCTTGCCATCCCGCCCCCGAAATCCGGCAAGCGGACCGAGACCGGGCGCACGCTCATGGTTCACCATGTAATCGGGATAGCCGCCGGGATAACGCGCCGTGCCATCGGGGCGCGTCATGCCGGGAAGGCCAAGCCTTGCGCCGAAGTCCAGCAATACGGATTGAAAGGCGCGCACATCGCGCTCCGGTTCAACCACGGGCTGGCGAATGGAATCGGCGGGACCATCGGCTTCCGAAATCGGCCGGTCCAGCATCGAAATGCAATCCCAGCGTTCGAGATAGGTTGTATCGGGCAGGATGAGATCGGCGTAATGCACCATCTCGGAGTCATAGGCATCGGAATAGATGATGCGCGGGATGACATATTCGCCATCGTCGCGCTTGGCGGTGAGTGCCTTCAACGTATCGGGCACATTCATGGCCGAGTTCCAGCTCATGTTGGCCATGTACATGAAGAGAAGATCGATAGTGTAAGGATCGCCCTTGGCCGCGTTGTTGATCACCATGTGCATGAGGCCATGGGCGGCAAGCGGCGCATCCCAGGAATAGGCCTTGTCGATGCGCAGGGGCTTTCCCTCTTCATCCACCAGCAAATCGTCGGGACTGACGACGAAGCCCAGGGGCGGGCCGGGCATGGGCGTGTTGGGCCTGACCTGCCCCAGCTTGCCCGCGGGCCTGATGGGCGGCGGAATGGGCTTTGGGAACGGCGGCTTGTAGCGAAAGCCGCCGGGCACATCGATGGTGCCCAGAATAATCTGCAGGATATGCAGGATGCGGCAGGTCTGGAAGCCATTGGCATGGGCCGAGATGCCGCGCATGGCATGCATGGAAACGGGGCGGCCTATCATTTTTTCGTGACGCCTGCCGGTATAATCCGTCCACGGAATATCAAGCTCGATCTGCTGCTCAAAAGCCGCTTCGGCAATTTCAGCGGCAATGCGCCGGATGGTGCTGGCGGGAATGGCGCAGCGCTCCGCCACGGTTTCCGGCGCGTAGTCATTGGAGAGGAAGCGCTCGGCGATCAGCGTGAAGCTGGTCACCACCTTGCGGCCATCGGGCAGGACAAAACGCCCCATGAGCTTTGGCGAGGCATCGCTGGAGGTGGCAGACATGGGCGAATTGGTGTGCGAATCCCAGACCTGGGCCGTGCCGGAAACTTCGCGCAGGAAAAGGCCGTCATCGGCACCGCCCGGATTTTCTATCACCAGCCAGGGCGCATTGGTGTAGCGCTGCAGATATTCGCCATCGATTTTCTGGGCGCTCAGCAATTCATGGATAAGGGCGCCGACAAACAAGCCATCGGTGCCGGGCTTGAGCCCCACCCATTCATCGGCGATGGCCGAATAGCCGGTTTTCACCGGATTGATGGAGACAAATTTCGCGCCCTTGGCCTTCAATTTGCCAAGGCCGGTCTTGATCGGGTTTGAGGCATGGTCTTCGGCCACGCCGAAGAGCAGGAAGTATTTGGTGTGTTTCCAGTCGGGTTCGCCGAATTCCCAGAAGGAGCCGCCGAAGGTGTAGAGGCCGGCGGCGGCCATGTTCACCGAGCAGAAGCCGCCATGGGCGGCATAGTTGGGGGTGCCGAATTGCGTGGCCCACCAGCCGGTGAGGCCCTGGGATTGATCGCGGCCGGTGAAGAAGGCGAGCTTGCGCGGATCCTTGTTGCGGATTTCCGAGAGCCACAGGGTGGCGGTGCGGAGCGCTTCTTCCCATTCGACTTCGCGGAACTCGCCAGAGCCCCGCTCGCCCACCCGCATCAGGGGTTTTGACAGGCGGGCCGGCGAATAATGCTGCTTGATTCCGGAAGCGCCCTTGCCGCAGATCACCCCCTTGTTCACCGGATGATCGCGGTTTCCCTCGATATATTTGACGGTGCCATCCTTCAGGTAAACCTTAATCCCGCAGCGGCAGGCGCACATGTAACAGGTGGTGGTTTTCACCTCGTCCCAGGTTTTTGGCGATGTATCGATGACGGGTTCGGTCATTGGGTTCCAAGATGCGACGATTCCGGACTACATTAGGGCGCGGGTTGGTACTATGATAGGTCCAGACGGTTATTTCCTGGGGACCAAATCATTTGCGCGACTGGCTCGTTCATATCAAGCGTTCAGAAAACTCAAGCCTGCAAATGCAAATCCGCGAGGCCCTGGTTTCGGCCATCCTTGACCAGCAACTGGCGCGCGAGGAGCCCATTCCCTCCACCCGCAAAATGGCAAAGTCGCTCAGCGTTTCGCGCAATACGGTGGTTCTGGCCTATCAGGGATTGCTCGATGACGGTTTCCTGGTGGCCAAGGAACGCTCCGGTTACTACGTGGCGGAGAAAGCCGGGCTTGATACGATCCTGACGAAACGCGCTCCTGCGGCAAAGTCCAATGGCGGCGGCGAGGTGGTTGACTGGGCCAGCCGCCTCAAGAAAAATCCCGGGGCCCAGGAAAACATCTCAAAGGCCCTGAATTGGCAGAGCTACACCTATCCCTTCATCTATGGCCAGGTTGACCACACGCTGTTTCCGGTGGCGGAATGGCGCGACTGCACGCGGCAGGCGCTGGGCAAGAAATGGCTCGGCACCTGGACCAATGATACCTGGGCCCATGACGACCCGATGCTGGTTGAGCATATCCGCCGCCGGATATTGCCGCGCCGGGGCATCATGGCCACCGATGACGAAATTCTCATCACCCTGGGAGCGCAGAATGCGCTTTATCTCCTCACCAGTCTTCTGGTTGATGAAAACACCCGCGTGGCGATGGAAGAGCCGGGCTATCCCGATGTGCGCAACATTTTCCAGCTGAAATCAAAACATGTGGCGCTGGTGCCGGTCGATGACCATGGCCTGACGCTCACTGCCGACCTCAACAACGCGCAAGTTGTTTTCACCACGCCCAGCCACCAGTTCCCGACCACCGCCACCATGCCCATTGAACGGCGCATGGCGCTTTTGAAACTCGCGGCGGCGCGTGACTTCATCATCATCGAGGACGACTATGAGTTTGAAACAAATTATGTGAACGAGCCCTGCCCGGCGCTCAAATCACTCGATGACAAGGGCCATGTGATTTACGTAGGCTCGCTCTCCAAATCGCTTTTCCCCGGCTTGCGGCTTGGTTTCATGGTGGGGCCGAAGAAGCTCATTGCGGAGGCCCGGGCGCTGCGCCGCCTCATGGTGCGCCATGCGCCCAACAACAATCAGCGCACAGCCGCCCTGTTTCTCTCGCTTGGCCATCATGACACGCTGATCCGCCGCCTGCACCGGGCCTATCGCACGCGTTGGGAAATCATGGGCAAGGCACTGGAGCAACATTTCCCCGCGTCATCGCGCCTGCCAAGCTTTGGCGGCACAAGTTTCTGGGTGAAAGGGGCAGCCGATCTCGACAGCGAAGTATTGGCGAAGGCTGCCGCGGCCAAGAGCATTCTTATTGAGCCGGGACGCATAAATTTTGGCAGGCGGAACCCGCCGCGGAATTACTTCCGCCTGGCCTTCTCCTCCATCGACGAAAAGAAAATTGCCCAAGGCGTAAAACTGCTGGCCGAAACGATCAATGATGCCAAGTCATAGTCCGGGCGACAACAAGGCGCGGGCCGCTGTATTGTCCTCACGGCAATTGGCCTGGCTTCCACCCAGGACGCGATTGTTAAAGCAATGTCTGGGACATATCCCGTGTATGAGACCATGCTTATCCGTGGCCTCACCTCCTTGCCAATATTGGGTGCTTGGCTGGCACATACCCACGGGCTTCAAGCGCTTATCACGCCATTGTGGCCACGAATTTTCGTACGGGCCCTCATCCTGTGTTCGGCCTATTTCGCCTTCATTCTCTGCGATCGCCGCGATGCCGATGGCAAACATGGTTGCGATCTACTTCACCATGCCGTTTTTTGTGGCAGGCCTTGCGGGACCATTTCCTTGGCGAGCGGGTTCCAATACTATCGATGGATCGCCATCATTACGGGCTTTCTAGGGGTGATCGTCATGGTACGGCCGGGCGTGCAGGCTTTGAGCCCGCATCCCTGCTGGCGCTCTATTCGGCCTTTGGCTACGCCATCGGGCAAATGATGGGACGCAAACTGGCGCAACGCGTGGCGCCTCTCGTCATCGCCAACTGGCAGAATTCGGTTTATTTCATCTTTGCGGCAGTTGTCGGCCTTATTGCACAGGCCACCGGGTTTGCGGGAGAAAGCCACAAAAGTCTCGCCTTTCTCACTCGGCCTTTTGTCTGGCCAACACTTCAGGATTTTCTGCTGCTGAGTGCCATGGGCGTATTGGCCGCATTCACAATGATGAGTTTCATTTCCGCCTACAAGTTGGCGGAATCAAATTTTGTCGCGCCCTTTGAATATTCCGGCATGGTATGGGCTGTCATATTTGGCCTGCTGTTCTTCAATGATTTCCCTGATCTCTGGACCTGGAGAGGCATGGCAATTGTGGCCGGCGCCGGCTTCTTCATGCTGATCATGGACCGCCGCGCCAGGGTTCAAACGGGATATCCCGCCCAAGCCTTAACCGTGCGCAGCGCCAGTGACGATTGAATGCGCTGAATGCCGGGAAGGCGCGAAATACGCGAACGATGGATGCGTTCATAGTCAGCTGCATCGCTTGCCACGACGCGCAGAAGATAGTCAAACTGGCCGCTCATCAAATGGCATTCGAGAATCTCGGGCACGCGCTGGACCGCCTTCTCAAATTTCTCGAAGGCCTCTTCAGTTTGTGCCGACAGCGACACTTCAACGAAGAACTCATTGGCAAGTCCCAACGCCATACGGTCCAGCGTTGCGGTGTAGCGTGTGATCACGCCCGCTTCTTCCAGAAGCTTCACGCGGCGATGGGAGGAGGAGGCGGAAAGGCCGGCCTTTGCAGCGAGATCATTGATTGACTGGCGGGCATTTTTTTGCAGCTCGGTCAGAATGATTTTATCCGTCTTGTCCAATTCCTGGTATTTCATTCGCGTATCCCTACAATAATTAGAATATTAATTCAACCTTGTGATAATGCCGCGTCCTCTTTGGAAATTCATTCGAATGGAAGTGGGATATTTTGAGCGCAGGCAATTGGAGGAACGGCAATGCTCATCGGCATACCCAAGGAAATCAAGAATCATGAATACCGCGTCGGCATGACGCCAATTTCGGTGCGCGAAGCGGTGCGCAACGGTCACAAGGTCTGGGTGCAAGCCAATGCCGGCGGCGGAATCGGCGCATCGGATGCGGATTACACGGCAGCCGGCGGCGAGATCGTCAAATCAGCCGAAGATATTTTCGCCAAGGCCGACATGATCGTGAAGGTCAAGGAACCCCAGGCGGGCGAGCGCGCCATGCTACGCGAGGGTCAGATTCTTTACACCTACCTTCATCTTGCTCCGGATCCAGAGCAGACGAAAGACCTGGTGAAGTCAGGCGCCGTCTGCATTGCCTATGAGACCGTGACGTCGGCGCGTGGCGGACTTCCCCTGCTCGCCCCCATGAGCCAGGTTGCCGGCCGCATGTCGGTTCAGTCCGGCGCCCATTGTCTCGAAAAAGCCCAGGGCGGGCGCGGCATGCTGCTTGGCGGCGTTCCAGGCGTCTCGCCGGCCAAGGTCGTGATTCTCGGCGGCGGCGTTGTCGGGACCAATGCGGCAGCAATTGCCATTGGCATGGGGGCGGATGTCACCATCATCGAGCGCAGCACGGACCGCATGGAAGAACTGGTTGCCCGCTTTGGCATCAACCTCAAGACCCTGTATTCGACGCAGGGCGCCATTGAAGACGAATGTGCGGCCGCGGATCTTGTCATTGGCGGGGTTCTCATTCCCGGAGCCGCGGCCCCAAAGCTCGTAACCAAGAAAATGCTGAAGGACTGGAAACCCGGTTCGGTCTTCGTTGACGTGGCCATCGATCAGGGCGGCTGTGCGGAAACCTCAAAGGCCACGACGCATGCGGATCCCACTTACGTTGTGGACGGAGTCGTCCATTACTGCGTGGCCAACATGCCGGGCGGCGTGGCGCGCACCTCCACCTTTGCCTTGAACAACGTCACTCTGCCCTTCGCCATGGCCATTGCCAACAAGGGCTGGAAGAAGGCGCTTGCTGATGATGTGCATTTGAAGCACGGCCTGAACGTTGCCCATGGCAAGGTAACCTACAAGGCCGTGGCAGATGACCTGGGCTATGCCTATGTGGCGGCTGACAAGCTTATTGCGGGATAGGATTTCGCTTCTTCCCTTTCGACCTCAATGTGGCCGATTCGATCGGACTACGGGCTTTACGACCGCTTTTTTCCCCGCAGGCGGTAGTAGGTGTCACGAGCGAAATTCCGCACGGCCCGACGCCATATTTCCGCGCTGCGGCTGAACCCAAAACGCTTTGTTCCAACCGAATGGGGGGCAACCATGACGTCAGCCATGGACAGCCGATCGCGCAAGAAACTTTCCATCATCTGATGGCCGGGTATCGCGCAGCTATCCACCAATCTGACGCCACTTTCGGCATAGAGCCTTTCAGTGGCAAACAGCGCCAGCAGGATGCCGGGCGAAAATTTCGCGTATTCCTCGTTATAGGTCATCTTGTGAAGCCAGGCGCGGTCGCCCTCCACGATGGCATACATCATGGCAATGGGTTTTCCATCAAGAGCCAGTTTCCAGAAGCGGAGTTTTCCGGCGACGCCGAGGAACTGGCAGGAGCTTCCTTGAACGCTGCGCTCAAGGCAAGGTCAGCCGCCATTGCGGTGCCACGCTTGCCCTTCCAGCCGGCCGCCTCAAGGGCCAATAGATTCGGCCGCCCAGGGCCTGCAATCGCGCCCGGTTTCAAGGCTTAGCGGACTTCAAGCTTGCCCAATTCCGACAGGCGGTTGGTAAGGCGGCGGTATTCCTTGCGGCGCTTGGCACCGAAATTTGATTCGGCCCAGCTTTCGTAGGTTCCGGCCAGGTTCAGTGCCGCACGCTGCCAAGACGCCAGAATTGAGACTTGGGCATCCTGCCTGGCGAGCTGGTTCCAAAATGGACCGTTCACCTTCGAGGGAATGAAGCACAATGGGATATTTCAGATGATTAATGAACGAAGTTAAAGCCACTTCCGGAAACTCTCGGTCGAGGTGAGGCTCGCCGATGATGGTGAGCGTCGGTCATCCAATTGGAAAAGAGCCTCGGACATGTAACGCCATCTTCTTAATCGGGAGGGCAAAAAGCAGGTCATTGCCCTGTTTCACGACGGCGAGTTCGGCCCCCGGCAGGCCTCTCAGGAGAGGCAGAACCAGCTCCGGGGCGTTGAGCCCCGCGGGCGCCAAGCTATGGTCCGCGAGGCGCTTCCAGGCAGGCAAAATGGCATCCAGTTCAGCGCTTTCGCGCAGATCAGCCGCCGTCACCATGCGCCAATTTCCTGCCAACATGGGGCTCCCGCTGCAAAACACGGGCCAGACCGGCAAGCCTTGATTTAAAAAGAAAAAGACCGGTCAGATGACCGGTCCCAAAGTTTCAAAAGGGCAATGATTAAACGTCGGCCTTAACGGCCAGAACCTGACGGCCACGATACATGCCGGTCTTCATGTCGATGTGATGGGGACGGCGCAATTCGCCGGATTTCTTGTCCTCAATCCAGGTGATCGTCTGCATCTTCTGGCCTGAACGGCGCATGCCGATACGGCTTTTTGACATTTTTTTGCGTGGAACGGCCATAACTTACTCCATATCAGGCGGGCCAAGCCCACCACAGTTGGGCGGCTTATAGCGAAGCTTATCGCCCAAGACAAGCGAGATAGGAGCCCATGCCATTCATCCGCGACATAATGCGGTTGGCGATGGAGGATACGCGCCTTGAAGGCCTGCCGGCTTTGCGTTTGATGGGATTTGGCAGGACGGCGGCGAGAAGGGCAGCCTCGCGTTTTGTAAGCTTGGCGGCTGACTTTCTGAAATGGAACTGGGAGGCGGCTTCGGCGCCATAGACGCCGGGTGCCCATTCCACAATGTTAAGGTAAATCTCAATCATGCGGCGCTTGGAGAACACCAAATCCATCCAGTAAGCTATTGGAATTTCGAGGCCTTTTCTAATAAAGCTGCGGCCATCCCAGAGGAACAGGTTCTTGGCGGTTTGCATTGAAATGGTGCTGGCGCCACGGATTGGCCCTTCGTCATCGTCGAAGACGTCGTCCACAACGCCCTGAAATTCCACCCAATCAACCCCGTTATGCTCGCAAAAACGGGCGTCTTCTGAAGTTATGACGGCATTGGCAAGGTGCGGCGACATTTGGCTGAGACTTACCCAATCCTTGTGGATGCCGTTGCCGGTGAAAAGACGGAGAATCATCAGGTTGGAGAAAGGCGGCGGCACTGCGGTGTAAACCAGCGTCATGACGATGGGCCAGGCGACAATAAAGACGAGAGCATAGACCAGCCGTCTCTGCCACGGCTTCAGCCCGTCCAGATAACGCCTGGACGATGCAACCATGCCTAATTGAGTTTCAATGGTCATAACAGTACACAGGGGGTTTAACACACAGGTCAGGCCTTGGCGTCAACACCCGAAACACAATTTGAAACAGCCTTAAGAAAATGCGGCGGCGGCTGCGGATGCAATGCTGGAGCAATTGCTTTCCGAAAGTGCATCGCCGCGTTTGCTGAGCGCCATGCGCTATGCGGCGTTGGGGGCGGGAAAGCGCCTGCGGCCCTTTCTGGTGATTGAATCGGCGCGCCTGTTAAATGTGCCTTTTGCCAGCGCTTTGCGGGTGGGTGCGGCGCTCGAATGCGTCCATTGCTATTCACTGGTACATGATGATTTGCCGGCGATGGATGATGATGACTTGCGGCGCGGCAAGCCTACAGTTCACAGGAAATTTGATGAGGCGACGGCAATACTTGCGGGAGACTCGCTGCTCACGCTGGCATTTGAAATATTGGCGCATGGCGAAACCCATGCAGATGCAGGCGTTCGCAGCGCCCTGGTTTTGGAACTGGCACAAGCTTCCGGCATGGACGGCATGGCGGGCGGCCAGATGCTTGATATCGAGGCGGAGGCCGAGACCTCTGCTCCACTTGAACACATCATCCGCATTCAAGCGCACAAGACGGGCGCCCTTTTCCGCTTTGCCTGCGAGGCCGGAGCCATCATGGCGGGCGCTGATCGCGCTCCGCTTCGCCGCTACGCCGATGATATCGGCCTTGCCTTTCAAATCACCGATGACCTGCTTGATCTGGAGTCAACGCCGCAACAGCTTGGCAAGGCGACCCAGAAGGATGCGGGAAAAGGTAAAGCGACGATTGCATCGCTGATGGGGCGTGACGCCGCGCAACTGAAAGCGCAAGAATTGGTGGAGTCTGCGATTGCAGCGCTTGCCCCGTACGGGAGTGCCGCTGACACGCTTCGTGCTGCGGCGCGCTTTATCGTCTCGCGGAAGAATTAGTTTTCAGCCCCAGCGGGTTTTAACGTAATTCTCGACAATATCCTTGAACTGCTGCGAAATGTTTTCGCCGCGAAGCGTGGCGGTTTTCTTGCCATCAATATAGACGGGCGCGGTTGGCAATTCGCCGGTTCCCGGCAATGAGATTCCGATGTCGGCATGCTTGGATTCGCCGGGGCCGTTCACGATGCAGCCCATGACGGCGAGCGACAGGTTTTCAAAGCCTGGATAATCCTTGCGCCAATCCTCCATGCGATCCCGCACATAGAACTGGATGTCCTGGGCCAGTTCCTGGAACACGGTTGAGGTGGTGCGGCCGCAGCCGGGACAGGCGATCACCATGGGAGCAAAGGCGCGAAGCCCCATGGTTTGCAGAATTTCCTGCGCCACCAGCACTTCGCGGGTACGGTCGCCGCCCGGCTCTGGGGTGAGCGAAATGCGGATGGTATCGCCAATGCCTTCCTGCAGCAAAACACCAAGGGCCGCGGTTGAAGCCACGATGCCTTTCGAGCCCATGCCCGCTTCGGTGAGGCCCAGATGCAGCGCATGTTCGCTACGCGTTGCAAGCAAGCGGTAGACAGCGATGAGATCCTGAACTTCCGAACACTTGGCTGAAATCACAATCTGATTTGGGGCCATCCCCAATTCCTCGGCGCGGGCGGCCGACAGAAGGCCGGATTGCACCACGGCTTCATGCATGACGGCGCGCGCGTCGATGGGATCTGCAGAGCGGTGGTTTTCGTCCATCAGCGCAGTCAGCAGCGCCTGGTCAAGCGAGCCCCAGTTCACGCCGATGCGGACGGGGCGCTGAAACTTCAACGCGGTTTCAATCATGCTGGAAAAGTTGCGGTCCTTCTTCTCCTTGAAGCCCACATTGCCGGGATTGATACGGTATTTCGCCAACGCCTCGGCGCAGGCGGGATGTTCATTGAGCAGGGTGTGGCCGTTGTAGTGGAAGTCACCCACCAGCGGCACGGACACGCCCATCTGGTCCAGCCTATCCCGGATATGGGGCACGGCCTTGGCAGATTCATCGCGGTCGACGGTGATGCGGACAAGTTCCGACCCGGCCCTTGCAAGGTCTGCCGTCTGGCGGGCGGTGCCTTCAATATCAGCCGTATCCGTATTGGTCATGGACTGCACGACAATGGGCGCGCCGCCACCCACCTGGACCTGGCCCACCATGACAGCATGGGATTTTCGCCGCGTTTCTCTAGCCGAATAGGACATCGTTACTCCTTGCCCCCTAACTGGCCTGCGGAACCAGCAAGGTCAAGGCGAAGAAACAACTTGCTGCCAAAACAACGCAGGGGCCGGAAGCGCCACCAATAAAGGCGGAGGCCAGAAGCCCGCTGATCACCGAAAGGCCCGGCAATCGTCGCGGCGATGAAGGCCATGTGCTCCGGCGTTGTGGCCAAGCGGCGGGCGGCGGCGGCGGGAATGACCATGAGGGCGGTGATCAACAGAAGCCCGACAATTTTCATGGCAATGGCGGTCATCACGGCGATGAGCAGGATGAAGCCAAGTTCCACCCGCTCAACCTTCACGCCTTCGGCGCGGGCCAGTTCCTCATGCACTGAAGTTGCTATCAAATCGCGCCACATCAGGCGCAAGGCTTGCCAGCACGACGCCTGCGCCGATCCAAACGGCAAAAACGTCGTAGCTCGAAACCGTCAGCACATCGCCAAACAGAATATCCATGTGGTCGGAGGCGGCACCGGTTGCAAGGCCCACCACGATCAAGCCAAGCGCCAGGGACGTATAAGACAAAATGCCAAGCAGCGTGTCGGTGGCCAAGCCCTGTTGACGGCGCAAGGCGAGGAGAAGCAGAGCGAAGACAATAGCCGTAGCAACCGCGCCAAGCGTGATGTTAAACTGAAGAGCAATCCCAGCCCCACACCGAGCAAGCCGGAATGCGCCAGCGATTCACCAAAGTAGGCCATGCGCCGCCAAACGATAAAACAGCCGACGGGGCCAGATACGAGGGCCACCGCTAGCCCTGCAAGCATGGCGCGTTGGAAGAAGGGCTCGAAGAGGATGGAGGTCATCTAGCTTTCTCCGCCCAATTCCGTCATTCCGGCGAAAGCCTCAACTTCTGTCACCCCGACGAAAGTCGGGACCCAGACTTTAGACATGTGCGGCGCCGAAAGCCTGGGTCCCGGCTTTCGCCGGGATGACAAAGAAATTTAATGCTTGTGGTCATGCTGGTGGTCATGAGGTTCATGATCATGGTCGTGATGATGGGCATAGGCCGCTATCATGCGCGCCGCCTTGGGGCCGAAGAGCTTGGCGAATTCCGGGTCCTGCTGCACGCTTTCCGGCCCGCCTTCACAGCAGACATGGCCATTGAGGCAGACCACATGATCGCTTTCGGCCATGACCATGTGCAGGTCATGGCTCACCATGAGAATGCCGCAGCCATGGGTTTTGCGAATGCCGGAAATCAATTCGTACAGTTTCATTTCACCGAAGAAGTCCACGGACTGGACCGGTTCATCGAGAACCAGCAGATCAGGCTTGCGCAACAGGGCGCGGGCCAAAAGCGCCCGCTGCAATTCACCTCCAGAAAGGGAAGGAACGCGGGCCTCCTTCAAATGCAAAATTCCGGTTTCCTCCAAGGCACGGTCAATGTCCTTGTCGCTTGGCTTTAACGTTAGCGACAGGAGCCGCTTCACATCCATCGGCACATTGGCGGTTTGCGGAAACTGCTGGGGCACATAGCCCACGTTCAGATTGGCCAGCCGCTCGATACGTCCTGAGGTCAGCGGGCGAAGGCCGAGCATCACGCGCACCAGCGTTGATTTGCCAGCACCATTGGGGCCGATCACGGTGACAATCTCGCCGCGGCGCACATCCAGATTCACGTGATCAAGGATCAGGCGGCCGTTGAGATTGAGCGTCACATCGCGGGCGCTCAACAACGCATCATTGGCTTTCAGCATATCAGGCAGCCCTCGCACAGGAGCCGCAGGTGCCTGACATTTCAATCAAAGTATGAGCAGGTGAAAATTTCCGCGCCTTCGCCTTCTCGGCGATGCGTTCAAAGATTTCCGGCGCATCAAGTTCCGCCACGGTGCCGCAAGTCTCGCAGATCAGCAGGGCCGCGGGCTGGCCCTCATGGGAATGGGAACAGGCCACAAAGGCGTTGCGGCTTTCAATCTTGTGGACAAGGCCGTGGGCCAGGAGAAAATCCAGGGCGCGGTAAACCGTGATGGGAGCCGGGCGCGGGCCATGTTCGGCCATGCGCTCGATAATATCATAGGCGCCAACGGCGGAATGGCTTTGGGCCACGGAAGCGAGAATATCGCGCCTTTGGCCGGTCAATTTGCTGCCGCGCCGCTCGCAGGTGCGCTCGGCCCGGGCGATCAGATCGGTCGTGCAATGGCTGTGGTCATGGTGGGGGTCAAGAAAGGTCATACTGTTATAATATAACATACTTGCGGGAATTGCTAGTTCCCCGTCTACATGAGGCCAAATCGAGGAGTCGCCATGACCGGAAGTGCCAAAGCCATCGTCCATATCGACAATGACAAGGTGATTGTCACCGAATACCGCTTTGCGCCGGGGGACAACACGGGCTGGCACCGGCATGGCCATGATTATGTGATCGTGCCGCTGATGGACGGGAAGGTGAAGCTTGAAACCAAGGATGGCACCAGCTTTGCCGAGATGAAAAAAGGCGCGCCCTATTTCCGCAATGAAGGCGTGGAGCATGACGTGATCAATGCCAATGACACGGATTATGCCTTCATCGAGATTGAGCTGAAATAGCGTTCAAGCGGCGTTCATCTTGGATCTGATAGAGCTGGTTTCAAGTTTACCGCTTTGAAAGGATTTTTATCATGATCCGCTTTGCTGCTGCCTCGCTTGCCTTTTTATGCTGGCCGCCCCTGCCCTGGCCGTTGAATTCGAGCCGAATGATCAAGGCTTTACCGAATTCAACATGCCTTCCGGCAATATCGGCTGCTTCTACGTGCCAGCGGGCGGCACCGATGTTTACAAAACGTCCGATGGTGGCGCGGAGCTTTCCTGCGACCGGGTTGAGCCTTCCTATGTGCGCGTGATGCTGGGAGAATCGGGCAAGGCCGAACGCATCACCAATGTCGGCGATCCTTCCTGCTGCGGGGGTGACAACATATTCGAGTATGGCGAAGTTTGGTCGGAAGGGCCTTTCAGCTGCATCTCCTCCACCACGGGACTTACCTGCACGCGGGGCAGCCATGGGTTTTCGATGAGCCGGAAGGCCGTGAAGGTTTACTGAGACGGCGGACAAAACCGTCATCGGATGTTCAAAATCTCGATTTATCCGCTGACATATGTTTGTCACGACACTCGATCCAGTTGAAACGCCATCCTTCGACGCAAAGCTCGCCACACTGGATCATGTGCTGACGGCCGATCTCTTCGCCGACGTCGTCGAAGAAGTGAACGCGCTCATCGAAACCGAACGCAGCTATTTGCCGACCCACAAGAAGGGCGGCACGGTGGCCTATTCGGTACTCCGCGAAAAGGCACCAAAGCTAGTAAATCACTATCATTCCACCACCATGCGCCGCCTCGTGTCGCGCATCGTCGGCGCGGAGGTGCAGCCCACGCCTTTGCACGACGAAAGTTCCTGCTCGGTGCTCTTCTATGAAAAGCCCGGTGACCACATCAACTGGCACTATGACCATAATTTCTATCGCGGCCGCCACTTCACCGTGCTCATTCCGGTGGTGAACCAGGGGCGCGATGGCGGCCTTTCGGCAGCCCGTTTGCTGGCCAGGCAGGACGGGCGCGATTTGGAAGTGGCAACACCACCCAACCGGCTCATTCTCTTTGAGGGTGCGAAAGTCAGGCACAAGGTTACCCCCATCAGCGAAGGCGAACGCCGCGCCGTGTGGAGCATGACCTATTGCACGGACCCGCGGAATTCAGCCTTTCAGGGCGCAGCACGCCGGGTGAAAGACACGGCGTTTTTCGGCCTGCGCTCACTCTGGACCTGAAACCGCCGCTTTCTGGACCTGTCATGGTGCCAGATTCCTGCTAGAAAAGCGCCCTGCCCTGAAAGGAATTTTGCCCATGAAAATGACCACCGAGGAAGCATTTGTAAAAGTCCTGCAAATGCACGGGATTGAACATGCCTTTGGCATTATCGGATCGGCGATGATGCCGGTGTCAGACCTGTTTCCAAAGGCGGGCATTACCTTCTGGGATTGCGCGCATGAAACAAATGCGGGACTGATCTGTGATGGCTATTCCCGCGTCACCGGCAAAATGGGCATGGCGATTGCGCAGAACGGCCCGGGTGTTACCGGCTTTGTGACCGCCGTGAAGACAGCCTATTGGAACCACACACCGATGCTGCTGGTCACGCCGCAGGCGGCCAACAAGACGATGGGCCAGGGCGGCTTCCAGGAAGTGCCGCAGATGGCGCTGTTCCAGGACATGGTTTGCTACCAGGAAGAAGTGCGCGATCCCTCGCGCGTTGCCGAAGTGCTGAACCGCGTGATCGAAAAGGCATGGCGCGGATGTGCTCCGGCACAGATCAATGTGCCCGCGCGATTACTGGACCCATGTTATCGATATCGAGTTGCCGCAGATCGTGCGGTTCGAGCGCGCCTCGGGCGGCAAGGAGGCGATTGCGCAAGCGGCAGCGCTTCTCTCGGACGCCAAGTTCCCGGTCATCGTGAATGGCGCGGGCGTCGTGACCGGTGGCGCTATCAAGGATTCAATCAAGTTGGCCGAACGGCTGGATGCGGCGGTGTGCTGCGGTTACCAGCACAATGACGCGTTTCCCGGCAGCCATTACCTGTCGGTTGGGCCGCTCGGCTACAACGGCTCGAAGGCGGCAATGGAATTGATTTCCAAGGCTGACGTTGTTCTGGCGCTTGGCACACGGCTCAATCCGTTTTCGACGCTGCCTGGCTATGGCATTGATTACTGGCCGAAGAACGCCAAAATCATCCAGGTCGACATTAATGCAGACCGGATTGGCCTCACCAAGAAAGTGACGGTTGGCATTTGCGGCGATGCCAAGCAGGTTGCCCAGCAGATTTTGGCAGGCCTTTCGCCCAAGGCGGGCGACACCGGACGCGCCGACCGCAAGGCCACTATTCACCAAACCAAGTCGGCATGGCTGCAAAAACTCTCTTCCATGGACCATGAGGACGATGATCCAGGCACGACGTGGAATGCCGATGCGCGGGTGCGCGACAAGGATCGCATGTCGCCGCGTCAGGCCTGGCGCGCCATCCAGGCGGGACTGCCGGCAAATGCCACGATCTCTTCGGACATCGGCAACAACTGCGCCATCGGCAATGCCTATCCGACCTTTGAAGAGGGCCGCAAATATCTGGCGCCGGGCCTGTTCGGCCCCTGCGGCTACGGGTTTCCCGCCATCATCGGGGCGAAAATCGGCAAGCCCGACGTGCCGGTATTCGGCTTTGCAGGCGATGGCGCTTTTGGCATTTCAATGAATGAAATGACATCCATCTGCCGGGAGCAGTGGCCGGCCATCACCATGGTGATTTTCCGCAACTATCAATGGGGCGCGGAAAAGCGCAACTCCATCCTCTGGTATGACAACAACTTCGTGGGCACCGAGCTTGATCCGAAACTCAGCTATGCCAGGATTGCGGAAGCCTGCGGGTTCAAGGGAGTTACGGTTCGCACGCAAAGTGAAACGACGGCAGCCTTGAAGAAAGCGGCGGACGACCAAGTTGCGGGCATCACGACCTTCATTGAAGTGATTCTCAATCAGGAGCTGGGCGAGCCCTTCCGCCGGGATGCGATGAAAAAGCCGGTGCCTGTCGCCCACATCAACAAGGCAGACATACGCCCGCAAAAAGGTTTAGCCTGATACTGGGAAGCCCGGCTGGATGAAACCCATTGTCACCTTCAATGCCGGTTCTTCCTCGCTCAAGTTTGCCGTTTTCGATGACGCGCTCGTCCAGGTATCGACCGGACAAGTGGCGGGTTATGGACGTGAAGCGCTGCAGGCAGCCTTGGCCGAAATCGAAGGCAAGGGCATTGTGCTGCGCCACTGCAGCGGGGTTGGCCATCGCATTGTGCATGGCGGCACACGCTATACGGCGCCGGTTCGCGTTGATCAGGCCATTCAGGACGATCTTGAAGCCTTGCGCAAGCTTGCGCCGCTGCACCTGCCCTATGGTCTAGGCGCAATGGCCGCATTGCGAAAGCTCGCGCCCGATGTGCCGCATGTCGCCTGTTTCGACACGGCATTCCATGCGGGACGTGACGACCTCCATACGCGATTGCCACTGCCGCGCCCCTATCATGAGCGAGGTTACCGGCGCTACGGCTTTCACGGCCTGAACTATGAACATGTGGTGCGGGAATTGCCGGTGCAAACAGGAAGGCCGCTGCCCCGGCGTCTGCTGGTGGCCCACCTCGGCAATGGTTCCAGCATGTGCGCCATCCTCGACGGCAGGAGCATCGAAACCACCATGGGATTTTCGACAGCGGACGGCTTGCTCATGGGCACACGGACCGGCGCAATTGACCCCGGTGTATTGATTGCCCTGATGCGCGATGAGCACCTGGAGGCCGAAGGGCTTGAAGACCTACTGTATCGGCGGAGCGGCCTTTTGGGAATCTCGGGGCTCTCGTCGGACATGCGGGAACTGCTGGCAAGCCCCGCAGCCACGGCGGCGGAAGCGGTCAATGCCTATTGCTATCAGGCGGCGCGCTATGCCGGTTCGCTGGCCGTTTCGATTGGCGGAATTGATGCGATTGTCTTCACGGGCGGGATCGGCGAGAATGCCGAACCGGTGCGTCAGAAAATACTGGCGCAGCTTTCATTCCTTGGCCTTTCAGCGAATGACGTTCATGTGGTGAAGGCAAACGAGGAACTCACCATTGCCCGGCACGTGTCAGCGTTACTTCGCCAGTGACATAGCCAGAAGGAGCGATGCGGTATCGACGATATCGTCGACGCTGGCGCCGCGTGACAGGTCAGAGATTGGCTTGGCGAAGCCCTGTAGTATGGGGCCGATGGCGCGGCAACCGCTGAGTTGCTGGGTCAGCTTGTAGGCAATGTTGCCCGCATCAAGATCAGGAAAAATGAGTACGTTGGCGCGGCCTGCAACGTCGCCGACCACTGCCATTTTGCGTTCTGCAACACTGAATGAAAGGGCGGCATCGCCCTGGAGCTCGCCATCGATCAAAATATCGGGACGGCGCTGGCGGACGATTTGCAAGGCAGAAGCAACCTTCTCGGCATCGGGATGATTGCCGCTGCCTTTGGTCGAAAATGACAACATGGCCACACGCGTCTCCTCGCCCAGTATTCTGGCCGCACTCGCGGCGGAAGCAATGGCAATGTCGGCTAGTTGCTCTGCCGTGGGCTGCACGTTCACCGCACAATCGGCAAAGATCAGGCGGCGCTCGGGCCATTGCATGAGAAAATAGCTGGAGGGCGTGGCGAATCCCGGCGCCAGGCCGATCATCATCTCTCCCGCCTCGATCACCCGCGCGGTTGGATTTATTGCACCCGCCACCATGGCAGCCGCATCACCAGCCGCCACCATCGCTGCGGCGAGATAAAGCGGTTTCCGGAGAAGGCGGACCGCCATGGCCTCAGTCATTTTTGGCCGCCTGGCGTGAACCAGATCAAGCTGTGCGCGGCTTGATTCAGGCACATCGGGTCCGAACAAAACTGGAACAGCAAGGCCCTGGGAATGGAGAATTGTGGCGGCCGCCCGAATGCGTTCATCGCCTGCTTCCGGCAAGACAATTGGTAAAAATTTACCTTTAATTAGAGCCTTTGCATAATCGATTGCCTGCACGCTTGATTCCCCATAAAACCCACTAACCGACGCCAAATATCATATTCTGGTCCGTACTTTGCCACATTCTGGTGGCAATCCGCGCCTCAAATTAATTAACGCACGGGCGGAAAATACGTGTGTTTTGGCGGGTCGGCGATTGTTTGAGGGGATCCGGGTATTGAAAAATGCCTTAGCGATGTTAGTGGCCGCGTTGTTGGCCGTAGTTTTGAGTACGGGGGTGCGGTCTGAGGACCTGCGCAGCCAAAAGCTCAACCAGAGCACTGTGGGTTTGCTTGCCAGCCAGCCTGGCCTTTCTGAAAATATACTCGAAATGGCCAATGCCATGGACCACACGGATGGTTTGCGGGTTCTCCCCATCATCGGTCGCGGCAGCCTCCAATCCATCAATGACCTGCTCTTCCTGCGTGGCGTCGATGTGGCGCTTCTCTCATCGGACAGCCTTGCCTTTGTCAAAAAGCACAATCTCTATAAGGACGAAACTGGCAAGCTCGCCTATCTCGCAAAACTTTCAACGCTCAACGTCGTGGTATTGGCGCGCAAGGAAATTGCCGGCGTTGAAAATCTGGCGGGAATGAGAATTGCAACGGGTCCGGCCAACAGTGATGAATTCGTGGCGGCAGAACTTGTTTTTGATGCGCTTGGAACAAATTTCGAGCGCGTTCCCACCACGGGGAAAAATTCGTTGGCGGCCTTGCTTGATGGCCGCATTGATGCGGCAGTGTTTGTCGGCGCCTCTTCTTATCGTTTGCTGAATTCCATAAAGGCCAAGAGCGGCCTGCATATTCTGCCCCTGTCCCTGCCCGAGACTTTAACGGAAACCTATTCGCCGGCAATTCTTGAGAGTTCAGAATTTCCGAATCTAATTGCTGAAGGCACTGCTGTTGAAACGGTCGCCGCTGCATTGATACTTGCTGTTTTCGACTGGCCCGACCGCAGCGAACGTTTTTACAAGCTGAAAAAATTCAACAAGGCACTGCTCTCCACCTATCTCGCCACCCGTAACGCGGAACAAAGCACCAATTTTTCCGCCGCAGTTCCAGGGTGGAAACAATATCTGACTGCAAAAGACCTCATGGGCACCACTAAAGCGCCCCAACAATCACTTACAATTACGACGCTTCAATAGGAGGATTTGACCATGAACCATCCCCTTTCAAGGAATGAACTCAGCGCCACCGACAATAGCGCCACCGATAATAGCGCCGCCGATAATGACTCTGAAAGCGCAGCGGAAACCCCGGTTCCCTCATGGCTGACGCAGCATTACCGCGATGATGACGCGGAGTTTCTGGTCAATCAATACCGGCGCAAGCAGGAAGAGGAGCCGGCCTCCTCACAGGCGCCGGAAAACAGAACCTACGAGTATTATCGCCGCAGAATCATGGAACGGCAGCGCGAACAACTGGATCTGCAGATGGATCGTGCGCCCATGCCACAGGTTCCGTCGCGGCCCACAATTTCGGCAAGCGAACTTGATGTGCAGCGCCGCCACTATGGCAGCGACCGGGATATGGGCGCGCAGGCTGTTTCCTATTCTTCGACTTACGAGCGGCCGAGGCTTAAGAAGAGCCTGCTGTTTGCAGGTGTATTTGCCGCTGTTGCAGGTGGCGCCGTCGGATTTGCGGTTACGAAATACGACCAGATTTCGACTTCAGCCAATGGTCTCTATGCATTCGCCGCCGGCCTTCTGCCCAGCGATTCGGAACCCATGTTCGATTCAACCCGTCAAACGACTATTACGAAAAAGCCCATCGCCATCGCTTCCCTTGCGGTTTCCGATGTGACGGGCACCTTGAACAGCATGATTCCCCTGGCGCTCAACGCCGAACCCGCTTTTGAGAACCAGGAACTGGCCATCAAGATTACCGGACTTCCCGCATCAGCCTACCTTACGGCGGGAAAGAAGATTTCCGACAATACCTGGATCCTCAAGGATGGCGAGGAAGACGGCATCAATCTTTTCGTATCGCAATCCGATACGGCAAAATTCGATATTTCAGTTGCTGCCATCGAAACCAACACGGGTGAACTGGCCGCTCCCGTAAAGGAAATGACGGTTGCCATTGACGATGTGAGGATTGAGAACGAAACGGCGTTGCAGATAACCCCCGTGAGCGCGCCGCCGGAAACCAGCATTCCGGTCAAGATACAGCAAGAGAAGATACAGCAACCTGAAATCATTGCTGCTGCTGCACCAGTTCCGTCGGAGCCCTTTACGCCCATCAAGCCGGCGCTATCGGCGGAAGTGACCGGGCTTCTTGGCAAGGGCGACATGCTGATGAAAACCGGTGACTTGATCATCGCCCGGCAGTTCTACAGCCGCGCTTTCCAAATGGGAGCGGCCGAAGGCGCCATGGGTGTCGCCAAGACCTATGATCCCACGGTCTTTGCGGAAATGAAGGTGCAGGGAATCACGCCTGACGCAGCAAAGGCTGCGGAATGGTATGAAAAGGCCAAGGGAGCAGGCGTTACCGAGGCTGCCGCGGCGCTCACGACCCTGTCTACTGCAGCCCAGCCATAACCCTGCTGAAACAGGCTCGACTTCTCGGTGGGTTCAAGGCATCTATCAGGATGTTTTGAACCTACCGGAGTTGATCCATGCGTGCCGCAGACCTGATCGTCAAATGCTTGGAAGCCCATGGCATTGAAAGGGTCTATTGCGTGCCAGGCGAGAGTTATCTCGCCCTTCTTGATGCCCTTTACGACAGTTCGATAGAAATCATCATCTGCAGGCATGAGTCTGGCGCCGGCTTCATGGCCATTGCCGAAGCGCGCCTGACCGGAAAGCCTGCGGTGTTTTTGGTCAGCCGTGGCCCTGGCGCCACCAACGGCTCCATTGCTATCCATGTGGCCGAACAGGATGCGACGCCAGTATTGCTCTTCATCGGCCAGGTTTCACGGACGGAGCGTAGCCGCGGGGCCTTTCAGGAAGTTGACTATGAGCAATTCTTTGGCGGCATGGCCAAGGGAATTTATGAAGTCAACGATGGCGCCAAGATTGGCGAGATCGTCACCCGTTCGTTGCGCCTGGCTAGCGAAGGCAAGCCCGGCCCCGTCATTATTTCCCTGCCGGAAGATGTCCTGAGCGATGAGGCGGGCGAAACCGCACCTTCCCCGTTTCCGCTCGCTACCGCCCATCATGGGGCAAGCGACATTGCCGCCATTCAAGCCATGATTGATGCGGCGGAGCATCCCATCATTGTTGCAGGCGCCATGCTGCGCGGCGCCAAGGGAGCCCTGGCCCTGCAAAGATTTGCCGAGGCCATGCGAATACCGGTTGCCGTCACCTGGAAAAACCAGGACATTTTTGACAATGGCTCACCACTTTATGCGGGGCACCTGGGCTTTGGAAATCCACCGAAGCACCGGCATGTGCTGGCCAATTCTGATCTTATTATTGCGGTGGGGACGCGGCTGGGCGACGTTGCCAGTCTCAACTACACCTTTCCAACCGCACCGCAGCCAAAGCAAAAGCTCATCCACATCTATCCCGATGGGGAAGCAATCGGAAAAGTATTCCGAACCGATTTGGGCCTGATCGCCGATCCTGCCGCGGTCCTCACCGACCTTGCGGCACATCCCCGCGTGGTTTCCTCAGCGCGCGAATCCTGGCGTTCATCGATCAATGAGTTCGTGCGCGAATTCCAGCGTTTTACCTCGCCAGAACCCAACGACGCGGTGGATTTCGGCAAAGTGGTGGTTTCACTCGCGGCGCAGGCACCGGACAACGCAGTGATCACGACCGATGCCGGCAACATGTCCACCTGGGTGCACCGGCATTGGGTGATGACGCCTAAGAACACACTGCTTGGCGCAATTGCCGGGGCCATGGGCTTTGGCGTTCCCACTGCGGTTGCCGCTGCGATTGTGGACGGCTCCCGCACGGCGATTACCTTTGTGGGCGATGGCGGCATGCTGATGACCGGCCAGGAGCTGGCAACGGCGGCTCAATATGGCGCGAAGCCCAAGATCGTCATTTCCGACAATGGCATTTACGGCACCATTCGCACCCACCAGGAGAAACACTACCCGCACCGGGTTTCGGGCACGGATCTGGTCAATCCGGATTTCACCCTCTGGGCCAAATCATTTGGCGTATTTACCGTCACGATTACCTTGGGCGACGATATCGACACGAAGGTCAAGGAATTCCTGGCACATGACGGTGCTGCCGTGCTGCATGTCAAATCCAGTCGGGAAGCCCTGTCGGCATTTACGACGCTAAGCGCCTTGAATTAGGAGGCCGGTCGGCCAAACAAGGCGCTGTAGAGCTTGCGGTCGCGGCCATAGACATCGGGGCGGAATTCAATGCCGTTTTCGCCCTTGAAAGCCGTGGAATAAACAAGGTGCACCGGAATGTGAGTGGGCAGGCTGACGCGGGTAAGCTTGCCGCTGGCCAGAACCCCATCCACCAGCGCTTCACTCCAACCCGGAACGTCACCAATGATTGTGTGGGCCAATTCGATCGGCCGCGAAAGCCGGATGCAGCCGTGGCTGAAGGCCCGCGCGGTTGAGGCAAACTTGTCCTTGGAAGGCGTGTCATGCAGATAGATGTTGTGCTTGTTGGGCAGCATGAACTTCACCTTGCCCAGCGCGTTCTTCGGTCCGGGCCTTTGCCGGAAGGTGAAGGGAAATTTTCCGGGGCCATAGGCGCCCCAATCGATGGAGCCCCAAGAGGACAGCGCGCCGTTTGCAAAGACGTCAAAGTCCGCCGCATAGGCAAAAGGATTTGCGCGCAGCCTCGGCAGCATTTCCTTGGTGGCAATGGTATAAGGCACGGTCCAGGTCGGATTGAGTTCGACATATTCCATCTCGTCGGAAAATTCCGGCGTCTGGGTGGCAACGGCGCCCACGACCACATCCATGCGCTCGACGATGACAGAGGACTGCACGCGCTGCAGCTCGAAGGCCGCGAGGTTCACGAGAAAATGATTGTCGCCAAGATTGTCCGGCATCCAGCGCCAGCGCTCCATGTTCAGCATGATCTGCTGGATGCGCTCTTCCGGCGTCACATCCATGGCAATGATGGATTGCTTGCCGATCAGTCCCTTTGCCTCAAGGCCGTGGCGCTGCTGAAATCTTTGCACGGCGATGACAAGCTGCTCGTCATAAACCGGGGAATCGGTGACCTGCCATTCATAATCGCCGGTCAGGGCAAGCAATGACCTGATCTCGGGAACGCGCGGATCGCTCATGCCCGGCTTTCAGCGCCGCCCCCTGTTCGATCATCGGCCAAGCCGCCCTCGTCGGCCTGGTTAGAATAGATCCGCATCATTTTTTTTAGCGCCTGGTAGTGCTCGTTGCGCGGCTCGAAACTTGATAAAAACGTGCCGGGATTTCGCTGCTTGTTGAGCTCGGTCAGGACGCGCAGCACATCGATGGACTTGCGGCTGCGAAACAGGCGGGGATCAACTTTCTGCGGCGCCACGCGCCCGATCTTGAGATCGGCGGCATAGGCCACGAAGAAGGCCGAATAATAGAGCTCGGCCTGGGCGGCGGAATGGGGATCATCGGGATCAAGGCTGTCACGCACGTCGATGAGCGTGTCGACGGGATAGTCGTCAGGATTGAGACCATCATACTGGGCATCCTCCAGGCGCTGGATGAATGGCGTCATGCGCCCCGTGCCCACCCAGTAGATGGAGCCGCCATTGTCCACGTAATGCGCCTTGAGCGCCTGCCTGATGCGCTCGATCGGCAAGGGTTGGCGTTCGGGATGAATTCAGTATTTCGGCCAATGCCGCCGAAACGCCTTCGTGGCTTGGCACGCGATCACCCTTGCCGGCATAGGCGTGGCTGACAGCGCACAGGAAGAACACCGACTGCCAAAGACACGTAAAATCAGACGCATGAGATCTCCACTGCCTCGGCGTTAAACATTGAGCAGCAGGAATTCCCGCTCCCAGGAGCTGATGACCCTGCGATAGTTCTGCATCTCCTCAAACTTCACGTCCTGATAGGCGGTGACGAATTTCTCGCCCAGCACCTGCTTCAGCGACTTGGTGTAGTTCAGCTTGTCGAAGCGCCTCGTCGAGATTGATCGGCAAGGTATGGGCATAGCGATAGGCCGAACCGTCGACCGCCTCTGACGGCTTGATGCGCTCGACCATGCCCAGATAACCGCAGGCAAGAGACGCCGCAAAAGCCAGATAGGGATTGGCATCGGCACCGGGAACGCGGTTCTCGACCCGCAGGTTTGCCGGGCTTGAACTGGGAACGCGCAGGCTTACGGTGCGGTTGTCGATGGCCCAATGGACGTTGGTCGGCGCATCGGATTCAGGAACCAGCCGGCGATAGGAATTCACATTGGGCGCGCAGAACGGCAGGGCGGCCGCGAGATAGCGCTGCAGGCCGCCGATGTGATTGAGGAAAAGCTTGGAATGCTTGCCGTCCCTGCCGGCAAAAATATTCTTTCCGGTTTTGTCGTCCATCACCGATTGGTGGATATGCATGGATGAACCCGGCTCATTTTCATGGGGCTTGGCCATGAAGGTCGCATACATGTCGTGCTTCAGCGCCGCCTGCCGGACGGTGCGCTTGAACAGGAATACCTGATCGGCGAGTTCCAGCGGATCGCCATGATTGAAATTGATTTCGAGCTGGGCCGGGCCGCTTTCATGGGACAGCGTATCGACATCCAGTTCCTGGGCTTCGCAGTAATCGTAGATATCCTCGACGACGGGATCGAAATCATTGGCGGCATCGATGCCATAGGCCTGGCCGCCCGATTCCTTGCGGCCGGAGCGGCCAATCGCGGCTTCAATCGGATAGTCGGGATCGAGGTTCTTCTTGCAGAGATAGAATTCCAGTTCGGGCGCCACGACGGGCCGCCAGCCCTTGGCCTTGTAAAACCCGAGAACCCGCTTCAGCACATGGCGCGGCGAAATCTCGACGGGTTCGTCATTGAAATGAAAGGCGTCGCAGATCACCTGGGCGGTGGGCTCGGTGTACCAGGGCACCATGCGCGTGGTTTCGGGGTCCGGCTCCATATAGATGTCGATGGCGCTGTCGCTCACCGCGATGTCGTTTCCGAAACAAAGCGGCCGTTGATGGTCAGCGTAAAGACTTCCTCGGGAACCCGCAGCCCGCGCGACCTCTGCCCTTGCATGAATTTCTTTGGCGGCAGGATTTTTCCCCGCGCCGTTCCCGACATATCGGCCACCAGGCATTCCACCTCACTGATCTTGTTGTCGGTGATGAATTCCTCAAATGTCGAGTGGGCCATGATAATCCATGAATTGTTGATTCAGGCCATTGTAGCGCGGCTTCTTGACCAAGCAAAAGGGGGTCAGCTAAAGCTTTTGGCATGGTTAAATCAATCGATGCCCCGTCCTATTATCAAGCAACCGCGAATCTTCATCTGGAATGCGAAAGCCTCAACGGAGAGATTTCCGCCGATGTTTGCGTGATTGGCGCAGGCTATACGGGGCTTTCAGCGGCCCTGGAGCTGGCCGACGCGGGCTATAAGGTTGTGGTGCTTGAAGCGGAACGGATCGGATACGGCGCTTCGGGGCGCAATGGCGGGCAGGTTTGCACCGGCTTCTCCTCCGGGCAGCAAAAAATCGAAACCCAGCTTGGCAAGGCCGATGCGCTGAAATGCTTCGCGCTCGCCGAGGAATCCAAGGCCCTGCTGAAGCAACGCATCAAGCAGCACAAGATCGATTGCGATCTCACCTGGGGCTATATGCATGCCATTCCAAAGCCCATCAGATGGAGGAGCTCAAGGCCTGGCGCGACGAATATGAAGCGCTTGGCGTGAAAGGCCTGAGCCTGTTCAGCAAGTCCGAGCTGGAACAGAGGCTGGGCACGACGATTTATCATGGAGCGTTGCGCGAAAGCGACGCGGGGCATTTGCATCCTCTGAATTATTGCCTTGGCCTGGCGCGCGCCGCGATCAAAAGCGGGGCCGTGATTTACGAGAATTCGCGTGTGACGGAGGTGAATACGGGTTCCAATCCCTGGGCGCGGACGGAGCACGGAATGGTCAAGGCCAAGTTCATGATCATTGCGGGCAATGCCTATCTGGGGCGCACCGTGAAAGCCCTTTATGGCCGGGTGATGCCGGTTGCGAGCTACATCATTGCAACGGAGCCGCTTGGCGAGAACCGGGCAAAGTCCCTCATTGCCAATAACGAGGCGGTGGCCAACACCAATTTCATCGTGGATTATTTCCGGCGTTCCAATGACCACCGCATGCTGTTTGGCGGACGGGCGAGCTATTCGACTTTTGAGCCGCCCAATCTTGGCGAATATATGCGGCCGCGCATGACCCATGTTTTTCCGCAGTTGAAGGATGTGAAGATCGATCATGCCTGGGGCGGCTATATCGCCATTACCTCAAACCGCATTCCCGATTGCGGGCGGTTGTCGCCCACGGTCTATTATGCCCATGGCTATTCCGGCCAAGGCGTGGCGCTTACGGGCCTTTATGGAAAGCTGATGGCGGAAGCCATTCGGGGCACGGCCGAAAGATTTGATCTTCTGGCGCGGATCAAGCACCTGCCCTTCCCCGGCGGCCCCATGCGCACGCCGATGCTGGTGGCCGCGATGATGTATTACCGCATCAGGGACGCACTGAGTTAAAGCTCGATCAGCAACAGGCTCACCAGGCTGGTGACTGGAACATCAAGGGCCGGATTGGTGGCAAAAAACCCTGAGGGCATCCAGTGAAATGATGCATAGACGCAAGGCTGCACGGGCCAGTCCTCCGGACGCGGCAGATGGTGATAATTGAGCGTGTACCAAACGACGACATTTTCATTGTCGAGTGAGCGGTTCTTCTCCGTCCAGCGCGGCAGGCCGTCGCCGCCTTCATGCAGATTGGGATACCAGCCTGCCGGATAGAGCTCGTCCTGCGCGTACTGCGTCGCCCAGAAATGCTTGTACATGAAGCCGGCGCGCCGGCCGACGGGCGAATTCGGGTCGGAAAAAGGCAAGCGCGTTGCTGCCGGGCACCAGCTTGTAGCCCACCGGCTCACCGAGCACATTCAATCACATTCGGATTGATGACACGCCAGTAGCGCGCTGCTGCCATATCCATGACGCGCTGAGCCTCGCTTTCGCGGGTAAGTTTGCGTTCGTCAGTTCGAATGGCGTTGCCATGAGGATTATCCTGCGCCCACCGGCACGGCGGCGAAATTCACTTCCGTGACGGCGTTGCGCGTTCCGTCGACACACATGTCGAAGCGGAATGAAAAAACATGCTGATGAACATGGGCATCAATGCCGGGGGCGACGCGCGTGCCGTAGTCGGGCCGGTTCATCATTTTTCGCGCCCGTGCCCAGCGGAATTCCCGTTGCCTTCACTTCTACGCCGATGGTGCCGTCCTGATAAAAATACCAGAAGAAGCCATAAACATAATTGCCGATGGTCGAGAGGCTCGAGACCACAAGACGGCGCGAACGCTTCACCGTGACGTCACCGCGCACGGTATCGGTAAACTTCCACAGGATGCCGAAGTCCTCCTCATGCATGCAGATGGCATTGTCGATCTTCTTTGGGGTACCATGCCAGTCGTGATGCCAGCAGTCAAAATAATGAATGTGCCCCAGGCAATCGCAACCAAGCGTCAGCGAATCGAGAAACTGCCCGACGCCATATTCGCCGGTATCAAAGGCATTGCGCCGGAAGGCCCCGCCCCGCGGATCGCCATAGGGCACCACCATTTCGGCCATCGAGGCACGGTGCATGATGGGGCGCAGGCGTCCTTCGTCCTCGTAGCCAATCATGTGCAGGATCAGGCCGTCGCGGACATGGAAGCCCACGCGGAACTGCCATTTCTGCCAGCGCACCAGGTTTCCTTCGACGGTGAAGCTCGGCCCTTCGGGCTGGGTGATGACAAGCGGCTTCAAGTCGGTGCGCAGTAGCGCTGGCATTGATCGACGTACCCTCGGAGGGCAGCGGCACCACGCCGAAATCATCGACGCGGATCACTGTTCGGCGGCGAAGATCCACAACCGGATGCAGATTGGCAATGGGCCGCGCATAGGGGTTGTCGCCGGCCGTGTTGCGACAGGAAACAATGGCAATAGGCGATGCGCTCGCCCTTCTCCGCGGCAACGCCAAAATTGCCCGCCGACCAGGCTTCAATCAGTACATCCTTCAGGTCGGTGATGCCTCGAAGCGCAAGTGCCGCCAAGACACGCGGGTCCGCCTTCGCAATTTCCCCGCCCATGGCGAACTCATCGGCAACGATGCGCGCCTGGGCACCAGCGACATGGTGCCAATTTTCAAGTATGCCCGTGTCAAGATTTGCGATGCCGTCCCAGGTCTGGCCGAGTTCAGGATCATAACAGCAGACAAAAGCAAGGCGGGGCGGATTTCCCTCGAGCCAGTTCAGCTTTTTCAGGCTCCTGCAATGCAATGGTTTCGAACCATGCTTCGCCGCTCAAGTTCCCGTGCTGGCGCACGACTTCAGCGGCGCGGGCAATTTCGGCTCTGCCCAGGGGATCAAGCGGTGCAGGTCACTGAGTCTTGATTCACTCACATGGACGTCCCAGATCATTCGCAGGCGGATCATTCCGGCATGGGCGTTGCACGCGCCCCGCGCTGCCAGGCCTTGAGGCAGAGATACTCCATGATCAGGGACGCACCGGCGAGTCGCGGTGATTTCGGCATGGTCATAGGGCGGCGACACTTCGACGACATCCATGGCGACAAAGTTCACATCGGTCAGCTTGCGAATGATGCTGGCCGCCTGGTGGTAGCTCATTCCGCCTGGAATTGGCGTTCCGGTTCCGGGCGCTACGGACGGATCGAGGCAATCGATGTCGAATGTGAGATAGGCTTTTGACTTGCCGACCTGCTTCTTGATGATGGCTGCCAGCTGATCGCTGCTCGAGTCATGGACCTCATCGGCATAGACAATGCGGAAGCCCATGGTGGTTTCGCCGGTGAAGGTGGTGCGGATGCCCATCTGCACGGATTTGCGCGGGATCGATGAGCCCTTCGCGGACCGCGTAGCCAAACATGGTGCCGTGATCGATGCGGCCGCCGTCATCGACTTCGACGTCGCGATGGGCATCGAAATGCACCAGCGCCAAAGGCCCATGCTTCTTGACATGGGCCTTCAGCAAGGGATAGGTTATGTAATGATCGCCGCCGAGCGAGACCATTTCGGCGCCGGAGCTGATGATTTCGGTGGCGTGTGCTTCCAGCGTATCCGGGAAGTTTTCCTTGCGGCCCCAGTCGAAGAAGCAATCGCCATAGTCGATGACGGCCAGGGTATCGAAGGGATCGAACATCCACGGCCAGAACGGGCCCCAGGCATTTTCCGCCGAAGCCTTGCGGATGGCCTCCGGCCCAAAGCGCGTGCCCGGCCGGTGGGACACCGCCTGGTCGAAGGGAATGCCGGTGACCGCGATATCGACGCCGGCGAGATCGCGGGTGTATTTGCGGCGCATGAAGGAGAGCGCGCCGGCATAGGTCGCCTCCCAGCTGGGTGCCCTTGATGCTTTCGCGGCGAAAGGCTTCGTCACCCGGAAGCCGGGTCATCTTGTCGAGTTCGAGGGCCATGATCTACTCCGTAAGCACGAGGGAATCTGTCGGGCATCCAGTGACACCCAGACTGCCTGCCCGCGCTCGACGCCCGAACCGCCGGTGCGCGTGTCGTTCTGCACATTGACCGCAAGCTCGGGCCCGCCCTTGATCGCGACGACCACATGGCTGGTGTCGCCGTAATAGGCGACGTCGCGCACCTTGCCCTGGACCTTGATCAGGCCTGCGGCCTTTGGCTCGGCCTTCGAAATCTTGAGCTTTTCCGGCCGCACCGCGATGGCGATCGTGTCGCCGCAGGTCTTATCCGTATCGGAAACTCGATCTTGCCAAGTCCCTTGGCCTCGCAGGACATGGATCTTGCCGGGCTGGCTCAGACACCTTGGCCTCGATCAGGTTCACCTTGCCGATGAAGTCGGCGACGAAGCGGCGTGGCGGGCTGCTCATAGAGTTCGGACGGCGTGGCGATCTGCTGGACCGCGCCCTTGTCCATCACCGCGATGCGGCTGGCCATGGACAGCGCTTCGTCCTGGTCATGGGTGACGATGATGAAGGTGATGCCGACAGTTTCCTGAAGCCGTGTCAGTTCCATGCGCATCTCGTCGCGCAGTTTGGCGTCGAGCGCCGAGAGCGGCTCATCCAGCAGCAGAACCTTCGGCCGCTTCACCAGGGCGCGGGCCAGAGCCACGCGCTGGCGCTGGCCGCCCGACATCTGGTCGGGCTTGCGCTCGGCGAGGTGGGAGAGCTTCACCATCTCGAGGGCTTCCGCCGACGCGCCGCTTGGTTTCATCTGCGCGGCACGCCCGTCACCTTCAGGCCATAGGCGACATTGTCGTCGACCGTCATGTGCGGAAACACGGCATAGGACTGGAACACCATGTTGGTCGGCCGCTTGTTGGGCGGCGTCAGCGCCATGTCCTGGCCGCCAATGATGATCTGGCCCTGCGGTCGGCGTTTCGAGGCCGGAGATCATGCGCAGCAAGGTGGTCTTGCCGCAGCCCGACGGGCCGAGCAGCGCGAAGAACTCGTTCTGGGCGATGTCGAATGATGACATCGTCGACGGCCTTGACGCCGCCCGGAAATCTCTTGGTGACATTGCGAATGGATACGATTGGGTCGGTCATGATCTCAACCCTTTGCCGGATTTCTCCGGCGCCTGAAGTTTCATGGCGAGAACGGTGGCGACCACGGTAATGACGATCAGCACCGTCGAGGCGGCGTTGATCTCGGGCGACACGCCGCGCCGGACCAGCGAATAGACCTTGACCGGGAAGGTCACGGTTTCCGGGCCCGAGGTGAAGAAGGTGATCACGAAATCATCGAGGGACAGGGTGAAGGCAAGCAGCGCGCCGGCCACCAGTCCCGGCATCATGAAGGGCACGATCACGTTCCAGAATGTCTGCCATTCGCTGGCGCCCAGATCCTTCGAGGCTTCTTCGAGCTGGCGGTTGAAGCCGACAAGCCGCGAGCGCACCACGACGGCCACGAAGGGGAAGCAGAAAGCCACATGGGCGATGATGATGTTGGAGAGGTTGAGCGGCCAGCGGCATTGCAACGACCGCATCCATCATGCCGGTATTGATGAAGAACAGGAGCAGCGACACGCCCATGCAGATTTCGGGGATGACGATCGGCAGCGCCATGAACGCCTTCATAGGCGCCCTTGAAGGGAAAGCGGAAGCGCCACAGCATGAGCGCCACCATGGCGCCGATGACCGTGGAGATGATGGTGGCGATGAAGGCGATCATCAGGGAATTGATCAGGCCTCCATGAGGGCGCTGTTGTTCCAGGCCTTGACGTAGTTGTCGAAGGTGAAGCCGCGCCAGACGATGCCGCGCTTGTCGGTATTGAAGGAAAAGGCAATCAGCGTGATGATCGGCACATAGAGCATGAAGAAAATCGCGCGCGAAGAGAATCTTCAGCCACAGCCGGTTGCCGTAGTCGAGCGGGCCGGAGCCGGGTTTCAGCTGCGTCAGCCATCAGATGTCCACTCCCTTGCTGCGCCGGCGAAAAAGGCCCGCAGCGCAAGCGCGCCGAATGTCGCGTACATCAGCAGGAACGAAAGCGCCGAGCCGAAGGGCCAGTCATTGGCCGCCTTGAACTGGCGCTCGATGACATTGCCGATCATGATGGCATTGGCGCCGCCGAGAAGATCGGGCGTCAGGAACGAGCCGAGGCAGGGAATGAAGACGAGAATAACGCCGGAAATGATGCCGGGCATGGTGAGCGGCACGGTCACCTTCAGGAATGTCGTGAATTGCGAAGCGCCGAGATCGAGGCTTGCTTCGAGGAAGGATTTGTCGAGCCGTTCGATCGTCGCATAGAGCGGCAGCACCATGAAAGGCATGTAGACATAGACCAGACCGAAGATGACGGCGCCGTTGTTGTAGAGCATGTCATAGGGCCCGAGACCCACCGCAGCCGAGCGCCAGATTGACATAGCCCTGCGTGCGGAACACGGCGATCAGCGCATAGGTGCGGATGAGAAGATTGATCCAGAACGGCAGGATGACGAGCAGCAGAAGCAACGGCTTCCAGCGTTCGGACGCAAAACAGATGCCGAAGGCGATCGGATAGGCGGTCACGCAGGCACAACGCGGTGGCAAGCGCGCTGACCCAGATCGATTTCCAGATGATCTGCAGATAGAGCGTATCGAAGACTGCGGATGTAGTTCGAGATCCGGTAGAGTAATCGTTCTCGGTGATGGAGATTTCGCCGTCGATCATCGCCTTTCGCCGAAGGACATGACCAACAAGAAGCCCAGCGGCAAGACGAAGAAAACGAGAAGCCAGAATGTGCCAGGCCCGGCGAGGGTCCAGAAGACGTTCCGGTTATCTTTCCAGTTATCCAAGACGCGCCTGCTCTCCCCCTGCCCTGCGATCCCTGAATGCTAGCCAATAAGAACGGGGACGGCAAGCTGCCGTCCCCGCCATACAGCTGCAAGAGCGCTATCAGGCCGCCTGGATGCGGGTCCAGATTTCGTCGCGCACCTTTGTTGCCTCTTCGCCGAGATAGAGGCTGGGTTCGCATTTGGCGACGATTTCCGCCGGCGGGAAGATCGCCGGATTCTCCGTATAGGACTTGTCCATCAGCTGCCTTCGCCGCCGCATTGGCGGTGGCATACTGGATGGTCTCGGCGATGTGCTTGCCGGCCTCGGCATCGAGAACGAAGTTGAGGAAGGCATGGGCGTTTTCGGGATGCGGCGCGCCGGTCGGGATCGCCATGGTATCCTGCCACAGCAGCGAGCCTTCGGTCGGCACCGCATAGGCAATATCCTCATCCTCGGCCATGACCTGGATGATGTCGCCGTTCCATTCCTGGCAGGCATCGACTTCGCCCGAAGCCAGCAGGTCCTGGCCATTGTCATCGGCGAAGACCTTGATGTTCTTCTTCTGGGCGATCAGCAATTCCTCGGCCTTCTTGAGCTCTGCGGGGTCGGTCGAATTGAAGGAATAGCCGAGATACTTGAGGGCCGACGCCGATCACGTTCTGGGCATCGCCGAGAAGCGAGATGCGGCCCGCATACTTGTCGCTGTCGAGCAGCATCTTCCAGCTGTCGACCAGGCCGCCCTCGACCTTTGACTTGCGGTAGCCGATGCCGAGCGTGCCCCACATGTAGGGTATCGAATGCTTGCGGCCCGGATCGAAGGTCGCATCCTGGAACGGCTTGTCGATGTTGGCCATGTTGGGAATTTTCGCATGGTCGAGCGGCATCACCATGTTGGCCTTGATCATGCGCTCGAGCATTGTCATTGGTCGGGACGATCACGTCATAGCCGGGATTGCCGCCCTTGAGCTTGGCGAACAGTTCGTCGTTGTCGGCGAAGAGATCCATCTTGGCCTCAATGCCGGTGGCCTTGGCTCGAAATCGGCCAGCGTGGTTTCGCCGATATAGGTGTCCCAGTTGTAGAAGTTGAGCTTCTTCTCCTCTTCGGAAAGCGAAAGCGCGGCAGCAGGGTCAGGCCGGCGACCATGGCGCCGGTGCCCTTCAAGAAGGGTGCGGCGGCTGGGTGAAAATCTTGGACGAAATGTTGTCATGGCTGTTTCCTTTGGTTTGAAGCACTGGCTCAGATGCCTGTTGCAATGCTTGTCAACTTTTCTTCACTAGAATTCAACTAAATTCTGGTCAGTTCACATCTCAGCCTTAACGTCCGCATAGGTCGCATCAAGCGCCAACCGCGCCAGCCTCACCATTTCGTCGATCTCCTTTTTGGTGATGATGAAGGGCGGCGCCAGCACCATGGTGTCCCAGCAGGCCCGCATGATCAGGTCGTTCTTGAAGCAATGATCGCGGCAGATCGTGCCGACCCGGCCGGAATCCTTGAAGCGCGCGCGCTTGGCCTTGTCGCTGGAAAGCTCGATGGCGCCGATGAGACCCATGGCGCGGGTTTCGCCAACGATGGGATGGTCGTTCAGGCTGGCCAGGGCCTTGGCGAAATAGGGGCCAAGCTCCGCCACCCGCTCGACCAGTTTCTCGTCCTCGATGATCTCGATATTCTTCAGCGCCACGGCGCCGCCACGGGATGGCCGGCATAGGTCATGCCATGGTAAAACTCGCCGCCCTTCTCGAAGAAGTCCTTGATCAGCGTATCGGCAAAGGCGACGGCGCCGATCGGCAGGTAGCCCGACGACAGGCCCTTGGCCATGGTGACGATATCGGGCTCAAAGCCCATGGTCTCGAAGCCCCACCATTTGCCGGTGCGGCCGAAGCCGCAGATCACTTCGTCGGCAATAATCAGCACGCCATATTTCCGGCAGATGCGCTGCACTTCCGGCCAATAGGTCGTGGGCGGGATGAGAACGCCGGCCGCCCCCTGGATGGGCTCGCCGATGAAGGCCGCGACATTTTCCGGCCCCACTTCGAGGATTTTCTTTTCCACGTCGGCTGCCGCTTCAAGGCCGAATTCCTCGGGCGTCATGTCGCCGCCGAAATCATACCAATAGGGCTGCTGGACATGATGGAAGCCCGGAAGCGGCAGTTCCCACCTGCTCGTGCATGCCCTCCATGCCGCCCAGACTTGCCGCCACCATGGTCGAGCCGTGATAGCCGCGCCGCCGGCCGATGAAATGCTGGCGGTAGGGCTTGCCCTTCAGCTTCCAGTAATGGCGCACGAAACGCACGATCGTGTCGTTGGATTCCGAGCCGGAATTGGCGAAGAAAATGTGCTTGAAGCGCTTGGGCAACACGGACGAAATCTTGGCCGCAAGCTCGGTTGCAGGCACCGTCGTGGTCTTGAAGAAGGTGTTGTAATAGGGCAGATCCAGCATCTGCCGGTAAGCCACCTCGGCCAGCTCCTTGCGGCCATAGCCGACGTTCACGCACCACAGGCCGGACATGCCGTCGAGAATCTTGTTGCCCTTGCCATCCCAGATCCAGATGCCATCGGCATGGGTGATGACCCGCGGGCCGCCTGCGGCATGGAAGGCCTTGTGATCGGTAAAGGGATGAAAATGGTGGTCGATGTCGTGTTGGACGACTTCAGCGATATTGATGTTCTTTTGATGTACGGACACGGGTTTTCTCCAAAATTGAATGGGGGACAGAATTCAGAATTTGGAGGCGTGCTAGGGCTTGAACCCGATGCGGGCGCAATTGACCATGACTTCGTCGTGCCGGTTCCGGGTCCAAATTGGCAGGACCTGACCGGACGATGTCATATGGCAGCACATGGCTGAACCATACAATTAACGGCCATTTTTTGCAACCAGCCCGCCGGAACCCGATGATTTGCTTGCAGAAGCTCGATTATTGCGTTCATATTGCAGCGCAACAGCAGGGGGAACCGGCAGAGCGATGAGCTTCAACGAGATGTTTGCGCCAAACGGCAGCGTGCGTGCTCCTTACGCCCGCGTGGAAAAATGGCTCGAAAATCTGGGTAACGAAGTCATTGAACGGGCCTTGCGGGAATCGGAAGCCAGGTTTCGCAGGCAGGGCATTACCTTTGCCGTTTACGGCGATGACAAGGCCTCGGAACGGCTGATCCCCTTTGACATTGTGCCACGCATTTTTTCGGCAACCGAATGGCGCAGGCTTTCAGCGGGCATTGAGCAGCGGGTGCGCGCCATGAACGCGTTTCTGCATGACCTCTATCACCGTCAGGAAATCCTCAGGGCCGGGCGCATTCCCTACGACGTGATCATCCAGAACGAGGCGTTTGTGCCGGAAATGGTTGGCGTCAATCCGGTGAAGGGCATTTACGCCCATGTCATGGGCATCGATATCGTGCGCGTGAACGAGAATGAATTTTACGTCCTGGAAGACAATTGCCGCACCCCATCGGGTGTTTCCTACATGCTCGAAGACCGGGAAGCGATGATGTTTCTCTTCCCGGAACTTTTCGCCCAGCAACGGGTGGCGCCGGTTGAAAATTATCCGGCCATGCTGCGCAAGACCCTGGACAGCGTGGCGCCATCCACCACCCGGAATGAACCCACCGTTGTGGTGCTGACGCCTGGCATTCACAACTCGGCGTTTTTTGAGCACGCCTTTCTGGCCGATGAGATGGGGGTTGAACTCTGCGAAGGCGATGATCTTTTTGTCTCCGATGGCTGGCTCTATATGCGCACGACCCAGAAGCCGCGAAGGGTGGATGTGGTCTACCGGCGCATTGATGATGCCTATCTCGATCCCCTGGCCTTCCGCCCGGATTCCAACCTCGGGGTTCCCGGAATTTTCGACGTCTACCGGGCGGGCCATGTGACACTTGTGAATGCGCCGGGCACGGGTGTTGCCGATGACAAGTCGATCTACACCTACATGCCCGACATCATCCGGTTTTATACCGGCGAAAAGCCGCTCCTCAACAATGTACCGACCTGGCGCTGCTCCAATGAGAGCGATCTCAAATATGTCCTTGAGCATCTCGCAGAACTGGTGGTGAAGGAGGTTCATGGCTCCGGCGGCTATGGCATGCTGGTTGGGCCCACCTCATCCAAAGCCGAGATTGAATTGTTCAGCGCCAAGATCAAGGCGCGGCCCACAAACTACATCGCCCAGCCCACCCTTGCCCTCTCGGCTGTTCCCACCTTCACCCAATCCGGCATAGCGGCGCGCCATGTGGACTTGCGGCCCTTTGTTTTGTCGGGAGACCGGATACGCATTACGCCGGGCGGCCTGACGCGCGTGGCGCTCAAGGAAGGCTCGCTGGTGGTCAACTCCAGCCAGGGCGGCGGCACCAAAGACACCTGGGTTCTGGAGGATTAGGGCATGCTGGGACGCACGGCCTCATCGCTCTACTGGATGTCACGCTATGTGGAGCGGGCTGAAAACATGGCACGCCTTCTCGAAGTGGGCTACCGCATTTCGCTGATGCCGGGCGCCATTGAAGGCCACCGGGACGAATGGCGTTCGACGCTCACCAGTGCGGCCTGCGAACACAGCTATACCGAAAAGCATGGGGAAATTGATGGTGCGAAAGTCATTCATTTCCTGCTGTTTGATGAAAGCAATTCTTCGAGCGTCAAATCCTGCCTGAAGACGGCCCGCAATAATGGCCGCGCGGTGCGGACAGCGCTTACCCGCGACGTGTGGGAAAGCCTTAATTCCACCTGGAACGAACTGGCGCAGATCCAGCCTGAAAATATCACCTCCGACCGGCTTCCGGAATTCCTCGAATGGGTCAAGCAGCGCGCCATGGGTTTTCGCGGGGCGCTTCTCGGCACCATGCTGCGCACCGACAATTACTATTTCAGCCAGCTCGGCAATTTCATTGAGCGGGCCGACAACACGGCGCGCATTCTTGACGTGAAATATTTCATTCTCCTGCCGCGTCCAAGCGACGTGGGCAGCGATCTCGACACGCAGCAGTGGGCGCAAGTGCTGCGTTCGGTTTCGGCCCACCGGGCCTATCGCTGGTTTTACAAGGACAGCCACTACAAGCCGTGGATGGTTTCCGAATTCCTTATCCTCAAGGAAGAAATGCCGCGTTCCCTGCTCTTCACCTATAATTGGATAAATCTGGCGCTGGATGGCCTGGGCGAACTCTATGGCAGCCGCTATGCCTGCCATGAGATTGCGAGGGAGACCCATGGCCGGCTGAAGAATGGCAACATGGAGCAAATCTTCCAGAACGGCCTGCATGAATTCCTGCAGGATTTCATGGCAGCCAATAATTCCCTGTCGCAAAGCATAGCAACAACTTATAATTTTCCGTGACCTGATGCGCATTCATATTCGCCATGAGACATTCTACGCCTACGAAACGCCGCTCAGCTATTCGGTGCAGCGGCTCTATCTGACCCCGCAAAATTTCGCGGCGCAGAAGATTGTCGACTGGAAGATAACGGCTCCCGGAATTGAGGGAGCGCTCACCTATCTCGATGGCTTCGGAAACCGCATTCACCTCGTCACAATCCAGAACATTGACGGCCCCATGAGTGTCGATCGCTGAAGGCATTGTGGACGTGGAGGATGCCTCCGGGGTTGTCAAAGGCCTTCCCTGCCCTGCCCCTGACGCCATATTCCTGCGCCAGACCGCGGCAACGCGACCCAGCCCTGCCATTCTGGCGATGCTCGAAAAGATCGATGTGAAGGGCCGTGGCAAGCTGGACCTGCTGCATGGCCTGATGACGGAAATCAAAAATGCGGTCGCTTACCGGATTGGCGTTACTGACGCGGATACAACGGCGGCGGAAGCCTTTGCCGCAGGGCAAGGTGTGTGCCAGGACCATGCCCATATTTTCAGTGGCGCCGTGCGGCATTTGGGCATTCCTTCGCGCTATGTGACGGGCTATCTGGCGCTTGAAGGCGGGGAATCGGCCACGGCCAGCCATGCCTGGGCCGAGGCGCTGTTGCCGGACCTGGGCTGGGTTGGATTTGACCCGGCAAACGGCAAATGCCCCACGGACCATTATGTGCGGGTTGCCGGCGGCATTGACGCCCACGGCATTACCCCCATCCGGGGCAGCCGCAAGGGCGGCAGCGCTGAAGAAATGAGGGTGGAAGTCAATGTGGAAATTGCGCAACAATAGGAAAAAGAGAATCGGCTGGGACAATCAATGACCTATTGCGTGGGAATGCTGCTTGATGAAGGCCTGGTGATGGCCGCCGATACCCGCACCAATGCGGGCGTCGATAATGTGGGCAAGTTCAAGAAGCTCCACACCTGGCAGAAGCCCGGCGAAAGCCTGTTCGTGCTGTTGACCGCCGGCAATCTGGCGGTCACGCAAGCCGTTGTCAGCCTTCTGAACGAAGGCACCAAGTCCAAAAAAAGCAAATCCGCCGAGGAAAATCTTTTCGCCGCCAAGACCATGTTCCAGGCGGTGCGGATTGTGGGCCGCGCCATTCGCGAGGTTAAAAAAATTGAAGGCGAGGCGCTTTCGCCCACCAGTGACGCATTTGCTTCGAGCTATATTTTTGCCGGGCAAATCGGGCGGGAACGCCCGCGGCTGTTCCAGCTCTATGCCGAGGGCAACTTCATCGAAGCAACGGCTGATACGCCATTCTTTCAAATCGGCGAACACAAATATGGCAAGCCCATTCTGGACCGCGTGGCCCAGACATCAATGAAACTTGGCGATGCGGCCAAGCTTGTTCTCCTGTCGTTTGATTCAACCCTGCGTTCCAACCTGAGCGTGGGGTTGCCCATCGACATGATTACCTATGAAACCAATACGCTGAAACTGGAACACACCAAGCGCATCGGGCAGGATGATCCCTATTTCAAGATGCTTTCATCGGAATGGTCGAAAGCCTTGCGGGCGGCATTTCAGAATATTGAGGCGTTTGATATTTAAGGACCCAGTTCCGTCATTCCGGCGAACGCTTACATAATTTCTGTCACCCCGACGTAAGTCGGGGCCCAGACTTTTCAGCTTTCACACTTGTTCCAAGTCTGGGTCCCGGCTTTCGCCGGGATGACAGAGGGGTTAGAGATCTCAATTTTTTCAATGAGCGCCGGGCATAGCTCTGCCCTTAGTGAAAACGGTAATGCCGTTTCCGAAAGTAGGAAAAGTCGAATCATATTAATCCGTAGACGGATTATTTCTGCTTCAGCTTGTGTCGGGCTTCAGCGCGTCCCAGGCCAGCCCATGGCATTCGGTGAGCACCTCATCGACCAGGTGACTGGGCTTCCTGCGGTGGCCGGGAGGACGGCCGGGCCGGAGCGGTGATCTGAACTTCGGACTTGGCATGGCCTCGCGCCTCGCCCGAACCCGATAGGAATAGATTGTCAAGGGGGTATATCAGGATATTTATTCATATGAAGCAGGATGAGAGGGGAGGAGTCCTGACTGCCACCTCCCCCACTCTCCATGGTCGGGCTTGACCCGACCAACCAGTTATTCAGGCACTACTGATGTTGAAAGTCTGGGTGGTCGGGTCAAGCCCGACCATGGAGAGTATGAGCAAGAGTTTAAAACGGCCCCACGACCGCTGGGTTCCTGGCCGGACTGCCACCGGTCGGATGCTGTCGTGACTGAGTGACAACTTCTACGCAAAGGCGGCAGCCATCAGGCGCTTGGTGTAATCCTCACGCGGGTTTTCCAGAATCTCGTCGGGCGTGCCCTGCTCCACCAGACGGCCATCCTTCATGACCATGATGTGGTCGGCCATGGCGCGCACGACCGCGAGATCGTGGCTGATGAAAAGATAGGACAGGTTGTTCTTGATCTGCAGATCGCGCAGAAGCTCGATGATCTGGCCTTGCACCTGGCGATCAAGCGCCGAGGTCGGCTCATCCAATACGATGAGCCGCGGCTTCAAAATAATGGCCCGGGCAATGGCAATGCGCTGGCGCTGGCCACCGGAAAATTCATGGGGGTAACGGTTGCGCAGTTTTGGATCGAGCTGCACTTCCTGCAAGGCCTGCACCGCCCGGGCATCGCGCTCCCTTGCGGTGATGGAGGGCTCATGCACCAACAGGCCTTCAGTGACGATCTGGCCGGCAGTCATGCGGGGCGACAGCGAGCCAAACGGGTCCTGCAGCACGATCTGAATTTGCTTCCTGAGCGGGCGCATTTCTTCCTTGCTCAGCCTGGCAATATCGCGGCCTTCAAACTTGATTGCCCCTTCACTTGGCAGGAGGCGCAGCAGGGCGCGGGCAAGGGTTGATTTTCCGGAACCGGATTCGCCCACGATTCCAATGGTTTGCCCCTGCTTCAGGACAACGGAAACACGGTCAACGGCCTTGAGCAGCAGGGGCGGACCTGAGAGAAACCCGCCACCGATTTCAAAAGTCACCGAGACATTCGTCCCATCCAGGATTTTGGGAGCCTTGGGGGCGGGCGGCGCCTTGCGGCCCGAGGGTTCCGCATCCAGCAGCGCCTTGGTGTAGGGATGATTGGGGTGCTTGAAAACTTTCTTCGTAACTCCCCCTCTTCCACCACTTCGCCATAACGCATCACCATGATGCGGTCGGCGATGAGGCGCAGGATGTTGAGGTTATGGGTAATGAAGATCATGCTCATGCCGAGGCGCTGTTGCAGCCCAACCATGAGTTCAAGAATTTCGAGTTGAATGGTGACGTCAAGCGCAGTCGTCGGCTCGTCGGCGATGAGAAGATCGGGACCGTTGGCAAGCGCCATGGCGATCATCACCCTCTGACGCTGGCCGCCGGACATTTCATGGGGGTAGGATCCCATGCGCCGTTTGGGTTCCTGAATCTTTACCAGGTTCATCATTTCGATGGCGCGCGCATTGGCTGCGTCGCAGCCGATTTTCTGGTGATGCATGATGGGTTCGATGAGCTGATTGCCGATCGTATAAAGCGGATCGAGCGAGGTCATGGGCTCCTGGAAGATCATCGCAATCTTCCGCCCGCGAATGGTGTTGAGCTCCTGCTTGGGCAGGCCCACGAGATTTGTGCCCGCGGTAATTTGCCTCGCCGGTAATTGTGCCGTTTGAGGCCAGCAGTCCCATGGTGCCCATCATCAACTGGCTTTTGCCGGAGCCGGATTCGCCCACGATGGCTACGGTTTCGCCTGCCTTCACGTCAAGGTTCACGCCTTTGACCGCCTCGACGATGCCATCAAGGGTATTGAACTTCACTTTGATGTTCTCTGAGCGTAAGGATGCTGCCTTCCATCTCAGCGGTCCTTCGGGTCAAGCGCGTCACGCAGGCCATCGCCGATGAAATTCAAGGCGAAAAGCGTGGTGGTGAGGAAGAAGGAGGGAATGACAATCAGCCAGTTGGCGCCACGGCATGTTCTTGGCGCCTTGCGAAATCATGACGCCCCAGCTCGACATTGGGCTCCTGCACGCCAAGGCCGAGATAGGAGAGGAAGCTTTCGAGGATGATCACCTGGGGCACCAGCAGCGTCATGTAGATGACGACGGGGCCCAGGAGGTTTGGCACGATGTGGCGGATCGAGAATGCCCCAGCGGTTCACGCCAAGGGCCTCGGCGGCCTGGACATATTCCTGGCGCTTGATGGACAGCGCCTGGCCGCGCACGATGCGCGCCATGTCAAGCCAGAGCACGGCGCCAACGGCCAGGAACATCAGGACGAAATTGCGGCCGAAGAAAACCACCAGCATGATGACGAAGAAGATGAAGGGCAGAGAGTAGAGAATATCGACGATGCGCATCATGATTTCGTCGGTCTTGCCGCCGATAAAGCCGGCGGTTGCGCCATAGAGAACGCCGATCACCACGGCGACGAGGCCGGCGAGAAGGCCAATGGCCAGCGACACGCGCCCCGCGATCAGCGTGCGGGTCAGCATGTCACGGCCGGAATTGTCGGTGCCGAAGAAGAAATACTGCTTTTCCACGACGGCGCTCATGGTCAGCCTCAGGCTGTCAGCGGATATTTCTCGCGACCTGGCGTTCTTCGAATACGCTGGAGCGGTCGATGTAGCGGGTCATGCGCTCGTCGATGGGTTTGGCGGAGGTCACCGTGATGAAAATTCGTCCGTCCTTTCTCTTCCCATCCGGCAAGCTGCGACGCGGCCGCGGCGCACCGCGTCCTTACGGCCAGGTCGATCATTTCCGGCTTGGGATAGGCCGAAAGGCTGGGCGGCACGCGGTTATAGTCCTGGTAGATGGTGGTGAATGCATGGGGCGTGAACCAGGGTCCGAAGATGCAGATGAAGCCATGAAGACGAGAAAATAGGCGCTCCACCAGGGCGGCCTTGTTGGCCTTCAGCCGCGCCCAGGCATCGGCCCACAGGGAACGGCCGCCTCGGCAGGGACATGGCTCATGCGACATCAGTCATAACGCACCCGCGGATCGACGACGGCGTAGAGAATGTCGACGATGAGATTGAAGGTGACGGTAAAGATGGCGATCACCACCACGGTGCCCATCACCAGGGTGTAGTCGCGGTTCAGGGCGGCATCGACAAATTAGCGGCCGACGCCCGGGATTTGAAAAATGGTCTCGACGATGACCGAACCAGTCAGCAAGTGCGGCAGCGGCCGGTCCCGCATAGGATACGATCGGCAGAAGCGCGCCACGCAGGGCATGCCGGATCACAACCGAATAGTCGGAAAGGCCCAGGGCGCGCGCGGTGCGAATATGGTGCGAGTGGAGGGACTCGATCATCGAGCCCCGCATCAGGCGGGCAACGATGGCAAGCTGCGGCAGCATAAGGGTGAGCACCGGGCCCACCTTGTTGACGAAGGCGCCGTCGCCCCAGCCGCCCACCGGAAACCATTTCAGGGTGAGCGCGAAGAAAAGCTGGAACAGGGGCGCGATCACGAAAGTCGGGATGGTGCTGCCGGCTGTCGCGACGCGCCACCACCGCATAGTCCGTGCCGCTTGATTTTGGTGCAGGGCTGCCGCAAATGCCAAGCGCGCCGCCGATGACAAGTGCAAGGATCAGCGCCATGGCGCCGAGCTGGATGGAAACCGGAAGGCCGGCCGCGAACAGTTCGGCGACGGTGAAATCGGGCAAATTATAGCTTGGGCCGAAATCGCCCTGCAGGAGGTTTTCAAGATAGCGCAGGTACTGCTTCCACAAGCGGCTCGTCCAGATGATAGACGCGCTCAAGATTGGCCTTGATGACGGGATTGAGCCCTTTCTCCTGATTGAAGGGGCCGCCCGGCGCCACGCGCATCAGGAAAAACGAAATCGTCACGATCACGAAGAGCGTCGGTATGGCGGTCAGGAACCGCCGCAAGACATAACGCAGCATCGCCGCCCCCTCACAGTCAGGAAACGGCCGCCCTGCCCGCACAGGCAGGGCGGCGCGTCATCCGTTAGGCGGACTATTCCTTGCTCAGGAAGCGGGTGGGATGGACGTCCATGACATTGTCCTCCCAGCCCTTGAGCTTGTTCGGAAACGATGGTGTGGAAGCCGTAATACAGCAGCGGCAACACGCAAAGATCGCGCGCCACGCCGATCGCCTCGGCATCCGACAGCTTCTTCATGCGCTCGGCCGGATCAGTTGAGGCGGCCGCCGTTGCCATCAAGTCGTCATACTCCTTGTTGGAGTATTCGGCGTAGTTGTTGCCGGTCCCGGTCTTGCACAGAGCCAGGAAGTTTGCCGGGATCCTTGTAGTCGGCAATCCAGCCGGCGCGCGCCACGTCGAAGTCACCATGCTGCTCGAGATGACCATAGTGGGTCTTGGTGTCGGTGTTGAGCAGCGTCACTTCGATGCCGAGCGGCTTCAACTGCTCCTGGATGGCCACCGCCGTGTTCTTGTGGTTCTCCGAGGTGTTGTAGCGGATTTCCATCTTCAGCGGCTTGTCCGGGCCATAGCCGAGTTCGGCCAGGACCTTCTTGGCCGCGTCCTCGCGGTCGATCTGGGACATCTCGGCATAGTCCGTGGTTCTGGTTTCATAGCCAGCGATGCCTGGCGGCACGAAGGAATAGGCCGGGATCATGGTGTTCTGCCAGACTTTCTCGGCCAGATAGTCGCGGTCGATCGCCATGGAGATGGCGTGGCGGAGCTTCACGTTGTCCCACGGCGCCTTGCGGAATCTTGAACACATAGTAGTAGGTGCCGAGATAGGGACCAAACTGAACTTGGTCGCCAAACTTGGCTTTGAGATCGGCAAGCTGCTCGGTCGGAATGTCGTCGTTGGAATCGAGTTCGCCCGCCTCGAAACGCTTCATGGCGGTGGAGCGGTCTTCGGTCGGAATGAAGTTCACCGTGTCGATCTTCACATTGGCGGCGTCATAGAACTTGTGGTTCTTGACCGCCTTGACGTGATCGTTGGGCACGAATTCGGCGAGCATATAGGCGCCGTTCGAAACCAGATTGCCGGGCTTGATGAAGTCGGCGCCGAATTTCTCGACATTGGCCTTGCTCACCGGATAGGTCGCCTGGTGGGTGAGCATTTCAAGGAAATAGGGCGTCGGCGCATTGAGCGTCACCTCGAATGTCATATCATCGACCGCCTTTACGCCCAGTTCCGCGGGCTTCTTCTTGCCGGCGGTTACATCCTCGGCATTCACCACCGGGGCCAGCATGTAGGCATATTCGGCGGCGGTTGCCGGATCGACGACGCGCTGCCAGGAGAAAACGAAATCATTGGCGGTGACGGGCGAGCCGTCCGACCACGTTGCTCCGGCGCGCAGCTTGAACGTGTAAACCTTGCCGTCGTCGCTCACGGTCCAGCTTTCGGCGGCGCCCGGAATGACTTCGGCCTTGGCATCCTGCATCGTGAGGCCCAAGAACAGGTCGCGCAGGATATGGGCTTCATAGACGGTCGAGGTCTTGTGCGGATCGAGCGATTCCGGATCGGCCGAGTTGCCGCGGTTGAACACCACTTCGGCGAAGGCGCCGGTGGTGGTCATCACCAGCATGGTGGTGCCGACAAGCCATGATTTGAAGTTCATGTTCATTATTGCTTACTCCCTAGTTTACGATTCTAGTTTTACGTTCTCGAGTGCCAAAATCCATTGGCTCATGCTTCAAATCCTAGCACCAGTTTTTGCGAGTTGTCGCCATTGACTTTCGTCGTAACCTTTTGCAAGTGGCGAATTCAGAAGGCCATTGGCGGTCTTGGTTTCCGGTGTGTAAAGGTCTTTTCGGCGCTGAAATTGCGGGTTTGCATGCCTGTTTTGCCCTCTTCCGGACCCCATCCAATTGCCTGCCGATTCGTGCAATTTGACTTCAAAAGATATCATCGTCGAGATCTTCACGGGGCCGGGAAGCGCCTGCCCTATCCTGTCCCGAGCCTGAAGAGCGCCAGCGTTCGGTCCAGGCGCAAATCTGCGGCACGACCGTCAGGTTAAAGATGGTAGCAGCCGCCAAAAGCATGATGAGCGTGCTGGTGAAGGACTCGAACTCCCTGACGTGCAGCAATCGGATCGGCAGAGTAATCGCAACAATCGCTGCCGCCGGAAGCAGAACGGTGAGCCCGTCAATTCCGGACTGCCGCCTCCTGGTCACCAAAAGCAGCGCAGTCGTGACACCAAACAGCGAGGTCATAACCATGGCGGGAAGTGTCGCAGGGCTGATGGCCGTTGCCGTTGTCACGATAAAAACTGCATAGAGCGGCAAGAGCAGGAAGGAAGATGCAACCACAATCAGCCAATCCAGAATATTCCGTAAATACGCGAGAGTAATGAGCAACGTGAAGATAAATCCAAAGACAAGAGCTGACTTTGAGGCCGAGGCAAGGGCGCGCAATTCCGCCTGCTCGGTTATCAGGGGACCGAGGGGAATGGCATCCACCACTTTCGCTGCATCGATAAAGGCCTTGGCCGATATCAAACGTTTGGGCAACGCCTCAACCCGCCACCTGTCTCCATCTGTCACGTAAAGGGCGCGCAAATTTTGATCAAGATCAGGGAGTTGCGGATCAGCCAGGCGTGAAAGTTCGTCGGCGGTTTTTGCCAGTTCGCCAAATCCCGAAAACAAAAGCCGCTCAAGTTCCGCTGCAGTCGATTCCGGCCCCTTGCTGGAGCTGGCCAGCACAGCAAGAGAGCGGCGAAGCTCGTGGGCGCTGGCGCGCAGGCCTTCATCAGTCCCCGCGCCATCGGAAATGACGCGCAAGCCCGCTTCCATGCCACGAAGATTCTCAAGCAGATCGTAAGGGCCGACGGCGCCACCGTCATTCACGCCAGGTATCGTTCCCGCGAGGCCTTGCAGTATCTTGCGTTTCAACTCAACCTGCTGTGGCAGAAAGGTTCCCATCCAGCGAACCGTTCCCACCTCCGGTATTTGCTGGAGATCACCCACCAGCTTTGCCGCGGCAGCTTCCCCCTCAACAGTGAATTGCAATCCCCTTGCCGCGCTGGAGGCTTCAACGGCTGAACCGGGAAGGCGTGAGGTACTAAAATTCAGGGACGAGAAAAACACGATGCAAAAGAGCGATGCCGCCATCAGCAGCACGGTGAAGGGTGGCCTCAGCTTGTGCCAAATCGCCTGTATATTTCGGGCTGTCGCCTGGTCATAAAAGTCTGCGGGCGGTTCTCCCTCCGGCTTTGAAATGAGGGAAGCGAAAGTCGGAATGAGTATCAGCGTTGCAGCCAGCCCGGCGAAAGCGGCACATATGACAATGACTGAAAGCCTGGCAATGCTTGGAAAACCCATGAAAGCCCATAGCAGCCAAGTCGTACAAACCATGGCGGCCAAAGTCAGCAGGAGGGGACCTATTTCATGGGCCGCCAACATAATGAGCGATGTGCTTGAACCGGTTTTTCCGGGTTGCCGCAGGACAGCTACCAGAGCGATGGAAAAACCCATGACCGGAAGAAGCGAGGCATACACCATGGTCGCGGTGGTTTGGTCCAGCACAGGAGCCACGAAGGAAGCCGCCGCAAATGCTGCGGCGATTGCGGCAATCGGCGGCACCAGGAAAAGCACGATCGAATACACGTTGCGGAGCGTTGCAACCAGCAGAGGAAGAAAAAACAGAACGGACAAGAGCAGGCAAACAATAATCTGGCGTCCAGTACTGCCGATGGCGGTGCTTTTAGCTTCCGGCGGAAAATCACTGGTTATTTTCAAATCCGGCCGGGATTTCAGTACCGACGCCGTGAGAGTCTCAATGGCAATCCTCGCCTCTGGTAACTGGCCAGCCCGGGGATGAACGACGACGACCCATTCCCTGTTTTTTGTTTCAATCCTCAGTCCTGCCACGCGCGGCCAGTCCAAAGGTGCTGGCTGGCTGGATACCTGTTTCTTGATGGTATTCGACATTTGCACGAACAGGGATTCAAGGCCTTGCGGTGAGCGGCCCTTTTGAACGGCCTCCGCCACCTGATTCACCAGGGTTGAAAGCCCGGCAAGGTTTGGCGAGGCGGCGATGGCCTGGAACAGCGGCTTCAACCGCTTGACACGTTCCACCCGGGAATTGATTTCTTCCGGCGGAAGATAGAGAAAGCCAAAGCGGTCATAGAAGGCGCCAAGTCCGGGGATGAAGACCTGGTTGATACTGGCTTTTTGCGCTTGCAATTTCCTGGCAACAAATCGCGCGACATTCTGGGACAGGGCGGAGTTCGCGCCTGAAACCCGCACAACCATGAGGGAAGCGACGGTGGGAAATTCGGCCTGGTAACGCGCCTGGGCTGCTTGCGCGGGCCGATCAATCGGGATTTCAATGGGACGGTTGAAATCAAAACGCGTGCCGAGAATTGCAAGGGTTGCTACGACGGTCATGAAAAATGCCGCTATCAGGAGAACCGGCGCGGGTCTGGCAATGCAGTACCTGACCAATCGTGCGAAGATGTTGGGGCGCAGGCGCGGCCGGGCTGGCGGCCGCCGTGCCGACCGCAGCCGCGTTGGAAACAACTCTCGCTGTTCCTCCCAATCCTGCATAGTAGATGCCGCCTCTAGCCAGTTGCAGATTCGCCCAATGGCGGCCAACATAAAGCATAATTTGGTGAATTACAGGAAGAGATCGTGATGGCTCAGACAGGCAAAAACAGCGGCCCTTTGCATGAATCGACAGTTGCGGTTCACGGCGGCGAGTTTGTTGATCCGACAACGCGGGCCTCGTCTCCCAATCTGGTAATGTCGGCCACCTTTGCGCCGACGGACGTCACCGGTTTTTCGGCCCGCGACGAGAAGGATTATGGCGGCTTCGTCTATGGCCGGGTCGCCAGCCCCACGGTGCGCCAGCTTGAGCAGAAATTGGCGGCTCTGGAGGGTGCTGAATCAGCGCTGGCCTATGCCTCCGGCGTTGCCGCAAGTCATGCCCTGATTGCCGGGCGATTGAGCAAGGGCGACCATCTCGTGATGCCCGATTCCAATTATGTGGGGGTTGCCGAACTGACGCGCGATACCCTGCCCCGGTTTGGCATTGAAACTTCCTTTGTGGATACGACGAACGCAAAGGCCGTTGCGGCGGAAATCAGGCCTAACACCCGCATGCTGTGGCTGGAAACGCCAAGCAACCCCACCATGCAGATATCCGACATCAAAATCATTGGCGGCGCTTGCCCATGAAAAGGGCGTGCGCGACGTGGTGGTTGATTCAACCTATGCAACCCCCATTGCCACCAAACCCTTGAGCCTTGGGGCGGATTTCGTGATCCATTCGCTCACTAAATACATTGGCGGCCATGGCGATGCCATGGGCGGCGCAGTCCTTGGCCGCAAGGCGGATCTTGATGCCCTCAACCTGGAAGCAACGGTTCATTTTGGCGGCGTGCTCTCACCTTTCAATGCCTGGCTCATCATGCGCGGTGCCGCCACGCTCCCGCTTCGCATGAAGGCACATCAGGACGCGGCCCTGAAGCTTGCCACGCGTCTTGAAGGCCACCCCGCCATCAAACGGGTGTTCTATCCCGGCCTTGCCTCCCATCCGCAACACGCGCTTGCCAAGGCGCAAATGAAAAACTTTTCCGGCATGATGACGTTTCAAACCCATGAAGCCGGCATGGAGGTCGCCAGGCGCATGGTGAAACAACTGGACATCATCCACTATGCCGTGTCGCTCGGCCATCTTCGCAGCCTCATCTACTGGATTGGAACCGATGATATCGAACAGTCCACCTTCCGCCATGGCCCGGAAGCGGCGGCGCGGTTTCGTGATTACATGGGAGACGGCGTGTTTCGCCTGTCGGTTGGCATCGAAGATGGCGATGATCTCTGGGCCGACCTGGTCAAGTGTTTTTAGCCTGCAAGTCCTTGGCCTTGAACCTGCGATAGGCCCGGACGCTGAAAGGAATGAGAACGAGATAGCCTAACGCCATGAGCGTGAGCGTCTCCCAGGGAAAGGCGATAAGGCAGACGATGGCCAAGGCGCCGCCGCCCAGAATGGGAAGCACCAGATCACGCGGCACGCGCGGGCGCACGGTCTTTCCCGAATAGGTTGGCACCCGGCTCACCATGAGAAGTGCAACGGCCACAATATATGGCGCGATGATCATTGAATAAGTGTGGCCATCGTCAACAAACCCAAGAAAGCCCACATACATGGGCAACATGGCAAGCCCGGCGCCTGCCGGCGCGGGTGCGCCGCTGAAGAAGCCCGCTGACCATTCGGGCTTGTCCGTATCGTCGAGCGCCACGTTGAAGCGGGCGAGACGCAGCGCGCAGCAGACCGCCAGTATGAGGACAACCACCCAACCCATGGTGCGCAGGTCATTGAGCGACCAGAGATAGATCAGGATTGCGGGAGCCACGCCAAAATTCACAAAGTCGGCAAGTGAATCAAGTTCCGCCCCAAAGCGCGAGGTGCCCTTGAGAAAGCGCGCAAGCCTGCCATCGATGGCATCGAGCACGATTGAAATGATGACCGCACCCACGGCCAGTTCATAGCGGCCTTCAATGCCAAGCCTTATGGCGGTTATGCCGCTGCACAGCGCCAGCAAGGTGATGAGATTGGGCAAGAGAAAGCGCACGGGCACCTGCTTGAAGCGCCTGCCATTGGGCGGTTTTTTGGGCACGTCAATATCGAGATCAGCTGCCACGATCAGCTTTTCCGCGCCATGCGCTCGCCCTCGGGCGAGGTGAGATCGGCAAAGACGGTTTCGCCGGCAATGGCGCACTGGCCAATGGCCACCAGAGGATTCGCACCCTTGGGCAAATACACATCAACACGGCTGCCGAAACGGATGAGGCCAATTCTTTGTCCGGCGGCCAGACGTTCGCCCTCGCTCACAAATTTTACAATCCGGCGCGCGATCAATCCGGCAATTTGCACCACGCCAAGCTTGCCGCCATCGGCAAGTTCCAGCGTGAAAGCCTGGCGCTCATTGTCCTCGCTTGCCTTGTCGAGTTCGGCGTTGAGGAACACTCCCGGGATATAGGTGATCTTGGCAATCCTGGCGTCCAGCGGCGAGCGGTTCACATGCACATCGAAGACATTCATGAAAACCGAAATGCGGGTCGTGGGTTCACGCTCAAGATCAAGCTCAGGCGGCGGAATGACCTTTTCGATGGCGCTGATGCGGCCGTCGGCAGGCGAAATCACCAGCCCTGCCCGTTGGGGTGTCACCCGTTCAGGATCGCGAAAAAAATAGGCGCACCAGGCGGTGGCGACAACGCCAAGCCAGGCCAGCAGTTGCACGTCCAGCCAGAACAGAACGAGCGTCACCCCTGCGAATATGGCGATGAAGCGATAGCCCTCGCGGTGAATGGGGACAAATGCCGAGGTTATGCTGTTAACGATTGACATGGGGCTCATCTAGCGCGGATTTGGCATTTTGCAAAGTGAACAGGCGGCCATCACGGCGTGTAAACGTCTTCTGATGGCATAAGCCAACCGGCCGAACGATCCTCAAGATCAGCGAGTTTATCGGTCTCGGCCTGGGTGAGCACGCGGCGCGCCTGATCGGCCTCGCGCTGACGATTCCACATGGCAGCATAAATGCCCTTCTTGCGCAGCAGCTTGTCGTGGGTTCCGCGCTCGGCAATTTTTCCGCCGTCGAGCACGATGATTTCATCGGCATCGACGACGGTTGACAGGCGGTGGGCGATTACAAGCGTGGTGCGGCCTTTCGAAACCTTGCGCAGCGCCGCCTGAATTTCCTGTTCGGTGAAGCTGTCAAGGGCCGAGGTTGCCTCATCCAGCACCAGAATGGGTGGCCCTTTCAAAATGGTCCGCGCAATGGAGACGCGCTGCTTCTCGCCGCCGGACAATTTCAGGCCGCGCTCTCCCACCATGGAGTCGTAGCCCTTGGGCAGGCTCAAAACGAATTTGTGGATTTGCGCCATCTTGGCGGCGGCTTCGACTTCGGCATCACTGGCATCGGGCCTGCCATAACGAATGTTGTAGCGGATGGTATCGTTGAACAGCACCGTATCCTGCGGCACCATGCCGATGGCGGCGCGCAGGGATTTCTGCGTGACCTCGGCAATGTCCTGCCCGTCGATGGTAATGCGGCCAGCGGTCAATTCATAAAAGCGGTAGAGCAAACGGGAAATGGTCGATTTGCCCGCACCTGAGGGACCAACGATGGCCACCGTGTGTCCGGCGGGAACCGTGAAGGTAAGGCCCCGAATGATCGGCCTTTCCTGGTCATAGGCAAAGCTTACATTTTCGAAGGCGAGTTCGCCCTTGGATGTTTTGAGGGGTGCTGCCCCTGGCTTGTCCTTGATTTCCGCATTTACCGAAAGCAGGGAGAACATGCCCTCCACATCAATCAGTCCCTGTTTGATTTCGCGGTAGGACGAGCCGATGAAATTCAATGGCATGTAGAGCTGCACCATCAGCGCATTGATCATCACGAAGTCGCCGATGGTGGCCTGGCCTCGGGTGATGGCGAAAGCCGACATGGCCATGACAATCGTCAGGCCGGTGGCGAAGATGACGGTCTGTCCGGCGTTCAGGACCGCAAGAGACACCCAGGTTTTCACCGCGGCCTTTTCGTATTGCAGCATGGATACATCAAAGCGGGCGGCTTCATGTTCCTCATTGCCGAAATATTTCACAGTTTCGAAATTCAGGAGGCTGTCGATGGCCTTGGTGTTGGCATCGGTGTCGGCTTCATTCATGTCGCGGCGGATATTGATGCGCCATTCGGTTGCGGCATAGGTGAACCAGAGATAGAGGACCACGGTAACTAAAATGACAGCGGCGTAAATCCAGCCGAAGGACCAGGTCAGGGCGCCGGCCACCAGGGCAATTTCAAGGGCTGTCGGAAACGTATTGAAGAGCGAGAAGCGCAGCACCGTATCAACGCCGGCGGTGCCGCGCGAAATGATCCGCGACAGGCCCCCGGTGCGGCGCTCGAGATGAAATTTGAGGGACAGTGCATGAAGGTGGCGGAAGGTGCGGATGGACAGTTCCCGGACGGCGCGCTGGCCAACTTTGGCAAATATCGCATCGCGGATCTGCGCCAGCGCCACCATCGAAATGCGGCCCACGCCATAGGCCAGGACAAAAAAGAACGGAACGCTGAAGGCGATTGCCGCCGCGTTTCCCGATACCGTCAAAGCATCGGTTGCGTACTTGAAACTATAGGGCGTGAGTACGGTTATGATCTTTGAGGCGACCAATGCGATCATCGCCAGGACCACGCGGACCTTCAAATCCATGCGGCCGACCGGCCACAAATAGGGCAAGAGGCTTCTGAGAGTTTGCCATTGGTTTCCGTCGCCGCTGGCGAAGTTCGCCGGGCTGGTCGGCAATTTTCGGCTCATTAAGTCAGCGACCTTTTACTGCCCCGTCGTAGCTGCGGCAGCTTCCGGCGTGAGGAAAATCTGGCCGGGATAAATCAACTCAGGCCTGCGAATTTGGTCCTTATTGGCCTCGTAGATCACCGTGTACATGATGCCCTTGCCATAAATCTGGCGTGACAGTTTCCATAGATTATTGCCGGGTTGAATAACAACCTGGGTGGGCGCCGCGGCGGCTAGTTCTGCTGTTGCAGGAACCTGGGCTGCCACAATGACAGGCTCCGCGGCTGGCGTTTCAATGGCTGGAGCTGCCTCCGCTTCCGCGGCTGCGGCTGGCACTTCGACGGCGGCCGGTGCTTCAGGCACTGGCGCTTCGGCCACTTCGGCTGTCGGCGTCACCGCCGGCACTTTCTCGGCTGTTGCCAGCTCAACTGGCTTAGGTGCTTCAGGCGTTACCTGAGCCGTCGCCACCTTGGCTGGCTCCTCGCGGTAGAACGGCATTTCGATGCGGCTCTTCACCGCCCCATTGCTGCCAATTTCATCGGCGCGCAAGGCATGGGGGCCAACTGCGAGCGGCGAAAGGCCGGCAAAAGTCCAGGTTCCCCCGCCGCCGATATCGGCCAGACCGTAGGCTTTATTGTCGACATAGAGCTGCACTTTGCTGCCCGCCGGGCCCCTGCCACCGAACACGATATTCCCGGTCTGGTCATAATCAACGGTATCGAGATTGACGGTCATGGAGGGAGGCAGAGCGGGTTTTGCCGGGACCTGGATGACCTGAGTGGGCTCATCGGACTTCAGCACGGCCACCATCGGAGTATCGACAGCTCCTGCCTTCACATCGACGGCCACGGAGTCGGCGGAGGCAACAACCACCTCATTGCTCTTGGATTCAATCGAGAGCGCTCCGGCGCCTGTCGGCAAAGGCTTGTCGGGCGTTACCACAAAGGCCCCATCGGCGTTGGCAATTGCCGTTCCGACGGCTAATCCGTTGAATTTAACCACAACTTCAGCTCCGGGTTCGGCGCGTCCGGCAATCAGCGCTTCGCCTGTCGGCTCCACCCGCACCGTATCAAAGCTTGGGACTATATTGGTCTTTTCAACAGGCTGGGTTGCCGCTGCCGGAGGCTCAGCTGCAGCTGCCGGAGGTTCCGCCGTTATCACAGGTTCAGCGGGCTTTGGCGGCTCGACCAATGGAGGTTCTTCCACCTTCGCCACTTCCAGTTGCAGGCACCGGCGCAGGCTCAACTGCGGGGGCTGGCGTTTCTTCCACCTTTGCCACTTCCGTTGCTGGCGCGGGCTCAGCAACTACGGGCTCGGCGGGCTTTGGCGGTTCCGCCACGGTCAGGGGCTCAACCTTGGCCGTTGTCATCAATACCTCTTCTGCCGAACCTTGTTTGTTCGACGTAGATAAGGGCACCAAAGGTAGCCAGTGTGAGGCCAGTAAAGATTGTGAGAGGATTTATTTTCATCGTTGGCCGTCCGTAATCATGAATATAAGATCATAGCCGCAACTGCGGCGAATAGGCTATTAGACAATAGGAATCATCCACATATTAAGGCCAATGCGGCAAATCTGCAAAGGATTGCTGCAGCCCCCAAAACGAGGTGAATACTTTTGATAAAACCTGCCCAAAATCTCTGTGTTTACTGCGGCTCGGGCCCCGGCAAAAACCCCATTTACATGGCAGCGGCCAAAACTCTGGGGCGGGCCATGGTAGCGGCCGGAATTGGCCTGGTTTATGGCGGCGGCAGCCTGGGCCTCATGGGCGAAGTGGCCAAAACCGTGCTTGAAGAGGGCGGCCACGTGACCGGCATCATCCCGGAATTTCTGGGAACCAAGGAACGGATGCTCACGGGCGTCAATGAACTGATCGTCACCAAGAGCATGCACGAGCGCAAGATGACGATGTTCGAGCATTCGACCGGATTTGCAGCACTGCCCGGCGGGATCGGCACGCTGGAAGAACTCACCGAGATTTCGACCTGGGCGCAACTGGACCAGCATGCGAAGCCGATCATTCTGTGCAACATCGAAAACTACTGGGAGCCCTATCTCACGCTGCTGAAACACATGCGGACTGAAAATTTCATCCGCGAGGGCATGGAATTCAAGATGGACGTGGTGAAGTCGGCGCAAGACGTGGTGCCGGCGTTTGAATACCGCCTTGCCAACAGCCAGCAGAAAGTGCCGTTGGAACCAATCCGCAAAATTCTATGAGCATTTTACCGCATCAGCTTGCATGAATTTGCCGATAACAACATGCTCCAAGTGACATAATCTGGCCGCGAATTCTGTTTCGCCTAGGTGAAGGCACCTGAGGCGGAAAGTGCGCTAAACCAGCGCTTCCGCTTCGCGCCGGCGGTTTTTTTCATCGCGCAGTGCCGAGTAGGAATAGATCGCAAGGCCTATCCACAGGACCACGAAGGACAAGAGCTTCCACTTGTCCATGGGTTCGCCGAAGATGAAACGCGGCGGTGAGCGAACATCCAGGGTCGGCGAGATCTATTGCAGTCGGCTCGGCAGTCGTCTAGCCCGACCTCATGGAGATTGGCGAGATGCTTCGTCAAACCAGCGCTTTTCCGCCTTCAGCGCCGGCGGTTCTTCTCATCGCGCAGTGCGGAGTAGGAATAGATCGCAAGGCCAATCCACAAGATGACGAAGGACAAAAGCTTCCACTTGTCCATGGGTTCGCCGAAGATAAATACGGCGGTGAGGAACACCAGGGTCGGCGAAATATATTGCAGCAGCCCGGCGGTTGAATAGCGCAGCAATTTTATCGACAGCGCAAAGAAAACCAGCGCCGAAGTCGTCATCAGGCCGCAGCCCATCAGCAACAGTGTGTCTGAAGTTGTGCCACCGAAGTGGGCCTCGCCCCGGCTCACCAGCCAGAGCTGCATGAGCAAGAGCGGGACAGCAATGATGCAGACTTCAATGAAGAAGCCCTGGGTTGCGCCAACCGCGATCGTCTTGCGCAGGAAACCATAGAGGCAAAAGGTTGCAGCCAGCATCAGGCCAAGCCAGGGAAACACGCCGGCGGCAAAGGTCTGGATGAGCACTGCGATCAGCGCAAGCACAAGGGCCACCATCTGCAGGCGGTTAAAGCGCTCGCCCAGAAACAAATAACCCATCACCACATTCAACAGCGGGTTGATGTAATAGCCGAGGCTGGATTCCAGGGTGCGGCCCACCTCGATGGACCAGACATAGAAGCCCCAGTTGAACACGATGATGGCGCTGGTGAGCGTGAGAATGGCCAGATTGCGTTTCGAGGCGACGGCCTGCCAAACATCCCTGTACTGGCCAAGCCACCAGATGATCACGGCGGCGCAGGGAATGGACCAGAGGCCGCGGTGCACGGCGATTTCCACCGGGCGAGACATGGCGCAGGAAGCCGAAATAAACCGCCATGGCGCCCCAGGTGAGATGGGCGAAAACAGCGTAAAGAACGCCTTTTTCGGCTGGCGGTCAGTCCGGCTTTGGATGTCTGTTCGATGGCGGCCATGCCCCGGGGTTTAACGGCGCCTTTCCGGCGCTGCAATCAGAGAACGGGCATGGGTCACATGAGCACCCCGCATGTCAACTCTTGCCGGTAACGCCTTCGCGCAGCAGCTTGTAGATGATCGAATCGGACAGCGCCTGGAACGAGGCTTCCACGATATTGGGCGAAACGCCGACGGTGAACCAGCGGTTGCCCTTGCCGTCGCGGCTTTCGATCAGAACGCGGGTCGTGGCTCCCGTTCCGCCATTGAGGATACGCACCTTGTAATCGGCAAGTTCGAGATCATTGATGTAGCGCTGGATACTTGCCGAGGTCCTTGCGCAACGCCACGTCGAGCGCGTTGACCGGGCCGTTGCCCTCGCCCGCATTGATGAAGGTTTCGCCTTCGACCTTCACCTTCACCACCGCTTCGGAAATCATTTCGCATTGCCGCGCTGCTCGACGATGACGCGGAAGGACAGCACGTCGAAATAATGCGGCACGCGTGCCGAGCGTGCGGCGCGCCAGCAGTTCGAAGGAGGCATCGGCGCCGTCATAGGCATAGCCCTGCCGCCTCGCGCTCCTTCACCTCGCGCAGCAGCGTATCGAGGCGCTTGTCATCCTTGCGACACTTCAGGCCGATGCGGTGCAGTTCGGCGATGAGATTGGATTTCCCGGCCTGGTCGGACACCAGCATGCGGCGGCGATTGCCCACGGTTTCCGGCGGCACATGCTCGTAGGTTTCCGGCTCCTTGACGATCGCCGAGGCATGAATGCCGGCCTTGGTGGCAAAGGCGCTCTTGCCGACATAGGGCGCCTGCGCATTGGGGGCTGCGGTTCAGCAATTCGTCGAAGGCGCGCGACACATGGGTGAGGTTCTGCAGGCGCTCGTCATCGACGCCGATGGTCGAAACGGTCGCGGTAGGATTTCTTCAGGACAAGGGTGGGGATGATCGAAACGAGATTGGCATTGCCGCAGCGCTCGCCGATGCCGTTGAGGGTGCCCTGGATCTGGCGGCAGCCCGCATCAAGGGCGGCCAGTGAATTGGCGACCGCCTGCTCGGTGTCGTTATGGGCGTGAATGCCGAGATGGGTTCCGGGAACGGATTTCGTCACGGTCGCGGACGATCTCGGAAATCTCGGCGGGCATGGTGCCGCCATTGGTGTCGCAGAGCACCACCCAGCGGGCGCCGGAATCATAGGCCGCCCTGGCGCAGGCCAGCGCATAGTCGGGATTGGCCTTGTAGCCATCGAAGAAATGCTCGCAATCGAGCAGCACTTCCTTGCCGGCAAACACCGCGGCCTTCGACGGACTGGCGGATAGTTCGAGATTTTCCTCGTTCGTCAGCCCAGCGCCACGCGCACATGGTAGTCCCAGGCCTTGGCCACGAAGCAGATGGCCTTGGCCTTGGCGCGGATCAGATCCTGCAGGCCCGGATCATTGGAGACGGAACGCCCTGCCCGCTTCACCATGCCGAAGGCGGTGAAGGTGGCCTTGGTTTTCCGGTCCTCGCTGAAAAGCGCGGTATCGGTCGGATTGGCGCCGGGATAGCCGCCCTCGATGTAATCGACGCCCAGAGCTCATCCAGCATCTCCATGACGACCAGCTTGTCATCCAGCGAAAAATCGACGCCCGGCGTCTGCTGGCCGTCGCGCAAGGTGGTGTCGAAGAGATAGATACGCTCGCGGGTCATCAGGTGAACCCCATGAAGGAGAGTACGAAATAGACGGCAAGTGCCAGGACGGCGAGTTTCAAGACGAGAAGCGCGTCACCGGAACGGAGCGCATGCCAAGTCTTATCGGTTCTGGACCTTCATGCTGACTGCCATCCACTTCAACAATCAGCTTGCGATCATGGCAGACGAAATCCGCGATGTATTTTCCAATCGGAACCTGCCTGCGAAATTGAATTCTCAAAGCGCGGTCACGCAGTGCATGCCACAGTCTCGTTTCCGCATCCGTCATGTCTTTGCGGAGCTGCTTGGCAAACTTAGCGTACGGCCAGCAGCCCCCTCCCATCGCGCTGCGGTCGCCACCCTCTCCCACGAGGGGAGCAGTTGGTCACGCTTCTCCCTGTGGAGAGGGCGAAGTGAAGTACTTTCCTTACCCTCTCCCCTTGAGGGAGAGGGTGGCGCGAAGCGCCGGTGAGGGGTATCGTGCGCTCATCGCTTGACCTCCCAACTCGTCGTGCCGTCCTTGTTGTCTTTGATGACGATCCCATGGCAGCGAGTTCATCCCTGATGCGATCGGACTCTTTCCAATTCTTTGCTGCGCGGGCCGCGAGGCGCTCGGAGATAAGAGCGTCAACTTTGGCATCCATCAATTGCTTTCAAAGTTCCAGTGGCACAGACTGTAATCGAAGCATTCCGCCAAAGCTTCAAGGACCGAGCAAACTCTAGAAATGCAAGAGTCGGCAGCTAATTCGATCTGTCTTGCCAGCGCGTTGCTAAGTCTGTGAAGCATCAGCGAATAGCCTTCGGAGTATTCAAGATCATCGCTTAGTGCAGCTAGATACATTCGTGACTATGCGAATCGTGATTGGTCCCACATTTCCAGCTCGGCTATACTGCACCAATTCATACAAATTCGTTGCTCTGCTTCGTCAAGAGCCGTCGACTGTCCAATCGATTGGCTGGCGGTAATGTGTCTTCAGCATTGCAAGTCGCAAGACTTCGCCTGACCACTTGCGTCCGCCAAACTTGTCCGTCTCCAGCAACTCATTGATCGTCACGAAATTCCCCAGGCTCTTGGACATTTTCTGTCCTTCGACCTGGAGGAAGCCGTTGTGCATCCAGATGTTGGCCATCTTCTTCGTGCCGTGGGCGCAGCGGGATTGGGCCAGTTCGTTTTCGTGGTGGGGGAAGATCAGGTCGAGGCCGCCGCCGTGGATGTCGAAGACTTCGCCCAGATAGCTTTTGCTCATGGCGGAGCATTCGATGTGCCAGCCGGGCCTGCCCCGCCCCCACGGGCTTTCCCAGCCCGGTTCCTCGGCGCTTGAGAGTTTCCACAGCACGAAGTCGCCGGGATTTTTCTTGTGGGCTTCCACGGCGACGCGGGCGCCGGCCTGCTGCTCTTCCAGCTTGCGGTTGGAGAGCGCGCCGTAGTCCTTCATGGATTCCACGTTGAACAGCACTTCGCCGCCCGCCTGATAGGCGTGGCCCTTGGTGATCAGCGTGCTGATCATCTCAATCATCTGGTCGATGAATTCCGTGGCGCGGGGCTGGGCTGTGGGTTCAAGGCAGCCCAGGGCTTTCACATCGGCCTGAAACTGGTTGGCGGTTTTTTCAGTGACGCGGCGGATCGCCTCGTTCAGCGGCAGATCGGGATAATCCTGCGAGCGCCCGCGCGTTGATCTTGTCATCCACGTCGGTGATGTTGCGCACGTAGGTGACGTGCTCCGGCCCATAGAGATGGCGCAGCAGGCGGAACAGCACGTCAAACACGATGACGGGCCGGGCATTGCCGATATGGGCGAAATCATAGACCGTGGGGCCGCAGACATACATGCGCACGTTCGAAGGATCGAGGGGTTTGAAGTCCTCCTTCTGGCGGGTGAGCGTGTTATAAAGGCGCAAAGTCATCATTTTTCCACGGGTTTTGGCCTGACCGGGAAACGCTCTAAGATAAATTTAAGTAAGCGGCGCCCTGCCAGCAGTTTTTCAACTAGCAAATAATAATTATGCCGCAAACGTTAACGGCATGGTGGGGGGCGGTGTTCATGGCGCGCACCATGGTGGAATTGGCCTTTCGTCAAGCCCATCGTGGCAAGCAGGGTTGCCATGAGGTTTACGGGCCTTGCCGTGAGGCGGGGGGAAATCCTATGAGGACACATGACCTTACATGAGCAAAAGCAGCATCGGCTGGGCCTGATTTTGGTGGCCTTCGCTGCCTTGGCCTGGTCTTCGGGCGGCATTTTCGTCCGCATTATCCCCAGTGACTTGATGACCCTGCTGTTCTGGCGCGGGGTGTTTTCGGGCACTGGCGTCATGCTTTTCTTCTTTGCGTCGGAAGGTAGCAAAGCCTTAAGCATACTTGCCGGGTTGCGCTGGCCCGCCCTGGCGGTGGCCTGCTTTTCAGCACTTGGCATGATTACCGGCATAGGTGCTATACGCTACACCAGCGTGGCGGATGCCATGGTAATTTACGCCACGGTGCCCTTTGTCACCGCAGGCCTCGCCTACCTGTTCATCGGCGAGAAGCCGAGCCGCTCAACGCTTATCGCCAGCGCGGTGGCACTTGCCGGGGTCACCATCATGCTGGTGGGTTCGCCCTGGGGCGGCAGCATGTTCGGCAAATTCCTGGCGGTGATCATGTCGCTGTCGATGGCCTGCTTCACGGTGATCATGCGGCGGCACCGCGAGGTGGCCATGCTGCCCGCCATGGGCGCCTCCGCCTATTTGTGTTCCTTCATCTCCTTCTGGTTTGCCTCAACGTTAGCTGTCTCGTCCCATGAGCTTTTGTTGATTGGGTTGTTCGGCATCCTGCAAAATGCTTTGGGCCTCATTCTTTATGCCTATGGCTCGCGCCGCGTTCCGGCGGCGGAAGCCACGCTGATCGCGGCGCTGGAAGTTCCGCTCACGCCCTTCTGGGTGCTGGTGTTCATCAATGAGGTGCCAAGCGTGCCGACGCTTATTGGCGGCGGGGTGGTGCTGGTGGCGTTGTTCTCACATATTCTGGGCGAGTTCCGCAAAACCAGCCCCTACGAAGTGCAGCCATTCCAGGCCGTGCCGTAGCGCGACACACTTTCCAATTTCTCATCATGCCCGCACTCGATGCGGGCATCTTCGTTCGGCGGCAAAAAGATGACCGGGTCAAGCCCGGTCACGATGAGTTAAGTTTGGGATTTCATATCAATATTGCTGCGCGTTCTCACAGTTTTCTGCCGCAGGATCACAGGGAGCAGCTTTCTTGGCTGCCGGTTCCTCCGATTTCTTCTTCTTGTCGGCCTTTTGCTCGGCAGGTTTTGTTACCGATCCTACCGGCATTTCGTCAGCCGTCGCAGCACCCTCAGCCTGTTCGGGCGTTACTTTTTTCTTCTTCTTGTCAGCAGGCTGGGCTGCCTGTTCAGTGGCAGGAGCTTCTTCGGTGGCTTGACCTTCAGCCTGTTCCGGCGTCAGTTTTTTCTTCTTCTTGTCAGCAGGCTGGGCTGCCTGTTCAGTGGCAGGAGCTTCTTCGGTGGCTTGACCTTCAGCCTGTTCAGGCGTCAGTTTTTTCTTCTTCTTGTCATCAGGCTGGGCTGCCTGTTCAGTGGCAGGAGCTTCAGGTGTTGGAGTGGCCGCCTGGCCCTCGGCTTCAGATTGTATTTTCTTCTTGTTCTCGGCCTGGTTCTGCTCCACCTCGCCTGCAGCTTTCAGCTTGGGCGGCTTGGCAGATTTGTCGGCCTCAACGGTTCCGTTGAACACGGCAACCTCGCCATCGCTGGCTTTGGCGGCGGCCGGATCATTGGTCTCCTTGACCGCAACCTCTTTCACCTTTTTGCCGGTATTTTTCTCGACAAAATTCACGTCAATGACGTTGTTGACGACGATGTTATTCTCGATGTTCACGCTTCCGACAAACTCGCTTCGTTCACGATCCGCCGGCGTTCGCGATCATCATTGATGATCACGACCGTCAGGTTGACATCGAGAAAACTCCGGGTCGGAACGGCAAGCCAATAATAATCCGGGATTGATCCGACGTTCATCACGATTGAGATGTCGTCATCGTCACCCCGGTACGGCGGCAAGGGAGCCCAGGCCACGTGGTCGCCGCTGCGGCGCCAGCTTACCCATGCCGGAGCCCAGCGCTGTGCCGGGCACCCAGTACCAGCCAATTTCCTCATCGAAGCCCCAGCGGCCATAGTGATAGGTGGCCCAGCCAAAGGGCTCGTCGGAAACCCAGGTCCAGCCATAGCCGCGGGCATAAACCCAATGGCCTTCCCGGTAAGGGCGCCAATCACGGTCCGAGACAACGGGAACGAAAACATAGTCGCCGTCGATAGTCAACCCAATCCCCGTGGTCGGCGAGGCGGTCATAGAATACCGCAAAGGTGATGGAGGTTGCCGCCTCGGCGGAAGCAACGGGATTCCATTTGGAAGGGGCGGTGGCAGGAACAACAACGGCAATCGCCGCCAAAGCGGCGGAGCTGGCAAGCAAGGTCACAAGTTTCATGGTCGTCTCCTCGGCAAAGGGTTAACTCTGCAGGAAAAACAATGCTCCAGCGGAGTTGGTTCCATGCTCAATTGTGACAATATCGTGACAATGCCCAACCGGAGCAATCGCCGTCGATCTTCAGTAACCTGACGGCTTGCTTATTCGGCAGCTTCCATGGACTCGTCGTCATCCGCCGCGGGGGCGCGACGCCATTTCCTTCTTCAGCTCTTCGGCCACCAGGAAAGACAGCTCCAGGGCCTGGGCCGCGTTGAGGCGCGGATCGCAGAAGGTGTGGTAGCGGTCGTTGAGGTCTTCATCGCGCAGCGCGCGCACGCCGCCGGTGCATTCGGTCACATCCTTGCCGGTCATCTCGACATGGATGCCGCCGGCATGGGTGCCTTCCGCCTGATGGATCGCCATGAAGCGGCGCACTTCGGTCATGATGGCCTCGAAGGGCCTGGTCTTGTAGCCGGACGTGCGCCTTGATGGTGTTGCCATGCATGGGATCGCAGGACCACACGACGACGCGGCCCTCGCGCTTCACGGCGCGGATCAGTTCCGGCAGATGCTTTTCGACCTTGTCGGCGCCGAAGCGCGCAATGAGCGTCAGGCGGCCCGGCTCATTTTCCGGATTCAGAATGTCGATGAGCCGGATGAGTTCATCGGCCTTGAGCGACGGGCCGCATTTGAGGCCGATCGGATTCTTGATGCCGCGGCAGAATTCGACATGGGCATGGTCGGGCTGGCGGGTGCGGTCGCCGATCCACAGCATGTGGCCCGATGTTGCGTACCAGTCGCCGCTGGTGGAATCGACGCGGGTCATCGCCTGCTCGATAGCCCAGCAGCAGGGCCTCGTGGCTGGTGAAGAAATCGGTCGAGCGCAGTTGCGGCGCGGTATCGGGATTGATGCCGCAGGCGCGCATGAAGCCCAGAGCTTCGGTGATGCGGTCGGCCAATGCCTGATAGCGCTCGAAGGCGGGCGAATCCTTCAGGAAACCAAGCGTCCATTTGTGGACATGCTCGAGATTGGCATAGCCGCCCTGGGCAAAGGCGCGCAGCAGATTGAGGGTCGCCGCCGACTGCCGGTAGGCCATGATCTGGCGCTCGGGATCGGGCTTGCGGCCGTCAACCGTGACTTCGGGATCATTGACGATGTCGCCGCGATAGATCGGGAATTCCACGCCATCGATCACTCTCGGTCGGCGCGGAGCGCGGCTTGGCGAACTGCCCGGCGATGCGGCCCACTTTCACCACCGGCTGGCCGCCGGCGAAGGTCAGGACCACGGCCATCTGCAGGAAGACGCGGAAGAAATCGCGGATATTGTCGGCGGAATGCTCGGCGAAGCTTTCGGCGCAATCGCCGCCCTGGAGCAGGAAAGCCCTGCCTTCGGCGACGCGCGCCAGTTTGCGCTTGAGCTTGCGCGCCTCGCCTGCAAAAACCAGCGGCGGAAAGCCAGCCAAGCGCTTTTCCACGACGCGCAAGTTTGCCGGGCATCGGCATAGTCCGGCACCTGCACAACGGGAAATTTCCGCCAGCTATCAGGTGTCCAATTGGTCAACATTCTCGTAACTCCAGATACAAAGGAATGGGCTTATACACCCAGTTTCCGCGGCATTCCAGTAATACCGCAGGAGATGCAACCGGCCGTTAATGCCCATCCTGATAAGCTTTGCGATCTTGTGGATGGAAAGCCGGTGGCAGGCTTTTTCATAAGCCGCCAGTCGCGTCAGAGCCTGGCCAAAAACTCGCTAAACGAGATTTCTGCCGAACCAAAGGCCATCTGCCGCTCGACGTCCCAATACCTGAGATTTTCCAGCCTTATGGGATCGCCCGACACGCTGCAGCGCACGAAATCCCCCTCGCGCAGAACCTGGAAATCAGCGTTCAGGTATTTCAGCTTTGCCTCGCGCGGTTTGGGCAAATTGGGGTCGAGATAATTCATCATTTTTCCTAAATCAAAAAAGTTCGCCCTGGGCGGTCTTCCTGGCGGCCGTGACGGTCAATGTGTCATCACTGAACTGAATTTTCAAGGTTTGACCGGGGCTGACGGAAGCGGCCTGTTTGACAGGCTGGCCTTTCGTGTCGAGCACCAGCGCAAAGCCGCGGGCCAGAACCGAGGTGTAATTCAATGCCGCGAAAAGCTTGGCCTCGGCGGAAAGCTTGTCCTTCCATGATTGCAGCGCGCGCGACATGGCGCTGGCGCCGCGGAAGTTTGCATCCCGCAAGCGGCGCTTCAGCTCTTCCTGATTCTGCACGATGGGCCGCACCGATAGCCTGCCGGAAATCGTTGCCAGATCAACCCGGTGGTGCTGAACATTGGCGCGCAGAGCCTGGGGCAATCGCGCCGCCACCATATCAAAGCGCTGGCGCACGAGGGCCAGGAATTCATCGGGCTTTGGCAAGGCGCGGGCGGCCGAGCGCAGCCTGGTGCGGCGTTCTTCGAAATAGCGGGCAACACAGCGCGATTGCCGGGCATTGAGCGAAGCCAGTTCAGCCAGAAGATCAATCCGAACCGGAACGGCCCGCTCAGCCGCAGCTGTCGGTGTGGGCGCCCGGTGATCGGAAACGAAATCAATCAGGGTGGTATCGGTTTCATGGCCCACGGCGGAAATGATCGGAATCTTGCTGCCCGCCACGGCGCGAATGACAATTTCCTCGTTGAAGCCCCAGAGGTCTTCAAGCGAGCCGCCGCCCCGCGCCACGATCAGCAGGTCGGGCGGATTTGCCATGGCGTTAAAGCCAAGGATGGCAGCGGCCACTTCCGCCGCCGAGGTTTCGCCCTGCACGCGCACGGGCCAGACGAGAACATGGCGCGGGAAGCGGTCACTCAAGCGATGCAGGATATCGCGGATGACGGCGCCGGTCGGCGAGGTCACCACGCCAATCAATTTTGGCAGATAGGGAAGCGGCTTCTTGCGGTCCGCATCAAACAGGCCTTCGGCGGCCAGTTTGCGTTTGCGTTCCTCAAGCAGCGCCATGAGTGCGCCAACGCCGGCGGGCTCGATATTTTCAATGATGATCTGGTAGTTGGATTTTCCGGGATAGGAGGTGATCTTGCCGGTGGCGACGACTTCCAGCCCTTCCTGCATCTTGGCGCGCAGCCTGGAAAAATTGCCGCGCCAGATCACGGCATCAAGCCTTGGCGCCCTCGTCCTTGATGCAGAAATAGCAATGGCCGGAGGAATGGGGGCCGCGATAGCCTGAAATCTCGCCGCGCACCCGCACATGGCCGAATGTTTCCTCAAGGGTTTTCTTCAGGGCATGGGAAATCTCGGTGACCGAATACTCGGCAATATTGGGCAACGGCTGCTCTATAATTTCGCCGGTTTCGGGGTTATAGGGCCAATCAGTGGACATTATCGCCAGTTTCGCTTTGATTCCAGCCTATCAAATGCGAGAAGGCGAGGAAAGGCAAGGAAGAGTTGGGATGAATGTACTTTTGATTGGCTCCGGGGGCCGCGAGCATGCGCTGGCCTGGGCCCTTTCGGCCAGCCCGCTGCTCACAAAACTCTATTGCGCGCCGGGCAATCCCGGAATCGCGCAAGTGGCCGAACTGGCGGCCATCGACATTACCGACCATGAGGCTGTGATCAGCCTGTGCAAGGCCAAGAGATATTGATTTTGTCGTCGTGGGCCCTGAAGCACCGCTGGTGGCGGGGCTGGTCGATGACCTCAATGCGGTAGGGCATCAAAGCCTTTGGCCCTTCAAAATTTGCCGCCCAGCTCGAAGGCTCCAAGGGTTTCACCAAGGACATCTGCGCCAACTACAATATTCCAACCGCCGCCTATGGGCGCTTCACGGATTTGGAAAAAGCGAGAGCCTATCTCGCTTCGCAAGGGGCTCCCATTGTGATCAAGGCGGATGGTTTGGCGGCCGGCAAGGGCGTGACCGTGGCCATGACATTGCCGGAAGCCGAGGCTGCGTTGCAGGATATTTTTTCCGGCCGCTTCGGTGAAGCGGAATGCGTGATCGAAGAATTCCTGGAAGGCGAAGAGGCGAGCTTCTTTGTCTTGTCGGATGGCGTGCACACCTTGCCGCTGGCCACGGCGCAGGATCACAAGCGGGTGGGCGATGGCGATGTTGGCCCGAACACGGGCGGCATGGGGGCCTATTCCCCTGCCCCGTGCATGACCGAAGCGCTGTGCGCCGAAGCGCTGGAAAAAATTGTGAAGCCAACGGTGAAGGCGCTGGCGGACATGGGCCACCCCTATGTGGGCGTGCTCTATGCGGGCCTCATCCTCACGAAGGACGGGCCCAAGCTCATCGAATACAACGCGCGTTTTGGCGATCCGGAAACCCAGGTTCTGATGCTGCGCCTGCGCGATGACCTGCTCACGCTGCTTCTGGCCACGGTTGACGGAACGCTCGACAAGGTTTCGGTGCGCTGGCGCGACGACTTCGCCCTCACAGTCGTCATGGCGGCCAAGGGCTATCCCGGCGACTATGTCAAAGGCACTGAGATCAAGGGACTTGCACAAAATTTCGGCGAAGATGTGGAGATCTTTCATGCGGGCACCGCCTTGAAAGATGGCAAGCTTTTGGCCGTGGGAGGCCGCGTGCTGAACGTTACCGCCCTTGGCAAAACGGCGCGGGATGCCCAAGTAAAAGCCTATGAAGCAATTGGAAAAATTGACTGGCCAGGCGGCTTTTGCCGAAAAGACATTGGCTGGCGCGCTATTAAGAGATGAGCCCATGGGTGATCCCAAAATCGGGTTAGCCTTGGGCGGCGGAGGGGCGCGGGGCCTTGCTCACATTCCCATGCTTGAAGTCTTTGACGAATTGGGGCTGAAGCCCGCAATCATCGCCGGGAGCAGCATGGGCGCCTTGATTGGTGCGGCCTATGCCTGCGGCATGACCGCCAAGGACATGCGGGTGCAATCGGAAAAAATCCTCGGCAACCGTATTGGCGCGGCGCGATATGTGTTTGGCACGCGTGGTTCAAAAATCAGCGATATTTTCTCGCTCCGGGGCCTGCTGTCGCTGCATCTTCACGGCGAAAAGCTGGTGGATTTGGCGCTGCCTGATTCACTGGTGCAGAATATCGAAGACACGCAAATTCCGCTGCGCATCATTGCCACGGATTTTGAGCGCATGGAGGAGCGCGTTCTCTCCCAGGGCAGTATCGTAAAGGCGGTGGCAGCCTCGATCGCCATTCCCGGCCTCATTGTGGGGCCACGCATTGAAGGCACATATCTATGTGGATGGCGGCGTCACCAATCCGGTTCCCTTCAATCATGTGCGCCAAGGCATGGATATTGTGGTCGCCATTGATGTCACCGGAAAGCCCAGGGCCCTGGCGCGGGCGCATCCCACCAACATGGAGCTTGCGGTTGGCTCCATGCTCATCATGTTTAACCAGCTCGCCGAACTCCGCCGGGCCGTGTCGCCGCCTGATATCTATATCAGGCCGGAGGTTGAAAGCTTCAGCTCGCGGGAATACTTCAAGCCGCGCGAGATTTTTGAAGCGGCCAGGGCCAGCAAGGACAAGCTCAAACGCGCCCTGGAATTGCGCATGAACCATAAAAATCCGTAACGGGCATTAAAAAAATTTAATCCCCTCTTGACGGCGGATGCGGCGTTACTACGTTTTTTATGGGCAGCAATTCTTGCTGCGAAAATCATGTGCCCGGGCCCTCTGGACAGCATGTGGAAAGGCAATTTTCTCCATTGCTCGAACATGAGGTCCGGCACCAGAATGGAGGACATGAAAATGAATATTGAAAAACTGATGCCATGGCGCGAAAAATCGCAAACGCCGGCCATGCGCGAAGATTTTTTTGACCCTTTCGTAACTTTTCGGCGTGAGGTCCAACGGATGATGGACGATTTCGTCAATGGCTTTGACAATGGCGGACTTGCAACAATGAATGGCTGGAAAGGCAGCGCGCCGGCCGTCGATATCGCCGAAACCGAAAAGGAGATGGTGATTACGGCCGAGATGCCGGGACTCGATGAGAAAGACTTTCCAGATATCGGTTTCCGGTGACGTATTGACGATCAAGGGCGAAAAGAAGATCGAGCACGAAGAGAAAAACGGTAATGGCTATCACCGGGAGCGCCGCTACGGGGCATTTTCCCGCTCGCTCCGCTTGCCGTTTGACGTGAAAGACGAACAGATCGACGCCACCTACCAGAAAGGCGTGCTGACGATTCACGTGCCAAAACCGGCTGACGCCCAAAAGGCGGTTCGCCAGATCGAAGTGAAAGCGGCGTAACATCTGCGTCAGGGCACCTCAATCGGTGCCCTGAACTTAAAACTCATCATGACCGGACTTGATCCGGTCATCTTCTTTGCCGCATGAAGAAGATGCCCGCGTCAAGTGCGGGCATGATGAGAATCGGCGAATTAGCGCCTGCTCTTGAAGAAATCCTTCAACAGCTCCTGGCCTCGTTGTTCGCCGATGCCGCCATAGATTTCCGGCTTGTGATGGCAGGTGGGTTGGGCGAAGAAAACCGGGCCGTGTTCGACCGCCCCCATTTTTTCATCGGATGCGGCGAAATAGAATCGCCTGATGCGGGCAAAGGAAATGGCGGCGGCGCACATGGCGCAGGGCTCAAGCGTCACGTACATATCGCAATCGATCAGGCGTTCCGAGCCCAGTTTGGCGGCCACCTCCCGGATGGCGAGCATCTCGGCATGGGCGGTCGGGTCATGGTCAAGCGAGCGTCCGGTTTCCGGCAACCGCCAAAATATTACCCAATTTGTCGGTGATCACCGCGCCCACGGGAACTTCGCCCCTTTCGGCTGCCTTTTCGGCTTCGGCGAAGGCCCGCAACATGGGCTCTGGTAGTTTGTGTGTCATCGTGCGACATGAGCCCTAAAGTGAAGTCGAGGTCAAGATGAGCGAATTTGAAGGCGAGCGGATTGCCAAGGTCATTGCCCGGGCGGGCGTATGCTCGAGGCGCGAGGCCGAGCAATTGATCCTCGATGGCCATGTGACGCTCAACCACAAGGTCCTCAAGCCGTTGCCATCAATGTGACCGATGCCGACCAGATCCGCATCAATGGCAAGCCTTTGCCGCAGAAGGAAGAATCGAAACTCTGGCGCTATCACAAGCCCGAGGGCCTGGTGGTCAGCCACAAGGACCCGCAGGGGCGCCCGTCGGTGTTTGATAAACTGGAACAGCAATTGCCGCGCGTGGTGTCGATCGGCAGGCTTGATATCAACACGGAAGGCCTGCTGCTGCTCACCAATGACGGCGAGATCGAACGGCTTCTGGAATTGCCGTCGTCCGGCTGGATCAGGCGTTACCGGGTGCGGGCCTATGGCAAGATGGATGACGCGGGGCTGGCCAAGCTCACCCAGGGCGTCGAGATCGATGGCGTGCATTATGGCCCGGTCGAAGCCAAGGTCGAATCATCCCAGGGCGACAATGTCTGGATGACCGTCGCCATCCGCGAGGGCAAGAACCGCGAGGTCAAGAAAATCTGCGAGTATCTTGGCCTGCAGGTGAACCGCCTGATCCGCACCAGCTTCGGGCCCTTTCAGCTCGGCGAGCTGAAGCGTGGGGGAATAGAGGAAATTCCGCAGAAATTCTGGCAAGAGCAATTGGGCGGAAAATTCAGGAACAGTGATGCGGATCGTCGGCGGAAAGTTTAAGGGACTGCATCTCGCAACACCTTCGGATCAATCGACACGGCCAACCTCAGACCGGGTGCGCGAAGCGGTGTTCAACATCCTGGCCCATGGCATCGCCGGTCTTGAATTGGAAGGTGCACGCGTGCTGGACCTTTTTGCCGGCACCGGCGCATTGGGCTTTGAAGCGCTGTCGCGCGGCGCACGCCATTGCCAGTTTGTCGATGAAAGCGCCGAGGCGCGCGGGCTGGTGCGCGACCAATGCGGACAAGCTTGGGGTGATCGGCCAGTGCAAGATCTGGCGGCGCGATGCAACGGATCTTGGCCCCTGCGCGCCGCTGCCCAAGTTTGATTTGATTTTCGCCGACCCGCCCTATGGCAAGGGGCTTGGCGCAAAGGCGCTGAACGCGCTCGTCCAGGGCGAGTGGATCAATGCGGGCGGCATTGTGGTTCTGGAAGAAATCGAGAAAGCCGATGTGCCCGAGATCGCAGGGCTGACACTCATCGACGAACGCAGCTATGGCGAGACGAAGGTGCGGTTTTATAGATTTTCTTGAATTCTCTTATTCCCCTCCCCCTTGTGGGGAGGGGTTGGGGCGGGGGTCTGGTGGTCTGACAGCGGAGCGACCCCCACCCTTAATCCCTCCCCACAAGGGGGAGGGAGATTCTCAGCGCCGCCCGAATAATCTTTCGATATCGGCCAGTTTCAATTCCACAAAAGTCGGGCGGCCGTGGTTGCATTGGCCGGAATTGGGCGTGGCTTCCATTTCGCGGAGCAGCGCGTTCATTTCATCGGGCTTGAGCTTGCGGCCGGAGCGCACGGAGTTGTGGCAGGCCATGGTGGCCAGCACGTGATTGATGCGTTCGTCAACGGCAGTGGTTTCGCCCAGTTCCGCCAACTCGTCGGCGATATCCTTGACGATGCCGGCGATATCGGCGCTGCCAAGCGCGGTTGGGATTTCACGCAGCAGCACGGCGCCATCGCCGAAGGCTTCGAGCACAAGGCCGGACTGCGCCAATAGTTCTGCAGCACCGCTCAGGCGTTCAACATCGCTGGGATCAAGCTCGATCACTTGCGGCACCAGCAGGGGCTGGGTTGCTATGCCATCTTCCGCGCGCTCACGTTTCAGGCGTTCATAAACCAGGCGCTCATGGGCGGCGTGCTGGTCAACCAGAACGATGCCGGACTTGGTTTGCGCCACAATATAATTGTCGTGAAATTGGGCGCGGGCGGCACCCAGTGGAAAATCTTCTGTGTACGGCGTTTCGGCCACGGGAGCTGAGAGCGGCATGTCCATTTCAAAGGCGGCCTGGCGTTCGGCAAAGCCGCCATAGCTGGGTGACGTCATGGGCCGGAAGCTTGAAACCGTGGCCCGGCCCATGCCCGTGTTGGAGGCCACGCCTTTGGAGGCCAGTGCTGAGCGGATCGTTGAAACAATCAGGCCGCGCACCAAGGCGCTATCCCTGAAGCGCACTTCGGATTTGGCGGGATGCACATTCACGTCCACGCGGTCCGGCGGGCAGGTCAGAAACAAGCACGAGCGCCGGAAAACGCGCGCGCGACATCAAATCCGCATAGGCGCCGCGAATGGCCCCGGCGATGAGTTTGTCGCGCACCGGCCTGCCGTTCACGAAAGCAAACTGCATGTTGCCCTGGGCCCTGCTGTAGGTGGGCAATCCGGCAAAGCCCTGCACGATGACATTCTCCCGCTCGCCCAAAAAAGCCACGGCGTTTTCCCGGAACTCGCTTCCCATGATGCGGGCGACGCGGGCTTCGCGGGTTTCATTTGCCGGCGCATCAATCATGCGGCGTTCTTCGGTGACAAAGGTGAAGCCTGTGGCGGGGTGGGCCAAAGCAAGCCTTCGCACCACATCGGCGGCTTCCGCCGTTTCGGTGCGATCGGTTTTCAGGAATTTCAGGCGGGCAGGTGTGGCATAAAAAAGATCGCGGACTTCAATTTCCGTGCCTTGCGCGAGAGAGGCTGGCTTCACATCCTGGCGCTGGCCGCTTTCGATGCGCAGGATATTTGCCTCGCCCGCTCCTTCCAAACGGGAGGACAGGCTCATGCGGCTGACCGAGGCGATCGACGGCAGCGCTTCGCCCCGAAAGCCAAGGGTTCTGATATCAATGAGATTGTCGTCGCTGAGTTTGGAGGTGGCATGGCGTTCGATGCTCAGGGCCAGATCATCGGGCGCCATGCCGGAGCCATTGTCGGTCACCCGGATGAAGGATTTGCCGCCGCCCCGGAAGGCCACATCTATTTGCGTGGCGCCCGCATCGAGGGCATTTTCCACGAGCTCTTTCACCACGCTTGCCGGGCGCTCAATGACTTCGCCCGCCGCAATGCGGTTGATGGTGCCTTCCGAAAGCCGGTGGATTCGCATGGGCCCAGTCTAGCCCATCCCTTCAGGGAATGGCAGTTATCCGCCGGTGCCTGTGGATTTCAGGCCTTCAGGCTTGCCCACCACGGTCACAATCAGATGCTCGCTGTCGATCAGGCGTTTGGCTTGCGCCTTCACCTGTTCAAGGGTAATCGCGGCGACCAGACTGTTGCGTTTGTTGATGTAGTCTATTCCCAAATTTTCCTGCTGGATTCCCAGAAGCTGGCCGGCAATCTTTTCGTTGGTGTCAAAGCGCAAGGCATAGGAGCCGGTAAGGAAGGTTTTCATGTCATCGAGTTCGGCCTGGGTCGGACCCTCGTCGGCCATTTTCTTCAGGGTTTCCTTCACAATGGCCAGGGCTTCACCGGCTTTCTCGTTGCGCGTGCCGAGCGAGCCCACATTGAGGCCCGCATGATCCATGGGCGAAAGGCCAAAGCCAATGCCATAGGTGAGCCCGCGCTTTTCGCGCACTTCCGTCATGAGGCGCGAGGCATAGCCGCTGCCGCCCAGAACCTGGCTCATGGCAAAGGCCGGAATGAAATCCGGGTCATTGCGCAGGATGCCTTCATGGCCAAAGATAATAATGCTTTGGGGAATATCGCGGTCGATGACCTTTACGACCGGGCCCTTGGCCACCGTTATGCTGGTCACCGCACGGGGCGGTTCCGTATCGGGAAGGCCGCCAAATATTTCATCAAGCGCCAGGGCAAGGGCCGGCGCATCAATGTCGCCCACCACCGCAATCTTCAGGCCCTTGCGGCTGAACAAAAGCTTGTGCATGGCCCGCAGGTCATCGGCGGTGATGGCGGCAAGCGAGGCCGGCGTGCCTTTGGACTGGCGCGCATAGAGCTGGTCGCCGAAGGCCAATTTCATCCATGCCCGGGAAGCAATTGATTCCGGCTCCTGCTCATCATCGCTTGCCGCCACGATGAATTGCTGGCGCACCCGCTCCATGGCCGCTGTTTCAAAATGCGGCGCAGTGAGCACTTTTTTGAGAAGGCCAAAAGCCAGCGCCCGGTTTTTGGAAAGCGTTTGCAGGGAGCCTTCAAACTGGTCCATGCCGCTATCGAAGCTGATCCGCACCGCCAGCTCATCACGCAGGGCCTGAAATGCGGCGCTGTCGAGATCACCTGCCCCTTCATCCATCATGCCGGTCATGAAATGGGCGGTGCCCTCTTTTCCCGCGGGGTCGGAGGTTGAACCGCCCTCGAATGAAAAATTCATGGCAATGAGTGGAATGTCCTTGTTTTCCACCAGCCAGGCCTTGATGCCGCCGGGGCTTGTGACTTCCTTGATTTCAATGGCATAGGCAGCGCTGAAGGAGATTGCCAGGGTGTAACCAGCAATAATAATCCGGAGCAGTAAAATGCGCATGGGTAAGCCTAGCTTCAGTTTGGAGTTTGCGGTTCAGGCAGCAGAATTCCGGTGACGGAGCGCTTCAGGACAATAATTTTTTCAGCCGCCAGCTTGATGTCATTGAGGGTCACTTTTTCGATTTCAATGTCGCGGTCGAAAATGCTGTGGGCAGAAAGCCCCGTGGTCAGTGCAATGCCGGCCATCCGCGCCAGCGCTGCCTGGTTATCAAGGGTATAGACCCGTTCGGCAATGGCCTGGTTGCGCACCCGGTCCAGTTCTTTCTGGGTCACGCCATTCTTCAGGAGATCGGCAAGAACAGCATCAATGGCTGCCTCCACCTTCTCCACGTCGGCACCCGGGTTGGGCGCGCCGTAGACGCCGAAGGTGCCGCTGTCCAATTGATCGCCGCTGTACCAGGCGGCCGTATAGGCCGCAATCTTCTGGTCAATCACCAGGCTCTTGTAGAGGCGGCTTTGGGTACCGCTGCCCAGGATATCGGCGAGCAAATCCAGCGCCATGGCCTCCCGGTCGGTCGAGGCGCTATAGGAAGGCGCCAGGTAGCTTCGCTGCACGACAGGCGATGCGGCCCTTGGATCAATCAAGGTGACGCGGCGCGCGGCGATGGGTTCAGGTTCGGCGGTACGCACCCGCGGTTTGGGCGTGAAGGTATTTGGCAGCACCCCATAATATTTTTCGGCCAGAACTTTCACCTGTTCGGGGGTGACATCGCCTGCCACCACAAGCACCGCGTTGGCCGGCGTATAGTGGGCCCGGTAGAAAGCGAGTGCGTCGTCCTTGGTGAGCTTTGCCACTTCCGACATCCAGCCGATCACCGGCTTGCCATAGGGATGCGCCGTGTACATGGCGGCATCAATCTGTTCGCTAAGGAGCGCAGAAGGATCATTGTCGGTGCGTTCGCGGCGTTCTTCGCGCACCACGTCAAGCTCCGGCAGGACATTCTCATCGGTGAGAACCAGATTCTGCATGCGGTCCGCTTCCAGCTCCATCATCAGGGCCAGCCTGTCGCTGGCAATGCGCTGGAAGTAACCGGTATAATCGCGCGTCGTGAAGGCATTGCCCTCGCCGCCATTGATGTCGATGAAACGGTCAAACTCGCCGGGCGGGTGCTTGACCGTGCCCTTGAACATCAGGTGCTCGAGAAAATGTGCAATACCCGATTTTCCCGAAACTTCATCGGCGGAGCCCACCCGGTACCAGACCATATGGGTGACGACAGGCGCACGGTGATTGGGAATGACGACAACTTCCATGCCGTTGGCAAGCTTGAAGTCGACGACGTCCACGTTCAGGGCGCGGGCTGGCAGGACGATGAGAAAAATCAGCGCAAGTTGCAGGGCTGCTAATTTGACGGCGCGCATAGATCAACTTTCCCGGTCATTTGTTTCAGGCTGGAAGATGGCGGAGAACGCCCTGCCCGTCCAATGAGATTTTTGTAATGTATGGGTCAGCCGTCGCTGAAAATGTTGCCGATATTGCGAATGGTGCCGTAGCCCGGGTTCGTCTCGCGCTTGCGCTTGATCATCGCCTGCTTCAGCTCGGCCTTCAGGTCGCCTTCAAGCTTTGGCGTGCCATCGGGCTTGGTTTTCGAGATGCCATACTCGGCATAAATATCCTTCTTGACCACGGGCGCGGGTGTGGTTGGCACCGGTGAATACAGTCCCTCCTCCGCGCTGGCGGTTTCAACGGGGGCGGGCGGTGCCGGGTTCGGCTGGTAAGTTTCGGTAGCGGTGCCCGGTGGACGCAACTGCAGGTCCGGCGGAAGGGCGAGATTGTTGCCGGTCTGCACGACGGGAGCCTGCGGGGCGGGGGCAGAACTTCCAAGCCCCATGCCGCCAAGCAGCCGGCTTGCGCCACAGCCGGCCAGAACCAAACTGATGGCCAAAACCCCGGATATTTTCCAGACTGTTTTCATGCCCGATACTCCCACCTGCCGTCCTTATGGGCGCGGTTTGAGGTCAGAATCAGGCATTTCCAAGACCTGTCACCCCGTTCCGTTCCCGGAAGGACTCATAGAGTAAAAGGCCCACCCCCGCAACGATGGCCACGTCGGCAAGGTTAAAGACGTACCAGCTCCAGCCACTGCCAATGGAGCTGGAAGAAATCGGCAACCGCTCCATAGATCAGGCGGTCCAGGGCGTTGGCCAGGGCCCCGCCGATGACAAGGCCAATGGCAGCCACGGTAACCGGCCGAACGAGCGGCACAGCCAGATCCAAAGCACGCAGCAGACAAGCAGGCTCAGGCCCACCAGAATGCCCTGGGAATTGGTGTCAAACAGGCCATAGGAAACGCCCTTGTTCCACACCAGGAGGAGATCGAGGAAGGGGGTGAAATGCCACCGGCCCCCGGGCGCCGATGTCATAGATATTGAGCATCCACAATTTGTGGGCCTGGTCGACCATGAAAACGAGCAGCGCCAGGGCAAAGCCCAGCGGCGCCAAGGGCCCCCAAACATAGGATTTCATGCCAGGGTTTTCCCAAAGCGGGTCTGCCATTCGCGCACCGCTTCGGCGTCCCGAGGAGTAATATCGGGGAAATCCTTGTCCCTTCCGATGTCCTTGGAGATTTTCCAGGAGCGGGCGCATTTCCGCCCTTCGGCCTTGCCCGGCACCACGGCCACGTTCTTCACGTCATCGAGGCGGAAGGCGTCCTTGGGCCCTGCCCCTTCGACGATGGTGATATCGGAGGTGATGCAGACTTCGGCGAAGTCGCTGGCGCGCAGGGTGGCGATGTCGGCGGCGTCCAGTTCAACGTAAACCGTGGGGGCTGCTTCCAGCGATGAGCCGATGCGTTTTTCGGCGCGCTCCAGTTCAAGCGCACCGGTCACGACACGGCGCACATTGCGGATCATGTCCCACTTCTTGGAGATCTCCGGCTGATGCCATTCCTCGGGCGTCTTGGCGAACTGCATCAAGTGAACAGAACTACCCTCGCCGGCAAAGCGCGACAGCCAGACCTCTTCCATGGTGAAGGTGAGGATCGGGGCCCACCAGGTCGTCAGGCAATGGAAGAGCTGATCCAGCACGCTGCGGCAGGACCTGCGCTTCAGGCTCGACCAGGGATCGCAATAAAGCGCGTCCTTGCGGATATCGAAATAGAAGGCGCTCAAGTCCTGCGTCATGAAATTGCTGAGCAGCGCGAAAATGCGCTTGTAGTCGAACACGAGGTAAGCCGCCTGCACTTGTCGCATCGATCTCATGGAGCCGGTGCAGGATGTAGCGCTCAAGCTCGGTCATATCCAGGTGATGGACCTGTTCCCAATCCTGCAGGCCTTCGAGGGCGCCGAGGATATAGCGCATGGTGTTGCGCAGCTTGCGGTAGGCTTCGACATTGGTCTTGAGGATTTCCTTGCCCAGCCGCAGGTCTTCCGCATAGTCGGCGGAGGCCACCCAGAGGCGCAGGATATCGGCGCCGGATTGCTTGATCACGTCCTGCGGGGTCACGATGTTGCCGAGGGACTTGGACATCTTGCGGCCGTCTTCGCCCACGACGAAGCCGTGGGTGAGAACCGCATCATAGGGCGCGCGGCCACGGGTGCCGCAGGATTCGAGCAGCGACGAATGAAACCAGCCGCGGTGCTGGTCGGAGCCTTCGAGATAGATGTCGGCGGGCCATTTCAGGTCGGGGCGCTGTTCCAGGCAGAAGGCGTGGGTGCAGCCCGAGTCGAACCACACGTCGAGAATGTCTCTGATCTGTTCCCATTCCTGGGAATTGTAGTCCAGTCCCGAGGAAGCGGCTGGCCGCGCCATCGGCAAACCAGGCGTCGGCGCCCTCTTTAGAGAATGATTCCGCGATGCGCTGGTTCACCTTGGAATCATTGAGGATTTTGCCCGTCTCCTTGTTCACGAACACGGCGATGGGAACGCCCCAGGCGCGCTGGCGCGAGATCACCCAATCGGGCCGGTCGGCAATCATGCCGCGCAGGCGGTTCTGCCCGGCGGCGGGAAAAAACTTGGTGTCCTCGATCGCCTTCAGCGCCTTGTCGCGCAGGCCGTGGCTCGACATGGAGATGAACCATTGCGGCGTGTTGCGGAAAATGATCGGCTTCTTTGAGCGCCACGAGTGGGGATAGCTGATCGTCCGGCGCTTGGCCGACAGCAGCATGCCCGCTTGTTTCAGAGCCTCCATCACCAGCTTGTTCGCATTGCCCCACCTGCCATACTCGTCAATGACGCGGGCACCTTCGAAACCGGGCGCATCCTTGGTGTAATAGCCATCGGCGTTGACCGGCATGGGAATGGCCCCGCCGTTCTTTTTCCATCCAGATGTTGTAGTCATCCGCGCCATGGCTCGGAGCGGTATGCACAAATCCCGTACCTGCATCATCAGTGACATGATCGCCATCGAGGAGTGGAACGGGAAAATCGTAGCCCTTAGCTTTGAGTGGATGATCACAAACCAATCCTTCAAGCCCGATAACTAAATCGCCACCAACGTTTTTCCACTTCTCAATCCTTGCCGCGCTTGCAACATCATCTACTAATTTTGCGGCAACTAAAAACCTATCACCGACCTTTGCCCAATTGTCATGCCGGTGCGCTCTCGACTTCGATTTAAAGTCCATAATCAATTTTTGATGAAAAGCTAGATCGCCCGGTTGCCTGGAATTGTCCAAGGTGTTGTTGTCCAGATTAGAACGCTCGTGTTCTTGAGGCGATCTCCAACAGGCAAGATCATTTTCCATCTTTGCTTCGCCAACAGCTAGTGGAAACTTCACAAAGATCGTGTCGACTTCGATATCGGCGTATTCAACTTCGGCTTCGGCCAGCGCGGTTTTTTCAACCACGGACCACATCACCGGCTTAGAGCCGCGATAGAGCTGGCCGACTTCGGCGAATTTCAGAAGCTCCTTGGCGATGATCGCTTCGGCTTCGAAGGCCATCGTGAGGTATGGGTTCTGCCAATCGCCTGTCACACCGAGGCGCTTGAATTCGTCGCGCTGGATGCCCACCCATTTCTCGGCAAAGGCGCGGCATTCGGCGCGGAACTCGTTGATGGGAACCGCGTCCTTGTTCTTGCCGGCGGCGCGGTATTCCTCTTCGATTTTCCATTCGATGGGCAGGCCGTGGCAATCCCAGCCCGGCACATAGTTGGAATCAAAGCCCGCCATCTGGCGCGAACGGGTGACGATGTCTTTCAGGATCTTGTTCAGTGCGTGGCCGATATGGAGGTTGCCGTTGGCATAGGGCGGGCCGTCGTGGAGAACATATTTGGGCTTTCCCCTGCTCTGCTCGCGCAATTTCCCGTAGAGCCCCATGTCTTCCCAGCGCTTCAGAAGGACTGGTTCGCGCTCCGGCAGGCCGGCTTTCATGGCAAAGTCGGTTTTCGGCAAAAAAACGGTCTCGCGATAGTCGATTCCCGCGGGCTTATCGGTCATGATGGCAACAGGCTTCCAAATTCAAGGAGTTAAAGAGTTGGGCACCGTTTACACGATACCGGCGCGCCGGGGCAAGGCAGCAAGGCTGAATAAGGGCCAGGCGATCAAAATCATGAATCCGCATGGCAAACAGATTGTCGATACCTGGGCCTTTGTGGCGGGTTCAACGCTGGAATACATGGGCATGGAGCAATGCCGCGCCTTCTGGGGCAGGCTCTTTCCCATCGTTGGCGACAAGATGATCACCAATCGCCGCAGGCCGATTCTAACGCTTGAAGCCGATACCTCGCCGGGCCGCCACGACACGCTGATCGCTCCTTGCGATAACGAGCGCTACGGGCTTTTGGGCTGCACGAGCTATCATGACAACTGCAAGGACAACATGCATGCGGGGCTTGCCGAACTGGGCATTTACCTGCCCTACACACCAGCGTCACTTAACACCTTCATGAACATTCCCTGGCGCCAGGATGGGGCGCTGGAATGGGGCGTCTCCCTGGCGAAGGCAAATGACTACGTGATCTTCCGGGCGGAGCTGGATTGCATTGTGGCCATGTCCTGCTGCCCGCAGGACATCCTGCCGATCAATGACGGGAAAACGGTTGAGGCGACGTATGAGATTCTCGCTTGAAGTACAAACAACTTAACTTCTGTCACCCCGACGAAAGTCGGGGCCCAGACTTTGGGCACACTCGGATTTTGAAAGCCTGGGTCCCGGCTTTCGCCGGGATGACAAATTTTGGGTATTGGCATGCCAACCTGCGACCGGTCATGTTGCGGAACATTTTGAAAGTAGAGCCATGAATCACTTCGATATGCTGGTTATCGGCAGTGGCCCTTCGGGCAGGCGGGCCGCCGTGCAGTCGGCAAAGTTGGGCAAGTCGGTTCTGGTTGTCGACCAGGGCCGCAGGCTCGGCGGCGTATCGGTGCATACCGGAACCATTCCCTCCAAGACGCTGCGCGAAACCGTGCTCAATCTTTCGGGCTGGCGCGAGCGCGGCTTTTACGGGCGGGGCTACCGGGTGAAGCAGGATATTTCCGCCCATGACCTGATTTCCCGCCTGCACAAGACCCTCGATCACGAAGTGGAAGTCCTGGAGCACCAGTTCATGCGCAATGCGGTCAAAAGTATTCATGCCGCCGTCAAGTTGACTGGCCCAAACCGCGCCTCGCTCACCACGGAAACGGACGAAGTGAGCGAAGTCGGGTTCACCAACGCGCTGATTTCGGTGGGCACGCGGCCGCACCGGCCAGACGCCATTCCTTTCGACCAGACGCGCATCTTCGACAGCGACGACATTCTTGAAATCAAGGCGTTGCCGCGCACTCTCATCGTCATCGGCGGCGGCGTGGTGGGCGTTGAATATGCCACGATTTTTTCAGCCCTTGACGTTCCGGTCACGCTGATTGAGCCGCGCGAAACCATTCTTGAATTTGTCGACCGCGAATTGGTTGACGATTTCATCCATCAGATGCGCGACCGCGGCATGACCATTCGCCTGGGTTGCGCGGTGAAGGATATTGCGGTGAAGGCCAATGGCGTCGAAGTTAGCCTTTCCGATGGCCGCGTGGTGCGCGGGGAAATCCTGCTCTATGCCGCAGGCCGCAGCGGCAATGTGGGCAGCCTTGGCCTCGAAACCGTCGGCATCGAAGCGGATGGCCGGGGCAAGATCAAGGTTGATCCCATCACCTTCCAGACCAGCGTTCCCCATATCTATGCGGCGGGCGATGTCATTGGCTTTCCAAGCCTTGCCTCCACCTCCATGGAACAGGGCCGTGTTGCCGCCTGCCACGCGTTCGGCATGGCCCTGCCCCCGCCGCCTGAAGCATTCCCCTATGGCATCTATGCGGTGCCGGAGATTTCCACGGTGGGGCAATCGGAAGAACAGGTGAAGGCAAGCGGCGCGGCTTACGAATGCGGCGTGGCGCGGTTTCGCGAAACCTCGCGCGGCCATATCATGGGGGTCAATTCCGGTTTCCTGAAGCTGATCTTCGCACTGGATACCAGGCGCTTGCTCGGCGCCCATATTGTCGGTGAAGGGGCAACTGAACTCATCCACATTGGCCAGGCGGTGATCAACCTCAAGGGCACGGTGGATTTTTTCGTCAACAACACCTTCAACTATCCCACCCTGGCCGAGGCCTACAAAATTGCCGGCCTTGACGCCTGGAACCGGATGGGTGCGGTCTAACCCCAAAACCAGTTCCGCGTGTGCTGTACCATGGCCATAGCCGATTGGATTTCAGCGATGCCCCTGTTTCAAAGGGCCTTTCGCTCACAGGCTGAACTTACAATTCTGGAGAATAGCCGTTTATGGCAGAATGACCGTACGGTGTCAAGGACTAAATTCCTCCTCGTGTTGGAAAAGTCAGGCCTTCGCCACCCATTTGTCGCGCAGGGTGACCAGTTCCTCGGCGGCGGTGGGATGCACCGCCATGGTGGCGTCGAAATCGGCCTTCGTGGCGCCCATCTTGACGGCAATGCCGAGAAGCTGGGCCATTTCGCCGGCGTCCGGGCCGCAGATGTGGCAGCCCAGCACGCGGTCGGTTTCGCCATCGACCACCAGCTTCATCAGCATGCGCTCGTCGCGGCCCGAAAGCGTGTGCTGCATCGGGCGGAAGCTGGTCTTGTAGATATCGATCCTGGCGATAGCCCTTGCGGGCCTCGGCCTCGGTCAGGCCGACGGTGCCGATTTCCGGCTGGGAGAAAACCGCCGTTGGAATGAGCGTGTGATCGGTCTTTACATCCTTGCCGCCGAAGACATGTATCGGCAAAGGCCTGGCCCTCGCGGATGGCGACAGGCGTCAGGTTGACGCGGTTGGTCACATCGCCGACCGCATAGATATTGTCCGCCGTGCGTGCGCGAATAGTCGTCGACCTTCACGGCATAGTGCGGCGTGAGATCAACGCCGGCATTTTCGAGACCCAGATTCACAACATTGGGAAGCCGGCCCGTGGCAAACATGACCTGGCCGGCGCCGAAGGCCGCGCCATCTTCAAGCGTTATGCGAACCCCGTCGCCGGACTCTTCTCAATCCTGGAAACATCGGAGCGGGTTCGGATTTCAATGCCCTTCTTCTGCATTTCGGCGGTGAGATGATCTTGCAGATCTTCATCGAAGCCGCGCAGGATTTGCTCGCCGCGATAGATCAGGATGGTCTCGACGCCGAGGCCCTGGAAAGATTCCGGCGAACTCGACGGCAATATAGCCGCCGCCGACAATGCAGATGCGGCGCGGCAGTCTTTCGAGATGGAAGGCCTCGTTGGAGGTGATCGCCAGTTCATGGCCGGGCAAATGGCGCGGGATGAAGGGCGCCGCACCCGTGGCGATGAGAATATACTTGGCAGTGATTTCTTGCCCGATCGCCAAGGCGAACCGTGTGGCGGTCCGCGAATCTCGGCGCGCCCCATGATGAGTTCGGCGCCGGCCGCTTCGAGATTGCGGATATAGGCCTTGTTGAGCCGGTCGATTTCCTTGTCCTTGTTGGCGATCAGCGTTGCCCAGTCGAAGGACACCTTCTCGCTGGTCCAGCCGAAGCCGACGGCGTCCTCGAATTCCTCGGCATATTTGGAGGCATAGACCAAAAGCTTTTTCGGCACGCAGCCGCGGATGACGCAGGTGCCGCCGACGCGGTATTCCTCCGCCACGGCAACCTTCGCGCCATGCTTTGCCGCAACGCGCGCCGCCCGAACGCCGCCGGAGCCCGCGCCGATGACGAAGAGATCGTAGTCGAAGGCGGTCATCCGCGCTTGAACTCGATCACGCCCTTGGGCGTGCCCATGAGCACGATGCCGCAAATGCCGATGAACAGCCCATGTTTCGACGACGCCCGGGATGCTTTGCAGCAGAGCGTGCCAGCTTTCGCCGGCTCGGGAATTTCACCAATCGCGCAATCGAGAATGAGATTGCCGTTGTCGGTGACGAAGGGCTTGCCGTCGCTGCACGCCGCAACGACCATCGTGGCATCAAGCTTCAGATGCGTGAAGGCCCGTTCGATCTTGAAGGCCGTGGCCTTGACGCCGAAGGGCACGACTTCGACGGGCAAGGGAAACTTGCCGAGCCTCTCGACCCGCTTCGATTCATCGGCGATCACCATCATCATGCGCGACGATGAAGCCACGATCTTTTCGCGCAACAGCGCGCCGCCGCCGCCCTTGATCAGACGAAATTCGGGATCGATTTCGTCGGCGCCGTCGACGGTGAGATCGAGCTGCGGGTCTGACGTCGAGATTGGTGAGCGTGATGCCAAGCTTCTCGGCCAGGGCCTTGCGAAGCCTCTGGATGTCGGAACGCCTGATGTCCAGCCCTTCCTTCACCTTTTCGCCGAGCGCCTCGATGAAATGATTGGCTGTCGAGCCGGTGCCCAGGCCAATGTTCATGCCGGGCTTGACGAATTTGAGCGCCTCGATCGCGGCCGCTTTCTTCATTTGATCTGGCGTCACTTACCGAGGCCGCCCATCAGCATGTATTTCATCTCGAGATATTCCTCCACGCCGTGGTGCGAGCCTTCGCGGCCGATGCCCGACTGCTTCATGCCGCCGAAAGGCGCTTCCGCGGTCGAGATGATGCCTTCATTGATGCCCACCATGCCATATTCGAGCGCTTCGGCGACGCGCCAGACGCGGCCGATGTCGCGCGTGTAGAAATAGCAGGCGAGGCCGAATTCGGTGTCGTTGGCCATGGCGATGGCTTCTTCTTCCGTCTTGAATTGGAACAGCGGCGCCACGGGGCCAAAGGTTTCCTCGCGGGCAACGGCCATGTCGGCTGTCACGTCGCGCAGGAGCGTCGGCTCAAAGAAATTGCCGCCCATGGATTTGCCGCCGACCACAACCTTGGCGCCTTTGCTGACCGCATCGGCGATGTGCTCCTGCACCTTGGCGACGGCGGCCTTATTGATCAGCGGGCCGGTTGTGACGCCCTGCCTCAACGCCGTCGCCCACTTTCAGGTTCTTCACGGCCTCGGCAAGCTTCTCGGCGAATTTGTCGTAAACGCCTTCCTGCACGAGAATGCGGTTGGCGCAGACGCAGGTCTGCCCGGCATTGCGGTATTTCGAAGCCATGGCGCCGGCAACGGCGGCATCGAGATCGGCGTCATCGAAGACGATGAAGGGAGCATTGCCGCCGAGTTCAAGGCCGACCTTCTTGATGGTCGGGGCGCATTGCGCCATCAGCAGGTGGCCGATTTCGGTCGAGCCCGTAAAGGTCAGGGCGCGGACGATCGGGTTTCCAGTCATCTCGGCGCCGATCTCGCGGGCCGATCCGGTGATCACGGAGAACACGCCAGCCGGAATTCCGGCGCGGTGCGCCAGTTCGGCCATGGCAAGGGCCGAAAGCGGCGTTTCCGTAGCGGGCTTGCAGACGAAGGCGCAGCCGGCGGCGAGGCCGGCCCCGCCTTGCGGGTGATCATCGCATTGGGGAAGTTCCACGGCGTGATCGCCGCCACGACGCCCACCGGCTGGTTGATCACCACCATGCGGCCATTGGCAAAGGGCGAGGGAATGGTCTCGCCATAGATGCGGCTGGCCTCTTCGGCGAAGAATTCGATGAAGGAAGCGCCATAGGCGACTTCGCCGCGCGATTCGGCCAGCGGCTTGCCCTGCTCCGCCGTCATGATCTGGGCCAGGTCTTCCTGGTTTTCCATCATCAGGGTGAACCATTTGCGCAGGATGGCCGGCGCGTTCCTTGGCGGTCTTTCCTGGCCCAATCCTTCTGGGCCTTTTCGGCGGCTTCGATGGCCTGCTTGGTTTCGGCCGCGCCCCATGCTTGGGAACGGAGCCGATGACGCTCTCATTGACCGGATTGGTCACATCGATGGATTTTGCCGCCGACAGCCATTTGCCGTCGATATAGCATTTGTCCTTGAGCAGCGACTTGTCCTTCAGTATGTCGCGCAGGGCCTGCGTTTTACGAATATCCATAGCACTCTCCACTTCAAGTTGGCGGCGTGATAGCACAAGGTTCAAGACTACTCAAACATGCCAGATTTGTGGGGAACACATGACGATTAAGGCCGTGGTTTTTGATCTGGATGGGACCCTGGTGGACACGGCACCTGATCTTATGGCGGCTACCAACCACGTGCTTTCGCTGCTCAGGCGGCGGCCCATCACCATGCCGGAAGTGCGCACTTTTGTGGGGCGTGGCGCCAGGATTATGATCGAGCGCGGCGTGGCCGCCACCGGAGACGCCATCGATGATGCATCGCTTACTTACTATCACGCGGAATTCCTGCGCCATTACGAAGGCCACACGGCAGAGCGGAGTGAAATTTTCCCGGGCGCCGTTGCGTTGCTTAAGCGGCTGGCGGATTCCGGCATTAAGGCCGGCGTCTGCACCAACAAGCCTGAAGGCCTTTCGCGTCAGCTTCTCGATGCTTTGGACCTCAGCCGGTTTATTGGCGCCATAATCGGGCCTGATACCATTGGCATCGGCAAGCCTGACGCCGCCCCCTACCTGGAAGCAGTCAGACGCCTGGGCGTCACGCCGAAAAATTCAATCATGGTTGGCGACAGCGAAGTTGATATTTTGACGGCGCGCGCCGCGGGTGTGCCTGTCATAGCAGTGACTTTTGGATATACCGCCAAGCCTGTTGCAGAATACGGTCCCGACTATCTCGTCTCGCATTTTAACGAAATATGGGACATCCTGAATCTTAGGCGCTGATCACTTTCACATGCGCCTGTTTGAGTGCAGCAGCGACATCATCGGTCGGCGTCTGATCGGAAACCAACGTTATATTTGTCGACCATTCTCCGTAAACGGATAATGACGGCCGGTCAAATTTGGTGTGATCGACCAGAATGATTGTCTCTGAGGCCCTGCGCATCATGGCACCATAGATCAGGCCCGGGCCTACGCCTGCATCATTAGGGCCCTCGGCCGTTATGCCGCTTGCGCCGAGAATTGCCTTGCTGGCGCGGAAGCGCTGCAAGGCATCAATCGTCTCTGGCCCGTGGATCAGACCCTCGCGGCCATCATATTGGCCAGGCAGCATCAAGATTTTGTGGGATGGATTGGAGGCAAGCACCATGGCGATGCTAAAGGAATGGGTGATGATGGTCAGATGATTGCATTCCACCGCGACGCGCCGGGCAAATTGAAGCGTCGTTGCGCCGCCGCCAATCATGAGAATATCGCCAGACGAAATAAGCTTCACCGCTGCCGATGCAATGCGCTCGCGTTCCGCCACCATCAGGCCTTCACGCTCGGCAAGGGCAGGCTCAAAGCTCACGGGCCGCATGGCTCCGCCATAGGTACGGTTGATCAGACTGCGTTCGGCAAGTTCAGCAAGATCGCGGCGCACGGTCTCGGTCGAAACCACGAGAAGATCCGCGAGTTCGTTCACGCGCAAAGTGGGGGTTCCGCGCAGTTCGGCCACGATACGCGCCTGGCGGTCATTCTTGCTCAATCGGGAATCGGGCTTGGGCATCACTCTTCCTATGACAGCTTTGCGACTTCCTACAATTCTTGATCAATCTAGGCATAGAATGACCACTTGACAACATATTTATGCTGTGCTTGCATCACTATCTGTTCGATGTCGGTCAATAAATGCCCGAAGGAGCCACAAATGTTTAATTACGGCCATTTTCGGTTCGAATCCAAACAGGCACTCTTTGACAAAGCCATTACCTACTGGAACCCGGACAAGACCAAGTTCTGGCAAAAGGCGGGCATCGATCTGGTCATTGATCGACGCGAAGGCTACTACCTTTACGACATGAGCGGGCGCCGGCTCATCGATCTGCATCTCAATGGCGGCACCTATAATCTCGGCCATCGCCATCCCGAACTCGTCGAAACCCTGAAAGGTGCGCTCGACTACTTCGACATCGGCAATCACTGGTTCCCATCCGTGGCGCGCGCAGCATTGGCCGAATCGTTGATTAAAGTTTCGCCTGGAATGAAATATGCGGTGTTTGCGCCCGGCGGGGCCGAGGCGGTTGATATCGCTATCAAAAGCGCACGCTACGCCACCAAGCGGCGTAAGATTGTTTCCATCATCAAGGGCTATCACGGGCATTCGGGCCTGTCCGTTGCCACGGGCGATGACCGCTTCACAAAGATTTTTCTCAGCGACCAGCCTGAAACTTTTATTCAGGTTCCCTTCAATGACACTGCTGCCATGGAAACAGCCCTCAAGGGCAATGATTGCGCGGCGCTGATCATGGAAACGATTCCTGCCACCTATGGCTTTCCCATGCCGAAGGACGGTTATCTAAATGCCTGCAAGGCCCTGTGTGAAAGATACGGCGCGATGTATATCGCCGATGAAGTGCAAACCGGCCTGATGCGTACCGGTTCCATGTGGGGCTGGCAGGCCTATGGGGTTCAGCCTGATATAATGGTGACGGCCAAGGGACTTTCCGGCGGACTTTACCCAATCAGCGCCTGTCTGGTGAACGAGAAAACCGGCGAATGGTTGAATGAAGATGGCGCGGCCCACATCAGCACCTCGGGCGGCGCCGAACTCGGCTGCATTGTGGCCCACAAGGTCATTGAAATGCTGCTACGGAAAGAGACCATTGCCAATGTGCATACAGTGACTGATTTCTTCCGGTCCGGCATGCAGGAGATGATGGAACGCCATGGCGATATCTTCACTGGAGTGCGCCAGAAAGGCGTGATCCTCGGTCTTGAATTCAATCACCCCGAGGGAGCCGTATCGGCTTCGCGGGCGCTTTATGAGCATGGCGTTTGGGCGATTTTTTCCTCGCTCGACAAGCGGGTGTTGCAATGGAAGCCCGGCGTTTTGCTGAGTGCCGGCATGTGCCAGGAAATCCTTGACCGGTTTGATGCGGCCATGCCGCGGGCGCGCGAATTGTTGCGCAGTGCAGACAAAGTAAATTGAGGAGCATGTCATGAGTGAAGCTCTGTTGAAAGTTCCTGATGCCGCCCTGGAGCAGGCCCGCATGATGCTGGACCGGGCCCGCTGGGGTGCTACGCGGTTTCAAAAGCTCGACCGCACGGCAACCCAGCGCATTGTTAACGCAGTTGCTTCAACGGCACACGCCAAGGCGCAATACTATGCCGAATGGGCGGTGCGCGAGACGGGCATGGGCGTTGTTGACCACAAACGTGTGAAGAATGAAGCCTGCTCAAAGGGCCTCGTGGAATTGTATTCCAACGCTGATTTCATGAGCCCCCGGATTGACACCGCCAAGAAAATTGTTGAACTGCCGCGCCCGGCCGGCGTGATCTTCGCAATCATCCCCGTCACCAACCCGGTAGCGACAGTCTATTTCAAAACACTTCTTGCGCTGATGACCAGGAATGCCATCATCCTGAGCCCCCACCCCGGGGCCAAGGCCTGTTGCGCGGACGCAGCGCGCATGATGGCAGAAACGGCGAAAGCCGCAGGTGCACCTGACGGCATTATCCAGGTGCTTGAAGAGCCCAATATTCCACTCATTGAAAAACTCATCGCCGATGAGCGCATTGACCTGATTATCGCCACGGGCGGTCCTTCGGTTGTGAAGGCAGCCTATCGCTCCGGCAATCCGGCCTACGGCGTGGGGCCCGGCAATGCGCCGGTTCTGGTTGATGACACGGCGGACATGAAGCTTGCCGCCAAGCGCATTGTGAACTCCAAAGCCTTCGACAATTCCATTCTCTGCACCAATGAATCCACGGTACTGGCATTTACCAGCATTGCGGACACGTTCCTTGCCGCATTGAAAGCGGAAGGTGCGCACATCTGTTCAGCTGACGAAACGCAGAAGCTGCGGCAATTGCTGTTCACGGATACCGGCTTCAATGTGGGCGTGATCGGCAGGGATGCCAGCACGATTGCCAAGGAAGCGGGTTTCTCCGCAAGCAACGCAAGAATTCTGGTGACTCCGGTTGATCTGGTGCAGCCGGAAGAAAAACTGGTGCGGGAAAAGCTTTGCCCGGTGCTGGCTTTTGCGCGGGTCAGCAATATTGAACAGGCGATCGCTTCGGCGCGTTCAATGATGCGCCATTCTGGCCGCGGCCATTCTGCTGCCATACATTCGAAGAGCGAGACTAATATCATGGCCTTCGCTGCCGCCCTCCCCGCGCTTCGCATGGCAGTCAATGCCGGATGCTCGCTTGGTGCCGCTGGCTATGAAACAAATCTCGGACCATCGATGACTATTGGCACAGGCTTTGTTGGCGGCTCATCTCTCGGCGATAATCTTACGCCACAACACCTCATGCAATATTCGCGCATTGCCTACAACAAGGATGCCGGCGAAACCTTTGGAAATTTCTCGGGACTTGACCCCCTCAACTTGCCGAAGGCCACGAAGCCTGCTGCATCCCTTGTCGTCAGCAATCCGGAAACCGATGAGCTGCGCCGCGAACTTCGTAAAATTATCCTGGAGGAGTTGAAAGCGGTTCTCGCGGCATAGTTATGGCAACGCTTCGCTCATTCATCTTCCTGGACCAGCTGCAGCCGCAGACTATGTGCTATCTTGGCTCTTGGATCAAAGGTTCCCTGCCGCGCCGGAATATGGCAGCGCAAATTATTGAAGTGGCTCCGGGACTTGATATCGAGGCCCTCACCGACATCGCCTTGAAAGAGGCTGACGTGCAGGGCGGCATTCTTGTCGTCGAGCGGCAATTCGGCTACCTCGAAATCCATTCCCGCGATATCGCGGCCGTGAAGGCCTCCGCAGAAGCGGTGCTTGCGGCACTTGGAAAAAATTCGTCCGATGCCATACCGCCCAAAATCCTTGCCTCAAAAATCATCACGCGGATTGATCCTAATCATGCCTTCCTGATCAATCGCAATAAGGGTGGCTCTATGGTCTTGGCCGGTGAAACGCTGTTCGTTCTGGAAACGGAGCCTGCCGCCTATGCCATTCTGGCGTCCAATGCGGCGGAAAAAGCAGCCAATATCAAAATCGTTGATTACCGCATGATCGGGGCCACGGGCAGACTTTATCTCTCAGGAACGGAATCGGAAGTGAAAGCCGCGGCCGGTGCCGCCGAGCAGGTCTTGGAATTATGAAGCCTGAAACCTCACAAGAACTGCGTGGCCTGGTACGGGAAGTGCTTAAGGAAGCCATGGCCAATCGTGCGGCACCAAAACAGGGCACTGAAGCTGTGCGCATCGGCAGCGACGCGGATCTGCAGGCCTTTATCGCCCGCCTTTCGAGCCCCGGTGTCATTGAAACTGTCCGTGCCGGGAAACTGCGCTTCACCCTTGCGCAGACTGCACCGGTTTCCACAAGCGCCGGTGACATTCTCGAAGGGGTCATCTCCGAGCAAAAAATTTCAAGTCTGGCAGCAAAAGGAACTCTCGTTCTGGGTTCCACTGCCGTTCTTACGCCGCTGGCCCGCGACAGGGCCCGCAAACTTGGTCTGAAAATTGAAAGGAGACGCTGATGCTCAAGGCAACGGTCACGGGCCGCATCTGGTCCACGAAGAAACTCGGCGAAGTTCCAACGGGCTCCATTCTTGAGGTCCAGGTTGACGACTCGTCAACGAAACTCCTCGCCTTTGATCCGCTGGGATGCGGCGATGGCGAGAGGGTCATGGTGGCAACCGGTTCCGTTGCCGCCGCATGGTTTCCGGGCAAGGCACCACCTGTCGATGCGCTGATTATCGGCTCCATCGATGAGTCCTCGGAAAAGAAGAAGTAACGAAACACATAAACCACAGGAGTAGAAGATGTCGAACAATGCAATTGGAATGGTTGAGACCAAAGGATATGTGGCGGCACTGGCTGCTGCTGATGCCATGGTGAAGGCCGCAAATGTCACGATCATTGGCCGCGAAGAAGTGGGTGATGGTCTCGTTGCTGTCATCATCAACGGCGATGTGGGCGCGGTAAAAGCTGCCACAGAAGCGGGAGCTGAAGTTGCGGGCCAGATTGGCACGCTGGTTTCGGTTCACGTGATCCCGCGTCCGCACGCGGATGTGTCAAAGCATTTCACCTCAGGCATGGCGAAATAAAGAAAGTCTTAGACGTGGTTCGTGATCGCAAGCCTGCGAAAGGCGACTTGCGGGTCTTTCTCACGCTTGAAAGCCTACAGCCGCAATTTGCCGCCTATCTCGGCACGCCCACGCGGGCGCGCGGTTACCCGCCCTATGCGGGCCAGCATGCGCTGATCATCGAGGTCGCTCCCGGCCTGATGATTGAGAGGGTAATTGACCTGGCCCTCAAGGCTGATCCCGATCTGGAACCAGGCATCCTGTTCGTGGAACGGCAGTTCGGCATTCTAGAAATCCACGGCAGAGACAAGGATAAGCTATTGCTGGCGGGTGACGTAATATTGAAGGGCCTGGGCCTCAATGCGGGCGAGCAACTGAAGCCGAAGATCCTGTATACGGACGTCATTGAAGATGTGGCAGATCAACACGCCGTCATTATCAATCGCAACCGGCAAGCCTCCATGATACTGCCCGGTGAAACCCTGCTGATCTGTGAGATGGTCCCTGCCCTCTATGCTGCCATTGCAGCAAATGAAGCAGAAAAAGTGGCTCCAGGGCTAACCCTAGTGGACGTACAGATGATTGGGGCGGCGGGGCGCCTTTACATGTCCGGCACGACGGAAAATGTGCAACGGGGCCTTGCGCGGATTGAAGAGATTCTGGCATCAATCGAAGGACGGGACGGCTAGGGATAGACTGCGTGACGGATTTCGATCATTTGCCCCATCATGAGCAACTAGAGGCGCTCCTGGAACTGGCGCGGACCGCTACAAAAAACTATGCGCTGCCGCATCATTTGACCGTCGAGATGATCAATCTTTCCGAGAATGCAACATACAGGGTTGAAGCGCCGAACGGCCAGCGCTGGGCCCTGCGCATTCACCGCGATGGCTACCATTCAAAAACTGCCATTGCTTCCGAACTTTCATGGCTTATGGATTTGCGCAACACTGGAGTGGTCGTCACACCACGTCCGGTGAAAGGGAACGACGGCGAACTCATTCAGCTGGTTTCCCACCCCGCGATGCAGCGGCCACGCCATGTGGTTTTGTCCGATTGGGAAACGGGCGCGGAGCCCGGTATTGGCGAAGACCTGTCAAAACCTTTTGAGGTGCTGGGCGAAGTCACGGCACGCATGCATCTGCATGCGCGTCAATGGAAACGTCCCGCATGGTTTCAGCGCCACACCTGGGATTTTGAAACGAGCCTTGGCGAAGAGAAGCCCCATTGGGGCCGCTGGCGCGATGGCATGGGGGTTGATGCGGCAAAAGCAAAGCTCTTTGGCCGCACGGTTGATCTCATCGGCAAGCGCCTGAACACCTATGGACAGGATAACGAACGCTTCGGCCTTATCCATTGCGATCTGCGGCTGGCCAATCTCCTGATCGACAATGGCCAGGTCAAGGTCATCGATTTCGATGACTGCGGTTTTGGCTGGTATATGTATGACGCGGCAACACCGGTTTCATTCTATGAGCACGAGCCCCACGTGCCGGACCTAATTGAATCCTGGAAGACGGGTTACCGCCGGGTGATTGAACTCCCCAAAGCAGACGAGGCGGAGATTCCAACTTTTGTCATGCTGCGCCGGCTGTTGTTGGTGGCATGGATCGGCTCGCATTCCGAAACCGACCTCGCCAAGTCCATGGGCCTTCCCTATACGGAGGGAACCATGGGGTTGTGTGAAAACTATTTGAGCAAGTTCGGCTGAACTTTACTCTATCGTCATCCCGGCGATGCCGGGCACCTCAGCGTGACGGCTATTGAATGACCCTCATGCTGAGGTGCGACCCCGGACTTGATCGGGGAGCCTCGAAGCATCAGGCCTGCGCCAGGGCATCCAGGCTCTCAGGCAGGATCTGCCCGCCATCGACGATGATGGTTTGCCCCGTGACATAGGCCGCTTCCTTCGAGGCGAAGTAGAGGGCGGCGTGGCCGATGTCATCGACATGGCCCAGGCGCTTCAGGGGCACGGAAGCGGCCATGGATTTCTGGTATTCCTCGCCCATGCCGGCCAGGCCTTCGGTGACGATGTTTCCGGGCATCACGGCATTCACGGTGATTCCATATTTGGCGAGCTCAATGCAGGCGGTGCGCATGAAGCCAAGCTGGCCCGCCTTGGAGGCGCCGTAATGGGTCCAGCCGGGAAAGCCGGTTACGGGGCCGGTGATCGATGAGGTAATCACGATCCGCCCCTGATCGGATTTTTTCAGATAGGGAATGGCTGCCTTGACCGAGTGGAAGGTGCCCTTGAGATTTGTGTCGATAACTTCGTCCCATTGCTCGGATGTCATGTCTTCCAACCGTGCGGGCGGAAAAATTCCGGCATTGGCGCAGAGCACATCGATCCCGCCATTTTTCGCCGCAATGGTTTTCAGCGCCGCTTCCATGCTGGCAGAGCGAAGTCACATCGCCGCTCAGGCCAAAGGCCCCGTGGCCGATTTCGGCGGCACAGGCATTGGCGTCCTTCAGGTTCCGGGCAAGAATGGCGACCTTGGCGCCAGCCCCGGCAAAGACCCGGGCAATGCCCTTGCCGATGCCTTTGGAGCCCCCGGTGACCACCACGGAACGGCCTTTGAGCGATGCGGACATATGACTACTCCCTTGTTATTCAGTAGCGGACTGGCGGGCCCGGCGCATGGCGAGGATGAGACCGTAGCCGCCGATCAGCAGGAATGCGGCGCCGATGGTGGACACGGTGCCGAGCACGGGCACGCCCGGCGTGTAGCCGGCAACCATCTTGGCATAGAGATATTCCGGCACGGTCGTATCGGCACCGGTGGTGTAAAGCGACAGGGGGAAATTTCCCCAGGACAAAAGAAAGGCAAAAAGTGCGCCCGAGAAGAAGTCCGGGGAACAGCACCGGCAAGGTCACTTCCCTCAGCACCTGCCAGCGCGTGGCACCGAGGTCGAAGGCCGCCTCTTCGAGCGCCGGATCGAAACTGTAGACCTGGATGGAGATGACGAGGGTGACCACGGGCACAATCCAGACGAGATGGGCGAAAACCGCGGTCATCCAGGACAGTTGCAATCCGAGCATGTTGAACCAGAGCAGCAGGGCAAGGCCCAGCACCGATTGCGGAAAGAAGATCGGCAGAAGGATGAGCTTCTGGTAGATGGAGCGCCCTTTCCAGTCGTAGCGCGCGAAGGCCAGCGCGCCGAAGAAGGCGAGCATCACGGCAATGACAGTCACGCACAGGGCGATGCTGATGGAAGTCGATAGCAATTGCCGGATCTCAATCGAGTTGAAGGTCTTGTCCCACCAGTCGAGGCCGAATTTCGCCATCGGAAACTGGAAATAGCGGCTGGCGGTGAACGAGGCGATCGTGATGCACACGGTGGGCAGATAGAGGAACACGATCACCGCCAGGGTCCAGGCGGTGATGAGGGCGTGGCGGATGCGCTGGCCTTTTGTTTCCATGGCTTATCTCCGCCCCAGGAAACGGTCGAGGTCAAAACGGCGCAGCGCCAGCAGAACGAGAATACCGACGACCAGCATGAGCAGCACCGCAAGGGCGGCGCCCAGCGGCCAGTTCTGCGCATAGGTGAAGGCGATCTCGATATCATGGGTGATGGGAATGATCCGCTGGCCGCCCATGACCTTGGCCTCGGCAATGGCGCCCACCGCCAGAACAAAAGTCAGCAGGAAGCCGATGACGATGCCCGGCATGGACAGCGGCAATTCGATCTCCTTGAACACCTGCCAGCGCGAAGCGCCGAGATCGAAGGCAGCATCGCGGGTTTCGCGCGGCACCATGCTGATGCCGAGCGTCAGGGGAAACAGCATGAAGGGCAGATAGACATAGACCATGCCAAGCAGGATGGCGGTGCGGGTGAACAGGATGCTTTCAAGCTCCAGGCCGAACATGGATTTGAGCGAGCCGAGCAGCACGCCGTTCTTGATCAGGAACAGGATCCAGCCATAGAGGCGGATGTTTTCGGAAACAAACAGCGGAATGGTGAACAGCAGGGTCAGCAGCATCGCCCATTTGCCGAACACCCGCACGAGGCCATAGGCAACGGGATAGCAGATGAGCGCCAGCAGGATGACGGTGATCGCCGCGAGGCCGAGCGACCAGAGGAAGGAAATGTAGCTCGTGCTCTCGAAGATCGTGGTGTAGTTCGCGAGTCCTGGTGCCGCAAACAGCGAAAATGTGCGGGCCGGCATGAAACTGAACCAGATGACGGCCAGCAGCGGTGCGGCGAAGCCAACCAACAGGAACAGCAACAGCGGAATTGCCGCCTTCTCGCCCTGCCCCAATTGTAAAAGCCTGCGCATCAGTCGGTCACCAGAATGCTGTCCTTGGCGTCCCAGCCGATGCGGACTTCGTCATCGAGTTTGCCGGTGAACATCTGCTGGCGCAGTTTTTCTACGATGAAAACCCGCTCGCCGACGCGCACCTGGTACTGGATGCGCGAACCCAGGGCATATTCATTGTAGAGACGGCCCGACACGGAATTATCGGCTTCTGAGGCCTTGCCGATGAAGCGCAGGAATTCTGGCCGGATCACCAAGTGGCCAGAGGTGAACCCTTTGGGGGGCACGGGGCCCTTCAACGGGCCTTTGACGGTTGCGGATTTGAGCAGGCCGCCGGCGGCCACATCGACGGGAATGACATTCACGTCGCCGATGAATTCGGAGACGAAGCGGGTCGTGGGGGAGCTGTAGATTTCATGGGGGCTGCCCACCTGCACGAGCTTGCCTTCGCGCATCACGCCGATCCGGTCGCTCATCACCATCGCCTCTTCCAGCGAATGGGTGATGTAGACGAAGGTTTTCTTCGTCTCGCGGTGAATGTCCTTCAGTTCCTTTTCCAGCGTCTTGCGGAGCTTGTAATCGATGGCCGACAGGGGCTCGTCGAAGAACAGGATCTGCGGATCATAGGCCAGGGCCCGGGCCAGCGCCACGCGCTGGCGCTCGCCGCCGGAACATTTCATCACGTTCTTGCCATAGTAGGATTGCGGCAATCGCAGAAGATCCATCAGTTCGAGGGCGCGCACCTTGCGCTTGTCCTTGGCTTCGCCCCTGATCTTTAGGGAAAACTCGATGTTCTCGCCCACCGTGCGATGCGGAAACAGGGCGAGCGACTGAAACACCATGCAGGTGGGCCGCCGGTTGGCGGGAACGTCGTTGATCCGTTCGCCGCGCAGCAGGATGTCGCCGCTCGTCGGCTGTTCCATGCCGGCCAGCATGCGCAGCAGCGTTGTCTTGCCCGATCCGGAAGGGCCGACGATGGTGAAGAATTCACCCTCCCCGATATCAAGATCGATGCTGTCAACGGCGGCGAGCGTGCCGAAAATCTTGCGAATGGATTTAAGCGAAAGGATCGTCGGGCGTACAGCCATGGGTGTGAGATGCCTCTGATAAAACCATGCGGCAGCCCCGGCATTCTTATGCGGGGGCTGCCGTTATTATAGGCGTAGCCTCGTTCTAGCCGCCAGAGGCTTCGCGCTTGGCCGCCGTCATGATGTCGAGCAGCTTGTCGTAGTCAGGCACGATGTCGTACTCGACGGAGCGCCGCCATCTCCTCCTCAAGGCTGTCCCACTGGATCGCGTCGAGCTCTTCCTTGGTGAAGAGCTTGAAGCAATCGGGATTGGCCATCTGTGCCACCGGATTGAAGGTGCCTTCAGCGAAAGCAACGGTATGGGCCACGTCCGGCGCCTGCACATATTCGAGGAATCTGCGAAGCAAGGGGCGAAAGGTTGTGGATTGTTCACCTGCGAGGTCATTTCAATCCAGGAGATTCCGCCCTTGCCGCCCGCCATCGGTCCCGACTTGGGCGTGACGCCGCGGATTTCGGGATGCCCATCGGCGCGCGCCGGCGAAGCCGAATAGGTGCCGCCGGTGAGATGGAAATCGATCTCGCCCGCGATCAGCGACTGGTTCATCGTGGCGATGTCGCCCACCACCTTGGCGCCCTTGAACACGCGCTTTGCGGTTTCGGTGAATTTCGCCACTTCCTCGTCGCTGTGAACCTTGAACGGATCAAAACCGGCGATGCAGCAAAGGCAGAAGACGTTCCAGTCGTCGGATTCGAGGATGCCATATTTCTTGTCGTTGGCCGGATCGTTCCACAGATTCCAGCCCTGGTCCTCGGCGGTGGCGCGGCTCACCTTGTCGGTGTTGACCACGAAGCTGTAGGGCCCAAAGCGCTGGCACATGCCGAGCAGTTCGACACCTGCATCGTCCATGGCCCATTTATAGGGCGGCTTGAAGGCCGGCATCATCTTGTCGAAGAAAGGCTCGAATCTTGCCGTGTCCAGCGGCTTGATCAGCTTTTCCGGCGCCATGACCTTGCGGGCCCAGGGATTGTTGACGTTGATCAGGTCCCAGACGTTGGTCTCGCCGGCGCGGAGCCGGTTGATCATGGTGGGATCATTGGTGAGGGACTCGGCCTTCACCGTGGCCCCGGTTGACGAGCGGAACGGATCGAGCACCTGGGCGGAATTGTAGCCCTCCCAGCACAGGATGTTGAGTTCCTTCTCGCGTGCCGCTGAGGCCATGGTGGGGACCAGTGATCCGCCACCTGCAAAGGCGGCGGCCCAAAGGGCTGATTGTTGCATGAAATTGCGACGTGAAACCTTATTGCTATTCGCCATGTCTTTCTCCCTGTTCACTATTTTGGATTTTTTTGGCTTAGGTCTTTTCAGGCAAATTCCAGGCGGAAATTGAGCACAATTTTATCGCGTGAGTAAATAGCCAATCGCAGCAAGGCTGCTACTCCAGCCGCATCATGGCTTTGAGCTCCTGGCTTGAGACGACGTGACAGTAAATCATGTTGATGATTTCAAGTTCCTTGTGGTGCAGAGCATCAGATCCCGCAGCGCAGCAATCCTCCACCACCACCACATTATAGCTCTCGTCGGCCAGGCTGCGCACGGTTGAGGACACGCACTGGTCGGTGAAGATGCCGGCGCAGATTACGTTCTTGATGCCGAGATTATGCAGGATAAGCCGTAAATTGGTGCCGGTGAGGGCTGAATCGGTCGTCTTGGTCACGACGATTTCATCACCCACCGGGCGCCAGCTCGGCCACCAGTTGTGACGGCTTTTCATTCTTCGGCAGCAGGAGATTGTTCCAGCCCGGCATCTTTTGCGAAAGCGAGCGCTCGCGGCCATCTAGCGTGTGGGTTGCAATGCGGGCGAAGAGACATTCAATGCCATTGGCGCGGCAGAGCTTCAGCAGCTCCGCCGTGCGGGGAATAACCTGGTTGTGCATGCGCTCGTGAAAGGGAGTCCAGGCGTCAAAGCGGGCCTGTTCGGCTTTGGAAAGCTTGGCGCGGTCAGGCCGTTCCAGATAGATGTTCTGAATGTCGATGACGAGAAGGGCTGTTTCCTTGGCTGGCAGGACGAGATCGTCAGGCTCGGGAGCACCTTCATAGTAGATCGAACGGTAGTTGGTTTTCCACGACATGAGGAATTCCTAAAAGCGGTAGGTGAAAAGGCCGCGGCGTTCATAGACGTCGGCGGCTTCCTCGATGAATTTTGCCATGCGCTCGGCCTTGTAGGTCTGGCGAAATGTTCTTAGCGACTTCCAGAAGCTGTTCCTTGGATTTTGCCCGGCCGGGGCGCAGCATCTCATAGGAACTCATGATGAAATCCTGGGGCACGTCCACCAGTTCGGCGGCGCGTTCAAAATTAAGCGCCAGGGTCGGGCGTTTCGCGGCGCGGGAAATTTCGGCCTGGTCGGCAAGGGCCTGCGGCGTGATGCGCAGATCCTCCATGGTCACCTTCGCCCGCCATGACAGCGTCCAAGGTAATGTCATCGAGGGACTTGCCGCGTTGGCCGCGAATCTTGTCGCTTCTGGTTTCCGCCAGGGGATAGTCGGCGATAGTGAGCTTTATGGTCATGATTTTGCGCCCGTGAATTTCACGTCGATTTCTTCGGGTGCCGCGCCTTCGGCGGTCAATCCGGTTTCAATGGCATAGATCAAGGCCACGCGGGCGTGGTAGCGCGAGCCCATGGCTTCACCGCGGGTCGGCACCACCACGGGTTCAGGCATTTCGCCCAGGGCATAGGCCGCCGCATTGGCACCAAAGCCCCTGTAGTGTTCGAGCTTGGTGATGGGCGCGTTGGAAAAGAGTTCGAGATTGTTGTGGGGTAAGCGGTCACGGCTGTGAATGACGGCGGTTCCCTTGGCCTGAATGCCGATGCCAATGCCCGAACCGGAAAGTGTTGCCGCCGAGATGCCGAGAAATGAAGTATCAGCTGTATGCTTGAAGCGCACGATGCGGGCCTTGAGGCCGCGCTTCTCAATCGCCTCGATCATGCCTTTGAGAACATCGGAGAGGCGATGGCCCGCCGTGGTCTGGAACAGGTTCAAGCCGAAGGCCGGGCTGATGCCGATCACCACTTCCTTTTTGTCCGTCCCCTGCCCGGCTGGGCCCTTGACGCGGTACTGAATGCGTTTGGCTTCATCCTTTTCATGCAGGGCTTCCTGGCGCAGCACTTCCTTCTGGTCCAGCACGTCGCGGATGGAATTGAGTTCAAGCCGGCGTTCTTCGGACACGCGGTAGCCGGTGCCGGGGCCAAGATAGGTATTGGGATCATTCACGGCGCTGACGACTTTTCCTTTCCGCACCATGGCGGAGGTTTGCAGGTAATCGCCGGAGACGCGCAGCTTCACGAGGTTCAGCAGGTTCTGCGCTTCGTCGGCAAAGCCGCGCTTCACCAAGGCCTTGATCACCTCGATCACGGTAATCTCACGCTCCTTGATGGCCTCGCTGATCTTGGCCACGTCGCGCGGGGTGTAGCTTCGGGTTTCATCGGAACCGGAAGCCACCACTACGCTTTGCTTCATGTCAGCGGTGGGCGTGCTCAGGCCCAATTCCTCGAACACGGCGGCAATGGCTTCAACGGCGCGGCTGCGCAAATCCAGAGCGCGTTCCTCGGGCAGCGGTGTCAATCCGCCATCGGCTTCGAAGTCGCGCTGCAGCACGAGGAAGTCTTCCATCTCCTCGCCATTGATGAGCGATGGATTGAAGGAATTGTCATAGGCGAGGATGGAGCCAAAGCCGGAGCAGATGAGATCGGAGCCGGAGATCAGGAAGGGCAGGATTTTTGCGCCGACACGAATTTCGGATTCAGTTGAGCGCGCGTCATTGCCGGAAGCGCATTCCAGATCGAGCCAGACGGCCAAAAGATTTTCCGCCATCAATTCACGGATGCCGCCGGGAATTGTCGCGGTCAGTGGCGCGCCGTCGATGCCGCCGTTCTGCGTGCCTTGCGCGCCCATGCCGCGCTGCAGGCAGAGGCAGCGCGCTTCGAGATAGAGCAGCGACTTTGATTCATGAAAGCCCATGAGCAATTCGGAACCGGCGCCGGAAGTGCAGCGCATCTTGATGCCGCGCGAGGCATAGGCCGCCGCGAGGAAGGCTTTCGACCATGGCGTGTCATCGCCATCGATGAAGGTTTTTTCCGTGCCGTAGACGGAAACGGTTTCGGCGTAGGAGGTGAAGCCCGCCATGCCGATGCGAAGTTCCTCGGCCTCTTCGCTGGAACACTGGAAGAGCGTGCCCCAGCGGCCAACGGCACTGCCCACGGCGCAGGCCACGGCATTGGACCAGGCATTGCGCGACACCCGCATGGTGGTTTCAATTTCATCAAAGCCGAAGGCAACGGCGGTTGCCGCATCGGCGGCAAGCTGCAAGGGATCATCCTTGGCATTGGTCACATGGGCCTGGTTGCCGGGAGTTTTGCGGGCCCGCATCTTGGAATAGGCGAAAGCAATTTCCAGCGCATTGAGACGGGAGACAACATCGGCCAGTTTTGCCGGGGTCATGCCATGAGCGAGGCGGACCAGCTGCTCGCGCGGCACATTCATGTCGACCAGCATGCGCGCCACCTCACCTGACTCCATCGCCATGGCTTCCCGGGCAATGTCGGGATCAAGGTGGTGGCGGGCGATAAATTCATCGATCATGTCGAAGTCATGGACCAGCACGCCGTCCATGCTGGCAATCCGCCCCGCCTTTATGGAGACTCCGGGTTTCGGATCGGCTGGACTGGTGAAGGCCGAAAAGCCATGGGCCGCATCTTCCACCGCAAACTTGTCCAGCCGCAGGGGCCGCTCATCCCACTGCGGCATAACGCCGCCACCGATTTGGAGTATCTGTCAAACTCTCAATCCTGAACCTGCCAGCGCGCAGACTGCGGGACGAAGCCTCGAGTCAAGCCAAGACCAATTGCAATTGCCTTGGTCCAGAATATGGCCTGATTTGAAGTTTGCAGTTAAAGTGTCCCGCAACGGCTCAGGGGAAACACATGTCAGCTTTGCGGAATGTCTATCAGGCAGCGAACAAATTGGGCGAGGCGGCGATCTGGCATGCGGCATCGAAGCGGCTTTTATGGATCGATCTTTATGATCCGAAACTCTTTATCCATGACCCTGCCAAAGGTGAAACGCTGGTTCGCGACATTGCCCTGAAAGCCCCGCTGGGGGCCATTGTCGCCACCACCAATCCCAAGCTTCTGATTGTCAGCCATCCCCAAGGCCTGTCCACTCTGAACATCAAGACCGGGGCCACCAAGATTTTTGCGCGGCCGGAACAGGACCGGGACGCCATTATCTATAATGACTGCAAGACGGATCGTTTTGGGCGGCTCTGGGTCGGCAGTTCCCACGCCAAGGAGACCGATGCGCGTGGCGCCCTCTGGTGCGTGCTGCCAAATGGCAAGTGCTTCCTCGGCGATGTGGGGTTTGCGGTTTCCAACGGACCGGCCTTTTCGCTCGATGGCAAGATCATGTATTTCAACGACAGCGTGGGCAAGAAAACCTTTGCCTATGACATTTCCCGGGATGATCCCATGCCCCGCAACCGCCGCGTGCTGATTTCCTATACGCAAGAGGAAGGCATGCCCGATGGATTAACGGTTGATGCCGAGGGCAATCTTTGGGTGGCCCATTGGGGAGGCGCGCGGATAACCCAGTTTTCAAATGCCGGTTTCCGGCTTCGCCATATTCAGGTGCCCGCCCCCCATGTCACAACGGTGGGTTTTGGCGGCGAGAACCTTGCCACCCTCTATGTGACAACGGCACGGGATGGGATGAGCCCTGACGCCCTGGAGCTGTGGCCGCAGTCCGGCGATCTTTTCGCGATCAAACCGGGGGTTCACGGCGTTGCGGAGCCGCTATTTCCGCTGAAGTAACCAATCGTAAAGGTTAACGGCGTCCTAATACCGGACAATAGCCTGCATTTTCAGCAATTTTTAGCCATTGGCTTCGAATTTGCATTGCAAAGAGGCAATAACAGTCAAGTGCAGAGTTGGGACAATGACGCTGGTGGCGGCCAAGACAGCCTCAAGATATGTCGATGATGAAGTGGTGCAACGCCTTTTGAAGGCCATGGACTTTACCGTCTTCTTTGCCACCGCGATGTTCTATACGGCCACTTTTGCAGGCCGGCCAGACGCCCCGAACGGGACTTCGATCATTGCATTCTTCTCCCTCGCATTGACGTTTCTTTGCCTGCTGCTGCTGCGCGATCTCGGTCTTTACAAGGCGTCCGCCCTGGTAAACGGGGGCTGGACCTTTCTGAAATCCGCCGCGGCGGTCATTATCGCGGGCGCTGCGGCCTATAAATCGCTTGATTATTTTCTCATTCCCCTGGAAGCGCCATCGTTCATTTATTGGACGCTGGTTGTCACCGCGCATCTCGCACTCAGCCGCCTGGCGGCGCAGGTCTGGGCCCGACCCATTGCAAGCCAGGGACGGTTTCGCAAACGCATCGCCATTGTTGGCGGCGGACGGGTTGCGGACGATGCGCTCCATGTCCTTGAGGCGTCGCGCGATCTGGAAATTGAAGTCATCGGCCTGTTTGATGATCGCGATGAGGTTCGGAGCGCCACACCCAATCACGACCATAAGAAAATCGGAACAATCACCGACCTTGCGACCTATGCCCGCAACAACCGGGTTGACCTCATCATCGTGGCCATTCCGCTTTCGGCGGAAGCGCGCCTTCTCTACATCCTGAAGCGGCTGTGGGAATTGCCGGTTGATATCCGAATCAGTGGCAAGGCCTCGAGCCTGAAATTCAGCTCCAAGGCCTATACCTATATCGGCCGCCTGCCCCTGCTTGCGGTGTTTGACCGGCCGCTGATGGGCTGGGGTCTGTTTCTCAAGAATGTTTTTGACCGCGCCATCGCGAGTACGGCAATTGTCGTTCTGGCGCCGGTGATGCTTGCTGTTGCCGTTGCCATCAGACTGGAGAGCAAGGGTCCTGTTCTCTTCAAGCAAAAGCGCTACGGCTTCAACAACGAATTGATCGAGGTTTTCAAATTCCGTTCGATGTATGCAAATCGCTGCGACGCGCATGCGACAACGCTGGTGAGCAAGGGCGATCCCCGTGTAACGCGCGTTGGCCGATTTATCCGCAAGACTTCGCTTGATGAATTGCCTCAATTATTCAATGTGTTAACCGGCCAGCTTTCGCTTGTCGGACCGCGCCCGCATGCCACCCAGGCCAAAGCCGCCGATACGCTTTACGAGCAGGTGGTGGATGGCTATTTCGCCCGCCACCGGGTGCGCCCCGGAATTACCGGCTGGGCACAAATCAACGGCTGGCGCGGCGAGACCGATACGCGCGAAAAAATTGAACAGCGGGTGAAACATGATCTGGATTACATTGACCATTGGTCGTTGATGTTCGATGTGAAGATCCTGATGCGCACGCCCTTCGCCCTGCTCAAAAGCGAAAACGCCTACTGAAGTTTTTGGCCCATTCCAAAAGGTGAAGGCCTGGTTTTCAGACTTTGAGTTGTCATTCAAATCCTGTTATATTTGCCTACTGGCAGTGAGCCAGTGATCGTCCACAAAGGGGGAACCATAATGGACATTACTTCGCTTATTATCCAACTCATCATCGGTGCCGTCGGCGGCAATGCTGCAGGCAAGGCATTGCCTGACAAGAGTCTCGGCACCACGGGCAATACGATTGCAGGTGCTATTGGTGGAGTGGGCGGCGGCTGGATTCTTGACATGATACTTGGTGGCGGCGCCGTGGCTACCGATGCGGCAGCGGGCGCTGCCGCAAGCGGCCTGGACATTGGCGCGATCATCCAGGATGTCGCTGGCGGCGGCATCGGCGGTGCGGTGCTCACGATTGTCGTGGCCCTCATCAAGGGCGCGATGAACAAGTAAGCGTCTTACCTCAGAAGATTCCAACGGGCGCTGGGCGAACAGCGCCCGTTTTCTATCGGAGATTATTTCGCCTTGAGTTCCATGGCCGCCTTGTTCAAGTGCATTTCGCACTCGTCCATCTTGCTGGCGTTCTTGGCCTCCATCGCCATGGTCATTTCGCCCATGGCCATTTCCATCTGCTTTTTCATGGCAGGATCGGTGGTCTCCTTGACCATCTTGTCCATCTTCATCATGTTGGCGTCATCACACTTCATCATCTCCTGGGCGAAGACGGGCGTGATTGTGAAAAGGCCGGCTACGGCGGCGGCGATTGCAAATTTTAACATGTGATTTTTCCTCCAGAGAAGAGACTTCATTGTCTCGGACGGAGGATGCAAAAGCGCCTGATAACTAGCAAAACACGAACGCGATACTCACGCGCTTGTGAGGTGCTGTGAGCGATCTGATCACGCTCACGACCCGCTGAACCAGTTATAGCCCTGGTCTTCCCAGAAGCCGCCGGGATACTCATTGGTCACATACATGGCCATGATGTGCTTGGGATTCTTGAAGCCCAATTTCGTCGGCACGCGGAGCTTCATCGGGAAGCCGTACTTGGTCGGCAGCACCTGGTCGCGGAAGGTGAGCGCAAGGATGGTTTGCGGATGAAGAGCGGTGGCCATGTCGATGCTTGAATGATACTTGTCGGCGCACTTGAAGCCCACATATCTGGCGCTTGTGTCAGCCTCGATCAGGCGGAGGAATTCGCTGAAGCGCACCCCGCCCCATTTGCCAATGGCGCTCCAGCCTTCAACGCAGATATGGCGGGTGATCTGGGACTCCTGCGGAAGGGCACGCAGCTGCTCAAGGGTCCAACTTTCCTTCTTGCCGATCAGGCCCGAGAGCTCAAGCTTGAAGCCCTCTTCGGCCACCACGGGCGCTTTGGCCTCGGGGTAATAGCCATTGAAGGGAAAGTCCTCGGTGATATCGGCTTCCGTGTAAAGCGGAGCGGGCTTGTTGGGATTGAAAATCGCCAGTTGAACCTCGTCATTCCAGCGCGACATGGCTGACAATATGCGGTCGGTAACTGAAGGCTCGGTTGGGTCGCAGCCCGTGAGCATGGCCAGGGCGCCGAGGCTCAGGGTTTTTTTTATGAACAGCCGGCGTTCGATATTCACGAGGGATTTTGACGGTTGCAACAATAGTTTAGAGTTCATGGCTTGCCTCCGGCCCGTGTCTGGTTTTGCGGGCCCAGCCTATGATCATGGGTATCAATGTACTGGGCACGAGCAAAACCAGTGTTAGGTGCAGCACAATAAAGGCGCAGATCGCCGTCATGCTGAAAAAATGCACCAGGCGGGCGCCTTCGTAGCCGCCCATCAGAATTCCAATTTCCTGCAATTGCACGGGTTTCCACACCACGCCGCCGGAAACAATGACGAGAACAATGGCCAGCAGCACGCCGATATAAGCCGCTTTCTGGACAGAGTTATAGGTAGTGGCGCTGTGGGGCAATTTTCCTTTCAGGGCATTTGCCATGTCGCCGACAACGGACGATGGCGAGACAGGCGTGAAGCGCCTTCTGAAATGGCCAGATGCAAAGCCCATGATCACATAGACGAGCAGGTTGATCACCAGCAGCCACATGGCGGCGAAATGCCATTGCAGGGCGCCGCCCAGCCAGCCGCCCAGAGTAATGCCATTTGGAAACCTGAAATCAAAGAGCGGCGAGGCGTTGTAAATGCGCCAGCCACTCATGATCATCAGGATCATGCCCAGGGCATTCACCCAATGGAACACCCGCACAAAAAGCTCTGTGCACATAAACCTTCTCGCGGGGCATTTGGTCTGCAGTCATGGGCATCGCCTCCGAGTTCATCTTCAGGCGCGACAATGCTCCTGAATGACCGGCGGGGCAAAACAACTTCTATAACAATTACGTGTCGGGACGGCGCGAAACTAATTAACGCCGGCTTGCGTAGCTTCAGAGCTGGTTCGTTGCGAATGTGTCGCACTGGCCTAATATCGGTTGCCTGGATAACCCGTCTTGAACCAGCGCACACGCTGTTCCGAGGTGCCATGGGTGAATGAATTCGGGAACCACATAGCCCTGGTTCGCTTCTGCAAACGGTCGTCGCCGATCGCATTGCAGCGTTCAGGGCTTCTTCAATATCGCCGGCCTCAAATACATTCGACTCCTTGCGCCCAGATGCCAGCAAAGCAATCGGCCTGGAGTTCCATGCGGACGGAAAGCACATTGCCCTCCTCCTTCGATACCTGCATGCGTTTGGCGGTTACCTTGTCGGCAATGCCAAAGAGATTTTGCAGATGGTGGCCCACTTCATGGGCAATGACATAGCCCTGCGCTGCATCACCGTCGGCGCCCAGCTTATTCTTCATGTCCTGGTAGAAGGACAGGTCGATATAGACCTTGCTGTCGCGCGGGCAATAAAACGGACCCATGGCCGCTTGCGCCATGCCGCAGGCCGACTGCACAAATCCGGTGAAGAGAACGAGATTGGGCTTCTGGTAGGTTTGACCCATTTGCTGAAAGACGCCATCCCAGACGCGCTCGGTCGAGCCCAGGACACGCGCTACGAAATCCTTGCCCGCATCGCCGGTCACATCAGTGGCGGGCGTCGTGGCGCCACCTTGAACATCGCCGCCAGCCACATCGGTGTTGCCCTTGGGAATGGTCATTTCGGTTGTTGTGCCGCCGCCCGGCACCTGCACGCCGCCGCCATTGATGACCTCAAGCAAATCAATTCCGAGGAAAAACTTCACGGCGAAATAAACGATCACAAGCATGACAAGGGTGGAGATGCTGAAGCCGCCCCGTCCGCCGCCCATGGGAATGTTGATTCTCCGGCCGCCGCCGCCGCCAGGAAAGCCAAAGCCTCTGCCAGCGCCACCCTGCCCACGGCGATCTTCAACATTTTCACTGGGCCTTTCATTGTCGAGACGCATGGGACTTCTCCGGTAAGATTTATCGCGTTTTGCTTCGGAACTTGGTGAGATCATACACCAAATTCAGGCTGGGCGTAGCAATTCCAACCATCTCAGCCAATTCTATGACAACGCCGAGAAGTGAATCGAGTTCCGTGGGCCGCCCCGCTTCGACATCCTGCAGCATGGACGTGCGGTGGTTACCCACTTTTTCCGCCATGGCGATGCGCTCGCTGATATCCACGGAAAATTTGACACCCAGCGCAACGGCAACGGCCTGCGCCTCCTCCATCATGTCTCGAATGACTTTCCGTGTGCCCTGGTCGGTGGCAAGTTGCAGGAGAGTTCCCTGCGTCAAGACGCTGACTGGATTGAAACTCAAGTTGCCCCAAAGCTTCAGCCAGATCTCATCGCGCAAGTTGCCGCGCACCGGGCTTTTCAGTCCGGCACTCATCAGCAACTTGCTGAGCAGCATGGCGCGCGGCGTTTTCTCCCCAGATGGCTCGGCAATCGGCAAGCGGTCGCCATAGGCGTGGGCGATAACGCCAGGGCTTTCCAGTTCGGCGGCCTGCCAGACCACACTGCCGAGAGCGCGCTCCGGTCCCAACCGCTCCCAAATTTTTCCGCCGGGATCGACGCTCTGAATGCGCCGTCCCTCATAGGGACCACCGTGCTTGTAAAAATACCACCAGGGCAAACCATTCTGGGCAAAGAGAAGGGCGGTGTCCTTGCCAAGCAAGGGTTGGAGCTGGTCCAGCACCACGGGAAGTGCATGGGCTTTAACGGCGACAATCACAAAATCCTGAGGGCCCAGGGATTTCGGATCCGACGATACGCGGGGGTGAACCGTGAAGGTTTCGCCACCCTGCTTCAAGGTGAGGCCGTTTGCTTCCATGGCCGCGAGATGCGGCCCGCGCGCCACCAGTGAAACATCGGCCTCGGCCTTGTATGCCAGCCTTGCGCCGATATAGCCGCCGATGGCGCCCGCTCCAAAGACACAGATTTTTGTCATGCCAGGCCCAGTTTCTGCGCCAGGCCGATGCGCTGCAATTTACCTGTGGCGCCCTTGGGAATCTCGCTCAGAAAATAGATACGATGGGGCACTTTGAAAGCCGCCAGCTTTTCATTCACAAAGTCGCGCAGCTCCCTTTCGGTTGCCATGGCGCCATCCCGCAAGACGACGACGGCGGCCACATCCTCGCCGAGCTTGTCATGGGGAATGGCAAAGGCCAGGGCCTGCTGGACGGAAGCGTGATCAAGCAGTGCCTCGTCGATTTCGGCGGGCGAGATTTTTTCACCGCCGCGGTTGATGATTTCCTTCAAGCGGCCGGTGATCTTGAGGTAGCCATCCTCGTCCATGTATCCCTGGTCGCCGGTGTGAAACCAGCCATGGGCAAAAGCGGTTTCATTGGCCTCTGGATTGTTCTCATAACCCTTGGTCACGTTAGGCCCGCGCGTGACAACCTCGCCTTCCTTGCCGGCTTTCAGGATTTTTCCGGAAGGAGACATGATGGCGACCTTCGGGCCGGCCGCACAGCCGACGAAGCCTGCCTTGCGCTTGTCCGGCGGCAACTGATTGCTGGTCATCTGGTGGGCGTTTTCGGTCATGGCATAGGCTTCAATCACCGGGCAGCCGAAAGCCGCCTCCAGTTGATTAAACACGGGTATGGGCAGGGAGGCGGAACTGGAGCGGATAAGCCGCAAGGGATGGGCCTTGATCACAACCACATTTCTTTCGGCCCGGGACAGGATGGCCTGGTGCATGGTCGGCACCGCCGTGTACCAGGTGGGCTTTGCCTCTTCCAGCCAGCCAAAGAATTTCAAGGCATTGAATCCCGGCGTGCAGAAAACCGAACCGCCACCGGAGAGCGTTGCCAGCACCGCCGCGACCAGACCGTGAATGTGAAACAGCGGCATGATGTTCAGGCAGCGGTCGGCGCTGATCAGGCGAAGGGTGCGTGCGACGTTGTTGGCCGAGGCCGTCAGGTTGCCTTGCGTCAGCGGCACGATCTTTGGCCTCGAGGTTGTGCCTGACGTGTGCAGCACAAGTGCGGTGTCATCGGAGCCCAAAAATCCGCCATTCGGAGTTTCGCCGCGGGTGAGCGGGCGGAGGGAAAAATCCCCGGCAAGCTCATGAGGCTCGAGGTCAATAATTGAAATGCCAAGGCTTGCCGCGGCCGCTATCGCCGGCGAGACACTGTGGCTTTCCACGATCAGTGCCTTGATATTCAAATCCTCCATGTAGAAACGGAATTCATCTTCGCGAAAGGCGGGATTGAGCGGCGCCGCAATGCAGGCGGATGAAACGGTGAGAAAGGCCGTGGCCATCAATGGGCCATTGGGCAGGACAATGGCTACCTTGTCGGTGCGGCCAAGGCCTGCCCCATTAAGGCTGCGCAGGGTTTTTTCAACCAGTGCGGCCAGTTCCTCATAGGTCATGGGGGGCCGTTCTGGAGCGGCAATTGCGATATTCGCAGGATCAGCCCGGGTGATGAAATCAAAAATGGTCATGTCCGAGTTTTGGTGGGTTTTCCGGGCATCGTCAACGGTGCACCACAGAGTCCCTTGAACAGTTCCGGGATTCGTGAAACCTTCCCGCGCGTGAGGAGTGCCAAATCATGATAACCAGTGATTTAGAACCCAAGTGGCAGACTGCTGCCATTCTGATCGGCCGCCTGATATTTGCCGGGGCTTTCCTGATGGCCGCCGTCTTCAAATATGCCGGCATGGAGGCAACGGGGACTATATCGAAGCTGCAGGTTTTCCTTTTCCCTATCTTCTCGCCTGGCTCGCCGCCATTTTTGAATGTGTGCTGGTATTTTGCTTTCTCACCGGCGCCTTCTTTTCAGAAGCCTGCCTGATCGCGGGGGTTTACGTGATCTTCCTGGCCTTTGCTTTCCATGGACCATCCCATTGGGCCGGAAACCAAGCCGAGTTCGGCTTCTTCGTGGATCATTTCACCTTTCTTGCGGGCCTGTTGTTTGCCGCGGCAAAGGGGCCGGGCCACGTTTTGGCATGGCGCAAAACCATAATTGGAAAATCCTGAGGCGCGGGCGGTTTCCGCCAGCAATTGAAGACACGGGTTCAATCCGCTAAGAGGCGGGCATGACCGACAGACTCGTCATTGCACTGGCCCAGTTGAACCCCATACTGGGTGCCATCCAGGCCAATATGGCCAAGGCCCGGGCTGCCTGCCTGGATGCGGCAGGGGCTGATCTCGTGCTGTTTCCCGAGCTCTTTATTTGCGGCTATCCGCCGGAGGACCTGGTGCTGCGCCCAAGTTTCGTCGCCCAGTGCAAGGCAGCGCTGGAGGAACTGGCCAAGGATACCACGAACGGTCCTGCCATTCTCATGGGCACGCCCTGGGCGGAAGGCGGCAAGGTATATAATGCAGTGGCGCTTCTCAGCGGCGGCAAGATCGAGACGCTGCGCTTCAAGCATGATTTGCCGAATTATGGCGTGTTTGACGAAAAGCGGGTGTTTCAGGCAGGCCCTGCCCCCGGCCCCATTTCCTTCAAGGGGGTGCGTCTCGGGGTTCCCATCTGTGAGGATATCTGGACAGACGAAACCTGCGAAACGCTGGCGGAGACCGGAGCGGAAATCCTGCTGGTTCCCAATGGCTCACCGTTTGAGAGCAACAAGGATGATGTCCGGCTTAATCTCGTGGTGGCGCGCATCACCGAAACGGGACTGCCTATGGCCTACCTCAATCAAGTCTGCGGACAGGATGAACTGGTGTTTGATGGTGCCTCCTTTGTGCTGAATGCGGACCGGTCACTTGCCGTGCAAATGCCGATGTTCGAGGAGGACGTCACGCTCACGGAATGGACGCGGGGCGAAAATGGCTGGCGCGTCACACCGGGCGAAATCGCCGTGCTTCCCTCAGGCGAAGAGGAAACCTGGAAGGCCTGCGTGCTCGGCCTCAAGGACTATGTGGAGAAGAACCGCTTTCCCGGCGTGGTGCTTGGCCTTTCCGGCGGCATCGATTCAGCAGTGGTCGCCGCCATGGCGGTTGATGCCTTGGGCAAAGAGCGGGTTCATTGCGTGATGCTGCCCTACGCCTACACGAGCAAGGACAGCCTCGTGGACGCGGAGGCCTGCGCCAAGCTTTTGGGCGTGCGTTATGATGTGGTGCCGATCAAGGAACCGGTTGAAGGATTTCTCTCCGCGCTGAAACCGATGTTCGATCGGCAAGAATATCGATGTCACCGAAGAAAATATCCAGTCGCGATCGCGCGGCGTCATTCTCATGGCGATCTCCAACAAGTTTGGTTCCATGGTTCTGACCACGGGCAACAAATCGGAAATGTCGGTGGGCTATGCCACGCTTTATGGCGACATGAACGGCGGCTTCAATCCGATCAAGGATGTTTATAAGACCCAGGTGTTCCGTCTGGCACAGTGGCGCAATACGCAAGGCTTCGTGATCCCTGAACGCATCATCACCAAGCCGCCCACGGCGGAGCTGCGCGAGAACCAGAAGGACCAGGACACGCTGCCGCCCTATGATGTGCTGGATGATATTCTGCAAGGACTGGTGGAAGAAGAACTGCCGATTGCCGATATCGTGAAGCGCGGCCATGACGAGGCGCTGGTGAAGCGCATCCAGCACATGCTCTACATCGCCGAATACAAGCGGCGTCAGGCGGCACCGGGCGTCAAGATCACACGGCGCAATTTCGGCCGCGACCGGCGCTATCCCATCACCAATGCTTTCCGAGACAAACACTAGATGACAATTCTCCGCTTTGCCCCCTCGCCCACGGGCCGCATTCATATTGGCAATGCGCGCACCGCCATTCTCAACTGGCTCATGGCGCAGAAAACCGGCGGGCAGTTCATCCTGCGCTATGATGATACGGATACGGCGCGCTCGAAGACCGAACATGCGGAGGCCATCGCCGCCGATCTGGATTGGCTGGGCATCAAGCCGGCGCGGGTTGAATACCAGTCGAAGCGTTTCGACAAGTATCATGCGGCGGCAGAAAAACTGCGGGCCTCCGGCCATCTCTATGCCGTGTTATGAATCAGCCGACGAATTGGACCGCAGGCGCAAGCGGCAATTGGCCCGGCATCAGCCGCCCATCTATGACCGTGCAGCGTTGAAACTGACTGCCGAGGACCGCGCCAAGCTGGAGGCGGAGGGCCGCAAGCCCCATTGGCGCTTCAAGCTCGATCACGCCACGGTGGAATGGAACGATCTTATCCGCGGCCCCCAGCATATTGATACGGCGACCTTGTCGGATCCCGTGCTGATCCGCGAGGACGGCAGCTATCTCTATACGCTGCCCTCGGTTGTCGATGATATCGAGTTTGGCATCACCCATGTCATCCGCGGCGAAGACCATGTGGTGAATGCGGCGGTGCAAATTGAAATCACCAGGGCGCTGGGCGGCGCCATTCCGGCTTACGCGCACCATAGTCTTTTGACGGGTGCGGATGGCGCCGGATTGTCGAAACGATTGGGTTCGCTGTCCATCGGCGCCATGCGCGAGAATGGCCTTGAGGCCATGGCGGTGGTCAGCATTGCGGCCCTTCTCGGCACGTCCGACTCTATTCATCCGTGCGCAGATTACAAGGAACTGGTGGAGGGCTTCGATCTCGCCAAGCTGTCGCGCGCGCCGGCCCGCTTTGACGAAGCGGAGCTCAATCACCTTAACGCCAAGCTCCTGCATATGCTGCCGTGGGAGGCAGTGAAAGACAGGCTGGATTATGGCAGTGAAGCGTTCTGGCTGGCGGTTCGCGGCAATCTTGAAAAGCTGTCGGATGCAAAAGCCTGGCATGAAATTATTGCTGGCAAGATCGCTCCGGTTGTGGCCGCTGAAGACCGCAGTTTTGTGAGCGAGGCCGCAAAGTCGCTTCCCCCTGAACCCTGGGATTCCACCACCTGGAAGACCTGGACCGAGGCCTTGAAATTGACAACGGACCGCAAGGGCAAACAGCTTTTCATGCCGCTGCGCCTGGCGCTTACGGGCCTTGATCACGGCCCTGAATTGGCAGCGCTTCTGCCCTTGATCGGCCGACAGAAGGCTATGGACCGCCTCGCTAACCTCCCCCTCATCCTGAGGGTGCGACCCCGGACTTGATCCGGGGGAGCCTCGAAGGATTAACCGCGCACGTCGTCGAGCCGCCCTTCGAGGCACTGCTTCGGCCGTGCACCTCAGGGTGAGGAATTAATTTGATGGCTTGATTTCCGACGTTCCGGCATCGTGATTTTCCAAAAGTCAACTCTGGACCGCCTCACCTAACTGAGCGATAGTGCGGGCATGATCCTTGTTGGGCAATATGACTCGCCGTTTGTGCGTCGCGTTGCGGTTACGCTGCACCACTATCACATGCCGTTTGAGCGCAACACGATTTCGGTATTTTCCCACGCCAAGAAAATGCAGAAGATCAATCCGCTGATCCGCATTCCTTCGCTTGAACTTGCCACCGGTGAAATCCTCATCGACTCCTGGGCCATCCTTGATTACCTCGATGAACTTGCCGGACCGGCGCGGGCCCTGACACCGAGCCATGGCCCTGAGCGGCGCAAGATTTTGCAAGCCGTGGCTCTGGCTGTGGGCACCACGGAAAAGGCTGGGGCCGTCAGCTACGAGCGCTTTTTCCACCCCAAGAAAATGCTGAGCAAGGAATGGGAGGAGCGCTGCCTGGACCAGCTTAAAGCGGGGCTGAAGGAACTGGAAAAGAATTGCGGCACGCCGTGGTATGCCGATCTGCACATGAGCCAGGTGGATGTCACCATCGGCTGCATGATCGGCTACATAAAACTGCGGGTGCCGGAAGCCTTTCCACCCAAGAAATTTCCCAAGCTTCATGCCCTGTCGCTCCATTGCGAAACGCGCGAGGAGTTCGTGAAGTCGCGCATCTCCGCTGATGAGATCATGCCGGCGAGAAAATAGCGTGGACGCCAAGACCATTGTGGATTTCTGGACGCTGGCGGGGCCTGAGCGCTGGTTCACCAGGGATGCCGCTTTTGATGGGGCACTGGCCATGCGCTTTGGCGACGCATTGCGGCAAGCCCGCGCTTGGGGCCTTCGATCATTGGGGAGAAACGCCGGAAGGCGCTTTGGGCCTCGTCATCCTGCTTGATCAGATCTCGCGCAATATTAACCGGGGCAGCCCGCTTGCGTTTGCCGGAGACGCCAAGGCGCTGACATTGGCCAAGGCATCGGTGAGCCGGGGATACCACCAGAAGCTGATACCGCCGCTGGCCCGATGGCTCATCATGCCCTTCGAGCATGCGGAAGACCTCGATGCGCAGAACCGCGCTGTCGCATTGTTTGGAACCATGGGGCTTTCCGACATGGTCTATTATGCCCAAATGCATTTGGACATCATCGCCCGCTTCGGCAGGTTTCCGCACCGCAATCCGATTCTTGGGCGGAAATCAACGGCGGCGGAAATTGCCTTCCTGCAAGCCGGTGGCTTCGCGGGCTAATCGGCTGGTCTACTTCGGCATGGGGATAACCGTGCCACCCGGCACGGCAAAGCCCTTCTGCACGGCAGGCCGCGCCGCAATGGCGAGATACCAGCGCTTCACATGGGCGTAGTCGTTCAGGTCAATGCGCTGCCATTCATGGCGGGCGGCCCAGGGAAATGTCGCAATGTCGGCAATTGAATATTCGCCGGTCATAAATTCGGATTTTTCCAATTGCCGGTCGAGAACGCCGTAAAGCCGTATGGCCTCCTTGGCAAACCATTCCTCGGCGAAAGGCGCCTTGCCGGGATTGTAGTGCAAATAGGCGTGGGCGCGGCCCAGCATGGGGCCGAAATTTCCCATCTGCCACATCAGCCATTCATTGACCTTGATGCGTTTTGAAAATCCTGCGGATAGAACTTTCCGACCTTGTCGGCGAGATACATGAGAATGGCGCCGGATTCGAAAACCGAAATTCCATTGTCGGTGTCGACGATGGCCGGAATTTTATTGTTGGGAGAGATCTTCAGAAAATCGGGCGCGAACTGTTCGCCCTTGCCGATGTTGATGGGGTGCACGGAGTATTCCAATCCCATCTCCTCAAGGCCGATGGAAATCTTCCTGCCGTTCGGCGTGCTCCAGGTATAAAGTTCAATCGTCATAAAAGCGCCAACCCTCCAGCCTTTTGCATCTCACGTTCGAGATCGGTGATACGCTCATAGGCTATTTGGGCGAAGCACGGAATGGCCGCTCAGGAAGAGTTGCTCACGGCACTCTTGTAATTCCGAATCCGCGAAGGCGGCAACCAGCCCTTGCCGCATGGCTTCAATGCCGCCACTGCGCGTGACGTAGGGAAGGCCGGGAACAAATGGCGAGCGAGCAATTTCAATCAGGCCCTCGAGATAATCCGGGCGGTAGCGCCGGGCCATGGCCACGCAGACGGCATCAATGGCGCAGACATCGGCCAGACCATCGCGCACCGCAATCATGGAATTGACGTGGCTGCCGCTTTCCAGTGCCCGGCCGCAAAAAACTTCCCTTCCGTGGCAAATGGCGCGAAAACCAGTTTGAGCGCCAGCATGCCGGACATGGAATCCGGGTTGTTGACCGCGGCAATCCCGCCCCGGAAAGAATCCAGGGGCTGGTCAAAGCGGGCAAAGATGAAACTGCAGTAATTCGCCCCCTGGCAGCCCGGCACGGCATAATGCGGGGTGGCAATATATTTTAGCAAGTCCTTGAATTCATGGGTGAAAGGATAGCCACAGGCCTGGCTGAAGAGCGAGATCGCTGCGCCGCCAGGCGGCGAAATGGTCGGGATTCCGGTCAAGTTCGGCTGCCACGCCGAGATGCCGCGAGAGGCCCCGCCACCACACATCTGTGGCCTCGCGCACTTCCGGCCAGTCATACATGGGAAAAGATGCTATCATGGAGTGGTGAGATTCCTTGAGACTTGAACAATGCCACAAAGCCAAATAATTGGAGCCCATGCAACACCCGACTGAAATAGCCGCCAACCGGCCGACGCAAATCGAATGGCCGACCATCATCCTCATCATCCTGACCTATGGGGCGCTGGCGACGCCTGATGTGGTTCTATTACGCCCTGCCCTTTTGGGTGATCATGCCGCTGGCCGGCTATCTCATTGCCTTGCATGGCTCGCTGCAACACGAAGTGTTGCACGGGCACCCGACGCGCAATGCGGCGCTCAATGAACTTTTGGTGGCGATCAATTTCAGCCTCAATTTTCCTTATCGGCGTTACCGCAAGCTGCATCTCATCCATCACAATGACGAGAACCTGACCGATCCAACGCTTGGATCCGGAGTCATATTATCTTCTGCCCGATGATTGGGCGAAGCTGCCCGCGCCGCTAAAGCAGCTCTACACCATCAATAATACGCTGGCGGGACGGATGATAATTGGCCCCATCATCGGAACGATACGCTTCTGGTCTTCGGAATTCATGGCGATCGCCAAGGGCGACATGGCCGTTGCCAAGGCCTGGGCCTGGCATATTCCCGCCTGCGCCATCACCTTGGCCTATGCCTATTTCATTTGCGGCATTCCGCTGTGGGCCTATCTCGTGATGTTTGCCTGGCCGGGAATTGCTTTTTCGCTCGTGCGTTCATTCTGCGAGCATCAGGCGGTTGAAAATCTTGGCGAGCGCACCATCGTGGTGGAATCATCGCCGCCGCTTTCGCTGATGTTCCTCAACAACAACCTGCATCTCCCGCATCACCTGAAACCGCGCATGGCGTGGTACCAACTTCCGGCCTACTACCGGGCCGAGCGTGAAGAGCTTTTGCGAAAAAACCACGGCTACCTGATGCATGGCTACCGCGAAATTTTCCGCCGATATTTTTTCAAGCCGAAGGAACCGGTGGCCTATCCGCATCCCGAGACCTTCGATCCCGCGGCATTAACTAACTGTAATTGTTCAATTTTTTAGAACAATCCGGACGCTGCGATTTGGGAATGGCCGTTTTATATGCGTTATTTCGACTCAAATTGAAAATAGCCCCTAAAAATAAGGGTTTTCACGACTCAGCTAAAGGGCTAGTTTCCTCAGCGGCCGATTCGGCAAACGGAGATGAAAACATGGCTGACGAAAAAATACTGACGGTTCCCCTGTCCAAAATGGCAGCAGAGCTTTCCGAAAAACACGAGATGTCAAAAAAGCTTGCCGGCGAATTGCTGGCTGACTTCGTTGACCTTCTCGTCAAGCACCTCAAGAAGGGCAACAAGGTTCGCGTCACCGGACTTGGGATTTTCCAGGTCAGGAAGCGTCCTGCCCGTCTTGGCCGCAATCCGGCAACCGGCGAGCAAATCAAGATCAAGGCTTCGAAGAAGCTGGCTTTCCGCGCCGCCAAGGAAGTCAAGGAAAGCATCTAGGCTTTTCTGGTCAGACTATTCAGCGGCCCCACAGTTGTGGGGCCGTTTTCGTTTTCCACGCGAGTTGAATTCTTCTCACCGCCCAGCCGATTGCGAAAGGCCTTGCGCATCGGCTATTGAAGCGCAAAGCTTTCACTTTTTCCCAAGGAAAATTTCATGAAATCGCAGGCGCGTGTCGTTGTCATCGGGGGTGGCGTGGTTGGCTGCTCAGTGCTTTACCATCTCACGAAGGCGGGCTGGAAAGATGTGGTGCTGGTTGAGCGTGACCGTCTTACCTCCGGCTCCACCTGGCATGCGGCGGGTGGCTTCCATACGCTGAACGGCGATCCCAATGTGGCGAAGCTGCAGGGCTACACCATCGGCCTCTATGACGAGCTTGAGAAGATTTCCGGCCAGGCCTGCGGTTTGCACCGCTCCGGCGGCCTGATCCTGGCGGATACGCCGGAGCGCCTGGAATGGCTGAAGATGGCCCATGCGCGCGCCAAGTACCTCGGGCTTGAGACCGAGATGATGTCGATGAAGGAAGCCAAGGCGCTGAACCCGCTTCTGGAAGAAAAATATTTTGTCGGCGCCATGCTCGATGCGGCCGATGGCAATCTCGATCCTGAGGGCACGACGCATGCCTATGCCAAGTCGGCGCGCATTGCCGGGGCCGAGATCTACCAGAATTGCCGCGTTACCGATTTGAAGGCGCGCACTGACGGCACCTGGGACGTGATCACCGTGAACGGCAACATCCACGCCGAGCATGTGGTGAACTGCGGCGGGCTGTGGGCCCGCGAAGTGGGCCGCATGGTGGGGCTGGAGCTTCCGGTGCTGGCCATGGAGCACATGTATCTGGTGACCGACGACATGCCGGAGGTCATCGCCTATAACAAGGAGCGCGGCCGCGAGCTGCCGCACATCATCGATTTCAAATCGGAAATCTATATGCGCCAGGAGCGCTCGGGCATCGTGCTCGGCACCTATGAAAAAGAGTGCAAGCCCTGGCAACCCAAGCAGACGCCGTGGGATTTCGGCCAGGAGCTTCTGCCGCCGGACCTCGACCGCATCGCCGATCATCTCGAAATCGGCTACCGGCATTTCCCGGCGCTGGCCAAGGCCGGCATCAAGCGGGTGATCAACGGACCCTTCACCTTCTCGCCCGACGGCAATCCGCTGGTGGGGCCGGTGCAAGGCCTGCGGAATTTCTGGTGCGCCTGTGCCGTCATGGCGGGCTTCAGCCAGGGCGGCGGCGTGGGCCTGGCGCTGTCGCAATGGATGGTGAATGGCGATCCGGGCTTTGATGTCTGGGCCATGGATATTGTCGCGCTTTGGCGAATGGGCGACGCGGAGCTACACCAACGAGAAGGTGCGCGAGAATTATGCGCGGCGCTTCTCCATCAAGTTTCCCAATGAGGAGCTTCCCGGCGCGCGGCCGCAGCAGACCACGGCGCTTTACGACACGATGATCGCGCAAGGGGCTGTGATGGGCGATTCATGGGGCCTTGAAACGCCGCTGTGGTTTGCGCCCAAGGGAGTTGAGCCCAAGGATATCTTCTCCTTCCACCGCTCCAATGATTTTGCCCATGTGAAGGCGGAAGTGCTGGGGGTGCGCAATGGCGTGGGCGTCACCGAGATCGCCAATTTCGCCAAGTACCGTTTCACCGGACATGGGGCGGAAGCCTTCCTGGCGCGCCTGATGACCAACAAGATGCCGAAGGTGGGCCGCCTGATCCTCACGCCGATGCTCAATCCGCACGGGCAAGCTGATCGGTGATTTCACCATCGCCAATGCAGGCAATGATACGTTTCTATATGTGGGGCTCAAGCCAGGCGCAGAAATATCACATGCGCTGGTTCGAGCAGCATGTTCCAAGCGATGGCAGCGTGCATATTCACCGCTATGACATGGGGCTTGTCGGGCTTTCCATCGCCGGGCCGAAATCCCGCGCCGTTTTGCAAAAGCTTACGGACGCGGATGTGTCCAACGCCGCCTTCAAGTTCATGGACCATCGCGCCATGGATATCGGCAATGTGCCGGCGCTCATCAACCGCGTCACCTATACGGGCGATCTCGGCTATGAAATCTGGGTGGCGCCGGATTACCAGCGCCGCCTCTATCAGGAAATCATGAAGGCCGGGCAGGGATGAAGGCATCATCAATTTCGGCATGCGGGCCCTGCTCTGCATGCGGCTGGAAAAGAACTTCCCCACCTGGTACCGGGAGCTCCGCCCGATCTATGGCGGCTTCGAAGCGGGCATGGACCGTTTCATCGATCTCACCAAGAATGATTTCATCGGCCGCGAGGCGGCGATGGAGGAAAAGCGGACTGGCGGCAAGCTGCGCCGTGTCTCGATGATCGTCGAGGCCGGCGATGCGGATGTGCTGGGCGATGAGCCGATCAGCCACAAGGGCAAGGTGGTGGGCTGGGTCACCTCCGGCGGCTTTGCGCATTTCGTGAACAAGTCCATGGCGCAGGGCTATGTGCCGAAGGAACTGGCCGATGATCTGGCCAAGGGTGCCTTCGACATCGAAATCATCGGCGAACAGCGCAAGGCGACGATCATCATCGATCCGCCGTTTGATCCCAAGGGCGAGCGGATGCGTTCCTGACTTTCCGTCATTCCGGCGAAAGCCGGAATCCAGGCTTTCAACAATTGAGCGGTACAAAGTCTGGGCCCCGACTTTCGTCGGGGTGACAGAGAGTTGGTCAGTTTCCTGTCTATGCCTTTCTCTACCATGGCCGCGCTCGATCACGCCGCATTTTCTCGCTCGCCAAGATCCTGCCCGCGTCAAGCGCGGGCATCATGTGCATTTTATTAAGAATTTACTCTGCAAATTCCAGCGCCGCGTCGGTGAGCCAATCGTAGACGCTGAGGGCAAAGGTGCGCAGCGCGTAGATTTCGAAGCGGTTTTCGCTTGTGCAATGGACCAGCACGGGGGTGTGGTGGATGCCAGTCATGGCGAACATGCTGGACTTGAAAACGCTGGGATGGAAATCGAGGGGAATGACCTTGCTGAGAACGTCGCGGGCTGGTGCGCCTTCGATGAATATCCGGGTGCGGCTATGGGACAGGGGCGTGAGGATTGCGATGCCGTCGAGCTTCGCTGCAATGCCGTCATTCTCCGGGCCGATGATCCAGAACTGATTTTCCCCGGTGCGCATGAATATGCGGCCGTTGTTTTGCGTGACAACACCCACTTTGGCCGGCAATTTGCCGGTGATTGGGCTTATGGCCTTTGCGGGTCCCGCAACCTGCAGGAGTGAAAAGCCGCGCGCTTCGCCGATCTGCAGGACGGGGCTTGCATAGGGCCTGGCACTGGCAAGGGCGGAGCGGCGGTCAAGCATTGAGGCGCGCTCCTTCCCGGTCGATGAAGTGCGGCGAGACGATGCGGGCCTTTACCTGTTCATTCTTCAGAGGGAAGGCGCAGACGATGTCTTCGCCCTCATGTTTCAGTCCGCCCTTATAGAGGCCAAGGGCGATGAACTTGTTCAGTTCGGTGGACCAGGTGACTGACGTGATATAACCGCGGCCGTGGCCCTTGATCTCATCGCCCGCTGAAAACAGGATGGCGCCGCCGCGCAGCTTTTTGTCGGCTTCCATCAATTCAATGCCGACAAGGCTCCAGCGTTCCGGCGCCTGCAAGTTTTCGCGCATGCGCAGTTCCTTGCCGACATAGGCCTTTTCCTTGCCCGCCATTTTGCCAAGGCCCAGATCATCCAGGGTGTTGCGATGGTCAAGCTCAAGTCCCGCCACATGGCCTTTCTCGATGCGCAAGGACGCCAGCGCTTCCAAGCCGTAAGGCTTGATGCCGAGAGGCTCGGCCACTTTCAGGAAATGCTCCCACAGGGCGTGGGCATAGTCGGCGGGGCAATGGACTTCATAGGCAAGCTCGCCGGAAAACGAGAGGCGCAACAGGCGAATGCGCACGCCATCCAGATGCACATCGAGGCAGCCCATATAGGGAAGATTTTCGGTGGAGACGTCGGCATCGGGGAAAGCCAGTTGCAGGGCTTCGCGCGACTTTGGTCCCGATACCGCCATGCCCGCCCATTCATCGGTGAGCGAGGTGACATGAACTTTCAAGATCGGTCCAATGGATCTGCAGCAGGTATTCGAGCCAGGACATGACTTCGCCGGCCTGCGCCGTCGTCGTCGTCAAATAGAACTGCGTATCGGAAATGCGCGTGGTTGTGCCGTCGTCGAGCACCACGCCATCATCATTCAGCATCACGCCATAGCGCGCCTTGCCGACCGGCAATTTTGCAAAGCCATTGACGTAAACACGATTGAGGAACTCGGCTGCATCGGGGCCCTGCACGTCAATCTTGCCGAGGGTCGAAACATCGGCAAGACCAACGCCTTTGCGCACCAATTCCATTTCCTTGATGTAGGCAGTCTCGGGTGAATTTCCGGCCCAGGCATAATACCAGGCGCGCATCCACAGGCCTGCTTCAATGAAGGTGGCGCCGCTGGCCTTGTTGGCGTCATGCAGGGGCGACAGGCGATAGGGCCTGAAGTGATGGCCAATGGTGCGGCCCGCGATGGCCCCTACGGCAAGGCCGGTATAGGGCGGGCGGAAGGTCGTGGTTCCGGCCTGCATGATCGGCACTTCGCGCAGCCCCGCCATGATGGCAATCGCATTTATGTTGGAGGTCTTGCCCTGATCGGTGCCCATGCCCAGCGTGGTGTAGCGCTTCAAATGTTCAACGCTGACATAGCCTTCCTGATGGGCGGTCTTGATGTCCTTCACGGTCACATCGGATTGCACATCGACAAAGGCCTTGCCCTTGCCCGCAACGGCGGGCAGCCAGACGGGCAGAATATGATAGGCACGATCTTTGCCTTCCGGCGGCACGACAGGTTTTGCTGTTTTGCCAAAATCAGCAACGGCCTTTGCACCCATGTCGTTTCCGTCTTTTATCGCGGCCTGCGTGCCAAAGCGGCCCATCACGGCGCCGGCGCCAAAATGCGTTGCGGCAAAGCCGCCAGGAACAAAGGCTGCGATCTTTTCATCGTAAACAGGTTTGATGCCGCCGTGCGAGGTGAGATGCACCGTCGGGCTCCAGCCGCCGGACATGGCCAGCACATCACATTCGATGGAGGCGGAATGTGCGCCGGCGAGTTGCACACGGCTCACCTGCTTCGCACCTTCCACATCGGCAATGCCGGTTCCCGGAAACATGGCCATGCCAAGCATTGCCGCCTTCGAGAGTAAATCGGAGGGAATGACTTTGCGGTGGTCGGCCATGGTCACCGCAATGCCAGCTTCGGCCAAATCGAAGGCCGTCAGGTAAGCCGTGTCATTGTTGGTGACGATGCACACACGCTTCAGGGGCGCTACGGCAAAGCGGTTGAGATAGGTGCGTACCGCCGAGGCCAGCATGACGCCGGGCCGGTCATTGTTGGAAAACACCAGCGGCCGTTCGAGCGCTCCCGTTGCAAAGATAATTGATTTTGCGCGCAACGAGATCAGCGTCTGGCGCGGCTTGCCTTTCGCGGCATCGGAGTGTTCGTGACGTTGCAGCAGCACCACGAAGTTATCATCGTAGAGACCTTGGGCGGTGGTCCGTGCGCGGATTTTCACGTTGGAAAGCGATGATAATTCAGCGAGTTGCGCTTTTCGCCAGGCTTCAAATTCGACCGTCCGTTCAGAGAGCAATTGTCCGCCGAATTCCGAATCCTGTTCCACCAGAACGACGCGCGCGCCTGAGCGACCTGCGGTCAGCGCGGCGGCAAGTCCGGCGGGACCGGAGCCCACCACCAGCACATCGCAGAATTCATGGGAAGTGTCGTAGCGATCCGAATCCTTTTCGTAGGAGCCTTTGCCAAGGCCTGCGGCGCGGCGGATGAAGGGTTCATAAAACATCCAGGACTTTTTGAACGGCCCCATGAAGGTCTTATAGTAGAAGCCGGATTGGAACATGGGGCTGAGCAGAGAGTTCACCGCCATCAAATCAAAGTCGGGTGACGGCCAGGCATTTTGCGATTTCGCCACGAGTCCTTCGGTGAGATCAATGGTCGTTGCCGGAATGTTGGGTTCATTCTTGCCAATGGTGAAAAGTCCGTTGGGTTCCTCCACCCCGGCCGAGACAATTCCGCGCGGACGGTGATACTTGAAACTGCGCGACGTCAAGGTCTTGCCGTTGGCGAGCAACGCTGAGGCCAAGGTATCTCCGGCAAATCCGCTCAACGGCTTGCCGTCATAGGTGAAGCTGACCGCTTGACTGCGGTCAATGCGGCCGCCCTTCTCAAGCCTGCGGAAGGCGGTCATGAGAGCTTCCCCGTAACAACAACACCGTCATTCCGGCGAAAGCCGAAATCTTTCTGGCGTTTGGGAGATTTCGGCGGAACTTTCGCCGGAATGACGAATTTGAGCGGCCTTATCATGGCGCCTCTCCGATCTTCGTTGGTCGCTGTATTGCGCGCCAGCTTGAACCATTGCCGGCAGCCCAGCACATGCTGCCAGTATTCGGTATGGGGGCCTTTGGGATTGTCGAAGAGGAAATAATAATCATGCCAGGTCTTGAGATCGCCCTCGCCATGCCTGGGGCGCTGTTTCGTGGCGTCGCTGCCGTAGCGGAATTCGCTCACGTCTCTTTCACCGCAATGGGGGCATGGAATTCTCATTGCTTGTACGTCCAGTTGCCGAGGCCATATTCGTCAAGCTCCCCGCCCTTCATGAAGCGGTCGAGTGCGAAGCAGCGGTTGAGTTCATGCTCCTCGTCATGGGCCATGGTGTGGGCAAAGGTCCAGCCGCTCGCCGGCGTGGCCTTGAAGCCCTGATAACACCAGCCGCCGTTGAAGTAGAGGTTCTTGATGTCGGTCCGGCAAATGAACGGGCTGCCGTCGGGTGTCATATCCATGATGCCGCCCCAATGGCGCAGCAGGCGCAGCCTGGACATGAAGGGCAGCAGTGACACGGCGCATTCCGCCACGGTTTGAATGCGCGGGAACTGGCCGCGCTGGGTGTAAGTATTGAAGCCATCGATATGGCCGCCGAAGACCATGCCGCCCTTGTCGGATTGCGAGAGATAGAAGAGTTCCGCTCCCCAGGACACCACATGATGCACCATGGGCTTTACGGGTTCAGTCACGAAGGCTTGCAGGATATGGCTTTCAATGGGCAGGCGCAGGCCCGCCATCTTCGCCACATGGGAGGAATGGCCCGCCACGGCGATGCCGATCTTGCCGGCGAGAATTTTGCCGCGCGAGGTTTCAACGCCAACCGCCTTGCCGTCATCCATGATGAAGCCTTCGACTTCGCAATTCTCGATGATGTCGACACCCAGCGTATCGGCAGCCCTTGCATAGCCCCAGGCCACTGCGTCGTGGCGCACGGTGCCGGCGCGCTCCTGCAATACGCCGCCCCAGATAGGCCAGCGCGCCTCCTTGGAATAATCGAGGTAGGGCAGCAACGCCATCACCTGCCCGCGGTCCAGCAATTCCGCGTCAATGCCGTTGAGCCGCATGATGTTGCCGCGCCGTACAAATGTATCGAGTTGCACGGGGCTGGTGGCCAGCACGATCTGGCCCCGGTGCGAGACCATGCAGTTGAAATTCAACTCGTGGGACAGGCCTTCCCAGAGCTTCAGGGAATGCTCGAAAAACTGGGTGTTGCCGTCGATCACATAGTTGGAACGTATGAGCGTTGTGTTGCGCCCCACATTGCCGGAACCGATATAGGCCCGCTCCAGCACCGCCACATTCCGCATCCCGTGATTCTTGGCCAGATAATAGGCGGTGGCCAGACCGTGCCCCCCGCCACCAATAATTATGGCATCATAGGAGCTCTTGGGTTCTGGCGCGCGCCAGGCTCGCGGCCAAGGCCGTTCGGGCGACAGGGCATGCTGGGCAAGGGCCAGGGCTGAGTAAGGTTTAAACACGCCTGACCCACTACCAGAGTTTCACGTCAATCGACAAGACGAGGATTTTTCACCCCCGCCGCTTGGCCCATTCCACCCCTTCACCGAGCAGCATGGCGGCACATCCCATGGAGAGGAAGGCATAAACCAAAGGCATGATTGTGCCGTCATATTGCTGGCCAATCCAGGTGCCGATTCCAATGGCCACAAGGGATGACAAGGTGCCGGAAATGGCCGCCGCCATGCCGGCAATGTGGCCAACGGGTTCCATAGCCATGGCGTTATAATTGCCGAAGAGTATGCCGCAGCAGAAGAAGGTGCCGAACAGGTAAAAGCCCAAGGTCCAGAGCGGCGGATGACCCGCATAGGCGAGCGCCACCACCAGAAACACTGACGAAAGCAGAATGCAACCCAGCACGGCCCATTTGGAAAGCAAGCGCATGCCATGGCGCATCACCATCCGGCCGTTGAATATCATGGCGCAGGCAATGGCAACGGCGAACACGCCGAACCACACGGCAAACAAATCACCCTGCTCATACTGCTCAGCAAAAATTTGTTGCGAGGTTCCGAGGTAACAGATGAAAGCCGCGAAGATGAAGCCCACGGCAATGGTATATCCCCAGGCCATGGGGAAGCGGAAAAATTCCCTGGCCGAGCGGAACAGGTTTCCTGCCGAGAAACTCACGCGTTTTTCCGGCGGCAGGGTTTCCTCCTGGCGCACTTGCAGCAGGAGCGCCGCAATCAAGGCCATGCCGATGAAGCCCACGAAGATCATGCGCCAGCTTGCCACGAACAGAACGAGCTGCCCGATGGAAGGAGCCAGGATAGGCACCAGCATGAACACCGACATGACGAACGACATAATGCGCGCCATGGCAGCGCCGCCCTGCCCGTCGCGCACCATGGCCATGGAAACAATACGGGGGCTCGCCGCACCAAAGCCCTGCAGGGCGCGGCCCGCCAGCATCATTTCAAAGCTTGTCGAAAACAAACACAGGGCTGAGCCCGCGAGATAAATCAGCAGGCCCGCAAAGATGGTGGGTTTGCGCCCGGTGCTGTCTGAAATCGGGCCAAAGAGCAGCGTGCCAACGGTCATGCCGGCAAAAAACGAGGTGATGATGTATTGCCGCCGGTTGGGATCCGACACGCCAAACTCGCCGGCAATCGTTCCGATGGCGGGCAGCATGGTGTCAATCGACATGGCCACCATGGCGGTGAGCAGGGCGACAAGGAAAATGAATTCCTTTTGGGAGGTGTGTTCGCTGGTCATGGTTCCCGATTCTATTTTATGAAACGCAGGGCGCGCATCACATCAAAAATAGTGGTGGTTTCAACGCGGTTGGTGCGGTTGCCGAGATATTTGCAGCCCGGATAAAAACTCTTTTCGTAAGCCAGGACTGGGCTCACATAGGTCAGGTCCAGGGTGAATTTTTCCGGAACCGGCAACAGGCAATCCTTCAATTTTCCGCGCAAGGATTTTTCAACCCCTGCCCGGATGGCGTTTTGCGCCGCCACCGGTGTCATTGAAATGGTGGATTGCCCCCGCCCCTCCTTCACCGCCAGGCGCCCGATATGGGAATTGGTTTCCTTGATCTCCTCCATCAGCGCCTTGTCACCGCTCACGAAGACGGTGGGAACACCGAGGCTCGCCGCCGCCAAGGCGCAGAGCCGGAATTCGGAGACGGGCGCGCCATTCAGGGTTATCATGTGGGTGCGGGTGTTCAGCGTGTGGGCCAAGACTGTTGCCCTCCGAGCCAACGCTGGCGTGGAAGCCGATCATCACCAGTCGCGGCGAAGCTTTCATCCAGTTCCTGGATCATACTGTAGGGGTGACCGGACCATTCGCGGACCAGCGTCACATCCGCCGGCAACATGGTGGTAATCAGGTTACGCCCGCTGTCATGGGCATCCTTCACCCAGATTTCGGTGGCCCCGGCGGCCCTTGCGCCATCGATGGCGGCAAGGGTTTCACGGGTCATGATTTCACGGAATTCGGCCCAGTCGGCATGGCCCTTTTCGGCCTCGTCCCAATGGGTTATGCCAGCCACGCCCTCAATATCGACACTGATATAGATTTTCATTTCCGCTAAACTAGTTCCCATGAAGATAGATTCCAACAGCCGAAGCGTGGACCTAGACCCGCGCGAGGCGCAGTTCTATGAAAATCCCTATCCCACCTATCATGAGCTGCGCCGGAAAATGCCCGCATTCAAATGGCAGCAATATGGCTATTGGTGTTTTACCCGCCATGAGGACGTTAACACGCTTCTGCGGGACAGGCGCTTTGGACGGCAAATCCTCCATGTGGCCACCCGGGAGGAGCTGGGCCTGGCCGAAATCCCCTCGCGCCTCAAGCCTTTCTATGATTTCGAGCAGCATTCCCTGCTGGAACTTGAGCCACCGGTTCATTCGCGGCTGCGCGGGCTTGGTCAACCGGGCCTTCCTGTCGCGCCAGGTGGAGCGCCTGCGGCCCAAAATCGAGAGCCTTTCCAATCAGTTGATTGATGGCTTTGAGGCAAAAGGTGAAGTTGACCTGTTGCCGTCCTATGCCACGCCCATTCCGATCATCGTCATCTGCGAATTGCTCGGCGTGCCTATAAAAATGGCAGATCAGCTTCTGAGCTGGTCGCATGACATGGTGGCCATGTACATGGCGCGGCGTGACCGGGCGGTGGAGGACGCCGCGGTTGCGGCCACGGTGGCGTTCAGCGACTACATGCGCGGGCTGGTGAAAGAGCGGCGCAAGGATTTGAATGATGACCTGCTCTCGGCCCTCATCCGGGCTGAAACCGAGGGGCAGAAGCTTTCGGAAAACGAGCTTATCACTACGGCCATCCTAATTCTCAATGCGGGCCATGAGGCCACGGTTCATGCCATCGGCAATGGGGTGAAAACCTTGCTTGAACTTGGCGTGAAGGAACCCATCAGCGAAAGCCTCATCGAGGAAATCCTGCGCTTTGATGCGCCGCTTCATTTGTTTACGCGCTATGCGCTGGAAGATATGGAGTATGCCGGGATCAAACTCAAGAAGGGCGAAGAAGTGGGCCTCATGCTGGGTGCTGCCAACCGCGACCCTGCCCGATTTGCGGATCCTGATCACTTCAATCCGGCGCGCGAGCCAAACCCGCATGTGAGCTTTGGAGCGGGAATTCATTTCTGCATCGGCGCACCCTTGGCGAGGCTTGAGATGCTGATTGCCTTTCAAACGCTATTCAAACGCCTGCCGAAACTGGCGCTTGCCGCGACGCCCCATTACAAGGACTCCTATCATTTTCATGGGCTGGAGGAATTGCGGGTGAGGTTCTAAGCCCTTATTCGCCCTCAACTTCATCATGCGGACTTCACCGGTCAACTATGTCGCAGAAGATGCCCGTTCGAGATCGAGCCAGGCCGGATGAGGGACTGATCGATTCCTTTTAGCTTCCCACCCACAGGCACCAGATGCGAGCAGCGGCTGTGCCTCGGTTCGCATGGCGTGAAGCACGTTGGGTTCGTTGTAGATGAGGCCACCCGGGCCCGGCGTGGTCCAATCCATGTTTGCATTCCACCAGGCGCCACCGGCCAATGAAACATAAACCTCTTCCGGATGATGCCGGTGGTCGGGGTAGCGCACATGGGGCGCCAGCAGGCTGATGCCGACCCACACGTCTTCGCGCTCTTCAAGCCCGCCCGGCCCCGCGACAAGCGCATTGGCGTGGCCATCATGGAAGCTCGTGCCATCGGGCGATGAACTATTGCGACGTTTCCATTGCAGGCGAGGTGACAGGTCGTTCAAGACTGCAGCAAGCTCTGGGATCGGGGTCGGGCCTGTGCTTGCCAAGTGCAATGCGGACTCGAGTGCATCGCAGACTGGCAAGCGCTCCGGCGACCAAATTACTTTGACTGCCAATGCTCGTTCGCAGTGCGTCGAAGATGGGTTTTGCCGCTGGGCCGGCGTTTTCGCAGGTTTCAGCGCGCCTTGCAAAATGGCTGTTTCAGTCAAATCATAGAATGCCTGAAGTTTTGCTTCGCGCTGGTTCATTCGCCTACCTTGGATGAAGGGCTTTTGGCTGACAAGCGGCACCTGCGCTTACACGTCGTTTCCGCGCCTTTGGCTGACGTTTATCCGCCGCTCCCTCCTCTTGGTTGAGCCTAAAGCTACCCACTAGTGAAACTTTCTCAACAGGCCAGACCATGACCGATGTACAGCCCGCTCCCACCGGACGCCGCTCGAGAAGCGCTGGCGGGGCCGATGCCCGCCGTGCGGCGCGCACCAATCAAGTCACCCCGCCCGCGGGCTATATCCGCCGCAAGATCAAGACCTATGAGCCGTACAGCGATGACCAGCTCGAACTGATCGAGCGCAATGCAGAAACCGTTCTGCAGGAAACCGGAATCGACTTCTACGAAGACCCGGAAGCCGTCCAAATGTGGAAAGAGGCTGGCGCCGACGTCAAGCACTCAGAAACCGATCCCAAACGTTTTCGCGTGCGCTTTCCCAAGGGCCTGGTGCGCTCACTGATCAAGACCGCGCCCCGCGAATACACGCAGCATGCGCGCAACCCGGCCAACAGCATCAGCATCGGCGGCAACAACACCGTGTTCGCGCCGGTTTATGGCCCACCCTTCATCCGCAATCTCGATGAAGGCCGCCGCTATGCCACGATCGAGGATTTCCGCAACTTCTCGAAGCTCGTCTACATGCTGCCGAGCCTGCATCATGCGGGCGGAACGCTGTGCGAGCCGGTTGACATACCGGTCGCCAAGCGCCACCTCGACATGGTCTACACCCACATCAAGTACAACGATAAGCCGTTCATGGGCTCGGTCACCTCGGGCGAGCGCGCGGCGGACTCGGTTGCCATGGCGGAACTTCTTTTCGGCAAGGAGTTCGTTGACCAGAACTGCGTGATGACCAGCCTTATCAACGCCAACTCACCCATGGTGTGGGATGGCGTCATGCTTGGTGCGCTGAAGGCCTACGCCCGCGCCAATCAGGCAACCGTGATCTCGCCGTTCATCGTGGCGGGCGCCATGTCGCCTGTCACCACGGTTGGAACGCTGACGCAGATTCTGGCGGAGGCATCGGTTGGCATTGCCTTCACGCAATTGTGCCGGCCCGGCGCTCCAGTGGTTTTCGGCACCTTTGCCGCGTCCATGTCCATGCAGTCGGGTGCGCCGACATTCGGCACGCCGGAACCGGCGCTCGTCACCTTCGGCGCCGCCCAGTTGGCGCGCCGCATGGGCGTGCCCTTCCGATCTGGCGGCGGCTTGTGCGGCTCCAAGATCCCGGACGCGCAGGCAGCCTACGAAAGCGCCAACACGCTGTGGTCGACGATCCTCTCCGGCGTCAACTTCTGCCTCCACGCAGCGGGCTGGCTGGAAGGCGGATTGGCATCCGGTTACGAGAAACTCATCATGGATGCCGACCAGCTCACCATGTTCCAGAAGCTCGCCGAAGGCGTCGATTTCTCGGAAAACGGCCAGGCCATGGATGCCATCCGCGAAGTTGGCCCCGGTTCGCATTATCTGGGCTGCCGCCCATACGCGCGCCAACTTCGAAACGTGCCTTCTGGCGCTCCGGCCTCGCCGACAACAATTCGTTCGAGCAATGGCGCGACGAGGGGAAAAGGACATCGTGGCCCGCGCAAACACCCAGTGGAAGAAGATGCTCGCGACTATGTGGCCCCTCCCCTCGATCCCGGCATCGATGAGGCGCTGCAAGCCTACATGGCCAAGCGCAAGGAAGTATTGCCGGACAGCGTGAGCTGATCACTTTGTTATTGGGCGGCCGCATATTCTTCGCCAAGCAGCGAGTTGATCATGTGGTCATTGCAACGGGCTTCAGGGCCAAGGCCTGCAACATCTGGGTTAAGTTCCGGGTGCTTCTCCATCAATTCATAGGCGCTTTGACGCCGGAACTCGGCTTTCTCTCCCATCGAAAAATGCAGCGTAGCGTTGAACCGTTCAGCCCGGCGCAGACGTTGAAAGAAGTCGTCGTGATCGGCGGCATAGGCTTCCGCTGCCCTTGACCAATTCCCGCTCTCAAGCAGTCGGTCGCGCAGGAGCCTGACGTCACGAAGCGTCCGGGAAAGTCCATTCCCCCAGACCGGATCGCTTGCAGCTGCGGCATCCCCGATCAGCACGCAATTGCCCCGCGCTGGTTTGGTGATCCATCGGTGGGCGCCATCAAATGTTGCAAAAATGCCGTGTGGGGTCAGGCGCTCCAGCCAGAGTTCGGGAATTCCGATTTGATGAAAGTGTTGCATCACAGCCAAGAAATCACGCTCTCCCGACAGCCGCTTAGGCAAGGCGCCCTTGTGGTGCAGGAGATATATCCGGAAATTTCCAGGCTTGTTCCTGATGAGAATGCTTCCCCGCCCCGTGACCGCATGCAGAAAGAAATACAGGGCATGCTCGATTTCCAAATCGCCAGCTAGTTGCAAACCTCCGGTGAAGAGCTCTGGTGCATCTTTGTTACGCTCAAACTCAAGCAGGGTTGCAAGCTGCAATTCCCGTCCATCGGCGCCGACGACGAGGCGCGCCCTGACGCGCCTGACTTCGCCTTCAAATTCGATGCCGGCTTCGGAAGTGGCGCCTGGCAGGAGTTCAACAAGGGCCGCGCCGCGCCAAACCTCCGCCCCGCGTTGCATGGCCCGATCCAGAAGAATTTCCTGCATCTCTGGATGGGAAAATGCAAGGGCACACGTCCCTTTTGGGGTCGACGTCCGAAAATCCCGGGGCTCCGATGCCTTGCCAGAATAGAAAAAGAGCTCGCGAGCGGCTTCGCTTGCGCAGGTTTCCAGCAGGATACTATAAATTCCAAGCTCCTGAGCCTCGACACTCCCCCAGGGAAGCAAGACCTCACCCCTCACGCGATCACGGAATTTCATTTCCTTTTCAATAATGAGCACTTGGAAGCCTGCCAGGGCCATGGATCGTCCCAATGCCGAGCCCGCCATGCCACCGCCAATGATCAGCAGATCATAGTCAGTGGTGCTGCTGATCATAGTTCTGGGCCCCATTTTCCGCTTTGGACTCCGATCAAACTCCCCCGCCCCAGCCAAGGCAAATTCAAAGAATTTTGATGCAGATGAATTCATTTCATCTAGGATACGACCATGAGACGCTTGCCACCCTTGATTGGACTTCGCGCTTTTGAAGCTGCCGCACGGCACCTGAGCTTCAAATTGGCGGCTGAGGAACTTGGAGTGACGCCGACCGCAGTGCAGCCATCAAATCCGCCTTCTGGAACAGTATTGCGGTCAGCAACTGTTCCGGCGCCGCCCTCGCCCACTCGCCCTGACCAGTTCAGGCGAGCGACTTTTCCCACTCTCCGCGAAGGCTTCGACAGTTTTTCTGAGGCCTTGGCATCCATGAGTGGAACCAAAACCAACCCCCACCTTCGTATCACCACAACCAGCGCCTTCGCTGCCCGGTGGCTGCTGCCGAAGTTGCCGCTATGGCGGCAGTCCAATCCCGACATCTCGCTGGATATCGTGAGCACCTATAATGTGCTCGACCTCAAGGCCGGCGAAGCGGATGTTGCGATCCGCTATACGCGCACTCCACCCACCGATGGCGTTTCGGCTAAAACTTCTCCGTGATACATTCCATGTCGTGGGCAGTCCTTCGCTAGTCGGGAAGGAGACTGCCTTCCTAAAGCCAATTGAACTGATGCGCCATCCACTGATTGAAACCGGATGGCCTCCCCATGATTCAGAAGCTCCAACATGGAAACGTTGGGAAAGGGAAGCGACAGTCGCGTATGGGAATGTGCCCCGTCTGGCAGACAGCGTGAGCCTGCGGTTCGAGGATGAGATCCATGCTATCGAGGCGGTAATCGCGGGTCAGGGTTTGGCCGTCTGCAGTGACGTTCTCGTCAGTTCTGAACTCGCCAACGGAAAGCTTTTGATGCTCTCTGAGGTTACGCTTCCTGGCTTTGGATTCTACCTTGTCTACCGCCCGAAACATCCCAAGGCAGCATTGATATCGGCATTCGTGGAATGGGCGCGGCGAATGGCTTAGCCGCCACAATGATTGCTATCTGCAAAATTCCTTCCAAAGTTGAACCATGATGTTCAAGTCGTCTCGCGCGGCACTTTCGCCTTCACTTCGGTCAGGGCGTAAATCCCCACGCCGGCGATCACCATGGCGGAGCCAATGGCATCAACCAGGGTAAAGGGTTCATCCAGAATCCAGACGGCCAAGCGAAATGGTGATCAGCGGAGAAATCGTGGCGATCATCGAGGTGGATTGCGGGCTGATGCGCGAGAGCCCGGCGTTCACCAGGAACGATGGCAGGACTGTTGCGAAGAATCCGGTGCCCGCCGCCAGCCAGAAGAACCTCGGGCTTGAGGAAAAATCAAAGCTCCGGCTGACGACAATGTAGTGGATGATGCAGGCGAAACCCGAGCCCGAGAGGGCAATCGAGGTGAACAGCGCGCTGCCCATGGCGGTGATAAAATTCTTGGCCAGCAGTTGATAGATGGCAAAGGTCAGGGCGCAGCCCAGCACAAGCGCCGTGCCGATCACTGTGGCCATGCCGCCGGCCGGCAGGTCGGTCAGGAAAACCACGACGAGCCCGACATAGGTGATTATCGCCGCCACGATGCTCGATCCAGGTCAGCCTGGCGCCAAAAAACAGCCAGCCGAGGAACATGACAAAGATCGGATAGGTAAACAGCACCAGGCGCTCAAGCTGGGCGGTGATGTAAACCAGCCCTTCAAAATCCAGCAGCGAAGAGATGTAATAGCCGACGAAACCGGCGAGAAGGGCGCGGATGGTCAGGCCCCAGCCGGGCAGCGGTTTTCCGGCCTGGCGGAGTTGATACACGGCATAAAGCCCGACGCCGATAAAGAAGGGCAAGGCGGCGGCCATGCGCAGCGCCAGCATCAGGGCGGCGTTGGCTTCCTCCATATAGGCGAGCTTGATGAAAATGGCCTTGGTTGAAAACAAGGCCGCTCCTGCCGCGGCAAACAGGTAGCCCTTTAAGACGCGATGCCGTTCCATGGCCCCGCTTTAAAGGCTCGCCCTGTACTTGTCGCCGTCTTTGGGTAACATGACTGTCATGCACATAAAGCGATGGGGCCTCTTGGTAATGACTGAATTGCGTTTTTGTTCCGCTCTTGAAATGGCGCGCCTGCTGCGGGCCCGGAAAATCTCGGCAAAGGAGCTTCTGGAAGTCTGCCTCGACCAATATGCCCTGCACAATGACACGCTCAATGCGATTGTTGTCACCGATCTGGGCCGGGCCAAGCATGCCGCCATGGCTTCCGACAAGCGCCTGAAAAAAGGCACGCCGCTGGGGCCCTTTGACGGGGTTCCGATGACGGCCAAGGAGTCCTTTGACTGGAAAGGCACACCGTCGACCTGGGGAGAGCCCGCCTACAAGGAAAATATCGCCACGTCCGATGCGGTGGCCATCACCCGCCTCACCGACGCGGGCGCGGTGATCTATGGCAAAACCAATGTGCCGCTGATGCTGGCGGACTGGCAGAGTTTCAACGCGGTCTATGGCACGACGAACAATCCCTGGGATGTGACGCGGGCGCCGGGCGGCTCATCGGGCGGATCGGCGGTGGCGCTCGCCACGGGCATGAGCGCCCTTGAAATTGGCTCCGATATCGGGGCGTCGCTGCGCAACCCCGCGCATTATTGCGGGGTCTATGCCCATAAACCAACTTATGGCGTTGTGCCCTATCGCGGCCATCTGCTGAGCAATGTGCAGCCCAGCGATATTTCCGTGGCGGGCCCCATGGCGCGCTCGGCAAAGGATCTCACCGCCATGCTGAAACTGCTTGCGGGCACGGACGGCATTGAGGCGCGGGGCATGAGCCTGCATCTTCCGGACCTCAAGCAGAAGACCTTCAAGGACTTTCGCGTGGCGGTCATGCTGAGTGATCCGGTGAGCGAGGTCGACCAGCCGGTGCAGGACCTGATTGCCAAGCTGGCGCAATTTCTCACCAAGAAAGTGAAGAAGATTTCCCATGAGGCGCGGCCCGGCTTTACCACGCGCGAAGCCATGGATATTTTCATCGCGCTCCTGCGTTCGGCCACCAGCCGCAGGCAATCCGATGCGGACTTCGACGCCAATGTGGCGCGGGTGGAAAATTTTGCCGCCGATGATGACAGCTACTACGCCAAGATGACGCGGGCCTATGTCATGCCGCACCGCTCCTGGCTTATTGCCAATGAACGCCGGCACCAGATGCGCTTGCTGTGGGACCGCTTCTTTGATGATTGGGATGTGATGATCTGCCCTGCGGCGGCGTCTGCCGCTTTCCCGCATGATCATGTGGGCGACCGGCATGAGCGCACCATCGAAGTGAATGGCAAGCGGGTTCCGACGACGGATCAATTGTTCTGGGCGGGCTATTCCTGCGGCTTCTATCTGCCATCGACGGTGGCGCCGCTTGGCCTCACGCCGCAGGGCCTGCCATCGGGCGTGCAGATCATCACGCGGCAGTATGGCGATTACACCTCGCTGCGCTTTGCCGAATTGCTGGAAAAGGAATACGCCAGCTTTGTTCCGCCGCCGGGGTACTGATGACACAGGAATGAGGCGTGCCACTCCGGCTGATGCTGCGGCTGTCCGCGACCTGACGCGGGCCGCCTATGCAAAATGGATTCCGCTCATTGGCCGCGAACCAAAGCCAATGACCGCAAATTATGAGCGGGCGGTGGTTGATCACATCATCGATTTATACGAGGAGAATGATGCTTCCCGTCGCGTTGATTGAAGTCATTCCGCAGGCAACTCATCTCTTGATTGAAAATATCGCTGTCCTGCCCAACCAGCAGGGCAAGGGCCTTGGCGATTTGCTTTTGAACCATGCCGAAACTTCGCGCGCTCACTTCATCTCAACGAATTGCAGCTCTATACAAATGCGGCCTTCATCTCGAACATCGAATTCTATGCCCGTCGCGGCTTTCAGGAATTCCAGCGTGAGCCCTTCCCTGCAGGCGGCGTTACGGTTCACATGAAAAAGATGATTTAGAGATTCATCATGACCGGGCTAGATCCGGTCATGATGAAATCAAGCTTACGCTAGTTTAAGCACCTGATCGCCTTGAAGCCGTCGCAGAAGTTCTGGTCGCACACGGCTCCCGTACCGATCAGACGGGTTGGTGCAAAGGCACCGATATTGTTGGCCACGGTGTAATTCTGTGCCTTGGCCCAGCCTTTCGACTGGCAGTATTTTTTGGCCGCGGGCTGGCCACAGCCAACGCCCCAGTCGACGCAGAGATCAAGACGCATGCCATTGAATTTCGGCTTGAGATAGACCTGCAATTCACCGGTGTCGGGGCACCCGGCTTGAAACAGGTCACTTGCGAGAAACCATCGCAATATTGCTGGTCAGCAACGGCACCAGTGGTGATCAGGCGGGTTGGCCTGACGTCACCGATGTCGTGGGCAACGACATGACCGGTGGAGGTGGTGAAGCCCTTGCTGACGCACCAGGCATCAGCGGCGGGCTTGCCGCAACCGACTCCCCAATTCAAGCAAAGGTCAAGGCGCTGAGCCCCGACTTTCGGGTTGGCGAAAGACTGGCTTTCGGCATGGGCAGTGCTGATAAGAGACACAGCACTGATGATAATTGAGGCTGTGGTGACAGATAGGGTTTTCATGGCGTTTCATCCCAAATGTGCTGGTTGCACTTCACACGATGTGAGGATAATCACTCCTGTGCCTAACACCATCGCCTGATATAACCGAACGCTGCCTGAACCCGCCATTCACTCAAGGTTCATCACTCTTGCAAAAAACTCAACTTCGCGCGCCCATGTCACTTCTTCAAACATCACCTCATGGCCAAAGCCCTGGATAATCTCCATTTCCTTCGGCTGATTGGCGGCAGCAAACAGTCGCTTGCCGAACTCCAGGGGAATCAAAGTATCCTGGTCGCCGTGAATGATGAACAGCGGCGCCACCATTTCGGCGATGAAATCCATGGACTTGAACTGGTCCTTCATCAGCGAATGCACGGGCAGCCACCAGTAGATATTAGCCGCGACATCGACGGTTGAGGTATAAGGCGCTTCCAGCGCCACGGCGCCCACTTGCGTTTTGCCGCGATCTGCACGGCAACGCCGCTGCCGAGGGATTCACCCAGAAGTGCTATGTTGCTGGGCTCAATGCCTTTGGCGATGAGCCAGTCATAGGCGGCATTGCATCGGCGATCAGCCCCGCTTCCGTGGGCGATCCGCTGCTGCCGCCATATCCGCGGTAGGAAACATAGGCCACGCCAAAGCCGCGGGAATGATAGTAGTTGAAGCGCAAAGGCCGGTCGCCAATCTCGCCGGCATTGCCATGGAAATAAAGAATGGTGGGCATGCCCGCTTGCTCGCCGGCGCATACCAGACAATAATTTTCTCGCCGTCCGCCGTTGTCAGCGTCTCAACGCTGGCGCCGATAATGCCAACACTTTCCGGAGTCAGGCTCTTGTTCTCCGCGTGATATTGCAGCTTGCGCTGAAACACATACATGCCGAGCGTGCAGCGGCGTAGGCCACGATGGCGAACACAGACGAAAAATTTGATGAGGCTCATGCATCAACCAGTTTGGCAGGAGTATGGGTATCTTTGGTCCAGCACCATACGGTCAATAACGGATGCTCGCGCCGTCTTGGTTGCATGGTGAACATTGGGCGCATGGTAAATCACGGCGCCCGCCTGTTTCGTTTCAAAGCCCCCGCCGCCCTGCTTCCATTCGGTTGGCCCGGTGAGCGGCCAATAGAGTTCGGGAGCCGGATGGTAGTGGTCCTTGTAGTGGCGCTGCGGCCCCAGCATCAGAAGGCCGAGGATAAAATCATCGCCTTTAAAAAATCCTTGCGGCCCGATGATTTCGCACCAGCCGTAATTCTCGCCAAATCCCTGCGCCCAGAATTTCGTCCGTATAGGATTTGGATTGCAGCCATTTGAGGTGGCCATCAGCTGCGGCAATTGCCGCGGCCAGTTCGGGCTCAATCATCATGGTTTCGGCAATGGTGCCGGCGAAATAGCGGGTGACGGGCAGAGTTCTGAGCGCGCGGTTCGACGAAATCTTCCCGTGTCATGTCCTGTTCGGCCAAGCGCTGCAACACCACATCCACATGAGCTGCCGCCGCGCGCATGAAGGCCGCGGGCAATTGCGCCCACCAGCCAGCGCGCATCATTATAGAGGTCATCGCTCATGACGCGCACCATGGCGGCGTGACCTTTGAAGGAGTGTTAATGAAGATCGTAAACAAGCCGCGCCAACTCCACCAATTCCGCATCGCTGGGATAGCGCAGATTGGATCTTCCGCATGGGGGCATTGGCGGGGCTGGCCATGTGTTCGGCCAGAAGTTCCGGCTTGCCCAGATCAAGGCCATCGCCTTCCAGTGAAATTTTTATGGCCGTGGCCCGCACTAGGCGGTCATAGGCGGCGATGGGATCAGCCGCCGCCATGGCCTTTGCCACCCGCGCATAGGCTTCGGGCGCACCGTGGGAAACCCATTTCATGGTGGCCAGCATGGCAAGGCCAGTAGCCCGGCCATGGGGGATGGGCGCCAGATCGGCCATGGCGTGGGAAATGTTATGGGCCAGTGCCGTGCCGCAATTATCAATGGCAATGCCGCCATAGCAGGAGCCCAGCAGCAGCGCGCCCGCGCGCCTCGATGTCGTTCGGATTTTTGATGGCTCGTTCCAGGTTTTCCGAAATCAGCGAAATGGCCTTCAGGGCATAGAGATCATTGCCGTCGGTGCGGTGCTTGTTGGTGGCCGCTTCAATGGCATGGACCAGGGCATCAAGCCCGGTTGCCGCGGTGATGTGGGCGGGCACACCCACGGTCAGTTCGGGATCGAGGATTGCCACTTGGGGTTTCAGTTCATCGCCCCAGGCCCAGACCTTCACCTTCGCGGCATTGGCAAAAACCGCAACGCGGGTGACTTCCGATCCGGTTCCCGCCGTGGTGGGCACGGCGATGATGGGCAGGATGTTTTTGGGCAAGGGCGTTTCACAGAGCTGGTAGCTTTGCGCGGGAAGCCCGGAGGCGGCGCAGGCGGCCACGAGTTTTGCCGTATCAAGGGCGGAGCCGCCGCCCAAGCCCACAATGGCTTTGGCTTTCATCGCCCGGGCAATTCCGGCCGCGGCATCAATATCGGCGGCTTTTGGCTCACCTTTCAAGCCATCAAAAACCTGGGCTTCCAGTCCGGCGGTTTTCAGGATTTCCAGCGCGTGCCCGGTTATGCCCAGTGTGGTGAGCATGGGATCGGCCACGACAAGGACGGCGGCGCCTTTTCCGGCGAAGCCCTCGACCTTGCCGGCGAGATCAGCGATGCGCCCTGCCCCAAAGATGATTTCAGGAAGGCGGGAAAGGGTGAAGGACTGCATGGGAGCTTCCGTGCCGTGGAGTTTCCATCCGCTTATGTCTCCCACAGGAAGCGGTCAAGCGTGAGGCATTTTCACCTAGTTCAGGAAATGCCAGGGCCGGTTATCTCGCGCAGCAGCTTGCGGTAGATGGCATCGGCATAGGCCGCATAGTCATTGGCGGGGATCACAAAATGGCCCTCGCCGCCCACCACCTGGTTCTGGAAATAGATATCGAGGGTTGGCCATTCATTGAGAATGGTGAGCGCGTTGATGGTGATGCCCTGGGCCACCAGCCGGTCACGCACCGCATTCACCGGAACGCCCACATTGTTGCGCCCGTCGGAAGACACATCGATCACCAGGCGCTGGGCCCGCGGCGCCCTGGAGAGATGTGCGGCCGAATAGAGCAGCGCGCTTGAAATCGAGGTGCCGCCCTCGGCCAGCTTGCGCGGCATGCCCATCAGCGTTTCGCCGAAAAGATCGCCATCCTCCTCGCTTTCCAGAATGGTCCAGGGCATGGCCACCACCTGGTTGGATTCATCGGACCATTGCACCACGCTCACGGCGATGCGCTGCAGGTTTCCCAGGGCAATGGCGCGCTTGATTTCAGGTTTCCTGAAAGCCTCGCCCAGGCCCTCCATCTGCAAGGCAAATTCCCGGAAATCCACGCTGAAGGAACAATCCACGGCAAGGACCAGGGCCATGTCAACTTCAACGTCTTGCGCGCGGGTAGTTGGCGAAGGCGTTGCCAAGGCCAGCAGCAGGAAGAGCCGCAGCCACAACACGCTTTGTCCAGAACCTGGCGTGTTGCATGGGCGATACCTCCTTTGGTTAGTGATGCAATTCGATATAATCCAAAGCGCGGCAATCCTTCACCGACCAGCCCACATTCACCGTCTTGCCATGGGCAATGGCTTCATTGCTGGCCTTGTTGGGCACTTTTACAATGAAATTGTCGTGACCGGCCACTTCAAGCCGGGCGCGGATATGATCGCCGAGATAGATAAGTTCGGCGATCTTGCCACGCAACAACACATCCACGTTCTTGGCCAACGGATTGATTTCCACACGCTCGGGCCGGATCGACAACAGGGTGCGCTCACCCTTGGCGCTTACATTGACCGCAAGGGCTTTCACCACGTCACTGGAATCAAGTTTCACGGTGGCGATGTTATCACGATCCACGTCGGAAATCACCCCTTTCAATTTGTTGTTCTCGCCAATGAACTGGGCCACGAAGGAATTCTGCGGGCGCTCATAGAGTTCATCGGGCGTGGAGAGCTGCTGGACCACGCCATCATTGAACACGGCAATGCGGTTCGACATGGTCAGCGCTTCGGCCTGGTCATGGGTGACGTAGACGATGGTCACGCCCAAGCGCTCATGGATATGCTTGATTTCATATTGCATCTGCTCGCGGAGCTGCTTGTCGAGCGCGCCCAGGGGTTCATCCATCAGCACGAGATCGGGTTCAAACACCAGGGCGCGGGCTACGGCAATGCGCTGCTGCTGGCCGCCGGAGAGCTGGCCGGGCCGGCGGCTGGCCATTTGCGGAAGCTCCACAAGCTTCAGGATGTTTTTGACGCGGCCCTCAATCTCCGCCTTGCCCATGTTGCGCACCTGCAAGGGGAAGGCCAGGTTCTCGGCCACGGTCATGTGGGGAAACAGGGCGTAATTCTGGAACACCATGCCAATGCCGCGCTTGTGCGGCGGCGTGTTGTTGATGGGCTTGCCCTTCACATAGATTTCGCCGTGGGTTGCAGGCTCAAAACCCGCCAGCATCATCAGGGTGGTCGTTTTGCCTGAGCCGGAGGGCCCCAGCATGGTGAGGAATTCACCCTTGGCGATATCGAGGTTGAGATCCTTCACAACCAGGGTTTCGCCATCATAGCTCTTTTGAACCTTGGAAAACCTGACCATAGGTTCATTGCCTGCAGCAGCAGTTTTCATCGGTTTATCGCCTCACCCTTGTTTTTTGAGGCCATATTATGCGGTCGGGGCAAAAAGGGAAGCGATGATATTAGCGCACCTTGCCCCTCTTCTTTTTGGCCTTCACGATCAGATGCTCCGGCCCATAGGGGAATCCGGTGATATTGCGGTTGCCCTTCTCGGTGATCACCAGAATGTCATGCTCGCGGTAGCCGCCTGCCCCCTTCTGGCCCTCGGGGATCATGATCATGGGTTCCATGGACACCACCATGCCGGGTTCGAGCACCGTGTCGCAATCCTCGCGCAGTTCCAGTCCCGCCTCCCGGCCATAGTAGTGGCAGAGCACGCCGAAGGAATGGCCATAGCCAAAGGTGCGGTATTTCAGCAGATCGTGCTGGGCGTAGATGTCATTGAGGGATTTGGCGATATCGGAACATTTCGCGCCGGGCACCAGCAGTTTCTTGCCTACATCATGGACGTGGCAATTCATTTCCCACATTTTGAGATGCTCCTTGCTGGCCGTTTCGGCAAACAGGGTGCGCTCGAGGGCCACGTAATAGCCCGCCACCATGGGAAAGCAGTTGAGCGAGAGAATATCGCCCTGCCTGATTTTGCGGCTGGTCACGGGATTGTGGGCACCATCGGTGTTGATGCCGGATTGAAACCAGGTCCAGGTATCCATCAGTTCGGCGTGGGGCCAGACCTTGGCGATTTCGCGCACCATGGCGCCGGTGGAATGGAGTGCTACTTCATGTTCCGGCACTCCCACCGCAATCGCCTCAACGCAGGCTGCTCCACCGATGTCGGCAATGCGGGTCATCTTGGTGATGTGCTTGATTTCCTCATCGGACTTGATCATGCGCATTTTCATCGCAGCGGCTGCGACATCGACAAATTCCACCCCCGGAAAGGCATCCTGCAGGCTTTTGCGGAAATCGACGGTTCACATGATCGAACTCCAAGCCAATGCGCTTGGCGCCCTTGATCAGGCTTTGAAGCGCCGTGAAATAGTTTTCCTTCGACCAATCGGTGTAGGTCACGTTATCGCCGAAGGTGCGCCTGGCGGGTTGGCCGCCGTCGATGGCGGCGCTCACGGTGGTTGCCGTCTTCTGGGTGATCACCAGACCGTATTTGCGGCCGAAGGAGCAATAGAGGAAGTCGGCGAGGTAGCAGATGTTGTGGTAGCTGGTGAACAGGCAGGCATCGACGTTGCTTTTGGCCATCCAGCCGCGGATTCTGTCCTGCCGCCCTTGCATTTCACCCGCCGAGAAAGTGGGCTTGGGTGGTTTTCCGTTGGCGCGGTAATCAACCAGGCTCGGGCGTTGGGCAGCAGTCATCGTCGTCCTCCAAATCTGGCAGCCCTTTTGGGCGGCAAGTGGGGCTTGAGTTAAAAGATGATCGCTCGCATAATGTATGAGTTATTTTCATGGAGCCGTCGTGGCGCGCCTTCCTCCCCTGAATGCCCTGAAATGCTTTGAAGCGGCGGCCCGCGGCAACAGTTTTTCCAAGGCGGCCGATGAGCTGCATGTCACCCAATCGGCGGTGAGCCATCAAATCCGCCAGCTTGGAGGAATGGTTTGGCGTTGCCCTTTTTGACCGCCAGGGCCGCCAGACCCTGCCAACCCCGGAAGGGCGTGGAGCTCGCCGCCTCCATGGCGGAGGCCTTCGGCATTATCGGGGCGGCCTGCCAGCGCATCGCCAAGAGCGACGGCAAAGCCTCGCTCACCATTGCCGCCATTCCCTCCATCGCAACAATCTGGCTCATACCGCGCCTGCCCGCCTTCATGCGCCAGCACCCTGACATCAATGTCCGCCTGATGCATGCGATCTATGACCAGCCGGTCGATTTCGAGGATGTGGATTTGGCCATTTCCTATGGCGACTGGGATGACGCGCCGGCGCATGCCACCAAGTTTCTCGAAGGGGTTTCCGTGCCGGTATGCAATCCGGTCTATCTCAGCCAAATGGGGCCTTTTGAGAAACCAGCCGATCTTCTGAAATGCTGCCTGCTCCATGACCTTGACCGCAGGCCCTGGTCGCGCTGGTTCAAGGCGGCTGGTTTAAAGCTTGCCGATCCGCAGCCCGGCCCGCTGTTTGAGGGATTCAACCTGCTGCATTCGGCCATGCTGGCAAGCCAGGGCGTGGGGCTTGCCCCCACCGCCATTCTCGCCGATGACCTGAAATGCGGCAGGCTCATCCGGCTTTTTGAAACCGAAGTCCTGCACGAGAAGGCCTATTACATTTCGGAACCTGCGACGCCGCGCCTGAGCCGCGCCGCCGAGGTCAAGACGTTCAAGGACTGGCTACTGGAAGAAATGATGGCTGAATAACATAAGCGATTTTATTCAGGGAGCAATTGATGGCCAATACGCCACCACCGGTTTGGATCTACAATGAAACAATCAAGATGTTCGCCACCCCCGGCGATCCGCCGTTTGAGGATCCGGGCGAACTTGAAAGCCATTGGGGCCGCGCCTGGGGCATCGACAATGACGTGGGCCGCATTCGCTCGGTTCTGATGCACCGGCCCGGCAAGGAAATGGATGTCATCGATCCCAAGAAGCGCATTGAAAGCATCGGCTCCTTTGGCGATCTGAAAGCCGGATGGTATTTTCAGAGCGATACAATGCCGCAAGTCGCCGACATGCAGTTCCAGCACGATGCGCTTGTCGCCGCCCTCAAAGCCAGGGGCGTGGAGGTGCATCATGTTGATGGCGATGCGGCGGGCCGCATCAAGGCCTGCTACACCCGCGATCCGCTGATCATGGTGAAGGGCGGCGCCATTGTCTGCCGCATGGGTACGCGGGTTCGCCGCGGCGAAGAGCTGGCCATCACCCGCACATTGGCCCGGCTCGGCATTCCCATTCTCCGCACCCTTTCCGGCAGCGCCTTGATGGAGGGCGGCAGTTTCGCCTGGATCAATGAGCGCACGGCGGTGATCGGCTGCGGCATCCGGGTCAACCGCGAAGGTGCCGAGCAGGTCGGCGAAGTGCTCAAGCGCCAGGGCGTTGATCTCCTCATCATCGATCTCTTCGGCTATGACCTGCACATCGACGGATCGTTCCAGATGATCGGCAAAGACCTTGCCATCGTCGATCCCTTCGGCTTGCCCTACTCCTTCCTGCAGAAGCTCAAGGAACTGAAAGTACAGACCGTTGAGATTTCGCCTGCCGATGACCGGTGGATCATAAATTCCCTGGCCGTTGCTCCAGGCGAGCTTCTGATGCCGGAGGGCGCTTCAAACCAGACTTTGGATGCGCTGGCCAAGCACGGGGTGAGCTGGACGGTGGTTCCCTATGGCAAGATGCAGCTCAACGGCGGCGGCATCCACTGCTCGACCACGCCGCTGATCCGCGACCCGGTATGAAGTCAACGTTGAACGATATCGACTGGGAATAGCAATTTAAACTCAGAACCGGGCGACAGCCGGGTGAATTTCAGCTTCGTGTTGAGCTGGTTGGCGAAGGCGTTGACGATACGCATTCCCAGACCGCGCGATTTTTGCGGATCAAAATTTGCTGGGAGGCCAGAGCCCTCATCGCGGACGGTAATCAAAATGTTTCCATCGCCATTGCGGGCGATGCCAACCCAAATTTTTCCGCTGGTTCCGTTGGGGTAGCCATATTTGGCGGAGTTGGTAACCAACTCGACAACAATCAGCGCCACCGAGATGGCATTGTCGACCCTTACATTTATGCCGTGCTGCGCCTCCACATGTATGGTGCAATGGGCAACCGACGATTCCATGTCTTGGCAGACCTCTTCGATATAGGTGCCAAGGTCCATGCTTTCGATGTAGTTGTTGCGGTACAGCCGTTCATGGGCACGGGCTATGGCGGTGACGCGCCGTGACGCTTCCTCAAACTGTTCGATGGTTTCCTGGCCGCCCACATTGCGGGCCTGCATTTGCAGCAGGCTGGCGACGATGGTCAGGCTGTTTTTGACCCGGTGGTTCATTTCCTTCACGAGGAACTGCTGCCGTTCGAGGGCCGCCTTGAGATGGCGTTCATTCCGCTCGCGCTCAATGGCCATGCCAAGGACGTTTGCAGCACCTTGCAGGAAGGCGAGGTCATGCTCGACAAAATCCTCGTCTGACTGGCTGTCGACTTCAAGAACCCCGAATGGCCTGCCATCGCCCTGGAGGATGACATTCATTGCCCGCTTGATGCCATGCTGGGCCAGCACTCCGGGTGTCCGGAAGCGCTCCTCGTTTTCGAGATGATTGGAAATGACGGGCTTGCCCGTCCGCAGGGCAAATCCCGCAGGCGATTCGAGATCGGCTCCAATGCTGGCCACCCCCACGATGCCCGGATCCCAGCCGACGCCGGCTTGCACTACGAATCGGTTTTCCTCCGGAATGTAACGCAGAACCTTGCAAAACTGGACGCGCAGCCCTTCCGCGGTGAGGCGTACGGTTTCGGCCAGCAAGGCATCAAAAGTTGCACCTTGCAAAGCGACAACACCCAACTCCGACAAAATCTGCTGCTGGCGGATGCGTTGTTCAAGGGCGCGCAGCGTCAGGTCCGGCGGCTTTTCGTCCGACTTTTCTTCCACCACCGCTTTGTCATCGTTCGAAACACCCATACGCGCAAACGCCTTCCATTCAAGGATCCTTGGATGCAAGATGTACGCTCAATTGTATGCGGTGTCAGCTCTATCGGAGGTCAAAAAGCCCTCATAAGGTCGTGGCGGCGGAGCCAACGCTTTCCGCCCCGTCGAAGGTGAAAATCCCACCCGTCGCATAGGCTGCTTCATCGGAGGCAAGATAAACATAGAGGCCTGCAATTTCTTCCGGGCGGCCATGCCGGCGCATGGGAATGATGTCGTTCACTTTCCTCAGCATCTCGGGGCTGTATTCGGCATCCTGCATTGGCGTCGAGGTGTATCCGGGATTGATCGCATTTACCCGAATCTTGGGAGCAAGTTCGATGGCCATCGTCCGCATCATGGCCAGAACTGCACCCTTGCTGGCGTTATAATCCGCATAATGACGATAACCCACGACGCCAGCGGTGGAGGCGGTGATCAGGATGGCGCCGCCATCGGCTTCCATCATGTGGCGGGCGGCGAGCTGGCTTGGATAAAAGACACCATGCACGTTAACCCGCATGACACGGTCGAAATCGGCGCGGTCAATGTCGAGAAAATCGCGCCGGATCGAAATGCCAGCATTGCAGATCATGATATCAAGACCGCCAAGGGCGGCGATTGAACGCGGGAATGCCGCATCAACTTCCGTTGGCTCCGCCACGTCAACGGCGACGACATCGGAAAGTGCTGGAAGCACTTTCTTGATAGCGGCGGCGTTATCCGGGTTGCGGCACCAGACGCAGACTTTGGCACCCTCCTCAAGAAAGCGCTTGGCGATTGCCGCGCCAATTCCGGTGGAGCCTCCTGTGATAATAACGCGTTTGCCAACCAGTCTTCCCAAACGAACTCTCCCTTTAAATCACATAGCCCTGTCGGCACCGGATCAAACATGCGCAAAACATGCTGTCCCTTACGGCTTTCCAGCGTTATTGAAACTCCAGGCTGCCGCTGCTTTCGTGACCGTGACATTGAGACCAAGGATTCCATAGAGGTCGTGGAGAATTTCTGCCTGGGGCGAGAAAACTTCAACGCCCGCAAGGCAGCCGCCGCGCGGAGCCGTCTTTGCCGGGTGTTCGCTGTCCATCCAGTCAATGAAGAAGGGTACGAGTGCGCCAAAACGATGGTTGTGGAGTCCAAAACATTTCCAGCCAAGCCACCTGCCATCGGGAAGGGCTCGGCCTCCGGCCACAAGCTCGCTGCCGGCAAGGCCCGCTGCACTTGCCCTCTGACGCAATTCGGAAAGATCGACGCCGCCAATGGCCCAATGATAAAGCCCTGACCCAGAGAGCCCGCGAACTTCGGGAGCAAGGCTGGTTTCGGCCTGGGCCGGATCACGGCCAAGGATTTCCAGATAGGTTGCATCGGAAAGCGATAGGAGCCGGTTGGCCGTTCCTTCACCGGGGTGAACCCCGCCATAGACCGAAGCGCGATCCATTCTTTCAGCGAAGTAGCGTTCACCTTCCGCCAGATCGGCGCAATACCAGACAAGATGATCAATGCGCATGGTCGAAAAATTACACGCTGAAGGACCGGTGTCCATAGAACCCTCAACGTGTTCCGCTCATATCAGCCTTGCGCCGGCCCGGCTGGCGGCTATGGCAAGTCTTTGCTAAAGGGGCCTGACATTCAGGAATTTCAGCGTGGCCACAGTCGAAAACCGCATTGCCAGCAACACCGTTTTTGCGGTGCTGATTGCCGTGACCGCATGCCACTTCATCAACGACACGCTGCAGGCCCTGATGCTGGCCATCTATCCCATCCTGCGGGATTCCTATGCGCTCACCTTCGGCCAGATCGGCCTGATCACCATGTGTCTTCCACGTGACGGCTTCCATCCTGCAACCGCTGATCGGGCTTTACACGGACCGCCGCCCGTTGCCCTATTCCCTGCCCCTGGCACCCGCCTTTACGCTTCTGGGATTGGTGCTGCTGGCATTTGCCACGTCCTATCCGGCTATCCTTGTGGCTGCCGGCGCGGTTGGCATTGGCTCGGCGATTTTCCACCCGGAGGCCTCGCGCGTGGCGCGCATTGCCTCTGGCGGGCGCTACGGCATGGCGCAAAGCCTGTTCCAGGTGGGCGGCAACATCGGCACGTCACTCGGGCCGCTGCTCGCGGCCTGGATCATCCTGCCGCGCGGGCAGGCGAGCATGGTCTGGTTCGGGTTCATTGCCCTGGCGGCGGTTGGCATCCTCAGTGGCGTGGGGCGCTGGTACAGCCATCATCTCCGCCCGAAGAACATTGGCCGTTCAACGCCGGTCATCGGCCATAACCTGAGTTCACGCACGGTGAGCCTGTCGCTCATGATTCTCCTGGCGCTCATGTTTTCAAAATTTGTCTACACTTCAGCCTTCAGCAGTTTTTACACCTTCTATCTCATCGACCATTTCCAGGTACCGGTGAAGGATGCGCAGATTTACCTCTTCGTCTATCTCGGGGCTTTCGCCATGGGCACCTTTGCCGGCGGCCCCATTGGCGACCGCATCGGGCGCAAGGCGGTGATCTGGTTTTCCATTCTCGGCGCCCTGCCCTTCACGCTGGCGCTGCCCTTTGCCAACCTGTTCTGGACAGTGGTGCTTACCGTTCCCATTGGCCTCATCCTCGCCTCGGCCTTTTCGGCCATGGTGGTTTATGCCCAGGAACTGTTGCCCGGGCGGGTCGGCATGATTTCCGGGCTGTTCTTCGGCACCGCCTTTGGCATTGCCGGCTTGAGCGCCGTGCCTCTCGGCTATCTGGCGGACCACACCAGCATCACCTTTGTCTTCCAGCTCTGTTCGGTGCTGCCGGCCATCGGCCTTCTCACTGTCTTTCTGCCAAGCAGCGAACAGCTGAAGACCGCGCGCGTAAACAGACAGCCTATTTCGCAGGCTGGAACAGCTCGATTGGATTGCCTGACGGATCGTCGAGAATAATCTGGCTTCCGCCGACGCCTTTGTGAATTTCATTCCGAAATTGCAGCTTGGCGGACTTGAGCCGCTCGACCTCGGCTGCAAGATCGGGAAACGCAATCAAAATGCGGTTCCAGCCGCCGGGAATGGGTTGGCGGCCATCGGGCATGGCTTGCGCGCCGGAACTTGCCTTGCCACTCAGCAATAGCCGAAGCGGACCCCGGGTGACCGAGGCAAAGGCATCGCCGGCGCGATGCTGCAGTTCGAAGCCCAGATGCGCCGTATAGAACGTGATCGACATCCCGACATCATTGACCATATAGCGCACCGTTGCAAAATTCTCGGCCATGCTTTGCTCCTCTTTGATGTGCCGTCACTGAAGCTCTTGCAAGATTAAGGACAAATGACGGCATCGCTTAGCTTTTCACTTAACATCAGCGCCGCGCTTGGGTTCCTTTTCCTCATTTGACAATTGCCTTGGCACCCCTACACACTGCTTGAAAAACGAAGGGCCTTTCATGCAGTCTCATGCAAAAGTTGTGGTTATCGGCGGCGGCGTTGTGGGTTGCTCCATTCTTTATCACCTGGCCAAGATGGGCTGGAAGGACGTGGTGCTGCTGGAGCGCAAGGAGCTCACTTCCGGCTCATCATGGCATGCGGCAGGCATCATTCACACGATCAATTCCGATTCCAACATCGCGCGGCTGCAGGGCTACACCATCAATCTCTACAAGGAGCTCGAAGACCTCACGGGCCAATCCTGCGGCATTCACCGCCCCGGTGGAATTTATCTTGCCTCCACCAAGGAGCGTTTTGATTACCTGAAACAGGAGCGGGCCAAGGCGCGCTATCTCGGTTTGGATTCGGATTTCATTTCGCTGGAACACGCCCGCGACTTAAATCCGCTCATTGATCCCAAGAAATATGTGGGCGCCCTGTTCGAACCGGTTGATGGCCATGTGGATCCTTCCGGCGTCACGCATGCCTATGCCAAGGGTGCCCGCCATTACGGCGCAAAAATTCACCGCGAATGTCCGGTCATTGAAACCAATCCGCAGCCTGATGGCACGTGGAACGTGGTCACGCCGCAGGGCACGATCAATGCGGAGGTTGTGGTCAATGCCGGCGGCTTGTGGGCCCGCGAAGTGGGCCGGCTTGCCGGCATCGATCTTCCGGTGCAGCCCTTCGAGCATCACTACATCATCACCGAAACAATCCCTGAAGTGCGCGACCATGGGCAGGAAGTGGCGGTCACGGTTGACTATGAGGGCAACACCTATACGCGGCAGGAGCATGACGGTTTGCTCTATGGCACCTATGAACTGAAGCCCCAGGCCTGGGCGGTGAACGGCACGCCGCAGGATTTTGCCGCTGAACTTTTGCCGGATGATCTGGGCCGCATTTCCGAACGCCTTGAGATTATTTTTGACCGCATGCCGGCGCTGGCCAATGCGGGCATCAAAAAGGTGGTGAACGGCCCCTTCACCTTTGGCCCCGATGGCAATCCGCTCATCGGCCCGGTGCCGGGCCTGCGCAATTACTGGACCGCCGTTGGCGTCATGGCGGGCTTCTGCCAGGGCGGCGGGGTTGGCCTGTGCATGGCGGAATGGATCATCAATGGCGAACCCGGCATTGATGTGTGGGGCATGGATGTGGCGCGCTTTGGCAATTTCGCCACGCGCGATTGGGGCACCATCAAATCCCGCGAGAATTATTCGCGCCGCTTCCGCCTCACCTATCCCAATGAAACCCTGCCCGAGGGCCGCCGCCAGAAAACCACTTCGCTTTATGACCGCTTCATTGAGCGCGGCGCGGTGATGGGCGTGTCCTTCGGGCTGGAACATGCCTTGTGGTTTGCGGGCTCGCAAGGACAAGGCGGAGGAAACGCCGACCTTCCGAAGGTCCAATGCTTTCAGCCATGTAGCCGATGAAGTGAAGGCGGTGCGTGAACATGTCGGCATGATCGAGATCGCCAACTACGCCAAGCATGAGTTCAAGGGTCCCGGCGCTGCGGCGTTTCTTGACCGCCTGCTGGCCAATAACCTGCCGAAAGCCGGACGGCTTGCCCTGACGCCGATGCTCACGCCCAAGGGCAAGCTCTATGGCGATCTCACGGTGGCCAGGCTTGATGACGAGACCTTCATGCTATTTGGCTCCGGTGCCGCCCAGGACATGCACCGGCGCTGGTTTGAGATGCACATGCCCGAAACGGGCGTCACCTATCGCAATGTAACTGATGAGTTGCACGGCTTTGCCATTTCCGGCCCGAAGGCCCGCACCCTGCTGTCGCGCCTCACCCGCGATGATGTTTCCAATGGGGCGCTGAAATTCCGCGACATCCGCCGCATGGTGGTGGCCGATGTGCCGGTGATCCTGACGCGCGTGTCGTTTTCCGGAGAATTGGGTTACGAGATTTACTGCGCGCCGCAATTCCACATGCGCCTGTTTGAAGCGCTGGAAACCGCGGGGGCTGATCTCGGCCTCAAGCTCTATGGTGGCCGCGCGCTGATGTCGATGCGGCTGGAAAAGAACTGGGGCGTATGGACCCTGGATTTCCGTCCGGATTTCACTGCCGCCGAATCCGGCCTCGATGCTTTCTTAGCCTTTGACAAGAAGGCCGATTTCATCGGCAAGGCCGCCGCGAAAGCTGACAAGCCCGCCAAGCGCCTTGTCACCATGGTTGTGGGCACCAGGGACGTGGATTGCCTTGGCGATGAACCCATCTTCCATGACGGCAAATGCGTGGGCTATGTCAGTTCCGGCGGCTATGCCCACCACGCCAAAAAGAGCATGGCCATGGGCTATGTGCCGATAGATTGCGCCAATGACGGCACGGAACTGGAAATCGAGCTTCTGGGCGAGTTCTACAAGGCCCGGGTCGTCGCCAGGCCGGTTTACGACCCGGACGGCCAGCGCATGAGGGTCTAACCGCAGGCACTGCGTTGACACAATCTCCTGTGGCCTAGAACGATTGCCCGTTGTTGGGAGGTTCAGGCTCACTGTTATCAGAGCGGGGCTCAGGCGGGGGCTCGGTCAGGAGGATCGGGGCGAGTACCTCCGGGCCCGGGTTCATCCCCACCCTTAACACGCACTGATGCGGAGGAAAGACCGCACCTGCCGCCGCCCACACGGAAGGGCCGGCTCAATTTTCGGCTACCAACCAGGAACGGAAATGACACTTCGTTTTTTACACCCTCAATTGCAATCTTAGGTGGTTTCTTGCTTTCTTCCATTACGCCGCTGCGATTGGCACGGACAAAGTCACAACCGCGCGTGAGAGGCTTGCACACGCCATCGTTGCCGCAAAACTCAGCTTGCCCTTCAAGGAGGACAACGGCCGCAGTGTTGTTACCGAGATAGACATCGAATACGGTTCCGCGAACTCCCAATGTCCCGAACGGCGTATTGATCTTATAGGCGGCCGAGCTTGACTTGCCACTGACCCAGCGAAATGTGCCGCGCGTTGCATTGAGGGTGAATTTCTTGAAAGAACTTGAACCGCTAAAAATGGACTGGTCAAGGACCAGCGACGAGTTGGGGCCAACAGCAAGCTTTGTTCCATCGCGAAACACAAACTGTCCTGTCCCGGAGCTAGAGGTGCGGATACGCTCGTCTCGGTGAATGGGTGAGGAGGCCGACAATGAACCATTGTCACCGCTAACCGTCACCGTAACGGCTATGGCCTTTCCAATTTCTTCAGCAGCGAATGCGCCGGTGACCAACGCGAATTGCAACGCCGTGGCGGCGATCAAAAATTTCAACAAACGTGTCATTTTGGAGTTCCTACCCTGGCAAAAACTAGTTCAGAGTTTGGACAAAGTCAATTTCGTATAATGCTCAATTTATGTGCAGCCGAAGCTCGACGGGTCAGCGCTGACGGGTAGCTATGACAAACCTGTCACTTGACCGTGAGCCCCCAAAAGCCCAAATTTAGGGCATGAGCACCTCCCTGATTGACCCTTTTGGCCGGCATGTCAGCTATTTGCGCGTGTCGGTGACGGATCGCTGCGACTTCCGCTGTGTCTATTGCATGGCCGAGGACATGACGTTTTTGCCCAAACGCGACCTGCTCTCGCTGGAAGAGCTCGACCGGATGTGCAGTGCCTTTATTGACAAGGGCGTAAAGAAGCTCCGCCTCACGGGCGGCGAGCCGCTGGTGCGCAAGGGCATCATGACGCTGGTTGAAAGCCTCGGGCGGCATTTGCGCTCCGGTGCGCTGGAAGAACTGACGCTCACCACCAATGGCAGCCAGTTGGCGAAATACGCCCCTGAACTTGCCGCCCATGGGGTGCGCCGGATCAATGTGTCGGTGGATACGCTCGACGCTGCCAAGTTCAAGCAGATCACCCGCTGGGGCGATCTTTCCAAGGTGAAGGATGGCATCCGCGCCGCGCAGGCGGCGGGCCTCGCCATCAAGATCAACGCGGTGGCGCTGAAAGGTGTCAACGAGCAGGAAATTCCCGAGATGATCCGCTGGTGCGGCGATGAAGGCATGGATCTCACACTGATCGAAACCATGCCGCTCGGCGACATTGATGGCGACCGCACCGATCAATACCTGCCGCTTTCGGTGGTGCGCGCCCAACTGATGGACCAGTTCACGCTGGAAGACATTCCCTACAAGACCGGCGGCCCAGCACGTTATGTGCGCGTAAAAGAAACCGGCGGCCGGCTCGGCTTCATCACGCCGCTCACCCATAATTTCTGCGAAAGCTGCAACCGGGTGCGGCTCACCTGCACCGGCACGCTCTACATGTGCCTTGGCCAGGAAGATGCGGCCGATCTTCGCGCGCCGCTGCGCGCCTCGGAAGGCAATGACCTTCTCGACGCGGCCATTGATGAGGCGATCTCGCGCAAGCCCAAGGGCCATGACTTCATCATCGACCGCCGCCACAACAAGCCCGCCGTGTCTCGCCACATGAGTGTCACCGGCGGCTGACCATCCAGCTTCCAGACATGCTTCTGCGTTGACAGTCCCCCTCACCCGGCGCATGCGCGCCACCTTCTCCGTGGAAGGGATAGGGTTTAAGAACCGCGCATGTCTTCTCCCCAAAACAACACGCTGCGCGCCGGTCTCTACATGGTCATCACCACGGCCTGCTTTGTGGGCGGCGACACCTGCATCAAGCTGATCGGCACCACCCTGCCCCTTGGGCAAGTCATCTGCCTTATCGGATTTGTATCGACCATCTTCCTTCTCGTTGTTTGCGCCCAGCAGGGCATATTGAAAAACCTGCCGATGATTTTCACGCGCCTGGTTCTCTGGCGCTCCCTGTTCGACATGCTGGGATCATTCATGTTTGTCTCGGCACTCATGCATATGCCGCTCGCCAATCTCTCGTCGGTCATGCAAAGCGTTCCGCTCGTCGTTGTCGTCGTTGCCGTCATTTTCCTTGGCGAAAAAGCCGGGCTGGCGCGCAGTGCCGCCGTGATCGCAGGATTTGTGGGGGTGTTGCTGATCGTGAAGCCATCGCCGCAAACCATTACCATCTATGAGTGTCTTGCGGTTGGCGCGGTTATTGTCGTGGCGTTTCGCGATCTCGTCACCAAGCGTATTCCGGCGCATGTTCCCCTCCTCGTCATAGCGCTCGCCAATGCGATCTTTATTTCGCTGGGCGGCTTCGGCGTCGGGATGGTGCAAGGGTTTAAAAATATTGAAGCTTGGCAATGGGCCTTGCTTCTGGGGGCCGGCCTGTTTGTGACGATTAGTTACTTCTTTATTGTGGCGACGGTGCGCCTGGGTGAACTTTCTGCTACGGCACCGTTCCGCTATTCCGAAGTGGTGTTTGCCATTATCGCCGGGATCCTGGTTTTCGATGAGTATCCGGATGTCATTGCCTATCTGGGCATGGGGCTGGTCATTGCGGCGGGCTTGTTTGCCGCCCACCGCGAGGCGGCGCAAACCCGAGATGCCAAGGCCGAGTTGATGCCGCCTGCGTTTTAAGGGAGGGACGTACGATGCCTTTCGCCTTCCCAGACCCAACCGTTGCGCGCCGGCCTTTATATGGTCGTCGCCATGGCCTGCTTCATCCTCAACGACAGCTGCATCAAGATTATCGGTACCACGCTGCCGCTGGGCCAGATCATTGCCATTCGCGGCGTGCTTTCAGTCCTGGTAGTAGTGGTGATTTGCGCCCAACAGGGCGTTCTCGGAAGTTCGCTCGCGCTATTTACGCCGAAGGTTCTGGCACGCTCGTTGCTTGATGTGGCCGGAACCTTCATGTTCCTCACCGCCCTCACCCATATGCCCATCGCCAATCTCACCGCCATACTGCAAAGCGTACCGTTGGCGGTGGTTCTGGTGTCGGTGATTTTTCTCAAGGAGAAAGTGGGTTGGCGACGCACATCAGCCATTCTCGCAGGTTTCCTGGGCGTATTGCTGATTGTGCGGCCAACGCCCTCCACCTTCACCATTTATGAGGTCCTGGCGCTGGGCATCGTCTTCATCCTTGCCTTCCGCGACCTGATCACCAAGCGGATCCCGCATCATATCCCCACCTTCATCATAGCGCTTGCCAATGCCAGTTTTGTGGCGCTCGGTGGCGTTATTTTTGGCGTGTACCAGGGCTTTCACAACGTTTCCCTTTGGCAATTCGGCTTGCTCGCGGCGGCGGCAACCCTGCTGGCCTCGGGCTATGTATTCATGGTGGCGACGCTGCGCCTGGGCGATCTCTCGGGCACGGCGCCGTTCCGCTACTCCAACGTGCTGTTTGCCATCATCCTCGGCATGGTGATTTTCGGCGAGTTTCCCGATGCCATGTCCTATGCCGGCATGGGGCTGATCATTGCCGCAGGCCTTTATGCGGCGCACCGGGAAGCGATGCTCAACAAATAAGTGAATGAACCATCGTGCTTGCATATGCGTACAAGACGAGTAGAACTATAAGGAACCTTTCCGTGCGCGCCAAGTTACTCAGTCTTGCTACCGCCGTCCCGGAACATGAGCTCCGGACAGAAGAGGTCATGGTCGAAGCCACCAAAATCTTTGGTGGCCGCCAGGAGGATTTTGACCGGATGATGCCGGTCTACACCAACACCGGCATCAACCTGCGTTATTCCGCTTGCTCCTATGACTGGTTCCGCGAGGAACAGGGATGGCCCGAACGCTCGAAAGCTTTCGTCACCGGAGCCTCACATCTTTTCGGCGTGGTCTCGGGCCGTGCCCTTGAGCTTGCTGGACTAGAGGCCGACCAGATCGACACCATCGTCATGATTTCATCCACCGGCATCGCCACGCCTACAATCGAAGCGCGGGTCATGAGCGAACTCGGCTTTCGTGATGACGTCGCCCGGGTTCCGGTCTTTGGCCTTGGCTGCGCCGGCGGCATTGCCGGCCTTTCGCTGGCGGCACGGCTGGCCGTGGCCCAGCCCGAGAGCAATGTGCTGGTGGTGGTCATTGAGTTGTGTTCTCTCACCTTCCGTCGGGACGAGATGACCAAGTCAAACATCATTGCCACGGCGCTGTTCGGCGATGGCGCGGCAGCCGCGGTTCTTTCCACAAAGGGCACGAACAGCCATGGCGAGATCGAGTTCACCGGCGAGCATACCTGGCCCGATACCATCGATGTCATGGGCTGGCGCATGGACAATGTCGGTTTCAGCGCCATCTTCTCGCGCAGCATTCCGGACCTGGCGCTGCGCGACCTGCGCCCAGCGGCGGACAAATTCCTGCGGGGCCACAACATGACCTTCAATCATATCGGAGCCTATTCTTTCCACCCCGGCGGAGCCAAAGTCATTGCGGCCATCGAAACAGCTTTTGAACTCGAAACGGGCAAGCTTGCCAACGAACGCAAAATTCTGGCAGGCTATGGCAATATGTCAGCACCCACGGTGCTGTTTGTCCTCAATGAAGGCCTGAAAGAAAACTTCAGCGGAAGGCGTTTCGTTTCGGCGCTGGGGCCGGGCTTTACAGCGGGCTTCCTCACCATGCTACAATAACCTGATGTGGACAAATTTCACCATCCTTGCGCTGGTCACCCTGCAACGCCTTGTGGAGCTTTATATTGCGCGGCGCAACACCAAGCGCCTATTGGCCAATGGTGGAATTGAAGTCGGCTCCGGCCATTATCCGCTGATCGTTTTGTTCCACGCGATCTGGCTCGGCGGCCTTTGGTATCTGGTGTGGGGCGAAGTGGTGAGCTGGCCCTGGGCCTTTGCCTATCTCGTGTTGCAGGCAGCGCGCGGCTGGATTATCGCCGCCCTGGGCAGCCGCTGGACCACCCGCATCATTGTCGTTCCCGGAGAGACCTTAAGCGTTGCAGGGCCTTACAAATATTTCCGCCATCCCAATTACATGATCGTGGCCGCAGAAATCTTCATCCTGCCGCTGGTCTTTCACATGTGGTGGTATGCCATTATCTTCGGCTGCATCAACCTTGCCCTGCTATTCTGGCGGATCAGGGAGGAAGAACAGGCGCTCAAACCCTTGCGGAGCGAAAATCAGTTTCCGGTTGAGCCTTCCGTGTGAGCATGTTCCTCCGCCACGTCGCCTACATGGGCCATGACGTCCACCAGTCCGGCATGCTCGAATTTTAACTGGAGCGAGATCATGTCACCCTTTTTCAAGGGGGCCTTCAATCCCACGAGCATGACGTGGTAACCGCCGGGCTTGAGATCCACGCTGCCGCCCGCGGGAATTTCAAGACCTTCAACCGGGCGCATAGTGGCCACACCATCCTTTTCGACGCTTTCATGTACTTCGGCGCTCGCTGCGGTTTGCGTGGTGATTTGCAGAAGCCGGTCGGGCGTTGCGCCATGATTGGTCAATGTCATGTAAACCGCACCGGCCTTCGCCGTGGACACGGCCGAAGCGCGGGCAAAGGCATCTCTAACCATCACGTCACTGGCCAAAACACCGGGAGTCGATGCTAGGATGGCGCCAAGGGTGAGGGCAGTGGCCGCAAGGACTTCCAGGACAAGTTTACGCATGAGGCGCAGATTGCCGGAGATTCGGGCTGGAATGTGTCATTTCACGCGCGGCATCGGGTCGCGCAGTTTCTGTGTTCCTGCTTGCGTTGGCGTCGCCCACCTTGGCGCAAGACAAAACCCCCGTGATCATTGAACTGGTGCTGGCGCTCGACAGTTCGGCCAGTGTCGATGCGGCCGAATTTCAATTGCAGAACGAAGGCATTGCGCTTGCCTTCAGGGATCCGGAGGTGTTGCAGGCGATGGATAATCTCCGGCCCTTTGGCGCCGCAATTGCCATTGTGCAATGGGGCGGACCGGGCGAAACCCAGGTGGTACTTCCCTTCACCTATATTGAAAACGCCAGGGATGCCAAAGCCTTTGGATTTCGCGCAAGTCTCGTCCGCCGCTGGATGCGGGCGAGTTCCACATCCATTGCCACCGGCATCGCTGACGCGCACGCCCTTATTGAAAGCAACGCGTTTGAAGGACAGCGCAAGGTGATCGACGTGTCCGGCGACGGGCCCGACAACAGCGGCGATGATCTTGAGGGCGCGCGCAACAAAGCTCTGGCGTCCGGCATCACCATCAATGGCCTGTCCATCGAGGCGGAAGAAACTGGCCTGCACGATTATTACCGCGAACATGTCATCATCGGTGCTGATTCATTTGCAGAGCCGGCCCAGGGCTTTGAGGATTTCGCCAGGGCGATGAAGGAAAAACTTTTGCGTGAACTGCGGCCGCTGGGATCGTAGCGGCCAACTTTCAAAAACTCTCCATGGTCGGGCTTGACCCGACCACCCAGCCGTTCTCAAAACTCCACAAAGATCAACATTCTGCCCGCAAGAATGTAAACACGACTCTGAGGCATTAAATGAATTTGTTAAGTCTGGGTGGTCGGGTCAAGCATGTGAGAAGTGGAGGAGGATGTAGAGCACATCCCTAACGGATTTCCGTCCACCGATGCATTTTCCGCCTCGGTTCTTTTGACCGGATTGCCTGGCATGCGGCGCCACACCTACCAGCGAAGCAAGGCGTTTTGCACCGATGTGGCCGAGTTCCGGCAAATCAGCAATGAGGGTTGAGGCGAGCACCGGCCCAACGCCTGGCACGGCCGACAGCATATCACTTGCAGTTTTTAACTGATGGGATGCACCGAGGCAGGCTTTGATCTCCCGCTGCAGGACACGGACTTCCTGTTCGATCGCGGCGATGCGCCGTGCCGCCGATTGCCTGACTGCAGCATTGCGGACGGTGCCAAGCAAGGCCTTGAGGCCGTTATTCTCTTCGATCAACCTGCGCCGGTACATGGCCAAATCCGCGATATCCTCGCGCGCCGCATCGGGCTGGTGCTGAACCAATGATTCTCCTGCTGCCTCGAGATAGCGTGCGATCAGGGCCGCGTCGATGGGATCTGTCTTTGCCTTGATCTTCATGGCCCGTGCGAAGTTCCGGACTTGTGACGGGTCAAGAAGATGAACGGTGTATCCGCCAAGAGCCAGTCCAGAGGCGGCTTCACGTTCATATCCGCCTGACGCCTCCAGGCCGATTGCCAAAATGCGTAATCGCCGCAGCCGTGACTTGAGCTCTCTTAGGCCGGGCTTGCTGTTATCAACGCTAAAGTTCTCATTGAGTGGCCGAAGGTGCACGTCCAGACGCAGTTTAGAAACATCAATGCCGACAAAAATATCTTGTGCTATCATCTTTGAGCTCCCGGGCTTGTAATGCGGGCTTCAAAGCCCAACCAACTATTCGGGCTGAAACAAAGATGGCAGGGCCATGCTTGACCTCGGTCAAAAATGACCTGTCCGATATCGGCCTCCTGCCAACACCGGAGGTGCGGTCAGGCACCTCCGGTTGTCGCAAAATACATCAAAATGCCGATACAAGCCCGATCATGGAGAGAGTCGCGTTATAGCACCTCCACCAACCGCTTCGCCGCCGCCCGCAGTTCTTTGTCGGTGAATCCGGCGAAGCTCAGGAGCAGGCCTTGCTCGCGCTGGCGCCCCGCGTAGTGGCTGGAGAGGGATTGCGCTTCGAGGCCGGCGCGGGCGAGCTTCGCTACCATCGCCTCATCATTTTCATCCGGCTTCAGGCGCAGCAAAAGCATGAGGCCCGAGGGCGAGGCATCAATAGTGAAGTGCTTGCTTCCTTCCAAAGCTTCGATCAGGGCCTCGCGCCGTGCCGCATAAATTCTTCGCATGCGGCGGATGTGGATGGCGAAAGTTCCGGACGTCATGAACTCGCACAAGGCGGGCTGAGCCATGAGCGATGGCGGCGCGCCATGGGTGAGACGCTCGGCGCGGAAACGTTCGACAAGAGATTTCGGCACGACAATGTAACCCAGCCGCAGGAGCGGCGAAAAAACTTTTGAAAAGCTGCCGGAATAAATCACCCGCGCCTTGCGATCGAGACTCATCAGCGCCGGCAAGGGCCGTCCCACGTAACGATACTCGCTGTCGTAATCATCCTCGATGATGATGGCCCTGGCCTCGTCGGCCCAATCGAGCAGTTCGAGCCTGCGCGACAATGGCATGGTGACGCCCGTTGGATATTGCCGGGCGGGCGTAACGAAGGCGCCGCGCGCATTCCCTGCCCGCTCGCGGCCTTTCACCACCATGATTCCTTCCCGGTCAACCGGTACGGCGACTGTCTTGACTCCGCCCATGGAAAACACCCGCCTGGCCGTCGGGTAGCCCGGCTCTTCCATCCAGATCCGGTCACCTGCGTTGAAAATGGAGCGATTGATGAGATCGAACGCGTCCATGCCGCCCGCCGTCATGATCACCTGCGAGGCCTCGCAGGAAATGCCGCGCCATTCATAGAGGTGGCGGGCAATGGCTTCGCGCAGCGGCAGCCAGCCGAAGGCGTCATTGTGCTCCAGCATGGCAATGGGCGGATTGCGCCAGAAGCGGCCCAAGCAGCCTGCCCCATTCGTCATGAGGGAAATGCTCCCAATCGACGAGGCCGGAGCGGAACGGCTTGGCCGGTTCGCGGCCCTTCTCGCGGGTTACCTTGTTTGGTACCAAACGCGCCGGGGAAGAATTCAAAAGCGCTTCCGGCAATTCGGCGGCAACCCGTGTGCCGGAGCCTTTGCGGGCTTCGATATAGCCCTCGCTCAGGAGTTGTTCATAGGCCTCAACCACGGTGGCGCGGGCCACTTTCAGGTCCTCCGCCATGCTGCGCGTCGACGGCAGCTTGGCTTGGGGGCGCAAGCGCCCGCTCAGCACAAACTCCCGTATTTGCCGGGCAATTTGCGACTGGATGGCCTCGCTGTCGGTCCGGTCAATGCCGATTTCGCTGGTTGCCGGGGTTAAAAGTGGTCTGTTCATTGGTAGCTATCTTGGTTCTTTCAAGCAGACCATATAGACAGCATAGAGGTCCTGCAATCAAGAGGACCCCGCAATGACCGAAGCCCCGAGCGAAAGAACCCGCGTCAAGCGCCTGAACAAGCGGGCGAAGTATGACAAAGAAACCGTGCACGGCATCCTGGATGCCATGCCCATTTGCTCCGTGGGTTATGTGTTCAAGGGCACGCCCTATGTGACGCCCACCCTGCAGTGGCGCGAGGATGACCATATCTACTGGCACGGCTCATCGGCGAGCCGCATGCTGGAGACCTGCATTGATGCGGATGTCTGCGTCACCGTCACGATGATCGATGGGATGGTGATGGCGCGCGCGGCTTTCCATCACTCCTGCAACTACCGCTCGGTGATGGTGATGGGCAAGGCCCGCATCATCAGTGATCCGGCCGAGAAGGAGCACCGTTTGAAAACCTTCACCGAGAAACTCTTTCCCGGGCGCTGGGACATTCTGCGGCCGGTCACGGCACAGGAATTGAAGGCCACGAAAATGCTAAGCCTGTCGCTGGACGAGGCCTCCGCCAAGGTGCGCACTGGCCCGCCCGGCGATGACGAGGAAGATTATGCCCTGCCGATCTGGGCCGGGCTCATTCCGATGCGCACGGAGATTTTGGCGCCCACGCCGGATGCGCGGAACCTGCCGGGGCTTTCACCGCCCGATCATGTGACGGGTTTCAAGATAGGGATTAAGATCCAGCCCGCTGCAATATCAGGTCGCGCAGCGAGAAGAACGACAAGAAAAAAGCTGTCGAACTCAATTGGTTGCAAGGGGCCCTGTCAGCACCAGACGCGAGTTAAGAACCCGGACACCCAGGCGGAAATAGATACGGCCCTTACGTCCGGGGTGACCGACCCGCTGACCGCCATTTTCCGGATTGGCACATCGCCTGCTGGAAACCCGTGCCGGGGAGTGCACCGGATTTTCGATGGTAAGGAAGTCTTTGAACTGCGCTTCAGCTTTAAAGGCGAAGCCGTGCTGGACGACAGCTTCCCCGGCGCCTATCACGGGAAAGCCTATCGAGTGCCGCGCAACCTATGTGCCCTTGGCTGGGCGTTATGCGGCAAAATTCAGAAAGCGCAACGAGCAACCGCCGACTTACAACATCTGGCTTGCTTCCATTGGCGCGGACGTGGCCGGAGAACCGCGGCTAGTTCCTGTGCGCGCCACGGGACGTCTCGACGGCATGAAATTTGAGGCCTATGCCAGCCGCCTCAAAGTTGATGGCCGCCCGTTCAAAACAGTTTCAGTTACTGGAAACTGACGCAGGTTAGAACCTCACCCTGATGCCGGCGCTCAGGAAGGTTGAACCGCTGACAACCCCTTCGAAGAGGCCGAACACCCCGGAACGATGATGCAGCCTCAACACAAATTCGAGATCCTTGTTCTCCGGATCGGCGAAGGTCAATTCGGGCCCAAGATAATGCAAGAACACCGATGACCTTCCTTTTTCGTCACGCCATCTCTCAAAATCGGACAGATTTCGTACAAGCTTACGCCAGTGTTGGCGCCGATGGTCGTATAGACCGTGTCATTCCATGGCAATCCGTCATAGCGCAAATAGAGTGCCGCCCAAGCTTCGCCGAGATTTTCATCGCCGAACCGGGCCGACACGCCGCCTTCAGCTTCGATCGTAAAATCGTCCCCGATATGCCCAAGGCCAGTAGCGCCGACCAATTCGTTCACCGTGCCCAACCGGTGCGAATAGCTGGCGCCCACGACGCCAATAGCGTTGACTTCTGTATTCCACGGTGAAATCAGGAGATCAGTGAAATTCGTTTCACTGGCCACGCCGCCGAAAACCATGACCGAATCATCGGCACCCCGGAACTGGGCAAGTGCCGGGTCGGCGAGTCCAATCACCAGCAGGATAGCCGAAAGCAATTTGGATGCAGGCTGCAAATGGGCCAAAAACTGGCGCTTGCCGCGGCAGCAGATGGGCTGGTCTATCAAGCGCTGCAAAACATTCGCCACTATTATCCGCGCCTTCTTAATTCAAGCTTGGGGTTTGGGGTAACATGTCACTCCGGGGGTGTCCAGCGGACAGGTACGCAGCCTGTACAAAGGGTTGCGCGTGGTGTCCATCTTGCCACACACCCGCTGAAGGCACATAGTTCCGCGCTGAAGCATTATGCGTGAGGGCATCATCATGGGCACGAAGATTTCATTTCCGCGAAGCGACGGAAAACCGGCCACCGGCTATCTGGCAAAGCCGGCCAAGGCCAATGCGCCGGGCGTTGTTGTCATCCAGGAATGGTGGGGCCTGCAGGACCAGATCCGGGGCATCTGCGACCGGCTGGCGCTCGCCGGATACGAGGCCCTGGCGCCCGATCTCTATGCCGGAACGGAGGTTCCCTATCACGACACGGAAGCGGCGGCGCGTGAGAGGAGTTCACTTAATTTCACCGAGGCCACCGACCAGGTGGTGCGGGGTGCCGCGCAGTATCTGGCCAGGACCGGCGTCAAGGTGGGGATCACCGGCTTCTGCATGGGAGGTGGCATTGCCATTCTGGCGGCATGCCGCATCCCGGAAGTTAGCGCCGCCGTTGTCTTCTATGGCCTGCCGGCGGAGACAGACTTCAAGCCTTCTGACATCAAGGTGCCGCTGGAAGGCCATTACGCCAATAGGGACGATCACATCACGCCGCAAAAAGTTGATGCATTCGAAGCGGCGCTGAAGGCGGCAAAACGGAAATTCAAATTTTACCGCTATGAGGCCGACCATGCCTTCATGAACGAGCAGCGCGAAGTGCATGAACGCAAATCAGCGGAACTCGGCTGGAAACGCATGCTGGCGTTCTGGAAGAAACATTTGTGACGCATGTTCAATCCGCGCAGGGTTCGACGTCCTTGACTTCCACCGTGGCGATCAGTCCCTTGGGGTTGAAATGGATCGTCTCAACACCTTGGCGCGTTACTTTTCTACCCGATGATTTTGTCGTCGCGTGGAGGCGCCAGTGGGTGCGCACGGAATTGGGGCCGATAACTTCAATGCTGTCGTTGGTTGAAACCTGGTCGCTGAATTCGTGAAAATAGGCTTTCATCGCTTCGATGATGGCGGGGCGGCCATAAAGCCCGCCGATGCCCGATGAATGATATTCCGCATCTTCGGCAAATATTTTCTCAAGGGCGGCATAATCAAAATTGTTCAATGCTGCATAGTAACGTTCGGCCAGTTTCAGCAAATCCTTGGTCATCGGCTTACTCCGCTAATGCCCCCATGATGCGCACCCAGCTTCGAACGCCCTTGTGAAAACTCGCTGAGATTGTATTTTTCATTGGGCGAGTGGATGGCATCGTCATTGAGGCCAAAGCCCACCAGCACGCTATCCATCCCCAGATATGTCCTTGAAGTTCCGCACAATGGGAATGGAACCGCCCGAACCCATCAACACAGGCGCGCGATTGAATTCGGCCTTGAGGGCCGCAGCGGATTTCCGGATGAAGGCATTGTCTTCGCTGATTTCGGAAGCAGGCGCTCCGCCGCCGGTGCCGGAAAAAGTTACGGTGCAATCCTTGGGAAGCAGGTCCTTCACGAATTTCTGGAAAGCCTTCAAAACCTTTTCAGGCTTTTGCTGGCCCACCAGCCGGAAGGTCAATTTGGCGTGGGCCTTGGAGGGCAGAACGGTTTTGGCGCCAACCCCGGTGTAGCCGCCCCAGATGCCGTTCACTTCCGCCGTGGGCCTTGCCCAGATCTGTTCGAGAACCGATTTTCCTTTTTCGCCGGCGGGAACCGCAAGCCCCACGTCACTCAAGAATTTCTTCTCGGAGAATTTGAGCGATTGCCACTGCTTTCTGGTGGCCGCCGGCAGCGGCTTCACGCCATCGTAAAAGCCGGGAATGGTCACCTTGCCCGTCTTGTCGTGGAGGGCGGCCAGCACCTTTGTCAGCACACGGATGGGATTCATCGCAGCGCCGCCATACAGGCCGGAGTGCAGGTCGATGCGGGGGCCGGTGATGACGATTTCCTCATGCACCATGCCGCGCAGCCTGGTGGTGATAGCCGGGGTTTTTTCGTCCCACATGTTGCTGTCGCAGACAAAGGCCGCAGCGCAGGAAAGCTCGGCTTTGTTTTCCTTGAGGAAGGGAATGAGCGAGGGCGAGCCCGACTCCTCTTCGCCCTCAATGAGGAATGTGGCCTTGATAGGCAGGCTGCCGGTGGTGGAAATCCAGGCGCGGGCGGCTTCCACAAAGGTCATGAGCTGGCCCTTATCGTCGGTGGCGCCTCTGCCATAGATGCGCTCGACGCCATCCTTGTCCGTCTTGCGCACGGGTTCGAACGGCGGTGAATGCCAGAGCTCCACCGGGTCCACGGGCTGCACATCATAGTGCCCGTAGAACAGCACATGGGGGGTTTTGGCGGTTGCCGCCTTGGGCGTGTAGTGGGCCACCACCATGGGCCTTCCGGGAGTCTTCCGCTGGGTCGCCGCAAAGCCCAGGGCGGTCAGTTCCACCACCAGCCAGTTAGCGGCTTTTTCACATTCGGCCTGGTAGGCCGCGTCGGTTGAAATGGAGGGGATGCGGAGGAAATCAAAGAGCCGTTCGAGGCTTTTATCGAGGCCTTTATCAGCAGCGGCAAGGGCGGTCGTGGTGTCGGTCATCAAGTCCTCGTTAAGCATTAAACTGGTAGGGCAAAAATCTGTTCCCTGCCATCTTTCCCTTTGGGCAATTGTGGTTCAAATGGTGGGGTGTTCCACTGCCCCACGGGGCTTTCGGGCGGCACGTGTAATGGCCATAAAAGGGGTTTGGGGCATATGGGATGTCATGCCTTGGGGCATTGGTTTTTCACGTGCCGGGCTGAAGGCGAGCCCGAAGCGCTTGGCTGTGTAACGGAAAGCGGCGCCCATAAGGTTATCCTAACACTTCTGACCATAGAACTCTTATCCCATGGAGATTATAGCAACTGCAAGGGTGGGGGCATGACCCCAGTGCAATCCACGACAGCCTTTTCGCTCGCCCGCGACAGCCTGCAGGCCAATGAATCATCGGCTCGCCTTGGCCGCTTCCGGCGGCGAGGCTACCAACGCTACCGCCTGGTCAGCTCGCAGATTGATCTTTCCATTGTGTGGAAGCGGCGCTGGTTCATCATCAGCATGCTGCTCGGCTTTGCCCTGATGTCAGCGCCCACGCCCTCGGGCCTCACTCACGAGGGGCAAATTGTCTTGGCCATGTCGATCATGGCCACTATCCTCTTTATCACTGAAGCCATTCCACTGCCCACAGTGCCGCTGCTCATCATCGTGGGTGAAGTGTTGCTGCTCAAGGTGGACGCCACAAAGGTGGCGCAAAGCCTGATGACGGATTCCGTCCTCTTCATCATGGGTTCGCTGATGCTGGCGGTTGCCATCGTCAGGCAGCGCCTGGACAAGCGCATCGCCTGGTGGATTGTGCGCATGACCGGGACCAACGTCTACTGGATCAGTTTTGGCATCACGGTTGTCTGCGGCGTGCTTGCGGCCTTCATCGGCGAGCACACGGTTGCGGCCATGATGCTGCCGGTGGGGGTGACGCTCATCACGCTCACCTCAAACGATCCCAAGAAGGTACACAATCTCGCCGCCGTCATTCTTTTTTCCATCGCCTATGGGTGCTCCATTGCCGGCGTGGCAACGCCCTCCGGGGGGGCGCGCAACGCCATCATCATCAGCTACTGGAAGGATTTCTTTTACGACCCGGCTAATCCGGAAACGCGGCGTTATCTCATGGATTACCTGTCGTGGATTTACTACGCCTTCCCCATGTTCCTGCTGCGCCTGCCCATTGTCGCGGCCCTGCTGATCTTCACCTTCAAGCCGGAGGTAACCGACATGTCGCGGGCCATCAGCCGGCTTCGCACCCAGGTGTCGATGCAAGGCCCGGTGAAAATGTCAGAATGGCTTACCATCGCCGTCTTCCTCGCCACCATTGCAGGGTGGATCGCCTTTTCCACGGAAGTGGGACTGGGCGTCATTGCCATCAGCGGTGCGGCGGCCTTCCTGGTGCTGGGCCTGGTGCGCTGGGAGGATATCAATTCCGGCGTGAACTGGGGCGTGGTGCTGCTCTATGCGGCAGCCATTTCCTTGGGCGTTGAAATGAAGGAAACGGGGGCCGCCGAATGGGTGGCCAGCAGCGTCATCATGGCGATGAACAGTATCGGCGCGGGAAGTGACCTCGGATTCAACTTCGTGGTTTCACTGCTCACCATTGCGGTTTCCAATACCATGACGGCCGGTGCGGCGGTGGCGGTGCTTGCCCCCATCATTCTGAACACGGCGGTTGTCGCCGGAGAGGATCCGATCAGCGCCGGATTCGTTGCGGCCATTTCCTCAGCGTTTGGCTATCTCACGCCGGCGGCGCAGCCCGCCTTTACCATCATCTATGCTTCGGGTTATCTTAAAGGCTCCGACTTTCTGAAAATCGGCGTCCGCATGATGCTGCTGTCGCTAGTCGTGCTGTTGCTCCTTTCAACCTTCTATTGGCCGTTGCTGCGATGAGAAATATTTTCAAGCGCTCCCAGCTTTCCGACCGGCAGGAAGTGGCGGTCCGCAAGACCTTGCAGAACCTTGCGGGCCCAGCGGCGGAACCGTTTTCGGGTGCTGGCCTGCGTCGACGGCAGCGACCGCGGCGATGATACGGTGCGCTTCGCATCGCAGTTTTTCGTCGGAAATGACTGCGACCTTATCATTCTTCATGTGCGCCCCATTGACCAGGGCCTGCATTCCGGCGGCCTGCAGGTGCGGCTGGCGCGGCAGAACATGATGGATGCGGGGTTTGAATTGCCCGGCGTGCGCTATCTCAAGCATGCCCTGGTCGTCCTGAAGGAGCAAGGCATCGATCCGGAAAGCTGGCCCAAGGAAGCTGCGACCCAGGATGCCTGGGGCGATCCAGCCGGCGATACCAAAGTTGAGTACAAGAGTCCCGAGGGGCGCAGCGTAGTCCTCAAGCTCAAGACCGCACCTGACGTGACCAATGGCATTCTCGATCAGTATGAGCTTGGCCCCTACAACATGATGCTGCTTGGCGAGCCCTCGCGCTGGCGTGGGGAATTTGCCGCCTTCTTTGATGCGGGCATTGTGCAACAGGTGACCACGCTGGCCCCCTGCTCGGTTCTGGTCGTGCGCAAGGGGCCCGATAAAGCCGGCTACTTCATTTGCACCGACGGCACTTCACGCTCCATGCAGGCGGTACGCCGCGCCGCGGTTCTCGCTCATGTCACGGGCGAGCCCATCACGTTGTTTTCGGTGGCTGATACGGAACAAGGCAAGGGAGCCGCCGAGGAAGCGGTGGCCAATGCCAGGGCGCTGCTCAAGGCCATGACCATTCCGGTTCATGAAACCAAGGTGGCGATTGGCGAAGCGGTTGAGGAAATTGTCGAAAGCGGCGCGCTCTACAAGATCATCGTCGTCACCGACGAAGGCCGCTCGCGCTTCCAGCGCCTGTTCCGGGGCTCCACGGCCACGGAAGTCGTGCGCAAGGCGCGGACGAGCGTTTTGGATGTGAGGTAGCTCACTCCGTCTCTCCATGGTCGGGCTTGACCCGACCACCAGCTTTCTGCTCCAAACAATCCGCTACGTCACGTCGTCAAATTCCAAGCATACCTCAAATCGTAAGTTCGGGCAGTGGGTCGAGCCCCACCATGAGAGTTTTATAGGATACTAAGCCCTAACAGCCTTCGCCTTCATGACCGCCAGCGCCATCACGGCGCCGAGAGCGTGAATGAGCGAGGTGGCGGCGACGAAGCCTGCTCCAAAGACCCAGGCGCTTGCGCCTGCCGGAATTTCAGCGCCATGGGCGTAACCGTGGGCCAGAGCGAAAAGTCCGACAATGGCCATGCCGCTCCAGACCGGAAGTTTGACTCGGGCGACGGCAAAGGCCGCCAGCACAATAACTGACGCCAAAATCATGGTCTCGATGAAAGGCACTTCAGTCCCGGCCATGCCGAAGGCGCCGCCCACGATCATGGCTGATACGAAAGCCGCAGGCACTGCCCAGATGGCGCGCGCTCCCAGCGTGGCGCCCCAGGCGCCAACCGCCAGCATTGCGATGAGATGGTCCCAGCCGAGGAATGGATGTAAAAATCCGGAGGCAATGCCATGGCCGGCGTGGGCGAAAGCCGGTGTTGCCGTAACTAAAATCAGTGTTGCAATAAGTGCTATGCGCTTCATTGTTATGATCCCCTTCATTTGGTCATGATCGGAAATCAAACTAGCAACGGTCCGTGCAAAAGTCTCCCCTCAAATGCGACATGGCTGGCTTGTTCCGCGCCTTTCGTTGGGTTACCGTCCACCATGGCCACCTACCAGCTTTATTGTTTTGGAGAATCGGGCAACGCCTACAAGGCCGCGCTGATGCTGGAATTGTGCAAACTGGACTGGCAGCCGATCTGGGTCGATTTTTTCAACGGCCAGACGCGCACGCCGGAATATCGCACGCAAGTCAATGAGATGGGCGAGGTGCCGGTTCTTGTTGATGGGGCCGTGAAGCTTTCGCAGTCCGGCGTCATCCTTGACTATCTCGCCGGAAAAACTGGAAAGTTCGGCCCGAACAATGACGACGAGCACCGCGAGATTCTGCGCTGGATGCTGTTCGACAATCACAAATTCACCAGCTACATCGCCACCCTGCGCTTCATGGTCTCGCTGGCCAAGACGGGTGAAACACCGGTGACCGAATTCCTGCGCCAGCGCTTTACCAATTCATTGAAGATTGTCGATGGCCACTTAGCCAAGCAGCCTTTTCTAATCGGTGACCGCGCAACCATCGCCGACTTTTCGCTTTGCGGTTACATGTTTTATGGGGCGGAAATTCCGCTTCCGCTCGAGCCCTACCCTCACCTGTTAGGCTGGCTGGAACGGATCAAGTCACTGCCGGGATGGAAGCATCCCTATGATCTCATGCCCAGATCAAAAGTTGAAGCGTGATCGGACGGAAACCGGAATCCACGTTTCCTGATCACGCTTCCGGAACCATAGCTTCGAGATACTCGTCGAGGTGCTCGAGGTTTTCAAAGCGCATCCAGCCGTCATCGGTTTCGGCTTCCACGGTGCCATCGGAAAGCACCCGCGCCGGGCGGCCGCGAATGACTTTCTCCTCCACCACATAGAGTTCTTCAGCCTCGGCTGGTTCCGGTATTGCTTCAGGCTCGGCTTTGGCGGCAACGGGTTCTGCGGCTGCGGCCTTCTGCGGCTCAACACCCAGGGCCACGGCAATATCGGTCTTTGCCTGTTCAAGGGCGGCAACTGTATCGGCAACGCTGGTTTTGGAAGTGGCGGCCGTGTCAGTAACGGCGGTACTTGCTTCAGCCACCACCGCGGTGGCCGCGGCCTTTTTGCCAAAGCCGGTAAATTTTGGCGTTGCGGGTTTTTCCTCTGGCGTCTCGGTTTCGATGTCCGCCACAACCGTTGCAACGGTCCGGTCGCGAAGGGCCGCCTATTGTGCTGCCGAGACCCAGGCACAGGGCACCACCCACAATCAGAATTGCCGACACATCCGGGGTCAGGCCCCGTACCTGCATTTCGCCCGGCGAAAAATGTATGAGAAAGCCAAGGGCCACACCTGCAGCCAGGAACAGAATTCCAAATATGAACATCAGTTTCGACATCAAAACCCCTTAGACCTTATCGTTGGTCCCCCCTGTTTCCTAAGCCCCGCTAGGAATCCCGCCTTATGGATAACACTTCCTGAAACGCCTGCCTAGCTTTCAACGGAAATCCGCGGGGCGGGTTTGGATAACTTTCCGCCTTCGACAGCCGCCCACACCTGGCGCGCAATATCGCGGTAGATGGTGGCGTGAAGGGAATCCGGCATGGAGACGACGACGGGCTCGCCGCTGTCGGAGCGGATGCGCACTTCCTTGTCGAGCGGCACTTCGCCAAGGAATGGCACGCCCAAGCGGTCGGCCTCTTCGCGGGCTCCGCCATGGCCAAAAATTTCATGGCGCTCGCCGCATTTGGTGCAGACAAAATAGCTCATGTTTTCGACAATGCCGATTACCGGCACATTCACCTTGTGGAACATGTTGAGGCCTTTACGCGCATCGATCAATGCCAGGTCCTGCGGAGTTGAGACAATCACCGCGCCCGACAGCGGCGTCTGCTGGGCGAGCGTCAATTGCGCGTCACCGGTGCCGGGCGGCATATCCACGATCATTACATCGGTTTCGCCCCACGAGACTTCGCGCAAAAGCTGGGTGAGGGCCGACATCACCATGGGCCCGCGCCAGATCATCGGCGTCGCCTCGTCCACCAGGAAGCCGATGGAGGCCACTTCAATGCCGTAACGCGTCATGGGCTTCATGCGCTTGCCTTCGGCATCGCTTGCCTCCGGCTTGCCGGTCAGGCCAAAAAGCTTGGGCATTGAGGGGCCATAAACATCGGCATCGAGAACCGCCACTTTCAGCCCCAGGGAATGCAGCCCTAATGCCAGGTTAATGGCGGTGGTGGATTTGCCTACGCCGCCCTTGCCCGAAGCCACCGCCACGAGATGCTTCACGCCGGGAACGCCGTGGCGCAATTGCTGTGATGAACTAACCTTGGGACCCACGGGCCGGGCCGGTTGTTGCTCGGCGGTGAGCGCCACTAAGACCTTGTTAACCCCGGGCAGGTCGCTCACCACCTTTTCCACGACGGCGCGCAGGGCCTCCATGGATTTCAAGTGCTGGGGTTCGGCATTCAGGGCAAACATGACCTTGCCTTCAAAAATGGCAATCTCGGAGACAAGGCCGGCGCTCACGATGTTTCCACGGCCATCGGGGGCGGCAATGCGCTTCAGGGCCGCCAGCACTATTTCCTTAGTAATATCAGTCATCATCCACCTGTTGTCAGGGTTTCCGCTTAGACCCAAGGGACGCCTCCCGCAAGCGGCGTTAACTAAGGCTTTCAGCATTCGTCTCAAATTTTACCGATCCCGCAAAGTCGTCCTTAGGGCGCCCATGATACGGTCAGGACTATGACTACTAAAAGCAATTCGGAAGGACTTTTGGGCCGCGGCATTTTTTACGGTGCCGAGCCAGGCCCAGCCGCGCCAAAAAAGCGCTCGACCTTTGAGGACGACAGCGCTCTGGGAGCGCACCGCCGAAGCGCCGTGGAAGCTCGAACTGCTGACTATCTTCCTGCGCAACCAGTTGCGCATCGCCCCGGCCATGCCGCTGCTCACCCTCATGCTGGCCTTCACCAGCCTTATGTGGGTTCCACCTCTCATCGCCATGTTCTGGCTGACCGTGACCCTCGCCAGCCAGGCCGGGCAAATTTATCTCTGCGCAAATTTCTTCCACAAGGAACGCTCCGAAAGCAAGCAGCATGACTGGATCGGCATGATAGCGGCCTCGGAACTGGTACAGGGCGTGTGCTGGGTTATGCCGCTCTTCCTGTTCTGGCCCGGCGCCAACAGTTTGCAGGCCGTCTATCTCGTTTCCTTCATCATGGCCATCATCGCGGTGCGCCTGCTTGTCGTGAATAATTTCATGCCTGTCCTCGTGGCGGGCACCGGGGTCATGACCCTTGGCGTTGCCATCCGCTGCGCCAGCCAGGCCGAACCCATATTCATAGCCCTCGCCGGCCTCATCATCGTGCTTGAGGCGTTCTTCCTTTTCATCGCCCGGCAATTGGGTGATACGGCGCGCGACATGGTCAAGTTCAAGGCGCAGAAGGACACGCTGATCGATGAACTGAAGCTTGAGCGCGACAGGGCCGAAGCTGAAAAAATCAAGGCCGAGGAAGCCAACAAGGCGAAGTCCATTTTCCTCGCCACCATGAGCCATGAACTGCGCACGCCGCTCAACGCCATCATGGGATTTTCCGAAATCCTCAAGCGCGAAATGTTTGGTCCCCTCTCGGTTCCGGCCTACAAGGATTACGCCGGCGACATCCATCATTCCGGCGGCTATCTGCTTGATCTCATCAACGACATTCTCGATCTTTCGCGCATTGAAGCGGGACGCCGCGAAATTCAGGAAGAGCCGTTTGACATTCTGGCCTGCGTAAAGTCGGCCCAGGCCCTGCTCAATGGCAAGGCCAACGAAAAATCGATTCTGGTCAACGTTGAAATCACGCCGTCGCTGCCAAAGCTGATGGGCGACCTGCGGGGCGTCAACCAGATCCTGATCAACCTGCTTACCAATGCCATCAAGTTCACGCCCGCCGGCGGCAAGGTCGTTGTTTCGGCGGCGCGCAACGCTTCGGGCGGCATGGTTGTTGTCGGTCAAGGACAATGGCCCCGGCATTCCGGCCCATGAGGTTCAATCGGTGCTTACGTCATTTTCGCGCGGCTCGCTCGCCACCAAGGACGCGGTTGACGGCGCTGGCCTCGGCCTTTCCATCGTGAAGGGCCTGATGGACCTGCATGGCGGCGATATCAGCATCTTGAGCGATGCGGGCAAGGGCACCGAAGTACTGGTCACCTTCCCGGCCTACCGCGTGCTCACCGGGCCTCGCGGCGAAGTCATTGCCGCGCCAAATGTGCAATCGGAAAGCCAGCGCAAGCTGATCGCAATCACCGGATAACCACTGCCATTTGCAGATTTCCGTGCCGGCATGCTAGCCAGCCGCCATGTCGTCCTTTGATGTCATCATAATCGGCGCCGGTGCGGCGGGTCTCATGTGTGCCATTACCGCGGGCGCGAGGGCCAAGCGGGTGTTGCTGCTCGACCATAACAGCCAGGCTGGTGCAAAGATTCTCATCTCCGGCGGCGGGCGCTGCAACTTCACCAACACGGGCACAACGCCCGAAAACTTTCTTTCCGAAAACCCGCATTTCTGCCGGAGCGCCCTGAGCCGCTATACGCCGGCGGATTTTCTGGCGCTCATGGCCAAGCACACTATCGCCTGGCATGAAAAAACCCTGGGGCAACTTTTCTGCGATGGCTCGGCGCGGCAGGTTGTGGCCATGCTGCTGGCCGAATGTGCAGCGGCGGGTGTTGTGGTGAAGCTCGCCACGAAAGTCACCGACATTCGCAAGTCCGATGGCTTCACGGTGGAAACAGCGGACGAGATCTACACCGCGCCAGCCCTTGTGCTTGCAGCGGGCGGGCTTTCCATTCCCAAAATGGGAGCGACCGGATTTTCCTATGATGTCGCCAAAAAATTTGGCCTCAAGGTCATCACCCCGCGGCCAGCACTTGTTCCCCTGAAGGCGAAGCCGGAGGAACTGGAGTTTTACAAAAACCTCTCCGGCGTTTCGCTCCCGGCAATCGCCTCGTGCGGCCCGGCTTCATTTGCGGAAAGTATCCTCTTCACCCATCGCGGCCTGTCGGGTCCGGCCATCCTGCAGATTTCTTCCTACTGGCGCGAAGGTCAGTCGATCAGTCTTGATCTTGCTCCCGGCATTGACGCCCTCAAATTTCTCAAGGAACGAAAACACGCGCGGCCCAAGGCTGAATTCAAAACCATTCTGGGCGAACTCCTGCCGCAGCGGCTGGCGCAGGCCATGGCCCCCATGGATTTGCCGGTGCTTGCGGCCCTGCTTAAAAACTGGACAATGACGACCAGAAGGCTCGGAAGGCTTTGCCAAGGCGGAAGTCACTGCCGGCGGCATTGACACGAATGAGCTTTCCTCCAAAACCATGGAAGCAAAGGCAGTTCCTGGCCTCTATGCCATTGGCGAAGCGGTTGATGTCACGGGCTGGCTCGGCGGCTATAATTTCCAGTGGGCCTGGGCCAGCGGCTGGTGTGCCGGGCAGGCGGTTTAACCGGTCACTTCACCAAATTGTAATGTAAAAGCTAAAGACGAAGCGCCGCGAACCATGTACAAGGCGATTCAGGAATCGTAAATTCGTACTGGGGAACCACTTGGATATTCAAAATGAGACGCAGTTTTCTGCGGAGCTGCGTCTGCAGGCAAAACGGCTTACCGCCCATTGCAATCTCTATCGCGACGCCAATAGCCGGAAGGCAATCCTGCAGTTGGTCACGACCGCTGTTCCCTTTTTCACCCTGATTGCCGTCATGTTCCTGGTGGCGCCGCACGCCTACTGGCTCACCCTGCTGCTTGCCATTCCCACCGGCGCCCTGCTCACGCGCTTCTTCGCGCTCCAGCATGATTGCGGCCATGGCTCGCTTTTTCCGTCCCGACCCATCAATGAGAGGGTCGGGCGCGCGATCAGCGTATTGACCTTTACGCCCTATGACCATTGGCGGCGCTCGCATGCGATGCATCATCAATTGTCGGGCAATCTGGATCATCGCGGCTTCGGCGACATTGAAACCATGACGGTCAAGGAATACAGCCGGTTGAGCGCCTGGGGGCGTTTCCGCTACCGGCTTTACCGCAATCCGCTGATTGTCCTGGTTCTAGGCCCGCCAATATTTTTCCTGATACTGCAGCGCCTCGCCATCGGCTCCAACATGCCGCTGCGCGACAGTTTGCGCGGCGTGCTCGGCCATGACGCGGTGTTGCTGCTGGTCTATGGCATGCTGGTTTTCCTGGTTGGCCTGTCGCTCACCCTCCTGGTGCTGCTGCCCATCTATTTCATCGCCACCTGGATTGGCGGCTGGCTGTTTTTTGTCCAGCACCAGTTTGAGGAAACCCACTGGGAAGGTGCCGACGAATGGGACATGAAGATCGCCGCCCTGAAGGGCAGTTCCTTTTTGGTGATGCCGCCCATTCTGAACTGGTTCAGTTGCAATATAGCGCTTCACCATATTCATCACCTATGCAGCCGCATCCCGAATTACCGATTGCAGGAATGCCTGCGCGGCAATCCGGAACTTGAAACGGTCTCACCGCGGCTGTCGATCTGGCAGGCGCTCAAATCATCACGGCTGGCGCTGTGGGATGAATCATCCCGGCGGCTGATTTCGTTCCGCGAGTTTGGGCGGAAGCAAGAGCTGCTGCCGGCTTAAGACTTCGGCTAAATGATCCGCACATTGCAGGTGCAGGCTTCCAGCCTATAGGCGGGCATCGGCAGGTCGGCCAGTTCCCGCAGTGTCATATGCGATAATTCCGGGTGATCCAGCGGCTCGCGATGTCTGGAATTGATCCGCATTATCAATCTGTTGATGCTTCTTACTGAACCTTGATGTGAACCATTGATAGGTCATGGCTGTTCTCCTTTCGCTCAACCATGTGCCACTCCCGCGCCAGATTTTCTATGGAGTTTTACCGTCAAAGACTGTAGAAAAACTATATGGATCAGCTCAATCAGGTTCATCTCAACGGGCTTCGCGCGGTGGAAGTTGCCGGCAGGCTTGGAACCCTCGCCCTGGCGGCGGCAGAACTCGGCGTTTCCCTAGGCGCCGTCAGCCAGCAAATTCTCAAGACCGAGCAGCAACTGGGCCGCACGCTTTTCACCCGCACCCCCAAGGGCCTGGTTCCCACGCCCTTCGGCGCCGAGGTGCTTGCCTATCTGGAGCGCGGCTTTCGCGAGCTGGCGCGCGGCGTGGCCCTGGCGCAGGAGCCGAACCGCAGGCTGCTCACGGTTTCCGTGGCCCCGGTATTTGCGGCCAAGTGGCTGGTGTGGCGGCTGCCGCATTTCCAGCAGGCCCACCCTGACCTGCAAGTCAGGATCGATGCCTCGATCGAGCTTGCTGATCTCGACCACTCGGATGTTGATCTCGCCATTCGCGTCGGCCCCGGAAACTGGCCTGATGTGAAGGCCGAACTCCTGCTTGAGCAGCGCGTTTTCCCGGTCTGCGCCCCTGCCCTTGCAGGCTCGCCTGAAAACCCCGCGCGACCTTGCCAAGCTGCCGATCATCTATGACCGGCCTGCGGTCACCTTCAACATTTTCCAGGTGCGCTGGAACACTTGGCTGGCGCTGCATGGCATGGATGAAAGCATGCTCGTGACGCCTGGTCCGAGCTTTTCCGATTCAGCCTTATGCCTTGATGCCGCAATTGCCGGCCAGGGAGTCATGCTGGGCTGGCACGCGCTTGCCGGAGATGCTCTGTGCACGCGGCAGCCTCGTCAAGCCCTTTGCCGAGGAAGCGGAGACAGGGCTTGGCTATTACCTCGTCACCTCGCTGGCGCGCGGCAATGACAAAAAAATCGCGGCGTTCCGGGCGTGGATAAGGGAGGAAATCAGGCCGGGGTGGAGTTAGTCAGTACACAGATTAATTGATGGCGCTATCTGATTTGAATTGAGCAAAGTGATACTCACCACAAGTCTTTCGATTTTGCGTCACTTTTCGCGCCTATTCTCCCTTGCCGGAGACGCCGGCGCTGGCGAAGGTGGCCATGTCGTTGTGGAGGTTGACCGCCGCCTTGAGGAGCCCCGCCGCCAGTGCTGCTCCCGAGGCTTCCCCCAGACGCATGCCCAGATCGAGGAGCGGTTCCTTGCCCAGCCGCTTGAGCAAATTGCGGTGCGCGGGCTCGGCTGAACAGTGGGCCGCCAGGCAATGGTCGAGCGCGTCAGGGCGCATGGCATGGAGCACGGCGGCAGCGGCTGTGGCCACATAACCATCGAGGAGAACCGGTACGCGCTGGGTACGTGCCGCCAGAATGGCACCTGCCATGGCGGCCAGTTCGCGGCCCCCCAGCCTGCGTAAAACCTCAAGCGGATCAGTGAGATGGGCGGAATGCAGGGCCACAGCGCGGGCCACTGCTGTGGCCTTGCGCTTCAGACCTTCGGCGTCAACACCGGTTCCCGGCCCCACCCACTCTTCCGGCTTGCCGCCGTAAAGGCCATGGCAAATCGCCGCCGCGATGGTGGTGTTGCCGATGCCCATTTCGCCGATGCACAGCAGGTCGCAGCCGCCGGCAATGGCCTCCATGCCATAGGCCATGGTGGCGGCGCAGTCGGCCTCGTCCATGGCGGGTTCCTGGGTGATGTCCTTCGTCGGTTTTTCGAGGGCGAGTTCAAATACTTTCAAGCCCAGATCAAAGGTCTTGCAGATCTGGTTTATGGCGGCTCCGCCACCTTGAAAGTTGAGAACCATTTGTTTCGTGACTTCAGCGGGATAGGCGGCCACGCCTTGCGCCACCACGCCGTGGTTTCCGGCAAACACCGCCACCACGGGGCGGGCAATTTTTGGCGGGTAATTTCCCTGCCAGGCGCTCACCCATTCGGCCATGGTTTCGAGCTTGCCGAGAGAGCCCGGCGGCTTGGTCAATTGCGCATCGCGGGCGCGGAATTGTGCCACGACATTCGGGTCCGCCACGGGCAAATCCTGCATCAGTTTCCGGATGTCATCAAAGGGCAAACCCGTTGCGGCAATTACTCATTCTGTCGTCCTTCTCATCGTTACTTGCTAGTGTCCTAATCACGGGATTCGGGGTATCAGTGCAACATGAACGACATGTCTTCGCCGCCTAGCGAAAATACATGGAAAATCAGGCCTTTTGCCGAAACCCTGGCGGCGCTCCGCTTTCTCACGCGCCTGCCGGTGCCGTTCGTGCGCACGCTGGATCTGCCGCCACTGGCCGAAGCCATGCGCTTCTTTCCCCTCGCCGGCGCCATCATCGGGGCCCTCATCAGTGCGGTCCTGATCGGCGCCAACATGCTGGGAGTTACCGTCGCTTCTGGCCGCTACCCTGGCACTCGCAGCGGGCGTTCTGGTCACCGGCGCGCTGCACGAAGATGGCCTTGCCGATGTGGCCGATGGCTTTGGCGGCGGCCACACCCGGGAGCAGCGCCTCGAAATCATGCGCGACAGCCGCATCGGCACCTATGGCACCATTGCGCTCACCCTGACCTTCATCGGCAGGGCTGCGATTTACGAAACGCTGTCGGGGGTGGAACCCCTGATCATCCTGGCCCTTTTGGCGAGTGCCGCGGCCTTTTCCCGCTCCCTCATCGTCGATCTGTTGTGGGCCACACGGCCGGCGCGAAGCGATGGCCTTTCGGTTTTCGCAGGAAGACCCGGCAAACGCAGCGCCCTGTTCTCGCTTCTTACCGGCGGCATCGGCGCTGCCCTAGCGGTTGGCCTTGCCCTGTCGCCTGAAATCGCCGTGATCGCCATTATTGCCGCGGGCATTGTTCTGGCCGGACTGCGGGCCCTCACCATGCGCAAAATAGGCGGGCAAACCGGCGATGTCTGCGGCGCCGTTCAGGTGTTGACGGAGCTCGCCATGCTCACGGTTTATGCCGCAACAATTGGTTAACCTTAGCAACAATTGTTCCAATCAATTTCAATACTTGTTGAGGGTGCAGCGGCCAATCTGAAGCAACTGAATCCAGGGAGTTGCCTCATGCGTTTGCCGGGTGCGTTGCCACCGCTTGCTCTTGCCTTTTTGTTCATGGTTGTCGGCGGCTTGCCAAGCATCGCGCCGACAAGGGCTTCGGAAATACTGCAGCTCAATGCGGCCACGGCGCTGAAAGCCGGGCAAAACGGCCATTTCATCGTCAAGGCCGAGATCAACGGCAGAAACGTGAAGGTGCTGGTCGATACGGGCGCTTCGGCTGTGGCCTTGAGCTATGAAGATGCCAAGGATATTGGCCTGCGCCCGGGCAGTCTTGACTATAACGTTCCGGTTTCCACCGCCAATGGCGTGACCAAGGCTGCCGGGGTCAACCTGGACAAGATTGAAATTGACGGGGTGCGCGTTTCCGACGTGCAAGGCCTGGTAATGCCTGAAGGGGTCATGCGCGGCTCGCTGCTGGGCATGAGTTTTTTGGGCAAACTCAAGAGTTTCAAAGTTGAAGACGGCGTGCTTTATCTGAAGAACTAGACGCTTTTGCTTCAATAATGGCGCGTTCGGATGGCCAATGACCCGCAGGATACCTATCTTCAAGGCATGAATGCCTTTGATTTGCCAGAAGTCGAGACACCCTGCATCAAGGTTTGTGTGGTCGATCCGGAAACCGGTTTTTGCATCGGCTGCGGGCGCACACGCATGGAAATTGGCAGCTGGCTTGGATTCAGCCCGCCGGAGCGCCAGTCCATCATGGCGGGCCTCAACGAACGGGTTGAAACCCTGACGTTGCGCAAGCGGCGCCGCGGCGGACGCCAGGGACGCCTCGCCTCATCCTAGAACTGGAATGCGAAGTTGGCGCCAGCCGTATAAGTTTCGGAATCCTTGACCAGAAGCCCGCTGATCTCGCCGGTCAGCGCGAGTTGCGCATTAGCCCCAAAGGCAAAATTGAGACCGCCTTGCAGGCGAAGATCGGTATAGGGATCATCAAGGATGGTTCCCGTGCCATCATCAACAACCTTGTTTATTCCGACCCAATCCAACTGCGCGCCAAGCCAGGGCTCAACGGTCGATGCGCCGCCAATGGAAATGGAATTGCCAACCTGGAAGCCGGGAGAAATGATGCCCGTTTCAATTGTCTGGGCATTTAAGGCACCGCTGGAATCCTGCCATTCCTTGGACCACGCGACAGTCAGCGACGGCGAATAACGCCAGGTGCCGGAATACCAATAGCCGGTCAAGGCGCTGCTGGCTTGAATTCGTGTGGAGTCAAAGCTGGCTGCCACCGTTTACATCGGTATCGAGTTCCGTGCCCAGAACGGTCGCCGACAACACCCAATTGTCGGTCAGCGTCAGGCCCAGATAGGCGCCGCCACCCCAGCCATCGGTATCGTGGGTTACGCCTGATCCCTCCAAATCGGAAGTTTCATAGGTGCCCATAAGGCCAAGCACCAACCGGTCCGCCACTTTGTAATCGAAACCAACCACTCCATTTACAAGCGAACCGTCAAGGTTGGTAAAAGCGTCCGCATCATCCAGCCAGCTGTATTTTCCGTCGATCCAGATATTCCACATGGGGTTGTCAGCGGGAGCTGCGACATCGGCGGTTGGCGCAATAGTAATTCGACCATTGCTCTTCAGGCGCTCCGAAATATCATGCGGGATCAGTCAATTCAAGGCCGGCTGGTTCGGTCTGGTTGGGCCCCATATCAAACCTGTCGATAATGACATTGGTGATCGATGTCGAGGTATTGATAAGCGATTGGCGGTTTAGCAAAGACTTGGCACAGGCAGTGATGATTTCAGGCGAGGTATCATCGAGTTCGGAACAATCATCGCCGTAGGTGGATTGGGCGCGCAGCTCGGTGCTGCCTGCGATGCACGCCAATGAAATAATGGCCGCAATTGCCTTTGCCCGCATGGTTTCCCTCGAACTCCCCGTCCGATCCGAGCCATATCACAAGATCACGTCACTATGCCAGCGGCTTCATTCGGCTGCGATCAGGCGGTTCGATTGGGTTTCAATGGCCTCGAGTCCCCGGCGCAAAACATCAATGCCGGCGCCCGGAAGATGGCTTTGTTCGGAAATAATTTGCCGCCAATGGCGCCCGCCGGGCTGGCCATGGAACAGGCCGAGCATGTGGCGCGACATTTTTGAGAGGAATTCGCCGCGGCGCAACTGCTCTTCAATATAGGGAAACATACCGGTCACGGCATCAATTCGATTTGTGAGCGGATTTGTCTTCTGAAAAAATACCCTATCCACATCGGCGAGAAGCCATGGGGTGTGATAGGCGGCACGGCCCAGCATGACGCCATCAAGATTTTGCATTTCGTCTCTGGCCTGCTCAAGCGTAGCCAGACCGCCGTTCAGGATAATGTTGAGATGCGGGAAGTCTGCCTTCAGTTGATGAACGCGAAGGTAATTGAGCGGTGGAATTTCCCGGTTTTCCTTTGGACTGAGTCCCTTCAGCCAGGCCTTGCGGGCATGGATTATGAAAGTATCACAGCCCGTTGCGGCAACAGTTTCAACAAAACGATGAAGTCCCTCAGCCTCGTCCTGGTCATCGATGCCGATGCGGCTTTTCACCGTCACCGGAATTTTGACAGCTGAGCGCATTGCCGCAACACAATCGGCCACAAGCTGCGGTTCGGCCATAAGGCAGGCCCCAAACCTTCCCTCCTGGACCCGGTCAGAGGGGCAGCCAACGTTGAGATTGATTTCGCAATAGCCGTAGTCCTCACCAATTTTGGCGGCATCGGAAAGCATGTCGGGATCGCTGCCCCCGAGCTGGAGGGCTATGGGATGCTCAACGGGATCAAAGCCAAGCAGGCGCTGGCGGTCGCCGTGGCGAATGGCCTGGGCGGTTACCATCTCCGTATAGAGCAGCGCGTGCCTGGTCAGGTGACGGTGAAAGACACGGCAATGCCGGTCCGTCCAATCCATCATGGGCGCACAACAAAACCTGTGCGCAGAAAACTGTGTTTTCGCGGTCATCAAGCCTATTTTCCTCGGTTCACTGCACACATAGCGCACACGAAACGGGTCACTGCACACGCTCTTTATAGCCCGTCCCCTCCTCACTTCTCAATTGGAAAAGCCGTGAATATGCGGGATCGGGAATTCGGCAACCGCCATTGATCACGACACGTCCGCTTAGCCTCCACAACAGAAATCCACATTGCTATCCGTCACTTCTCAGATGGGCCAATTCCAGACGTCATCGGCGTCGTCCGATCATTCGCATTGGCGCATCCCGCATCAAAAGCGAAAATAACGGCAGGTCAAATCGCAAGGTTCAGCCCTCAGATTCAATTCCTCCCATGCCGCAAGAGGTGCAAAAGTGGAATAAACGTAATTCCGCATAATCTATCAATCATGCGGTTTCATGGAGGTGCGGCTAACCAGGCGGTTGCTCCGACTGACAACGTTCGCCTCAATCGCCTAGGGCCGCGAGCAAATCATCAATGCCCATCCGTTTACGATAGTCGGGATCAACAAACCGCGCTTTGACCATCCCGTCCTCTCCAATCACGAAAGTAGCCGGGATGGGCAATATCCAGTTATCATTGTCTTGAAACGGGGCAATATTCCAGCCCGCTTGCGTCATTGCATTGCGCTTTTCGTCATTGATCTTGATTGCCAACTGCAGTTCAAGCGCATATCCACAGTCAAGATCGGTCAAGATTGGAAAGCTCGCACCCACCTCGGCTTTGAGTTGCTTCGAAAATTTTTGAACCTCTGGCGTAATTACAACGAGTTGCCCGCCAGCGGCTTTCACCTCCGGCTCAATCTTTGCAAGGGCATCGGCGCTGATCCGGCAATACGGGCACCAGTGCCCGCGATGAAACGTGACCACGGTTTTGCCTGACTCCAGAAGCTGTTCGAGGCTGACAAGACGCCCGTTCTCATCCGGCATCACGAACGGGGGCATCGCATCACCAATCGCGGGAGCAGACGCGCCAGCCCCGTTGGTCTTCAGACGATCCACCATACGATCCACGATGTCGGCAAACTGAGGGGCAAGATCCTTCACATCGCTGGCAAAAGCACCCAACCTCTCGGCAAGTGGCGCATCCATTTCCTTGCAACGTTGCGTGCAGACTTCGAGTGCTTCGGCAAGAGATGGCTGGGTCAATGGACTGGCTCCGTAGACAGTTGTTCAGGTGGCATCGACATGCTCCAATCCCTTGTGCGCAACAGGCCAATGAAGGTTGAGGCACCGACGGAAAGTCTTCTCCCGAAGACCGTGTGAACATGGACCCAGCGGCTCATGTCGATCCCATGAACTTGATTGACCAGCAGGTCGCCAGTCAACCGGCGGGCAACCGGCCAAATGCCCACACCGAAATGCGCCTGAACAAGTCCCGGAAGGTCGTCCATCGAGGGCACTTCATGTTTGCTGATATTTTGGGCGCCCAGTTTCTTTAGCCGTGTCACAAGCATCTCGCTCAAGGTGCAATACGGCCGGCTGAGCAGTCGTTCATCCTTCAAATCGGCAAGCTCAATCCCGTTGCGCCCGGAGAGCCGATGATCGCGGCTCAAGAGCATTCCGAAATGTTGTTCGAAGAGCTTTTTTGCTTCCAGCCGGACCCAGTCGTCACCGAGGGGACCGGATATACCGATCTCCGCCTCGCCATTCTTCAGCCTCTCACCAACTTCGTGAGGCGGACCACGCGATATTTTGATTTCGATACGCGGGAAGGCAGCCGCCAATTCACCAAGCATCGGCGACAAAAAATCCATTTCGATGGTGCGCGACAATGCAAGATTGAGCGGGGCCTGCCCTTCCTTCAGAAATTCCCTGGCGATCACTTTTGCGTTCAAACTGGCTTCGTAACACTGACGCAACTCCGGGAGTATGGTTTGCCCAAAATCCGTCATGTGAGTTAAGCTGCGCTCGCGGCGAAAGAGCTCCGCACCCAACTCACCTTCAAGCTGCGATATGGCGCGTGAAAGGGCGGGTTGCGAGACGTTGCATTCTTCAGCTGCCCGGGTGAAATTGAGCGTCTTGGAGAGACTCAAGAAATAACGAATTTGATGGAGCTCCATGGAAACTTTCCCAAGTTTAAGGACTCTGGTTTCGTTCAAGAGACAATTCACTATAGTTTTGCCGTCAAGCCCGTAAAGTTTCCTTCTGTAGCTGAAATTTGTTTGTCTGACAATGAAAGCTCTCCTAGAATAATCGCTAAGCACATATTTGGATTGGATATTTCGCCCGAACCCCCGGTCGAAATGATCCAGAGGACAACGAAGAGGATCCCTCGATCCTTTTGCAGGCGGGGGACGGCGAGACACGGTCCTTCATTTTTCTATGCCCGACGTCCGTGCTGCGCTTACCTTCGTTGCGATTGTCGCCCAACACGGTCAACAAAGGAAATACCTTGATAGCATGGTTTCGATGCTTCCCGGGAATTGAATGCGCCCATTGCCTCTACCGCTACTGGGCCTTCACACTCGACGTGATGGACGCAATGACTTCGGAAGCCATTTTGAACTGCGGGGTGCGATTTTTGATACTGTGGCGCCGCTCGATCCAGGCGAAGTCCGTATAGGCGGTCCAGACTTGACCCTTGTTGTCTTCGAAAACCAGAAGGCGTACCGGCCAATCCAGGCCAGACTCGGCCTTCGCAGTCAGGAACAATGTGCCCAGCGGCGGATTGCCGAAAATGATGAGCGTCGAGGGCTTGAGATCAACACCAGCGTCCTTGGCGAGCTTCGCCTGGTCGATCACGTCAAAGAGCTTGATACCCTTCGCCGCGATATCCTTGGTGATGCGATCAATTGTTTCCTGCATCGCATAGGCACTCCTGGCTTTTACGACACCATTTTCGTGGGCAAAGGCGGCATGCGAAACCGGCAATGTAAATGCGGCTGCGGCGAGCGCCGCCGCGGCGCTACAAAAATTTCTTCTGATCATTTTTCTCTCCTGTAATTGGTTGGCGCAGAATGCGCTGCGTGACGCTCAGCAAGGGCGAGCGCCACGCACGCAAGTCCCGGCGGATCTTAGGGGTGCAAGTCCGGCCGGGCGGGGATTACATCATGTTCGGATCTTTCATTACGGTCTTGAAAATATCTGCCGAGATGAGTTCGACAGGCTCGGTGCCGGTATTCTTCCACCAGTGGGCAAAGCCCTTGCCAAATTCGACAGCGACTTCACCCGCCTTGTGCACAATAGGTACTGCGCAGTTGGCGCGATATTCTTCGATGGTTCCGGAAAGAATGTAGATATTGGCAGGCCGCTCACTGTGCTCATGCCAGGGGACGACGCCACCAGGCGCGATGACAAGTTTGCGCATGCGGAGCAGTTGGCCTGCGAAATCACCACCCTTTGGGGCGAGATCGATTGATGCAATAACGGTGTCAGTCACGCCAACGGGCATCATTTCACCAGACGTTACGGAACCATCCTTCACCTTGTCCGCGGGGCATTCGCCAGCAGCAGCCAGGTTCGCAAAAGCTATGAAGGCCACCGCGCTGAGGCCTGCACCAGCGGCAATTCGATTAAGCTGCAAAAATTTGAACATGTTTATATCTCCTGAATTGAGCCGAGCAAATTTGGGATTGGGATACGCTGGCTTCGGTAACAATTTCTCAGATTGTTTGGCAGAATTGAAATGCCGACTGCCTCTGAAATCGATAGCCATGGCGTATCGACCTGCCACAAATGAAAAAGGGTCGCGCCCAATGGACCGACCCTGTCAAAACAGAACTGAGTAGTTCTGATGCTGATTTCAGGAATCCAGGCCTGCTATCCTCTTAGGATACTCCTGCCAGGCTTCTCCCGTGGCTATCACACAAGTACGACCTGCCGTGGTTGTAGCCGTAAGCGTCCAGGTTCCTTTGTCTGAAACAAATAGCTCGATAACGGAAGCCTGTCCGGCAAGACCAAGTGCCTGACGACTTTCCAGGAAGCGCTTGTAAAGCACTTCCGTAATTTTCTCGTGGGGCCCACATTGCGGCGTTGCCTTCGTGCTGGTCAAGAGCGCGGGAAGCGAAAGGAAGGCGAATCCAAGTGTCATAATGATTTTCATCTGCGTTTACCTTGTGCTTGCCGCCTTCTCCATGATGCGCGGCTGTTATGTTGAAGGATCGCAGATCAGAAAGCAAAAGTGAAATACCGCTTGCTTTCTGAATCTATAGTCTCTCGCTATGATGAATACGCGGTTTTCTGCTGCGAGACGAACCGGCTATCAGAAAATGGAAATGCGCGCAGCGTTTTCAAAACGGCCCATGAACATTTGCCTCCTTCGCGATTAAACCGCTTCGCCAGCGGCCTCAAATTGACTTGCGGGCTATGCAAAACCCTCAAGCGCCAACAAAAATTTTACCCCTTCAAGTGAATGGCGCTTTCCGTCCTAAGCATGAGACGCATCTCCTTGTCTTATCGTCAAATCAACTGCGAGGGCCCCATTGGTCCCACCTGAACAGCTTCAGAATCCGATACGGTCACTTTATGAATTCCATGCGGAGACAGCATTTCAGTTTCTCCGTCCAACCAGCGAAACTGCAGATGACGAAAACAAGCAGTTTCGCCACAACGTTTACTGGAAAATCAATGGAGACCCACATGACCAATACCAAAATGCTTGTAAGTTCGGCTCTGGCCGCGCTTGCCACCATCGCCGCAACAGCGGCATTTGCGGCCCCTACCCCCGCCCCCAAACCCGACTTTACATTCGAGAAATGCTACGGCCTTGTAAAGGCCGGCTTAAATGATTGTCAGACATCAACGCATTCCTGCGCTGGTACAGCGACTGCAGACAATCAAGGTGACTCATGGATCTACGTGCCCGCCGGGACCTGTTCCAAGCTCACTGGCGGTAGCATCACCGCAAAAACATGATTCAACGCATGCCTCGAGTCCGCCAGGCGGAAGGATAATTTCATGCCCGTTCAATCCCAGTTCCCGGCACTCCCCTTCGTCGCCGGTATCGGTCTTCGCTCCCCGCACATGCGCGAAGTATTAGATCGGTGTCCTTCCGCCGGGTGGCTCGAGGTCCACGCAGAGAATTACATGAATTGCGGAGCAGCTGCGGGCCAACTGGAAAGAATACGTTCGAGCTACACGCTTTCAATTCATGGCGTTGGGCTTTCGCTTGGTTCCGCCCGCGGAATTGACCAGAACCATCTTGATCGTTTGAAGGAGGTCTGCCGCCGGTTCGAACCGGCGATGGTGTCGGAACACCTGTCTTGGAGTGTGGGCGACGGCATTTATCTCAATGATCTTCTGCCAATACCCCACGATGAGGAAGCGCTAACCATCGTCGCTGACAATATCTCCCGCACACAGGATGCACTGAAGCGCCCCATTCTGATCGAAAACCTCGCCACCTATGTTGGATTTTCCCGGTCAACCATGGATGAGCCCGAGTTTCTTGCGGCATTGGCAAAGCGCACGGGTTGCGGGCTGCTTCTCGACATCAACAATGTTTTCGTTTCCGCACAAAATATGGGATTTGATCCTGAAGCCTATATTGCAAAACTGCCAGCCGCAGCGATCGGTGAAGTCCACCTCGCCGGGCACGCGGAAAATCAGACACCTGACGGCCCGGTTCTCATCGACAACCACGGTTCCCTTGTCGCCTACGAAGTGTGGTCGTTGTACGCCTCAGCGATCAGGCGCATCGGCAAACGGCCCACGCTCATCGAATGGGATTCAGCCTTGCCAACGCTGACCACACTCCTCGGTGAGGCGATGTGGGCCGATCTGCTTGCCGGTACCGTAGCCTTCAACGAACTGAAGCCCAAGACAACTGCGGGTGAAGGACCTTCTCCCTCATGTAGCGTCCTTGACGGCCCCACCATCCACGGCGTCCATCCACAAACAAGAAACCACTCATCCTGGGAGGAAATCCATGCTTGATCTGCAAACATTGCAAAACACCATGGCTGACGCCATCCTTGGCGGCGACATGGCGCATATCGCGGATGAACTCGACGCTGGTCCTGCATCCGCAACGGGCCGATTTAATATTTTCCGCAATAATACCTATATGTCCTTGACCGAATGTTTGAAGACCGTGTTTCCGGTCACTGTGCGTTTGTCGGACGAGCGCTTTTTTGCCTATGCGGCACATGAGTTCATCTCCAACCGGCCACCCCGCGAAGCACGGCTTTCGAATTATGGCGCGGAATTCCCGCGTTTTCTGGCAGGCTTCGCGCCATGCCGGGAGTTTCCGGTGATCGCCGAAATGGCAGCCCTTGAATGGGCCATCGCTGGATCGCTGAACGAAGCAGAGGAACAGCCAGCCCCGATATCGCTCATTAAGGAAGCCGGGCCTGATGGTGGCCGGATTAGCTTGCGTCTGCAACCCAATCTCCGTTTCGCAATGGCGCGCTGGCCGCTCCTCGGCGTCTGGGCCGATCACAAGAAAGAAAATGTTGAGATTGCTGGTCCATTGAAGCGCACGGTCAGCCGGTTTGCCATCTCGCGGCGTGGCGAAGACATACAGCTGCTTGAACTGGAGGCGCCACGCTTTGCTTTCTGGCGAACCCTGGCGCGGGGCCTGCCAATTGAGACCGCGGCGCAACGGGCGCTGGCACGCGACCCACTTTTTGACCTAGTCCACGAGACGATCTCGCTCTTTCGCTCACAACTTGTCACCGGGGTTTTCACTCCGATTTGAAAAGGAATATGACAATGACAAACAATGCCTCCACGATATCTGGCTCCGGCAATATCTCGATCATTTCGAGTTACCGCACCTTGCTCCATCTCGCAGACCGGATTCCCCTGTCTCTCGTCCAGCTTGCCTCGCGTGTTGCCATCGCACATGTGTTCTGGAACTCGGCACAATCAAAACTTGCGAGCTGGCCTGTCACCCAACAGCTCTTTGCCATGGAGTATCATGTCCCCCTGCTGCCTCCTGAAATCGCTGCACCTCTGGCGACTGCCACCGAACTCACCGGCGCAGTCCTGATTTTTCTGGGGCTTTTCGCAAGGCTCGGGGCCTTGGCCCTGCTCGGTGTCGTGGCGGTAATCCAGCTCTTTATTTTCCCTGGAAGCTGGGCCGAGCATTTGCTGTGGGCAAGCCTGCTGCTACTCATCGCAGCCCGCGGTGCCGGAAAGATTTCACTCGACTATCTGGTAAATCATTACTTCACGCCCAACACCTGAGCAATGTATGGTCCCGGCATGAATTTTCCCCTGGCGGAAACAAAAGTCAGACATGCCCGCCCGCGGATTGTTATCCTCGGCGCAGGATTTGGCGGGCTCAATGCCGCATTGGCCCTGAAACGGGCCGATGCGGATATCACCATCATCGACCGGCACAACTACCATCTTTTTCAGCCACTGCTGTATCAGGTCGCCACCGCCAGCCTATCGCCAAATCAGATTGCTACTCCCATTCGCCAGATTTTATCACGCCAGAAAAACATGACGGTGCTGATGGACAAGGTTGTTGATGTTGACATCAACAGGTCAGAAGTCGTTGCCACAAGTCAGCGAATTGGCTTCGACTATCTCATTGTCGCAACGGGTGCCCGGCACGCCTATTTCGGCCACGACGAATGGGAAAGTGTGGCACCCGGATTGAAGAAAATCGACGAAGCCACGGATATCCGAAAACGCCTCCTGCTGGCTTTTGAAAAGGCAGAAACAATGGTGAATGACAGTAATCGGCAAAGGCTCTTGACCTTCGTTGTCGTAGGCGGCGGGCCAACAGGTGTAGAGATGGCAGGCGCCATTGCCGAACTCGCCCGCAACACGATTGTACGTGACTTTCGCAACATCAATCCCGCGTCGGCACGGATCATGCTCGTGGAGGCAGGTCCGCGTCTTTTGCCTACGTTTCCGGAAACCCTTTCCGCATCCGCCGAAATTCAGTTGCGCAAGCTTGGAGTAGAGATCATCACCGGTGACCCCGTGATTGAATGTGACAAATCCAGCGTAAGATTGAAGAGTGGCTTGAAGATCGAAACGGCCACGATCATGTGGGGGGCTGGCGTCATGGCATCTCCAGCGGCCAAATGGTTAAAGGCCACTGCAGACAGAGCCGGTCGTATCGTCACCGGATCTGACCTCAAGCTGCCGGGCCGGGACAATATATTCATCATTGGTGACACGGCCTCGGTAACTGATGCCACAGGGCATGCGGTGCCGGGTGTTGCACCTGCTGCAAAACAGATGGGCAATTACGCGGCGAAATCCATACTCGCCGCGATGGCTGGAAAATCACAGCACCCCTTCATCTATAAGAACTACGGAAATCTCGCAACGATTGGCCGCAAGTCCGCCGTCGCCGACTTTGGCCGTTTCCATCTCACTGGATTTCCAGCCTGGCTGGTGTGGGGATTGGTGCACGTGGGCTTCTTGATCGGCTTTCGCAACCGCGCGACCGTGATGCTGGATTGGGCATGGTCCTATTTGACCTATAGCCGGGGCGCGCGATTGATAACCGGTGACGACTCTTAATTCGAGGGAAGTCTATTGGGGGTTTTCAGTTTTACCGCGAGTACTCCCGCAAGTGCCAGTGCGATGGCAACACCCGCCACACAGGCGGGCCAGCCGAAGCGATCAAACAGCTGGCCGAGTACGGCAGCACCCGACAGGCCGCCAAGATAGTAGCAGGCGAGGTAAAGCCCACTGGCCGCCGCGCGGTCGCCCATGGCGGCACGCCCGACAAAGCCGGTACCAATGGCTTGTGCAAAAAACGTTCCAACGCCAACCAACACCATGCCGGCAAGAACACCTGCAAGATTGGACAAAAGCAAGAGTGGCAATCCTGCGGCGGCAACAAGGAGCCCACCCCAGATCGCCGGACGCGTTCCAATGCGGAGCGCCACCTGTCCGGCAATTGGAGTAGTGAACATCGCCGGCAGGAAGACAAAGTAGACAAAGCCAAGGGACATGCGGCTCAGCGAAATCGGTTCGCCAGCCAGAACAAAATTCACGTAGGTGAACGTGCCTATGAAGGCAAAGAGGATCAAAAATCCAATGCCGAAACTGGCGCGAAGTGCCGGATTGCGTAAGTGTTCGCCCCAACTCGCCAGCGGCGAACGCGGCTGTCCAGGATTTGCCATGGGTGACATACGGTCCAGGTTAACGAAGACCAGTGCTGCCCCTGCGAGATTGAGCGCTGCAAACAAATAGAAGTTAGCGCCCAACCCAAGGAGATCTGCAACCGTTGCTGAAACCAGACGCCCGACGAGGTTACTGGCAACAACGCCGGTGATGTAGGCCGCAAGCGAACTAGCAGTTTCTTCCGCGCTGCAATGTTCCGCGAGATAGGCCATTGTCAGCGTAAAAGCTGCTGCCATGAAAACACCCTGCACAATGCGCAAGGCCGTAAACGTCGCAAGGTCTGGCGCGATGGCAAGCAACGATGTCGGTATCGCGAGCAATGCCAGACTGATCCAGATGCCGCGCCTGCGGTTAAGATGGCGGCTGATAAGCGCCACGCCGAGACAAGAGAATGCCATGCCAATGGTGCTGGCATTTACCGCAAATCCGATTGACGCCGGAGCTGCATTGTACAGCTTTGCCAGCGAAGGCAAAATGGCTTGCGTTGCAAATAAATCGACGAGGGTCAGAAAACCAATCACCCCAATAACGACCGAGCGCAGCGTTGCTGCATTTGGTGGCATCGCAGGCGCCAGTTCGGCTTTGGCTGCGGCTTGGACGATTTGCATAGCGGCTCACTCCGTTTGAGGACGTTGCACATATCAATGCAGCGCAAATCGGCCGATGTGAAATGCCCGGTGTTTCTTGTATCGATGCATGGGCGCTATTGAAATGAGGCGCGGTGGGCATTTCCGTTCCTTAACTTCGGACCATAGATTGTGGCTATCAGGAAGCACAGGAGATTCGAATGCGCGAACAACTATTGAAATCCACTTCGATGCCGCAGCTCGGCGCGGCAAAGGCAAGAGATCAGTCCAGGACCGTGACCGAACTCGTCGGGAAAACCGCAATTGTTACCGGCTCGACGAGCGGGATCGGACTCGGCATCGCTCTAGCCTTTGCGGGTGCCGGCATGAATGTGATGCTGAACGGGTTTGGCAATGAAAAGGATATCGAAGTTACCCGGGCGCGGCTTGAGGACGAATTTGATGTTGGCGTCGCCTATTCAGCGGCGGACATGTCCAGGCCCGACGATATCGCCGCCATGGCCGAAGACGCGCGCAAGCATTTTGGCCAGGTCGACGTTCTCGTTAACAATGCTGGAATTCAGCATGTCGAAGCAATTGAGACCTTTCCACCAGAAAAGTGGGATGCAATCATCGCCATCGACCTGTCTTCGGCTTTCCATGGAATCCGTGCCGTCGTGTCGGAAATGAAAGCCCGGAAATGGGGCCGCATCATTAATATCGCCTCCGCTCACGGGCTCGTGGCATCACCCTTCAAATCGGCTTATGTCGCGGCCAAGCATGGCGTGCTCGGTCTGACCAAGACGGTGGCGCTCGAAACTGCGGAATTTGGGGTTACTGTCAACGCGATTTGCCCAGGCTATGTGCTGACACCTCTGGTTCAGAAACAGATTCCGGAAACCGCCAGGGCGCGCGGAATCAGCGAAGATGAAGTTATCAAAAATGTGCTTCTGCACGCCCAGCCGACAAAGCAATTCGTAACGACCGAGCAGATCGGCGCGCTTGCAGTGTTTCTCTGCACTGGCGCTGCCGCATCCATCACCGGTACGGCATTGCCTGTCGAAGGCGGCTGGACCGCTCAATAACAGGATTGGGAGAGCAAAATGAAGAACGAATCCAAAGCGACGGCGAAACCGGCCAATGGCAAACAACCGGCATCGGGACCTGGACAGATCGTGCTCGTGTTTCAGGGTGGTGGCGCCCTTGGTGCCTATCAGGCAGGCGTCTATCAAGCCCTGCATGAAGCGGGCATAGAACCGGACTGGATCATCGGAACCTCGATCGGCGCCATCAATGGCAGCCTGATCGCCGGGAATGAACCCGAAGACCGCTTGCCTCGACTTGAGGAATTCTGGCGGCGCATGTCGCACAAGTCGATTTGGAATTCTGGATCGGCGTGGCCGCAACTTACGCAATCACTGTCGTACCTTAACACAGTGGTCAGCGGCGTTCCAAACTTTTTCACTCCGAATCTTAGCGGCTTCTTTGGGCCAGAATACGGTTCTTGGCGCGGAACATGCCGCATACTATTCGACGGCGCCACTTGAAAAGACATTACTTGATCTCGTCGACTTCCAGTTGATCAACCGTTGCAAGCCACGGCTCACTGTAGGCGCCGCCCACGTTTGCACCAGCCAGATGCGCTACTTTGACGGCCGCGACATGGAACTCAACGTTAAGCACATCATGGCATCGGGCGCGCTGCCGCCAGCATTTCCAGCGGTTCGTGTCGATGGCGAACTTTACTGGGACGGCGGCATTCTCTCCAACACGCCGACTGAAATCGTATTTGACGACAACCCGCGCCGGAACTCGTTGATTTTCGCGGTGCATGTATGGAATCCCATGGGGCCTGAACCTAAGACCATTGGGGAAGTGCTTCACCGGCAGAAGGACATTCAGTATTCAAGCCGCGTGGCAAACCATATCGAGCGCCAATTGCAGACTCATCGCCTGCGCCATGTCATCAAGCAGCTGGCCGCGCAAATTCCGGAGCCCGAGCGCAGCAGCCCCGCTGTACGCGAATTGGCAGGTTGGGGCTGTGTCACGCAAATGCACATCGTTCGGCTTTTGGCTCCCAGCCTTGCCAACGAAAATCAAACCAAGGATGTCGATTTTAGCCCTTCAGGAATCCGCCAACGCTGGGAGGCGGGCTATGCCAACACGCTGAACGCCATTGAACGTGCTCCTTGGGTAGGAGAATTCGACCCTCTTGAGGGAGTTATTCTGCACAATCCAGTGCGCGGCGATGAATCATACCAAGAGCAGAATGGGTCCATGCCATCGGCGCAACCGGAAACACCGGGAAGTGCTGCAGCGACGGTCTGACGATGGATGTATTGTCCCTCGAGGCTGCGATAGAAAATTGGATAGGCGCCATCGGCCTCGCAATTGATGTCGTTGGCGTTGTGATTATCATTGCTGGCATCGTCTGGTCGACGTTCTACTTTTTGTTTCAGCCCAGGGAAGAGCAGCGCTATGACAGTTACAAGGGGCGCATTGGAAGGTCGTTGCTGTTGGGACTCGAGATGCTGGTCGCTGCGGATATCGTGAAAACCATCGCTCTCGAAGCGACTTTCATGAGCATTGGCGTACTGGCTGGCCTCGTCGCCGTGCGGACCTTTCTGAGCTGGACGCTGGTGGTTGAAGTCGATGGCCGTTGGCCATGGCAAATTGCAAGGAATACACATGGAGATGAAAAATCATGACCACCAAATTTGACGCCATCATAATTGGTTCTGGCCAATCCGGACCGTCACTAGCTGAACGCTTTGCACAAAATGGCCAAAAAGTTGCAATCATCGAGCGCAAGAATTTCGGTGGCACCTGCGTCAACACGGGGTGCGTTCCGACCAAGACATACGTCGCCAGCGCCTATGTTGCCCACATGGCACGTCGAGCCGCGGAATATGGCGTCGATATCGCTGATACAGTCAAAGTCGACATGAAGCGCGTAAAGGCGCGGAAAGATGCCATTATTGCCAGATCGCGCGATGGCGTAATGCAATGGATGGAAGGTCTTGAAAGCGGCAAGGTCTACCGCGGTCACGCCCGCTTCATCGGTCCCAAAACCATCAGCGTCAATGATGAGATTCTCGAGGCCGGCAAGATATTCATCAATACCGGCGGCCGCGCCTTCGTGCCGGACATGCCCGGGCTCGATACCGTTCCATATTTCACCAACAGTTCTTTGCTGGACGTTGACTTTCTCCCAGAGCACCTCCTCATTGTGGGCGGAAGCTACATCGGCCTCGAGTTCGCTCAAGTTTTCCGCCGTTTCGGTTCAAAGGTAACGGTGGTCGAGATGGCGGAGCGCCTGATCGCGCGCGAGGACGTCGATGTGTCTGATTCAGTACGGGAAATTCTCGAAGCGGAAGGAATCGACGTGCGGCTGAATGCCAAGTGTTTGTCGGTGGAGAAGAAAAACAATATAATTTCCATGGATCTGGACTGCAGCGCTGGGGTGCCTCGCATCAGCGGCAGTCATCTGTTTGTTGCGGTTGGCCGCAAACCCAATACCGATGATCTCGGCCTCAACAAGGCGGGAATTGCCAACGATCCAAAGGGCTTCATCATTGTCGACGACCAGTGCCGTACCAATGTGGAAGGCGTATGGGCGATAGGCGACGTCAATGGCCGCGGCGCCTTCACGCATACTTCATACAATGACTTTGAAATTGTTGCCGCCAATCTCTTTGACAATGATTCGCGGAAAATTTCTGACCGCATTCCGTGTTATGGTCTCTTTGTCGATCCTCCTTTGGGCCGTGTCGGCATGACCGAGAAGGAAGTGAAAGCCAAAGGAATCAAGGCGCTTGTCGCCAAGCGCATGATGACATCGATCGGCCGGGCCCGCGAGCGCGGCGAAACCCAAGGCTTCATGAAGGTCGTAGTTGAGGCGGAAAGCCAGAAAATCCTTGGCGCTGCCATCCTTGGCTTGAATGGGGACGAAGTGGTGCATGCATTCCTCGATATCATGTCCGTCGGAGCCCCTTACACCGCGATTTCGCGCACTATGCACATCCATCCCACCGTCGCCGAATATCTGCCGACAGTGCTGGAGGATCTCAAGCCTCTGGTTTGAATGACTTGGCGGCAAAACGTTATTTGATCTGCCTGTGGGAAAGCCGACATGGCGTGGAGATTGCGTGACCTCTCATCTTGACACTTAACAGACTAATGTTGTCAGCTGAAAATGCGGCACTGGATGCCTTGAAGCTCTAATTTATGCGAAACGCGAAAGAGCGGTCCCTTGCAGATGGCTGAACAGAAACTTGACAGTGATTATTTGAGGAAGTCGGTTACCAACTTGACAGTGTCAACGGGATTTTCTTCCATCACCCAATGGCCTGAATTGGGTATAATATCGCCCCTTACGCTACTGGCGACGAATTCCAGTTCAGTAGCCATGCCTGCGCCGTAGGATTTCTCGCCACCCAACGCAAGCACCGGCATGCTCAATTTGGCGCCTGCAAGGAAGGCCTTGTTGTCGATCCCGTCCTGCGGGAATGCCTTGAATTGTTCAAATGCGTTATGCATGGCTTGGGGCCTCGCATAGAGCAATGAATAATGGACTCGCGTTGCTTCGTCGATGCGCTTGGGATCGTCAGAAAGTTCGTTCCAGAAGCGATCGAGATATATGCGTTCGCGACCGGCGACCAACCGCTCCACGTCGGGGCCGTGGAAATTGAAATGCCAGGTTTTTGGGTTGCTCAGCTGGGCTGCCCAGTTGCCCACACCAGGCAACGGTGCATCTATCACAACCCAGCGTGTAATGCGAGCGGGGTACTGGGCAGCAAGCGCATAACCAACCATATTGCCGATATCGTGGGTTACCAGATCTGCATTTTCGATTTTGAGATGGTCCAGCACCTCTGCAATATCCACGGCCTGGTTTTTCTTGGTATAGCCGCTGTCAGAATGTTCGGAGAGGCCCATGCCGCGCAGGTCCGGGATGACAACCGTGTGATCCCTTACAAGACGTGCAGCAATTGGAGACCACATATCCCCTGTATCGCCGAAACCATGAATCAGGACAACGGCTGGACCTTGACCGCCCACCCGAACATAAAGTTTTGTGCCATTAACGGCAATCATTTCGTGTTTGAAGGTATTGGGAAACGGCAATACCTCGGCCGCGGCCGCAGGTGCCAGAATGGCTATCGCCAGCCCAATGAGTGAGAAGATTTTCACGGTTTCGTCTCCATTGCTCGTAAAATTGAGTATCTTCATCAATTAGAGTTTCTTGAATTTGGAAGATAGCACTGCCAAAACCTTTGTGCCAATCAGCTTTTCTCGAAACTGAACAACGGAATTTCTGAACAATGATAAAACTCGACGGCGTTGTCTGAGATCTTGGATCAACTCTTCGTTATCAGGATTGAATCTGCTGATGTTTTTTTCGTCAGTAAACTGATGATGGATTTTCCGTGCGCAGATTATTGCGAGACGGCCCACTGTCGGAAATGATCCACAACATGAGCAAAGTATGATCGGCCGATTTTCAACAAAGCGGCCGGCCAACGCCCTCCCCTGCTTCCTCTTAAAGCGGGCCATGCGCGCTTGACTTCGAAGCGCACGGCATTGACGAGGAAATACCGGGGCGTTTGGCGCGCCCCGGTATCAAAAAGAATCTGAATACTCACTTGGCGGTCGCGGCCTGCTCAATGAGAGCTGCAACGGCTTCCGGCTTGGAAACATACACGGCATGGCTGCCGGCCGTTTCCACAATGGTCGATCCGGCGCGCTCGGCCATCATGCGCTGTGCAGGCGGCGGGATCATGCGGTCGTCCGCTGCAACCAAATAGTAGCTTGGCTTGCTCTTCCAGGCCGGATCGGTCACAGCGCCCTTCAGAGCCTCCACCCCCCACGGAACCTGCGAGTTGGCCATGAATGACGCAGTTTCGGCTATCGACGTCTGCCGCGAAAGAATCGGCGAATTTGGCCTTGTCCAGGAACAGGAAACCATCAACTGGCGGCAGGATCGGCGGCACGGGAGCGCCGGCAGGCGGATTGGCGATCAGCGACGAAACGGACTCGCCTTTGTCGGGTGCAAATGCCGCGATGTAAACGACGGCTTTTACCTTCTCATCCGTACCGGCTTCACTGACGACGACGCCGCCATAGGAGTGACCGACAAGAACGACAGAGCCATCCTGCTGGGCAATCGTGCGCTTGGTGACGGCGACATCATCGGCCAGCGAGGTGGTCGGATTCTGGACGATGCTGACGTTGTAACCGTCCTTTTTCAGAATGTTATAGACACCCTGCCAGCCGGAACCATCGACGAAACCACCGTGGACAAGGACGATGTTCTTTGCACCGGCAGGTGCAGCGTGAACGGGATTTAGTGCGGTCGCGCCATGGCGAGCGTTGCGGCGGCGGTGATCAGGGTCTTGTATCTCAGCATTTTTAAATTCTCCTTTTCGCGGTCATCAAGCCTATTTTCCTCGGTTGTCTGCACACATTTCGCACATGGAACGGGTCGGTCACTGCACACGCTCCTTATAGCCCGGCCCCTCCTATTTTCTCAATTGGAAAAGGCGTGTATACGCGGGGAATTTGGCAACCGCAATTGATCACGAGACATCCGTTCAGCCTCCACTAGCAGAACTCCACAATGCTATCCGTCACTTCTCAGCTGGGCCAATGACGGACATTATAATTCTAACCACCCGTCATAGCTGAAATTTTCCAGGCATTCGTGATCCAAGCAGGCGGGGCTGCGGTCAACTACATTGCATCCGCCCCCAAAATTTCGCGGTTCAAATTGAACCTGGCTGCCTTGCGAGCCACACACTGGCTGCGTCACGGCCGCTTTGGCGCAACCGGTTGAGAAATCCCCAACTGAGGTCGCCGGCGCTCTCGCGGGCGAGGCCATCAATTTCGTCAGCGGCTGAAATGCTGGTCAGACGCAAGCGCTCAAATATCGGTGACATCCGCAAGATCGCGCCAAGTTGCAGTGCCGCGAATTCAGCGTTTACGTGGCGTTAAATTGAATTTGCTCGAGACGCTTGATGATATCCCGCCGGTTCACGGGCGTCCTTTCGACAGCGTTGGGTGTCACCAGCACGGCCAGAATGTGCACAGCCTCCGAGGCGAGTGCCAGAGGAAACAGCGGTGGGTTCGCGACATAACCGCCGTCCCAGTAGTCTTCACCCTCGATGTTGACCGTATGATGCAAGAGCGGCAGGCACGTGGATGCAAGCACCATATCCGCGGTCAATTCGTTCTCCCGGAAAATGCGCTGGCGGCCATCGCTCACTCGGGTCGCGGCAATCAGCAGTTTGACCGGCGCTTCGGCGCGAAGCCGCGCGAAATCCACCTCCGCAACGAGTGCGTCGCGCAGAGGATTGAGATTAAAGGGGTTGAACTGATAGGGGGAGAGCACGTGCATGGCGGCTCTAAGAGGTGTCATCGCGAAAGCGCCTCGCGGGCCCAGCGCAGAACTGGCGCTCATGCGACGCCAGAAACGCTCAAGACGCGCTTTTCCCTCCTCGCGCCCGCCCTCTAGCAAGCCCGAGGCAAACAGCACAGCGTTGACTGCCCCGGCACTGGCACCGCTCAGCGCATCGAAAGCGATAGTCTCCTCTTCGAGCAGACGATCCAGGACGCCCCAAGCGAAGGCCCCGAATGAACCGCCACCTTGCAGCCCAACGGAGAGGCGTGGTGGCGGCCAGCCGCGCGTGGAAGTGACACCCAACCAAGCGGCGACTTGCTTTTGAATGCTCATAAGTAAACGCCTCGCGGTTGCCTGTATATTGCATTGCACCATACGCACTGCAACAATGGCGGGAAAGTGACGCTCAGCAGGTTGCGTGCGCTGAAATCACTGGCATTAGTTATCTCTCAGCGGAACCTTCGCGTGAGGTCATTTTTACAATGTCTGCTCGCGGATTACGTTACGATTTGCAATGGCAGCGAACAGGTCATTGAGCGTGGCATCTGCGGCCTCTCGTCGAGAGGGATTGGTTTTGGTGCGATGATGGCGGCCAGGCGTCAAAGCCATGACGTCAAGGAACAGACGGTGGGAAAGTACCTGACCGTCTGAAATTTTCGTGACGGCGAGCGGTCACGCCGTTGACGCAAACACCGCGCTTGCGTTGCTGACGGAAGCAACATGGGCACGCGCTGCCTCGCTGGCAGCGGCGCCATCCGCGCGCATGATTGCCGTCACGATTGCGTCGTGTTCGTCCCAGGATTTGGAGAGACGGCCGATGAGCCGGAATTGCGCGCGCCGGAATGGGGCGAGGCGGCTTCGGGTCAGTGTTGCCAACTCGAAGATGTGCTTGCTGTGGGCGCCCTGATAGAGTCTGGTGTGAAATCCGGTGTTGTAGCTCTCATAGTCTTCCTCGGCACCGAGGTGCACGAGCCGCACCGATGCCTGGTGTTCGCGCTCCAGCGCCATGCGTTCGTCTACGCTCATTCGCTCTGCTGAGAATCGCGCGCAAATTCCTTCCAGTTCGGCCATGCTTTCGAACATTGATGACAGATGCTCCTGGGTGACGACCGCGACGATGGCGCCACGATTGGGCCGCCGGTCCACAAGTCCCATCGCCCCCAACTGAGCCAGTGCCTCACGGATCGGGGTGCGCGAAACCTCGAAACGTTCCGCGAGCGAAACTTCGTCGAGCTTACTCCCTGACTGAAGCGCGCCGGTCACAATATGGTCGGCGATCGCCCGCACCATCTGGTCGACGGTCGTTCCAGCCCTGACGAGGCTCTTCCTGACTTTCAAGACTTCTCCCGGGCGTTTGAATCGCAAAAATATCGGTATGACTTTATTTTAGTCGACTTGTCAATAAGTTCAAATTTTGTGCAACTGCTTTCATCCGTGCGCCTTTTATGTGCATGGCGCAGGAACATAAGAATTGTAATCATTGAATTATTTGCATTTTTCAGATGGCACCTAAATTGCATACACTTTCTTAACAAGACCCTAATCGACGTCAAAATACCCAATCAGGAGTGCGCCATGACCAAGAATTTCATGCTTTCCCGCCGTCAACTTCTCAAGACCTCCGCAGCCGGAATGACTCTCGGCCTTGCGCCCTCAGGCCTGTTGTCGCGACCGGCCTTTGCTGCGGCGGCCACGGTCGGCTTCATCTATGTCGGTCCGAAGGATGACTATGGCTACAACCAGGCGCACGCCGAAGGCGCTGCAGCGCTCAAGGGCATGGCGGGTATCACCGTTGTCGAAGAGGAGAACGTCCCCGAAACCGTCGATGTCCAGAAGACCATGGAGAGCATGATCAATCTCGACGGGGCGACGCTGCTCTTCCCGACCTCGTTCGGCTATTTCGACCCGCACATGCTGGCCATGTGCGCCAAATATCCGCATGTCCAGTTCCGCCATTGCGGCGGCCTGTGGAGCGAGGGCAAACATCCGATAAATGCCGGTTCCTATTTCGGCTACATCGGCATGGGCCAGTATCTCAACGGCATCGTCGCCGGTCATGCATCCAAGAGCAAGAAGATCGGCTTCGTCGCCGCCAAGCCGATCCCGCAGGTGCTGCTCAACATCAATCGTTCCTGCTCGGCGCGCGCTCGGTCGATCCGACGATCACATGCCAGGTGATCTTCACCGGGGAGTGGTCGTTGGCTGTGAAGGAAGCCGAAGCCACCAATGCGCTAATCGATCAGGGGCTCGACGTCATCACCTGCCATGTTGATAGCCCGAAAGTGGTGGTCGAAACTGCGGCCGGACGCGGCGCCTTCGTCTGCGGCTATCATGCCAACCAGACGCCGCTTGCGCCGGAAAAATATCTGACCGGCGCCGAATGGACTTGGGGCAATGTCTACAAGACGTTCGTCGAGAAGCACAGCTGGCGAAAGAGCCGTTGCGAATTTCGCCGCGGGGCGGCATGGCCGACGGGTTCGTGAAGATGAGCTCCCTTGGACCCGGCGGTGAGTGACGACAGCCCGCAAGCAATTCGACGCCGACCCATGCAGACATGATGAAGGGCGGTTTCTCCGTGATCAAAGGACCGATTAAGGACAACAAGGGCGGCGAAGTCGTTGCCGCCGGCAAGGCTTTTGCCGAAGACGCGATCGAACTCGAAAGCATGGCTTATCTCGTCGAGGGCGTCGTCGGTTCGACTTCTTGAAGCATGAGCGGCATGACGTCATGGCGGATCAAAGCGACGTTCCATCACCCACTCCATTTCCGGCCACGCAGGTCCTCGTGCCCGCTTGAGTGGCTGGCGCGCAGGGCAGAGCCGTCGCAATCCCACTGGGCGCCGTCCTTGCGGGCCTGGCACTCTTTTCGCTCTTCATTGTGGCCGCTCGGCAAATCGCCGGCTGACCTCTTCAAGCTCATGTATTTTGGCGGCTTTGGAAGCTGGTTTTCGGTTCAGAACAGCCTCGTCGGGCGGCGCCACTGCTCCTCACAGCGTTGTGCGTTGCCCTCCCTGCGCGGCTGGGCCTCGTGATCATTGGAGGCGAAGGCGCGGTCGTTCTTGGCGGCGTAGCCGCGGCGCAGCAGCGCTGCCGCTGACGGACGTTCTGCCGCCAATCGTTGTTCTCCCTTTGATGGCGTTGGCCGGTATGGTTGATGGGTGGCGTCTGGATCGGGTTTACCGGTGTGCTGCGCTACTATCGCGGCGTGAACGAGACGATTCCAGATTGCTGATGGCCTATATTGCCATCGCGCTGATGAACCATTTCATCGAGGGTCCGCTTCGCGATCCTGCCAGCCTTAACAAGCCCTCCACCACGCCCTCTGCCCGCGCAGTACATGCTCGGCAATATGCCGGGAATGGATGTCCATTGGGGCCTCGCGATCGGCGTCGTCGCCTGCATCGTCTCATGGGTGCTGATCGAGGAACGAGTTTTGGCTTTGCAGCACGCATCGCCGGCGGAAATGTGCGCGCCGCACAGATACAGGGTTTGCCCGTTGGCCGCCTGATCGTCGGCTTTACCGCGCTCGGCCGGGCAGTTTTGCCGGTCTTGCCGGTATGATCGAAGTCGCAGCCGTTCAGGGCAGCGCCAATGGCTCGCTTGCCGCAGGCTATGGGTACACCGGTATTCTCGTGGCTTTCCTCGCACGGCACAATCCACTCGCGATCATTCCGGTCGCGGTTCTCTGGGCGGTATCGATGCCTCCGGCGGCCTGATCCAGCGCCGCATGGGACTGCCGGATGCAACAGTGCTGGTGCTGCAGGGCATGCTGTTTGTCGTCATCCTGTTCTGCGAGACGCTTTACGGGCGGTTCAAGCTCTTCAACCCCGATCTGTGGAAGAGGAGCCCATGATGGATGCGACATTGGCATCTGGGGCGTTCCGCTCGCCATTCTCGCGGGGGCCATCCGCGTCTCTACTCCCTTCATCTTCGTCAGCCTTGGCGAATGCGATCACCGAACGATCCGGACGCATCAATCTTGGCCTCGAAGGCACGCTCGTCTTCGGCGCGATGACGGCCTATGCCATCGCCGTGATCGACCAACTCGCCGTGGTTGGGGGTGCTGCTGCCGCCATGGTGCCGGGCGTGTCTTCGGCCTGTTCCACGGCTACATCTGCAAATTTCCCAAGGTCAACGATATCGCCATCGGCATTGCCATGATGCTGTTCGGTCCGGCCTCGCCTTCTTCTTCGGAAAGCCATATCATCCAGCCTGTCGCCCCCCACCTTCCCGCCATCGCGCTTGGTGATGGTCGAGCGTCCGCAATTCCAGTCGGCGCTGAATATCAATGTGCTTTTCCTCCTCGGCGCCGTCCTGTCGGTTGTGCTTTGGTGGGCTTTCAGGAACACCCGCATCGGGCTCATTATGAGGGTCGTTGGCGACAGTTCCGACGCTGCTCGAGCCATGGGCCTCAACCCTGATGCAGTGCGGCTGCTGGCAACGGCCGTCGGCGGATCGCTCGCGGCCGTCGGCGGCGCCTACCTTTCGCTTTTTTATCCCGGCTGCTGGAACGAAGGGATTTCTTCTGGCCAGGGCTTGATGGCTGTCGCGCTGGTCATCTTCGCCCGATGGAACCCGCTCGGCTGTTTCTGCCGCCCCTGCTCTTTGGCGGCGCGGGCGCGCTCGGTCCCGCACTGCAATCGGTTGGCGTCACGCAAGGCTACTATCTTTTCTATGCCGCACCCTATGTGCTGACCCTTGCCATTATCGTCGCCACATCATCGCCCGAGCAGATCTTGGCGGGCGCGCCCGGCGACCTGTCGATCACCAAGTAGGAACCTCACCATGAACATCTCGCAAACACAATTCCGACGGTGCAAAACTAGCTTTATCGACGCCGATCCTTATCCCTGGCCCTATAACGGCGCCTTGCGACCGGACAATACCGCGTTGATCATCATCGATATGCAAACGGATTTCTGCGGTCCCGGCGGTTATGTGGATCACATGGGCTATGACCTCTCGCTCGTCCGCGCGCCCATCGAGCCGATCAAGGCCGTGCTCGCCGCCATGCGGGCAAGGGCTACCATATCATCCACACGCGCGAGGGGCACCGGCCAGACCTTGCCGACCTGCCCGCCAACAAACGCTGGCGCTCGCAGCGCATCAACGCCGGCATCGGCGATGCCGGTCCCTGCGGTCGCATTCTGGTACGTGGCGAACCTGGTTGGGATATTATTGAGGAGCTCTATCCACATCGAAGGCGAAGCGATTATCGACAAGCCTGGCAAGGGCTCCTTCTGCGCCACCGACCTCGAATTGATCCTGAAGCCAGAACGCATCGAAAACATCATCCTCACTGGCATCACCACCGATGTCTGCGTTCATACCACCATGCGCGAGGCCAACGACCGAGGCTTCGAATGCCTGCTGCTCGAAGACTGCTGCGGTGCCACCGACTACGGCAATCATCTGGCAGCGATCAATATGGTGAAAATGCAAGGCGGTGTGTTCGGCTCGGTTTCAAATTCGTCGACGCTTGTGAGCCAATTGCCATGATCGCCATCCGCGACACTCCTCTTCCGCAAGTTGGCAAGGCCGTCGGCATCGAGACGCTTGGCATCACCATGCGCTTCGGCAGCTTCACCGCACTCGACAACGTATCAATGCAATTCCGGCCGGGACGTTTCATGCGCTTGCTCGGCGAGAACGGCGCCGGCAAATCCACGCTCGTCAAATGCGTCATGGGTTTTTACCAGCCAGACCTCGGGCTCGCTGTCGGTCGACGGCCGCGAGGTGGAAATTAACTCGCCAAAGGACGCCGCGCCCTATGGGCTTGGCATGGTCTACCAGCAGTTCACACTGGTGCCGTCGCTGACCGGTGCCGAAAACCTGGTCATCAACCGGAACGACGTACCGCCATTATCAACTGGCGCAAGGAACGCGCCTCACTGCCGATTCATGGAACGCATGCCGTTCAAGTTCCCGCTCGACCGGCCGGTGAGCGAGTTGGCGGCTGGCGAGAAGCAGAAGCTCGAAATCGTCAAGCAGCTCTATCTCGGGCGTAACTTTCTCATTCTCGACGAACCAACTTCGGTGCTGACGCCGGGCGAAGCCGACGAAATGCTCGGCCTGGTGCGCGGCATGACGGAGCGGGGCGAACTCACCGTACTGATGATCAGTCACAAGTTCCACGAAGTGACGGAATTTGCCGACGATGTCACGGTTCTGCGGCGGGGCAAGTTGCCGGCAGCGGCAAGGTGAAGGACCTTTGCCACAAGGCGATGGCCGACAATGATGATCGGCGATCAACCCATTGCCGCAGCTCGATAGCCGGGCGGTTCGCAAACGCCGAAGCCGCAATCCTGCTGCGTCAAAGCCTGAAGGCGCCGGACCGGACTGGCCTGAAATCGATCAATATCGGCGAACTCGACGTGCGTGCCGGCGAGATCGTTGGCATTGCAGGAATTTCCGGCAATGGCCAGAAGGAGCTTCTCGGAAGTGCTCGCCGGCCAACGGCAGCGCGATGGCGGCGAGGTCATGGTCAAAGGTTCTCCTTATGGCGCTAGCCGGACGGAGGCCCGGGTAACTGAACGTACGCTTCATCCCGGAAGAGCCGCTGAGCAATGCCTGCGCTCCACGGATGACAGTCACAGAAAACCTGGCCTTTCGCACGTTCGACGTCAGCGAAGCGGCAAGCCGGTCAGTTGGATCAGGCCGCATGCAATCGATGCGCCATGCGGCGCCTCCTGGTCCAACATTTCAAGATCAAGACGTCTCAATCAGTCCCCCGATCGCCGCGCTTTCCGGCGGCAACGTGCAGCGCGCCGTACTGGCCCGCGAGTTGACCGGCGAGGTCGATCTGCTGATCGTCTCCAATCCCTGTTTTGGGCTCGATTTCTCGGCGGTAGCGGAAATCCGAGCACGCATCATGAAAGCGCGCAATCGCGGCACCGCCGTGTTGCTGCTCTCCGAAGACCTCGATGAATTGCTGGAACTGTCCGACCGCATTCTCGTCATGTCAGATGGCGACTGGTCTATGAAACACCCATTGCAACAGCCAATGTCGCAGACGATCGGCGCACACATGGCGGGGCATCACTGATGGCCGTCATCGACGCACAACCTTTCGCCTTCGAATTCCAGCCTGCAACGCTGGCGCTGATCGTCATCGACATGCAGCGCGATTTCGCAGAGCCGGGTGGCTTCGGCGCCAGCCTCGGCAATGACGTAAGCCGCATCGCGGCAATCGTACCCGACGGTCAGAACACCTGATCGACGGATTTCGCCGCGCGCAGCTGCCAGTGATTCACACCATGGAATGTCATCGTCCCGACCTGTCGGACCTGTCCGCCGGCAAAGCGTAATCGCGGCAAGCCAGTGCTCCGCATCGGCGATGACGGGCCCATGGGCCGCGTCTTGATTGCGGGCGAACCGGGCACCGCAATTCTCGACGAAGTAGCGCCGCACTCCGGCGAGGTCGTGATCGAAAAGCCTGGCAAGGGCGCGTTCTATGCAACGCACCTGGGACAGAATTGCAGCGCCTCGGCATTGCACAGCTTGTCTTTGCCGGAGTTACTACGGAGGTTTGCGTGCAGACGACAATGCGCGAGGCCAATGACCGGGGCTTCGAATGCCTGCTGGCCGAGGACGCAACTGAAAGCTATTTTCCCGAATTCAAGGCGGCAGCGATTGCCATGATCCTGGCCCAAGGCGCTATCGTCGGCTGGACCGCGCCAGTGTCGAAGATTCTTGAAGGACTTGGCAATGCCTGATGCTGCCTATGCCGGCCTTCTCAACGGAGGCTGGTGCGATTTGTCTTATGAGTATTTCCGCAAAGGTGTTTTGGTCCACTGGGTTGTGAAAGGCGGCGAAGGCGAACCCACCGTCGCTGTTCTGAAATATGAGCCGGGTGCGTCGGTGCCGTTGCACCGCCATGCGGGGCTTGAGACAATCATGGTGCTCGATGGCGCCCAATGCGACGAGCAGGGCAAGTATGCGGCCGGAGCGCTGATCCTCAATGCCGCCGGAACCGAGCATTCGGTCTGGTCGGAGGACGGCTGCGTCGTCCTGATTCAATGGGATCTTCCGGTGATCATTCTCGGCAAGGGGAAACAGGCATGAGCGAACTGCGCTTCAATATCAAAAGTCTTCACGCGGCCTACGCTTCCGGTGTTTCGCCCACTGAAATGATCGAAACTGTTTTCCACCGCATCGGCGAAGCAGACGACCCCGGGATTTTCCTTCATCTTGCGACGAAGCCGGATCTTCTTGCCGAGGCCGAAGCACTCGGCAGCTTCGATCCTGTTGCCAAGCCGCTATGGGGCGTCCCGTTCGCCGTCAAGGACAATATTGATGTCGCGGGCATGCCCACCACAGCCGCCTGCCCGGACTATGGCTATATGCCAGTGCGGGACGCGACCGTCGTTGCGCTGCTGAAGGCCGCCGGCGCCATGGTCATCGGCAAAGCCAATCTTGACCAGTTCGCAACCGGCCTTGTCGGCGTGCGTACGCCTCACCCAATCCCGAAGAACGCCATCGATGCGTCGCTCGTGCCCGGCGGATCAAGTTCCGGCTCGGCTGTTGCAACTGCACGCGGCATTGTCTCCTTTGCGCTCGGCACGGATACTGCGGGTTCGGGTCGCATTCCTGCCGGGCTGAACAACATTGTCGGATTGAAGCCCTCGCTTGGTGCGCTTTCGGCCACTGGCGTGGTGCCCGCCTGCCGAACTCTCGATTGCGTCTCGATTTTCGCATTGACGGTTGAGGACGCCTATGCGGTGTATTCCGCAGCAGCACGGCTTGATGTGGGAGACTCCTATTCTAAATCCGTACCAGTGAGGCCGCTTGGCCCACGTCCGCCCGTCCTCACCGTGGGCGCTCCGGCAATTGCCGACCGCAAGTTTTACGGCGATGACGCCATGCGGACCGGCTTTGACGCCGCACTGGCTAATTTGGAATCTCTCGGCTGCCGTCTCGTGGAAATTCCCTTCGATGATTTCTATGCGGTTGCCAATCTGCTCTACGAAGGAGCATGGGTTGCAGAGCGTTACACGGCAATTGCAGACTTCATTGAGTCGAACGAAGATTCACTACATCCGGTGACGCGCAAGATCATCGGCGGCGCATGCAAGCTTTCGGCGGCCGATGCCTTCCGGGGGCTCTATGCCTTGCAGGCACTCAAGGTGAAGCTGGCGCCCATCATCGCCTCCGTCGATCTCCTTTGCGTGCCGACGGCTCCAACCCATTACACGGTAGAGGCGGTTCTCGCGGATCCGGTCGCCACCAACAGCTGGCTTGGTACCTACACCAATTTCGTCAACCTGCTCGATCTCTGTGGCATAGCCGTGCCATGCGGCAAGCGCGGGGATGGCTTGCCGATGAGTATCACATTGCTTGCGCCGGCTGGCAAAGACGACCTGTCGGCAACTCTTGCCCGCGATCTGCATGCGATGAGCGGCCTATCGCTTGGCGCAACCGGCTGGCCGCAGCCGCCATGCCACACAGCCACCTTGGCAAACGAAGATGGTGAAATCGAATTGGTCGTTGTGGGTGCTCACTTGTCGGGAATGTCGTTGAACGGCGAGCTGCGGAAACTGGGCGGGCGATTTAATCGAGCTGTCAAGACAACGCCAGTCTATCGGCTCTTCGCTCTGTCTGGCCAAGCCACACCCAAGCCGGGTCTTGTGCGCAGCGATGATGGCTGCGGATCTTCCATTGAAGTCGAAGTCTGGAGTTTGCCACCAATGGACTTCGGACGCTTTGTCGCCGCAATCCCGCCACCGCTCGGAATCGGCACCGTAACACTCGCGGATGGAACATCGCCCAAGGGTTTCCTGGTGGAAACTGCGGGCCTTCAGGGTGCCGTGGACATCTCGCATCTCGGTGGCTGGCGGGCCTACTCAAACGGACTCTCCGGTTGAATCGCGCGTTAATTCCCTGAAATATTGCTATTCTCGCTAACTCAACGGTCTTTTTCTTCCAACGACAGGTTGGTCTGCTGACGATTTCAAGGACTTCGAGTTAAAGTAGTTTTGACGGCATTCACACCGCGCGCGGGCAATTCGGCTTACGACATTAAAGATCTTTTGCGGCCTCGCTACGCGGTCTTCGGTCAATGTATTGCAGGAACAATTCACGCTCGGTCGTGATGTCGAGTTTTTTGTAGATGTGCAACCGGTGGTTCTTCGCGGTGCCTGCGGTGATGCCAAGCTTTCTTGCTATGCTGACGGTCGGATGGCCCGCCAATATCAGCTTAACCAGTTCACGCTCACGGGCGCTGAGTTCAGGCCACAGGTCAGCGGGAAGAAGAGTTGCACTTTGTGCGAGAGGCTCTCGACCCAGAGATGAGGGTTGCGTCGTCCTCATGAAATCCGAAGAGCGCGACCGCGTATCGAGATCATGAATGGCGGCAAAGACCGTAAAGCCTGCCTCAAGCCGTGCAATTTCCTTCAGGGTAAAGCTACGCTTCTTGCGGTCCAAAAAAATACCCAGGCACCAGCCGGGTCCGTCATGCAGCATGACACCCACTTCATCGGAGATCACGGACTGGCCGAGAAATTCTGCAATATAGATGCCTCGCCTCTGGGCCTTTGCCTGCAACCTGTTCAATGGATAAACGCCAGATTTTTGATGTTTCCGCCAATGGGCGTAGAACGGGTCATAGACGTAGTAGATATCCAGATACTTGCGCACCATCTGATCCGAGAAATTCCGGTGCGAGACAAATTCTGGCCTCTGGGTGGTGGAATATCGCACGATCGTTATGAGATCGTGAGGCACCAGCGTGCCGATAAGGTCAACCAGGCGGTCGACATGGCTGTTTGAGCCCACGGCAGAAACTGGCGCCCGCCAAGGCCTTCATGACTGCCTGATTTGTTTTCCTTTCGCCCAGCATCGCCTCACCCAATGTGCCTTTAGGCACATAGCGCCAGTTCATGGCTGGGCATAGTCTCATATTTCAATTTTACGACAGAGAGTGCAAGCCTGTGACAAATCCCATCGTGATTGGCATTGATGCCGGCGGAACCATGACCGACACAATCCTTGTGGATGAGCATGGCCATTTCAAGATCGGCAAGGCGGCAACGACGCCTAGAAATGAAGCAGATGGGTTCCTGAGTTCGGCTGAAGACGCAGCCGAGGCATGGGGCATTTCGCTGGATGAGCTGTTCGGCGGCGTGAACGTGGTGCTCTATTCCGGCACCGGCATGCTGAATACCCTGCTTTCCCGCACCGGGCGGCGGCTGGGCCTCATTACCACCAAAGGGCTTGAGGACATGATCTTGATGGGTCGCGGCCTGCAGACCTGGGCCGATTACTCCTATGCGGACCGCCTGCACGCCATTACCCATCATCATCCGGATCCACTGGTGCCGCGAAAGCGCACCCATGGCGTAACGGAACGGGTGGACCAGTTTGGCGATGTGATCATTCCGCTCTACGAGAAAGACGTGGTGAAAGCTGTCAGGGCGTTGATCAAGGATAAGGTTGACTCCATTTGCATCATGACGATTTTCTCCCATGTGAATCCGGTGCATGAAAAGCGGATTGCGGAGATTGCCCGGGCCGAGATCAAAAAGGCAGGTGCGAGACATCACCGTCTACACCAGCCATGAGGTGCGCCCTGTTATCCGCGAGCAATCGCGCCTCAACAGCGTATTGATTGAGGCCTATGCCACGTCGCGCGGCCGCCAGCAGCTTAAGGGCATCGAAGACATCTCGCGCAAGTATGGCTTCAAATATGGCGTGCAAACGCTGCTCTCCTTTGGCGGCCTCACCTCGATCAATCATCCGCGCCTGCACGAGACCATGATTTCCGGCCCCATCGGCGGCATTCTGGGTGCGGTATATGTGGGCAAGCTTATCGGCAATGACTCGCTTGTCTGCTCCGACATGGGCGGCACAAGCTTTGACATGGGGGTGATCACCCGGGGCCAGACCCGCATTGAGAACGAGCCGATCATGGATCGCTTCAAGCTCAATGTGCCAACGCTGCATCTTGATACCATCGGCGCCGGCGCCGGGATGATCATCAAGGTTGATCCGCTTACAAAGAAGGTCAGCCTTGGGCCGGAAAGTGCCGGATCCGATCCCGGCCCCATCTGCTTCAATCGCGGCGGCATGGAACCCACCATCGCCGATTGCGACGCCATTCTTGGCCGCCTCAATCCCAATTATTTCCTGGGCGGCAAGGTGATCCTTGATGTTGAAAAGGCAACGCGCATTTTCAAGGAAAAATGCGCCGATGTCCTGGGGGTTGAAATTACCGAGGCGGCTGAAGGCATGATCGACATGCTTGAGCAAGACGCCAATGCCGCGCTGCGCCGCGTGATCTCCGGCCAGGGCATTCACCCGTCGCAATACACGCTTCTGTCCTATGGCGGGTCAGGGCCATTGCATCTTGCGGGCTGCAGCAAAGGCACCGGGTTCAAGGACATCATCACGTTCCAGTTTGCCGCCGCATTCTCGGCCTTTGGCTGCACCACGGCGGACTATATGCGGCGCCATTCCGTTTCAACCCAGATCGATATTCCTTCCAGCGCCGATGACAAGGCGCTGGCCGCCTACGGCAAGAAGATTTCCGCGATCTGGCATGACCTTGAACGGGCGGCCGTTGACGAGATGCTGACTGACGGGCACGCCCGCGAAAAAATCAAGGTCGAGGCGTTCCTGATGATGCGCTACACGGGCCAACTGGAAGATGTTGAAGTGAAGGCGCCGCTCAGCGTTCTCACTTCGGCTGACGACATGCGCCGCACCATCGCGCAGTTCGAAGAGGTTTATGCCAAGATCAATCACCGGGTATCGCGGTACGGCGCGGTGGGCTTCTCGGTCACGGAACTCGGCCTTACCGCTACTGCCGACAAGGTGAAACCCACGTTGGAAAAACGCCCGCTGGGAAAATCCGATCCCGCAGCGGCACACAAGGGAACGCGCCAGGCTTACATCGGCGGACGGTGGCACGAAGCCAATCTCTATGAAATGGACCGCCTGCACCCCGGCCATGAAATCAAGGGCCCGGCAATCGTCGAGCATCCTGCAACCACCCTCGTGGTGCATCCCAACGACACTGTCTTCGTCGATGAGTGGACGCTGCTCCACTACCGGCACGCTTGAGGGAAAAAATCATGAACATGCACGAAAAAATCGAAACCATCCTTCCCCTGCGTGACCGCCTGCTCGAATCCGAGCTGATGATGAAGGAAACCGGCTGCTATGACGGGGTGACGGAACTCACGCTCCGCAAGCAGGACCCGCTCAAATTTGAAACCCTGCACACGAAGCTGCGCGCCTCCTGCGTCTCGGCGCGGGAAATGGCGCGGCGGATTTCCGCCTCTCCGGGGGTGCGCGAAGTGGGCGAAATGGTGGTTGCCATCTATACGCCGGAAGGCGACGCGATTGCCCTTTCAAATGGCATCATGGTGCATGTCCACACGATGAGCCGCTTTATCAAGTGGATGATCAGGGAAGGCTATGAAGCCAATCCGGGCATCAAGGATGGCGACATATTCGCCAACAATGATGCCTTCATCGGCACGGTGCAGGTGCCGGACGTGATGGACGTCATTCCGATTTTCCACGGGGATGAACTTGTTGGCTGGGCCGGTGCGGTCTGCCATGAACTGGAGTCGGGCGGCATTACGCCTGGCGGCGACGTGTGCCTGGCGCAGGAGCGCTTTACCGAAGGGCTTTTCGTCTGTGCCGAAAAGATCGGCGAGAATGATGAAATCCGCCGCGACTATGTGATCCGCTGCGAGCGCAACCTGCGCATGCCGATCTATTGGGTGCTGGATGAGAAGGCCAAGGTTGCTTCCTGCATTGACATGCGCGAAAGCGTGCGCGCCATCATCGCCGAAATCGGCATTGAGTATTGGCGCCGCGTGATGAAGGAATTCATTGAGGAGGGCCGCCGGGGCCAGCTTCTGCGCACCCAGCAGCTCACCGTTCCCGGCATCTATCGTGGCCATACCTTCTATGGCCATGTGACCGAGGGAAAGCCCGGTTTCCAGCCCCTGGGCCCATCCAACTGGCTCTACAACATTCCCATTGAGATGGAGATCACCACCGCCGGGAAGATCATCATGGATTTTGAGGGCACCCAGCCATGGGGTTACCACTCCATGAACTGCACGCCGGCCGGCATGGATGGCGGCATGTTTGTAACCCTCACCCAGCACATGAATTTCGAAGGCCTGGTGAACGACGGCGCTTGGATGGCGACCGAATTGAAGCTGCCTCACGGCACCTGGACAAACCCGGACAATGAAATGGTGGCCACGGCAACCTCGTGGGCCCTGTTGCTGCCGGCCTATGGCGTGTTCCAGCGGCTTCTCTCGCGGGGATTTCTCGCCCGCGGCTTCGTCGAAGAAGTGTTCGTGGGCCAGGTGAACAGCCCGATGATCGAAATGGGGGGGACAAGCCAATACGGCACGTCGTTCGGCATGGCGCATTTTGAATGTGCGGCGGCGGGCTCCGGGGCCCTTGCCATCAAGGACGGGCTCGATACGGCCTATGTGGGCTGGAACCCGGAATCCGATATGGGCAATATCGAAATCTGGGAACAGAACATGCCGATGCTCTATCTCGGCCGTTCCATTCTGCCAAATTCGGGCGGGGCCGGAAAATACCGCGGCGGCTGTTCCTTCATCTCAACCTGGCTGATCAACAAGACCAATCATCTGCGCCTGGTGACCTCCGAGCATTCCTCCCGGGTGTTTGACAATGCGGGCATGTGCGGCGGCTATCCCGCCCCCACCTGCCAAATGCACCGCACGGTCCGCAAGACAAATATCAAGGAGCTGATCAAGAAGCAGAAGCCCCTGCCCCATGGCATCGGCATTGATCCTGATCATTCGGATCTGGAAAAGCTCGTGAAGGGCGTGCATGAAACGTCCGAGGGGCCCTACATCACAGCGCCCCACAAGTCCGGTGACATTTTCACCCATGCCTATAATGGCGGCGGCGGCTTCGGCGATGTTCTGGAGCGTGATCCCATCAAGACCGCCAGCGATGTGGAAAATGGCTTCCTCACGGCGCAAGTCGCCCACCAGGTTTTTGGCATTGTACTCGTGGAAGATCGAGGGGGAACCCTGCAGGCTGATCTTGCGGCCACCGTGAAACTCCGGAAATCGATGCGGGCCAAACGCCTGAAGAAATCCATTCCGGTGTCGCAATGGATGAAAAATGAACGCAAGCGCGTGAGCGCTGGCCGCTTTGTCATCGAAGTTACCCGCATGTATGCCAGCGCCATGAAGCTTTCCAAGCGCTTCACCAGGGACTTCAATTCCTTCTGGGGCCTGAAGCCCAGTTTCACCTACAAGGTCGAGGATTAAGCCATGAGTTCATACAGCAAGGAGGTCATCCGCGATCTCGCCGCCGGCACGCTGCCGTGGCCGCAAACCAAGCGCATCATGAGCGCCTACAAGGACGATGACCGTTTCTTCAAGATCATCAGTGTCTATCAGGACCGCGTAAGCTGGAAGGAGCGCATTTTATTGCCGGTGGGCGATCATCTTTTCATCGTGCAGGGCAAAAAGGGCCGCGTCACCAAATGCGAGTGCGGCCATGAGTTTGGCCATTACAAGAAGAACTGGAAGCTTGCAGGCCAATATCAACGTCCGCAACACCAAGAAGGCGCTCCGTGAGCTTTACCCCAACAATGACATTCCCAACCCGGAGTGGATGGAAATCCGCGAGTTTCTCTGCCCCACCTGCGGCACCTTGCACGAAGTGGAAGCCTGTGCGCCGGGCTATCCCATCGTTCATGACTTTGAACCGGACCTTGAAGCGTTCTATAGTGACTGGCTGAAGCAGCCTCTTCCCAAGGAATAACAGACCATGAGAAAGCCGCGTCCCAATATCGTTCTTCTGATGGTCGACCAGCTTGCGGCATCGGCACTTGCCGCCTATGGCCATCCGCTGGTGAAAACACCTCATATTGATTCAATCGTCAAACGCGGCGCGGTGTTTGACAATTTCTATTCGAACTTCCCGCTTTGCGCGCCGGCGCGCCTGGCGCTGATGACGGGAAGACTCTGCTCCAATATCCAGGCCTGGGACAATGCCGCGCAAATCCCGGCGGATATTCCAACATTCGCCCATTATCTCCGGGTTCTCGGCTACCGCACCTGCCTCTCCGGAAAAATGCACTTCATCGGGCCTGACCAGTTGCATGGCTTTGAGGAGCGTGTGACGACAGACATTTGCCCCTCCGACTTCAACTGGACGGCCGACTGGGATGATCCCTGGCGCACCATGGACTGGTTCCATGACATGAAAAATGTCAGCAACGCCGGCATTGCCGAGCGTTCCTTGCAGCAGGACTATGATGAAGAAGTGGCGCATAACGCAACACGCAAGATTTTTGACTGGGCGCGGGAGCCCGACAAGCGGCCTTTCCTGCTTGTGGCGTCATTCACCCATCCGCATGATCCTTACGTCACGCCGCGCCGCTTCTGGGACCTGTACAAGCATGACGAGATCAATATGCCGCGGGTGCCTTTCATACCGCCCGAGAAACGCGATCCGCATAGCCGCAGGCTTTGGGAACAGTATGACCGGGGCGAATTCGGCGTGGGCGATGAGCATGTGCGCAATGCGCGCCATGCCTATTACGGCAGCATCTCCTACGTCGATGAGCGCATCGGCGAAGTTCTTGATGCCCTTAAGCGTGCCAAGCTCATGGACGATACCGTTGTGATTTTCTGCGCCGACCATGGCGACATGCTGGGCGAGCGCGGGCTTTGGTACAAAATGAGCTTCTATGATTGGTCGGCGCGCGTGCCGCTGATCATGGCAGGCCCGGGCGTTCCGGAGGGCCGGCGCATCACAGGCCAATTGCAGCCTTGTCGATATACTGCCGACGCTCGTCGATCTGGCGATGACGGAGGAGTGGGAGGGTTATCCCGAACCGCCGGATGGCGAGAGCCTGCTGCCGCTTTTGAAGCAAGACAGCGACAGCCGTATCGCGGTGAGCGAACTGATGTCGGAGGGAGTTGCCGCACCTTACGTCCTGCTGCGCAAAGGCAAATACAAGCTCACCTATGTTGAGCACGATCCGCCGCAGCTCTTCGACATGGAGGCGGACCGCGACGAACTGCATGACCTCGCCACCAGCCCGGCCCATACGGAAGTCCTCAAGGACATGCTGGCGGAAGTCGCCCGGCGCTGGGACATGCCGCGCCTCAAGAAGGAAATCATCACCAGCCAGCGCCGCCGCCGTCTTGTCTACAAGGCGCTCACCACCGGCAAGATCACGCCGTGGGATTACCAGCCCTGGCAGGATGCATCGCTGCAGTATTACCGAGGCACCAAGTCCTATCACGAAGCCGAAGCAAGAGACGTACTACGCGATTAGCACGATAAAAAATTTAACAGGGAGAGAAGCCATGACACATGATTTATTGAAGATGCTTACCGGGGCGCGTGGCCTGTCGCGGCGCGAATTCATCCAGCGGGCAGTTGCCGCCGGCATCGCCGTTTCAGCGGCGGAAGGCATGTTTGCCGCAATGGCGCGGGCAGAGCCGAAAAAGGGCGGACGTTTTCGCATTGCTCTCGGTAGCGGTTCGACCACCGACTCGCTTGATCCCGGAAGCATCCCGGATACCTTTAATCAGGTCGTCGCGTGGGCCTCCCTGCGGTCGAGCCTGACAGACGTCACGCCGGAGGGGAAAGTCGTTCCCGATGTTGCCGAAAGTTTCGAAGCCTCCTCCGATGCGAAGCAATGGGTGTTCAAGCTGCGCAAAGGCGTCGAATTCCACAATGGCAAGAGCCTTGATGCCGACGATGTGGTCGCGTCATTCCAGTTTCATCTCGGCGCCGATTCGAAGTCGGCGGCCAAGCCGCTGCTTGCCGACCTCGTGGAAGTGAAAGCCGACGGCAAGGAAACGGTTATTTTCACGCTGGCCAACGGAAATTCCGACTTCCCGTTCGTAGTCTATGATTTCCACCTTCCGGTCATGCCGCTTGTGGACGGCAAGGTCGATTGGGCGTCCGGAATTGGAACCGGACCCTATGTCAATTCGAGTTACGAACCAGGCCTGCGGTTTGAGGGCAAGCGTTTTGCCAATTATCATGGCGAAACCTATTTCGACGAAATCGAGGTTCTCTCGATCGTGGATGTTGCGGCCCGCACGAATGCGCTTTTATCGGGCGTGGTGGACTATGCGGACCGGGCCGACCTCAAGACGCTTGACATGCTGGCGTCCAATCCGGAGGTGACGATTTCAGAGGTGGCAGGTTTTGCCCATTATACGGCGCCAATGAATTGCACGATCGCGCCCTTCAACGACAAGAATGTGAGAACTCGCGCTCAAATATGCGGTGGACCGCAAGGATCTGGTTGATAAAATCCTGCTCGGCCATGGCACAACCGGAAACGACAATCCGATCGCCAAGGGCGTGCCGTTCCATGCAGAGCCGAAAGTCCAGCATTCCTACGATCCAGACAAGGTCAAATTCTACCTGAAGGCCGCAGGGTTGCAGACATTGAAAGTCGACCTCTCAACCGCTGATGCGGCCTTTGCCGGAGCGGTCGATACCGCGTTACTGATGAAGGAGTCAGCAGCCAAGGCTGGCATCGACATCAATGTGATCCGCGAACCGAATGACGGCTATTGGTCCAATGTCTGGCTGAAGAAGCCCTGGTGCTTCAGCTACTGGAACGGCCGCACGACGCCGGACGCCATGCTCACCACAGCCTACGCTTCTGGCGGCGCGTGGAACGACACGTTCTGGTCGAACGAAACATTCGACAAGACATTGGTCGCGGCACGGTCGGAACTGGATGCCGCAAAGCGCGCGCAGATGTATGCCGATTTGCAGAATCTTGTGGCGGAGGACGGAGGTGCTATGGTTCTGATGTTCAACAACTTCGTGAATGCCCATTCCGCGAAACTTGGTCATGGGACAGTTGCGCCCAACTTCGATGTTGATGGAGGGAAGATCACCCAGCGTTGGTGGTTCGCCTAAGGAGAGCGCCGCCGTATTGCTAATAAGGCGGCTAACTCGGGGTGTGACGGCATGAAAACTCTTTCGGGGCGTTCGGCGCTTGTAACCGGTGGCCTCACGGGTCAGGGCTTTGCCATTGCGCAGGCGCTCGCGGCCAAGGGCGCCAATGTGGCGGTTGGCTCCTATATCGGCGCATCGAAAGGGCGGAGCGGCGATGCGGCCGCCTACCCGGAGCCGGAAGAGGCTGAAAACGTCAGGCGCAAGCTCAGTGAATCCGGCGTGAAGGTTTATGCGGGCCATCTGGATATCCGTGACACGGCGGTGATCAAATCCTTTATCGAAAGTGCCGCAGCCCAGTGCGGAACTTTCGATATCCTGGTGAACGCCGCCGGAACTACCGCCGAGCAGCCGGTTTGCGGCCATACGGACGAACTCTGGCTCAAGATCATCGATACCAACTTGAACGGCGCTTTCCGCATGACGCGCGAACTGCTGCCCGGCATGATCGCCCGAAAATGGGGCCGCGTGATTAACATCGGCTCAACCGCTGCCTCCGTCGGCTGGAAAGACAATCCCGCCTATTGCGCCTCCAAAGCTGGATTGCTGGGACTGACACGCTGCGTTGCCCTCGAAGGGGCGGCGCATGGCGTTTCCTGCGTGATGATCAGCCCCACCTGGGTTGAAACCGAGCTAATGCACCGCAACGTGGCGCAAGTTGTGGCCAAGGAAAGCAAGGGCAAAACTGTTACCCAGGCGATGGCAGAAATCGCCGATCAAAATCCACAGAAGCGCATTATCCAGCCAGGCGAAGTCGCGGCGCTTGCGGTATTTCTGTGCAGCGATGACGCAAGAGGCATTACCGCCGAAAATATCCAGATCACCGGCGGAGCCCTTTGGTGAGAACTTTCAAGTATTGAAAATGCCGTTCATCAGCCGTCAATTTCATGAGCGCAGAGGTTAAATCCCCTTATTGAAAACGACTCCTAGACGCGGTCGAAAAATCCCTCGTCTTCTTGCAAAAGATACTTGCGCGCTCCCCCGGGATCGATGTCGAGGCCAAGCCCCGCAGCAGGCAGCAGGTCGATCATCGAGTTCTTCACGATCTGCTTGGGCAGGCCGACGACGATATCCTCCCACCATGGTTCGGACGCGGTTGGGTATTCGAACGCGATGAAATTGGCTGGCAGAGTGGCGCAGACATTGATCAGCGCACCAAGGCCGAGCAGCCCGTTGGCGGTGCCGTGCGGGGCCATCGTGATCGAGTGCATGTAGGCGTGCTCGGCGACCCATTTCAGCTCGGCGATGCCGCCGATGTCGGCCGGATCGGGACCGATGACCCGGACCGCCTGAGTCTCGATCAGCTCCTTGAAGTTGTGGCGCAGATAGATCTGTTCGCCCGTATGGATCGGGGTCGAGGTCGAAACCGTGAGTTCGCGGTAGGCCTGCGGATTGACCCACGGCACGTAGTCGCCGGTCAGCATGTCCTCGAGCCACATGAGGTTGTATTTCTCGACCGCTCGCGCAAAGCGGATGGCATCATTCAGGAACCAGCCGGGGCCGCAATCGAGGGCAAGGCTGACCTTGTCGCCAGTGACCTCCTTCATCGCCGCGACGCAATCGAGCAGATGGGCCATGCCGCGCTCGCTGATCTGGCCCTGGTCCATGGCGCCGTGATAGCCAGCCTTCTTCTGCACCACGCCGTAGTGGAAGCCCTCGACGGTGTCCTTCATGTTCGAGTGGAACGAGATTCCCTGCTTGATCATGAAGAAGCCCTCGGGCTGCTCCATCATCCAGTGGATATCTGCCGCATAATCCTCGGGCCGGTCGCCGGTGCGCTTGCGCCGCTTGTTGCCGTTGTAGCAGCGGACCTGGTCGCGCACCTTGCCGCCCAGCAGCTTGTAGGCAGGGACGTTCGCCGCCTTGCCGGCGATATCCCAGAGTGCATGCTCGATGGCGCTGACCGCAGCACCATAAGGCTTGAAACTGCCGCGCTGGCGGATCTTCAGCATGCAGCGTTCGACGTCGGTCGGGTCTTCACCGATAAGCGCATCGCGGAAGTGGAGCACGAAGGGCTTGAGGTAAGGCTTGGTGAACTCCACCTCGCCAAGGCCGTGGATGTTCTCGTCCGTCACGATGCGGACGATGGGATGTTTGCCGATGAGGGCGCAACGCAGGTCGACGATTTTCATGGCGCGCTACTCGATCCTGTTGTCTTCGAGATAGTCGCGGTTCATTTCGATACCGAGACCGGGTGTCCGGTTAAGCTTGAGACTGCCGTTCGAATTGTCGAGCGGCTTGTCGATCATCGGGTCGTATTTGTGGAGGTTCCATTCCGAGGTTTCCAGCTTGTAGAAGTTCGGCACCGTCATCATCACCTGAGCGCCGGCAACGACATTGATCGGACCGGCAGCGTCGTGGGGAGAGACCGGGATATAATAGGCCTCGCACAGGGCCGAGATCTTCTTGAGCTCGGTGATGCCGCCGGTCCAGGTGACGTCGGGCATGATGTAGTCGGCGAGCTTGTTTTCGAGGATCGGCACGAAGTCCCATTTGGTGTGGCCGCGTTCGCCCCAGGAGATCGCGGCACTGACCTTGTCACGCACCTGCTTCAGCGCATTGAAACTTTCGGGAGGGACCGGTTCTTCGAACCAGTCGATCTGGCCCGCTTCTTCCAGCGAGCGGCAAAGCCGGATGGCGGTTGGCACATCAAAGCGCCCATGCGCGTCGATCAGGACCTCGATGTCGGGGCCGGTGGTTTCGCGGATCAGCGCGGTAAGCTCGGCTGCCTCGCGCTCGTCCTTGCGCGACATCTGACCATCGAGGTAGCCGTCACGCTGCTCATCCCCGCCGCGCTGATAGGGGATAGGGATCGAATTTCAGGGCTGTGTGGCCGGAGGCGACGATGTCCCTGATCTCCTGGATCCACGCCTTCCTGGTCGTGAACTTGCGCTGGTCGGGGTGCGTGTAAAGCGCGATCTCGTCGCGGACCGGGCCGCCGAGAAGCTCGTAAATCGGCTGGCCGAGCACTTTGCCGCGGATGTCCCACAGTGCGATGTCGATGGCACTCACGCATTCGACGGCGGCACCGCGGCTTCCCATGTAGGTAAAGCTGCGGAACAGCTTGTGCCACAGGCGCTCGATATTTCCCGGGTCCTTGCCGATGATGATCGCACCGATCTGCTGCAGCATCGCCCGAAGCGCGCGGTTTGCGAGTTTGGTTGTCGTGGTGATCTCGCCCCAGCCCGTGATTCCCGCGTCGGTAGTGACCTCGACGAACAGGAATTCGCCCCAATAGGAGCTGCTGGACTGTATCAGCCAGGGGTTACACCGGTAATCTTCATTTGCGCTCGTGCCTCCTGATCCGTTGTGGTGGTGCGCGCCGTCAACTCGCACGGGCGGCGTTGAGGGCGCGCATTTGTTCGAGAATGTGCCGGCCGGACCCTTCGACATGGCGGGCAATGGTTTCGGCCGCCTTGTCGGCGTCCTGGGCCTTGGTGAGGCGGATGAGTTCGCGATGCTCGCGTATCACGGTGGCGCGACGGGCGAGCGTGAAGTCGAAGCGGCGACTGACGGCGCGCAGCACTTCGCGATGCTTCCACCACAACGCGGCAACGTGCCGGTTGTAGTGGCGCTGGTACATGACCGTATGGAACGCCGTGTCCAGTTCGCTGTGCCTTTGCGGATCGGCGAAATTGTTTTCCTCGATGAGGCCCTGGAGGCGCTCAAGTTCAGCGATGTCTTCTTCGGTCGCCATGCCGACAAACCAGCGGGTCAGAGCCGGCTCGATCAGGACGCCGATCTCGGAAATGTCGCGGACGAAATCCTGGTCGATCGGCCGGACCCGCGCTCCGCGATTGAGAGCGAAGATGACGAAGCCTTCACCCCGGAGGAGTTGAAGCGCCTCGCGAACGGGGTTCGTCGAGGTGCCGTGACGCCTTGCAAGATCGGCTGCGACGAGGCGTTCATTTGGCTTCAGCCGGCCTTCGATGATGGCGTCGCGAATGAGTTGGTAGACGGAGGCGCCTTCGCTGGAGGTGCCGATGGGATCGATTCCAGCGGGCGGCCTTGCCTTGAACTCACTTGTTTCGCCCACTCCCGGCTCCCCTCTCCATCCACTCTCGCACTTCTGACATTATGCGCGGTATCCGTTGAACAGTACACGATTCTTTGGAATTGACACGCAATCCCAATTCTGGGAAGTGTGTGTGCTATCCGAGGGACACGCGGCAAGAGAACCCGTACCCTGCGGTCATCGGCATAAAATGCCCGCTAGCCGGGCCATAAAAAACTGGGAGGAGTACAATGACGAAATTGAATTCTCCGCAGCGCTGTTTTGCGCGGTGCAGTAATCTCGGCGATGGCGGTGTCGCTGACGGCGACGACGGCGCTTGCAGAGCCGCCAGTCGACCTGAACAAGTGGTCGCCGGAATACGTGCGCTCCATTGCGGGCACACAGGAATTTGACACGGCGGAGGCGTGCGGCAAGGTCACGCCGCTCGACTATAAGGGCCGCCTGACGTTCTGGTATCAGGGCGTGTTCGAGGGCGATCCCGACCTGCTGCGTCAGTACTACAAGGATTTCTTCGAGACCTTCCGCAAGACCTATCCAAATATCCAGCTCGAGGAACAGGCCCTCACCTATAACGACCTGCTCGACAAGTTCCGCACCGCGCTGCTTGGCAATGCCGCACCAATGGCGGTCCGCCTGCAAATCCTGGGTGGCACCGAGTTTGCCGCAAAGGGCTATCTCGAGCCGCTGAAGCCCGAGGATGTGGGCTGGTCGACCGAAGACTTCTGGCCCGGCGCCATGAAAGCCGTGACCTGGGAAGGCGATAACCTACGGCATTCCGACCAACAACGAGACGATGGCGCTGATCTGGAACGCTGATATCTTCAAGCGCGCTGGACTCGATCCCGACAAGCCACCGGCGACCTGGGATGATGTCGTAACTTACTCCAAGCAGATATTCGACAAGGTCGGAGTCGCTGGCTACGGCCTCGTTGCCCGCAAGAACGCCGGCAACACGCCTTATCGCTTCATGCCCCAGCTTTGGGGCTTCGGCGGCGGCGTGTTCGACGAAGCTGATCCAAGCCCGAAGTTGGAAGAGATCCGCTTGAATAGCGAGGCCAGCAAGCGTGCCCTGCAGGCTTCGTATGACATGTATGTCCGCGACAAGTCGGTGCCGGTCTCGGCCCTCACCAACCAGCAGGCGGACAACCAGCCCCTGTTCGTTGCCGGCCAGCTCGGCATGATGATCTCGCATCCGTCCGACTACAACGTCATGAAGGACCTGCAGAAGAAAGCCACGGGTGCCGACAAGGACAAGGCGCAGACCGTCATCGACAATATGCGGTACGGCCTGATCCCCACCGGCCCCGATGGAAAGCGGGCTGTGGTGTTCGGCGGCTCCAACATCCACATCCTGAAGCCCGAATATGTCGAGGGCGGCAAGGTGGACACACCGGCTGCCAAGGCGATCATCTGCTTCTGGACGAGCCCCGAATGGTCACTGAAGATGGCCTATGCCGGCTCGAACCCGGGAAACCTCAACGGCTTCAAGACCAAGTGGATGAAAACACGCCTGGATGACATCAAGTTCCTCGATGTGACGACGTCGATGCTGCCATACGGCATCCCGTTCCCGGCCCTGCCGCAAGCTCCCGAGATCATGAACATCATTATCCCGGATATGATGCAGAACGCCTTGACCGGCGCCATGACCGTCGATCAGGCGGCCGAAGACGCTGCCAAGAAGGTCAAGGATCTGATGGGTGGCGGCGGGCTCTAGAGCCACGCTTCGCGTTCCTGGCCGGCAGTGCCTTGCGCTGCCGGCCTCCCTTTCCTGCAAGCATGAGAGCGCGCCACAATGACCACTGTGACCGGCCAGGCCGACGTCCCTCGCAGCACCGGCGCGTTGCGTTCCGGCATCCTTCGGCAAGTCTGGGCCAGCCGCGCCGACTATCTCTATGTGCTGCCCGCCATCATTGTGATGCTCGTCGTCATCGCCTATCCGATCTATTACACGGTCGACCTTTCGTTCTTCAAAACCCCGCCCGGCCTGCAGCTGCGCGACAAGAGTTTCGTCGGGCTGGACAATTATGTGGCCATCCTCACCAGCGATGTGTTCTGGCGCGTGACACTCAACACGGTGATCTGGACGCTGGCCTCCACCCTCATCGCCTTTGTGCTGGGCTTTGCCCTGGCGCTGGCGCTGCATCGCGACTTTTGGGGGCGCGGCATGCTGCGTGGCATCTTCATCATTCCCTGGGTGATCAGTGCTGTCGCCGCCTCCTATATCTGGAAATGGATCTACCACTCGGATTTCGGCATCATCGGCGTGGTAATGGTGCAACTGGGTCTCACGGACCGCCCACCGAACTTTATCGACAGCGTCGGCACTGTCCTTCCCTCGCTGATCGCGGTCAACATCTGGCGCGAATTTCCGTTTGCCATGATCATGTTGATGGCCGGGCTGCAAACTGTTCCCGAGCAGCTACTGCGTGCGGCGCGCGTTGATGGCGCCAGCGCCTGGCAACGCTTCTGGCACGTCACCTTTCCACATCTGCGCGGCGTATCCACGGTAACGATCCTGCTGCTCGCCGTTGCCAACTTCAACTCCTTCATCATTCCCTGGATCATGACCGGCGGAGGTCCCTCCAATGCCTCCCACATTTGGATTACCCACATCTATGAACTCGCCTTCGGGCGCCAGCGCTGGGGTGTGGCGTCGGCTTATTCGGTGCTGCTGTTCTTCATCCTGATGACGCTGGGCTATTTCTACGTGCGCGCGCTGAGCCGCGGCGAGCGAGAGGATACGGGGGGATGAGTTCACGGACCAACATTGCGATGCCGCGCCGCAGACAGATTGACGGCTGGCGCTGGGCCGGCCGCTTCTTCCTGCTGTTCATGCTCGTCTATACCGCCGTGCCGATGCTGTGGATGATGGTGACATCGATCAAGTCCGGCTTCGCGGCCATGGCCTTTCCGCCGGAATGGTGGCCGGGCGAACCGACGCTGGCGAGCTATCGCAATCTGCTCGATCCGCAGAACAGCGTCGGCAAGGATTTCCTGCAATTTCTTTGGAATAGCCTCGTCGTCTCGACCCTGACAACGATCCTCTCGGTTCTGGTCGCGGTACCGGCAGCCTACGCCTTCTCGCGCTTCAGTTTTCCGGGACGGCGGTTCCTGTTCTTCTCGGTGCTGCTGCGCAACATGTTCCCGGCGGTGATCTTTCTTGTGCCCCTCTTCATCCTGATGCGTTTTGTCGGCCTCATAAATACCCACGGCTCGCTGGTCCTGACCTATCTGACCTTCGGCCTGCCGCTTGCCATCTGGCTGCTCAAGGGATTTTACGACAACATCCCGGTCCAGCTTGAACAGGCGGCGCGCATCGATGGCGCAACAAGGCTGCAGGCCTTCATCTTGATTGTCATGCCGCTGTCGGTGCCGGGGATCATAGCGACCGCGATCTACTCGTTCATCGGCGCCTGGAATGAATATATCTACGCCTATACCTTTCTTTCAAAGAACGACCAGCTGACTTTGCCGGTCGGCGTCCAGCGGTTCTTCTCGGAAAACACCACCGACTTTCCGGGGCTGATGGCCGCAAGTTTCATGATGAGCGTGCCCGTCGTGGTGCTGTTCCTCCTCTTGCAGAAATACTTTGTACGCGCCCTCACCGAAGGCGCGGTCAAACATTAGGAATCAGGTTTCATGGCCCAGGTGGTCCTCAAAGATCTCGTCAAGACCTACGGCAACTTCAAAGCCGTCAACAACGTGTCGCTGACCGTCAGCGACGGAGAGTTCGTCGCTCTCGTCGGCCCGTCGGGTTGCGGCAAGACGACAACCCTCAATCTCGTTGCCGGACTCCTGCCGATAACCAGCGGCGACATCACCATCGGCGACCGCATGGTCAATGATCTCGATCCCAAGGATCGCGACATCGCCATGGTGTTCCAGAACTACGCGCTTTACCCCAACAAGACGGTTTACAAGAACCTCGCCTTCCCGCTGCAGATGCGCCGGTTGCCATCTTCCGAAATCGACCAGAAGGTGCGCGACGCCGCGCGCATGCTGGATATCGTCCACCTTCTCGAACGAAAGCCGCGGGAATTGTCGGGCGGCCAGCAACAGCGTGTAGCCTTGGGCCGCGCCCTGGTCCGCGATCCGGCCGTCTTCCTGATGGACGAGCCGCTGTCCAACCTCGATGCCAAGCTCCGCGTGCAGATGCGATCCGAGATCAAGCGGTTCCACCAGGATTTCGATGCAACCATCATCTACGTGACCCACGACCAGCTCGAGGCCGTCACCATGGCCGACAAGATGGCGGTGATGAACGGCGGCTTCCTGCAGCAATACGACACGCCCGCCCAGGTTTTTGCCAATCCCGTGAATTTGTTCGTCGCCGGTTTCATCGGCAGCCCGGCGATGAGCCTCATCCCGCTCGAAGCAACCACGGCCAATGGCCGGACCGTTCTCACCAGCGCCGAAGGGTGGACCCTCCAGCTTTCCGACCAGAATGCGCGAAAGGTGCAGAAGGCGACGTCGAAACAAATCGTGCTGGGGGCGCGCCACTCGACGATCAGGCTGCACAAGTCGCAAGTTGATACCAGCGTGCCGGCGAAGGTTTACACCGTTGAGCCAACTGGTGATGTCACTTTCGTGCAGGTGTTCCTGTCGGGAGCGATCGTCAACATCGGGTTGCCGCCGACGGCCGCTGTTGCATCCGACGAGCAGGTGTGGCTCGAGTTCGATCAGGCGCGCATGCATCTCTTCGATGGCGAGACCGAATTGGCCCTGCGGGACTGATCATGGTGCCGAAACTCAGGATCACTGCGATCAAGCCCTATCCGGTTTGGGTCGGCATCCGCAACCAGCTGATCGTCAAGGTCGAAACCGACCAGGGTATTTACGGCTGGGGCGAAAGCGGACTGTCGTCGCGCGAAAAAGCGGTGGTCGGCGCCATCGAGCACTACCGCGAGTTTCTCATCGGCCAGGATGCAATGCAGATCGGCCGCATCTGGCAGGAGATGTATCGCAGCCAATACTTCGAAGGAGGCCGCGTCTTGCAGGCGGCGATCTCGGCGATCGACATCGCGCTGCACGATATCAAGGGCAAGGCGCTCGGCGTGCCGGTCTACGAGCTGCTGGGCGGCAAGCAGCGCGATCTCATCCCGACGTTCGCGACGACGCGTTCGGAAGCCTCGAGCGCGGAAGTCGTCGAGCAAGTGCTCGAACTCAAGGCGCAGGGCTGGAAGGCGATCCGTCTTATCCCGGCGGGCCATAAGTCGGACAAGATCTATGAGCCACGCGAAAGCATCGCCGAAACCGCCAAATGGACGGTCAAGTGCCGGGAGGCATTGGGGGACGAGGTGGTCCTTGGCATCGACTTCCACCATAGGCTGAGCGTGGCGGAGGCCGCCAGTTATTGTCAGAGGATGCCGCGCGGGACTCTCGACTTCCTCGAAGAACCCATTCGCGATGAAACACCCGGTGCCTACGCAGCACTGCGGAAGCTGACCGACGTTCCTTTCGCGATCGGCGAAGAGTTTTCCTCCAAATGGCAGTTCCTGCCTTTCATTGAAGGGGACCTCGCGCAGTTCAACCGCATCGACATCTGCAATGTCGGCGGCCTGACCGAGGCAATGAAAGTCGCCGGCTGGACCGAAGCCCATTACGTCGACATGATGCCCCACAACCCCCTTGGCCCTATCTGCACCGCCGCCACGGTCCATTTTGCGGCTGCTGTTCCGAACTTCGCCTGGCTTGAGACGCGCGCTTCGCCGGGCGAGCTTTATCATGGCTTCGACAATCCCGAACTCTTCCCCGGACTGCTGGCACTTGATGGGGCCCTCTATCGCGTCAGTGACAAGCCTGGTCTCGGCATCGACGTCAACGAAGCTCTGGCCGCGAAGCAAGGCTACAGGCAGTGGGAAGCCCCCCACCTCGTGCGCAAGGACGGTTCGGTCACAAACTGGTAGAAGGCGCGGCCCCGGCGTTATTCCTTTTTGCCATGCGTGGCCAACCACGCTTCGTATTCCGGCCAGGCATCCTTGTGCAGCGGGTAGTAGCGCTTCAGCGATTCCCCGGCGAGAAGCTTCTCGCGCGAGAATTCTTCCCATCCGTGATCCTTGTGCGCCTTCTTGACCATCTCCCCGGCAAGGGCGACCGGAACGCAGACCGCGCCGTCGTCATCGGCGACGATGATGTCGCCGGGGATCACCGTCACCCCGCCGCAGGCCACCGGCACGTTCACCGCCATCGGCATCAGCGCGGTCTGCGCGTGGTAATTCGGTGTCACCCCCTTGAGCCACATCGGGATCCCCAGTTTCTGTACCTTGGACCAGTCGCGCACGCAGCCGTCGATGACCACACCGGCCCCCTTCAGCCCTTTGAAATAGGTCATCATCATGTCGCCGAAGATTCCCGAGCCGAGATCGCCGCGGGCATCGACCACCACGATGTCCCCTTCCGCGACCTGGTAAAGCACATGCCGGTGCAACTGCGTCTCGACATCGGCGTATTCGCCTTCCTGGTACAGGTCTTCGCGCTTTGGCATCATCTGAAGCGTGACACAGGGTCCGGCGACAGCCTGGCCAGGCGACCGCGCCACGGGGCCCACCATGAAGCAGTTACGGATGCCCATATGCGCGAGCGTCGCGCTGGCTGTTGCTGCGCCGACTTCGCGAACCTTCTCGACCAGGTCTTTGGGGGGCCGTTTGATCTTGGCGATATCCATGTCCAGCTTCTCCTCCGTCCTAGAGCATGTCCCGCCAAAGTGCGAAGCGGTTTGGCGGTCGGGATATGCTCCAACATATTGATCTGGCGCGAGTCCTTTTCGGCGGGATGATTCCATCCCGCCGGGACGCGCGCTAGTCCTCCGACATCACCACCAATGGCGCGCGGTTTCAAGCCTGCGCCGACCATTGCTAAGCCGGGCGCAGCACGCTTTACTCGACCTACAGGAACCTGCGTTCAATTGGACGCGAAAAAGTTGCTGCAGCATATTGAATCTGGCGAAACGGAGGTCGAATGTCCGTCACCGATACCATCGAGCACGCGGTGCGCCGCGCGTCTGAGCCGTCGCAATTGAAGATAACCGACATCCGCGTGGCCACGATCCGGGCACAAGGCATACACCCGATCCTGAGGATCGAGACCAACCAGGGCGTATACGGGCTAGGCGAGGTGCGCGACGGCGCCCATCCCGATACCGCAATGCGGCTCAAGCCGCTGCTGATCGGGCAGAACCCCTGCAACGTCGAATACCTGTTCCGCCGGATCAAGCGCTATGGCGGCGAGAGCCGGGAAGCGGGCGGGGTCTGCGCCATCGAGATCGCGCTAATGGATCTGGTCGGCAAAATCTACGCGGTGCCGTGCTACCAGCTGCTCGGCGGGAAATTCCGCGACAAGGTGCGGATCTACGGCGATACGCCGTCGCCGGCCGATCCAACCCCCAAGGCATTCGCCGAGGTTGTCCGTTCACGACGCGAGCTGGGGCTAAGCTTCATCAAGTTCGACCTGTCGGCACAGATGTTCGAGGCGGTTCCGGGCGCATTGGTGGGCTCGGACACCCGGCACGAGTACCCGCAGTACCGCCAATTCCACACGCCGGGCCGCGGTGCTGGCGCGCGGATCAGCGAGCGGGGGCTGGAACTGGTCCGCGACATCTGCCGCGCGGTGCGTGAGGAGGTCGGCCCCGGGGTGTCGCTGTGCACCGACCATTTCGGCGAGGGGTTCGTCACTGTCGACGAAGCGATCCGGATCGGCCACGCGGTCGAGCCGTTCAACCTTGCCTGGGTCGAGGACGTGCTGCCCTGGAGCGACATCGCCGGCCACAAGCGGGTTGCCGAGGCGCTGCTGACACCGGTAGCGGCGGGCGAGGACCTGTATTTGTTCGAGGGCTTTCGCGAGGCGATCGAGACCCGCGCTTTCGACATCATCCATCCCGACATGCTGTCGTCTGGCGGGCTGACAGAGACCAAGAAGATCGCCGACCACGCCGAGCGCCACGGCATCCCGACGGCTCTGCACGCCTGCTGCTCGCCGGTGGCGTTCATGGCCAACCTTCACCTCGGCGCAGCGCTCGCCAGCCTGATGGCGGTAGAGCACCACGCATTGGACGTGCCGTGGTGGACAGATATCGTCACCGGGATCGCGCCCGACTACATGGCAGATGGCTACGTCACCGTACCTGAAGCACCGGGCCTGGGCATCGACCTGAATGAGGAGGTGATCCGCGAGCACCTGGTCGCCTGGTCAGGCTATTTTGAGCCGTCCGAAGAGTGGAACGCCGAGCGCGTCGGCTTCCTGGGGCACCTGGTTTGGTAGCAAAATAACTTCGTACGGAGGAGAGCAAGATTTGAGCGTATGGATCGCACCAACGGTCCTTAGCCGCTCATATTATCGGATTAGCCCGACCTGCTGCGGCAGCCACAGCGTGATCGCCGGCACGAAGGTGATCAGCAGCAAAGCCAAGACCAGCGGCACCAGCCAGGGCAGAATCGCCATGGTGGTGCGCTCGACTGACAGTTTTGCAACCCGCGACAAGACAAAGAGCACCATGCCAAGCGGCGGATGAAGGAGACCGATCATCAGGTTCAGTGTCATGATGAGGCCGAAATGCACGGGATCCACGCCATATCTCGTTGCGACGGGAAGCAGGATCGGCACCAGGATGGTGATCGCCGCGATCGTGTCCAGGAAACAGCCAACCACCAGCATCAGGATATTGACCAGGATCAGGAACACCCATTTGTTGTCGGTGAGCGCGAAAATGAAATTGGAGAAGACCGCCGCCGCCTGACTTACCGTCAAGAGCCAGGCGAAGATCGACGCCGCGGTGACGATGAACAGCACCGAAGCCGTGGTCTCGATCGTGTCGAAACTGGCTTTGGTGAGCGTTCTTGTTGTCATGGTGCGGTAGCGCACGAGACCAAGGAACAGAGACCAGATGACGGCGGCCATGGCAGCTTCCGTGGGCGTAAACCAGCCCATGGTCATGCCGCCGATCAGGATGATCGGGGTCATCAGCGCCATCACCGCGGAGAAATCGAAGTACCAGTCTAGCGCCACCAGGGCGACGAGTGCGATCAGCACCGCGATATTGATCGAGAGCCCGGTCGAGGCAAGCAGATAGACGGCGACAGGAAACAGGGCGACGACCAAAATCTCGAGGCTCGCCTCGCCAAGTTTCGCAAGCGAGAAAGGCGTGTCGGAACCCCAGCCGTGCTTGTAAGCGAAGAAGGCTGACGGCGATCATCATCAGGAGCGTCATCACGACGCCTGGCACAATCCCGGCCATGAACAGAGCGCCGATCGAGACATTGGCCATCATGCCGTAAATGACGAAGGGCAGCGAAGGTGGAAAGATCGGTCCGAGGGTTGACGAGGCGGCGGTCACGCCCACGGCCGCTTCGACCGGGTAGCCATGATCTTTCATGGCCTTGATCTCGATCGTGCCGATGCCTGCGGCATCCGCAAGCGCCGTTCCGGACATGCCGGCAAAAATGACCGAGCCGATAATGTTGACCTGCGCCAGGCCGCCTTTCATCCAGCCGACCAGCGCCAGGGCGAAGGAATAGATGCGGCCGGTGACCCCGGCGATGTTCATCAGATTGCCGGCGAGGATGAAGAACGGCACCGCCAGCAGCGGAAAGCTCTCGACGCCGGCGATCATGCGCTGGGCGGCGATGAGGTCGGGCGCCACATTATAGACGAGAAGGTAAGCGACCGACGCGACCGCCATTGAGACGGCGACCGGCACGCCAATCAGCATCAGGACAAGAAAACCGCCAACGAGAAGCAGCATGGCTCAGGCTCCCGGAGTGTCGAATTTTTCGGGATGTTCGAGCACGGAATAGCCGCGCCGATAATTCTGGACCAGGACCTGCAAGGAACGCAGGAGCATCAGCACGAAGGCGGCAAAGACGAGATAGAAGAACCAATGGCGCGGCAGGTTGACCGTCGTCATACGCTCATCCGCAACGATCGACACATAGCGCCACATGAGCCAGGAGGCATAGGCGAAGAAGCCGACGCGGATGACATCTACCGCAAGCGACAGATATTTTCCGGCTACCGGCGGCAAATAGTGGTAGAGGACGTCGACATGGATGTGCCGCGATGTGCGCACGCACATGGCGGCCCCCATGAAGACCACGACCACCAGGACATTGATGGCGATTTCCTCGGTCCATGCCAGGCTGTTGTTCAACGCATAGCGCGTGAAGAATTGCAGGAAGACGCAGGCGACCAACACCCAGAACAGGGCGAGCGTAAGCCAGTCTTCCCAACCGTGATGCGAGAGATCGACTGGTGCCGCCTCTTCTTCGAAGGCCTGCGCCAGTTCCTCCGCGGTCACCGGAGTATGGTGCTCCTGCTGGGTCATTGATCCCCTCCCCTCCAGTCATTTCACCTTCTCCCGCTGCGCGGGAGAAGGTGAAATTTGAGATAGCTATTGGATCGCCTTGATCGCTTCCCAATCGGCCTTGTCGTAACCGAAGTCCTCGAACTTCGTATTCTCCAGCACGGTCTTCTCAAAGTCGGACTTGTCGACCTCTGTGACCGTCAGGCCCTTGTCCTTGAACACCTGCACGAGGCCCTTCTCACGGGCGACGATCTTCTGCGTGGCGCGTGCCGCCGCCTCCTGCATGACCTCGGTGAAGATCTTCTTGTCTTCATCCGAGAGGCTGGCCCAACGGGTCTTGGAGACGATCGTATTCAGATGGTCGACGATATGACCGGTAAGCACGATGTTCTTCTGCACCTCGAAAAACTTCTTCGCCTCGATCGTCGTCAGCGGATTTTCCTGCGCTTCGACGGTCCCGTTCTGCAAAGCGAGATAGACCTCGGCAAAGGCGATCGGAGTGGTGTTTGCCCCGCAGGCGCGCGGCATAGCCAGATATGCCGGGACGTCCGGCACGCGGATCTTCAACCCCTGCATGTCGGCGCATTTGGAGATCGGCCGGTTCGACGTCGTCTGGCGCGTACCATAGTAGGTGGTCGCGACAATCTGGTTTCCGGTCTTGTCGGCATAAGCCGTCGGTCAGCTTCTTATAAGTGTCGCTCTTTGCGTATTTCAGCAGATGATCGGCATCCCGGAAGATATAGGGAAAGTAGGTCACGCCGATCGGCGCATATTCCTTCGCCGCGAAGCTGGAGCCCGAAATGATGATATCGACCGCGCCCAGCTTCAGGCCCTGATTGATGTCGGCTTCCTTGCCGAGCTGCGAGGCAGGGTAGACTTCGATCTTGTAGCGGCCGTTGGTGCGCTTGGCGATCTCCTCGCCGGCCCATACCGATTCGGTGTGGAAGGGCTCGGTGACCTCATAGACATGCGCCCATTTAAGAACTTCTTCGGCGTGCGCCGTTCCTGCCATTAAAAGGCCGGCTGCGGCTGCCAGGATGGTCTTTCCGATAGTGCGTCGCGAAATCATGTTTTCCTCCCTAGTTACAGTTTACGTTTATGTTGGATTTGAAGTCAAAACTTTCGAAATAGTTCGGCCTGAGCTCCGCCATCGCTGGCAGATCGGACAAAATCTGGCGCAGATGCGTGCGCATCGCTGCTTCGGCGCCCCGAGGCGTCGCCTTTGGAGATCGCCTCGACGATGGCGTGATGCTGGTCGACGGCGAACGCTCGGCGGCCGAAACCATTACAAAGCTCAGCTGGCGCAAGCGGTCCATCTGGGCCTTCACATTGTTGACGATGCTCCAGACATGCGCCTTGTCGGCGGCAACCGCGAGCGTGCGATGAAAGGCCTCGTCGAGCTGCAAGAACTCACCGGCTTTCTGGTGCGCGACTTTACGTTGCGCCTCGATTTGCCTTTGCAGGCTGGCAATGACGCGCGGGTCGCGTCTTTCGGCGACAATCTTGACGATATCGGCTTCGACCGCCTCGCGCACGAAGCGGGCATCCATGACCGAAGCGATATTGATCTTGCGCACCAGCGTGCCGCGCTGCGGGCGGATCTCGACCAGGCCCTCCTCGGCCAGCTTGATGAAAGCTTCGCGGACTGGCTGGCGGCTGATGGAGAAGGCGCGCGCGATCTCGGCCTCCGAGATCAGTCCGCCGGGCTCAAGTTCTCCACGAATGATCCGCTCGCGCAGCGACCGATAAACCTGAGGTCCGACCTGCTCGCCTTGATCGACGGCCCAAATGATGCCGGTGTGAACTCCCAACCGTTCCTCCTGTGGTTGAAGTCAGACTATATCAACTACCATACTAGTCAACGGTGTATCAGTTAGATAAGAACGGTGGTGGAGCCGGCCCAATCGCCGGTTCCACCACTTGATTTCCTCTCAAAGACAGGTCTCCTTCGTGAATTCCATTGATGCTCTCGTTTGCACCTCCCCCGGCCAGCTGAGGATCGAACAGCGGCCTGCCCCACAAGCGGCACCTGGCCAGGCGCTAGTAAAGCCCCGGCGCATCGGCATTTGCGGCACTGACTATCACATCCTTGAGGGCAAACATCCGTTTCTCCAATATCCGCGCGTGATGGGCCATGAACTGGCAGTCGAGATTGTTACTGCGCCGGCCGGCTCCGGATTCTCAACTGGAGACATTTGCGTCGTCAATCCCTATCTTTCCTGCGGAACCTGTCATGCGTGCAGAAAGGGCAAACCCAATTGCTGCGTCAAGATATCCGTGCTCGGCGTGCATCAGGATGGAGGTATGCAACAGCTAATCGCCATTCCAACTGCAAATCTCATCAAGTCGGATGGGCTAACTGCAGATGAATGCGCGACAGTTGAGTTTCTCGCTATTGGGGCCCATGCGGTGCGGCGCGGATTGGTATCAAAAGATGACCGGGTGGCGGTCGTAGGCGCAGGGCCAATCGGACTGGGAGCTGCACTTTTTGCCAGCCTTTCAGGAGCCAAAGTTGCAGTTCTGGACCGCGATCCCGAGCGCATTTCAGCGGCCAAATCCATTGCGGGCGCAGAGCCGATTGTGACCGAAGACGGCTACCAAGAGAAGGTGGCAAGTTTCACCAACGACAGCGGCTTCGACGTTGTGTTCGATGCCACAGGCAACGCGACGGCCATGCAGGCAGGCTTCGATCTTGTCGCCCATGGCGGGCGATATGTGCTGGTGAGTGTCGTGAAGGACAATATCACGTTTGCCGATCCGGATTTCCACCGAAAGAAATGACGTTGTTTGGCAGCCGCAACGCGACGTCCGAGGATTTCAAACGGGTGATGGCGGCAATCCGCGACCGCAAGGCTCCTATCGACAAGATCATTACCCACCGCACGCGCCTTTCAGATGCTGTGAACAAGATGCCGCAATGGGCGCAGCAAAAGTCTGGCCTCATCAAGGCTCTGGTTGAAATTGACTGAACAATCCACGATCCGGAGACTTTCCAACTAACCGCCGCCCAGCTGTTGCCTTATGACAGGGCACGCGTGACAGCGGGGATTGTCCATCTCGGCATTGGGGCCTTTTGCCGGGCCCATGTGCTGGAATATGTGGACAACGTGCTTGTGCGCGATCCTAGCTGGGGTGTCATTGGCGCTTCGCTCAAACGGCCTGACACGCGCAACGCCCTTGCTCCGCAGGATTTTCTTTACACGCTGCTTGTGCGGAGCCCCGGCAAGACTTCACCAAGAGTGATCGGAAGCCTGCTCGACGTGCTGGATGCATCCACGCAACGGAACCAGCTGATTGAAGTCATGGCTGATCGAAAGATCCGCATAGTTTCCCTGACGGTTACGGAGAAAGGCTATTGCCACGATCCCGCAACGGGTGAGTTGGATCCCGGGCATCCCGACATCCGTCACGACCTCGCTCATCCGGAAAGCCCTACGACTGCGCCGGGCCTCATCGTCAGGGCCCTGGAACTCCGGCGCAACGCAGGCATTCCGCCGTTCACGGTTCTCTGTTGCGACAACCTGCCGTCCAATGGCGAGACCGCAGCGCGCGTCATTCAGGGCTACGCCAGGCTGCACGCCCCTTCGCTCGCGGAATACATCGCGCAGAACGTGGCATTCCCCTCGACCATGGTCGATCGCATTGTTCCTGCGACGACAGAGGAAGACAGGCAACTGGCGCGCTCTGTCACGGGCCTGGACGATGCCTGGCCGGTAATGACCGAGCCCTTCACGCAATGGGTTATCGAAGACTATTTTACGGCAGGCCGGCCGCGTTTTGATGACGGCTGGCGTGGAAATGGTTATAGACGTGAAACCTTTTGAACGGATGAAACTCCGCATGCTCAATGGCAGCCACTCGACGCTCGCCTATCTTGGTTATCTGGGTGGTTATGAATATGTCAGTGAGGCGATTGCCAACCCGCACTTTCGCGCGCTGATCCATGGCCTGATGACAGAAGAAGCCATGCCGACCCTGCCCATGGACGCCAGCAGTCTTGCAAGCTATCGCGACGCACTGATTGAACGGTTTGCAAATCCCGCGCTGAAGCACAGGACCTGGCAGATCGCCATGGACGGCTCCCAGAAGTTACCCCAGCGTTTGCTTGGCACAATCAGGGACCGCCTGCAGAAAGGATTGAACGTGGAGCGCACAACTCTCGGCGTTGCTGCATGGATGCGCTATGTGACGGGCATTGATGAAAGCGGCAAGGAGATCGATGTCAAGGATCCACTGGCGCCGAGCTTCCGGCAAATTGCAGCCACGGCAGGAGGAGAGCCTTTAAAGCTGGTCGATGGCCTTCTCTTCGTCAAGGAAATATTTGGCTCTGATCTGCCACAACACGACGGCTTTCGCTCCGTCCTCCGCGCTCACGTCCAGTCCTTGTTCGACGTGGGTGCATTAAAAACGGTGCAAAGGATGGCTGGAGTCGGATGATGAACGAGCAGTATTAAGCTTTGTCCAGATTTGCGATTACTTCGATGAGACGGTTTAAAATTCAACGAATGCCCTGAATGACAGCCGCCTCTGAATAACCGGCAGCTCAGGCGATTGGCTTGAGCAGGGTTCGGTCCCGTTTGAGATCGAGAAGTGGGGTATCATAGAGACAGTCGAGACCCTACACCCTGAGATCGGCACCGTCGCGAACCACTAGATTTCTGTACATTTTTTGTAAAACAGAAGGTTTCTTATTTTCACTGATAGTATCAAGCCGACGAGTGCGAGTGTGACGCCGTTGCCGAGCCAAATCGCCGGGGCACTCCGCAACACGCCGTAAAAAATCCAGATGCTTGTACCGGCCTCGATCATAAGGAGCGTGGTGAGGCTGAAATCATTCGCGCTGCCGGTGCGCCATGTCTTCACAACCTGCGGCAGGAACGCGAGTGTTGCCAGGCTGCTGGCCACAAGGCCTAAATATTCAATGCTGTCCATAGTGAGCCTCCTAATGACTGTTCCTCACTGATTTCGCCTTCGCTACGCTCGTCCATTCTTCTTAAACTGGACGTTCGTTGACGCTTTGTGTATCCCATCGCCAAGCCAACCACTTCTGCGCTGGATGCAAAGATGAGCTTCTCTCCCGACCGAATGAGTGATTTGGAGGTCTTTTCAGCCGTTATGGAGGCCGGCAGCTTCTCAGCTGCCGGTCGCCGCCTCGAGCTGGCGTCTTCCTCAGTTGGAAGGATCATCGATCGGATCGAGGCCCGACTCGGCGTCCGTCTGTTGCTGCGAACGACACGGTCCCTGACCTTGACGGCCGAGGGAAGCGCTTATCTCATCGCGGCTCGTCGCATTCTGACCGACCTGAAGGAGACAGAGCAGACGATCTCGGATCAGGGCTCCCCGCGCGGACGCCTGAGAGTGAGCACGTCCATCTTGTACGGTCGATTGTTCCTGGTGCCGCTTCTCGGGGAATTCAGACGGCGGTACCCGGACATCCTGCTGGACATCAACCTGACCGACGCTGTCCTCGACATCGCAGCCGGACAGGTCGACATCGGCATACGCTTCGGTCCGATGCCAGATGGCTCGCTGATCGCCCGGAAGCTCGGTGAAACGCGGAAGGTGATCGTGGCCTCTCCTGATTATTTGGCGCGGCGAGGCACACCTCAGGTTCCGGAAGACTTGCATGGCCATGATTGCCTCGGCTTCAACTTCAAGCGCGTGGCGCCCACCTGGCCATTCCGAAAGGATGGTCGCGATTATTCGCTGACGGTCAGCGGAAGCGTAGAGGCGAACAACGGCGAGACACTGAGTCAACTCGCCGCACAAGGAGTTGGTATCTCGCGAGTGGGTGTTGAGACGGCGTTTGACGCGATCCGGACGGGCGCGCTTGTGCCGCTACTGGAGCAGTTCAATCCGGGCGATGTCGAGGAGATCAACGCGGTATTCGTCGGCGGGGCACACATGCCTGCTCGGGTTCGCTGCTTCGTGGATTACCTCGTAGAGAGCTTGCGAGGCAGAGGCAGCACGGGTCGCCTATAGGCATTCTTAGAAAGAATTTCAACAAGGTGTTCGAGTTCTGGAAGGGAGTTATAGTCCGGCCCCTCCTCACTACTCATATGGAAAAGGCGTGGAGCAACTCACCCTGATCTCACAGAATTTCCGCCACCAAGTCTTTCGTCTCCACACTGTCACCGACTTTGACATGGACGGCGGTGAGCTTGCCTGGGCGCTCAGCCACGACTGAGGCCTGCATTTTCATCGCTTCGAGCTGCAGGATGGGATCGCCTTTCGCCAGCATGTCTCCCACTTTTGCCGTAACGCCGATGACAAGGCCCGGCATTGGCGCTCCGACATGAGCCGGGTTGCCGTCCTGAATTTTGGGGCGGGCGGCAACCTTGGCTTTGACACTGCGATTAGGAACGCGAATTTCGCGGGGCTGGCCATTGAGTTCAAAGAAGACTTTCACATCGCCCGTATCAGATGTGGCGCCCACTGTCTGCATCACGATTTCAAGGCGTTTGCCGGGATCAATTTCAGCGGTAATCTGCTCGCCCGGTTCCATGCCATAGAAAAAAGTGCGGGTTGGCAGCGTGCGCACCGGCCCGTAAAGCCGGTGGCGGGTGCGGTAATCCATGAATACTTTCGGATACATCAGGTAGCCGTTCAGGTCTTCGTCATCAACCATCTCGTCTTCGTTGTCTTCAACACCGACCTCGAGATCAGCATTGAGTTTGGCACGGATGCCTTCAAGATCGGTGGGCGGCAGTTTTGCGCCAGGACGATGGGTAATGGCAGTTTCGCCTTTCAGTACTTTTTTGGAAAGAGCCTGGGGCCAACCGCCTTCCGGCTGGCCCAGATTGCCCTTGAACATGTCGACAACCGAATCCGGGAAAGCCACTTCAATCCTGGGATCTTCCACCTGATGGCGGGTGAGTTTCTGCGACACCATCATCAAGGCCATGTCACCCACCACCTTGGAAGATGGCGTGACCTTGACGATATCGCCGAACAGCATGTTGGCATCGGCATAGGCCTGCGCCACTTCCGGCCAGCGTTCCTCAAGGCCCAAACTGCGGGCCTGGGCCTTCAAGTTGGTGAACTGGCCGCCCGGCATTTCATGGAGATAGACATCGGAAGCCGGTGCGGCCAGACCACTTTCAAAGGCCGCATATTGCGCGCGCACCTGCTCCCAATAGCCGGAGATCTCGCGGACGGCTTTTATGTCCAGGCCCGTGTCACGTTCCGTGTGGAGCAAGGCCTCGACGATTGAGCCGAGGCAGGGCTGCGATGTGCCGCCGGAGAAGGCGTCCATGGCCGCATCCACGGCATCGACGCCCGCATCGCTGGCCGCAAGCACAGTGGAAGCAGCGATGCCTGAGGTATCATGGGTGTGGAAATGGATAGGCAGGCCCACTTCTTCCTTCAGCGCCTTGATCAGCACACGGGCTGCAGCGGGTTTCAACAAGCCTGCCATGTCTTTCAGGCCCAGCACATGGGCCCCGGCGCTGCGCAGGTCCTTGCCCATGCGCACATAGTAGTTCAGGTCATACTTGGCCCGGGCGGGATCGAGGATATCGCCTGTATAACAGATCGCACCCTCACAAATCTTATCTGCTTCGCGCACGGCATCCATGGCGACCCGCATGTTCTCAACCCAATTCAGCGAGTCGAACACGCGGAACACGTCAATGCCGGTTTTGGCGGCCTGGGCCACGAAGGCTTTCACCACATTGTCAGGATAGGTCGTGTAGCCGACGCCATTGGCGCCGCGCAGCAGCATTTGCAGCAGGTGATTGGGCATCAAGGCACGGAGATCGCGCAAACGCTGCCAGGGGCATTCCTGCAGGAAACGGTAAGCCACATCAAATGTCGCCCCGCCCCAGCATTCGACCGAAAACAGTTGCGGCAGATTTGCGTTATAAGCCGGTGCAACCCGCAGCATATCTATGGAACGCATGCGGGTGGCGAGCAGGCTTTGATGCCCGTCCCTCATCGTCGTGTCAGTGACAAGAACACGCGTTTGCCGTGCCATCCAATCCGCAATGGCTTGTGGGCCGTCGCGCAGCAACATCTGCCTCAAACCACCCTGGGGCGCTGAGTGTGGTTCTGGAGCGCGCAATGCGGTAGGGCGTTGCGGCGGCGGCTTTTGGCGCCCAACCGTCTCGGGATGACCATTCACCGTAATGTCGGCAATGTAGGTCAGGATCTTCGTGGCCCGGTCACGACGCTTTTTAAACGCAAACAGGTCGGGCGTGGTGTCAATGAACTTCGTCGTGCATGTGTCATTGAGGAAGGTCGGGTGCTTCAGCAGGTTTTCGACAAAGGCAATGTTGGTGGAAAGCCCTCGGATGCGGAACTCGCGCAAGGCCCGGTCGAGCCGCGCGATGGCCTTTTGCGGTGTTTGGGCCGAAGCAATGACTTTGACCAACAGCGAGTCATAGTGGCGGGTGACCACACCCCCCGCGTAGGCCGTGCCGCCATCGAGGCGGATGCCCGCCCCCGTGGCCGCGCGATAGGCGGTGAGACGGCCATAATCCGGGATAAAGTTATTCTGCGGGTCTTCCGTCGTGATGCGGCATTGTATGGCGTGGCCCCGCAACTTCACCTCGGCTTGCGAGGCGGCCCCCGTGGCTTCGGCCAGAGTGGCCCCTTCTGCAATGAGGATTTGACTTTGAACAATGTCGATGCCCGTCACCTCTTCGGTGACGGTGTGCTCCACCTGCACCCGGGGGTTCACTTCAATGAAAAAGAACTGGCCCCCGTCCATATCCATGAGGAACTCGACCGTGCCGGCACATTCATAGTTCACATGGGCGCAAATCTTGCGGCCAAGCTCGCAGATTTCCTGGCGTTGCGCCTCGGTGAGATAAGGGGCCGGTGCGCGCTCCAGCACTTTCTGGTTTCGCCGCTGGACCGTGCAGTCACGTTCGAACAGGTGATAGAGATTGCCATGTTTGTCGCCAAGGATTTGCACTTCCACATGGCGGGCCCGCTGGATCATTTTTTCAAGATAGCCTTCGCCATTGCCGAAAGCCGCTTTGGCTTCCCTCCTGCCTTCATTCACTTTCTCAATCAGGTCATCGGGGCCGTTGATGGCGCGCATGCCGCGCCCGCCGCCGCCCCAGGAGGCCTTCAACATTAAAGGATATCCGATCCCGGCTGCCTGGCGCTTCACCAGTTCCATGTCATCACCCAGCACTTCCGTGGCCGGGATCACGGGAACGCCCGCCGCCACCGCCACGCGCCGGGCACTGGCCTTGTCGCCCAGGGCACGCATGGTTTCAGCCCTGGGACCGATGAATGTAATGCCTGCCGCCACGCAGGCATCCACAAACTCGGGGTTTTCTGCGAGCAGGCCATAGCCCGGGTGAATAGCGTCAGCGCCCGATTGCCTGGCCACGCGGATGATTTCGGGAATGCTGAGATAGGCGCCAACCGGCGTCAGACCCGCGCCAATCGGGTAAGCCTCATCTGCCTTGAAGCGGTGCAGCGAAAGCTTGTCTTCTTCGGCGTAAACCGCAACCGTGCGCTTGCCCAGCTCCGTGGCGGCCCGCATGACACGGATGGCGATCTCGCCGCGGTTGGCAACCAGAATTTTAGAGAACGCCTCTCGGCTCCGCGTCATGGCTGCCCTTTCTTCAACTCTTTTCGACGGAGCAACTTATAGGTTCTTTTGTCAAGCCACCTTCTGCCAGGAACGACTTGTGGATGACACAATGGCCGCTTCAACAACCCTTTGGATTTCATAGGCCTCTCGGAAATCGGGCCCGTTCCGCGGGCCACCGGCGATGGCGCCAAGAAATTCTGCCATCTCGATGGTCTTGAGATCGTTGAAGCCGAGCTGGTGGCCACCGGCCACGCAGAACTGGCCGTAAGGAGCGTGCTGCGGCCCTGCCTCAATGCGGGCAAAGCCGCTGGTGCGCGAATCCTGGCCCGCTTTGTAATAGTGAATTTCGTTGAAATGCTCCTGGTTGAAGACGAGGCTTCCTTTGCTTCCAGTCAATTCAAAGCCGAGCATCATCTTGCGGCCGGTGTTGACCCAGCTTGCCTCGAGAGAGCCACCGCAGCCTCGGGCAAATCGAACCGTGAGGCGCGCGATGTCGTCGACCAGCACTGGCTTGCGCTCGGACGATCGAAGCGCGATGGGCCGCGACTTCACCACGGTTTCGATGTCGGCGTTAACTTCGGCAATGGGTCCCAAAAGAAAGCGCGCCATGCCGATTATGTGGCTGCCGAGATCGGCGACGACGCCGGGACCGCCGGCGGGATCGAGCCGCCAGGTATAAACGCCTTCGGGATCGGCCATGTAATCCTCGGCGTGGAGCCCGCGGAAATTGGTGATGTCGCCCAACTCTCCCGAAACCACCATGTCGCGGGCGAGTTTGAGTATCGGATTTTTGATATAGTTGTAGCCCACCTGCGTAACGACACCCTTGGATTCCGCTGCCTTCATCATCACTTCGGCATCGGCCACGCTCGGCCCCAGCGGCTTTTCACAGTGTACATGTTTTCCGGCGGCGATCGCCGCAAGGGCCATTTCCTTGTGCAGCGTGTTCGGCGTCGTGATTGATACAACTTGAATATCGGGATCTTCGACGATCGACTTCCAATCGGTTCGCCAGCGCTTGAACCCGTACTGATGGGCCGCTTGTTCGGCCGCTGGGCCATTCACATCGGCGATCGCCTCGAGGATTGGAACCGGAATGCCTGGAAACGCGGCAAGCGCCGCGCGGTAGGCAAAGGCATGGGCCTTGCCCATGAAGCCGGTGCCGATGATGCCAATGCCGAGCGTCTTCATTCCCTATCATTCCTGTCTTGCAGTTTTTTCAGGCCTCAACCGTGTATCCGGCCGCCGCCATGACGCGTAGCAGCTCCGCGTGACCGATCTTTGCCATCTTCAACGGTGGGTTTTTCACCGGGTCCTGTTCCGCTTCAACGACAAACCAGCCCTCATATCCATACCCCGCCAGGCGCTTGACGATGGCCTCGAAATCGAGTGACCCATCGCCCGGCACGGTGAAGGCGCCGAGCACGACGGCGTCGAGGAAGGATTGCTTCGTGCGGTCCAGCCCATCGACCACGCCGCGGCGGATATCCTTGGTATGAACATGCGAAATGCGCGCATGGTGCTTGTCGATCACCCGCAGCACGTCGCCGCCCGCAAAGGCCATGTGGCCGGCATCGTAGAGAAGCGGCAGGCCCTCGCCCGAATGTTTCACGAGAAGGTCAAGCTCTTCTTCGGTCTCAATCACGGCCGCCATATGATGGTGATAGGAGATGGGCATGCCCTGCTCGCTGCACCATTCGCCAAGGGCAGTCATCTTGCGGCCATAGACCTTGATCTCGTCCTCGCTCAAGCGGTGTTTGGTGGAGAGCGGCTTCGACCGGTCGCCCTGGATCGTTCCGGCGGTTTCGCCATAGACGATGCAAGGGGCCTTCATCGCCTTGAACAGGGTCATCTGCGCGGCGATGCGGTCTTTTTCCGCCGCAATGTCACTATCGAGGAGGAGACCCGAGAACCAGCCGCCGCATACGCTGATGCCGTATTTCTTCAAGATCGGGCCGAGGACCTGTGGGTCCAACGGAAACCGGCGGCCGGTTTCCATGCCGGTGAAGCCGGCGACGCTGGCCTGGCGTAGGCATTCCTCAAGCGATACATCATCGCTCAGCTCGGCCAGATCGTCGTTCCACCAGGCAATGGGGGCGATGCCCAATTTGGCTTTCATGTTTGCTCCGTGATGTCAAACGCCGACGCGCTGCTTCTTGCGCACATCGGCCTGGTATCGGGCGGCTTCGTTCACTTCCTTGCGCGCGCTCACTTGCGGCACGCCGACATCCCACAGCGCGTCCCCCGGCGTCCAGATGAAAGCATCGGAGACGATGGTGATGACCGTGGTGCGGTCCGTGGTTTTGGCCCAGTCCACCGCCTGGCCGAGTTCGGCCAGGCCTCCGACCTTGCGGGTTAACGCCCCCATGGATTCCGCATGCTTGGCGAAATCGACGCTAAAGGTTCCTTCACCTTGCAGTCCTTGATGAGGTTGTTGAACGAAACACCGCCCTTGAAATTCTGCAGCCGGTTGATCACCGCATAGCCGCCATTGTCGCACACGACAACGATCATCTTGTGGCCCGCAAGCACTGATGAATAGATGTCGGAGTTCATCATCATGTAGGCGCCGTCACCCACCATCACGATGGTCTCGCGCGTCGGATCGGCCATGGCCGCGCCCCAGCCGGCGGCAATTTCGTAACCCATGCAGGAGAAGCCGAATTCCACATCGAACTGTTGGGCGACTTCACCCGCCAGTTCTTCATCATTTCGCCCGGAAGCCCGCCCGACGCCGTTATCGCGTAGTCGCGCTCGCCCGCCTTGGCGTTTACGACGCCCACGATCTGCGCGTAAGTTGGCACCGGATCGTTGGTCGGCTTCTGATAGCCATCAAGCTCTTCGTTCCATTTCGCAAACTCGTCGACTGCCCTTGCCATCCATTTCGCATCCGCCTTCCAGCCTTTCACCGCGGCTGCCAGTTCCTCAATCGTCTCCTTGGCATCGCCGACCACAGCCAGTGCCCGATGCTTGGTGGCATCCCAGCGCGCCGCATTGATCGAGATAAATTTCGCATCCGGCCTGAAACACGTCCACGAACCGGTCGTAAAATCCATGAGCCTGGTGCCAATCGCAAGAATCACATCGGCGTCCGCGGCAAGCGCATTGGCTGATGTCGACCCGACGATGCCGATGGGGCCGGCATAAGCTGCATGAGTGTGGATAACCACACCCTTCCCCGCAATGGTCTCGGTGATGGGAATGCCGTAATCGGCCGCGAAACCGGCGACGGCATCCTCTGCCCCCGAATAGCGCGTCCCGCCGCCGGCGATGATCAGCGGGCGCTTGGCGGACTTGAGAAGTTCAACCGCCTTTGCCACCCGGCGGCGATCCGGTCGGGGCCGCGGGATTTCATGCACGGTGGGCGCGAAGAAAGCTTGCGGGTAGTCACAAGCATATTCCTGGATATCCTGCGGCAGGGCGATGAACGCCGGACCGCAATCGGCAGGATCAAGCATTGCCGCCACCGCCTGGGGCAGGGAGGAAATGATTTGCTCGGGATGCACGATGCGGTCCCAATAGCGGGTCACCGCCTTGAAGGCGTCATTCACATTGACGGTTGGATCACCGTAATGTTCGACCTGCTGCATCACCGGATCGGGACGGCGGTTGACGAAGGTATCACCCGACAGGATCAGGATTGGCAACCGGTTGGCGTGCGCGACGCCGGCGGCCGTCACCATGTTGAGAGCGCCGGGACCGATGGACGACGCCGCCACCATGATCTGGCGCCGCCGCCTGGCCTTGGCAAAACCGATGGCGGCCAGCGCCATGGACTGTTCGTTCTGGCCGCGCCAAGTGGGCAGCACGTCTTTCACGGCTTCCAGCGCTTCGGACAGGCAAGTGACATTGCCATGGCCAAAAATGGCGAACACACCCGGGAACAATGGGACTTTTTCACCATCGACAATGTGAATTGGTTGCAGAGATATCGAACAAGGGCCTGCGCCATCGTGCAGCGAACGGTCGACATCGTGTTCCTCCCAGATAACAAAAATGCCGCGCGGAAAGCGCTGTTTTTAGAACGTTTATTGCAATACAAAGATTTACGCAAGTATCATTGCGAACACCTTCGGCGGACTCAACGCCGCATCGAGCTTGGCCGCGGCAGGCGGGCTTTTTCGTCCTTGGCAATCTCAGTGACAGTTGGAATGCGCGGAGCAGACTCCCGGTTGGGCTGAAGCCGGGCCGCAGCAGAAGTGGCGATACATTGGACTAGGCACATGGGCGCGGCGAGCGAGCGGGAAAACGTGTATTCATCCTCTGGGACGGTAAATAGCACATCTGCGTCCTTGGCCAGCGGAGAGAGATGGCTATCGGTAATTGCGATGATCGGTGTGCCAGATCCAACCGCGCCTTCAGCGATCGACACAACTTCCTTGGCGTAATGCCGAAAGGCAATGGCGACCAGGACATCACGCTCGCCCATCGTCAGTGCCATCTCCTGCGCCAACCCCCCGGAGGGATCGAGGAGTACGACCTTGCGATGCAGCATCGTCAAGAGGTAGCGAAGGAGTATGGCAATGGGCTCGGAGCGGAGTTGACCGGCAATGTAGATTGTCTGCGCGCTCGTTAGCAGCTTGGCGGCAGACGCCAGCACTTCCTCGGTTACGCCTTCCAGCAGTCCCTGAAGAGACGCAATGTCACGCACCACGAGATCTTTCAGGAAGCCCAGGTTGCCGTGGCTCACATTCTTCGATAGCTCGGTTTCGAGCGCGCTGATGCGCTCGCGGAAGCCGGGGGCAGCTGTCGCCAGACGGGTCTGGAAGACACCTTGCAACTCCTTGAAGCCCGAATAGCCGAGGTTTTGAGCAAAGCGCACAAGACTTGAGGGGTGAACGTTGCACTTTGAAGCGATGGCGTTGATCGATTCCAGCGCAATCACATTCGGATTTTGCGTAAGAAACCGGGCGACCTGCTGATACCCTTGTGAAAGCTTTGGGTATTCCGCGGTAATGAGGTTAACGATCCCCTCGTAGTTCTTGGGGATCGCATTTCGGCGCTTTTCTTTGGTCGGGGGCATGCGGCATATCCGGGTCAGTAATGGAGCACTAAATGCGGGACAGAAGGACCAATACAACGGTTTGGCGAGCTTGCTGTAATCTCTTGACTCGAAAATTCTATTGCGTCATTGTTTGAATTGCAACATAAATTGCATTGTCAGTGGAACTTGCTGGCGTGGTTGCTAGTATTGCCACTGTTCCACCGACCAATTTGACAGCGACATGCGTCAATAGGCAATTCTGAAGCGAGGGCTTATTAAATGTACGATAAGTTGGGCCTCTTCATCGATGGCGAATGGCGCAATCGAAGCGATGGAGGGAAACTGGAGGTAACCGATCCCGCTACGGGCGAAGTCATCGGGACCACCCCCTCCGCTTCCCGGGATGATTTGCAACAGGCCATCGCCTCGGCGGAAAAAGGTTTGAAAGTCTGGCGGGCAACACCGGCATGGACCCGGGCGGACATGCTGCATGCCGTAGCCTCCGTAATGCAAGCGCGGGCCGAGGAGGTTGCGAGGCGCCTGACCCTGGAGACCGGAAAGCCCCTCGCCCAGGCCCGCCGCGAGTGGGCGCTCTCCATCGACCAGTTCCGATGGTACGCCGAAGAAGCCCGCCGCATCTATGGCCGCACCGTGGAGAGCCGGGCACCGGGCGGCCGAATCGAGGTCTTGCACGAGCCCATAGGCGTCGTTGCCGCTTTTACCGCATGGAATTTCCCCGCCGTTCTCATTGCCCGCAAGGTCGCTCCAGCACTTGCCGCTGGCTGCTCCGTCATCATCAGGCCATCGCGTGAGGTACCGGGCACCGCCATGCTGCTGGTCGATTGTCTCCGGGAGGCTGGTGTGCCGGCCGGTGTGGTCAATCTGGTCATCGGCCCGACCTCAACAACTTATGAACCGATCATGGCGTCTCCGGTCGTGCGCAAAGTTTCACTCACCGGTTCAACCGCCGTGGGCCAGCAGATGATCCGTGACTCGGCGAAAACCCTGAAGCGCGTGACAATGGAACTGGGCGGCAACGCTCCGGTCATCGTGTTCGATGACGTAAATCTGGAGTCCGTCCTCGACATTTGCGTCCCCGTGAAATTCGCCAACGCCGGCCAGGTTTGCGTGACCGGCGACCGCTTTTATGTGCATGAATCCTTGCACGACAAGTTCGTGGCGGGGTTTGCAACCCGCGCCAAGGCCCTTAAACTTGGGCATGGCTTCGATGAGTCGAGCCAGATGGGACCGCTCATCAACCAGCGCCGAGTCGATGCCATGGAGGCAATCGTCGCCGATGCCCGGAAGCACGGCGGCAGGATCGAGGCGGGCGGCGGGCGGCCCGCCGGACAGAATAAGGGCTTCTTCTTCGAGCCGACAGTCATCTCGGGATTGCCCGACACAGCCTTGGCGCTTGCTGAAGAAAATTTCGGGCCAATTGCCGCGATAACACCGTTTTCGGACGCCGAGAATGCTTACGCCCGCGCCAATTCCAGCGATTATGGCCTGTCAGCCTACGTGTTCACCCGCAATCCCTCACGCATGCGCGAAGCAACGGCACGGATTGAAGCCGGCATGGTGGGTGTGAACAGCTTTGCGCTTGCCGCCGCTGAAGCTCCCTTCGGTGGTATCAAGTCGAGCGGCATGGGCCGTGAAGGCGGCAGTGAAGGCATTCACGACTATATGAACGTCAAGCTTTCGCAAGTCACCCTTTGAGCGGCGGGACAAGATGATCAGGAACGGAATTCGTGAGCTCTGGGCGGCGGGCAAGCCCGTCATCAACGGCTGGCTTTCAACCTCCAGCCCCTTCGTCGCGGAGATCATGGCCGCACAAGGCTATGACTCGCTCACCGTCGACATTCAGCACGGGCTCGTGGGTTACGAAGCGGCCACCACCATGCTGCAGGCGATGCGCGCCAGCGCCGTGACGCCCTTGGCGCGGGTGCCGTGGCTCGATCCCGGCGACATCATGAAAGCGCTCGATGCCGGCGCCTACGGCATCGTCTGCCCGATGATCAATACGGGCGAGGAAGCGGCACGGCTTGTCTCCTACATGCGCTATCCTCCAAACGGCGTTCGCTCCTTCGGACCGACCCGCGCCCTGTTCTCCGCCGGGGCCGACTACGGCCAGCATGCCGATGCCGAGGTTCTGTGTTTCGCCATGATCGAAACGGCGGAAGCCATGAAGAATCTCGATGGCATCGTCGCGACGGAGGGTCTGGATGGCGTCTACATCGGACCCGCCGATCTGACGCTAGGGCTGACGGGGCGCAAATACCGTACCGGCTTCGACCGCGAGGAACCCGAGATGGTGGAGGCCATCAACACGGTGCTGAAGAAGGCCCATGGGGCGGGCATTCGCGCCAGCCTGCACTGCGGCACACCGGACTATGCGGCTAAGGCCGTAAGCTGGGGTTTCGATCTCGTGACGATTTCCAACGATGTGCGTTTGCTGGCGGGCGCCGCGCAGGCCAGCGTTGCCGCGGCACGAAAGCTCATCGGCGAACGGGTGCAGCAGGAACAATCCCCTGCCAAGAGTGGATACTGACATGCCGCACATCCTTGTCGCCGGAAAAATCCATGAGGACGGTGTGGCTCTGCTGAAGTCCTCGCCCGGGATCACCTTCGATCTGGTCCATGAAGTCACGCTCGAATCCTATGCTCCGCTGGTTGGCAAGGCCGATGCCGTCCTGATCCGTACACAGCCGATGCCCGCATCGGTGATTGCCGAGGCCAAGCGCCTGCAAATCGTCTCCCGCCATGGCGTGGGGTATGATGCGGTGGATATTTCGGCCCTCAACGCCCGCGGCATTGCGTTGGCCATTGTCGGCGATGTGAATTCGCGCGCCGTTGCCGAGCATACGCTGATGCTGATGCTTTCTGCCGCCCGCTGCACCGTCTCCCACGATATCGACAGTCGCAATGGCAACTGGCAGGTACGCAACCAATTCCAGACATGTGAACTTGATGGCAAGACGTTGCTGCTTATCGGCTTTGGCCGCATCGGCCGCCGCGTCGCGAGCCTGGCCCAAGCCTTCGGCATGATTCTCATGGCCCACGACCCCTATGCCGAGCCGGGTACGCTTGCTGAAGCAGGCATCGGGGAAGTGACCGATCTCGACGCTGCCTACGCCAGCGCTGACTATGTCTCGCTTCACGTCCCAGCATCTTCCAACGGCCCATTGTTAGGTCCGCGTGAGCTCTCCCTGCTCAAGCCGACGGCCATCGTGGTCAATACCGCGCGCGGCGAACTCGTGGACGAAGTTGCGCTGGATGAAGCCCTTCGTGCTGGACGCCTCGGCGCGGCCGCCATCGATGTCCTGGTGGATGAACCGCCGCGGAAAGACCATCCACTATTACTGAACCCGCGTGTGACGATCAGCCCCCATTCGGCAGGACTGACGCGTGAATGTGCCGCCCGAATGGCCGTTGCTTCGGTGCGGAACATTCTCGACTATTTCGCGGGAACGATCGATCGCCGGCTATTGGTGAACGACAGTGAAGCCGCCGCAGCCCACGAGAGCGCCAGATCGGCGTGAACTTCGTCCATGCGGCGGCCGATACCGAGGAAACCGGTGGAAATTGGAGAGAATGCTGGCTCGAGGTTCGATAAATTCAAATTTGACACCGAGCGGAGAAATCAAGTGATACGCGTTGATGCCGTTGGTGCCATTACCGCGTCTGCACCAGTAGGTTCAGGAAAGCACGAACATGCTTCGCGAGGACTGAATACTTTCCGCAATGTGCTGATAAACTTCAGCAACACGCCGCCGGGTGTGATGGGTGTCGGGATGAGACATCAGCCAATAGGTTCGCGTGAAGCGCAAGTCCGGCAGAAGCGGCATCAATTCCGGGCGAATCCAGCGCCTCTCGTTTGCTATCGAAACGGCACCCCACACTTTATACAACAGGATAGACGTACGATTAGGTCCGTCTGCAATACGATGCGCCGGCTTCTAGGGCCCGCTTTGCCAGCGATGCGTTCAAAAAGGAGCTGGGCTCCGAGGCTGCCCAGGGTTTCTGCTGGCTGGTTCATCACCGTAAGAAAGGGTGACAAGACTGCAAGATGCTCGACATCATCGAAGCAAACGAGCCCCATATCCTGTGGAACGGTAAGGCCGCGTTCACGTAGCGCTTGCATCGCGCCGACCACAGTCATGTTGTTTACGGTGAAAATTGCAGTTGGTAAGGGATCGAGCGCCAAAACTTGTTGCGTGGCACGGTAGCCGCCAATTTGATCGACGGTGGTTCGAAAGATGAGCTCGTCGCGATATGGTATCCCGGCTGCAACAATCGCATCCTGATAACCTTTCAGGCGCTCACGCCCCGTCGACGTGTCATCCGCATCCGTGAGGTGAGCAATACTGCGGTGACCAAGCGAGATGAGGTGCTCAACGAGACGTCGCGCTCCCGACACGCTGTCGCAGACAATGTAGTCGCAGTCCGATTCCGGCAGGGTACGGTCCAGCAAGACAAGCGGGAAGCCGCCGCGCAGCAAAGAAAAGACGCTGTGACGCGAATGGTCACTGACCGGCGCCACCAGCAGGCCTTCAACGCGATGCGAAATGAGATCTTCTATGTATTCGCGCTCAAGCCTGAGGTCGCCTTCGCTGTTGCAGAGAAGCACACGGTAGCCAGCCCGCCTGGCTGCCGTCTCGGCGCCGCGGACCACAGGCCCAAAGAACGGATTGACGACGTCAGGAACAATCAGACCGATCGTTTGGGTTTTTTGCGAGCTGAGGCCACGGGCAATACGATTTGGCACATAGTCGAGAGCTGCAATTGCCTCTTCAACGCGGCGCTGCGTTTCGGCGCCAACCCCGTGGCGGCCATTGATAACCCTTGAAGCCGTCATCGCCGAAACTCCGGCGCGCCTGGCCACATCGTTCAAGGTGATTACCACTGTTATCTCCTGTTAGTTATCAATGATACGTTGTTAGAATATCATAAGATTAATGGTTATATCTATATTTTCCAGTAGCTTAAAAGAGTTTATTGTGCATAGTTAGCGCTAACACAACACTAACAGCTTTTGGGAGGAAAATATGAAAAATCAAAACATTCGGAAGGCGACTGCGGTAACGTTTGGCCTGGCGGTTGGACTTGCGCTGGCAATAGGCCCTGCCCTTGCCGAGGACGCCTGCAAGCCCGGCACGACGAAGCGCATTGCCTTTATGCTGAAGCAGCAGACGGCATTCCGTTACCTGAACGCTGACATTCCCTTCTTCAAGAAAACTGCCGAGGCCGCTGGCTACGAGGTGATCGTCCAGTCGGCGGAAAACGATGCCCAGAAACAGATCGGCCAGGCTGAGAACGTCATCACCCAAGGCGTTGATGCCATCGTTATCCAGCCAGTTGATTTCAACGTTGCGGCTGGCATCGCCGAAATGGCGACCAAAGCCGGCATTCCATTGGCCTCCTATGACGACCTGATTCTTGGAGCCAAGCAGGCCGGATATATCGGCCGCGATCCAAAGGACGGCGGTGCCGAAGCCGCACGCGCTGTGGTCGCGAAAGTGCCGAAAGGCAATTATGTGCTGATTGGCGGTGATGCCGGACAGACCGGCTCAACTCTGATGCAGCAGGGCTACCGCGATGTTCTCGAACCGCTTGCAGCAAAGGGCGACATCAAGATCGTGATGGACCAGTTCACTCCGGGCTGGAAGACGGAGCCTGCCCAGGCGAATGCCGAGAACGCTCTGACGGCCAATGAGAACAAAGTGGATGCCTTCCTGGTTTCTTATGATGGCATGTCGCTCGGCGTGCTGCAGGCAATAGAAGCCGCAGGGATCAAGGCGGGAACCATCCCCGTTACTGGACAGGACATGGAGCTCTCAGCTGCGCAGGCAATTGTCGAGGGTCGGCAATACGGAAGCCTCTGGCCGGCCCCGGATGAAATGGCAATTGCAGGTGCCAACGCCGCCGTCGCAATGGCGCAATGCAAAGACATCGGCGCTACGACCACTGCTGATAACGGAGCGGGTCAAATTCCATGGGTGAAGACGCCGATCTATCTTGTCAGCCAGGATGAGATGCCGGAATTCGTGTGCAAGCATCCGTTCTGGCTGAACATCGACGAAGTCTACAAGAACGTTCCGGACAAGAAGCCGACCTGCTAATACAGGCATTACTTCGGAGCCGGACATTCAACGATGAGCGAGATCGAAAAGGAGCAACCGGCGATTGATGCCGGTTGCCCGGCAAATGGTGCCATTCTTGTGGCAACCGGCCTGACAAAGCTATTTCCCGGCGTGCGGGCGCTCGACAATGTCGATTTTTCAATCGCGCCGGGAGAGATCGTGGCACTCCTCGGGCAGAACGGCGCGGGCAAGTCCACGCTCATTCAGATCTTTGCAGGGGCTCATGCGGCCGGGAGTTATGAGGGTTCCGTTATTTTTGACGGGAGGCTGCATCAACCGATCGACGTTGCCCAAGCGGAAGCGGCAGGCGTCGCCCTCGTCCCGCAGGAAGTCAACATCGTCCCCGACCTGACCGTCGCTGAAAACCTTTCGCTTAACAATGAACCGATGCGCTGGGGCATTGTGGATGTGAGCAAAAGGCTTCTCCAGGCGAAAGAGGCGCTCGCCGGCTTTGACATCGATGTCGATCCGGCGCGTCCGATGTCATCACTTGACCTCGCCACCCAGCAGCTCATTGTCATTGCAAGGGCCCTCGCCAAGAAGGCCCGGCTTCTCATTCTCGATGAACCGACGGCAGCCTTGACCGAACATGAATCGCTGCGCCTCTTTGACCGCATGCGTTCATTGAAGAAGCGCGGAGTCGCCATCATTTTCGTCTCCCACCGGCTCGCTGAGGTCTTCGCAATTTCAGACCGCGTGGTTGTGATGCGCGACGGACGCATCCGCGGGCGGCATAGGGTGGCTGACGTCACGCGCGGGGATGTGGTTGCAGAGATGATCGGCGACGCTCTGGGAATCTCCGAATTTTCCGCCTCGCGGAAACTTGGCAATGCAGCGCTTGAAGTGCGCAACCTCAGTGTCTTTGAGATCGAGGGGCGCAGTCGCGTTGACGGATTAAATCTCGTTGTGAGGAAAGGCGAAGTGGTCGGGCTCTTCGGATTGCTGGGTGCCGGCTGCGCCGAAGCAGCCCTCGCCATCTATGGCGCCTGGAAGGGAAAGCGCGAAGGCACAATCCTGATCGACGGAGTCGAGCAGGCGATCCGCAGCCCTGACGAGGCCGTGGGGCTCGGCCTTGGATTGATGGCCCAGGACCGCCGTGATTGCCTGATCGGCGATCAATCGATTGGCGACAATATCGGCATCGCTAGCCTGGGCAGGATTGTCCGCCACGGTGTTCTTGATGTCGCTGCTGGCCGTCGGCGCGCCCATGACCAGGTCGACACACTTCACATCAAAGCGACCTCGATTGATGATGAGGTTCGCACCCTGTCGGGCGGTAACCAGCAGAAGGTGCAGATCGCCCGCTGGCTCGCGGCCAGTACCCGCATTCTCATCATGGTCGACCCGACACGGGGTGTCGATGTGGGCGCGCGCCGCGAGATCAAGCGCATCTGGCTGGACCTTAGCGCGAAAGGCCATGCCATCCTGCTTGCTTCAACCGATGCGGAGGAACTGGTTGACGCCTGCGACCGGGTCGTAGTCATGAGCCACGGACATCAGACAGGAGAACTTTCAGGACTTGATCTTACCGAGAGAAATCTATTGCGGATGGCGACAGATGTCTGAGCGTGATCTCGATGTAGGCAGTCCGGCCTTGGAGGTAGTGCCAGCGGCTCTACGCGAAAACCTCTTCATCCAATTGAAGCGAAGTGCCGCGCTTCGCAGTTCCATGCTGCTCCTCGTCCTGGCGGGCGTCTGGCTATTTTTCTACTTCGCCACGAATGGGACTTTTCTCACCCCGCGCAATCTCGTCCTGCTTGCCCTTCAGACATCAATCGTGAGCCTCGCTGCGATCAGTGCCGTAATGCTGATCGTCACGCGCAATTTTGACCTTTCGGTTGGCTCGGCCGTGGCCTTTGTCGGCGTGATACTTGCTCTTCTCTCGGTAAAGCATGACGTCAATGCCGCACTTGCCGTGGTAATCGCAATTGCAGGAGGGGTGCTGATGGGTGCCTGGCAAGGCTTCTGGGTGACGCGCATCGGCGTCTCGTCATTTATCGTCACCCTCGCCGGGATGCTTTATTTTCGCGGCATTTCGATGATCGCCACCAATGGCGCAACAGTGGCGCCTCTGCCCCGCTCGCTTACGCGGCCTTGCTACCGGTTTCCTGCCTCCTGCCCTTTCCATAATCGCCGTTGTCATCGCGCTCGTTCTCTATGCTGCCCTGCGCTTCGTCGAAATCCAGCGGGCCCAGCTCCTTGGCGTATCCGGTAAAATCATGCCAGAACTTTTTCGTGCCCTAACGCCACCGCTGATTGCCGCCCTCATCGCAATTTGGATCGCATCGTGGCAGGGCCTTCCCTATTTGGTCCTGCTTGTTGCCATTTGCACATTCGCGGCAGAGTTCCTCATGCGTCGCACCCGCTACGGCGCCCAGCTCTATGCAATTGGTGGCAATCCCGAAGCAGCGCGGCTGTCGGGCATAAATCTTACGCGCGCCATTTTCTGGAACTTCGTCATTGCGGGTTTTGGCTATGGCATTACCGGAGTGGCTCTGACAGCCCGCGTCAGCGGCGCAATCGGTGGCAGTGCCGGCCTGTTCCTTGAACTCGATGCTATCGCCGCAGCAATCATTGGCGGCACGTCTCTATCGGGCGGTCGTGGCCGGGTTCTCGGAGCGCTCCTTGGCGCCCTGCTCATGGGCAGCCTCAACAACGGCATGAGCCTGATGAACGTGCCGACCTTTTACCAAGATACAGCGCGTGGCATCATCCTTCTCCTCGCCGTCACCATCGACCAGTTGAGCCGCCGAAGATCGCTCGCACGCTGACAAGCCTAAAAATACAGCAAGGAAGGGAACCCATGAATTATTCTCCGGCCAGCAACCGTTACGACCAGATGGTTTACCGCCAATGCGGCCGCAGCGGACTGAAGCTGCCCGCCCTGTCGCTGGGTCTCTGGCATAATTTCGGGCATGACGTTGCGTTCGAAACAGGCCAGGCGATTTGCCGCCGTGCCTTTGACCTCGGCATTACCCATTTTGACCTCGCAAATAACTATGGCCCGCCACCCGGAGCCGCCGAGGAAACCTTCGCAAGAATCCTGCGAACGGATTTTTCCGGCCACCGCGATGAAATCGTCATTTCCACAAAGGCCGGTTATCTGATGTGGCCTGGCCCCTACGGAGAATTTGGCAGCCGAAAATACATGCTGGCCAGTCTTGACCAAAGCCTTAAGCGGCTTGGTCTCGATTACGTTGACGTTTTCTATTCCCACCGCTTTGATCCGGCGACGCCACTTGAAGAGACCATGGGTGCTCTTGCCACTGCTGTCCATTCCGGAAAAGCGCTTTATGTTGGTGTCTCGTCCTACAGCGCCGCGCGAACGGCCGATGCGGCTGCCATTCTTCGTGCGATGGGCGTAAATCCATTGATCCACCAGCCAAGCTATTCGATGCTCAACCGCTGGATCGAGGCTGACCATCTCCTGGATCGCCTCGCCACCGAAGGCATGGGCTGCATTGCCTTCACGCCCCTGGCCCAAGGCCTGCTCACAAACAAATACGTGTCTGGAGTCCCGGCAGGCAGCAGGGCCACAGCAAACAAGACCCTGCGTCCGGAATTTATCAATGAGCAGACGCTTACGCGTATCAAGGGGCTCAATGTGATTGCCCAGCGCCGCGGCCAGTCTTTGGCACAAATGGCCATTGCCTGGGTGCTGCGTGATCCTCGCATGACAACGGCTCTCATTGGTGCCAGCCGGCCGGAACAAATTGAAGACTGTGTAGGGGCGCTTATCAACCTTAACTTTGATAACAAGGAGCTTCTGGAACTTGACCGGTACGCTGTGGAGAGCAACGTTAACCTCTGGTCGGCATCAAGTTCATACTGAAGACGAGGCAACTGTGCCAATAGTTTTGTACAGACCGATTACCAAGAGCGGTCGTTCCAGATACGATGCCCTGCTATCGATAACCCACATATTCACTCCCCAACTGGACGCGTCATTGTCCCATCGACCGGGCCGGCACCTTCACCAATGCCTCGCCTTCCAGCACCAGGATATCGCCCACCCGGCAGCGGCAGATCAGTTTTACCCGGTGACCTTTTTCCACCAACTCCACCACTTCCACACTCGCACTGACGACGTCGCCAATCTTCACCGGTGCCCTGAAATTCAAGGTCTGCGACATGTAGATTGCTCCTGGTCCCGGCAGTCTCGTTCCGATCACCGCAGAAATCAGACTTGCCGTATAGAGGCCATGGGCAATGCGGCCTCCGAAAGGGGTCTTCGCAGCGAAATGTTCAGAAAGGTGGATGGGATTTCGGTCGCCGGTAATTTCGGCAAAGCCCACCACATCTGAGGATTTTACTTCCTTCTCATAGCTCTCGCTCAAACCGATGGAGAGGTCTTCGAAATACAGTGTGCGGGTTGGCGGCAGCATGGTCTCGACTTTCCTGGACAACAACCCGAATGATTAGCCTAGAGATGGACAAGATGCACCAGCCCTGCCGATGCCTTTAGACAGGATTTGTCCTGCGGATGCGTTTGCCGAAGCGGTGCAGCAGCGGTGCGAAAACGCCCGTCATCGTCGCACTGATTCTTGGCAGGAGTGCTGCGCGCGGAGGCGTTGTCTGGATCAACGGGGCAGCCATGGCTGTCAAGCAGGGAGACAACCAGCGCCTGGGTGCCGGCAATGTCCTCGTGCAGAATTCCGTGGCGTTGTGACGGGATCATGTGCAGCGATTTCTGAGCCGAGCCGATGCGATCATGGATAAGCCGGGCGCTGGCGGGGTCGACAATTGGATCGTCCGTACCCTGAATAATTGTCACGGGGCAGACGACCTGCGGCAGGCAGCGCTTGAGTTCATCGGCCACTTTGCGCAACTCGACCAGGCCGCGTACCGGCATGTTGCGGTAATCGATGTCCGGATGCTCGGGATCGCGAGGCAGGAATGGCTTGACGCCATCCTGGACATAGACCCATTCGCTGAGCTTGTTGAGGCCATGAATCAGCGAGGCAAACACCACGCTGCGAGGCCGGAAGCTAAGCGGGGCCGAAACCGAAACCACGCCGGCGAGGCCCGGCGGGCGGCTCGCTGCAAGGTGCAGGGCCAGCGAGGCGCCGGTTGCAAAGCCAATGACGAGCACCTCTTGCGTCAGGTGCGACATGATCTCATAGCCCCGGCGCACCGAGGCGAGCCAATCCTGCCAGTTGCACTCACGCAAATCCCAAGGTGAGGTGCCGTGGCCCTTCAATCTGACGCCGAGAACCGGGTGGCCCATATCGGCAAGGCGCTGTCCCAGAGCTTTAAGTTCGGCAGGAGAGGCAAGAAGGCCATGCACCAGAAGCACCCCGGGTTTTGCGGGGCTTGCCGGAACGATGAAATAGGGTTCGCCGGTTTGGCTTGCGGTTTCCTGGCCGTTGATCGCGGCATGGCGGGATTGTGTGAAGCTCTGCCTCGACTTGGCAAAGCTGCGCAATTCATCGTCAAAGAGAAGGTGCGCCAGAGCTGCACCTTCGGCCGGCACGGCCTGCTCGACAATCTTTGTGACGCCCTCAAGTGCGGCGATTTCATTGGCATAGATGCGAACAACATTCTCAAGGCGCGGATCCCGTTTGCTGTTGCCGCCGCGCAGGGCTGGCAGCAAACAGTAATGGCTCGCGGTGATTTCAATCAATGACGAAGCCGCCGCAGTTTCGAAAAACTGCAGAAGCGACTTGCTCGTGCCGTCACGAACGCCGTCATAGGCTTCAGGGTCGGTCAGCGACCGGTGCAGATGGAGGCCCGGCTGCTGCTGCACCTGCTTGACAATCGCATAGAGAAGACCGTGGAAGCGGCTTTTCTCAACCTCGGTTTCGCCCTGCTCCAAAAGGCGCATGATGAGCCGCGATGCAAGGTGACTGAGGTTGACGGTGACCCGGGCATACATTTCAGTCATGCACAAGTCGCGCAGGCGTTGCGTGGTGCGCCGCATGGTGAGTGCCGCCATACGGTCAACCCAGCGGCTCGCGGTGTTCTTCAGGCCGAAAAGCTCATCGAGGCTGTCGATCTGTTCGAAGATGCGGCTCAGTATCATGCGGTCCGCCAGGTTCCAGGCGACATCGGGATGAAATGGCTGGCCGAAGCGGATGTCCATATCGGTATTGCGCAGAAGCAGGTTGCCCTCGACCTGGAATTCGTCCTTGGCTTTCTCACCCACTTTGAAAAAGAATTCCGCCGCCTTGCGCAAAATATTGTCGCCGGTGTGGATGGGGTGAAAGGTAATGTTGGAAGGAACAATCAGCGAGGGTTTGCGCGCGGCGGCAATCAGCGCTGTCTGGTCGGCAAGCCCAAGGGCTGCCACCCAGCGGTCAAGCCGCTGCAGGTCACCTGCCTCAAGCACGGAGAGGATGCGCTTTTTGAAAATTTCAAGAACCACGGCCAGCGCCGCGGCGCCGTTGCGATGGCCATATTGAGGGCGCAATGTTTCCAGGATCGGCAACGCCGGTGCGGTGGCGATCCGCCGCTCCTTGTTTATCCCGCCTTCCGGAAAAATGATTACCTTGCGGCCGCGCAGGATTTCGGCGGCCAGGAAGGCCAGCAGCCCCGGGTGATTGTTGGGCACGGCGCCGACACCCCAGAGCAATTTGGCGAAGCGGTCATTGCCCTCAAACAATTCATGGGTAGCCACACAGCGGCAATAGGCTCCAGTGGCCTGGTAAATAAAGTATTGCGGAACGATAGTTTCAAACCGGGCGAAATGATTGAACTGGAAAATCTGGCCGTTCTCGATCACCCCGTCTTCGGCATGGACCGCAATGTTCATGCCAACACGGCGGCGCAACAGCGTGAAACCCCTTACACACCATTGGTAAAACGGTTCGTTAATGTTCATTACGGGGCTGCCGCTCATCGCGTCGACCTCCTGCCCCGATAACCTAGGGCAATTGTGCTAAAAGTTCATTTAAATTTCTGCCAGAAATCCGAGCGGCCGAAAAAGCCACCCGGATGACCCTTGAACCAGTACAAATGTGAATTTATCCCTTGACGTTTTTATTCCTATTCACTAAATGTGAGAGGTCCCTCCCGGAAGGGTTCCTGATCATGACAGGGGCCTTGATGGGGTGGATGGGGCCTCCGGGCCTGGGGCGTAACGTTCCCCCCAGTTCCGGCAGCTCCAGGCGGGATTTCCCGCCGCCGCTGTTTGACATCGTGAAATCTACCCCGGAAGCGGAGCGCCGCTTTCTTCCCCGGCGAAAATTTGCCCAATTTCAGAAAGGCATCCTCGGCGAGGGCCATCACGGAGGCCGAGCCTGTGGTTATGCTGGAGAGAAGGCTGCCGGTTTCGGGAAGCATCTTGGCCATATAGAATCTTGCGCTTGCGAGTTTGGCGGCGTTGAAACTGTCGGCGCTGTTGGCCTGCGCGGTTTCCGCCATACGGCACCACATGTAACCGATGGCGACAAGCCCGAACATGCGGAGATATTCGGTTGCCGCAGCGCCCGCATCATCGGGATTTGCCGTCCCGGCCTTGCCCAGCCAGAGTGTTGCCTGCTGCAACCTGCCAAAGGCCTTGGCCATGGGCATGATGAAATCCATCATGCCCGGCACACCGGCCATGCGTTCGAGGTCGGCCGCCACCGGATGGAAGAACCGGCGCGCCAAACGCCCTGTGCCCATGGGCAGCTTCCGGCCTACGAGATCGAGCGCCTGAATGCCGTTGGTGCCTTCGTAGATCTGGGTGATGCGCGCATCGCGCGCGAGCTGCTCCATGCCGTTTTCCCGGATATAGCCATGGCCGCCAAAAACCTGCATGCCGTCGTTGGCGGCGCTGAAGCCCAGATCGGTGAGCATGGATTTCACAATGGGCGTCATGAGAGCCACGAGGTCGTCGGCGGCCTCGCGCCTTTCGGCGTCCGGATGGCTCGTGGCAATATCAAGCTCGTGGCCAATCCAAAGCGCCAAAGCCCGGCAACCTTCAGTCATGGCTTTCATCTTCATCAGCAGCCGACGAATATCCGGATGAACGATGATGGGGTCGGCGGGTTGGTCGGGAAATTTTGCGCCGGTTGGGGCGCGCATCTGCAACCGGCTCTTGGCGTAGGTCGCAGCACCCTGATAGGCCGCCTCGGCGATGCCCAGACCCTGAATTCCCACCATGAGGCGCGCCGCATTCATCATGGTGAACATGGCGGGCAGGCCCTTGTTGGGTGCACCCACCAGCCATGCCGTCGCGCCGTCAAAATTCATCACGCAGGTGGGCGAGGCCTTGATCCCCATCTTCTTTTCAAGCGCACCACAGGCCAGCGCATTTCGTGTTCCCACCGTGCCATCGGGTTTTGGCAGAAACTTTGGGCAGACAAAAAGCGAAATGCCGCGCACGCCGGGCGGCGCGTCAGGCAGCCGCGCCAGAACCAGATGAACAATGTTTTCGGTCAGATCATGTTCGCCCGCCGAAATAAAAATCTTCGTGCCATGAATTCTGAAAGAGCCGTCAGCGGCAGGTTCAGCGCGGGTTTTGATGAGGCCGAGATCAGTGCCGCACTGGGGCTCGGTCAGGCACATGGTGCCAGCCCAGGAGCCATCGACCATTTTCGGCAAGTAGGTTCGTTTCAATTCTTCGGTGGCATGGGCCCGCAGCGCATTGTAGGCGCCGTGGGTGAGGCCGGGAAACAGGCCGAAGGAAAGATTGGCGGAGCAGATCATTTCCTCAACCGCGAAGTTCACGGGCGAAGTGAGCCCCTGCCCGCCGATATTCGGGATCGCAGGCAAGGCCGGTCCAGCCGCCTTCAACGTATTTGTTGTAAGCCTCCTTGAAGCCTTTGGGTGTTGTTACCGTTCCCTGCTCGAAGTGGCAGCCTTCCTCGTCGCCACTGCGATTTAAGGGCTGCAACACATTTTCGCAGAAGCGGCCCGCCTCTTCGAGGATGGCATTGATGAGATCGGGGGTTGCTTCGGCATAAGAGGGAAGGCGTTGGCGGAATCCTGCACCTTCAAGACATCGAAGAGGATGAACTGCATGTCGCGAAGGGGCGCTTTGTAATCTAGGCATCTCTCACCTCAATTCCGCAATGGCTTTCCGTCAGCCAGCATGGCTTCCATGCGGGCAAGCGTCGGCCCGGTCTTAACAAGCGCCATGAAGGCTCGCTTCTCGAGCTTCATCACGCGGTCTTCATCAACCGTATCCATCACATCCGTGTCGCCGCCGGAAAGCACATTGGCGAGGTGGCCCGCGACGATGACATCATGGGGGAACGCCAAGTCCTTGCAGGGCATAGCCATCGACGGCAAGCTTGAGTGCCGCACGGGCCGTGGCGCCGGGCAGGCGAAGTTCAACGGGATCGGGCGGCTTGTAGCCAGCAGCCACCATCTTGAGCGCCAGGGCCTTGGCATCGGCCAGCAGCCTGTCGCGGTTCATGGTGATGCCATCGGTCTTGCGCAGAAGTTTCATCTCCTTGGCATCGGCGGCGGATTTCGAAACCTTAGCCAGGGAAATCTGCTCGAAGGCCGCCATCACGGCGGGCATGGGCCCCTGGGGCTCCCGGGGGCCGGGCTGGTTACGGATCAGCATTTCCTTGCAGCCGCCCCAGGCTGGAATTATGCCAACTCCCACTTCAACGAGGCCCATGTAGGTTTCCGCATGGGCCTGCACGGCCGAACAGTGGAGCAGAATTTCACAGCCGCCGCCCAAGGCCATGCCGCTGGGCGCTCCCACCACGGGGAACTTTGCAAACTTGAGCGCGCGCATCACCGACTGGCCCTGGACGATCAACTGGTCCAGCGTTGGCCACACGGCAAGATTTGCGGCAAAGAGGGCGAGACCAATGTTGGCGCCGACGGAAAAATTCTCGGCCTCATTGTGAATGACGAGGGCGCGCATGCCTTCTCCAACAATGTCGACGGCCTGCTGCACCATGGCGAGACTATCGGGATCAAGGGAATTCATCTTGCTATGGAACTCGAGGCAGGCCACGCCATCTCCAATGTCCCAGACGCTGGCCGAACCGTTCCTTGCGAGGGGCTTTCTTCCCCGCTTGCAGTCGGAAAGCTGCTGCGCGCCTGACATTCGGGGCACAGGTTTGTAGGAGCCGTCAACGTCCAACTGCTGCAGGCCTGCTTCCACCGTTTTGTAGAATCCGCCCTTCATCACCGCTGCCATCAGCAGAGGCGGCACGGGAATGCTACTGGCTGTCAGCCTTGCCATGAACCAGTCGCAGCCCAGCGCATCGATCATTTCAAAGGGACCATGCTTCCAGTTGAAACCTGCCTTCATGGCGAGATCGACAGAAACGATGTCATCGGCGATGTCCGGCACCAGGCCCGCGGCATAGGCCAGCATTTTTGAAAGCGTGCCCCATGCAAATTGGCCGCCCTTATCCTTATGGGTGACCAGGGCGCGGAGACCTCCCTTTGCCGCATCGACGGATTCGAGCTTGGCTGGCACGGACGCAGCATATTCACCGGTCTTGAGACTGATCGATTCCTTCAGCCTTTTTCCGCCAGACGTATTCAGGCGATAGAAGCCGCCCTTGCCCTTGCGGCCGGTGTAACCCTCGGCGATCATTTTTGTGAGCAGCGGGAAAGTCGGAAGGCAGCGAGCGATAAGCATCGTCCTTGGGCAGTGCCATGCGGAATGACGCATCGACTTGCGGCTGCAAATCAAGGCCCACTATATCCATAAGACCGAAGATGCCGGTTTTTGGTGCGCCGATCGGGCGGCTCATCACCGCATCGGCCTCCTCCACGGTCAGACCAAGTTCACGTGCTGCGGAAACAGCAGCCTGTATCCAGAAGACCCCGATGCGGTTGGCAATAAAACCCGGCGTGTCCTTGGCCTTCACTACCACTTTGCCAAGCCTCTCGTCGGCGAAGGCCGTGATGGTGCTGGTGACCTCGGACCGCGTGTCTTTCCCACCCACGATTTCCAGCAGCCGCATATAGCGCGGCGGATTGAAGAAGTGGGTAATGCAGAAATCCCGGGCGATGCTTTCGGGCATTCCCGCCATCAGCATCTTCAGGGGAAGTGTCGATGTGTTTGATGAGAGGATTGAACCCGGTTTGCGGGCAGCTTCGATCTTGCGATAGAGCCCCTGTTTGATGTCCAGCCTTTCGGCCACCGCCTCGATGATCCAATCGACATCGGCGAGTTGCTTGAGGTCGTCTTCGATGTTTCCAGGCGTGATCAACCTGGCGGCAGAGCGCGACATCAGGGGGGCCGGATCGGCTTTGGCCAGACGTTCCAGCGCTGCCTTGGCAATGCTGCTGCGGTCAGTTGAATTTGGCGGCACGATATCAAGCAGCAGGACAGGCACGCCGGCATTGGCGATATGGGCGGCAATGCCGCTGCCCATGACCCCTGCTCCGATGACGCAGGCCTTGGAAATTGTGATCGTCATCGAAGGACTCTTATCTCCGCGTCGGTTTTCAAACAGTCCTTCGTCATCCCCGGACGAACGTCGGGACCCAGGCTTTCCGCATGCTCGCGTGCTGGTTGGAATAAGTGACCTGGGTGCCCGGCTTTCGCCGGGATGACAGAGGTGAGGATTCAATTTCCGGCATCTTCACACTGCCTCGAGAATGGTGGCAATGCCCTGGCCGCCGCCGATGCATTGGGTTGCCAGCGCATATCGCTTGCCTTCGCGCTTCAAGAGCGACGCAGCCTTGCCAGTAATCCGGGCGCCAGTAGCGCCCAGGGGATGGCCCAGCGCCAAAGCGCCGCCATCCAGGTTCACTTTGCTCATGTCTATCTTGAGATCGCGGATACAAGCTATGGCCTGCGACGCAAAAGCCTCGTTCAGTTCGATGATGTCGATATCATTGATGGACAGCCCTGCCCGCTCCAGCGCTTTCCGCGTTGCCACCACGGGCCCGATGCCCATGAGTTCCGGGCTGCAGCCTGCGACCGCAACGCTTTTGATTCGTGCGAGGATTGGAAGCTTGTGGGCTTTTGCATAAGCCTCGGACGTAACGAGGCAGGCAGCCGCGCCATCGGTGAGCGGCGATGACGTTCCCGCCGTCACCACGCCCGCCTGGTCGAAAGCCGGCTTCAGTGCGGCCAGGGCCTGCGCCGACGTATCGGCGCGGATGCAGCCGTCTTCCGCAGCACCGGGCATGGCAATGATCTCGTCCTTCAGCTTGCCCTGTTGCTGCGCCTTGGCTGCCTTCACATGGCTGGCAACGGCGAATTCCTCCTGCTCCTGGCGCGAGATCGCATATTTTTTTGCGACGTTCTCGGCGGTAATTCCCATCGATACATAGGAGGCCGGCATGTTTTCCGCCAAGGCAGGATTGGGCATCGGATTGAATCCCATCATGGGAATCCGGCTCATGCTTTCGATCCCGGCGCAGATAAAAACCTCACCGGCGCCCAAGGCAACGGCCCCTGCGGCTGAATGAATTCCCTGCATGGAAGAGCCGCAGAAGCGGTTGATGGTGGCGGCACTTACGGACTGCGGCAGGCCGGCAATGAAGGATATGAGCCGCGCCACGTTGAGCCCTTGCTCGCCCTCCGGGAAGGCACAGCCCAGCAACAGGTCTTCCACGTCCTTCGGATCAATTCCGGTCTTGCCGACAAGCCCCTTCACCACCGCGGCGGCCAAATCGTCCGGACGCGTCCTGGCCAGCGCGCCCTTGCTGGCAAAATGAAATGGCGAGCGGACATAGCCTGTAATAACCGCATCTCTCATAAAGGCATCTCCTGAAAGGCAAAATACTGCCCTGATTGTCTGGCAGCGATAGGCGTTGCCGCTCCATCTTGCCGTGAGTCTCCATCAATAGCCTAATCCCACCGACGCAGTGTTGTCACGTAAACACTGACCTCTGTCAGCCATTGCCCGTGTCAAAGCCGGAATGCGAGAGGTTAGGTGAGCCTCGCCGCAAAATCTGGCGCAGAAGTTACTTGCCAGCGGGGGTGCTGTCCGGACATGATCTTGCAACTAATCTGCCAGTCTCGCCGTAACCACAAGAACGAGAAAGAGCGCGGATAGGGGAGGAAAACATGAAAGGTCTCATGCAGGACTGGCCTTTGCTGGTGCACCGTGTGCTTGATCATGCCGCGCGCTGGCATGGCGAGCAGGAAATCGTATCACGGTCCGTCGAAGGCCCGATCCACCGCCAGACCTACCGCGATCTTGACCGCCGCTCGCGCGCCCTTGCAAGCGCTGCCAAGAAACACCTCAAGGCCAAGAAGGGCTCGGTCATCGCGACTATGGCGTGGAACGGCTATCGCCACATGGAAATCTGGTATGGCCTCATGGGCCTGGGCGCCGTAGTTCACACGCTGAACCCGCGCCTCTTTGCCGAGCAGCTGATCTACATCATCAACCATGCCGAGGATCAGTGGATTTTCACCGATCTCACTTTCGTGCCGATCTTCGAAAAGCTGCAGGACAAGTTGCCGATGGTGAAGGGTTTCGTCGTCATGACGGACCGGGCCCATATGCCGGCTGAAACGAAACTCAGAAATGTAATTTGCTACGAGGAATTTCTTGGCCAGGGCGACGAAGGTTTCGAATGGCCAAAGCTTGACGAGAATACCGCCTGCGGCCTGTGCTATACCAGCGGCACAACCGGCAATCCCAAGGGTGTGGTCTATTCCCACCGTTCCAACGTGCTCCACGCCATGACGATTACGGGTGCCGATGCGTTTGCGCTCCACAGCCGCGATACCACTCTGCCCGTGGTGCCGATGTTCCATGCCAATGCCTGGTCGCTCGCTTTCGCCTGTCCGATGGCCGGAACCAAACTCGTCTTGCCAGGCGCCAAGCTCGACGGCGCTTCGGTGTTTGAACTTCTCGACACGGAACGGGTGACGATGACGGCGGCGGTGCCCACGATCTGGCTCATGCTCCTGCAATATCTCGAGCAAAATCCAACGCTGAAGCTTCCCTATCTGGAACGGGTGCTGATCGGCGGCGCCTCGTGCCCGGAGCCCATGATGCGCGCCTTTGTCGAGACATACGGTGTTGACGTCATTCATGCCTGGGGCATGACGGAGATGAGCCCAATGGGCACGTTGAGCAGGCTGAAAGGCACGATGCTGGATCTCCCGCCGGCGGAAAAATGGAAAGAAAAGCTGAAGCAGGGCCGGCCTGGTTTCGGCATCGACATGAAAATCACCGATGACAAGAATGAGGAGCTTGCCCATGACGGCAAGGTCTTCGGCCGCCTGAAGGTCCGGGGGCCTGCCATCTCTTCTGCCTATTTCAAGGGCGAAGGGGCATCCGCTTTCGATGCGGACGGCTGGTTTGATACGGGCGATGTTTCAACCATCGATGAATGGGGCTTCATGCAGATCACCGACCGCTCAAAGGACGTGATCAAATCGGGCGGCGAATGGATATCCTCCATCGACCTCGAAAACGCCGCGGTCGGCTGCGCCGGCGTGGCGGAAGCCGCGGCCATCGGCCTGCCCCATCCGAAATGGGACGAGCGGCCGTTGCTGGTCGTTGTCAAGAAAGCCGGCATGGAAGTCACAAAGGATGAAGTGCTGGCGCATATGACCGGCAAGGTCGCCAAATGGTGGATGCCGGACGACGTCGCTTTCGTCGATGATATTCCCCATACGGCCACGGGCAAAATCTCAAAGCTCCAGCTGCGCGAGCGCTTCAAGGATTACCGGCTGCCCACGGCGTGAAGCACTTATCGGGGCGGGTTGTGAAGGTGCCAACTGCCTATGGACTTCTTCTCGTTTGGCCGATCTTTTATCTAATCATCTTATTGATATAAAATAGTAATAATTCAAAATCCGTTTGAATTGGCCGATTTTCTAGCCGATCTTTAGCAAGTCAATGGATTTTTAGTTGAAAAACATCAATGCTGATGTATAATACATGCATTCTACGTGCTTCTAGAGCGAAATGATCCTTGATGGAATCAAATGCATTTTTCCCTCCCCCTTGTGGGGAGGGATTAAGGGTGGGGGTCGCTCCGGCCCCTACCCTTGTATTCACAACACTTTTTTAGACTACCAGACCCCCACCCCGGCCCTCCCCACAAGGGGGAGGGAGAAGTTGTTGGGTCTGCCTGACTCCATTCTACTCCAATGATCACTGCACCCCAATTACGCGCCGCCCGCGCTTTGCTTGGCATCGACCAGCAGAAATTGGCTGATTTGGCCGATGTGTCCTTGCCGACCATCCAGCGCATGGAAGCAAGTCCCGACAATGTCCGGGGTATTGTTTCAAGCCTCATGAAAGTTCTTGAGGCACTCGACAAGGCCGGCCTTGAAATAATTGGTGACGGCGCCACGAGCAGTGGCGGCGGCCGCGGCGTCCGATTCAAAGAGTCATCCAAATGACCGGCATGGACTTTTCCGCTGCTCCGCAACTTGCGTTCCTGCTGGTGGCGATCGTACTTTATGCAGCAGTGGCCGTCTTCGCAGCTGTCTTCCATCGGCACAAGACAGCGCTCGCCGCAGTCTATCCCGCCTGCATCGTGGCAGCAGCGGTGGCCGCAGGTGCCGGACTTGCCGCATTGCTTGCCGACACAAATACCGGATTTAGACTGCCGCTTGGCCTGCCGGTCATTGGGCTGCACATAAAGCTCGATGCCCTGTCAGCCTTTTTCGGTCTCATCGTAAATCTCGGTGTGCTGACCACCGCTATTTACGGGTTGGGACTTGACCGCGACCGGGATATCTCAGCGCGGGTCGAACCGTTCTTCCCGGCCTACGCCTTGGCAATGAACCTTGTCCTCATTGCCGGCGATGCCTTCGGCTTCCTGTTTTCCTGGGAGTTGATGTCGCTCACCTCGTGGGTTCTCGTTGTCTCGCGCCATAGGGATGCCGACAACCGCCACGCGGGGCATGTCTACCTGGTGATGGCAGCAATTGGCACGGCCTCGCTGCTGTTTGCCTTCGGTGGACTTGCCGGTGCGGCCGGCAACTATGCCTTCGACGCGATCCGCGCCGTTCCACCCGGGCCACTCGTTTCCGGGCTCGTTCTCGCCGGCGCCATTTTCGGGGCCGGCTCGAAGGCCGGCATCGCACCGCTGCACGCCTGGCTGCCGCTTGCCCATCCGGCAGCCCCCAGCCATGTCTCTGCCCTGATGAGCGGTGTCATGACCAAGGTCGCAATCTACGGCCTGATCCGCATCGTCTTCGACCTCTTGGGAACACCTGTCTGGTGGTGGGCCCTGCCCTTCCTGCTCCTTGGCGCCGCGACGGCGGTGCTTGGCCTTCTCTACGCCGTGCTTGATCATGATTTGAAGCGCGTCCTTGCCTATTCGACGGTGGAGAATATCGGCATCATCTTCGTGGGCCTTGGCCTGGCGCTGGCTTTCAAAGCCTCCGGGCTCGCGGCAGCGGCTGCCGTGGCGATGGCGGCAACCCTGCTTCATTGCCTCAACCACTCGTGGTTCAAGTCACTGCTCTTTCTCGGCGCAGGTGCGGTGCTGCACGCCACGGGACGGCGCGATTTCGACGGGCTTGGCGGATTGATTTACCGCATGCCGGTCACCGCCGCCTTTTGGCTGGTTGGCGCCATGTCGATCTCCGCCCTGCCGCCGTTCAATGGCTTCGTCTCCGAGTGGCTGCTGTTTCAAGCGGTGCTTGCGGGACCGGCATTTCCCGAGCCCATCCTGCGCTTCATGTCGCCTGCCGTAGGCGCCATGCTGGCCCTGGCCGCTGCCCTTGCCGCGGCCTGTTTCGTGCGCGCTTTCGGCATTGTCTATCTTGGCCGTCCGCGCAGCAAGGAGGCTGCCGAAGCCCATGAAACGGCACGGCCGCAGCAAGTGGCGATGGCCCTGCTTGCCGGCCTGTGCCTGCTTGGCGGATTATTTGGTGGCGTCACGATTTCGGCAATCCAGCCCTTGCTTCAAACGTTCGCCGGGGTGCCGCTGCCAGCTGCAGGCACCGGCCCCACAGCCCTTCTCGCTGGTCGCTTTCGATGCGGCGCGCAGCATCTATGATGCGCCGACGATTGCGATCTTCCTGCTCGTCTCCGGCCTGCTGGTAACACTGCTGGTGCATCACCTCTCGGGCCGGCGCACCAGGCTTGGCCCGGCTTGGGATTGTGGATTTCCGGATCCTTCGCCGCTCACGCAATACAGCGCGTCGAGCTTTTCGCAGCCCTTGCGGCGGGTTTATGGTGGGGCGGTCTTTGGCGCTTCCGAAACCATCGACATGCCGCAACCCGGCGACAACCGCGCCGCGCGCCTCACTGTGCGGCTGCATGATTATGCGTGGGAGCTGCTTTATGCAGCACCGGCACGCGCCGTTGTCAGCCTGTCCGAGCGGCTGAACACGCTGCAGTTCCTGACGATCAGAAATTATCTCATGCTGGTGTTCAGCGCGCTCATTGTCCTGCTTCTCATTGCGGCGGTGTGGTTCTGATGGGCGAGACACTCACCCTTCTGTTTGGCCAAACGATCCAGATGTTTCTGGTGCTTCTGGTGGCGCCCGCCATTACCGGCATCACGCGCCGCACCAAGGCCCGCTTCATGCGGCGGCAGGGGGCGCCCATTATTCAGCCCTACCGCGACCTGATCAAGCTTCTGCGCAAGGAAGCGGTCGTCGCTCAAAACGCTTCGTGGTTCTTCCGCTCCGCGCCCTATGCCATTCTGGCCTTCACCTGGGTGGCAGCGGCCCTGGTTCCAACCTTTGCCTCGGGCCTCATGTTCAACTGGGCGGCTGACGCGGTGGCGCTCGTCGCACTTCTCGGCGCGGCGCGGGCCCTGTTGGCACTCGCCGGCATGGATGTGGGCACGAGTTTCGGCGGCATTGGCTCCTCGCGCGAAATGATGATCGCAACACTGGCGGAGCCCGCAATGCTGCTTGTAGTTTTGACGATGGCGCTGTCGGCGGGAACGACGCGACTGCCGGAAGTCGCGGAATTCCTGATCTCCGCGCCCGTCACAGTGCGGGTATCTCTGGGCCTCGCATTGGTGGCGCTGGTCATAGTAGCGCTGGCTGAGAATGCTCGCATCCCAGTGGATAATCCGGCGACACACCTTGAACTCACCATGGTGCACGAAGCCATGGTGCTGGAATATTCCGGACGTCACCTCGCCATGATCGAGGTGGCCGCCCAGTTGAAACTGGTTCTCTACATCTCGCTCATCGCCTGCCTGTTCCTGCCCTTCGGCATGGCGCCGGCCGCTGCCGGTTCCGGCGCATGGCTCACCGGTATCGCAGCCTATCTTGTGAAACTTACGATCGGTGCCGTGCTGCTTGGGGTTTGGGAAGTGAGCATCGCCAAGATGCGGGTGTTCCGTGTCGGCGAATTCCTCGGCGGCGCATTTGTCTTTGCCTTCCTGGCCATTCTCCTCGCCTTCCTGACGCGCGAGGTGCTCAATTGAATCACGCCTATGATGTCTCGCATCTTCTCGCCGGCCTGATGCTGGTTGCGAGTTTCGCCCTGCTCTACCAGGACCGCATCTTCGCCGTGCTCAATATCTTTGCGGCGCAGGCCATCGTGCTCTCGATGGCGGTAGGCTGGGAAGCCTGGACGCAGCAGCGCCCGCATCTTTTCATCACTGCGGCGCTGGCGCTGTGCCTCAAGGGCATCGTCATCCCGGTGGCACTGCACAAGATGATCGTGCGCCTCGGCGTTCACCGCGATGTGGAGCAGGTCGTCGGCGTCGGCAAGACACTCCTGCTCGGCCTGGCGCTCACGTCGCTGTCGCTGATGCTGGTTCTCAAGATCACAGTGGCGGCGGATCTATTCACGCGTGAAGGACTGGCGCTGGCGCTCGCCATCATTCTCCTCGGAATGCTGATGATGATCACGCGGCGCAATGCCGTCACCCAGATCGTTGGCTTCATGTCGCTGGAAAACGGCCTGATTCTCGCTGCCACCGGGGCGCGCGGCATGCCGCTCGTCGTCGAGGTCAGTGTCGCTTTCTCGGTGCTCATCGCACTTTTTGTATTTGCGGTGTTTGTGTTCCGCATCCGCGAACGCTTTGACAGCGTCGATATCGAGGCCCTCGAACATGTCAGGGGCGACACCAAATGATGACGTCCGTCGCATTGGTCATTGGCATTCCCTTCGTCTCGGCGGCAGTCCTGGTCCTGGTGCCGGACTACCGGGCCTCGGCGGCAGGCAATGTTCTCGCCATGTTTGCCACCTTCCTCGCCGGCGTGTCGCTGCTTTTCGTCGACGCCGGAGCGAGCAGCTACCTCATCGTCGACGACATGAACATCCTCTTCATCATCCTCAACACCCTGGTGGGCCTTACCACGTCGGTGTTCAGCGCCAGCTATATCGGCCACGAGATCGAAACCGGCAAGCTCACGCCGCTGTTCGTGCGCTTCTATCATGCCATGTTTCTCGGCATGATGGGGTCGATGAATGTGGCGCTCACCGCCAACAACATCGGGCTGATGTGGGTGGGCCTCGAAATGGCAACTTTGATCACCGTGGTCATGGTCGGCATCTACCGCACGCCGTCGGCCATCGAGGCGGCGTGGAAATATTTCATCCTCGGCAGCGTCGGCATTTCGCTTGCATTCTTCGGCACCATCCTCATTTATCTCGCGGGCCAGAAAGCCCTTGGCGAAGGTGCGCCCGCGATGACCTGGAGCCTTTTGCAGGCTGCCGCGCCGCAGCTCGATGCCTCGCTGCTCAACCTCGCTTTCATCTTCCTGCTGATCGGTTATGGCACCAAGGTGGGCCTGGCGCCGCTCCATGCCTGGCTGCCCGATGCCCATGCGGAAGGGCCGACGCCGATTTCGGCCGTGCTCTCGGGCCTGCTGCTCAATGTGGCGCTTTATGCGCTGCTGCGCTTCAAGATGATCGTCTCGGCCCATCCGGAGGCCATCGATCCCGGCCCCGTCATGATCGTCATGGGCTTGATTTCGCTGATCTTTGCCGCCTTCATGCTGTACCAGCGGCGCGACATCAAACGGCTGTTTGCCTATTCCTCCATCGAGCACATGGGGCTCATCACTTTTGCTTTCGGCATGGGCGGGCCCCTGGCCAATTTTGCCGGGCTCCTGCACATGGCAATGCACAGCCTGACCAAATCGGCCATCTTCTTTGCGGTGGGCCACGTGGCGCAGGCCAAGAATACCCAGCGCATTGCCGGAATCCGGGGACTGAGTGTCACCCATCCCGGTCTTGCGATCGGCCTGGCCGTGGGGGTCTTTGCGATCTCGGGACTGCCGCCATTCGGCGTTTTCATGAGCGAGTTCCTGATCCTCACCACCACCTTTGCGCGGGCGCCCTGGCTCGCCATATTCCCGGCCTTTGGGCTGCTCGTGGGGTTCGGTGCATTGCTGTGGCGCCTGCAGGACCTGCTGTTTGGCGAACCGACGGAGCCCGCGCACAAGGTTCGCGCCTCCTCCGTTCCGCTCATAATCCATCTCGGGCTGGTTCTCATCGCCGGCATTTATCTGCCGCCGACGCTGGTGGGCTGGTTCGAACGCGCTGCCGAGATGCTCAAATGAAGCGCCCTGTCGCCATAGCCGCCGCCTCACTGATCGCTAAACTCAAGGCGAGCCCCGACGGTTTCATACGTCTCCAGATCGATGAGCGGGACTGGATCTGCCTTGCCATGGGCTGCGCCCAGGGCCTGCAGGATTTGCTGGCGCTTTGGATCGACGGCGATGCCGCCCACATGGCGCTTGGTGCTCCGGCACTCAAGCTACGGGTCATCGTTTCATTGCCACTGAGGCGCGGCAGCTTCCCATCGGTTGCCAAGAACCATGCTGCCGCCATTCGCCTTGAACGCACCCTGCGCGATCTCCATGGTGTGGAACCGAAAGGGTTGCCCGATGCGCGCAACTGGATCGATCACGGCAAATGGCCGTCCCCGCCGCCAGGCTTGAAGAAAGGTGCTGTCCGGCCAGACACCACGTACGCCTTCATGGCGGCAGAAGGCGAAGGACTGCATCAGATTGCCGTGGGGCCGGTTCATGCCGGGATCATCGAACCCGGACATTTCCGCTTCACTGCCAACGGCGAAGCGGTGGTGCGCCTTGAAGAGCGGCTCGGTTACGCCCACAAGGGCATCGAAGCCCTGTGCCGGGGGTCCGATATCGCCACGGCGGGGCGCATTGCAGCGCGCATTTCGGGCGACAGCACGGTTGCCTATTCCTTTGCCTATGCACTTGCCATCGAAGCTGCTCTCAAGTGGCGGCCACCGCCGCGCGCCGTTTTGCTGCGCGCCATCATGGCGGAGCTTGAGCGCCTGTCGCACCATGTGAACGATGTGGGCGCGATCTGCAATGATGCCAGCGTCGTGGTGCTCCATGCCCATTGCACGCTTTTACGCGAAGCTATCCTGCAAACTGCCAATGAGTGTTTCGGCCACCGCATGATGATGGACCGCATTGTGCCGGGCGGCGTGGCCGCCGATCTTTCGGCTGAAGGGGCTGCTGCGATCGAGGCGCTGCTTGTGCGCTGCGCCGCGGGTTTCGAAGCTGTGGTCAGGGTCTATGACGAGGCGCCATCGTTACAGGACCGCACGGTTTCGACAGGCATCGTGAGTGCAGAACTTGCGCAGCGCTTTGGCGCCGGCGGCCATGTCGGGCGTGCCTCAGGCCGGGCCTTCGATACGCGCCAGAATTTTCCCTATCCGCCATACGAAAAACTGGATTTTACCATGGCTCTTCACAAGGAAGGCGATGTGGACGCGCGGGTGTGGATCCGCATCGAGGAAGTCCGCTCAAGCATTGCACTCATCCGGCAGATGCTGAAGCTGCTGGTTCCCGGCCCCCTTATGTCCCCCATGCCCAAGGCGCGCGCCGGCGAAGGCGCTGCAATGGTTGAGAGCTTCCGAGGCGATGTGTTCATCGCGTTGCGGCTGGACGAGGCGGCACGACTGGCGAATTTTCATGCCCGCGATCCATCCTGCTTCCAGTGGCCACTGCTTGAAGCCGCCATTGAAGGCAATATCGTTGCAGATTTCCCGCTCTGCAACAAGTCATTCAACTGCTCCTATTCCGGACATGACATGTAGGACACCATGCGCTCACTTCTCTTCAGATCGCTAATTGAAGGCTCCGCCGTTATCGCTCCGCCGCAGCCCGGCAGTGCTGCTTTGGCGGAACTCGCCAATACGCTGGGCAAGCAGGCGCGGGCCCGACTTGGCCGGTCCTTGGCAATTCGTGAAATCGATGCCGGATCATGCAATGGCTGCGAACTGGAAATCCACGCCATCAACAACCCGGTCTATGATGCCGAACGGTTCGGCCTGAAATTCGTGGCCTCGCCCCGCCATGCCGACGTGCTGCTGGTCACCGGCCCGGTGACCTGGAACATGCGCCAGGCACTGGAACGCACCTATGCCGCAACGCCGTCGCCGAAATGGGTGGTGGCGGTGGGCGATTGCGCCGCCAATTGCGGTGTCTTCGCCGGCAGCTACGCCTGCGTCGGCGCCGTCAAGGATATCATTCCCGTCGATCTGCACATCGGGGGCTGCCCGCCGCCACCCCTTGAAATTCTCAAAGGCCTGCTGGCCTTGGTCGACGAAATGGCGAAATAGGCCGGGCGTCAATGCCAGAAGGGGCAACTCATCAGCAGCCTGTTAATGAAAATCCCGGGATTTCGGCACGGTGCGCACATTGCGGGGATGGCGGTGCTTGGCCGCCTGCGAGCGGAAAGACGGCGCCTCGGTCACATCCTCCGACAGGCGCTCCAGCTCTTGTGAGCGGTCGAAGAAGCGTTCGGCCACGAGATGAACAACGCCTTCGGGGCTGCGCTGCACCCTGCCCTCGACCAGCAACAGCCGCCCGCCCATGATTTCGCGGCGGAAGGTTTCAACCAATCTGGGCCAAACAACGACATTGGCAACGCCCGCTTCGTCGCTGAGCGTCATGAAGACGACACCTGAATCACCCGGCATCTGGCGCACCAGCACGATGCCGGCACAGGAAGCGGCCAATGCCGTCTTTCGCCCCGGAGATTTGCGCGCAATCCAGAACGCCTTCGCTGCGGAACAGGTCGCGCAGGAAAAACATCAGATGGGCGCGAAGCGACAGGCGCAGCATCTGGTAGTCAGCAAGAACATGCTCGCTCAGCGGCATGGGCGGCAGGGGTGCAATCTCTTCGTCTGTCTGCTCTTCCACATATTGCGCGGCAAACAGCGGCAAGGCATCGTCATCGGCGATGCGGCGAACGGCCCAGAGGATTTCGCGGCGGTCCATGCTGATCGACTGGAAGCTGTCGGCCTCCGCCAGAATGATAAGGGCGCGTTTCGGCAGCCGCACCCGCCGTGCGACATCGCTCACCGCACGGTAGCCATTGCCGCGGGAGGCGAGCAGCGTCTTGGCCCAATCCTCGCGGAAGCCGCTGACCTGGCGAAAGCCCAGGCGAAGCGCCAGTGACCCGTCCAGGCAGAGTTCAAGCGTATTGTCCCAGTCGCTGAAATTCACATCGACATGGCGCACCTCGACGTCGTGCTCGCGGGCATCGCGAACGATTTCGGCCGGCGCATAAAAGCCCATGGGCTGCGAATTCAGCAGCGCGCAGGCGAAGGCCGCGGGATGGAATTTTTTGATCCAGGCGGAAATGTAAACGAGATGGGCAAAGCTTGCGGCATGGCTTTCGGGAAAGCCGTAGGAGCCGAAACCCTCGATCTGCTTGAAGCAGCGTTCGGCGAATTCCTGCTCATAGCCGCGCCTCACCATGCGGCCCACGAATTTTTCCTTGAAATTGTCGATGGTGCCGACATTGCGGAAGGTCGCCATGGCGCGGCGCAGGCCATTGGCTTCATCGGGGGTGAATTCTGCCGCCACGATGGCCAGTTTCATCGCCTGTTCCTGAAACAGCGGAACGCCCAGCGTTTTGCTTAGCACATCGAATAACTCGTTCTTTTCACCATGCTTCGGTCCCGGCGACGGATATTCGACTTTCTCGATGCCACTGCGCCGCCTGCAGATAGGGATGGACCATATCGCCCTGGATGGGACCGGGGCGCACGATGGCCACCTCGATGACGAGATCATAGAATTTTGCAGGCTTCAGCCGCGGCAGCATGTTCATCTGGGCCCGGCTTTCGACCTGGAACACGCCGATGGCATCGGCCTTCTGCAGCATTTCATAAACCTCGGGATCTTCGCGCGGCACGGTGGCAAGATCATAGGGCTTGCCGCCATGGATGCGGATGAGGTCGAAGGCTTTGCGGATGCAGGTGAGCATGCCGAGCGCCAGCACATCGACCTTCATCATGCGCAAGGTATCGATATCGTCCTTGTCCCACTCGATGAAATGACGGTCCTCCATGGTCGCGGGGCCCACGGGCACGATTTCGTCGAGCCGGTCTCGCGTCAGCACGAAGCCGCCGACATGCTGGGAGAGATGGCGCGGAAACCCGATCAGTTCATTGGCAGCCTCCACGGCGCGCTTGATTACCCGATTGAACGGATCAAGCCTGCCCTGCCGAACCTGGCCTTCCTTCAATTCGCTGCCCCAGCTTCCCCACACGCCGCTGGCGAGATTTGCGGTCACGTCCTCGGTGAGGCCGAATACCTTTCCGATTTCGCGGATGGCGCTGCGCGGGCGGTAGCAGATGACGGTGGCGGTCAGCGCCGCGTTATGGCGGCCATAACGCTCGATAGACATTCTGGATGACTTCCTCGCGCCGCTCATGCTCGAAATCGACGTCGATGTCCGGCGGCTCCTTGCGCTCCTCGCTGATGAAGCGTTCGAACAGAAGGTCGATCTGCATCGGATCGACAGCGGTGATGCCCAGCACATAGCAGACGGCGGAATTCGCCGCGGAGCCCCGCCCCTGACAGAGAATGTTCTGGCTCTTCGCATAGCTGACGATGTCATGGACCGTCAGGAAATAGGGCGCGATATCCATCTTGGCGATAAGTGCCAATTCCTTTTCAAGTGTGGCGCGCACCTTGTCCGGGATGACGCCGCCATAGCGCGATGCCGCGCCCTGCCAGGCAGATCTCCTCAAGATGCTCCTGCGCTGTTTTTCCCCTGGGTATGGGCTCGTTGGGATAATTGTATTTGAGCTGGTCGAGGGAGAAGGTGATCCGGTCGGCGAAGCGGATGGTTTCGGCGATGGCGTCGGGCGCTTCGTGGAAAAGCTCCGCCATTTCGTCCGGCGATTTCAAATGCCGTTCGGCATTGGCTTCGAGAAGCCGGCCCGCCTCGTTCAGCGTGACATGCTCGCGGATGCAGGTGACGACGTCCTGCAACTCGCGCCGTTCGGGGCAGTGATAGAGCACATCATTGGTGGCCAGCAGCGGCACACCTGCGGCGCGCGCCACGCGCTGCCATTCCCGCAGGCGGCGGCGGTCATCGCCCTTATGCGGCATGGAGGCCCCAAGCCAGACCCTGCCGGGTGCGGCGCGAAGGAGGTTTTCCAAAAGAGACTGGATTTCTCCGGAGCTTATTTGCGGACTGCTGAGCATATATTTCTTCCGGCAGTTCGCCCACTTCCTCATCTTCCTGGGCAAGATTTTTGTTCCAGAATTTTTTGGGAGAATCATCCAGCCGCTCCTTCCGTTGGGGATGGGGCGCCATCACCACCAGCAGCAGGCCCTCCTGCCATTTGAGAAGATCGTGGAGAGCGATATGGCATTCGCCTTTGGGGGCGCGCAATTTTCCGGCGCTCAGCAGCCTGCAGAGGCGGCCATAGGCGGCCCGGTCCGTGGGATAGGCGAGGATATCGGGCGTGCCATCGACGAAGACAAGGCGTGCGCCAACCAGCAGCCTGGGCTTATTTTCTTCGATCACCTGCAACGCCGCATAGGCGCGTACGATGCCGGCCAGGGTGTTGCGGTCGGCAATGCCGATGGCGGCAAGCCTAAGCTTCGCCGCCGTCTTAATCAGTTCCCCGGGATGCGAAGCGCCACGCAGGAACGAATAATTCGTCGTTACCGCAATTTCGGCATAGGCACTCATGCGAAAACCCCATGCAGGAACCATTGCGGGGGCACACCGGCACGGTAAAGCCAGTAACGCCGGCCTTCGCCATCCTCCAGGCGGAAGTAATCGCGCGCCGGCTGGGGCAGCTCATGACGCCACCATTCCATCGCGATGCGCTCCGGCCCTTCGCAGTGCGTCACAGCATGTTGCACTTTTCGCCAGCGCAGATGTTGCGACGCCTTCTATTGTTGTCAGAAGAGTTGCAGGTTCAGGCCGGGCGAAGAGACGCAGCGGACGGCGCGGGCCATCCCCGGGCTCGCGGATTTTTTTCCATAGCAGCCTTGAGGGCTTGCGCATATTGCGCCGGCACAGCCACCCAGGCCGCTTCGGGAATATGCGTGTCGTTGGGCTGGAAGGCGAGAATGCGCTGGCTGCCAAAACGCGTGGCCAGACGGTCAACCAGAAAGCTGATGTCCGCCTTCTCATGGATGCTGGCATCGAAATCGGCCACTTCGCATTGGGCACGTTCCACGCGGCTGGCGGAAAGCCGGATGAGATCGAAGCCGAAACCCGGATCGAGCGGATCGGCGAGCGTATCCAGCTTTTCGCGGAAGAGCCGCTCGATGACCACGGGCTCGCGGGTGGGCACGCCCATTTCAATGGCGATGCGGCGCACCGCGCCATCGGCGCGAAAGAATACCGCTTCAAGGCGGCGCGCGCCTTCGCCGCGCTGTTCCAGAACGCCCGACAAGGCGGCGGCGAGGGATTTGAGCGTGGCGCGGATGACCTCTTCGGTGGCGATCGGTTCGGCGAAGCCCTGTTCCTTCCAGTAGTCGGGAAGTGGCAAGCGCGGCGAGAGCGGCTGTCCGCCATGGCCCAGGGCCGCATCGAGGGCTGCGACCATGCCTGCGCCAAAGCGCGCCGTCATCTCGGTGCGTTTGCGGCCCGCCACCTGCCCCACGGTTTTGAGGCCGGCGCGGCGGAAGGCATGGGTGGTAATGGGATCGAGATTGAGGGCTGCAACGGGAAGCGGAGCTATCGCCTCTGCTTCTTCGCCGGGGGCTATGACGGCGCCATCGCGGTAGCGGGCGAAGGCGCGCGCTGCTATCGCGGTTCCGGCCATGGCGCCGCGCACGGCAAAGCCCTGGGCCTTCAGGCAATCGCTAATCCGCTTGAGCAGCGCCTGCTCGCCACCGAACAGATGAGCAGCGCCCGTCACATCCAGCAGCAGCCCACGCGGGCCATCGAGTGCTACATAGGGCGTGAAGCGGTCGCACCAATCGGCAATCCGTGTGAGCAGTTTCAAATCATCGGGTTCATTCGCCGCCACGACCTTGAGGGCCGGCAGCATGGCGCGCGCATTGGCAAGCGGCTGGCCAATAGCAAGGCCCAGCGAGGTGGCCTTGCGGTCCACCGCGGAGAGGCGCAGCGCATTGTCAACCTTTGCCACAACCACCAGAGGCGGCGCCTCGTGGGCTGGTTCAGAGGGCTGCCGCTTGCCGCGCCGTTGCAGCCGGTCGGTCGCAAGGCGCGGAAACCACAGCGCCACGATCCGCTTGCCTGAAGAGACCATCATCACAACTCCACTCCATGACCCACTGTCCTGTCCGCCCATGCCGGTTGCGGATGAGGGCTGCTTCGAAAACCGGATGGCCCCAATTTTCCTCTTGTGGCGGCGAAGTGGCGGCGCGCACCAGCCAGCGGGTTTCCGCCGTGCTGGCATCGGGCTCCGCGCCAAAACGCAGGAGAAAGGCGGTGACGGTTTTTTGCGCGCAGGCGAGCGTCAGCCGCCGGCTGGCCATCAGATCGAGAATTTTTGGCCTGCCCGGAATCTCGATGACGACAGCGCCCAGGGCAGCACAGGAGAGCGCATCATTTGCCGCACGCAGGCCATCTGCTGCATCGCCCACGCACAGCAGCAACAGGCGCGCCGGATCAATTCCAAATTCAAGAAAACCGGTTGCCGAAAGCTCGCCGAATTCGAAGGCGGAAAAATCCTGGCGAATCCACAGCAGGCGTTTGCGTGAGGTCACGCGGGCGGCGAGACCGGCTGCAAAACCCGTTGCCGCCGCTTCGTGGCCAAGTGCCCGCGAAAACTTCATGCAGCACGCCGCGCTCAAGCCCGCCCTTCAGGCAGAGATCAGCGGCGGCATGGCCGAGCGGAATGCGGATGGAGGCTTCCTCCAGTCCCGGTTTGACGAGAGAGGCGCGAAGGGCCGCTATCTTTTCCGCGCGCATGGGTTGGACCCGCTCATGCGACGCAGGCGGAAGCCTGCGTAACCGTAATCGCGCCCTCTTCCACGCGCTGCAGGCAAATATCCGAAAGCGGGCAGGAAGCGCACTGTGCCTGCACCCGCGCGCAGGTTTTCTGCCCAAGGCTTTTCAGTTGCCAATGCAGTTCATAGAGATCATCGACATCGAAATCATCCGCCGCCGCCATCACCGCGTCATAGGCAGCCTCGGTTGAAGCATTTGCGCCCACGAAACCGAAGCGCCGCAGGACGCGCAGAACAGATGCATCGACGACAAAGGCGCGCCCGCGCAATGTGCTGAAATTCAAAGTCGCCGCAGCGGTTTTGCGGCCAACGCCCTGAATTTGCTCAAGCTGGAATAAGGCCTGCCCTATCTCCAAATCGACAAGAAAATCGAAATTGATCTTGCCGTAGCAGGCGCGAATTTTCCGCAAGGCTCCTTTCAACTCCGCGGCCTTCTTTTCAGAATAGGCAACATTCCGGATCAGCGCTTCAATGTCAGCTTCCGTTGCATCGGCAACCGCATCCCAGTTCTGGTAACGCATCACGAGCCGCGCGAAAGCGCCCCAGGATATTGAGTCGGGCGTGACACTGCCGAGAAAGGAGCACACGAATTGGCTGAGCGGATCAAGCCGTTCCCTATCCGGAATTTTTCCAAATTGAATGAACAGGCGGTCCCGGATGGCGCGTAGATCTATTTGCTTGAAGTCAAAGGCGGTTTGCATAAACCCATGAAAGAACAAAACAGGAACATAGTCAAGGGCATTCGAGCTGAAAAAATTTCCTCTTGCATTGTTTAGTGTTTTATGTTTACTAAACAAAAATACTAAACAAAAAATAAATGGAATACGGCATTGCCCGCGCGGGGTGGTGCCGGTGCAACGGGAGAAAACACCATGAAGACTTTTCTAAAGACCGCGACAGCACTTTCCGCTGCCGCATTTATGTTCGTTGGCGGCCAGACAAAAGCACAGGCTGCCGATTTAACCTTGTGTTGGGCGGCCTGGGATCCGGCCAATGCGCTCGTCGAACTTTCAAAAGACTTCGAAGCACAATCGGGCACTAAGATGAAATTCGAGTTCGTGCCCTGGCCAAACTTCGCCGACCGCATGCTCAACGAAATGAATTCGGGCGGCAAGCTCTGCGATCTCCTCATCGGTGACTCGCAATGGATCGGTGGTGCCGCCGAAAACGGGAACTATGTGAAGCTAAATGATTTCTTCGACAAGGAAGGAATCAAGATGTCAGATTTCGCGCCGGCAACCGTTTATGCCTATTCAACCTGGCCAAAGGGTACGCCAAACTATTGGGCGTTGCCTGCCATGGGCGATGCCAACGGCTGGTTCTACCGCAAGGACTGGTTTGAAAAACCTGAGCTGCAAGAAGAATACAAGGCCAAATACAATCGCGACCTGGCGCCGCCCAAGACCTGGAGCGAACTGAAAGAAACGGCCGAATTCTTTCAGAACCGCGAAATCGATGGCACAAAAGTCTATGGCGCAGCGATCTTCACCGAACGCGCCTCGGAAGGCATTACCATGGGAGCCACCTCGGCGCTTTATCCCTATGGATTCAAATATGAAATGACCCCCGGCAAATATGACATGGAAGGTGCGGTGAATTCCGCCGATGCCGTCGCCGGCCTTGAAAAATACAAGGAAATCTACAAGTGCTGCACGCCCCCGGGCTATACCGACGCCTACATGGGCGAAGGCCTCGACGCGTTCAAGTCGGGCCAGGTGGCCATGATGATGAACTGGTTTGCCTTCATGCCCGGCATGGCCAAGGATGAAAAAGTTGGCAAGGTGACCGGCTTCTTCGTCAATCCAGGTGAAAAGGTTGCGGCCTCGACACTTGGCGGCCAGGGCATTTCGGTTGTCGCCAATACGGACAACATGGATGGCGCCCTCGCCTACATCAAGTGGTTTGCCCAGCCAGAAGTGCAGAAGAAATGGTGGTCGCTTGGTGGTTATGCCTGCCACAACGCCGTGCTGAACGATCCGGCCTTCAAGGACTCGCAACCTTTTGCAGCGCAGTTCCTCGAAGCCATGGGCGGTGTGCAGGACTTCTGGCAGGAACCCTCTTACGCATCGTTGCTTCAAGCCATGCAGAAGCGCTTTCATGACTATGTCGTGGCAGACAAGGGCACGGCCAAGGACGCGCTTGACGGCCTGATTGCTGACTGGACTGCAGTCTTCAAAGAAGAAGGCAAAATTCAGTAATCATTTATTATCCCGCGTTCGGCATCTCCGTTAGCTCTGGAGATGCCGGAACTGCAATGGAACACCCATGTCCACTATTGACTTATTAGCCACCCGCGCCGTGAAGGCCACACCTCCTGCCGTCAGCAAGGCTGTGCGCGGGTTATCCGACAAAACAATCGCCTGGCTTTTCATCACACCGACGATCATCCTGCTTCTGGCGATCAACATATTTCCATTGATCTGGACGATCTATCTCTCTTTCACCAATTACGCCGCGAACCGTCCGAACCGGCCAATGATGAATGTGGGCCTCAAGTGGTACCGCGACATCCTGGGTTCGCCGGAGGTATGGGCGGCGATGCAGGCAACGGCCCATTTTGTCTTCTGGACCATCTTTTTTCAGACACTGATCGGTTTTGGCCTCGCCTATCTCATTGACCGGAAATTCAAAGGGCATGCCTTTTGGACCACGATCATTCTCATTCCCATGATGCTGTCTCCGGCCGTGGTCGGCAATTTCTGGAAATTCCTTTATCAGCCGCAAATCGGCCTGTTCAATTATGCGGTCTCATTCTTTACGGGCATTGAGCCCTCTTCATTTGAAATGCTGGGTTCGGTGACGCTAGCGCCGTGGGCCATCGTCATTGTCGATACCTGGATGTGGACGCCCTATGTAATGTTGATATGCCTTGCCGGCCTGCGCTCCATACCGGGCTATATTTATGAAGCGGCGGAAGTTGACCGGGCCTCGAATTGGCGGCAGTTCTGGTCAATAACACTGCCCATGGCGCTGCCCTTCATCATGCTGGCGGTGCTATTCCGCGGCATCGAGAACTTCAAAATGTTTGATATGGTTGTCTTGCTCACCGGCGGCGGGCCGGGTTCAACGACCGAGCTTGCCTCCATCACGCTTAAGCGCCAGGCCTTTGAAGCTTACCGCACTGGGTACTCCTCGGCCTTTGCCATCATTCTTTTCGTCGCCGTATTCGGACTTGCAAATATTTATGTCCGGACCTTGAATCGGGTGAAACAGAGATGAGCATCACTCTCACTACTGCCCACTCCGTTATCGAGCCATCACGCCTGGCCAAGCGCAGCGCCGGATTCATCGTCATCCTTTACGCGCTTATCTCAATGGCCCCACTTTTCTGGATATTTGCGACGGGCTGGAAAACTCCGCCTGACTCAATTTCATATCCACCCAAGATTGTTTTCGATCCCTCACTGGAAGGCTATTGCAATCTCTTCACAACCCGCACGCGCCAGACGGCCGACTACATCAAAGGACTCGGACCACCCCAGGGAACTTGCGATGAGGTCACAAGGCGCCGTGAAATGGTAATCGCCGGCGCGTCAAACTATACGCCACGCTTCATCAATTCACTCATCATTGCGTTCGGCTCAACTTTTCTGGCTGTCACCCTTGGGGTGTTTTCGGCCTATGCCTTTTCGCGCTTCAAAATACCGCTCGCTGATGATCTCCTGTTCTTTATCCTCTCCACCCGCATGATGCCGCCTATCGCTGTGGCCATTCCGATCTATCTCATGTACCGCGAGATTGGCCTCTCCGACACAGCGCTTGGCATGATTCTGCTTTACACCGCCGTCAATGTTTCGCTCGCAGTATGGCTGTTGAAAGGTTTCATTGATGAAATTCCGAAGGAATATGAAGAGGCGGCCATGATTGACGGCTACACGCGGCTGCATGCCTTTTTCAAGGTTGTCCTGCCGCAGGCCGCCACCGGCATAGCTGCCACGGCCATCTTCTGCCTGATCTTTGCCTGGAACGAATTTGCCTTCGCCGTTCTCTTGACCTCCGGTGAGGCCCAGACGGCGCCTCCCTTCATTCCAACCATAATTGGCGAGGGCGGCATGGACTGGCCGGCCGTTGGCGCGGGTACAACCCTGTTCCTCATTCCCATTCTCGTCTTCACCATACTCTTGCGCAAGCATCTGCTGCGCGGCATCACCTTTGGCGCGGTGCGCAAATGAAGAACTTCATCGCTAGGCTTGTGAGTTTTCGCCGGGAACCCTGGGAAACTCTTGCCGTGTTCATTATTGCCGCTGGCGTGCTCATGCTGCTGCAACCCCTGTCAATGACGCTTTACACCTATTCCTTCATCACGACACTGATTGGCACCGTCATGTTCATCGTCGTCACAAAGTTTCCGGAGTAGTTCGTGGCAGAAATCCGGGTACAGAACCTGCAAAAGAAATTCGGCGATTTTGTCGCCGTAAAGGATTCGTCGTTCACCATTCCAGACGGCTCGTTTTTCTGCCTGCTTGGACCGTCGGGCTGCGGCAAAACCACGACGCTTCGTATGATTGCCGGACTCGAATTGCCAAGTTCCGGAAGCATCTTTCTGGGTGGCGAGGACGTGGCCTTCAAGCGCGCCTCTGAACGCGACATTGCTTTCGTGTTCCAGCTCTTTGCCCTCTATCCCCATATGAATGTCAGAAAAAACATTGGCTTTCCCCTGCTCTGCCAAGGGGTTGCCGGCTCAGAAATCAATGCGCGCGTTGAAGAGACGGCAAAGCTGCTTCGCATTGACCATATTCTCGACAAATCAGTTTCGGGCCTTGCGGGCGGCGACCGCCAAAGAGTGGCCCTTGGCCGCGCCATCGTGCGAAGGCCGCTGGCCTTTCTCATGGATGAGCCGCTCGGAACCCTTGACACCGAGTTCCGCGATCTCATGTGCGAGGAGCTCCGGCACCTGCATGACAGGATAAAGGCCACCACGGTTTATGTTACCCATGACCAGCTTGAGGCCATGTCGATGGCGGACTACATCGCCATCATGAATCGCGGCGCCATCGAACAGCTTGGCACGCCGCAATCAATCTATGACCGGCCAGCAACCATGTATGTCGCCGAATTTGTGGGCTCGCCCGCCATGAACCTGATTCACGTGCAGAGCAGCCTTGCCAAGGGCAGCAAGTCGGTCGAAATATCAGGCGCCCGTATTGCCATACCGGAGACCCGCGAGGCCGCACTTAATGGGCATTTCGTTTTAGGCGCCAGGCCTGAACACGTCTGTTTCGACGACAAGTCCAAATTCCGCGGTGAGGTATTTGGCACGGAATATCTTGGTACAACGCAAATAGTTACGGTCACGATTGGCCAGGGCAAAATCAAGGCGCGCATGCCGGCGAGCACCCACGTCAATGTGGGCGAACAGGTGGGCCTGACTTTCATGGGCGACAAGCTGTCATTGTTCGACAATGCCACGGGGCTTTCGATCAAAACCGCACTTCACGAGGGGACGACCCATGGCTGAGGTCTCCCTCAAGAACATCAGCAAGCGTTTCAAGTCGGTTACGGCGGTGAGCAATCTTTCGCTTGATATCGCCGATGGTGAATTCGTGGTGCTGCTGGGGCCAACGGGGGCCGGCAAAACCACCACTTTGCGTTTGGTGGCGGGTCTCGAGAAGGCCGATGAGGGCGGGATTTCAATCGGGAAACAGAATATGGAGGGCCTTGCCCCCTCATCCCGCGATGTGGCTTTCGTTTTCCAGCAATACTCGCTGTACCCCCATCTTTCGGTTTTCGACAATCTGGCATTTCCCCTGCGCTCTCCGGCGCGGCGCATTCCCGAAGCCGAGGTCAAGCAGCGGGTGAACCAGGTTGCGGAACTCCTCCGCATTCCCCACAAGCTGGCCAATAAATCAACCCAGCTTTCCGGGGGGGAAATGCAACGCGTAGCCATTGGCCGGGCATTGGTGCGGCAGCCCTCAATTTATCTGATGGATGAGCCGCTATCTTCGCTAGATGCTAAATTGCGCGCTGACCTGCGTTTGGAACTCAAGCGCATTCAAGAGGAACTCGGAGCCACAATTCTCTATGTCACCCACGATCAGATCGAAGCCATGACCATGGCCAACCGCATTGGTGTGATCAACGAGGGCCGCCTGATCCAGCTTGGGAATCCCCGTGACATCTACGAGAATCCGCAGTCCATCTATGTGGCCCAGCGTCTCGGCCAACCCCAAATCAATCTCTTGCCTGCCGGCCTCCTCCCCAGCGGCAAACTTCCGTCCGGTACGCAAACTATCGGTGCCCGGACGGAACATTTTGACATTCGGAAAAAACCGAATGGCGAGGCAACCGTCGATTGGATCGAACACCTCGGCGACCAGAACCGTTTGCATGTGAACTTCGGCGAGCGGCGCATTACAACTCTGATTGCACCTGATTCCAATCTCAAATCCGGCGACCGCGTAAACCTGAAACTTGTAAAGCCGCTCTGTTTCAGCGCCAGCGGCGAGCGGCTCGGATGAGGCAACTGGAGTGAAGCCATGACACAATTCATCAATAGCAAGGAAATGCTGGTCAAGGAATCACTGGATGGTTTCCTGCGCGTGTGCGGGGACGTTCATCTCGCGCGGCTTGATGGCTTCCCCCATATTAAAGTAATTTTCCGGACCGATCACAAACCGTCTCGCGTTGCCCTGATTTCCGGCGGTGGATCGGGCCATGAACCAGCCCATGCAGGTTTCGTCGGCAAAGGCATGTTGACGGCTGCCGTGTGCGGCGAAGTCTTTGCCTCACCCAGTGTTGAAGCGGTGCTGGCTGGCATTCTCGCTGTGACCGGCAAGGGCGGTTGTCTCCTGATCGTCAAGAACTATACCGGCGACCGGCTGAACTTCGGCCTCGCTGCGGAAAAAGCCCGGGCGCTCGGCAGAAAAGTCGAAATGGTTGTGGTGGCCGATGATATTGCCATTCCCGGCATCACTCAGCCGCGGGGCGTTGCCGGAACCCTGTTTGTGCACAAGATTGCCGGTTATCTCGCCGAGCAAGGCGCATCGCTTGCGGTTGTGGCCGATACCGCGCGCAAAGTGGCGAATTCCACAGTATCACTTGGCGTTTCGCTTAGTTCCTGCACAATCCCAGGTGTCGGACGCGAAGATCGCGTGCCCAATGGCAAGGCGGAACTTGGGCTTGGCATTCATGGTGAGCCGGGTGTTAATCTCATTGGTTTTGACAATGCGGGCCAAGTTGCCGCCATCCTGTCAGAGAAGCTTTTGGCAAACGCCGGCAAGGCTGCGAGCTATGCCCTTCTCCTCAATAACCTGGGAAGCACAACGCCGCTTGAGATGGGTGTGATTGCCAATGAAATTCTGGGCAGTCCGCGGGGCAAGAAAATCAAACTGGTCGTAGGTCCAAGCCCGCTCATGACCTCGCTCGACATGCACGGCATCTCAGCCTCGCTACTGCCGCTCAATCCAAAATTCGAGAAAGCCCTTGCCGCTCCTGCGGGGCCGGTCGCCTGGCCGGGGGCGCAGCGACCCGCCAAACCTGCGATCCATAAATTGCCAAGGGAAATCAAACCAAAACAGATTAAGCCAAGCGGCAACCCTGCCCTTCATGGCCTCGTTGAGCGCGCCTGCGATGTGTTGATTGCCAATGAAGCCGCTCTCAACGCTCTTGATGCCAAGGTTGGCGATGGTGACACGGGTTCGACCATTGCAGGTGCTGCCCGAAACTTCAAATCCGGCCTGGGCGGAATGCCGCTCGCCAACACCAGTGAATTCTTTGCAAGCCTGAGTGGAACCCTATCCAAGACGATGGGAGGATCGAGTGGCGTACTCCTCGCCATTCTCTTTGCCGCTGCTGGGAGTGCTGCCGCAGATGGGAAAACGTGGGGTCCGGCACTTCAATCAGGATTGCGGCGCATGATGGAGTATGGCGGCGCAAAGCCCGGTGACAGGACAATGATCGATGCTCTGGAGCCTGCTTTTGCAGTATTGGTTTCCGGCAAGTCAGTTACCGAGGCCGCGCTTGCCGCGCGCAAAGGAGCCAACGCAACAGCAATGATGACCAAAGCCAAGGCGGGGCGCTCATCCTATGTTTCTGCTACAAACCTCCAGGGTATTGTCGATCCGGGGGCTGAAGCGGTAGCCTGCCTGTTCGAGGGATTGGCCAGCGCTTAGAAAGCAAGGAATGCAGATCGATTCAACCAAATTGCTTGAAACCATGGCACAAGCCGTGTTTGCCAGCGCGGAAGAATTGACCGAACTCGATTCCGCCATTGGTGATGCCGATCACGGCCTTAATATGCAGCGTGGCTTCCAAGCCGTACTGGATGACCGAGATAACATTCTGTCCGAAATCACTCCCCGAGGCAATCAACGCCATGGGCTACACGCTGGTGATGAAAATCGGCGGAGCCTCCGGACCCCTCTACGGTACCCTGTTCATGGCCTTGGGCAAGGACATGAAGGAACACCCGTCAACAACCGAATTCGGCCGCTCCCTGGCTATTGCTGCTGACGCAGTTTGCTCCAGGGGCAAGGCCGAAATTGGCAACAAAACCATGGTGGATGTGCTGCTGCCGGTTGCCGCCCATATTGCGTCCGGTACGGCCACGATCGAGAGTGTACGGCACCTCGCCGCTGATTGCGCGAAAGCAACAGTTCCGATGAAAGCGCTGCGCGGCCGGGCTTCGTTTCTGGGTGAGCGCTCGATAGGCCATATGGACCCAGGAGCCCGGTCTTGCGAAATTCTAATTGACGCGGTTTGCGACGTATTGGCGGAAAAACAATGAACAAGAAAGTTGGTATCGTCATCGTCTCGCATTCCTTGGACATCGCCAGGGGTACTGCCGACATGGTACGCAATATGGTGGGATCGGGCATTCCCCTCGCCTTCTGCGGCGGCAATTCCGATGGTGGATTGGGCACAAGTATTGAGAAAATTCAGAGTGCCATAAATGAAGCCTGGTCTGATCGTGGTGTTGCAATCCTGGTAGATCTGGGCGGAGCAGAGACCAACAGCGAGATGGCGGTGGAAATGCTGCCCGAAAGCCGTCGCAGCAAAGTTGTGGTTTGCAATGCCCCTATTGTGGAAGGTGCAGTCATGGCTGCCACCGAAGCCTGGGGCGGCGCTTCGCTGAAGAAGTCAAGCGCACCGCAGAGGAATTATCGCCCCAATGAAGGACTGGGTCATGAAATCGGTGGTTGTTACTCATTCTATCGGCTTGCATGCGAGGCCATCGGTCAAGTTTACCAAGCTGGCCAAGGGCTTTTCTGCCGCAGTTGAGGTCGCTCGCTCGCTTACCGGTCCGTGGTTTGATGCAAAGAGCATTGTAAAAGTAATGGCAATCAAAGCGGGCAAGGGCAGTACCCTTCACCTTAGGGCTAAGGGATCAGACGCCGGCGCCGCAATCACAACTCTATCGGGCTTCGTGGCGAGCGAATTCGACGAGGACAGAACCGATGTTGCCAGCGGTTGAAATCAGGGGCAAGCCGGCTTCGGAAGGAATTTTCACCGGTCCCGTGGTTGCTTTCGACGTTGCCTGCCTGACTTCAAAACCGGCACGCAACGCAATCTTGGGACGCTCTGAACTCAATTCAGCCATCACTGCCGCAATTTCCGACATCGCTGCGCTCGCCGCAAAAAATAGAGGGGCCGCTGCCGATATCCTCGAATTCCAAATCGCCATGCTCCAGGACGACGCCTTAAAAACGCATGCCCTGGCTGCCATTGACCGGGGTTCCTCCGCTGCCGATGCATGGTGGGCCGCCCTGGAAAACGAAATCGCCGGATATATAAATTCCACCGACGAGAATTTTTCCGCCAAGGCCGCTGATCTCAAAGATATCCGTGACCGGGTCATGCGAACCCTTGCAGGCGAAACGAAAATGCCAATGCAGAGTGGGTCAATCTATGTTGGCGAAGACTTGCCCCCGACATTATTTTTGGAAGCCGATTGGTCGCAGGGCGGCGCCATCGCGCTGAAGGGCGGCAGTTCATCCAGCCATGTGGCAATGCTGGCAAGGTCACGCGGCGTGCCGATGGTCATAGGCCTTGGCGAGGCCTGGCCCGGCACTTATGAAAACGCAATCGTTGATGGAACCGCGGGCCTTGTGCATCCGGCACCTCCTCCCGAATTGATCGCGGCCTACGCAAAGCGCAGTGCCAGGGATGCGGAACACCGCGATTCCGACAGGCACTTCCTCATGCAACCCGCGCGCCGCAGGGATGGCACGCGTGTTGACCTCCAGATAAATATTGCGAGTGTCGAGGAACTAGACCGGATCGATCCCGCCTCATGTGACGGCATCGGATTGATGCGCTCCGAATTCCTGTTTCGCGACGGCGTGGCATTGCCCAATGAGGATGAGCAATACCGAGCCTATTGCAAAATGCTGGAATGGGCGGACGAAAGACCGGTGACCATCCGCACCCTCGATGTAGGCGGCGACAAGCCACTGCGCGGCCTGACCGGCGAAAGCAAAAAGAATTCATTTCTTGGGCTGCGTGGCATTCGCCTGTTACTGGCAAGGCCAGAAGTTTTCCGAACCCAGCTCAAGGCATTGGCGCGTGCGGCAATCCATGGCAACCTGAAAATCATGTTCCCATGGTCACCCTGCCTCGTGAACTCGAACAATCTTCTTGCTGCTCGATCAGTGTGTGAGCGAATTGCAGAATCGAGGGAAAAGCCTGCAGCAAGACCGCCTCTGGGCATTATGGTTGAAGTGCCAGCTGTTGCGATCGCTCCAGAACTTTTTGCGAAGGCCGCCTTCTTTTCAATCGGCACCAACGACCTCACACAGTTTGTCATGGCATCATCGCGTGATGAGATCATCAACCGCAGACTTGCAGGATGCGGCCCACCCTGCGATTGCCAGGCTAATTGCGGGGGTTGACCACTTTCTGTCGCGCCAACCACATTCCCGTCAGCCTATGTGGCGACATGGCAGGTGTTCCCGAACATTTGCCCCGCCTGATGGAAGCAGGTGTTACGTCGTTATCAGTCGCCCCCGCGGCCCTTGCGCGCGTTAAATCTGCACTTTCCAAGATCTGATCATGGCCATGAAGGACAATGAAACAGAAACCGAATTAAGTGAGGCCGTGGCTGAGTATAAAGGCATTTTGGCCAGCGTGCTTGACCAACGGCCATCGGGAACGCGGCAACGCCTCGCCGCAGCACTTGCCAAGAACCGGAGTTTCATCAGCCAGATCTCCAATCCTGCCTATCCAACGCCAATTCCGGCCAACCATATCGATCTCATTTTCGAGATCTGCCACTTCTCGCCGGTTGAAAAAAAGCAGTTCATGGAAGCCTATCGGCGGGGGCATCCTAAACGCTTCGCGATCCACAATGATGCGCAACAACTCAAAGCCCATACGGTATATCTTCCCGATCTCGGCGATGATGCCCGAAATGAGCAATTGCATTCAGTAGTTAGCGATTTTGTCCGTCAGATTGCGCGTCTGATGAAAGTTCCGCCGAAGAAAGGCAGGACGCGTTGAAGAAGCTGATCAATGACGTGAGCGGCATCCTGACCGAGAGTCTTGATGGCTTCGCCGCTGCTCACGCGGGCATTGTTACACTGGGGCCTGAACGCAAGTACGTGCGGCGGGCGAAGCTGAAAACCGGGAAAGTAGCACTGGTCTCCGGCGGTGGTTCAGGTCATGAGCCATTGCATATAGGCTTCGTCGGCCACGGCATGCTCGATGCGGCTTGCCCAGGACAGGTCTTCACCTCGCCCACCCCCGATCAAATCATTGCTGCCGCCGGCGCCACGGACAGCGGCGCAGGCGTTCTATTCATCGTCAAGAATTACGAAGGCGACCGGATGAACTTCGCCATGGCCCGCGAAATGTGCGGACGAGAAACCGAGGTAGTCGTAACTGATGACGATGTCGCCGTCGGGAATTCGCTCCGCACCACGGGACGTCGCGGCGTGGCAGGCACTATGGTCGTGACGAAAGTCGTTGGTGCGGCAGCAGAACTTGGAATGAAAATCAACGGTCTGAGGACGCTTGGCGACCGCGTCAACAGGACAACGCGTTCAATGGGCATAGCACTTACCAGTTGCACGGTTCCCGCCGCGGGCAAACCTACCTTCACAATTGGTGACGATGAGATGGAGATGGGCGTTGGCATCCATGGCGAAGCGGGCCGACAGCGCATGAAACTGAAAACCGCCGATGAGATTGCCGAAGAGTTGGTTAATTCGATCGCCAACGATCTCGGCGAAAAGGGTGATGCACTTCTTCTTGTCAATGGCTTTGGCGCAACGCCAGCAATGGAACTTTATCTGATGTTCAATTCCGCGAGGGCCCAGCTTGCCAAACACGGGATCACTGTGCATCGTTCGCTTGTGGGCAATTACGTCACGTCCCTTGATATGGCGGGTTGCTCGCTCACCGTAACCCTGCTTGACCGCGAGATCGAAGGGTTCTGGGACGCCGCCGTGCATACACCCGCGTTAAGATGGGGGATGTGACTGGGATATTGAGGTTGCAATTCAGTCAAGCGCATTTCTGTTCACTGCAATGACAGAATTTGAAAGGCTACAGAGGAACGGGAAACAAGAGGACCAGCGCTTTGCGCAGCGAACTTGCGATCTTCGATTTAAAGACCAGCACAGTACAATCGGTGCTGCAAACCGAACGCCTCATTGAGGCGCCGAACTGGACACCCGATGGCAAGGCTCTGATCGTCAATGGCGATGGGCGGCTGTACCGCGTTAGTCTCGAAGTGCTAGCCTGGCTTGACCACATCGACACGGGCTTTGCGGTCAAGATTAACAATGATCACGGCATCTCGCCCGATGGCCGCCATCTCGTCACCAGTGATCAGACTGAGACGGGCCAGTCCTGTATTTACATTTTGCCCGCTGCAGGCGGTACACCGCGACGGGTCACCCAAAACACGCCGTCCTATTGGCATGGCTGGTCACCCGATGGCGCGACACTTGCCTATTGTGCGGCCCGCAACAGTATTTTTGACATCTATACTTGCGATCTTGATGGCAAAAGCGAAACGCGCCTCACCGATGGCAAGGGCCACAACGATGGTCCCGACTATACGCCGGACGGGCACTGGATCTGGTTTAACTCCAGCCGATCAGGGACCATGCAGTTGTGGCGCATGCACAGGGATGGTTCTGGCCTTGAGCAGATGAGCGATGATGGACACGCCAACTGGTTTCCCCATCCTTCGCCTGATGGCCGGCACATCCTTTATCTGGCCTATGGCAAAGGTGTCGAAGGCCACCCACGCGACCATGAGGTGAAGTTGCGCCTGATGCCGGCGGAAGGCGGCGCGGCAAAAACCCTGCTTACAATGTTTGGCGGCCAGGGCTCGATCAATGTTCCCTGCTGGGAACCCGGATCGCAGCGTTTTGCATTCATGCGCTACGGGCGATGAGATTTATAGTCCCATTATCCCCCGTCCAACCGGTTAATGGCTTCCACGTTGGCGGCGGAAGTACCCTTCGGGTCAAATTCCGAGGCCAGCCAGGTATCGACAATGGCCTTGGCGAGTTCGGGGCCAATGACGCGGGCCCCCATGGTGATGATCTGGGCATTGTTGGATTTGGCCGCCCGTTCGGCCGAATAGGTATCATGGGTAAGGGCGGCACGAATGCCCGCCACCTTGTTGGCGGAAATGCAAACGCCGATCCCGGTGCCGCAGCACAGGATGGCGCGCTCAAACTTGCCCTCCTTCACGGCGTTGGCGACGGTGGCTGAAAGATCGGCGTAGAAACCGGGCTGGCTGAGATTGGTGACCTCATGGCCCGCCTTTGATTTGAGATGGGCCTCGATCACATCGATAAGAGGCTTTCCGGCGCTGTCGCCACCCAATGCGATTTTCATGATGTTTCTCCCAAATTTGAAATGACGGCTTCGACAATACCGATGAAGCCCGCAGCATTCCACGCGGCGCGCCCAATGAAAAGCCCATCGATATGCGACTGGCGCGCCAGGGCGCAACAGTTCTGTTGGTTGACGCTGCCGCCGTAAAGCACGGGCAGCGCCACCCCGATTTCGGCTGCGGTGACCGCCTTGATCCGCTTTTGCTGCTCATTGGCAAAATCCGGGATCGGCGGGAACGCCGCCCTCACCGATAGACCAGACGGGCTCATAGGCGAGGATGACTTTGCCAACGGCTGATTTGCCGACCTGGCTTAGGGCGGCGCGGGTTTGGCGCTCCAGAACTTCGGCTGTCCGCCCTGCGTCATACTCGGCTTTCGTGTCACCGATGCAGACCAGCGCCAGCAGGCCATGCTTAATGGCGGCTTTCACCTTGAGCGCCACGGTCTCGTCGGTCTCATTGAAAAAGGTTCGGCGTTCGCTATGGCCGAGTTCAACCAGGGTAGCCCCACAGTCCTTGACCATCGGAGCGGAAATTTCTCCGGTCCACGCGCCCTGCTCTTCCCAGTGCATGTTCTGCGCGCCGACTTTCACGCGCGTGCTCTTCAGGATATCCGCCACTTCGGCGATATAGGGAAATGGCGGAAGGACGAAGGTCTGGGCCGACGCGGTGTTGGCAATGGCTGACGCCTTTGAGCGTGTTGGCAAAGCCAACCGCGTCGGCGCGGAGCTTGTTCATTTTCCAGCCGGTGCCGATCCAGGGGATTTTAGGATTCATGAAGTTAGATTAGTCCTTCCAATAACCTGGCCACAGCCACAGCGCCCGGATCGGGAACGCCTTTGAGGTTGGCTGACGACACGTAGGTAGAGCGGCCTGCGCCGGCGCGCGTCATGTAGGCCGTCGCATCGGCACCCTGGCGGGCAGCACTTGCGGCGTTGGCCAATGATTTTCCACTGGCAAGGGCCCCAAGAGCTGGCTCCAACGCATCGATCATGGTGCGGTCGCCGGTTTTGGCGCCGCCAATTTCCTTCATGCGTTGAAGACCTGCCTGCAAAGCGGCGGCCAACGAGGCATTGGCTTTCACGGCCTGACCTGCGGCGGCAAACATGATGGCCAAGAGAACACCGCTTGAGCCGCCCATGGATTTTCCGAGAAGATCGCTGATCGATGCCAAGAGGCGGGCGTTATCGGCCAAGGGCAATTTAGCAAGGTGAGACTTGAGGCTGCGCGCGCCGGTGGCAATTGTTGACCCCGTATCACCATCGCCCACCTTGGCGTCAAGACTGTTCAAGTCTGCTTCCATATGCCATCAGCAAATCGCAGGATTTCGAAATGAACGCCGCCACAGAGTCGTTGCGGCTTGGCTTGTTGACGGTGCTTTTCATTTCCTTGGGAAGCTTGAGACGTTTCAACCTGGTCGGCGTTCGCGCCGAAGGCCAGGCTGCAGGCGCAACGGGCGCTGTCAGCGCCGTGATATAATCGCGGGTGAGCGGCAGAAGCGAAGCTGAAAAGCCATGCATGTCCAGCGAGGTTACCATCAGGGCGGGCCCGATGATCAACTTGATCTTCTTGCCGTTTGCGGCGGAGAGAAATTCATTGGCCAGCACGCCCATTTCAAGCAGGGTTGTTGAGCCGAGATTGTTAAGCAGAAGAGCATAGCTCGAGGCCTTGCCAACCCTTTCGAACAGGCGCTTGCACAGAATATCGGCAACCGCTTTCGCGCCACCGAAATCGATGAGGTCAACGCCGGGTTCGCCATGAATGCCAAGTCCAAGTTCTGCCTGCCCCGGCGGCACGCGGTCTTCGCGGCCCGCACCCGGCAGGGTGCACGAACTCAGGGAAATGCCAAGTGTAACTGATTTCGAGGCAACGTTGCGGGCGGCGGCGGCGACAACAGCGAGGCTCGCTCCTTTCTCCGCGAGGTAGCCCGCAATCTTGTGGACGAAGAGCACCCCGGCCACGCCGCGCGGCTGGGCAATGTCGGGAATGGCAATGTCATCGCTGACAATCACCATCTCGACCTTTTTCCCAAGGCCGCGGGCCCGTTCTGCCGCAAGCCCGAAATTAAGCCGGTCGCCCGTGTAGTTTGGTACGATGAGAAGGCAGCCGGCCTTTCCCGTCACCGTGAGGATCGCCGCCAGAACCGCATCAAAGCTCGGCGAGGCAAACACTTCGCCGCAGACCGCCGCCGTCAGCATGCCCTTGCCGACAAAGCCGGCATGGGAAGGTTCATGGCCCGATCCGCCGCCGGAAATTATTGCAACCTTGGACGACGGAAGATCGGTCCGGCAAACAACCTTGATGTGCGGATAGCCATCGAGCGTGGCAATCGAGGTTGACCCCGAGGCATGGCGCAAGCCATCGATGGACTCGGTGACAATTTGCTCTTTGACGTTGACAAACAAACTCATGGACAGCCCCTTCAGCGATCAAGACCAGTCGAATTGCCACGTTAATTTGGACCGGTCAAGAAATGTTGATTTGGGTTCCCCGGCAGCGAGTAGCTACAAGGACTTGAGAATGCTCTCGCGCTGTTTGGGGCCGACGACAGATTGCAGGCCGGCGGGATCGGCGCCGTCAATCCAGGCCATGACGGCGCGCGCCAGGTCGCGGCCCGCCACGCGGAAATCCTCGTGGATGAAAATGATCTCGGGCCGCAGCAGCTCCATCAACTGCGTCGATTGCTTGGTCACAATATCAATATCGCGCCCGATCTGCAGACCGGCCTTGATCAAACCGGCGCTCACGGCAATTGCCGGGATGGACGCACTGCAAATGATCCCGCCGGGCCGATCGTTCTGGCGGCCGAGTAACAAACCTTTTGCCATGATCTCAATCGCCGGTGAATCAATGTCGATGTCGCTGAGCCAATGTTCCTGCAGACCAAATTCGCGCAAGCCCATTTCAAAACCGGCCCGCGTATGTCTTTGAAACATCAGCCCTTGAGGCGGACCGATCAGGGCAATTTTTTTATGGCCTTTTTCGGCGAGGATTTTCACCGCTTCGAAGCCGAAGGCCTGATTGTCGAAGTCATGATAGGGATGAACCGTATCCATGTCGGTGCGGCCATGGGTGGCAAAGGGCATGGCGTGTTCCATCAGGTAACGCACGCGCGGATCATCGGGCTGGGTGCGCGACAGAATAATGCCATCAGCCGAACCGGTTTCCACGATGTAGCGGATGGGCTCCATGGGATCCGACAAGGAGTATGGTGTTACGACCAGATGATAGGACGTTCCGGAAAGCGCCTCGGAAATTCCGTAGACCATCTCGGACACCAGCCCCATGCCCTCTTCCTTGGTATTGAGCACGAGGGCAATGACATTGGTCTTGCCGGTGCGCAGGCGAACGCCCGCCCGGTTTGGCCGGTAGCCGATTTGCTTGGCAACCAGTTGCACCCGCTGCTTGGTGGCACGGCCAATATCAGGCCCATCCTTCAGGGCCTGGGACACGGTTGAAATTCCGAGGCCGGTCATGAAGGCAATCGTCTTCAAGGTGGGGCGTTCACCCGCAGGTGGTTCAATTTTTGTCATTTTCAGATGTCGCCCCAGAGGCAGAAATTCTTCGCGAAGGCGCCATTGCTATCATTCAGAAACAAAAATGACCAGAACTTACTGTAACGATTCAGTAAATCATTTTCCGCCGCATTGCAGCATTATATTAATGTTTGCTTTTCGCCAACTAAATCGTTGCAGAGCGATTTTTTTTGAACTAGCTTAATTTCGCTAACTAAAAAAAATTGGGAGGATCCACATGCGTTACAAGTCAATGGTCGCAGCGCTGGCTGCCACTGTTTCAATGGCTTTCATCGGTTCGGTAAAGGCCGCAGACGTAGAAGTCACCCACTGGTGGACGTCCGGCGGCGAAGCCGCTGCCGTTGCCGAATTCGCAAAGGCCTTCAACGCCACTGGCAACAAGTGGGTTGATGGCGCCATTGCCGGTTCCGGCGACGTTGCCCGCCCGATCATCATTTCGCGCATTCTTGGTGGCAACCCCATGGGTGCAACACAGCTCAACCCCGGCAAGGATGCGGATGACCTGGTGAAGGCAGGCCTCATGCTCGACCTCACGGAACTCGCGAAAGCGGAGAAATGGGATGAAATCCTGCGTCCGAAGTCGCAGCTCGCCTCCTGCACGATTGACGGCAAAGTTGTTTGCGTGCCGGTGAACCTGCATTCGGACCAGTGGATGTGGACCAACCGCAAGGTATTCAAGGACGCCGGCCTTGAGCCGCCACAGAACTGGAACGAACTCGTGGCCGCGGCACCGGCGCTGCAGGCCAAGGGCATCATTCCGCTGGCCGCCGCGCAAGGCTGGCCGATCCGCCTGCTGCTTTCCGACATTGCGGTGGCCGTTGGCGGCGTGCCGCTGAAAATCAAGGTGTTCAAGGAGCGTGATCCTGAAGCTGCCGGCGGGCCGGAAATGCTGAAGGTGTTCCAGGCGATGGATGCGGCCCGCAACATGGTCGATCCCAAAACCATGGTTCCGCAGTGGAACGAAGCGGTTGGTCTGGTGATCAGCGGCAAGGCTGCGGCCAATGTCATGGGTGACTGGGCCGGCGGCGAATTCCAGGTTGCCGGAATGAAGGCCGGCGAAGACTATGACTGCCTGCCGGGGCTTGGCCTGGAAGCGGTGCTCGATACGGGCGGCGACGTGTTCTACTTCCCGAAGAATGCCGATCCTGAAGTCACCAAGGCGCAGCTCGAAATGGCGTCGATGATGGTTTCAAAGGAAGTGCAGGTTGCCTTCAACCTGAAAAAAGGCTCGCTGCCCATGCGCGCCGACGTGGACCTTGCAGCCGCCAATGACTGCATGAAGAAGGGCCTCGCCATTCTTGCGGATCCCACCAAGGTGTTCCCGGGCGAAATCCAGATGGTTGACCGCGATACGCTCAACCAGATCCGCGACCTCTACAACAACTTCTTTTCCGACAAATCGGTGACGCCGGAAGCGGCGCTGGCCCAATTTGCGGAAGTCATCAAGAACGCGCCTCCACTCTAAGACAGTCGCAACATTCCGCGATATGAAAAATCGATCCGGCAGAAATGCCGGATCGGTTTGATGTTACGAAGCCCTGCCCGGAGTGCCGCAACGATGAACAGGCCCAATCCACTTTTCCGCAACCTGAATTCGAAAATCGCATCGTTGCCGATGGTTTTCATCGTGCTCATAGTGTTTGTCGGCGGCACGTTCTGGACAGTGGCCTCTTCCTTCACAAACATCAAAACCCTGCCGATTTTCACGCCCATGGAATTTTATGACGCCTTTGTGGGGATGGCCCAATATCAGCGGCTGTGGCGTTCGGCGCGCTGGATGATTTCAATCATCAATCTTGGAATCTACGGTTCGCTCTACACAATTTTTGCCTTTGTCATCGGTTTCTGGCTGGCTGTCCTCATGGACCAGAAAATCCGGCTCGAAGGGGTGTTCCGCACCATTTATCTTTATCCCTTTGCGCTCTCGCTCATTGTCACCGGCCATGTCTGGGCCTGGATATTGAATCCGGCTTTTGGAATTGAAGGCACGGTGCGCGGGCTGGGCTGGACCAGTTTCTCCTTCGATTGGCTCACCAACCGGGAAATGTCGATTTACGCCGTGGTGATTGCCGGCCTGTGGCAAGGCACGGGCCTGGTGATGGCGCTCATGCTGGCGGGCCTGCGCGGCATTGACGATGAAATCTGGCGGGCAGCCCGCATCGACGGCATTCCCAAATGGCGCACCTACATTCAAATTGTCCTGCCCATGATGCGCCCGGTGCTGATCACCACATTCGTGATTGTCGCTTCAGGCGCGGTTCGGGTTTACGATCTCGTGGTCGCCTTGACGCAAGGCGGGCCCGGCCTGTCGTCACAGGTTCCGACCATCTATGTCTATGAAACCATGTTCGTGGGCGCCTTGGCGCAGGGCACGGCGGCTTCCTCCATCATGCTGCTTGCCACGGCAATCATCCTCATCCCGTGGGTGATGGTTGAATTCGGCAAACGGAAACAGGGCTGAGGACACCATGGCAAACACCGAAACAATTGCCGTTGAACCATTTGGCCGCAAGCCCAGGCCGCTTTTCGCGCCAAGCCGGGTGATCATCTATGCGGCGCTGATCATTACGTCGATTTACTACCTGGTTCCGCTCTATGTCATGATCATCACCTCGCTCAAGGATCTGGATACGATCCGCGACGGCAACATTTTCATTCCAACTTCGAACCCGACCTTTGCGCCGTGGATCAAGGCCTGGTCGGAAGCCTGCACCGGGCTCAAATGCAGCGGCCTTGCTCCCGGTTTCTGGAATTCAGTCAAGATCACAATTCCGAGCGTAATCGTGTCGATCGCCGTGGCCTCGGTCTCCGGCTATTCCCTGGCGAACTGGCCGCTTCAAATTTGCCGAATTCTTTTTCACGGTGCTGCTGGTGGGCTCCTTCATTCCCTATCAGGTGATGCTTTATCCGCTTGGTGATCATCACACGGGAAATGGGCATTTACTCGACGCTCTGGGCGGTGATTTTTGTCCATACGGTTTTTGGCCTGCCCATCCTCACCCTGCTCTTCCGGAATTATTTTGCCTCGCTGCCGCCGGAACTGTTCAAGGCGGCGCGGGTGGATGGGGCCGGTTACTGGCGCATCTTCTTCCAGGTGATGATGCCGATGTCGGTGCCGATCTTCACGGTTGCCGTTATCCTGCAGGTCACCGGCATCTGGAACGACTTCCTGTTTGGCGTGATTTATGCGGGCCCCACGAATTATCCCATGACGGTGCAGCTCAACAACATCGTGAACTCGCTGCAGGGCGTAAAGGAATACAACGTCGACATGGCGGCCACCATTCTCACGGGCCTTGTGCCGCTCACCATCTATTTCGTCTCCGGCAAGTATTTCGTCCGCGGCATTGCCGCCGGCGCGGTGAAGGGCTGACCCATGAAAGCAAATTCCACTAGCGTTTCGGTGCAAGGGCTGGCCCTGAGCTATGGCGCCATTTCAGTGCTGAAGGATCTTGATCTCGACATTGCGCGCGGTGAGTTTATCGTGCTGCTTGGCCCCTCGGGCTGCGGAAAATCAACGCTGCTTAACTGCATTGCGGGCCTTCTTGAGCCCAGCGAAGGCAAGATTTTCATCAATGGCAAGAACGTCACCTGGGATGAGCCCAAGGACCGCGGCATTGGCATGGTGTTCCAGTCCTATGCGCTTTACCCGCAGATGACGGTTGAAAGGAACCTGTCCTTTGGCCTTCGGGTGGCGGGACTGCCACGGGAGGAAATCAACAAGCGGGTGGCACGGGCTGCCGAAATGCTCCAGCTTGAGCCGCTGCTGCAGAGGAAACCGACGGCGCTTTCCGGCGGGCAGCGCCAGCGCGTTGCCATTGGCCGCGCCCTGGTGCGCGATGTCGATGTCTTCCTGTTTGATGAACCGCTTTCAAACCTGGATGCGAAGCTGCGGGCGGAACTGCGGGTTGAAATCAAGCGCCTGCACCAGAAGCTTGGCAATACCATGATCTATGTAACCCATGACCAGATCGAGGCGCTGACGCTGGCAGACCGGGTGGCGGTGATGAAAGGCGGCGTCATCCAGCAACTCGATGATCCGCATGTCATCTACAATGAGCCGAAAAACCTTTACGTCGCGGGCTTCATTGGCTCGCCGACCATGAACTTCATCAAGGGCAACATTGGCGGGACGGCGGCGGCTCCTTCGATTGCAATCGGCAAGGGTAAGGTGGCACTCAAGGATTATGCCGCGAAGGGCAAATTGAATATCGGCCAGGCGGTTGTCTTTGGCGTGCGGCCGGAACATCTTCGTCTGAATGCGGGCAATGAGTCAGGCCTTTCAGACGCCTTCGACGCCATCGTGGACCTCATCGAACCCATGGGTTCCGACAGCCTCGTCTGGCTCAAGCTGGCAGGCCAAATCCTGTCGGCGCGGGTTGAGTCCAGCCAGATTTACAAACCCAATGAAAAAATCACCGTCCGGTTCCGTGTCGGGCTTGCTTCGCTGTTTGACGCGGAAAGCGGCGAACGGCTCTAGAGAATTTCAATAACAAGGAGACTTCCATGCCAACCCGCTATTCCTATCAACTCTACTCGGCGCGCAACCATCCGCCGCTGGAAACCATCCTGAAGAAATTGTCCGGCCTTGGTTATGCGGAAGTTGAAGGATTTGGCGGCGTCTATGGCGAGCCGGAAAAACTTCGGGCGGACTTGAACCATCTTGGCCTCACCATGCCATCCGGCCATTTTTCCATCGACATGCTGGAAAAAGAGAAGAAGAAGGTTCTGAAAATTGCCTCGACGCTGGGCATGAACAAGCTGGTTTGCCCGCATCTCGCCGCGGACAAGAGGCCCAAGTCGGCCAAGGGCTGGAAGGATTTCGGCAAGAGGCTGGAAGCCCTTTCGCAATATTACCGGGCGGAGGGTTTTGGTTTTGCCTGGCACAACCATGATTTTGAATTTGTTCCGCTGAAGGATGGCAGCACGCCGCACGAACTCATGTTTTCGACGGCGCCAACCCTGGATTGGGAAATCGACGTGGCCTGGGTCATCAGCGCCAAGTCCAATCCGCTGAAATGGATCAAGGCCTATGCAGGCGCCATCACCCTTGCCCATGTCAAGGACATTGCTCCTGCGGGCAAGTGCCTTGACGAGGATGGCTGGGCCGATGTGGGCCATGGCACGGTGAAATGGAAAACGATGATGGAGGCGCTGCGGCAAACGCGCTGCATGCATTATATCATGGAACACGACAAGCCAAGCGATGCGGAACGGTTTGCGCGCCGCTCAATTGCCGCGGCAAAGAAATATTGAGGATAAAATGACAGACAAGCTTCGCATTGGCGTTATGGGCTGCGGCAACATCTCGACCACCTATTTCAAATTCGTTCCCCTGTTCAAGGGCATCGAGATTACCGCCTGCGCCGACCTCAATCCGGAAATGGCCAAAATACGAGCGGAGGAATATGGTGTTACGGCCATGAAGCCCGCCGAACTGCTGGCGAGCAAGGACATTGACCTTGTCCTGAATCTCACCGTGCCCAACGCGCATTTCGGCGTTTCGCTGGCGGGGGTGAGGGCCGGCAAGCATGTCTATTCAGAAAAACCCTTGGTACTGTCGATGAAGGATGGCACGGCCCTGAAAAAAGCGGCTGAGACGAAAAAAGTGCGGGTCGGTTGCGCGCCTGACACTTTTCTAGGCGGGGCCCACCAGCGGGCCCGCAAGGCCATCGATGATGGCCTGATCGGCAAGATCACCTCGGGCACGGCCATTGTCATGAGCCACGGCATGGAGCACTGGCATCCCAATCCGGACTTTTTCTTCAAGCCGGGCGGCGGTCCCATTCTTGATCTGGGTCCCTACTATATCGCTAACCTGATCAATCTCATTGGCCCGGTGAAACGGGTGGTGGCGCTGACCTCGATGGCGCAGAAATCCCGCACGATTACCAGCAAGCCGCGTTCGGGGCAGAAAATACCGGTGAAAACGCCGACGAACATCCAGGCGCTTCTGGAATTTGCCAATGGCGCCACGGTCAGCCTGATTGCCAGTTGGGACGTGTGGGCCCATCGCCACAGCAACATGGAACTGTTTGGCACGGAAGGCTCGCTTTATGTGCCGGATCCAAATTTCTTCGGTGGCGAGGTTCTTTCCACCAAGCGCAACGGGGAAGCTGAAGCCCTGTCAGCCTGGGACCATCCGTTCGGCATTCCCAACCAGGACAACCACGGCCCGGTTGCCAATTACCGCGCCGCAGGATTGGCCGACATGGCCGCAGCGATCAAAGGCAAACGCGATGCGCGGTGTTCGCTGGACCGGACCCTGCACGGGGTTGAGGTGATGACGTCCATTCTCGCTTCAGGAGAGACGGGGAAGTTCATCACCATGAAAACCAACCTGTACGCGGCCAAAGGCGCTGGGGCCGGACGAGGCGCGGGCGCTCCTGAAATGAGTCCCGCCAGGCACTCAGAGACCTGAACTTTGAGCGAAGTGAACTCAAGGAGATTTCTCAAATACCTATTTGAAGAAATTCAGTTCTTGGCTGAAAAGGCCCTCATCCGCCATGTCGGGTACCCCGGATCAAGTCCGGGGCAGGCTCTTCTCCCACCCTTCGGACGGGAGAAGGCAAAATCCTTTTCACCAGCAGCAATAGCCGCCATCGGCCAGGACGATGGAGCCGGTCATCAGGCTGGCTGCGTCGGATGCCAGGAAATGCACGACCGAGGCGATTTCGTCGGGCTGGCCGACGCGGCCCATGGGAGTCATTTCCAGCCAGACCTTGTACATCTCCGGCGATTCCTTGATGCCAAAGGCGGTCAACGGCGTTTCAATATAGGTGGGCGCCACGGCATTGACGCGCACGCCCCGCGCAGCCCATTCCGCCGCAAGGGAGCGGGTGAGATGGTGCACGGCGGCCTTCGAGGCATTGTAGAAGGATTGCGGCTGGGGCTTGTTGACGATGAAGCCCGACATGGAGCCGATATTCACGATTGAGCCCTTGCCCTGCTTGAGCATGGCCCCGCCAAAGGCGCGGCAACACCAGAACAGGCCATCGACGTTCACGTCCATGTGGTGACGCCAGTGATCATCCGTGGTGTCTTCGGCGCGCACATCGCTGCGGGCCACGCCGGCATTGTTCACCAGGATATCGACGCGGCCATAGGCCTTGATGATGTCGGCGCAGACGGCGTCAACTTCCTTGGATTTTGTCACGTCGAGCTTTGCGCCATGGGCATCGATCTTCAGTTTGCGCAATTCGGCCACGGCTGCATCAATGCGGTCCGGCATGAAGTCGGCGACAATGACTTTTGCGCCAGCCTCGCCCAGGGCCCTGGCACAGGCGGCGCCAATGCCCTGCCCGGCGCCCGTTACCACGGCAACCTGCCCATCGAGTTTCAATTTTTCCAGATACATCTTGCTTTCCCTCAACTCATCCACTGGCCGCCGTCGACATTGTAAGTCTGGGCGACGATATAATTGCTTTCTTCCGAGGCCAGAAAAACCGCCATGCCGACGAGATCTTCCGCAGTGCCCATGCGCCCGTAAGGAACGCTGGCGGCCACCTGTTTTTTCTTTTCGCCGATGGCGAGATTTTCATACTTGGCGAAGAGCGCATCCACGCCTTCCCAATGCTCGCCATCGACAACGCCGGGGGCAATGGCATTTACATTGATGCCGTGCTTGATGAGATTGAGGCCCGCCGATTGCGTGAAACTGATGATAGCGGCCTTGCTGGCGCAATAGACGGCAACCAGCGCTTCACCCCTCCGGCCGGCCTGGCTTGCCATGTTTATGATCTTGCCCTTGCGCTTGTTCTTGATCATGGACCTGGCAACGGCCTGCATGGTGAATAATGCGCCCGCCACATTGATGCTGAACAGCCGGTCATAGCTCGCGCGGGTGATTTCGACGATGGGCGCCATGTCAAACAGCGCGGCATTGTTGATGAGGATATCAATGCCACCGCAGCGCTTTTCAACTTCGGCAACGGCACTGTCGATTGAAGCCTGGTCGGTGACATCGAGACGAATGGCAAAGGCGGATGGGCCAATGGCCGTTGCGGTCTGCCCGGCCCGCGCCATGTCAATGTCGGCGATGGCAACGGTTGCCCCTTCACGCACATAGGCTCCGGCAAAGGCTGCACCAATGCCGCGCGCAGCACCGGTGATGATGGCAGATTTGCCCTTCAACCTCATTTGCGGATGGCCTTTCCATCCCCGTCAAAGCGGTGAATGCGGCCCTCCTCCGGCGTCAGGAAGATTTTCGCGCCGGGGGCGGCGTCATATTCGCCCGCGGCCCGCACCGTCATCATGCCGCAAGGCCCCGCATCAACATGAAGGAAAGTGTCGGCCCCCAGATGTTCCGCAAGCGAAATCTTTGCGGGCCAGGTGCCGTCCTTTAGCGAAATCCCGAGATGCTCGGGGCGGATCCCGATTGTCTGCAGCGTCATATTTTTCGGCTGGTTTTCCCGATATCAGGTTCATTTTTGGCGACCCGATAAATCCGGCAACAAAGAGTGAGTCTGGCTTGTTATAGAGTTCAAGTGGAGAGCCCACCTGTTCGATATTCCCCCGGTTCAAAACGACGATACGATCGGCCATGGTCATGGCTTCCACCTGGTCATGGGTCACGTAAATCATGGTGGCGCCCAGATCCTTGTGCATCTGCATGATTTCGAGGCGCATGTTGACGCGAAGTGCTGCGTCAAGATTGGAGAGCGGCTCGTCAAACAGGAAGCCTTCGGGATTGCGCACGATGGCGCGGCCGATGGCAACGCGCTGGCGCTGGCCGCCGGAAAGCTGGCGCGGCTTGCGGTCGAGATATTCGGTGAGATTGAGGGTGGCGGCGGCCTTGGCCACTTTTGCCTCAATTTCATTCTTCGGCATGCCGGCCATTTTCAGGCCGAAGGAAATGTTGCCGCGCACGCTCATGTGCGGATAGAGCGCGTAGGACTGGAACACCATGGAGAGGCCGCGCTTGGATGGCGCTTCCTCGGTCATGTCCTTGCCATCGATGAGGATGGCGCCGGATGTCAGGTCTTCGAGCCCTGCGATCATGCGGAGCAGCGTGGACTTGCCGCAGCCCGAGGGGCCGACGAAGACCACGAACTCGCCATTCTTGATGTCGAGGCTGGCGCCCGGAATGATGACGACATCGCCAAAGGCCTTGCGTGCGTTCTTGAGAGAAATCGTGCCCATTTTATTTCACCGCTCCGAATGTAAGACCGCGAACAAGTTGTTTTTGCGCAAACCAGCCCAGCACCAGAATGGGTGCAATGGCCATGGTGGAGGCTGCCGAGAGCTTGGCCCAGAACAGGCCTTCCGGGCTTGAGTAAGACGCGATGAATTGCGTCAGGGGGGCCGCATCCTTTGTCGTCAGGGCCAGCGTCCAGAAGGCTTCGTTCCAGGCGAGGATGATGTTGAGCAACAGGGTGGAGGCAATGCCGGGGATCGCCATGGGGGTGAGCACATAGAGCAGCTCCTTGCCAAGCGAGGCGCCATCCATGCGCGAGGCTTCGAGAATCTCGCCGGGGATTTCCTTGAAATAGGTGTAGAGCATCCAGATGATGATCGGCAGGTTGAGCAGCATCAGCACGGTGATGATGCCGCCGCGCGTATCGAGCAGGCCGAAATCGCGGAAGATCAGGTAGATTGGAATGAGGGCGCCGACCGGCGGCATCATCTTGGTGGAGAGCATCCACATGAGAAGATCCTTGGTGCGTTTTCCCGGCGCAAAGGCCATGGCCCAGGCGGACGGAATGGCAATGACCAGGGCAAAGAAGGTAGAACCCAGCGCCAGAATGATCGAGTTCATGGCGAACTGAACATAGTTCGAGCGGCTTTGCACAACGGAATAGGCCTCAGTTGTCCAGCCTGTCGAGAAAAAGCCTGGAGATGTTGATGGCGTCGCCCTCAGTCTTGAAGCTGGTGAGCACCGTCCAGAGGATGGGGAAGAACACCATAAGCCCCACCACCCAAGCCAGAACCGTGACTAAAATTTTGCGCTGCGTTGTTTCTCTGCGTGCCATGTCATGCGTCCAGGTTCTTGCCAATCATCCGCATCAGGAAGAAGGCAACGATGTTGGCGAGGATTACCGCGACGATGCCGCCTGCCGAAGCACCGCCGATATCATTGGCAATAAGTCCATATTGATAGACAAGGAAAGGCAAGTTACCGGCGGGGCCGGCTGTGCCGGTTACGTAGATTTCAGCGAAGACGTTCAGCAGGAAAATTGTTTCAATCAGGACGACAACTGTCATCGGGCGGATCAGATGCGGCAGCACGATGTACCAGAAGTAGGAGAGCGGCGGCGTGCCGTCCATTTCGGCGGCTTCCTTCTGCTCTTCATCAAGCGACTGCAGCGAAGTGAGCAGGATCAATGTGGCAAAGGGCACCCATTGCCAGGCCACCATAATGACCACCGCCGCGAAGGGATGGTGGGTAAACCAATCAATCGGCTGCAGCCCCAGTGATTTCGAGATAAATGCGAAGAAGCCTGAAACAGGATCCATCAACATATTCTGCCACACCAGCGCGCTGACGGTGGGCATGACGAGGAAGGGCGCGATCATCATGATGCGCACGAAGCCGCGGCCATAGAAGGCCTGGTCGAGGAGAAGTGCCAGAAGCGTTCCGCCAACCACACTGATGGCCAGCACCCAGCCCACGAGCTTCAGCGAATTTCCCATGGCCTTGAAGAAGGCGGGGTCGGTCAGAAAATATGAGTAATTGGTAAGCCAGCCAGGCAGCGGTTTTCGGCATCCAGCAGAGCGTCCGGTGACAGGAGTGAACAAATTGGATTGGGATCAAGCAGATTGTAGCGCAGGAAGGAGAAGTAGATGGTCATGGCCAGCGGCACGATCATCCACATGAACAGCGCGAAGACCGACGGCGAAACGGCTAATTTTCCGAGTGTGCGTGTTTGCTGCGTGGCCATGTCTTCACCCGCGTCCTGAAATTTCTGGATCAGAAGGGACTGCCCGGCGAGAAGCCGGGCAGCCAAGTTTCCATGGGAGGAACGATTACTTGATATAGCCGGCCTTTGTCATTTCACGGGTAGCTGCCGTTTGCGCTTCGGCAAGGGCTTCATCCGCGGTCTTTTCGCCAGCAAGAGCCGCCGAGAAGATCTGGCCAACGGTTGTGGCGATGCCTGCAAACTCAGGAATGGCCACGAACTGCACGCCGACATAGGGCACCGGCTTCACAGTCGGCTTTGTCGGGTCGGCGGAGTTGATCGAGTCCAGGGTCATTTTGGCAAATGGAACCTTGGCATATTCGGCGTTGGCGTAGAGCGAGGTGCGCGTGCCCGGAGGAACGTTGGCCCAGCCTTCCTTCTCGGCTACGAGCTCGGTGTAGTGCTTGCTGGTTGCCCAGGAGACGAATTTCTGGGCAGCTTCTTCCTTCTGCGTGCCGGCTGGAATTGCGAGCGACCAGGCCCACAGCCAGTTGCCGCGCTTGCCGAGGCCGTTGTCAGGCGCCAGCGCGAAGCCCACCTTGTCAGCAACCGTCGATTCCTTGCCGGTTACAAAGGATGCCGCAACCGTGGCGTCGATCCACATGCCGCACTTGCCGGAGTTGAACAGGGCCAGGTTTTCGTTGAAGCCGTTGGACGAAGCGCCCGGAGGACCAGCATCAGCCATCAGGCTGAGATAGTAATCCAGGGTTGCTTTCCATTCCGGCTGATCAAACTGGGGCTTCCAGTTTTCATCAAACCAGCGGGCGCCGAAGGAGTTCGACGTGGCCGTCAGGAAGGCCATGTTTTCACCCCAGCCGGCCTTGCCGCGAAGGCAAACGCCATAGATTTCCGCGGCCTTGTCAGTCATGGCGCGCGCCGCCTGGCCAATGAATTCCCAGGTTGGCGCATCAGGCATTGTGAGGCCGGCTTTGTCCATCAGGTCCTTGCGATACATGACCATGGAGCTTTCACCGTAGAACGGAGAAGCCATAAGCTTGCCGTCAACGGTGAGGCCGCCTTAATTGCCGGCAGAAGGTCTGCCGGATCATCAACTTCGGTCAAGGGAACGAGCCAGCCCTTTTTGCCCCAGATCGGAACTTCATAGGTGCCGATGGTGAGAACGTCGAACTGGCCGCCCTTGGCGGCGATGTCGGTCGTCACTTTTTCACGGAGCACGTTTTCTTCGAGGGTGACCCATTCCAGCGAAATGTCCGGATTGGCCTTGGTGAAATCATCGGTCAGACCCTGCATGCGGATCATGTCGCCGTTGTTCACGGTGGCGATGGTGAGTTTGGTTTCGGCGATTGCGGTTGAAGCAAGAGCAGCAAACATGAAAGCGCCAAAGACGCCTGTAAAGACGGGTTTCATTGAATTCCTCCCAAATGCATTTTGTTGAGCTTTTGCCAACTAAGCGGGCATATACTCGTTCCTAACCATGTCCGGAGTCAATAGGAATTCGTTGCCGCAGTGCACAAACGGGATGCAGCATTCGCTTTAACAGATTGAAATAAATGGGATTAAGCGGCGTCAGGCTTTTGCATTTTATTTAAGCAAAAGCTCAGCCATCTTTTCGTTGGTGATGAGACCGTTGATCAATTTGCCGATCAGGGCACCTTTGACGGCGCGCAAGCGCGGTGGCGCCATGGCGATGCCGATTACCCTGCGCTTGGCCGGTTGTTCGAGCGGGGCGCTCACGACCCGGTCGTTGGTCAGGCCTTCGATGAGCTGGCCTTCGGCGTCATAAGCCCAGCCGATGATCTCGCCTGCCGCACCGGCTTTCACCAGGGCGCGCATTTCTTCCGGCTTCACGAAACCATCGCGGATGAGGGCTGCATCCTCGCCCATGACGCCGATGCCGACAAAGGTGACATCGGCCTGGCGGCCCAGCTCGATAACATTGCGCACCGGCTTTTGCGCCAGCAGGAGGGCCTTGTCCTGAACTGTTGTGGCGATGACCGGAAGCGGCATGGGGTAATGCGGCGCCTTGACGGTATCTGCCACCCTGCTCACCACATCATAAAGCGTGGCGGAGCCATCGGTGGCGATATTGCCGACGAGGGAAACGATCTTGTGCTGGGGGCAATCCATGGGCGTCAATTGATCAACCATGGCGCGCAGCATGCGGCCCGTTCCCATGGCAACGATGACGGGATGGGGCGACATGATATAGCGCTCAAGTTCGGCGGCGGCGGCCTGGGCCACGCCCAGTGAAATGGTGTCCGATTCAGGGTCGCTTGGCACCACTTCGCAGAAATCAATTGCGTATTTCTGTTTCACCCGCTCGGCCAGTTCCAGGCAATTGGCGATGGGGTGATCGAGGCGCACCTTGATGAGCTTTTCGCTGATCGACAGGGACACCAGCCGCTGCGCAGTCTGCCGCGAGACGCCGAGCTTCCGGGCGATTTCATCCTGGGTATTGCCGGCAATATAATAGAGCCAGCCGGCGCGGGCGGCTTCGTCGAGGCGGCTTGTCTCCTGTTCGATGTTTCGCACCATGATGGCGACAATTTCCCTAGGTTAACCGCAGTTCAGGCGCGGCATCAAAAAAACCATCCATACGATCAAAAACCCGATCCACCAAATGTTCTGTGCCCTGATGGTTATAGCCGTGCTGGAAATGGCAGCCGCCGGTAAACTGCCAGACAAGCATTCCGGCCGCCTTTGCCGCCTCGATCCCTGAGGCGCTATCCTCGATCACCAGGCATTGCTGCGCCGGAACCGCCATTTCCCGGGCGACATGGAGGAAGATGTCAGGCGCCGGTTTGCCGCGGGTCACCATCGACGTGGTAAACACGCGGTCCTTAACCCTTGAGGTGAGGCCGGTTAATTCCAGCGAACGGGTGACGCGGAGCGGGCTGCTGCCGGTGGCCACGCAATAGGGAACGGCGAGGCTGTCCAGCACATCAATCACGCCCGGCATGGGTTTGAGATCGGAACTGAAGCGGCGCAGCAGGCTGGCGCGGTAATCCGTTTCAAAGGACTCGCGTAACCCCGGTGCCATGCAGCTTGGCAAATTTCGCCGCAACGGAGGAGAAGCTGTGGCCCAGGAAATGCGTGTAGACAAATGGCAGGTCGATGTTCACGCCGATTTCGGCAAAGGTTTCGACCAGAACCTGGGCGCTCAGATACTCGCTGTCGACGAGGACGCCATCGCAGTCAAAAATAACGAGGGAGATTTTGCGCAAGCAGGCCCCAGACACGAGAGAGTTGCTTTGAAAAAAACGAACGTATAACAGAGGCGCCATGCAGTCCACCCTCCACTATCTTGAAAAACTTGTGGCTTTTCCAACGGTCAGCCGCGACAGCAATCTGGCGCTGATTGATTTCATTGCGGGCGAGCTTAAGGCGCTTGGGATTGCTTCCACGCTCATTCACAACGAGGATGGCAAGAAGGCCAATCTCTGGGCCACCATTGGACCTTCAAATGCGCAAGGCGTTGCGCTTTCCGGACATACGGATGTGGTTCCGGTCGACGGGCAGAACTGGAGCAGTGATCCGTTCAAGCTGACCGCACGCGGCGGAAATCTGCTGGGCCGCGGCAGCGCCGACATGAAGGGCTTTATCGCCGCCTGCCTGCATCTGGCCCATCATGCGGTGAAACGAAAGCTCCACACGCCGCTGCATTTTGCCTTTTCCTATGACGAGGAAATCGGCTGCATCGGGGTGAGGCGCATGCTGGACATGCTCAAGACCATGCCGGTGCGCCCGCGGCTTTGCATTGTTGGCGAGCCCACCATGCTGCAGGTGGTGACGGCGCATAAGGGCAAGCTTGGCTACCGCGTGACGGCGCATGGCCTTGAAGCGCATTCGAGCCTTGCGCCCATCGGGGTGAATGCCATCTACATGGCCTGCGACCTGATCGCGGAGATCCGCCGCATTCAGGACGACATCGCCAAGAACGGCAAGCGCGATGGCGATTATGAAGTGGCCTACACGACGCTGCATGTCGGCAAGATGGCGGGCGGCGAAGTGATGAACATCGTGCCGAACCTTGCGAGTTTTGATTTTGAAATCCGCTACCTGCCGGAAGATGACGGCAAGGCGATTTTCGCGCGCATTCAAAAAGCGGCGGAGAAAATTGCCGCTGGCTTTCAAAATGTTTTTCCAAAGGCGCGCTTTGAATTTGCAACCCTGCAGAGCTACCCTGCCCTCAACACGCCGGTTGACAGCGAGGCGGTGAATTTCGTCCGGGCGCTGACGGGCGGAAATTCCACGGGCAAGATCACGTTTGGCACCGAAGGCGGATTGTTCCAGCAGGAACTCGGCATCCCCGCCGTCGTCTGCGGCCCCGGCAATATCGCGGTGGCGCACAAGCCCGATGAATATGTGAGCGAAGAGCAGCTCGCATTGTGTGATGCGATGCTGGCGAGACTGTTGGATAGGCTGTCGTCCTAACTCTCTCCATGGTCGCCCTCCGAGGCGACCATCCAGTCTTTGCACAAATGCTGTGAGTCTTGGCGTGGTCGGGTCAAGCCCGATCCATGGAGATAAGAATTACGGATCGCCCGGAACGCCGTAGCTGGGGGCAGCGGTGGGATCGATGGCGCGCTGGAGGTAGGCGCCCATTTGCGGGCGGTAGTCTTCCCATAATTTTCGCAAGAACTGGATTGGGTTTTCGTCGTCCCAATCGACGCGCAGATTGACCAGGGGGAAATCCTGCTGGTGATAGACGATGAGGGCGGCGGAATGCACCGGCCCCTCCTCGCCGCCAGACGCCAAGCCTGCTTCCAGGGAGCGCAACAGGCGTTCGGCCAGATGTTCGGAGGCGTTGCTGGCAAAGCAATCGGTCATCACCTTGGGCAATTCCGCCGACTTCAGGAGGTTTCCGGCGGCCACGCAATCCAGCTGTTCGGAGACCGCGTGGGTGCCCAGAATATGCTTGCCGGACCAGCTGGCCGAGTTGCCCTTGTTGTCCACCGCCGTCAGTTGGCGGTATTCGATGAAAGGCCGGTCGCGGATTATCGAGTCAATTGCATCCCTTGCGCTCAGTCCTTGCGACATCAGATCAAGCAGCAGCGGCCCCAGGTTCGGATCGGTCACGTTTTGCGTGGCCACGGCGCCGACGCCGGCGCGGGCATGGGGGCAGCGGGCGCCCACGGCAATGGATGAGGTTGTGATGGCGACCCCGAAGGCCCCGGATTTGGCGCAGCGCCCGGCGATCGAAAAGGTCATCGCATCAATCCGGAATGACGGCGGTGACTTCGATTTCCACGACCCATTCGGGCCGCGCAAGCGCCGTGATGACCAGGCCGGTTGAACAGGGAAACACGCCCTTCAGCCATTTGCCCATTTCGCGGTAAACGTCCTGGCGGTAGCGCACATCAGTGAGATAAACCACGATGCGGCAGATATGGTCCATATGGCCGCCCGCCTCTTCCATCAGCAGCTTTATGTTGGCCATGGTCTTGGCGGTCTGGGCTGTGGCATCGCCCACATGAAGCGACTCGCGCGTGTCGAGATCCTGCGACACCTGTCCGCGCACGAACACGGTCGTACCGCGCGCCACAACGGCCTGGCAGAGATCATTGTCGAGCTTCTGCTCGGGATAGGTTTCCTTGGTGTTGAAGGGACGAATTCTTTTATGTGCGGTCATTGCTTGTTTGATCCTTCGAGGCCGTGTTGAATTACGCTTCCTGTCCTGTTTTCCTGGGGCCCTTTATACGCCAAATAGCCGCGCTGCGTGGTGATATGGTCCGCCAGATACTTGGCGTCATGCCAGACGCCCCAGATGAAGCTTGATCCCCGGCGTGACAGCCATGGCAATCCAAGGAAATAGATGCCCGGTTCGGATGAAACGCCGCGCTGGTGCTTCGGCTTGCCTTTCGCGTCAAACGCATCCACCTGCAACCACCCATAATCAGCCGAAAAACCCGTTGCCCAGATAATCGCTGTGATACCGGCGTTCGCCAGATTCAACTCGCGAATGGGATCGGTCATGCACTCCGGGTCTGGCCCGATGATGCGGGCTTCGGGCTCTTCGGCCAAGTCGAGGCCGTTGCGGGCAACAAACGCATCGGCTTCGTCCAGCACCGACAAATAATTCGCATCGCCTTGCGCGACATTGCGCGCGAGATCTGGCGCGAAATGCATCACACCGTCCTTGAACCTTTCCGTTCTGCCGACCAGCGTCATCCCCGCTGCGGCCAGATTGCGGAAGTCGACTGTCTTGCCACCATCGGCTCCGCTCACCGCAATCGTGATATGTTCCCTCCCTTCCGCCGGGGCGGCGGCATCCCATTTGCCGAGAACGCCCAGCCACCAGCAGAAGTCACGCCCGCGATACCGGCGCGGAGGCCGGTCGTGCGGTCCAACCGAGAGATAGACGCGCTTGCCGGCTCGCATAAGTTCTTCCGCAATCTGCGCGCCGGACGACCCCGCGCCCACCACAAGTACGGCGCCCTCGGGCAGCTGGCCCGGATTGCGGTAGGCGGTGGAATGAATCTGCATGATCCCGGCACTCTCGGGAACGAGAGCGGGAATGATCGGCTTCTGGAAAGCCCCGGTGGCGGCAATTACAAAATTGGCTTCAATCGCACCTTGCGGTGTCTCGACGCGGAAGCCGGGACGGCCATCATTCTTCCTAACCGATTTGACCTCGACGCCGCAGCGGATGGGAGCCTTGATCTTTTCGGCATAAGCCACGAAAGAATCCGCGATCTTTTCCTTGGGTACGAAGGCGTCCGGATCGTAGCCGGGAAATTCCAGGCCTGGATAGCAATCGTGCCAGGCGGGACCATTGGCAACGAGACCATCCCAGCGCTCCGAACGCCAGCGTTCGGCGATCCTGCTCCGCTCAAGAACGAGGTGGGGCACACCGCGCTGGCCCAAGTGGCCGCTCATGGCCAGTCCCGCCTGGCCTGCGCCCACAACGAGGGCTTCGATCTTCTCAACTGACATTTGCGTCTTTCTTCGATTTTCCGTGAAGCTGGTTATTCCGCCGCCTGCTTCCTCGCTCCCCAGATGCGGGGGCTCATCCCACCAGCCTTCTGGGCAAATTTCAAGGTGCTGTTCCAATCGAAATTCCGGTAGACGGCCGCCGACTGGGCGAATGGCGGGGCTTGCGCGAAGAGCTGGAAGGTCAGGCGGTGGCCGGCGTAATCCGAATTCAGAAGATCGCGGGCCAGCACCAGCAGCTTGCGGCGGTCATCGGCCACCCATTCGTCGTTGATGGTGTAATACTTGTCCATCCACTTCTTGGTTTCCGGATGCTCGAAGACGGCGGCATCGGGGGTGACGCAGATTTGCCCGCCGCAGAGTTCGCGCGCCGTGTGCATCATCTTGGGAAGATTGTTGAGCGCATGGCAGCGGCCCGACATCAACAGTGATTGGTTGGGCATGAGCAGGCCATTGGGGCTTTGCTCGGCCATGACGATGGAGGCGGTGAGATGGGCATTGATGCCTTCGCGCCAGACGGCGAGCTCGGTCAATTTTTCCTGCACGGCCTGCTGCTTGTCGAGGCCGGTTTGCTTGGCGTTCCACAGGGCGGCACCGATGATCAGGTCGGCATAGGACAAGGTCCGCTGCACGAAGGGAAAAGCCGAATAGCGATGCAGCGTCTGGCGGATGAAGGCGGCGGCGCGGGTGTGCTGGTAGAACAGCACGTCTTCCCAGGGAATGAGCACATTGTCGAGAATGACGATGGTATCCACTTCGTCGAACTTGTTGGACAGCGGATAATCCCGCGCCGGCGCGCGGCCGGTAAAGCCGGTGCGGCAGATGTGCTTCACGCCCGGCGCATTCATTTTCACGATGCAGCCCAGGGCATATTCGGAAAGCTTGGCATCGCCCCAGTTGGCAATGGTCGGCTTCAGGAAAGCCTGATTGGCGTAGGCGGCGGCGGTTTCATATTTGGCGCCGCGAATGATGATGCCGGCATCGGTTTCCTTCACCACATGCACCAGCATGTCCGGGTCCTGCTCCTGGGGCGGCTTGGAACGGTCGCCCTTGGGATCGGTATTGGCCGAGACATGGAACGGGTCATGGGCAATCGACTCGATGGATGTGGCGCTCGATGTTGGCGGCAAAGCGCGGATCGATCTCGTTCAGGATATCCTTGCCGTCCCAGAGCGACCACATTTCGCCCACGGTTTCATCGCCGACACGGGTGACGACACCGCCCACTTCATACATGACCGTGTCAACGGCCTTGCGCTTGTCGGTCCAATCCTTCTGGGCGCGCGGCAGGCGGTTGCCGATGGCGAAGCGCTCGCCCTTTTCCTCATAGGTCATCACATCGCGGTGGGCGGCCTCATGCTGCATGTCGTAGATGCGGGCCCTGATATCCACCACGGGCTTGAACATGGGATGGCGCGTCACATCCTTGACGCGCTCGCCGTTGATCCACACTTCGCGGCCGTCACGAAGCGACTCGCGGTATTGTTCGCCGGTTCTGATCATTTCAAATTCCTCACAGTTCAGCCACGCGCCCGAAGGCGCGGTTGCAATAGACCAATGGTTCAGCAGTATTGCGCCTGGCGTTCACCACCCGGCCAATGAAGATACGGTGGGAACCCGCATCCTGGGAACACTCAATTTCACATTCAAAGCTTGCGGTCGCATCGGCTAGAAGCGGCTGGCCCATGGAGCCCTCCTCCCACGCGTGGCGGTCAAAGTCATAGGGCTTGCCGCTTTGCGGCCTGTCCGGCAAAAACCTCGGCCACGTCCTTGTTGTTGAAACCCAGGACATTCACGGCAAAGCGGCCGTTCCTGTCCATGGCGGCCACCGCCGGGCTCTTGCGGTTGACGCAGGCCAGCAGCATGGGCGGCTCGGCGGAAACGGAGGATATGGCGCTGACGGTGAGGCCGAAACGGCCGGCCAGGCCTTCGGTGGTGACGACGGAAACGCCGGTGGCGGCAGCGCCCATGGCGGCAATGAAGTTGGCTGTGGTTTCCGCGAGATGATCCATGGCTGCATCGTATCTCCTGTGGCTGATGGCTTTACATACAAAGAATTTGGCTTAGGAAAAATAGATAATATCTCTTGATAAGATAGATTAAATCTATGCTGCGATTTACCCTGCGCCAACTGGAACACGCCTTGGCCATCGCCGAGCTGGGATCGCTTGCCAAGGCGGCCCAGCATTTGGGCGTGGCCCAGCCTTCGCTTTCGGCCTCGCTGCAAAAGCTCGAAGCGCAATTGGGCCTGCAGCTCTTTATCCGCCACCATGCGCAGGGCGTTACGCCTTCGCCGCAGGGTTTGCGCTTCTTAAACGAAGCCCGAAGCCTTGTTGCCCATGGCAATGATTTTCAAAGGGATTCCACCGTGGCGGGCATGCTGGTGGAAGGCGAACTCACCATTGGCAGTTTTTCGACGATCGCTCCGGTCTATGCGCCAAAACTCATTGCGGGCTTTCAGGCGCAACATCCAAAGGCGCGGATAAAACTGGAGGAAGGGGCGCAGGAACAACTTCTCGCGGGTTTGCGGGCCGGGCATTATGACCTTGTGCTGTTCTACACGCTGGACTTGCAGGACGATCTGAAGGTGACCGAACTTGCGCGGCTGAAGCCCTATGTGCTGCTCAATGCCAATCACAGTCTGGCGAAGAAAAAGCGGGTTTCGCTGCATGATCTGGCAAACGAACCGCTCATCCTGCTCGATATCCTGCCGAGCCGCACCTATTTCACGCGGCTGCTGGAAAGCCAGGGCATAACGCCCAAGATCAGCTTTCGCCTCGCCATCGCTGGAACTGGTGCGCGGGCTTGTGGGCCAAGGGCTTGGCTATTCGCTTCTGATCACGCGGCCCCATGGCGATGCGACCTATGATGGCGAGGCACTTGCCATTCGCCCCATTGTCGAAGAGGTCGAGGACGGCGTTATTGCCATAGCAGCCCTGAAAAGCCTGCGGCCGACGCGGCTGATCTCGACCTTTGAGGAATTCTGTGTAAATTTCTTCAAGAGAATCCATCCCAAGAGAACCTGATTTCCATGTCACACCCACACGCGACAATCATCGGCGCTGGCATTGTCGGCGTTTCGAGCGCCGCTTTCCTGCAGCGGGCGGGTTACCGCGTGACGCTCATCGACCGGCTGCCGCCGGGCGAAGGCTGCTCCTTCGGCAATGCGGGCGGCATCGCCTTTGCGAAATCGTGCCGCCCATTCATCCGCGCATCCTGCTGAAAATTCCGGGCTGGCTGATGGATCCGCTCGGGCCGCTCACCATCCGGTGGTCCTATCTGCCGAAGGCCTTGCCGTGGTTTCTGGCGGCGGGGCGCAATGCCATGCCGACGCGGGTCAAAGCCATCACCGAAGCGCGCGCCAATCTTGCGTTGCGGGTGGTGGCGGATTTTGAAACCCTGCTCCGCGGATGCGGGAAGCAGCTGATCTTGCTGAAGTATGAGGACACGCTGCGGCTTTTTGACAATGAGAAGCAGTTCGCCGCGGAAGCCAATGAACGCGCGGTCAAGAAAACCTACGGCTACGAGATGAAGCGGCTCAGCGGCGAGGAATGCCGCGAGCTGGAGCCGGCGCTTTCGCCCCATATTCATTGCGGGGTTTTCCATGGCGGCTGGTATTTTGTCACCAACCCCGAGCGCATCGGTGAAATCCATCGCCGAACACGTGGTGCGGCAGGGCGGCGAGATTGTCGCCGATGATGTCGTGCGGATTGAGCGGGATGGCAGCACGGCGAAATCGCTTGTCGCTGAAAGTCGGGCCGGACCATCACGCTCGACAAGCTGGTGATCTGCGGCGGGGCCTATTCCCATCTGCTTGCCAGGCAACTCGGCGAAAAGGTTCTGCTTGAGGCGGAGCGCGGCTATCACATGGTTCTGCCAAATTCCGGGGTGAAGCTTTCGCGTTCGCTCACCTATGCCAACACGCCGGGGGCGGCAACGCCCATGGACATGGGGTTGCGGCTGGCGGGCTCCGATGAATTTGCGGGCCTTGACGCGCCGGAACCGAATTGGGCCAGGGCGGATGCTCTGTGGAAAGTCTTCAAGAAGATTTTGCCCGCGCTCAATGAACCCGATTCCGCCACGACGCGCTGGATGGGGCGCCGGCCCGGCACGCCGGATTCGCTGCCGGTCATTGGTCCTTCAAAGACGGTTTCAAATGTCTGGTATGGTTTTGGCCACAGCCACATGGGACTGACCTGGGGGCCTTCCACCGGCCGCCTGATCAGCGAACTCATGACCGGCGTGAGGAGCAATATCGATCTTGCGCCTTTCCGCGTTGACCGGTTTTAGTGCAGGAGATCAAAATCGATTTCTCCGCTATTCGAAACAAATCTCCCCCGACAAATTATTCGCAAGCTCAGCCGCTTGCTTCTTGCAGCTTTGGCCATTTTGATGATCTCAATTTCGGCAACTTGCTTTGCGGCTGACAAAGTCATCGTCGCCCTTGGCGCCAGCCACACATACGGAAAGGGTGTCAGACCGCGGCGAAGATTATCCCGCCCAGCTCGAAACATCTTCTCATCCAGAAGGGATTTGAGGTGCAGGTCATTAATTCCGGCGTCAACGGGCAAACGACCGGCAAGATGCTGGAGAGGCTTGAGGCCTCGGTGCCTTCAAACACGGCGGTTGTCATTCTTCAGCCCGGCGGAAATGACAAGCGAAAGGGTGTTGGAAACAAGCGGGCGGCAAACATTGCCAAAATCCAGCAACGCGCTCAAAGCGCTGGGCATGCACCGTGATCATGATGGAAAACCCGGTTTTCCGCCGCTATCCCAAGCAGGCGGACGGGCAGCATCTTACGCCCGCAGGCTATCATGATACTCGCCCGCTGGGTTCTGCCTAAGGTTATCGCAGCACTTCCCCGCTAGGCCACCTTTGACAAAGCGGGCTCTGAGCTTCACTTTGCCGGTTTTCCATTTGATTTGCCGGAGTGACCATGGCCCAGGAAGCGCCGACGACCATTCATCTGAAAGATTACAAGCCTGCGCCTTATGTTCCCGGCGACCTGTTCCTGAATTTTTCGCTTGAGCCCCGCGCCACGCGGGTGATCTCGCGCGCTGGAATTCAAGGCAAACCCTGCGTCAAAGGAAAAAAATGCGGCGCTCGTTCTGGCCGGCGAAAGATCAAGAAACTGCACTTGTGCTCGCCGGTGAAAGATCAAGCTCATTGGCGTGAAGCTGGATGGCAAGGCGCTGGCGTCGTCGGACTATAAGGTGACGGACAGCGAGCTGACACTTCCAAAAGTTCCCGGCCCCGCCCTTCACCTCTCGAAATTGAAACGGAATGCGATCCGGTCGGCAATACGGAACTTTCCGGGCTCTATCAATCAAGCGGCATTTTCTGCACGCAATGCGAGGCGGAAGGCTTCCGGCGCATCACCTATTTCTATGACCGGCCCGATGTGATGACGCGCTACACGGTTCGCGTGGAAGCCAACAAGGCGTCCTGCCCCATCCTCCTGTCCAATGGAAATTTCCAGGAGGGCGGCGACATCGCGGGAACGGACCGGCACTTCGCCGTCTGGCATGATCCGCATCCGAAACCAAGCTACCTCTTCGCCCTTGTTGCCGGCGATCTTGCCGGCGTCCATGACAGCTTCACAACCATGTCCGGCAAAAAGGTTCAGCTCGGCATCTATGTGGAGAAGGGCAAGGAGGACCGCTGCGCCTGGGCGATGGAGTCGCTCAAGGCTTCCATGCGCTGGGACGAGAGGCCTTCGGGCGCGAATATGATCTCGACGTGTTCAACATCGTGGCGGTCTCGGACTTCAACATGGGGGCCATGGAGAACAAGGGCCTCAATGTCTTCAACGACAAATACATCCTGGCGCTTCCTGAAACGGCAACCGATCTGGACTACACCAATATCGAAGCCATCATCGCGCATGAATATTTCCACAACTGGACGGGCAACCGCATCACCTGCCGCGACTGGTTCCAGCTTTGCCTGAAGGAAGGCCTCACGGTTTTCAGGGACCAGGAATTTTCCTCCGACATGCGCTCGCGCGCAGTGAAGCGCATCACCGATGTGAAGACGCTGCGGGCCCGGCAGATGCCGGAAGATGCAGGCCCCCTCGCCCATCCGCCGCGGCCCAACGCCTATATCGAGATCAACAATTTCTACACGCCCACGGTTTACGAAAAGGGCGCCGAGATTTGCCGCATGATGAAAACGCTCATCGGCGACAAGGCCTTCCGCAAGGCGATGGATCTTTATTTCGAGCGCCATGACGGCGAGGCGGCAACGGTGGAAAATTTCGTGGCCTGCATGGCTGACGCTTCAGGGCGCGATCTCACGCAATTTTTCCGCTGGTACGAACAGGCGGGAACGCCGCATGTGAAGGTCACGACCCATTACGATCCTAAAGCCAAAACCTTTGACCTGACTTTGGCGCAGAAGACCGCACCGACGCCTGGCCAGGCTGACAAGCAGCCCCTGCACATTCCCTTCAACCTGGGCCTTGTCGGGCCATCCGGGCGAAGACATGGCGCTTGACCTCGAAGGGGTTGGCAGCCTCAACACGCCGATCATTGAACTTACTGAGGAAAAGAAATCATTTCGTTTCCGAAACATTCAAACGCGCCCGGTTTTATCGCTTAATCGCGGATTTTCGGCGCCGGTCATTCTGCAGGAAGATGTGAGCCCGGAAGACCAATTGTTTCTCATGGGGCGCGACAAGGACACGTTCAACCGCTGGGAGGCCGGCCAGTCGCTGGGCAAGAGCCTTATCATCGCGAACCTTGCCGCGCTCCGCGACAAGCTCCCGCCGCCGCGGACAAAGGGCTATGCCGACGCCTTGCAAAAAACGCTCGACGATACAACGCTTGATGCGGCCTTCAAGGCGCTGATGCTGGGCCTGCCCACGGAAGCAGATATTGCCGCGGCCCTGGGCAAGGATGTTGATACGGACCTCGTCTTGCAATCGCGCAACCGGGTGCGGGCGGAATTAGGCGCGGCCTTGCAGGAAAACCTGCTTGCCGTCTGGAAGGATACGGAAGAGCGCGGAGCTTATGCGCCCACGCCGGAAAACACCGGGCGGCGTTCGCTCCGCTATGCAGCCCTTGGTTTGCTGGCTGCCGGAGCGCCTAAAATTGCAGTTGATCTCATCCAGCGTGATCTCGCCACAGCCTCGCACATGACGGCAGAAATCGGGGCTCTCGCCGCCATGACCGGGCATTGACGCGCCCGAAACAAATTTGGAACTGGAAAAATTCTACACGCGCCACGCATCGGACAGCCTGCTGGTCGACAAATGGTTTTCCCTCCATGCGCAAGTCACCGCTCCGGGTGCGGCGGCGCGGATTGAGAAGCTCATGGGCCATCCAGACTTCCGCCTCAACACGCCAAACCGAGTCTATGCGCTGATCGGCGGGTTCACGTCGCTGAATCTCTCGGGCTTCCATGCCGCCGATGGCGAGGGCTACCGGGTCGTCGCCGATACGATCCTGAAACTGGACAAGATCAACCCCCAGGTAGCGGCGCGCCTGGCCACCGGTTTCCGCAGCTGGCGCATCATGGATGAGGTCCGCCGCCGGGCTGCAACGGCGCAGCTGGAAAGGATGGTTGGCCACGCCCGGGCTGTCGCACGATTGCTTTGAAATCGTTTCGAAAACCCTCAAAGGCTAGCCGCCCTAAAATTCATAACTGGACAAGTTGTTTCGTTTGCGAATCAATGGGGTATTGATTCGGTTTTTGGCGGCCAAATGCGTTTCAATTGCCGTTTCGTTCGGCGACGGTCAAAGGTATCTCATCTTGGGTAAGGCACAGATCGGAGAACTGTTCTTCAGGGAGCGCGCGTTGCGCCTGCCTTCGCCCTTGCCCGGCCTGTGGCGCATCACGATTTCCGAAAAGTCCCTGCGCCGCCTGATCATGATTCTCACGGCCGTGTTTCTTCTGGCGCTCTGCATTTCGCTCTCTGCGCAACTGCTGCAAAGCCGCAGCAGCCACCTGATCGAACAAAACCGGCTTTCCATTCTCCATGCGGAGCTCGCAACGCAAAGAATTGTTGCAGCCCTTGCAGCAGATGTGGCGAACGGACAAACGGTCCGCCCCTTGACGGCGGAGTTGCTGGCGCAATCGCTCGCCGCCGGTGCGGTGGCCGAGGACCGGATCTTTGCGCTGGTTGACAATTTCGGGCAGGTGCTGGCCAGCGCGCCGGCCTCGGCAAAACTTTCCGGCCAGAAGATAACCGATATCCTGGGGCCGCAGTTCATCACCGATACGGATTTCAACGCCCAGACCATGCGCCCCTTCGTGCTGGCAAATGGCGAGGCAGCCTACGTGACGGCGCGCCAGTTCGGCAATTTTCCGGGAAGCCTTGTGGTTTTTCAGAAACGCTCAAACCTGTTGGGGTCCTGGCGCGAAGGGGTTACCCGACTTTCCATTCTATTTGTTTCGACCGTCATGGTTCTCACCATGCTGGCCGGAGCCTTTCACTGGCAGGCGGCGAAAGCCGCCGAAGCCGATAGCACCTTGGCAATCGCCACCGAGCGGCTGGACAAGGCGCTTGATCGCAGCAACTGCGGCATGTGGGACTGGAACCTCGCCGAGGGCACGATTTTCTGGTCCAAGTCCATGTATGAAATCCTCGGCCTTCCACCCAAGGGCGAGCTTTTGAGTTTTGGCGAAGTGTCGGAACGGCTTCATCCGGAAAACGCCAACATCGAATTCATGATTGAAGAGCTGCTGCGCGGCGAGCGCACGGTGTTCAACCGCGAATTCCGGATGCGTCACGAGGACGGCCATTGGGTTTGGCTCCGGGCGCGGGCCGCCCTGGCGCCTGGCGACAATCCGGAAGCGCCGCACCTCATCGGCATTGTTTTTGACATCACGGCGCAAAAGCAATCGGACAAGCTCAACCAGGATGCGGAGCTTCGCCTGAAAGACGCGGTTGAAAATATTTCCGAGGCCTTTGTTCTGTGGGATACGGAAAACCGCCTGGTTTTGTGCAACTCGAAATACCAGCAGTTCCACTCCCTGCCCCCTTCCTCCTGCGTTCCGGGAACACCCTATGCTGTCGTCACGCAATCGGCCAAGGAACCTATCGTGCGCCAGTATGTGCCAACGGCGGGAGGCGACAGTTCGGAAGGAAAATCCCTGGAGGTCCAGCTTGGCGATGGCCGCTGGCTGCAGATCAACGAGCGCCGCACCAAGGATGGCGGCTTTGTGTCGGTGGGTACCGACATCACCGCCCTGAAGAAGCAGGAAGAGCGTCTGCTGCTTTCCGAGCGCACGCTGATGATGACGGTGCGTGACCTGCAAAAGGAGCGCCTGCTGGCTGACCAGCAATCACAGCGCTTGGCTGACCTCGCCGACAAGTATGCACGTGAAAAAACCCGGGCCGAAACAGCAAACCGCTCGAAGTCGGAATTCCTCGCCAACATGAGCCACGAACTTCAGAACGCCGCTCAATGCCATTATCGGCTTCAGCGAAGTGATGCAGGAGGAGATGTTCGGCCCGCTGGGTTCCGGCAAGTACACGGAATATTCCCACGACATTCACAAGAGCGGGCAATTCCTCCTCGACGTGATCAACGACATTCTCGACATGTCGAAGATCGAGGCCGGCCGCATGGAGCTTGAACTCACGACGCTGTCGCTGCCTTCGATCATTGACGACATCATGCACTTCGTGGGCCCCCGCGCGGCGGAAGGCAGGGTTGAAATCATCCTTGATCTTCCCAAGAGCTGCAACATCATCGCCGACCGGCGCTCCCTGAAGCAGGTTTTCATCAACCTGATGTCCAACGCCGTAAAGTTCACGCCGGAGGGCGGCCAGGTAAAAGTCAAGGTGGCCAAAACCACGGATGGGGCCAGGGTTACCATCAGCGATACGGGCATTGGCATTCCGCACAATGACATCGAAAAACTTGGGCGGCCCTTCGAGCAGGTGGAAAACCAGTTCACCAAGAGCAAGGGCGGCTCCGGCCTCGGGCTGGCGATCTCGAAATCACTGGTGGACCTGCATAATGGCTCGCTCACCATCGCAAGCTCGGTTGGCGCCGGAACAACGGTGACGGTAGAGCTTCGCACCTCGCCAACGGCTGACAGTTCAAAAGCGGCTTAATCGCATCTTGGATTGAAGTGCCCTCATCACCACGGACTCCCGATTTACTTCTTCCAGCTCCTGTTCCGGCTTGCACGGTCGCGGATGGCGTCTGCCAGTATCTTGCGTTCCTCAGGAGAAAGGAGCGCTATGATATCAAGCGCTGCATCGCCGCCGCGGGCTGCCAGTTTTCCGCTTTGGGAGGCAAACTCGCTGACCACAAGCTTGACCTTCGCCACGTCATAGGGCTGGGTCACAAGGGCATCGGCAAGCTTTGCCGCGGCAGCCTCGGAACCTTCCCGGTCGGCGCGAAAATCCTTGCGGTATTGGCGGAGGATATCAAGAAGAGCGCGCCGCCTGTCGCTGGGAATCTCGGCAAAGAAGCGGCGGGGAATGAGCTGGGTGTAACTTGCCCCGATGAAACGCTGGGGGCCCTCGCGCGTGAGAAAACGCGTGGTCATCGCTCCGCCAATGAACAAATTGAGGGCAAGCGAGGCAATCAGCAGGGCTGACCACCAGCGCGAACCCTCGAAGGGCCAATAGCGGGATTTTGTCATCGTGCCGTCGTCGCTCATGTCACGTCACCTTCTGCATAGCTTTCGGCATCATCAAGCCCGGTGGAGGGAACTGGATCAGACAGGTCGGTTGAGATTCCATCGGTGATGGCATCGGGAAAATAGGCGTCGAGCGTGTCCCTGGAGCCAAGATAAATTCCAAGGGCCAGGGCGGCAGCCAGTGGCAGGCCCACGACCCAGCTTTGCATTTTGGGACGCGGCTGAAAGGACACAACATTCGACTGCTGCCCAGCTGACTGGATGGCCAGCATGAGGCGCGCCTCAGCGCCTTCGGGCACCGAAGGATCGGTGGCGCGCTTCAGCAGCTTCTCAAGGGCCGCATCCATCTGGCTCTCGTCATATTTTTCCATGTGACACCTTCATCCGACTTTAGAACTTAATTCATCCAACAGACCGCGCCAATCTTCGGCGAGGCTTTCCCTTAAGGACCGCTTGCCGCGGTTCAAAAGAGATTCAATGGCGTCAACGGATATCTCCATCACCGAGGCTGCCAAAATATTGCTCATGCCCTCAAAGTAAACCAGGGTTACCGCCAATTTCTGCCGCTCGGGAAGGCTGGCGATGGCCTGGTTAACGCGGGCCGTGACCGCCCGCTCTTCAAGCTCGGCGCCGGTGACCTGGCGGGGGTCCGCCAATTCGGCAATGGCGTCAATGTCGGCATGCGGCTTGCGGCGCAAGCGATCAATGGCAAGGTTCGATGCAACGCGCATCAACCAGCCTTTAAGTGCCTTGGATTCGCGGATTTGCGCCGGGTCCTGCCACAGCTTGACGAAGGCCTCCTGGGCCACGTCTTCGGTTTCGGCGTTGCCGTTCATCATGCGCCACACCATGCGGTACACCGGCTTGTAATAACGCGACACGAGTTCAGCGAAGGCAGCAGAATCACGGCGAGCCGAGGCCAAGAGCAAATTGGCATCGCTCGCCGTCTGCAAGTCCGCTGAACTGGACTCCTGTATTTCACTTACTCCAAACGCTTCATCCCGGCCTCAGTTGGCCGATGTCGATTGCAAAGTTTTACGCCATTTTGCGATTTTGAAAATACGGGCCTCGGAAAAAGTTATTCCGCCATCACTGTCGGTATCCGCCCCCGCCACCATCGCTTCAACATAGCCGTCAAGCTCGGCGCGGCTGATGCTGCCATTCTTGTCGGCGTCGAGATTTGCCAGAATGCGGTTGCGGCGGCGTTCCAGTGCGGCCTGGAGCGAAGCGTCAATTTCGGCGGAGCTCACCGCGTTGTCCTTGTTCACATCAATGCCCAAGAACCTCTTCTCAGCTACCGGCGTGAACTCAGCAAGGCTGATCTTGCCGTCCTTGTTAAGATCCACGCGATCAAAGGATTTCTGGACCTTGGGCAGATAGGGTTCCGCTGCCATGGCAAGGCTCCCGACAGCCACCAGGCCGGTCGTCACTAAAGCCGCGTACAAAACTTTCTTGGTCATTGTTACCTCCATTGAAATTCGGGAATTCATGCTTCCCAAACCCTAGACGAAACGTGAAGCCTGAATCCGTCGCAGTCAGCTCACCGGGCCAATAAGCTCGTCAAACAGGCTCGCAACGCGTTTTTGCGTGTCATTAACCAGGGAATGGGCAGCCCTGATATCCGGCACGCCGGCAGCCCGGGCCACCAATTGATTCAGTCCCGCGGGTGACTTGGCCGGGTCATAGGGCCCGGTAACGCAGAGCCTCAGAACCTGGGTAATTCGGTGGTAAAGCAGGCAGGCCTCCTTGATATCGCCCGCCACGCCAGCATCAAGGAACCCGGCGGCGGCGAGCTTGCCGAGGGCCGCATGGGTGTTGGTATCGAGAATTTCAGGGTTGCGCGCTGCATGAACGAGTTGCAAATACTGTGCGATAAACTCGACTTCGACCAATCCGCCGCGGGCGCGCTTGATATCCCAAAGCCCGGCGGAACCCTGCTCTTTCACCATCAGGCGACGCATGTCGAGAACGTCCTTACGGGTCGTGGTCTCGTCGCGCTCCGCACACAGGCTCGCGGCAATAGCCTTGTGAAATTATGTTCGCGAGATCCGTGTCGCCACTCACAACGCGGGCGCGGGTCAGGGCTAGTTTTTCCCAGGTCCAGGCGGAGTTCTTCTGATAGTCACGGAAGCTACCCGAGGCTAGTGGCCACAGGACCCTGGCTGCCAGATGGGCGCAAGCGCATGTCCACCTCAAAGAGAACACCTTCGCCGGTGGGAGCGTTGATAGAGTTAATCAATCTCTGGGTCAAGCGGGTGAAATACTGGTTCACGCTTAAGGGCTTTGCGCCGCCGGAATTTTCCGTTCCCGGCTCGCTGTCATAGATCAGCATGAGATCAAGATCGGATGACGCGGTCATTTCCCGACCGCCCATTTTGCCCATGGCAATTACACAACTGCGGCCACCGGTCACGTCGCCGTGCCGCATTCTCATCTCCTGGCGGGCAGCGGCGTGCAGCCGTTGGACAAGCAATTCGGCAATGGTTGAAAAAGAAGCGCCCGCCTCCACCGCGCTTACGGTTTCCGACAGCACGCGCACGCCCACGCGAAACATCTGTTCGCGGCCAATGATCCGGACACGGTCCACGACTTCGTCCAGCGACGCGCCTACAGGAATGACGGAGGCGATCATGGCCTGGATTTCACTGGCACGCGGCAAGGCATCGAAGAAGCCCGGGTCGAGAACCGCGTCCAAGACCCGCGGACGGGCGCTCAACTGTTCGGCCAGGCGTGGTGCGGTTCCCAGTATGGTTGCGATGAGGTCAAGCAGATTGGGATTGGCCTTCAGCATGGAAAAAAGCTGAACCCCGGCGGGAAGCCCGGCGATGAACTTGTCGAAGGCCAAAAAGGCCAGGTCGGCTTCGCCGCTCCGTGCCAAGGCTGGGAGAAGCTGCGGCATCAATTCGGTGAGAAGTTCCTTGGATTTTCCGCTGCGCGTTGCCGGGTAGCGGCCAAAATGCCAGCCGCGGATGGTGGCCGAAATTTCGCTGGCCCGTTTGAATCCCATGCGTTCCAGGGTTTCAATGGTTTCCGGATCATCCTCGCCGCCGGTGAAAACCAGGCTGCCGGTGTCGGTGCCAAGTTCACCGGCGCTTTCAAAGAGCGCGGAATAATGGCGCTGCACCAGTTCAAAAGTCTGGCGCAGTTTTACTTCGAAGTCCTTCGGCGATTCAAAACCGGACAGCCGCGCGAGGCTTTCAAATGCCTGTTCATCCTGGGGCAGGACATGGGTTTGCTCGTCATTCACCATCTGGATGCGGTGCTCAATGGCGCGCATGAAACGGTAGGCTGTCTTCAATTCGTTTGCGGCGGCTTGCGATATCCATTTCGCTTCGGCCAAGGCGTCGAGCATGTCCAAAGTACGCAAACCGCGCAGCGCCGGGTTGCGTCCGCCGGCGATGAGCTGCTGGGTCTGCACAAAGAATTCGATTTCACGGATGCCGCCGCGGCCGAGCTTGATGTTGTGGCCATGAACCGCAATGGTGCCATGGCCTTTCACCGCGTGGATCTGGCGCTTCAGGGATTGCACATCGGCGATAGCCGCGAAATCCAGGTATTTGCGCCAGATGTAGGGCTTCAGGCGCAGCAAGAATTCCATACCCAAACCAATGTCGCCGGCCGCGGCCCGCGCCTTGATCATGGCGGCGCGCTCCCAGTTCTGCCCCATGCTTTCATAATAAATGGCAGCTGCCTCCAGGGCGATGGCAACCTGCGTGGCGCGGGGATCGGGGCGCAGGCGCAGGTCAACGCGAAAGCCGTAGCCGTCTTCCGTCATGTCCTGCAAAATCGTGACCAGCCGCTTGGTCAGGCGCACAAAGAATGTGGCGGGCTCGACGCCTTCCGCCAGGGGCGCGGTTTCCGGATCGTAGAGAATAATGAGATCGATATCGCTGGAGTAATTCAGTTCGCCAGCACCATGCTTGCCCATGGCGAGCGCCACATAGCCGCAGTGGCGCGATGGATCGTTCTGATCAATACAGCGGAATTTTCCGGCGCGCGTGGCATCGAGAAGAAGCCAGTTGACCGTGGCCCCCAGCATGGCGTCGGCAAAGCGCGTAAGGGCCGCCGTCACCTCGTCAACGGACCAGACTTCTCCCAAATCGGCGAGGGCAATGAGAAGCGAAGCCTTTGCCTTGGCGTGGCGCAGCGCCACCATGATTTCGGCTTGGCTCGAGAGAGTTTGCGCGGCGTGAATGCCGGCGCACAGGGACGCCAACAGGTCTTCCGGCGAGTGGCTTATTATGTCGGCCAGAAATCGCGGGTCGCGCAGCATGAGGGCCCGCAGATAGGGCGAACCACCGGCCACGGATTCGAGAAATTTTTGGTGGTTTTGCAACGATGCCTGATGGCCGGTGCCAGGTCATTCCAGAACCTCGCCGCCGCTTCGCTATCACGGGGCGCGGGCAGCTGATGCTTCAATCGTTCGGAAAAAACCCCAGTCATGGGGCCATACTAGCTTTGGCTCTCGTGAAGCGGAAGCACCAGCTTGGCGCGGAGGCCTGGTTCATTGTCTTCGAGCAGCAAGGCTCCGCCGTGAAGTTTCATGACACCGGCCACAAGGCTCAGACCCAGGCCATTGCCGGGTTTGCTGCGGCTCGAATCCAGGCGCACAAAACGGTCCAGCACCCGGGCCCGGTCTTCGGCTGCTATGCCTGCGCCACGGTCGGCGACGAGAATGACGACATTCCCCTCCTCCACTTTTCCCTCGATTTCGATGTGCGGCTTGGGGTTTTCCTCGGTCACGCCGTATTTCAGGGCATTGTCCACCAGATTGCTCAGGGCCTGGGACAGCAACTGGCGATCGGCCAAGACATTCAATCCTGCAGCGGCCTTCACATCCAGGGTTCCGCCATCTTCTTCGGCGATGGGCTCATAGAGTTCGGCCACGCCTTCAACAATATCGCGGGCATCAATGGTCTGCAGCATTTCACGCGATTGGCCCGCTTCGGCCCTCGCAATGGAAAGCAGCGCATTGAAGGTCTGAAGCAGGCGGTCTGATTCCTCGATGGTCTTGTCCAGGGCGGCGCGATATTCAGCTTTGCTGTTGGAACGCAGGGCTGACTCAACGCGCGCCCGCAGCCGCGTGAGCGGCGTCTTCAGGTCATGGGCCACATTGCTGCTGACTTCCTTCATGCCCGTCATCAGCCGTTCGATCTGGTCAAGCATTTCATTGAGCGAGCGGGCCAGCTTGTCCATCTCGTCACCGGTTCCCAAAACCGGCATGCGGCTTGAAAGATTGCCGCCCATGATGGTGCGGCTGGCGTCAGTGATGGCATCCACCCGGCGCAAAAAATTCCGGCTGGTGAGCAGGCCGCCACCGAGGCCCAGAACAAGGGCGATGCCCAAGGCCCAATATAGCGTGCGCCTGATGATATCGCCGAAGAGCCGCAGTTCCTGAACGTCGCGGCCCACGATCAATTCAAAATCCCCCTTGAGGTCCGTATGAAAGGCGCGGGCCGACCGGCGCTGCTTTGTGTTCGCCCACCTTGATGTCGAGAGGGAAATCAATCCAGCCGGTTTCGTCAATCACCTGGGGCGGCACGGATTCAAGATTGCCGGCCACACGCCTGCCATCGGCATCGGCAAGCAGATAGACACCGCCGCCACGTTCAGCGCTTCGGCGCTCAATGGTGTCGACGATGCCACGCAGTCCTAGAATGCGGTATTGATCGGCGAGCGCCTGGACTTCGGCGCGAATGGTGGCATCGGTCTGGCGTTCCAAAAGTCCCGCCGTGTTCCAGAAGACGTAAGCCAGGATGGAGCCAACGGAAAGGGCAAAAACCAACAGATAGATAGCCGCCAGGCGGAAGGTCGAGGTTTTCAGTATCTTCGGATTAAACTGCACGTATCATGTATCCGGCTCCACGCACGGTTTGCAGAAGGGGCTCGTCAAAGCCCTTGTCGATCTTCGACCGGAGCCTCGATACATGAACGTCTATCACATTGGTCTGCGGATCGAAATGATAGTCCCAGACATTTTCAAGCAGCATGGTGCGGGTCACGATATGCCCGGCATTGCGCATGAGATATTCCAGCAGCTTGAATTCGCGGGGCTGCAGGGGAATGTTCTGGCCGGCGCGCGTCACGGCGCGAGTCAACAGGTCAATTTCAAGATCGCCGGCCCGCAGCTTGGTTTCCATCGGCTCCTGGGAACTGCGGCGTCCCAGGCCTTCAACGCGGGCCAGAAGCTCGGAGAAGGCGTAGGGTTTTGCCAGGTAGTCATCGCCACCGGCTCGAAGACCTTTCACGCGCTCGTCCACGTCGCTCAAGGCACTCAGAATCAGAACAGGGGTGGTTACGCCCTTGGCCCGCAAGTCGCGGATGATGGAGAGGCCGTCCATCTTGGGCAGCATGCGGTCCACGATGAGAATGTCGTAGGGGTCCTCCAAGCGCCATGGCCAGGCCATCCTCGCCGTTTGCGGCGTGGTCCGTCACATGGCCGCTTTCGGTCAGCCCCTTGATCAGCCAGGAGGCGGCATCGCGGTCATCTTCGATCACCAGAATACGCATCTTATCCGTAGCCAGTCCCAATCCGGGAGATTCGGTTTTTCGTGAAGTGGGAGACTTGCATGACTTACCCTTTCAGAAAAGAGTGCGCGGAGGCCGCCTGTCCAGGGGGGAACGAGGGGGGCGGCAGCCTCCGCGCTATTGGACGTCAAATGCCGAGCGGAGATGGCATTCTGGCGTCCTAACTTTTATCCCTTGGCCAGGGGAAGCGCCAGGAAACGCTGGCTTTCACCCGAACGCACCAACATCAACACGCGCGATTTGCCTGCCTCCTTCAAGGCTTCCTGGACATCCGCAGGTCCATTTACATCCACGCCGGCAACTTCGAGAATGATGTCGCCGGGCTTTAAGGCCCTGCTCGGCGGCAACGGAATTTGGCGCAACTTCGACAATCTTCACGCCTGCGCCATCTTCAGCCGGACCCAGTTTGAGGCCAAGCGAGGTAAGATCGGTCGAGTCATCGGGTTGGGTGGTCCGGGCCGCCATCCGTACGTCATTCGGCATGGTGCCGATCTTCACGGCCACGGTCATGGGCTTGCCATCCCGGATGATCTCAACATTGATGGACTTGCCGGGTGCAAAGCGCGCCACTTTCTTGGCCAGGTCGCGGGCATCGGAAATGTCCGCACCGTCAGCCTTGAGAATGGTGTCGCCCGGCCTGAAGCCTGCGGCAAGGGCGGGCGAGCCTTCGGTCACGTCGGAAACAATCGCGCCCTTGGCATCAGCAAGGCCGAGGCTTTCGGCAATCTCGCTGGTCACCGGCTGGATTTGCACGCCAAGCCAGCCACGGGTCACGCTGCCAGAAGTTTTCAGGCTTGCCACAACGTCCTGGGTGATTTCCGAAGGGATGGCAAAGCCGATGCCCACGGAGCCACCCGATGGCGAGAAGATTGCCGTGTTCACGCCGATGACTTCACCTTGCAGATTGAACGCCGGACCGCCGGAATTGCCCCGGTTGATCGAGGCGTCGATCTGGAGGAAATCATCATAGGGGCCGGAACCAATGTCACGGCCACGGGCCGAGACAATGCCGGTGGTTACCGAGCCGCCAAGGCCAAAGGGATTGCCAACGGCCATCACGATATCGCCCACACGGGCCGGGGTTTCGGAAAACTTCACGAACTGGAAGGGCTTGTCTGACTTGATCTTGATCAGGGCCAGATCGGTCTTGGGGTCGGTGCCGATCACTTCGGCCTTGAGTTCGACGCCTCCCTGAACCTTGACGCTCACTTCATCAGCGCCCTGGACCACATGGTTGTTGGTCACCGCATAGCCATCGGCACTGATCAAAAAGCCCGAGCCCAAGGCGGCACCGCCACGAGGCCGGCGGTTTTCGAAGCCGGGTGGCAATTGATCCCTGAACTGGGGAAACTGGTTGAAGAATTCTTCAAACTGCTGCTGGCGGGGGGCGGCTTCGCCTTGCGTATCGGCGGCATTGGCATATTTGACCTCAACGCTGATAACGGCTGGCATCACGCGGTCCACCAGATCGGCGAAGCCCTTGGTGGGATCAATGGTGGCCTGGATCTGGGCGTGCACGTCATTGGGGGGTGCCACGACCATGGAAGTGGTTAACGCTGTCGCGCTGAGAAGTCCGGCGGCAAACAGGCCAAACAGGGTTTTCCGGGTGAGGGTGAAAGAGGCTGACATGTGAGTTTCTCTCCATTGCAGGTGAATCGATGCAATAGAGAAATAGGCGCTTCCGGGCTTACATCAAGCTTTCGGCGGCATGAATAATTTGTAATGTTTCCCTTGTCCTGTGGTCAATCTCACTTCTGCGTAACCGCGGCTCATGCTATTCTGAAGCACCTGGAGTGAAAATTTTGTAGCATGGCTAAGCTCGTCTTCGGAATGAACCTGTCCCTGGACGGCTACGTCGACCACCAGGAAATCGCAGACAGGCCCCGCGCTCTTTCGTCACTGGATAGAGCACGTGCGCGACCTGACCGGCAGTGTGTACGGTCGCCGCATGTACGAGGTCATGCGCTATTGGGACGAAGACCGTCCTGAGTGGAGCGCGGAGCAAAACGAGTTCGCGGCGGCGTGGCGGCGCCAACCGAAGTGGGTCGTGTCGCGCTCGTTGAAGTCGGTCGGCCCCAACGCCACACTTGTCGAGGATGACATCGAGGCGGTGGTCCGTGGCCTGAAGGCCCGGCTCGCTGGGGAGATTGCCGTTTCCGGACCAGACCTGGCACGAAGCCTAACCGACCTTGGTCTTATTGATGAGTATCGACTCTACTTCCGCCCCGTCGTGCTTGGTCGCGGCAAGCCATTCTTCGCCGGCCCCCGGCCGCCGCTCCGCCTTGTGGCCAGCGATCTGATCGGCGAGGACGTGATTAGGTTGACGTACGTTCCTGCTTAATCACATATCCCGCAGGGCCTTTTGCTCGTCCGCACTCAGGGCTGATTCTGCCGGAACGCCCGAAATCTTGCGCCGTCGCAGGATGACAACAAAGCCCATAAGGATAATCAGAAAAGGGGTTGCCCAGAGAATGGCGGTGCTGGCCGTGAGTCGCGGCTTCAGCAGGACGAACTCACCGTAGCGCGCCACGACGAAATCCCTGATCTCTGCATCGCTGTCGCCCTTGATCAGGTGCTCGCGGATGAGAATGCGCAAGTCCTTTGCGAGCGGTGCGTCGGATTCATCAATGGACTGATTTTGGCAGACGAGGCAGCGAAAACCCATCGAGAGATCGCGGGCGCGCTGTTCCAGTTTTGCATCGCTAAGAATTTCGTCGGGCTGCACAGCGTATGCGGGAACCGCGAGCAGAACGAGGCAAAGCAGGAACCATCTCATTCCGCTGGAACTCCTGCGGGCGTGAGTTTTTGTTTGGGTGCGCCGACGCGGTAGCGGCGGTCGGTGAGCGACAGAGCTCCGCCAAAAAACATGATGAGCGCGCCAAGCCAGATCAGAGATACCAGCGGATTGAAATACATGCGCACGACCCTTGCGCCATCGGCGGTTTTGTCGCCCATCACCACATAGACATCGCCGGCCAGGGTTTGATGCAGGCCCACTTCGGTTGTGGGCGTTCCCATGGGTTTGAATTCGCGCTTCTCGGAGACGACGGTGGCGATTTCGCGCTCGCCGCGGAAAATCCGGAACTGCCCGGCGCGGCCCGTGTAGTTTTCGCCGGTGAGCGGCGTTTCGGCCGACGAACTGAACCGTGTAATTGCCAACATCGGCGCGTTCGCCGGGCTTCATGGCCACGATATGCTCCACCTTCCACAGGGTGATGGCGATGATGCCGATGATCATCAAGCCAAGCCCTCCATGAGCGCAGGTCATGCCAAGGCTTGAGCGCGGCAGGCCAACGAGGCGCGAGAGGCTTGAAGCCAGCGGGCACGCGAAACAGCGCAATGCGATTTGCCAAATCTGCAAGACTGCCAAAAATGAGCCATGCGCCGAGCGCCATGCCGAGTGGTGCGAGCCATGGCCCGCGCTGGATTGCCACGAGGACCAGAACTCCCAAGCCGATTGCCAATGCCGCCGCGGCCCAGAGCCGTTGCAGCACGGCAAAGAGGTCCGCGCGCTTCCAACTCAACAATGCGCCGATGGGCACGAGCAGAAGGAGCGGCAGCATGATGGGGCCGAAGGTGAGATTGAAGTATGGCGGTCCCACGGAGATTTTTTCGCCGGTGACGGTTTCAAGCGCCAAGGGATAAAGTGTTCCGATCAAAACCGAAGCGCAGGCGGCGCAGAGGAAAAGATTGTTCAGCACAAGGCCCCCTTCCCGGCTGATGGGCGAGAAGAATCCGCCCGCTTTGAGCGCCGGCGCGCGCCAGGCAAAGAGTGTGAGCGCGCCGCCGATAAAGAAACACAGTATGCCGAGGATGAAAATGCCGCGCGCCGGATCAACGGCGAAGGCGTGAACCGACGTCAACACGCCGGAGCGCACCAGGAAGGTGCCGAGCAGTGAAAGCGAGAAGGCAAGGATGGAGAGCAGCACGGTCCACACCTTCAGGGCGTTGCGCTTTTCCACGACGATGGCGGAATGCAGGAGCGCCGTTGCCACCAGCCAGGGCATGAAGCTGGCGTTCTCCACCGGGTCCCAGAACCACCAGCCGCCCCAGCCCAATTCATAATAGGCCCACCAGCTTCCCATGCTGATGCCGATGGTGAGGAACATCCAGGCGGCGAGCGTCCACGGCCTCACCCAGCGGGCCCAGGCAGCATCCACCTTGCCATCGATGAGGGCTGCAATGGCAAAGGAAAAAGCCACGGAAAGGCCGACATATCCCGCATAGAGAAAGGGCGGATGGAAGGCCAAGCGCCGGATCTTGCAGCACAGGATTGAGGCCATTGCCTTCAATGGGCACGGGATTGAGCCTGGCGAAGGGATTGGAGGCCACCACAATAAAGAGAAGGAAGGCAAAGCCGATGGAGCCCTGCACCGCCAGCACGCGGGCCTTGAGCGTGGGCGGCAGGTTGTCGCCGAAGATCGCCACGGCGCCGCCGAAGCTTGCGAGGATGAAAACCCAGAGCAGCATGGAGCCTTCGTGGTTTCCCCAGACGCCGGAAATTTTATAAAGCAGCGGCTTGGCCGAATGGGAATTCTCAAACACGTTCCGCACGGAGAAATCGGAAATCAGGTAGGCATGGGTGAGTGCGGCAAAGGCCACATAGACGAGAACGAGTTGAATGAGCGTTGCCGGAACGGCGGACGCGATCATCTGGCGGTTACCGCGCTCAGCGCCGATCAGCGGCACGAGAGTTTGGAAGGCGGCAACGGCGAGCGCAAGGATGAGGGCGAAATGTCCGATCTCGGCAATCATGGCCCTGCCCCCTTGCCTTCCTGCCAGACGCCTTTTTCCTTCAGCTTGTCGGCCACGTCCTTCGGCATGTAGTTCTCATCATGCTTGGCGAGAACCGTATCGGCCATGAAAACGCCGCTCGCATCCAGCACACCTTCGGCCACAACGCCCTGCCCCTCACGGAAGAGATCGGGCAATTGCCCGGTGTAGCTCACGTTCAAGGTCTTGATCGTGTCCGTCACAATGAAGGTGATCGTCGTGCCGCCCGCCTTGGAAATGCTGCCCTTCTCAACAAGGCCGCCAAGGCGCAGCCGCGTTCCGGGCTGCACGTTCTTTTCGGAGATTTCGCTGGGCGTGTAGAAAAACACAATGGTATCGCGCAGCGCATAGAGCACGAGGCCGGCGGCAAGGCCCAGAATGGCAAGGCCACCGACGATCACAGACAGGCGCTTTTGCTTACGGGTCATCTACACCCTCTCCATGGTCGGGCTTGACCCGACCACCCAGGCTTTCCGCGTCTCAAATGAATCCGCTACGGCATTTCGTTCCAATTCCCAAGCATTTCCAGAATTGTTAAGTCTGGGTGGTCGGGTCAAGCCCGACCATGGAGAGAGAATGAAGCCGCGCATCAATTGATCCCCAATTCTTTGGCAAGGTCGCGCAAGGCATCAAGCGAGGCGGGTTCGTCCTTGAAAATATTCATGGCCATGTCGAGCGAGATTTTTGCCTTGTCGATTTCGTTGGACATGCGCCTTGCGCGGATCAGGCGTTTCCAGCCTTCGAGGTCGCGGCTGTCCTTGCCCAGCTTTTGCTCAAGCCCATCCATCATGCCGGCAATCATTGCCGTCTGGTCCTGCGTTGGCATGGCCTGCCCCGCCGCAATCTGTTCATCGCTCAAGGCGGGGGCCTTGCCCTCCTGCTTCAGGGCCATGTCATAGTAGAATTTGGCGCGCTCGTTCGTTGCTTCGAGTTTCAAGGCCTCGACGAAGGCGCTCTCGGCCTCATCGGTCACCATGCCTTCATTGGCGAAGACCAGCATTTCGCCATAATCGGCAATTGCATCGGCGGTTGGCGGGGCGAGCCGCAGGACATTGGCATAGGCCTCCGCTGCATCGTTCCAGCGCTTTTCGCGCTTATAGGCGGGGGCCAGCACTTTCCATCCCTCGATATCATTGGGGGCTTCGGCAAGATGGGCCTCAACGGTTGCCACGAGCGCTTCAAAATCCTGGTTGGCGATGGCCCCCTTCATGTCTTTCCTGCAAGGGCACATCGGGCAGCAGCGGGCTGCCGTATTTGGCATAGACCGGCAGGGCGATGAGCGGCACCAGCAAAACGGCCAGCAATGCGTAACGATTTCCGGCGGCGGCTGCTTCCGGTTTCGCCACCTGCAGCAAGCGCCTGGAGATTTCATTGCGGGCCGCCTGGGCCTCGGCCTCGCCGATCAGGCCGCGCGCCTTGTCACGGTCCAGCTCCTGCAACTGGTCGCGGTAAATCGCCCGGTCGAAATCCGAATCGGAGGTTTGAGCGCCCGCAGATTTGCGCATGAAAGGCACAAGCAAGGCGGCCACCACGGCCGCCGTCATGCCTGCAAAAATCAACCAAATCATCATGCGGTTATGGGTTTTCTCATGGTGGCCTGACAATACAATTCATCGCCAGCCGGCTGTCACGTCGCATTGTCGCATGGCGGCAATGGGGCGTCGGAAAGCTGTAGTGATTGCGGGGCCTATTTGATACAAGACAGGCGCATTAAGGATAGGCCCGATGAAATCCCGTTATTCGATCTTTTCGATCGCCCGCAACGCCATGAATTACCACAAGGATTGGGAGCGGGCCTGGCGTTCGCCGGCGCCAAAGGCTGAGTATGACGCGGTGATCGTGGGGGCCGGCGGGCATGGGCTGGCCACGGCCTATTACCTCGCCAAAAACCACAAGATGAGCAATATCGCCATCCTGGAAAAGGGCTGGCTGGGCGGCGGCAATACGGGGCGCAACACCACCATTATCCGCTCCAATTACCTGCAGGATTCTTCCATCGCGATTTATGAACTGGCGCGCTCGCTCTATGAAGGCCTGAGCCAGGAACTGAACTACAATGTCATGTTTTCCCCGCGCGGCGTATTGATGCTGTGCCAGACCGAGCATGAGCTTCGCGCCTTCAAGCGCACGGCGCATGCCAACCGTCTGGCGGGCCTCGACTGCCGGATGATTTCACCGGCGGAAGTGAAAGAAATCGTTCCCATCATCAATGATGATCCGAACTGCCGCTACCCCATCCTCGGCGCCTACTACCAGCCGCGCGGCGGCACGGCGCGGCATGATGCGGTGGCCTGGGGCTATGCCCGGGGTGCTGATGCACTGGGCGTTGACATCATCCAGAACTGCGAAGTCACAGGGATAACCCGCGAGGGCGGAAAAGTTGTGGGGCTTGAAACATCTCGCGGTTCGATCAAGACAAAAAAAGTCGGCGTGGTGACGGCAGGCAATGTCTCTACCCTGATGCAGACCGCCGGCGTGCGCATGCCGATTGAAAGTCTCTGCCTGCAGGCGCTTGTCTCGGAGCCAATCAAACCCGTGATTGATTGCGTTGTCATGGCCAACACGGTGCATGGCTATATCAGCCAGTCGGACAAGGGCGAGCTTGGTCATCGGCGGCGGCACGGATCCCTACAACAATTATTCCCAGCGCGGCTCCTTCCCTTCGCTGGAACATACGGTGACGGCGCTGGTCGAAACCTTCCCAATCATTTCGCGGCTGCGGATGCTGCGCATGTGGGGCGGCATCGTCGACATGACGGGAGACCGTTCGCCGATCATTTCCAAGACTGATGTGGAAGGCCTTTATGTGAATTGCGGCTGGGGCACGGGCGGCTTCAAATCCATTCCGGGTTCGGGCTATGTCTTCGCCGATACCATCGCCCATGACCGGCCGCACCCCATCGCCGAGCCTTTCGGACTCAACCGTTTTGCGGAAGGCCGCCTGATCGACGAAAGTGTTGCGGCAGCGGTGGCGCATTGATGATGAATACACCCACACATCTCCATGGTCGGGCTTGACCCGACTACCCAGTGGTTCAGCCTTACCCAATGTCATGGGGCTTTAAAGCATGTCATGCTGTTAGTTCATTGTCCGGTGTGTGGCGCGGAAGGCGACGAGACGGATTTTCATGGCGGCGGCCAGGCCCATATCAGGCGGCCTGCGACCCATGATCCCGTAAATGTCAGCGATGAAGCGCAACGCGATTATCTGTTCATCCGGCACAATCCGAAAGGCCTGCATTTCGAGCGCTGGCGCTGTGACCGGGGCTGCGGGAAATGGTTCCATGCGGCGCGCGACACGGTCACCATGGAATTCAAGGCCTTTTACGGCATCACCGAATTGCCGCCGCGCGAATTGATGGAACAGGCCACGGGCGAATGGGCCACCTACTTTAAAGACAAGCTGAAGGCGGAGGCAAAATCATGAGCAACAAGCCTTACCGCCTGGCCCAGGGCGGCAGCCGCATTGACCGCACGAAGAAAGTGCATTTCAGTTTCGACGGCAAGCAGCTCGCAGGCTTTGCCGGCGATACGCTGGCATCCGCCGTCATGGCCAATGGCACGAAACTTTTTGGCCGCAGTTTCAAGTATCACCGCCCGCGCGGGCTGGTAGGTCTCGGTTCGGAAGAAATGAACGCGCTCGTCGGCGTGGGCGACGGCTCGCGCCATGAACCCAATTTGCGCGCCACGCAGGTTGAACTCTTTGATGGCCTGCAGGCGGTGAGCCAGAACCGCTGGCCGTCGCTGGCCTTCGATGTGGGCTCGCTCAACAGCAAGTTCTCGCGCTTCATTCCGGGCGGCTTTTACTACAAGACCTTCATGTGGCCGCAGCGCTTCTGGAAGCATGTGTATGAACCGCTCATCCGCAAAACCGCAGGCCTGGGCCACGCGCCGGAAGGCCGCGATCCCGATGCTTACGAAAACATCCATGTGCATTGCGATGTGCTGGTGGTGGGCGGCGGTGTTGCGGGATTGGCGGCGGCTGAAATCCGCCGCGGCAACGGGTGCAAAAATTATCCTGGCCGATGAGAATCCGCAGTTCGGTGGCCTTGCAGATATTTGCGGCGGCACGCTCGATGGCAAGCCCCAAACGGCGTGGGTTGCCGACAAGGTTTCCTCGCTTGCCGCTGCGGAGAATGTGCATCTTCTGCCCCGCACCACTGTCGTGGGCCATTGGCACCATAATTACCTGATGCTGTTTGAGCGCGTCGCCGATCATGATCCGGCATTGCTGCGGGAAGGCGCCCCACGGCACAGGCTGTGGAAGGTCCGCGCCAAGCAGGTGATTCTTGCTTCCGGTGCCATTGAGCGGCCCATCGCCTTCGCCAACAATGACCGGCCCGGCATCATGCTGGCCTCGGCAGCCCGCGCCATGGTGGAGCGCTACGGCGTATCCCCCGGGGTTGAAGGCATCGTTTTCACCAATAATGATGATGCCTATCAATCAGCCCTCGTGCTCAAGGCAGCAGGGGTTGGCGTCCGGGTTGTCGACTCGCGGGGCCGCGCTGAAGGTGCTTTGGTCGAGAAAGCCCGCGACGCGGGCATTGATGTGGCCGTAAGCTCGGTGGTGTCAGCCGTTGAAGGCAATCTCGGCGTCACCGCGGTGCGTGTCGCGGCTTACCGCAAGGGCCAGGGCCGGGTCATCACGGAGCGGAAAATTTCCTGTGATTTCATTGCAATGTCGGGCGGCTTTAATCCGGCACTTCATCTCTGGTGCCACAACGGTGGCAAGATCAAGTTTGACGACGGCCTGCAATCCTTCCGGCCTGACCGGCATCAGGATCCGGTCACCGCGGTTGGCGCGGCCAACGGCACCTTTGCGCTAGCTGACATCATTGCCGAAGCCTCGGCGGCCGGCGAGGCGGTTGCAAAGCGAAAAACCAAGTCGGCCAAGATCAAACTGGCCAAGGCCGAGCAGGATGTGCAGAAGCCCCTGGAAGCCCTGTGGTTTGCACCGGCCACGGGCAAATACAATGAGGGCAATAAGCATTTCATTGATTTCCAGAATGATGTGACGGTGGCTGACTTAGAACTGGCCCAGCGCGAAGGTTATGAATCGGTAGAACTCACCAAGCGCTACACCACTTTTGGCATGGCAACGGACCAGGGCAAGACGTCGAACCTCAACGGCCTCGGGGTGCTCGCGGAAGCCACGGGAAAGAGCATTCCGGAAATCGGCGTTACTACCTTCCGCCCGCCCTACACGCCATTTTCCTTTGGCTCGATTGCCGGTGTTCTGACCAAAAACCTGTTTCTGCCCATCCGCCGCACACCGATCTATCAATGGCATGTGGACAAGGGCGCCACATTCGAGCCTGTCGGCCAATGGCGCAGGGCCTACACCTACACGGGTGCCGGTGAAGACAAGCATGCCTCGATCAACCGTGAAATCCTGGCGGTGCGCCACAAGGTTGGCCTGCTTGATGCCTCCACTCTTGGCAAGATTGAAATCAAGGGGCCCGATGCGGCGGAGTTTCTCGACCGCATGTACACCAACATGTTTTCAACTCTCAAGGTCGGCAAGTGCCGCTACGGCTTGATGATGAATGAGCTGGGGTTTCTCACCGATGATGGTGTCACGGTGCGTTTGGGCGAGGATCATTTCCTCATGCATACCACATCAGGCGGGGCGGACCGTATCGCGGCCTGGCTTGAGGAATGGCTGCAGTCGGAATGGACACATTATAAAGTATTTGTGACACCGGTCACCGAGCAATGGGCGCAGTTTGCCATCGCAGGCCCTCGCGCCCGCAATGTTCTGGCCAAGCTCGGCGCTGACTTCGATCTCTCCCATGATGGCTTCCCGCATATGTCCTTCAAGGAGGGCAAACTTGGCGGCTATCCCGTCCGTGTCTATCGCATCAGCTTCTCCGGCGAGCAGTCCTATGAGGTGGCAACGCCTTCCAACATGGGGCGCGGGCTCTGGAACGCCATTCTTGATGCGGGCAAGGAGCTTGGCATTGAGCCCTATGGCACCGAAGCGCTGCATGTGCTGCGCGCCGAAAAAGGTTTCATCGTCATCGGTGATGAAACCGATGGCACGACAACGCCGATTGATGTGGGGCTTGATGGCCTTGTATCAAAAAAGAAGACGGATTTCATCGGCAAACGCTCGCTCGAACAAAGCTATCTCAAAGGACCGAACCGCAAGCAGCTCGTGGGCCTTCTTACCGAAGAACCGACAGATGTCTTGCCCGATGGTGCTTACGCGGTAAAACAGGTGAAGGACAAGCCGCCGATGGAAATGATCGGCCAGGTCACCTCCTCCTATCATTCGCCAACGCTTGAGCGCTCCATTGCCATGGCGCTTATCCAGAATGGCCGGGCCCGCATGGGTGAAACGCTTTCATTCCCCATCGAAGGAGGCAAGGTGATCCGCGCCAAAATTGTTGATCCCGTATTCTATGACAAGGAAGGAGCGCGGCAGAATGTCTGAGCTCTATGTTGAAAGCCCCCTCGCCCACCGCGAGGCCCCGCAAGGCCTGAGCATTGAGCTCCGCGAGATCACGGATCGCGGCATGATTGATTTGCGTGGGCACGCCTCCGACAAGAAATTCATGGCGGCGGCTAAAAAGGTGCTGGGCCTCGATCTGCCGAAGGTGCCGCGCAGCAGCGTGTCCTGGGGCGACGTGAAAGCCCTGTGGCTCTCCATCGACCAGTGGCTCATTTTATGTTCGCGCGCCAAGGCGGTTGAATTGACTGCCGCATTGAGAGCCGAACTTGGAAGCATTCATTCACTTGTTGTTGATGTCTCCGACATGCGCGCGGTTCTTCGCCTTGAAGGCGAGGGCGTGCGCGAAGTTTTGCTTAAAGGTTCATCGCTTGATCTGTTAAGTGATGACTATGCGGCAGGCACCGTGCGGCGCATGCGATATGCGGAAATTGCAGCACTGCTGCATGTTGTTGAAGACACTGTGTTCGATGTTTATGTCTTCCGCTCCTACGCCGATTATGCGTGGGAGTTTATCCTTGCAACGGCACGCACGCCTGCAAAAGTTAGCTTGTTTGGGATGCAAAATACCCCCATTTAGGGGATTCAAAACAGCCTCTGCACAAACCTTGCGCAGGTTCCCATGCGGTGCTCAAATTTCCGCTAATCCATTGATAACGTTACATCAAAAATATGTGATCAGAAATATTACATTTCTTCTTGAAACAGTAACTTGGCTTCTTACATCGAGCCCATCGGAACTGCGATGAGCGTGGTTCGCGAAGCAAGAACAAAGAAGTTAGTAAAGGATACTATCATGAAGAAGATCGCAATTTCCCTCTTCGCCCTGGCCGCCGTTTCATCGGTTGCGTTTGCCGGCGAAAGCCGCGGCTACGACCTCCGCGATTCAGATACCTATTTTGGCAAGTATTCGAATCAGCTCAAGAGCGAGTCTACGAGCGTTGACGCCCTTGTCGTTGCCAAGGATGGCCAGGCTTCCACCAGCTTCGAACGCCTGAAGAAGATTTCCGAAGAGAATGACCGGGGCAGGCACTAGCGCGCGTCCCGGCGGGATGGAATCATCCCGCTAAAAGGACAAGCACCTGATCAATATGTTGGAGCATGTCCCGACCGCCAAACCGCTTCACACTTTGGCGGGACATGCTCTAAGCATAAAAACTTTTCGGTCATGGCCGGGTGAAAACCCGGCCATCAATTTAATTTTCATGGGAATCTAGCCGTTCAATTTCGGCGTCAGCCACTCAAACATCTTGTCGAAGCCGCCGAAGGGATAGAGGTGCGGGGCCTGAATGCCGAGTTCGGGGCGGTCGAAATGCAGCACCGCAAGCTGCTCGATAAATTCATCGGGGGTGTTCACCGTCAGAAGCTTGGTGATGTTGAGCGCCTGCTTCCTGATGAAGCGCGCCGAGTTTCCAACGCCGCACATGGCGGCATATTTCACCAGGGTCTTGATCGTGGCCGGCCCTGGAATGCCCACGTGAATGGGAAGATCAATACCATTGTCGCGCAGCATGCTGGCCCAGTAGGCCACGGGCGCCGCTTCAAACAAAAACTGCGTGGCGATGAAACCTGAAATGTTGTTGGCCTTCAGCCAGGCCTGCTTCTCGCCCAGGGCTTTCAGCAATACGGCTTCGCCATGAACCTTGGTGATATCGGAATTGCCTTCGGGATGGCCCGCGATGCCGATGCGCTTCACGCCATTTTTCTGGAACACGCCGGTTTGCAGCAGTTGAATGGCCGCATCAAACTTGCCCATGGGCGTCGGTGCGCCGCCACCCAGCACCAGCATCTGCGTCACGCCGGCCTCGCCCGCCAGCGCCGCAATGCGCTTCTCCAAATCCGCTTCGTCCAAAATGAAGCGTGCCGGCACATGGGGAATGGGTTCGAGGCCGGCTTTGCGCAAGGCGCTCGCCGCCGTCAATTGGCCCGCCGCATCGGCGGGATCGATCAGGGCGATGAAGACGGGCGTTCCCTTGGGCAGGCGCTCCTGCAGGACAGGCAGTTTTTCAATCTGCCTGGGGGTGATTTCAAGCGACAGGTTCTTCAGAAACTCGCGGGAAGGATTGGCCATCAGGTGGGATTTGGCGGGGCTAAGAAAATTGGGAGCATTCACGAAAGGGGCCTCCAGGCGGGTAAGGCACCAAAATGGCGACAACTGCCCCTCGCCGCCCAAAGATTTGCGACAGCTAGAATACGAAACCGACTATTTACCCATATCGATAGGGTCGGTTTTGGGCTGCGACATGGCGCTGGTGGACAAAGTGGCGGAACTGTCGCAAAGATGCGGGCCTCGGAGAAAACCCATGTTTGGCGACAAACCCAAGGACGTGCCGCAGCCCTTTGCCCTGATTCTGGTGCCGGAATTCACCATGATGCCGGTGACCTCGGCCATTGAACCCTTGCGGCTGGCAAACCGCATGTCGGAAAAGGCGCTTTACCGCTGGACCATGCATTCGGTGGATGGCCAGCCGGTGGCCGCCTCCAACAACATTCTCACCATGGTCAATGGCGATCTCGAGACCGTTCCGCCGCACGCCACCATCATCGTCTGTGGCGGGCTCAATGTGCAGCACCATTCGGACAAGCGGCTGATCTCATGGCTGCGCAAAACGGCGCGCCGCGGCAATGACATCGGTGCGGTCTGCACCGGAGCACACCTGCTGGCGGAAGCCGGCATTCTCGACGACTATAAATGCACCATCCACTGGGAGAACCTGCCGGGCTTTTCGGAAGCCTTCCCGGAAATCAATGCCACGGGCGGCCTGTTTGAAATCGACCGGGACCGCTTCACCAGTGCCGGCGGCACCACGGCGCTCGACATGATGCTCACCATGATCGCCAGCCAGCACGGGCCGGATCTTGCCTCGGCGTTGCCGAAGCGGTGCTGCATTCGCCCATCCGCCACCACAGCGAGCATCAGCGCATGTCGCTGCCCGCCCGCATCGGGGCGCGGCACCCGAAGCTCGTCGGGCATCATCGAGAAGATGGAAGAGAATCTGGAAGAGCCGCTGTCGCCCAGCCTGCTGGCAAAACAGGCGGGCCTTTCGACGCGCCAGCTCGAGCGCCTGTTCCGGCGCTATGTCGACCGCTCGCCCAAGCGCTATTACCTCGAACTGCGCCTGAAGAAGGCGCGCTCGCTGCTGCTGCAAACCGACATGTCGGTGATCAACGTGGCGCTGGCATCGGGCTTCTCAAGCCCATCGCATTTTTCCAAATGCTACCGCGCCTTCTATGGCCGCACGCCCTACCGCGAACGCGGCATTCCGGTGATCCAGGCTGTGGCGTGAGACGGAATTCCGCGCATCGCGATACCTCGGCACAGTCTCCCGGAAAGGGAGCCTTCTCACATCCTGCTTCGCTTACGCAGGACGGGAGAAGGCGATAATCGCAAAGGGCTTTGCCGCACACCTTACCGCGAACACCATACCGTCGATCGCGGCTGTGGCGTGATTAAAAAACAGGCGCAAGTTGCGGCGCGTCAAAGCTGCTACATCCCGGGCCTCCAAAACCGTATTCCTCCCGCAATAGTTTTTCATTGGGCTTGCCATGGCTTGACCAAGGTGCAAATCTGGGATGATTATAAAGTAACTAAAAAAGAATCCCCGGAACGAGGGTCAGTTCAATGCCTTCGAGGGGTCCTATGGGAGGTCATCTGAATGCCCGCAATTTCCATGAAAGTGAATGGCAAGGCGGTGAGCGGAAACGTTGAAAACCGCACGCTGCTGGTCGATTTTATCCGGACGAATCTGGGTCTCACCGGAACCCATGTGGGCTGTGACACCAGCCAGTGCGGGGCCTGCGTGGTCCACATCAACGGCAAGGCGGTCAAATCCTGCACCGCGCTTGCGGTGGCCTGCGAAGGGGCCGACGTCACAACCATCGAGGGCATCGCCAAGAACGGCAAGCTGCATCCCATGCAGGAAGCCTTCCATGAGAACCACGGCCTGCAATGCGGCTTCTGCACGCCGGGCATGGTCATGGCCTCCATCGACATCGTGAAGCGCAATGGCAAGAAGGTGAGCGAGGAGGTTATCCGCCGCGAGCTTTCGGGAAACATCTGCCGCTGCACGGGCTATCATAACATCGTGGCGGCGGTTCAATCCGCAGCCGAAAAAATGTAACGGAGGCAAGCATCATGTCCGACACAGGAATTGGCGCGCGGGTGAAGCGCAAGGAAGACAAGCGGTTTCTTACCGGCAAGGGCCAGTATACCGACGACATCAACCTGAAAGACCAGACCTACGCCTATTTCGTGCGCAGCCCCCATGCCCATGCCACGATCAAGTCGATCAACACGGCCAAGGCCAAGAAGATGCCGGGCGTGGTTGATGTCTTCACCTCCAAGGAAGTCGAGGAAGACAAGATCGGCGGCCTGATCTGCGGCTGGATGATCCATTCCAAGGATGGCTCCGGCATGAAGGCCGGCCCGCATCCCATTCTGGCCAGCGGCAAGGTTCGCTTTGTGGGCGACCAGGTGGCCGTTGTCATTGCCGAAACCCGCGAACAGGCCAAGGCGGCGGCGGAAGCGGTTGTGGTGTCCTACGGCGTGCTGCCGCACAATGTGGATGCCGCCGAGGCCATGAAAACCAAGGCCCAGGTCCATGACGTGGCGCCCGACAACCGGGTTTACAACTGGTCGATTGGCGATGAGGCGGCAACGGACGCCGCCTTCAAGTCAGCGGCGCATGTCACCAAGCTTGACCTCATCAATAACCGGCTCATTCCAAACGCCATGGAAACCGCGCGCCGCCATCGGCTCCTATGATACGGGTTCCGAGCACTACACGCTTTATACCACGAGCCAGAATCCGCATGTGGCGCGCCTGGTGATCTCGGCCTTCCATGGACTGGCGCCGGAACACAAGCTGCGCGTCATCGCCCCCGATGTGGGCGGCGGCTTCGGCTCCAAAATCTTCATCTATGGCGAAGAAGTCGACCTGCGTCTGGGCTTCCAAGCGCATCGGCGGCCGCCCGGTCAAATGGACGGCGGACCGCTCCGAGGCCTTCCTGTCGGATGCCCATGGCCGTGACCATGTTACCCATGCGGAACTGGCGATGGACGCTTCGGGCAAAATCATCGGCCTCAAGGTTCACACCATTGCCTCGATGGGCGCTTATCTCTCGACCTTCTCGTCCGCGGTGCCCACCTATCTCTATGCCACGCTGCTCTCGGGCCAGTACAACATTCCGAACATCTATGCGGAGGTTGACGCGGTTTATACCAACACCGCGCCGGTTGACGCCTATCGCGGCGCCGGGCGGCCGGAAGCCACCTATCTTGTCGAGCGCATCGTCGAAACGGCGGCGCGTGAACTGAGGATTGATCCGGCGGAATTCCGGCGGCGCAATTTCATCACCCAGTTCCCGCACCAGACGCCGGTCATCTTCATGTATGACGCGGGCGATTATGGCGCGGCGCTGGACAAGGCGCTGGAGATGTCGGACTACAAGAACTTTCCGGCGCGCAAGGCGGCCTCCGCCAAGAACGGCAAGCTGCGCGGCGTGGGCTTCTCGGCCTATATCGAAGCCTGCGGCATCGCCCCTTCGGCGGCGGTGGGTTCGCTTGGGGCCGGTGTCGGCCTGTGGGAATCGGCCGAGGTGCGGGTGAATGCGGTTGGAACGGTGGAAGTTCTCACCGGTTCGCACAGCCATGGCCAGGGCCATGAGACGACCTTTGCCCAGCTTGTGTCCGAGCGCCTCGGCGTGGACATCAACAATGTGGCCATCGTCCATGGCGACACCGACAAGGTGCAGATGGGCATGGGCACCTATGGCTCGCGCTCGGGTGCTGTCGGCATGACGGCGATTTCAAAGGCCCTCGACAAGATCGAAGCCAAGGCGAAGCGGGTTGCCGCTGCCGTCATGGAAGCGTCAACCGACGACGTCGACTTCAAGGACGGCACCTTCACGGTGAAGGGCACCGACAAGAAGATGGCTTTCGGCGAAGTGGCGCTTGCCGCCTATGTCGGCCACAAGTTCAACTCCTCGGAAATCGAGATCGGCCTCAAGGAAACCTCCTTCCATGATCCGTCGAACTTCGTGTTCCCGGCCGGCGTCCATATCTGCGAAGTCGAGGTTGATCCGGATACGGGCGCTGACCAAGATCGCGAGCTACACGGCGGTCGATGATTTCGGCACGATCATCAATCCGATGATCGTCGAAGGCCAGGTGCAGGGCGGCGTTGCCCAGGGCATCGGGCAGGCGCTGTATGAGGGCTGCGCCTATGACAAGGAATCGGGCCAGCTGCTGACCGGCTCCTACATGGATTACTGCATGCCCAAGGCCCGCAACATGCCGAGCATCGAAACTTCAAGCTTGGCTTCACCTATACCAAATGCCCGTCAAATCCGTTGGGCATGAAGGGCTGCGGCGAAGCGGGCGCCATTGCGGCACCTCCCGCCGTGATCAACGCCATCACCGATGCCATCGGAGTGCGCGAGATTGCCATGCCGGCAACGCCGCTCACCGTGTGGAATGCGATGCAGCCCATGAAACGCGCAGCAGAATAGTCAGGGGAAACGAAACATGGAAAACTTCAATTATCATCGCCCCGCAACCGTCAATGCCGCCGCGGCACTGCTCAAGAAATCCAAGGGCGGCAGCTACATGGCGGGCGGGCATACGCTTCTGCCCACCATGAAGCAGGGCCTTGCATCGCCCAGCGACATCATCGATCTCACCGCCATCAAGGGATTTTCGGGCATCACGGTCACGAAATCAGCCGTGGTGATCAAGGCCGGAACGGCCCACATGGATGTGGCTACATCGGCCGCCGTCAAAAAAGCCATTCCGCGCCCTGGCGAGATGGCGGGAAAAATTGGCGATGTTCATGTGCGGCAAAAGGGCACCATTGGCGGCTCGATTGCCAATAATGATCCGGCGGCGGATTATCCTTCCGCCTGCCTCGGCCTTGGCGCCACCATCGTCACCAACAAGCGCAAGATTCCGGCGGATGCCTTCTTCACCGGCATGTTCCAGACGGCGCTGAAGGATGGCGAGATCATCACCGAGGTGAGCTTCCCGATTCCGAAGAAGTCCAGCCACATGAAATTCCCCAATCCGGCCTCGCGCTATTCGATGGTGGGCGTGTTCCTCTCGCAAGGTGCGGACGGGAAGGTGCGCGTGGCGGTGACGGGCGCCGGACCCAAGGTGTTCCGGGTGCCGGAGATGGAAGCGGCGCTTTCGAAGAATTTCTGCGGTCTCGGCCCTTGCCGGAATTTCGGCAAAGGCCAAGGGCCTGAACACCGACATGCACGCCACCGCCGAATACCGGGCCCATCTGATCGGCGTTCTGGCGCGCCGGGCGGTCGAAGCGGCGAAGTAATCCATGCCTCGATTCGCGAAGTGAATCTGGCCCGCGGAGTAACCTCGCGGGCCTTCGTCTATCGGGAATGACGACCACGGGCAACGAGAATTCATGACGGCACTTCCCAAATCCATCGACGAAACGGCTGTCTTGCTGAAAGCCAATGGCTATGTGGCCGGGCGGGATCTGGCGACGGTGGTGTTCCTCGCCCTGAAAATGGGACGGCCCCTGTTCCTCGAAGGCGAGGCGGGCGTGGGCAAAACCGAAATCGCCAAGGTTCTGGCGGAAGGCCTGGGCCGCAAGCTCATCCGCCTGCAATGCTATGAAGGCCTCGACATCAATTCCGCCGTCTATGAGTGGAACTATGCGGCGCAGATGATCGAAATCCGGCTGGCCGAAGCCGCGGGCGAACTCGACCGCAAGCGCCTGGGGCAGGATATTTTCGCCGAGCGTTTCCTGATCAAGCGCGCCCTGCTGCAGGCGCTTGAAGCGCCCGATGGCGCGGCGCCGGTGCTGCTCATCGATGAAATCGACCGCACCGACGAAGCCTTCGAGGCGTTCCTGCTGGAGGTTCTGTCGGATTCTCAGGTCACCATTCCGGAACTCGGCACGATCAAGGCGGCAGAGCCGCCGATCGTGATCATCACCTCCAACCGCACGCGCGAAGTGCATGACGCGCTGAAGCGGCGCTGCCTCTATCACTGGGTCGGCTATCCGGATGCCGAGCGCGAGCTCGCCATCGTCAAGGCCAAGCGGCCCGAGGCATCGGCCGCGCTGGCGCGGGAGGTCGTGGCCTTTGTGCAGGCGCTGCGCGGTGGCGATCTCTTCAAGTCGCCGGGCGTTGCCGAAACGCTCGACTGGGTGTCGGCGCTGCATGAACTCGATGCCGTCTCGCTCGATCCGCAGACGGTCAACGACACGCTGGGCGTGCTGCTCAAATACCAGGACGACATCGTGCGCATGGAAGGCTCGGAAGCCAAGCGCATTCTCGACCAGATCAAGGCCGAGATCCGCACCACCGCGCATGCGTGATCGCCGCCGCCATGCCAGAATGATGCGCGAGTCGCCGTCCGGGCAAGCTTGCCGCCAACATCATGCATTTTGCCCGCGTGCTGCGCGAGGCGGGCCTGCCCGTCGGGCCCGGCCATGTGCATCGATGCGCTCGATGCGGCGCTGAGCGGGTACGCTGCGCATCGCGCGATGACTTCTACTGGACACTGCATGCCATTCTTCGTGAAGCGGCGCGAGCACAAGGAAATCTTCGATCAGGCTTTCCATGTCTTCTGGAAGAAGCCGAAGATGCTGGAACAGCTGATGCAGCTGATGTTCCAGCAGATCACCCGGCCGGCCGACGAGAAAGCCGAAGAAGGCGGGCTTTCGCCGGCTGGCGGAAGCCATGTTCGACCAGACCGAAACGCAGAGCCGGCGCGAGGAAAAGCCGGAGCGCGCTCGAGCTTCGACGCGACCTTCACGGCATCCGCCGACGACATCCTGCGCGCCAAGGATTTCGAGCAGATGACGTTGGCCGAGCAGGCGCAGGCGCGGCAGGCCATCGCTCGCCTTGCGCCTCCATCGTCGTCGAAATCCTCGACGCGGCGCTTTCAGCCCGATCGCATGCCGGCGACGCGCATCGATCATGCGGCGCACGCTCAAAGGCTCGCTGCGCGCCGGCGGCCATCTCATCGACCTGGCGCGGCGCGACCGCCAGATCGCGCGAGCCGCCGCTGGTCGTGCTCTGCGACATTTCGGGCTCGTGCTCGAACTACAGCCGCATGTTCCTGCATTTCCTGCATGGGCTGATGAATGACCGCGAGCCGATGTCACGGTCTTCCTGTTCGGCACGCGGCTCACCAATGTCACGCGCGAACTTGCAGCAGCGATGTCGATGAGGCCATGGCCAAGGTTTCAGCGGCGGTGAAGGACTGGTCCGGCGGCACGCGCATCGGCGCCACGCTCAAGGAATTCAATTACAAATGGGCGCGGCGGGTGCTGACCCAAGGCGCCCATGTGCTGCTGATGACCGATGGCCTGGAGCGCGACGACACGGCGCAACTGTCCAGCGGAAATGCAGCGCCTGCGCCGCAGCACCAAGCGCATCGTCTGGCTCAATCCGCTTGCTGCGCTATGACAGGTTCGAGGCGAGGGCCGCCGGCATTCGCGCCATGATGCCCTATGTCGATGAGTTCCGCCCGGTTCACAGCCTCAACTCGCTCAGCGATCTGGCGGAGGCTCTTGGCAAGCGAACGGGCGCGGCGCATGATCCGCGCAAATGGTTGAAGGCGGCGTAAAACAGTGAGGGAATTTGCGAAATGAAAATGTCCGGCAGCCAAGTCATCCAGGCCCCGCGCGAAGCCGTGTGGAAAGGCCTCAACGATCCGAAGGTTCTGCAGCAATCCATTCCGGGCTGCGAGAGCATCGAGGCGTCCTCGCCCACGCAGATGAGCGCCAAGGTCGTGTTGAAAATCGGCCCGGTGAAAGCCGCGTTCCGGGGTGCCGTCACCCTGTCGGATATCAAGGCGCCCGAAAGCTACCGGATTTCCGGCAAAGGCGAAGGCGGCTTTGCGGGTTTTGCCAGCGGCGGCGCCACGGTGAAGCTGACGGAGAACAGCGGAACCGAAACCCTGATGGAATATGACGTTGACGCGCAGGTGGGCGGCAAGATCGCAGCGCTTGGCTCGCGCCTTATCGATTCCACCGCGAGTTCGCTGGCCGACCAGTTCTTCACCAGGTTTGCGAGCCTGATCAAGATGGAGCCTGCTGCCGCGCCGAAGAAAATCAAAGCGGTCAAGAAGCCTGCGAAAAAACCGGCGAAAAAACCGGTGAAGGCGAAGAAAGTCGCGGCCAAGGCCAAGAAGAAAGCCGCCAAACCTAAAAAACGCTCCCGTTAGAAGGGCCCTCATCCAGCCGTTGCAAACGCTTGCGCAATAACGCAACAAGCCGGGCTTCGGTGATGGAAATCCCGAAGCCCGCAGTTTTGCGCATTGCCGCAGTTCAGTGCGCCACCCCCGGTAGTGCAGTCAGCTGTTTGCGGGCAAGCCCGGAAAGATTCATCTGCAAGCGCCGTTTGGCGGGTGGCATCTTATTGATCAGCGACAGCACGGCGTTCCGCAATGACCGCTTCGGGGCACTCCGGACTGTTGCCATGCTGGTGAGCAATCCGGCCAGCCCCAGAACTTTCGTTGCCGCGGGGCGGCGCATCTGGCCATAGCTATCAAGTATCAGACTCGGGCCGCTTGCCCTTCACCACATCGGCCAGCAGGCGGCCGAGAACCACCGCATCGACAATTCCGGTATTCATGCCCTGGCCGCCTGCTGGGCTATGGACGTGAGCGGCATCCCCCATCAACAGAAACCGGCCCTCGCGGTAGGATTTGGCGACACGGTGATGGACGCGGAAGCGCGAACTCCACACGATTTCCTCTATGCGGTTATGGCCGGTAGTGGGTCCGCGAGCATCGAGCAATCCCTGAATATCCGCGATGCCCGGCTGCTCCGGCGCATTGTCGAGGGTAGCAACAACGCGGAACGTGCCATCGGGCAGCGGCGCCACGACAACTACGCCTGCCGGAGAGAAGAAAAGCGAAACCTCCGAAGCGCCAAGCGACCATTGCATGCGCACGTCGGCGAGGACAAATGATTCCTCATAGGTTCCGCCTTCAAAATCAATGCCCGCAGCGGCGCGCACGATGCTGTGCATGCCGTCACCGCCGACGACGTAACGGGCCTTCACGGTGGATTCTCCTTCTGGCGTTTGAAGCGTCACCCGTGCGCCCTCGGCGTCCTGTTTGGCCGCCGTTGCCGTGATGCCGCGATGGATTGAACCACCCAGTGCGGCGAGACGGTCAGCAAAGACTTTTTCCGTCTCATTCTGCGGGAGCATCAGCAGGTAGCGATAGGCTGAGGGCAGCTGGTCAAAACGCAGTTTCACCAGGGAGCGGTCGCGGTCGCGGATGACAAAGTTGGAAAGTTTCATGCCGCGTTTGGCCAGTTCAGCGGAAACGCCCAGTTCTTCCAGCATTTCCAGCGTGTGGGCATGGATGACGGCGGCCCGCGAGGTGTTCTGCCGCTGCTCAAGCTTGTCGATGAGCAGGTGGCTAATGCCCGCCTGCTGGAGGGCGATGGCCAAGGCGGTGCCGGTCGGCCCTGCCCCCACGATGAGTACGTCTGTATCCGTCCTGAGCATTTTGATCTCCTTTTGTCAACGATTGTTGACTTAATTAATCCAGGCTATTGCTTTTGTCAACAGTTGTTGACAATATGACGCATCGACCAGGAATCGAAGCAGCAAAGCAAGTCGGACCGGACCCGAGCGGCCATTCTCGCCGCGGCGAAGCTACTGTTTGCAGAGAACGGCTATGAGCGCACGACCGTGCGTGAAATCGCGGCGCGCGCCAAGATCGACCCGGCACTGGTGATGCGCTACTTTGGCAGCAAGGAGGAACTGTTTGCGCGGGTCGCGGTGTTTAACCTCAAGCTGCCTGACCTCAGCACGGCAGACCGCTCCAAAGTTGGCGAGGTGCTGGTGCGGCATTTCCTGAGCCTTTGGGAAGGCGAGAATGCGAACGGCGGGTTGACGGTCCTTTGCCGCTCAGCCGCCTCAAACAAGTTCGCAGCTGACAAATTGCGGGAGATTTTCGCAACACAGGTTCTGCCGGCAATCGCGAAAATCGGCGGGCAAAAGGGTGCGACGGAGCGGGCGGGATTGATCGCCTCTCAACTCCTCGGGCTTGCTTTCTGCCGTTATGTCGTGAAGTTTCCGCCGGTGGTCGGGCTCTCGCAGGAGCAAATCGTACGGGCGATCGGTCGCACGGTCCAGCGCTACGCCACAGGAGATTGAACGTTAAGCCACCGCCGGCAGCCTGAGCTGAACCCGTAAGCCCCCCAGTTCCGCATCGCCCAGAATCACGTTGCCGCTGTACATGCCAGCGGTTTCCGTCACGATGGAAAGCCCCAGGCCGGAACCGGGTTTGGTTTCATCGAGGCGCTTGCCTCGCTTGACGGCATCGGCGCGCTTGTCGGCGGGCAGGCCCGGGCCATCGTCATCCACCGTGATCATCAGCCAGTTCTGCGTGCCTTCAATGGGATCGATGATGGGTGCGGCGCTGATCTTCACGGCCTGCTTGGACCATTTGGCGGCATTGTCGATGAGGTTGCCCGCCATCTCCTCAAGGTCCTGGACCTCGCCGCGGAATTTCAGGCCGGGGGTGACGGCCACGTCGATATTAACGCCCCTGTCCTTGTTGATCCGCATGATGGTGCGGCCGAGGGCTGCCAGCACGGGTTCCACATCGGTGGCAGCGCCCAGGGTTTGGGCCCGGGCCGCACGGCGCGCCCGGTCGAGATACAGGCTCACATGGTCGCGCATGATCTGGACCTGCTCGGAAACCTTGGTTCCGAAATCCGTCTTGTTGCCCTGTGCCTCATTGGTGAGAACGCTCAAGGGAGTTTTCAGGGCGTGGGCCAGGTTGCCCACCTGGGTGCGGGCCCGGTCGATGATTTCCGTGCCGGCCAGAATGAGCAGGTTCATCTCATCGGCCACGGGCTGCATTTCCTCGGGAAACTCCCCTTCCAGGCGCTCGGCCTTGCCGGCGCGAATGGCGCTGAGGGATTGCTGCATGCGCTGCATCGGCTTCATGGCAACGCGCACCTGCAGGAAGATGGCGAACAACAGGCCAAGGCCCAGCAGGCTGAGCACGGCATAGAGGGCGCTCCGAAACGCCGTTACTTCCGCTTTCAACTCATCAAAATTTCCGGCGACAAGGAAGGAGAACTCATCTTCGCCGCCGAAAAGCTTGAGTTTCTGTTCAATGGCGCGCAGCTGCTGGCCCTTGCTGTCCTCGATGTAAAAGCTGGCGACGCCGCCCGCATCACGGTTTTGCAAATTGGCCTCGGTGGGAACCAGGCGCATTTCGAGGGATGACTCGGAAGCCAGCTCGCCCAAGGCCTTGTCCGGGGGCGGCGACACCTGCCAATACCAGCCGGACAGCGGAATGGCAAAGCGCGGATCGGAAATCCTGCCCGACATGCCCGGCGCGCCATCGGTGCCGAGCTCCACATTGGCCAGAAGCCCATCAAGAATGGCCCGCAGCCGCGCGTCGAAATTGCGCTCAAGGGCCGACTGGAACAGGTAGGCCAGCAAGAAGGCGGCAGTGACAAGGAGGACGACGGCTACGATAGCGGAGGTAAAGATAAGACGGAAAGAAAGTGAATTACTTTGCATTATCCGGCTCGGATACGCAGTATCCCATGCCGCGGATCGTATGCAGCACGTCAACGCCGAGTTTCTTGCGCAGGCGGCCGATGAACACCTCGATGGTGTTTGAATCGCGGTCGAAGTCCTGGTCGTAGAGGTGTTCAACCAGTTCGGTGCGCGAAACAACCTTGCCGCCGTGGTGCATGAGATAGGACAGCAGGCGGAATTCCAGCGAGGTGAGCTTGATGGCGGTGCCGTTCACCGTCACGCGGGCGCTCTTGGTGTCGAGAACCATGGGGCCGCAGGTAAGTTCGCTGGTGGCATGGCCGGCACTGCGGCGTAAGAGGGCGCGCATGCGGGCCAGCACTTCCTCCATCTGGAAGGGCTTCACCACATAATCGTCAGCGCCAGCGTCAAAACCCGCCACCTTGTCGCTCCAGCGGTCACGCGCCGTGAGAATCAGCACCGGCATTTTCTTGCCGGCCCGGCGCCATTTTTCCAGAACGCTGACGCCATCGAGAACCGGCAGGCCAAGATCGAGGACGACCGCATCATAGGGTTCGGTTTCGCCGAGGTAATGCCCCTCTTCGCCATCCATGGCCTTGTCGACCACATAACCGGCATCGCCGAGGGCAGCGACAATTTGCCGGTTCAAGTCGGGATCGTCTTCAACGACGAGAATACGCATTGAATCAGCCCTCAAGATTTTGGCGATTATGGACGTTTAATTGGCCGAGCCATCCTGCCCGTTTACAATAATTCTCGTCACATTGCCATCAGCCACCAAAGTGACAGCATAGTCGCCCCGAGGCAAGAGCTTCACCTTCACCACCTTGGAATAGGGCACGAGGCCTTGGGCAATGGCCGCCGCCTGGGAAGGTTTGATTCGGACATCTGGCAACAGGGAGAGATTCGGCTTGATGACCGGGGGAGCCAGCCTTCTGAGTATGATTGGCGCACGGGGCTTGTATTGGGCAATAGCGGGCTCAACGACAAACAGTGCCGCAAGCGCAATCGCCACAAATTTCAAACCTCTGAACATTAAACCTGTCGCCTTTCCTGCACCCCTATTAAAGGGCGCTAGCTGAACTGGGGATGAATAGAAATGTCAGGAATGCTGACTAATGTTAAACTTTAGTAATAACAAGCAGTTAATTGCGTTTTTTAGCGCGAACATTGCAAAAAACCGGGTCGCTGATTCCTCTATCTGGGGTCTGTTTCCAGATAATGGGATGAAGGCGAGGCAAATCAAGGAACCAAGTCACGCTCCACGGGTTAAAGAGCCGAGATTGAACATGAATGGCAGATGAATGCAGGCTTCAAGAACCATACAGGGACGGTTGGGTAATCCTTTGGTCATCATTTCAACAAAGACCAGAGAGAAAATCATGAACGCGCCCGCAACCCAGAACGACACCGCCGACATCGGATTTTTCCGCAACATCGGGTTCGCATTCATCGTTTTGACGGCAATTGCCGGCTCTATGACCGTCGGCCTGATCCTGCAGCAGACGAACGTTTCAGCACCCACAACAATTGCCACTGCCGAATAGGCCTTCACTCACTTCGGAACTACTTTGCCTGAGTCGCGTTGCTCACCAATTCCTCCAAGCAAAGGGCGGGTGCCTCGTGGCTCACTCCAGCGGGCGGCAGCGCCAGAAAACCGGCAACAAGAGCAGGCGAAAGTCCGAACCTGATCATACTTTGACCGAGCCCGGAAAAGAATGGATTCTCCTGTGGAGCAGCAATCTTTGGGCGCTTGGCGAGGGCATGCTCGGCCCACTGTTTGCGGTGTTCGCGCAGCGCATTGGCGGCAATATTCTCGATATCACCTGGGCCTGGGCCATCTATCTTGGCATGACCGGCATCCTCACAATTGTCGCCGGCAGGGTCTCCGACCGCATTTGGGAATGGTGCGGGCGCGAAAGGTTGATGGTCGCGGGCTACGGGCTCAACGCGCTGTGCACGTTCGGCTATCTCTTGGTTGAAACGACCACTGGCCTCTTCCTTGTGCAGGCGGGACTTGGCGTGGCATTGGCCCTTTCCAATCCCACATGGTCGGCCCTCTACGCGCGCTACTCGCCCGGCGAAGAGAAGGCGGGAAAAAGCTGGGGCCTGGTCGCGGGCGGGCAGCGTCTTACCCTGGCCGTGGCGATAGTTGTGGGCGGCTACATCGTCAACAACTTTTCGTTTGAGGCGCTGTTCATCACCATGGGCACCGTACAGGTCATCGCCACGCTTTATCTGGCGCCGATGCTGCGGAGTTCGCCATGAATATGAGTGGTCTCGCCTTCACCTGAAGCGCAGATTTTCGCTCGAAAGTCTGGCGATGGAGTTGCAGCCCATCAGCCTCATGTCGCGGGCAATTTCCAGCTTCATCAAATCCAGGGCCCGCTCCACGCCGGCCTGCCCCGCCACAGCCAATGGGTAGAGATAAAACCGGCCGACGCCAACTGCTTTGGCGCCGACTGACAACGCTTTGAGGACATGGGTGCCGCGCTGAACACCGCTATCCATCAGCACGTCGATCTTGTCGCCAACTGCATCGACGATCTCGGCCAACTGGTCGAAGGGGCTGCGTGAGCCGTCAAGTTGCCGCCCGCCATGGTTGGATACAACGATCCCGCCGCAGCCCACATCGACTGCTTTGCGTGCATCACCGACACTCATGATCCCCTTCAGGCAAAACTGCCCGTCCCAACGTTTGACCATCTCTTCAACGTCGTTCCAATCCATGGATGGGTCCAGCATCTCGGAAAAATAGCGGCTGATCGACATGGCCCCGGCGCCCATATCGACGTGCCCTTCAAGCTGCGGCAGGCTGAATTTCTCATGGGTCAGATAATTGACGCCCCACATGGGCTTCACGGCGAATTGGAGCAGGCTTCCCAGTGTTAGGTGAAACGGAATTGCAAAGCCCGATCTGACATCACGCTCGCGGTTGCCGCCTGTGATGCTGTCCACCGTCAGCATCAGGACATCGACGCCCACCCGCTTTGCTTCCTCCATCATTGACCGGTTCAGGCCGCGATCCTTGTGAAAATAGAACTGATAGATTTGCGGGCCCTTATACTTGCGCACTTCTTCAAGACTGGTGGTGCCCAGCGTCGACACGCCGAACATGGTCCCGTATTTCGCTGCTGCTGCTGCCACAGCACGTTCGCCGTCATGATGAAACAGTCGCTGGATTGCGGTGGGTGAACAATAAACCGGCATGTCCAGCTTTTGCCCCATGACGGTGACCGACATGTCGATTTCTGCAACACCGGCCAGGACATTCGGGATCAGGTCGCACGCTTCAAATGAAGCGGTATTCCGCCGGAAGGTCGCTTCGTCATCGGCCGCCCCGTCGATGTAATCAAAAATCGGGCGCGGCAGCCGCCTTTTGGCAAGCCGGCGAAAGTCATGGAAATTATGACAATGCTCAAGGCGCATCACGGACACGCTGGCAACTTGTCCCCGGTACTGGATTGGAAGAACTCAGGCAGTACATATCAAATTCCCAAGTTGCGCATCCTGAGAACCGCACCTACGGTGCCGCACAGTGCACCGCTTCGAACCATGCCTATTTCCAATTCGACTCGCTTGATCGCTTTAGCCAACATGGGCTGGTCTATGACACCGTAGGGACCTGCGTCATAGCCGAGACGTAACAGCAGATTTTGGGCCCGGATGGAGCAGCTCGCGACATAGATCCGATCGATGAGAGCGACCGGAAGGGGTACCGCGGCATTTGTGCATTGTGAGTTCCATGGTTCGTGCATGATACCCTGCAATGAACTGCAACTCATGGATGAGCCAGCATGAAAACCCGAGATCATCGCGACAACCCTGCTTGTACCGCGTCTCACGATGGGAGCACCGGAATCACCAGGCAAGGCTGCGCAGTCATTAATCATGGTTGCGCCAGTGCCGCTGCCCAGGCCGAGGCGGACCGAACAGTTTGAGTCAACCATTTGGCGGCCTGCCGAATAGCCAATCGCCACGAAGCCGCCGCTCGCCGGCATCTCGTCGTTCAATGCTGCATCGTAGGGCTGGAGATATCCATGCCGGTATCCCAGGCAGTCTTCCAGCGCCAGCACCACCCAGTCGTTGGCTGGCCGCCGGAATTGCCGGTCAGGACCCGTATAGTCTCCCCAGACAACCGGGATTGCCCCCGTCGAAGGATGCTCACCATTCGGCAAAGTCACTTGCGTAAGGGTGAACGTCCCTCTGCTTGCGTTGGACGGTGATCGAAGTGCGGTCACGTACCAAGGACCAAAGACCACATGGAAATTGGTCATGACAGCGCACTCGCCGATGAGGAAGGCGGTGCCTCTCGACGTTCCTTCCGGAAGGCTGAATTCAATGACACCAACCGGAGCGAAATTGGAGGCTTCACGCAGATCAGCGTGGAAGACCCATGCCGAAGCAAGGTTCCAAAGGCTGGTCAGAATAAAAGCTGCGGCAAGACCGGTGATCAACGGGCGCAAGGCAACGGCCATTTCCCGGACCTCCTGCCAATAATGCAAGCAAAGTGTTCCCAACATCAACCGAATGACTGGCTTGCAGATATAGAGCCTATCTCAAATGGGGCTCAGTGACAACGCTGCGTGAACAGGCATTTCGCAGGAGTGCCTTGGATTGCTCCAAACTTCAGAGAGTGGTATTGAAATTCAGGCAGGAGGTCCATTCAGTGGGTTTGTCTCCGGAGACCGAACGTGCCGTTGGACATTGTGCTATGATGCCATCGCCGTACCGCAACTGTGGACCGGGGCATTGGATAATTTGGCCCATTCGACTGGGCGCCCAGGCCTGCCAAATCCTGCCGCATGTCGTCTCGCAACGTCCACTTGGCGTGGTGCGCTCTAGCCGCGCTTGGAGGATACACGAGCGGTGGCAGAAGAACCTGCGATTGGGTGACACCCGTCTACGAGCCGCGAGGTGATCCCCTTGTCCGACAAGGCTACCGGGCAGTTCTCCAGTCGCAACTGTTCACCGACGATGAAATCAGGCACTCGCGGTTTCATCAGGAAATCACCAGGCCGGTGGGCTGCCTGCATTGGGCCTGCGGGATATTCCAGGTTGAAGACCGGATATGGTGCCTGCCGTTCTTTCGCGGCAATGAACCGTTCACCCCGGATGTCCTGGAGCCCATTGCTGAAGTTGCCGGGCGGATGGCGCATATCGTCAGCATCGCGGAGAAAGTCTCGCGGGCGGAAGCGGAGAATGAAGTTCTGACACTCGACAGCGCCGGATGTGCGGCAATGCTCATTGACAAGTACGGACGCGTGGCGCGCCTCAACCGCCGCGCCGAAGACCTGATCTGCAACGAATTCGGCATCCGCAATGGCAGGCTTTGGACCGCTGCCAGCGCCAGCCTGGAGCGGCTTGAACGCTTCATGGCGGAAATCGAACAGGCAAGATCCATCGCGGGGCCGCTTCCTGCGCCGGTGATTATTGCGCGCCGCGGCACGCCCTGGCTGCTGATTGAGGCAATGCCGGTGACCTCTGCATCGAACGATATATTTGAAGGTTGCCGGGCCATTCTCGTGGTAAGCGACCTGACCCGGCCGTCCATCACTGACGCGGCCCTTCTCAGCGTGGTGTTCGGCCTCACCTCAGCCGAAGCCCGCCTGGCCGCGGCGATCTGCGAGGGCCACGACCTCAATGCGGCTGCGGCCACCTTCGGCGTGAGCCGCCAGACCTTGCGCAGCCAGTTGAAGACAGTCTTCGCCAAGACCGGCGCGCGGCGACAGGCGGAACTGGTGGCGCGCGCCGCCCAGATCAGGAACGCCACCCAGCACTGATCACGCGCTTCGTCACCCCCCATTTGGGGGATGCGGAATTTCCGGAAAAGGCGGACCTTCACCCCAAGCCCAATTGGGCACTGATAAAAGGGAGGTTGCCATGTCTGCTCTTGCACGCCGCGAATTCATCATTAATGGCAGTGCGGCGCTCGCCGCCCTGGCGGTTTTCCAGTCGCGCTTCGCCCGGGCCTTTCCCAGCCGTCCGGGCGAAACCGTCATAGCCATGGCTCGATCAGCCGGCGGAAAATCCCGTTCCGGAGATAATCAAAACCCAGCTCGTCTGGGAGGATCTGGACTCATGGGTGACGCCCAACGACAAGTTCTTCAGCATCGCCCATTTCGACCGGCCGGTCATCGACGCCAACAGCTGGAAGCTGGAGATCGATGGCCTGGTGAAGAAACCCATGGCGCTGACGCTCGCCGATCTCAAGGCGCGGCCCGCCAGAAGGTTACTTTCACGGTGGAATGTTCCGGCAATCATGGCTTTCCTTTCTTTACCGGCGGCATCGGCAACGCCCAATGGACGGGCACGCCGCTTGCCGCCCTTCTCGAAGAAGCGGGGGTGAAGGAGAACGGCATCGAAGTGGTGTTCTGGGGAACCGATGTGGGTGATATCGAGCTCAAGGAGCGCAATGTCAAAATGCATCAGAACTTCGCGCGCAGCATGTCGCTCGCCGAGGCGATGAATTCCAACAACATTCTCTGCTACGAAATGAACGGAGCGGCCCTGCCCGCGCCCAACGGTTTCCCGCTGCGGCTCATCGCACCCGGATGGTACGGCATCGCCAACGTCAAGTGGCTGAAGCGCATTGAAGTGCGTGACAGGCCTTTCAGGAACCAGTTCATGGCGCGCGACTATGTCACCATTCGCGAGGAGGACCACAATGGCGAGACCGTGTGGGCGGAAACCTCCGTCGGCCGCTCCCTGTTGAAGTCAGCGCCGGCGCGGGTCACACAGAAAGACAACAGCTACCGGATTACTGGTGCGGCCTGGGGCGCGCCCATCAGCAAGGTGGAGGTCAAGATCGACGACGGGCCATGGCTGGAGGCAACTATCGATCACAGCGAAGAGGCGGAATTCGCCTGGAAGATCTGGCATCTCGATTGGGAAAAGCCGGCGCCAGGCGAGCACACGGTAACCTCGCGCGCCATCGATGCTTCAGGGCAAATCCAGCCCGCGATGGATGATCCCTGGATCGCCAAAAAGAAAACCTATTGGGAAAGCAATGGCCAGGTGACGCGCCGCATTAAGATCTCCTGAGTGCTGTCGGTAAAGCAACTGCGTAGCGGCTCGGAGATGATGCCATGGTGCTTGCAAAACGAGTACTTCTGCTTGTGCTTCTTATGTTGTGCTTCGCCACGATTACAAGCGCCCCGTCGAACGGCGAGCGACCTGACTGAAGCTTTGAAATCGAGAGACATTGCGCAGGTCCGCAGTCTTCTCGCGGCAGGTGCCGATGCGAATGAAAAGGTTCGCGGCGATTACCCTCTCAATCTTGCAGCCACCTATGGACCTGGCGAAATGGTCACCCTTCTGCTTGAGGCCGGAGCGGTCTTGGAGCAGCCGGGGCGCGATGGCATGCATCCGCTGCACAACGCGGTCTTTGCAGGGCGGACGGAAATTGTGGCGCTGTTGATACAGAGAGGGGCAGCGGTTGACGCCAGGGAAAGACGGGGCCGCACGCCGCTCTACAGTTTCGCCTGCACCTCCGGCAGCGACATTGAGATCGCCAGGATGCTGCTGGCTGCCGGAGCCGATCCGAAAATCGAAGATGATGAGTATCGCGAAACAGCCCTCAATTGCGCCGTAGAGACGGGGAATCTCGAACTGGTTGAATTGCTGATAGCGGCTCACGTAGACGTCAATCACAGGAACGTCGACGGCTGGAGTGCACTCCATTTCGCGGCCCGCCACTTGCGCTACGAAATTGCAAAAGTGCTGATTGCTGCCGGAGCGGACGTCAATCTGGCAAACAAGCTGGGGAAGACGCCAATTTTAGAGGCGCCGAACGACGCTGCCATGCGGCAGCTGCTGGTCGCGGCCGGAGCGAAATGATTGCCTCGCCGGCCCCGACCAGAGATCACGTTGGGCGCGGCCGGGATATCTGCGGCAGCCTGGTGCCGCTTGGCCTCTCTGAATTGCCAAGGCGGGAAAATTGGTGATAGCATGGGCAGCGATTGCTTGAGTGAGGTCGCCAGTCGTGGGTACGCTGTCATTCCTCGATGATCCTCCATTTTTTGATGGGGATTGCGTTCGCTTCGTTGGTGTCGACGGCAAAGTGAATGTGCTCTGCGGGGTAACCACCGCTGCACTCAAGTATTGCGATTCCAGCCTGCCCCATTACGGCCTGTTGCCGGCCGAGGCGTTCATGGCCGCCTATGAGAAGCTCAAGGCCGATATCCGCCATGTGGCGGGGAGCAAGTATGAGGCCGGAAAATTCGAGCCTCAAGGCCCGGTTCGCATCATGGTCCATCATGAAGATATCGCGCCCTGAGTGAAGGGATCACGCGCCAGCATTAAACCGTCTGGAGCATGTCCCGACCAAATGTGAAGCGTGTTTGGCGGTCGGGACATGCTCCAACATATTAATCTGGCGGGACATGCTCTTCGTGCAGGGATCATGCTGTCCAGCCGGGAAGCGCGTCTAGGGCTTTGGATGGGCGGCGCGCCATTTGCCGGCGAGCTGTTCCGCCTTGGCCGTTTGCTCAGGCGTCATCAGCTTTGCCACGATGTCACGCTGCCTGATGGCTTCGGCATCTCCGCCATCCGCCATCAGGCTGAACCACAGATGCGCCTGCACATTGTCCTGGCGCACGCCCTGGCCATTGTAATACATCAGGCCCAGGCTGTATTGCGCCGGCCCATGGCCCTGCAAGGCCGCCTTGCGATACCATTTGGCAGCTTCGGCCAAATCCTGCGGCACGCCCTGCCCGCTGCCGTACATCATCGCAACTTCGTGCTGGGCCGGCGCATATCCCTGTTTGGCAGACCTCAGATACCATTTGGCGGCCTGTGACTGGCTTTGGGTAACGCCTCTTCCCTTGGCATGCAGCGCGCCGAATTTGTATTGCGCCGGGGCATATCCCTGCCTCACCGACTCGCGATACCATTTGAAGGCTTCCGCATCGTCCTGGGGCAGTCCTTTGCCAAGGTCGTAACTGACGCCGAGACTGTACTGGGCTTTGGCATGTCCCTGTTCGGCCGCCATGCGATACCATCTGGCGGCTTCGGCGTCGTTCTTCGGCGCGCCTTGGCCATTCTCGTAACTGACGCCGAGATTATATTGCGCCGTGGCGTTTCCATGCTCGGCGGCCCTGCGGAACAAATTGAAAGCCTGTGCAGGATCTTGCGGCACCCCCTGGCCATTCTCGTACATCACGCCGAGATTTTGCTGGGCTTCGATAATTCCCTGATCGGCGGCCTTCAGATACCACTTCGCCGCTTCGGCAAAATCCTGCGTAACGCCCTTGCCGCCCTGGTACATTCTTCCGAGATTGTGCTGCGCCAGGCCAACGCCCTGATCGGCCGCCCGCCGATACCACTTCACCGCTTCCGCATAATCCTGCGGCACCCCCTCGCCCTTATCGTACATTCTGCCGAGAGAGAGCTGCGCTTGGGCATGTCCCTCATCAGCCAGCGGCTTCCATGTCTGCAGCGCAGCCGCATAGTCGCCTTTTTGAAATGCGATAAGCCCTGCCTCGTGCTTGCCCACCCAGGAAACCGCTGGCAGATGAAGCGACATCAGGAGCAGCATCAGTAAGAACTTGGCCGTCATGTCCCCAGCTCATTTCCTTGGCGGGATTTTCTTCCGTGCAGGGATTATAGCCTGTTCTACGGGGAAGCCCAACATGGCCCGTGATGCTCGAAGGGTCCGTCATCCCAATTTATATCCTCACCCTGAGGTGCCCCGCGAAACGCGGGGCCTCGAAGGGCCGCCACCGAGCTCGCTGCTATCCTTCGAGGCTTGCGGGATGCGCGTCCCCGCGCCTCCCGCGCGCACCTCAGGATGAGGTTGTAAGATGTGGCTCCATAGGCAAAACCTTTAGAAATTATCGCCCTCTCTCCGCCTCGCCTGCCTCTTAACGGTTTATTAACCAACTCCGCCCACGTTAACCCTTCCTTAACCTTGTTTGGGAGTTGAACATGAGAAAACCAACGCAATTTTTCGTGGCGAGCGTGTTGGCGGGGTTCACCCTTGTTTGCCTGTCCGCCTCTGCCGCAGCCCAGGAACCAAATGACGGGCCGGCATCGAAACCCGTGGCGTGTGTCAGCCCCGTTGCGGCAGTCTGAAAATGGAAATCGCGCTCGTCTTGTTTGCACTAGGCGCGGCGGCCTGTTATTTTTTCAGGAACCATACCAGGCGCGGGCTTGAAGGTGTGCGCGCGCAGGTGTTCCTGAGCGGGCTGCATTCCGGAAACACTGTGTCGGACGCCAATTATGCCGCCAGTTTCGGCTTCATGGAACAGTTGCCTCCCGAGGTCATTCAAAGTGCCGCTGCCCTGTCAAAAGCCGAATATGGCGGCAGGACATTTCCCATCATTGCCGAGGCCTATCGCAGAGGCATGAAGCCCAAGTTGCCGATCTGGCAAAAGATAATCATTCTGGGTTCCGCCCGAAGCCCGCAAAAGGAAGTTCCATCTCAGGTAAAGCCAGGCGCCACGCCCTATCGCCACGCGCTTAACCTTTACAAATATCCGACCTAATTGCTGAGCCCGTGCCTGCGGTTAGCTCCGATCCTTCAACCGCTTTTTTAGCTGTGGTCATGCGAAGAATACAGGCCCTTCAACCAGGCCAGCTGCACTTCCCCGATATGCGGGGAACAGAAGGAAGTGTCACAATTAACCACTTGATATGAATCCAAAAAAGGCCGATTTTACGAGATGGCGGCTACTGCCACCTGCTTTCTCTCTCCGGGCCCTTGGCGCCTCTGGGCCTCAAAGGCGCACGGGGTAACCGGAGACGATGATCCAACCGCCATCGACGAGGAAGCAGGCTGAGATGCGAGCATAAGTAATGCGTATTGGTGCGAGCATCTGAGTGGGTCTGGTTCGGCAGGATTGAACGCGTCACCGCACGTTTCAATCCCACCGAGTGGCCTCCTCGCATTTGACTTCTAGCCAGGGGTTGTAATGCAGGCGGTAGTCGCTACTTACTCAACATCATTGCTTGAATCATACCATGATTCGCGTGTCAATGCGCAAAAGAAGCCCCTGCCGTGCGGGGGTGAACAGGGGCTAAGGGTCGGACTAAGGGAAACTGTGTGCAGAGTTTCCCTGATATTTGATAAACACTTGACAGCCGCAATTCAATAACCGCTCGCAGGTTGTCCACACCAATTTGAGATGACGAATGCGGATTTAGTTTCCCCGCACCATCCGCTCGATCTTCTGGCCTAAGAACATATAGCCCAGCACCTTCGCATTCACATCTAGATCCACGCGCTCGCTAGCGCGCGTCCCAACGATATAAAATCATCCCGCCGAAAAAAACAAGCACCTGATCAATATGTTGAAGCATATCCTTGTCGCCAAACCGCTTCGCACCCCGTATCGAGCCCGAAGCAAGCTTTTAGCGTCACATACGCTAACAACAGAAAACATTGCTACGCCCCTCCTTCCTCACTTTCTTCCGGTGGCTTGACGTGGCGAAACTGCAGAAGCAGCAACAAGTCGTAGCTTATCTTCAATAGCTCCACAGATAATGAGCGGCCAAGCCTCGGAAGGACGCCCCGAACATCGCGCCTGCAAGAGCGGGACTCAGAGAAGCTGCAAGGCTCCGCGGCACTGAAGTAAAGCTCGCCGCCGCGGTACGCTCCGCCTCGGTCACCACGGCCATCACGTAGGAGGATCGCGTTGGCACGTCCATTTGCGACAAGCGCGGCACGTATCAGAAGCAAAGTGAGAGCAATGGGCAAGTGTAGGTGCCAATGCTGCGAGATCAGACAAAGGCTGGACGGGATGTGTGTATAAACCATTGTGTTGATGAGACCGACCCGGCGCGACAGCCAGGCGGCGATCGGGAATGAAAAGGCCGACAGGACGCCCGACCAGAAGAAGAACAGGCTCGCGCCGCCGGGAGCGACATGTCAAATCGCTCGAACAGCCATAGTGCCAGCAGCGACTGGACAACGAAGCCGCCTGCGAAAGCGTCGAGGCTGAACAGGGCGGCAAGCTTGTAGACGATGTGGCGTGACGGCCCCAACGCGCTGGCCGCCTGGCTGTTGTGCGGCAGCGGCCGCCTCGGGATGCGCCGTGTAGATAAAGCAACCCGCGAGACCGAGCGCCGCATAGAGAACGAACATCAGCTTGATCGCGGTGAGCTGCCCGATGCCAATGCGGCCGAGGAATTCCGGGCTCGCCGCCGCAAGCGCCCCGGCAGCACCGGCCAGCGCGCCGACCAGGCTGTAGCGTGCGAAAATCCTGGTACGCTCGCAGCAGAGATCTCGCCCGTAATGCACCGCATGCTCCAGGGGTACGAACACGCTGACGCTTCCGCCTGAAGGATTGATCGTACCGGCGAAGGCGACAACCAGCAGCACTGCATACGCATCGATGATCGAGAAGGCGACACCTGTTGCCACCATCAGACAAGCCGCCGCGAGAAGAAGCTGGCGGTGGTCGTGCCTTGCGCCAATTATGCCAACGGCAAGGTGAGCAGCGAGGAGCCAAGCAGCGCCACGGTGGCAATGATGCCTACCTGGAATGGCGACAGCCCGAGCATGGTCAGATACACTGGCAGAAGCACGGCCATGAACCCGTCGCCGAAATCCCGCAGACCGCGTGCCAGCAGTAGCCGGACAATCGCCGAGCGGTCAGCCGTCGCAACCTGGTCAGTGTCGTCTATGGCAGTGCTCATCCCTGTTATTCGGGGCGCGAGTCGACCTGTCATCATACAGCGTTTCGCCCGAACGGATGAATTGATTTTGTTTTGAATTTATTTTCCCCGCACCATCCGTTCGATCTTCTAGCCTAAGAACATATAGCCCAGCACCAGGCTGCTCACCACCGCTTCGGTTTGCGAAAGCTCGGCTAGGCCCACGTTGAAATCATCAAGGCCCGTGAGCTTTACCATGAAGCGCGCCGCCCAATAGAGGCAGACGAAAAGCATCAGCAGGAATTTCGGCCACCACAGGAAGGGGTGCTCGTATTCCCTGATCTGCAGGTCGCGGATCGCCCGGCGCCGCTCCAGTTCATAGCCCAGCACCTTCACATCCGCGTCGAGGCCCAGGCGCTCGCGTTCGTTTGCCGAAGCCGCAAGCGCCTGCCGGTGCGCCAGCATCTTCTCGATCAGGTTCTCGCCGAGAAATGATTTGATGAGGGGAAAGACAAGGCCAAGAATTGCGAACATACCCCTAGTCCTTCGTGCCAACGGGGCCCGTGGTCAGGTGGCGCAGGATAACGGCCGTGAAGCCAAGCCCGCCCACAATGGCCAACACAGTAAGATTCTTGCGGTCGCCTGCCAGCACATATTGCCGCCAGTCCAGCGTCTGCAGGTAATCAACGAGTTCGCCCGCCAGCGGCAACAGCCCGCCTGCTCCCATCGTGAGCCAAACGACCGTACGGTGTCAAGCACTAATTTCCTATCAAAGGAATTTTCTTTTAAGCCTATTTCCCAACCTGCCGCTTGACGCCGCTGTCGAAGCCGCTGTCCTTGCGTGTATTCACCGGCCCTGGCAAATTGCCGGCAGATGCGGCCTCTCCTTCACATAGGAGAAGGCAACGCAGTGGGGGTCGTCCTCGCAGCGTGCCTCGCAGGTCACGAAGCTTGCGGAGGCGCCGGCGCTGGAAGGCTCGCCGGGGAAAACCCTGCCGCGGTAGCGCACCATGGATTTTGCCGCCGTTGATTTGGGCGGGGCTGCGGCGCCGGCGGGAAGGCCGCTCACGCTGCTGGGCTCCAGCAATGCCGTCGGTCACATCGGATTTGAGAAAGCATGCGGCGTTCCACACATTGAAAGTGAAAGCGGCGCAAGCATTGCGGGCCTGGCATTTGGCTTCGCAGTCTGCCGCGCTGTCGGCTGGGATCTTTTTCAGCAGTGCGCCGGCAAAGTCCGTATTGTCGAAATGTCTGAAGGTGCCCTTCGCATCTGAACGTTTCCGCTTTGACCTGATGCTCCGACCAAGCCTTTGCAGGCCCTGGCGTCGCAGTTTTGTTCCCGGGGCGCAGGGCAAGAGCCTTGCGGTAATCCGCTACGGCCTTCTGTTTCTTGCCCTGCTGTTCGTAGGCTGCTCCTCTCAGGACATACGCATTGGCATAATCCGGATCAAGTGCGATGACTTCGCAGTAGTCCGCAATTGCGCGGCTGAATTCCGTCTTGCGATAATAGGCATTGCCGCGAAGGTAATGGGCGTTTGCGATGTTCTCCGTTCGATCAGTTCCGGCATCAATGATGGCGCTGCAGCCAAAAATACTCACATCGGAATTATCGTTTTTGCACGCATCCCAATCGCCTGCTCTTGCATCAATTGCAAACATCGCGCTGGCCGCGATAGCCAGCGGAAAAAACCAGGTGCGCCGTCGCATATGTCACCGCCGCTCGCGGCACCCAGTGAGTTCGCGGGACCGCCCACCAAAAAATCTGCCAGAGTTATTAATTGGCGGCAAGGCCAGCGGTTTTTAAAACCCAATTGTGGAGAATAGCCGTTTATAGCCAAACGACCGTACGGTGTCAAGCACTATTTTCCTACTACTAGGAATTTTCTTTTATGCCCATCAGGAATTGGACGGGGCGGTTTCAGGCGGGGTTGCCGGATCCGGTGTCAGGTTGGGATTGATGGCCGGCGACGGCACCGTCTGGCTTACCGCCGGATAATCCGGATTCAAGGCCCAATCCAGGTTATACAGGAACGAGGCTGCGAGCACGAAGGCGATCACGGCCAGAATAACCGTCAGCGGGCCGCTCACATCCTGGCTTGAACGATAGGCCAGGTCGCGGTTGCTCGATGTGGGCCTGGGCCGGGGTTCCATTTCAGTCTTGCTTGCCATGGGTTTTACTCCTGTTGGCCCCGCAACAGTTTCATAATGCCCAATCCATCCACTTGTTCCGGATGCAATCCCTCAAACAACAGGAACCATTTCAGTCATCGGCAGTTTGGATCTCACCGCAAACAAACCTGCGGTGCTGATTGCTGGTTTTACAGGTCCCCACTTGGCCCGCAATCAAGAGCCCCGCCACCATTTGGTGACGGGGCTTTTTGCATCAGTCACGAAAACCGGGGATTCACGCGTCCTGATTGCGCATTTGTTCGTCTATGGCTTCGGGCTCGACTTCATCCTCGCCGACCGGATCGTCAAGGCGGGCTTGACGGTGGACCACCTTGGGCTGGCCTCCGGTGTTTTCCGGAATTTCAGGATTGCCTTCCGTCGCCTGCGAGGTTTCATCCACTTCCAAATCCTCGTTTTCCTCGCGCTCGATTCGGGTCTTGGGTTTTCGGCCCGTGCGCGGGTCGCGGGTCTGGTCATAATGTTTTTGTTTGTTTGCCATTTTCATAAACTCCAGCTTGCCTTGCCGCACCAGCTGCCATTCACCTTTTTCCACGACACGCCCATGAAGGTGGCCTTCGTCATGTAACCGGATTTGTTTTTGAGGCGGGAGAGAATTTGCGGCAGCTTGCGCTTCACGGGTTTTCGCGCCGCATGTTCGCGCTGGTGGAAAAGCCTGAGAGCGGTAACGTATTCCTCCGGCGTGATATCGGGCCAGCGCAGGTAGATGCCCTTGATCTGCTCATCGTGCGGCAAGCCCCGCATTTCGCTGAGATAGTCCGCCACTTGAGCTACAGACCGGATTGCGCTGTCCATTTAAGTTCTCCTGCATTATTCGTGTTTCGAGGTGCATCGAATAACGCGGAGTGAAAGAAATCGTTCCCTCAGCCCTGGCGATTCAGGAACTCGCGCGAAGCGTGTCGTTGCGCACCGCTGTTTCCGGCAATGGTTTTCCAGAATTCAAGGCCCTCCTCCACGTCAGCCACCGCCTCGTGAATTACCTTCTCCACCGGAAGCCTGCCGCCATCGTGGCTGTATTTGCCCTCAAGCGCATCCCTGGCGGAGATTTCGGGTTCAATAATATCACTTGTCATCGGCGTCCCTTTCGATTCTGAAACACAAAAGCCTTATGCGGCTGAAATTCGGGGGAATTCCCGCCTGCTTCTGCGGTTAAATTATCTGGGGCCGGATTGGTTCCATGGAACCAATAGGGGAATGATGCATTCCTACGTGCGGTAGCAAAAACCGAAAGGAACATGGACCATGAATACTTATGACAAAAAGCCGGACTTGAACGTGAACAATGCAAGCGACAATTCCAGCACTACCATTGCGATTATCATCGCAGCCCTTGTTTTGGTTGTGGGCGCCTTCATTTTCTTCGGCAGCACGTCGACGACGTCGCCGGATCAGCAATTGACGCAAAATACCATTACACCAGCGCCAGTTACTGAACCTGCTACACCGGCACCCAGCACGCCTCCTGCGGCAGAAGCTCCAGCAGCAGAGCCAGCGACACCGCCAGCTCCTGCGCCATTAACGCCTCCTGCCAATGCGCCGGCTACCAATCCATAGGTTGCAACCTGCAATTTTACGCAACTCGGGAAAAAGCCTCCATCTTGATGGGGGCTTTTTTCATTCCCAAACAAGGGCTTTCACCGTCACATTCCCGGGGATCGGGGAACCTTCCGGCTGCCTCCGCGTTTAAATATTCCCGAAGGGGGTTATTTTTTAAAAGCAAAAGGAGTTTTGCCATGAAAAGTCTTTTCCTCGCCGCAGCGGCTGCAGCCGTTATGGCTTTCGCAATGCCGACTGCTGCTGATGCCAAGACCAATGTGAAAATTTACCTGGGTGCGCCGCATTATGACTATCAGGTTGGCCCGGGCTGGCGTTACCGTCGAAGGTTATGGCTGGTACGATTATGATCGTTATGGCCGGTACCCAATTGTCACTTATGACCGTGGACGTATATCCTGCGGTGAAGCCAGAAGGATTGTACGCAACAACGGCTTCAGGAATGTAGAAACGATTGAATGCAATGGCCGTACCTATACCTTCGAAGCCACGCGCCGCGGCCGTGATGTCACCGTGTTCGTGAACTCCAGGAATGGAAGAATCTGGCGCGGGTAATCCGCTCCCTACCGACATTGCCGGGATGGAAGTCAATTCCATCCCGGTCATAGTAGCGTGCTACCCGGTAAAATTTCGTAAAATTGGACTTGTATAATTCCCTGCGCCGCCTACTCCTTCTCAAAAGGAGCGCTGCCCATGGATATGCCCTTTACCTTTGAAAACGCCGTCGTGCGACGCCAGGTTGGCTATATCAGCCCTGAGCGGTTGACGACGCTCAAGAACATTTTTGAAACGGTCTGCGACGAGGCGGCGATCCCGGCTGACGCCAGTGGTGACCGCGATGCGCTGGCCACAAAAATCCTGGTCACGAGTGAAACCACCCAGTCGGAAATGATGCTGGTATTGACCGCCATGCAGTCAGCCATGGATCGCCGGCGCTAGCGTCAACCCCGCGGTGCTTTCGGCGATACGCAGTCCCGGGTTCAGAATGTTGATGTTGGATTCCTCTGGTAAGGCGTGTGGGCAAGTGCGACACCGGCATTGGTTGAAAGCCTGACGATTTCGCCCTGGACTAATTCTCCGCGCCATAGCTTGAATTTTATCAGCCATTCGCCGGCATCTCGGGGTTCGAGCATCGGGCACCCCTGAAAAGCTTGGAAGCTTTAAGGCATTGACGCGATGTCTGTGCGTTGTTAATACATCTTTTAAATCAAATACTTACGTCATCTTCCCAACCTAAACATGTCATGTCCATGGCATCGACATATGGTGGCAATATGTCGATAAAATCGAAAAACATGAACATATCTTTCCAAATTAGACCACTCATGTTAAGAAAACACGATTTTTTTAACATATACATAGAACATGTTAAAGAAATCCCGGTTTTGGACCTATGGTGCCGCAATGCTGAAGCCTGTCTACCAAATACGGCCCTTACCGCCAAATGTGAATTTGGAGACAAAGCCCATTCTCAAGGCTGTTGCCCGGGCGAACCGCCATTTGGCGGAGCTCAAGGGGCACGCCGCCACAATTCCTAATCCCGGCATTCTCATTGCGACACTTTCCCTGCAGGAGGCCAAGGCGAGTTCCGAGTTAAAACATTGTCACAACCCAGGACGAATTGTTCCAGCTCAGCCTGTTCGCCGAAGGGCCAGCATCTCCTGCCGCAAAGGAAGTGGCTCTTTACCGGGATGCCCTACGTATGGGCTTTGACAAACTGCATGGCAGACAAGGACTGCTTACCAACAATCTCATCATTGAGTTGTTCCGTGTGCTGAAAGGCCACGGCGGCGGCTTCCGGCAAACGCCAGGCACCACATTGAAGAACGAAGCAACAGGCGAGATTGTCTATGTTCCTCCGCAGGACAGCGCGGAGATCATTGCGCATATGACCGCACTTGAGCACTTCATCAATGGCGAGGATGACAATGGCCTCGACCCGCTCATCAGAATGGCGCTGATCCACCATCAGTTTGAAAGCATCCACCCCTTCCCCGATGGCAATGGCCGCCTGGGGCGCATCATCAATGTGCTTTATCTGGTGAAGGCAGGCCTGCTCGATAGCCCCATTCTCTATCTCAGCCGCTACATCACCGCGCATAAGCGCGGTTATTATGAGTTGCTGCAATCGGTACGGGACACGGGCAACTGGGAGCCCTGGCTGCTTTACATGCTTGATGCTGTCGCTGAAACCTCGCAGCAAACCTTGCAGCTTATCGAAGGCATCAAGGCCCTGATGGCGGATTACAAGTCACGCATCCGCGGCGAGCACAAGCGCATCTATTCGCAAGACCTTCTCAACAACCTGTTTCGCCATCCCTACACACAAATCGATTTCGTGGCGGATGATCTCAAAGTCTCGCGCCAAACTGCGGCCAAATATCTCGAACAACTAACGGCTGCGGGACTTCTGGAAAAGCAGGTTGAAGGCCGGAACAATTACTACATCAACCAGCCGCTGGTGGAGCTCTTCCTGCGGGTTTCTGGAGGAAAGTAGCCTTTCTTGTCCCAGGACTTGCCGCCCGTCTCCGGAAAACTTTCAATAAGCAGGGAATTACACGCTACCTCCGGCCTAAGCTTGCTCAGTTCTACACCCGTCTCCGGACTCACACGCTGCGCACATTCAATATCTGTTTCATTTCGAAAAATCCCTCCCATGGGTCACGTTTGAGATAATCCAGCCTTTGCTGCAAATTGCCTACGCTGAAGTGATTGGCTCGAATGCCGGTTGCCAATTCTTCCCAGGTCAGGGGCACCGATACAGGTGCGCCGGCCCGCGCCCTCGTCGAATAGGCAGCAACCGCCGTGGCGCCCCGGCCATTGCGCAAATAGTCAACAAAAATTCGTCCCCGACGCCGGCTCTTCGTTATGACCGAGACATATTTTTCTGGAGCGTCGCCTGCCATTGCTTCAGCCAACGACTGGCAGAAGCCCTTGGCAACTTCCCAAGTCGCTTTCGGTTTGAGGGGAACAACAACATGGAGACCTTTACCCCCGGTGGTTTTCACGTAGCTTTCCAGTTTGTGAAGTTTCAGGCGTTCGCGGACTTCACGGGCAGCAGCGATTACACCATTCCATTCGACCGCTTCCCCCGGATCAAGATCAATCGTCAGGCGATCAGGCAATTCCAAATTCCTGATCTGCGACCCCCAGGGATGGATCTCCAGGACAGAGGATTGCACCAGGGCAATCAGGCCACGCAGGTCGCTGATGGCGACCATTGGCTTTCCCTCACCCACATCCACCAGCTCAAGCGACGGATCAGCGCCCTTCCAAACGTGCTTGGCATAGAAACACTTGTCACTTGTGCCTGACGGACATCTTACCAGGCTCAAGACGCGGCCTGTCACATGCGGCAGAATCCAATCGGCAATGCCAGCATAGAACTCCGCCAGCCCTTCCTTGGTTATTCCCTGGTCTTCCCAGAGGACACGCTCAGGGTGGGTCAACCTGAAGTCGGATATGGAGAATTCTTTTCGGCCGGAAGGGCCTCTGATCTCTTCCCGCACAATCTCTTGGGCCGTCTTGTCTTCCCTCAATCCCTTGAATGAAGCCTGTCGGAGTAAATTGTCGGAGCTCCATCCGCGATATTCCACTTCCGCCACGAGTTGGGGCTTGACCCATTTTACTCCGCGGCTATTGGGCGACGTCACCACAGTCTTGAATTTCGGCTGCGAAGTTTCCAATTGCTGAAGCGTTTTCTTTAGTTCGATTGCCAGTTCATTGGAAAACCCGGTCCCAACGCGGCCCGCGTGAACCAGCTTGCCGTTTTCATGATAGCCCAATACCAAGGAACCAATTGCGCCGCGGCTTGCGGTTGAAGGCACGTAGCCCACCACCACGAACTCCTGGCGCATATTGCATTTTGACTTGATCCAATGCCCACCTCGTGTGGAGATATATTTGGAATTGGCCTGTTTGGAGATAATCCCTTCGAGACCGAGCTGACAGGCGTGTTGGAGCAGCTCGTCGCCGCTCGCTTCAAGATGTTCGCTGAACCTGACCTGTGAACTTGCCGGTAAATTATCCAGAACTGCCTGAAGGGCTTTTTTCCTTTCTACCAGGGCCACGCCGGTGAGGTTGTTCCCCTCACAATACAACATGTCAAAAACCATGAAGGCCATGCGGTCGTGGCGTCCGGATTTCAAATCAGATTGCAGGCCGCTGAAACTTGATACTCCGCTCTCGTCCTGAACGATAATTTCTCCATCCAGCAAGCCCGAACTCAGTGGCAAGTTTTTTAGCTCGCGTTCGATTGAGGGAAAGCGCTTGGTCCAATCGAGCCCCTTGCGCGTGAGCAGCTTCACCTTGCCTCCATCCAGCCGGGCTTGCATGCGATAGCCGTCATATTTGATTTCATGCAGCCAGTTGGCTCCTTTGGGAGGCTTATCAGCCAGCATTGCCAGGCTGGGCTCAACGAAAACCGGAAGAATACCTTTTTTTGCCCCAACCAACCGCGAGACATCTGGCAATGAAACCTTGCGGCTTTTCTTCATCTTCTGCCGCGCCGCATGATCCGGCCGAATGTCGTTCTGATTTTCGAGGTCCTGGTTGCTGCGGTTTGAGAGCACTGAGCTGAGTTCGGTAAGAACAGGCTCTTCATCTTCGGAGGCAATCGCAAATTCATCAGTTCGCTTGATGAGCAGCCATGGATCTTTTTTCTCGCCGGGACGGCGCTGCATGCGCACCAGATCCCAGAGCCCTTTCAACCTTCGCCCTGAAAGAACAAACTGGAGATGACCTTTTTTGAGGCCCTTGTCCGCATCGCCCACCGGCGCCCAGGTGCCCCGGTCCCAGACAATCATTGTGCCGCCGCCATACTCACCCTTGGGAATGACGCCTTCCCACTCCAAATAGCCCATCGGATGATCTTCCGTTTGCACGGCGAGACGCTTGACGCCTGGGATCAGGCTGGGACCTTTTGTGACAGCCCAGCTCTTGAGGACGCCATCGAGTTCCAGCCGCAAGTCGAAATGAAGCCGTCGTGCATCATGCTTTTGCACGACGAACTGCGCCCCGGCCGGTTTGCCCAGCTTTGGAGCAGGCTCTTGGGTTTTTGAGAAGTCGCGCTTTGCCCGGTAGGTCTTAAGCCGGGTGGCCACGCGCTTGCGGACCGGTTTGTCCAGCATATCCAGTCAACTACTTTGTCCGGGCTTTTTTCTTGGGAGCGGTCTTGCGTTCGGCTGGCTCCTCGGCCCCCTTAACACTCTTGCGCAGCGCATCCATCAGATTGATCACGTTGCCGCGAGAAGGCGTCTCTTCCTCGGGAACAGAGACAATCCGTTTTCCCTTGGACTTCTCCTTGACCAGTTCGGCAAGGGCTAGGGCATAGCGGTCCTTGAACTCCTGCGGCTTGAACTTTTCGCTTTTACGCTTGATGATTTCGGTGGCCAAACCAACCATCTCCGAATCCACTTTGCCATCGGGCAAATCGTGGAAATAGGTCTGTGGCGCCTTCAGTTCGCCGGCATAACGCATGATCTCCATGACCAACCCGCGGTCAACCGGACCTACAGCGACCAGGTATTCCCTTCCTGACATAGTGACCTGTCCTACGCCAAGCTTGTTCATTTTCGAGAGGGCTTCTCGAATGACCATATAGCCTTCGGCCGCCTGGTCATCCTGGGGGACGAGATAATAGGGCCGTTCAAAATAGCGGGGGTCAATGTCTTTCACGTCGACAAACTGGACCAAGTCCAAAGTCTTTTTGCTTTCCAGCTTGATGGCGTCAAGCTCGTCTGGCTCCAGGAATACATACTGGTCCTTATCGACCTCAAAGCCTTTGACGATGTCGGAAGCCTCAACCGGGCCAATACCCTTTACGGTCTTGGTATAATTGATCCGCTTTCCGCTGGGCTTGTGAATCTGGTTGAATCGGATCTCTGTGGAGGTATCCACTGCATTGAAAACTTCTACTGCGATACTGACCAGGGAAAGACGGAGAATGCCCTTCCAGTAGGCCCGACCGGGGGAAGCCATCCCAATACTCCGCTTACTGACGGGACTCGTAATGCGTGTGGGGCTTTAAAGTTCCACTGATGGTTGTTCTCTAAGTGTTCTTGCAAGGTATGCGAGTCCGCTTTTCCACGCCGGGACTAAAGTCGGAACAATTATGCAATTCCGGCATTGCCCTCTTGAGTAGTGGTTTTCAGGGATGAAAACCTCTGCGTCATCACTGAATGCGGCAGTATTTCCGGTCGATCTATGAGTTAGTCCGGTTTCTTTTGCCGAATTTGTATTTGGAAGAACAATCACTCATGAGGTTTTACAATGGCACGTGCCCAGTATTTTGTTGTGCTCCACAATGATGAATGGAAGATCAAGCATTTAGACAAGCATTACGGCCCCTATAAAAGCCAGAGAGAGGCGATCAAGACAGCGGTGGACAGGGCCAACAAGTCGGGTTTGGCCGGGGAAGATGCCCAGGTTCTGATTCAAGGTGAAGATCATCTTTTCAGGACTGAATGGACTTACGGAAACGATCCGTATCCGCCACACGGCTGAAAACCCAAAAGCTTCTGTAAGTAATCAGGGGTAGTTGCACTATCGAGCAATATGGGAACCTTAGGGCAACAGGCTCGTTGAGGCGTTGCAAATTGGCGGTAGCCATGGAGGAATGACATGTCTGACAGAAACAGAAATATTGAATCCGACCGGACCGATATACCACCCCTTCCGTCAATTCTCGACAAGAGGCAGAGATCCACTGATCGCGAAGCAACCCATTTGCATGAAACGGGCAAAGTGAACGCAGGTTATCCGGAATCAGCCGACAGCACCGCCGCGGAACGCAGGGCTGAGGATTGGGACATTGAGGATTTCAATTTTGCTGAGGATTATAACGACGAATTACCGGACGAAGAAACAGAAAAGCCAGATTAGCGACCTTACATCATCAGAATTTTCTGCTTAAAAAATTGGACTCTGTTAAGCCATATCTCCATGGCTCATTCAGTGCCTTGGTAATGCCAATTCGCTTTCCTACGCAAACGAATTCAGGCACCGATGCCTTGAACATTCGAAAGGTTCCTGATTAAGAGCCAGACCATCATGGCTTCCGTTTATGCCAAGCGCCTGGCACAAGCGACCAGGGCCTGAACAGAGGAGTTGAATATCCTGGCATGATCTACGGACAGTCATGGTGGAAATGCCTACTGTCGGTTCTAATGCTCTAATGAGTACCGCAGACCCTCGTAAGCAGACCGCATTTAGACACCAGTGAAGGCCGTAGGATCGGTAGATATATGCCCTGCCGGCTGGACCAAACATACTGCTGTTTCTACGTGTAACGCCTTTGAAGCTATGCGACGCTGGATCTTCTGAAAGATAAGCTTCAGTTTCAACTATCACGCCGCCCACTCCATTAAAGACAAGTGGTGGCTCCGATCAGGTCTTTGGCAACTTCAATTGCGCTGCGTTCGAAAAAGGAGCGATGAAGTGATGTCATACGATATTGTTACTATCCATAATCATATACTTTCACCTCCATCTTACTTTTCCAAGGGCGTTATGGGAGTTTCATTTTTTTCAGGGGGGTACACCGCAGGCCCATTTATGACCGCGCCATCGGGCGCAAATTGCGAACCATGACAAGGGCAATCCCAGCATTGCTCCTAAGCCTTTGAAAGTTCCCTCGACTTTAGAAATTACCTTGGCAGCGGGTCCGAGCGAGTTGGAACCAATTGTGGCTCATAGACGTTTTCTTTGCGCCCAAAATTCGACAGAGGAGCTCAAATTGACCTTAGGAACCATTCTGCTGATCATTCTGGTGTTGGTCATTATCGGTGCGATGCCCCGTTGGGGCTATAGCCGCAATTGGGGCTATGGACCTTCGGGAGGATTAGGCCTGATCCTTGTAATATTGTTGATTCTAGTACTATTCGACAAAATCTAGCGAGTATGCCATGGCGGGTTTAAAACGGGATGTCCATGCGTTTTACCTCCGCCATATTCGGATTATTCTATTTATTATAGCACTCATGCTTTCAATAAACTTGCTCTATACGGCACGAGATTTCTTCTTGCCCGTCATCATTGCATTTCTCATCGCCATCACGTTCCGCCCCATCGTTCGACGGCTGTCAGTGCGCGGTATTCCCGCCTACCTTACTGCCACGGGATTCGCGGCCATTCTGTTGGTCGCAGGGCTCTTGGGAGCTTATATGCTGAGTGGCCCCATAACTTCATGGATAGCCGATGCGCCTGCCCTTCAACAAACTTTCATTGAAAAAATTCGAGCATTCCGGGGGCCCTTCCAAAAAGTTTCTGAAATCGCGGAGCAAATTAAGGACGCGACCGCCCCCCTCAACCAGGCTGAAGTCCAAGAAGTTGTCGTGAAAGAAGGAAGTCTGCCTGCACTGTTATGGATTGCAGGATATCCGGCGGTCTATACGATTATCCTTGCCGGCGCCGTTGTACTTTCGTTGTTTCTGATGGCTTCCGGAAATCTATTATACGAGAAGCTTTTGACATTAATGCCAACGCTGACTGACAAAAAGAACGCGTTACGCCTGGTGCACGATGTCGAACACGAAGTCTCCCAATACCTTCTTTCGCTTACGGCAATTAATGCAGGTGTTGGAATTGTGGTTGCTGGTGGTTTTTACCTTTTAGGCCTCAAAACCGCTTACTTGTGGGCCTTTGTGGTCTTTGTTCTCAATTTTGTTCCCTATGCCGGACCGGTACTGGGGGTAGCTGTCGCCGGATTGGTTTCAGTAGTAGCATTTGACTCGATAAGCTATGCGCTGATTCCTCCAGCATTTTACACGGCAGTTGTTACAATAGAGAACCAGTTCGTTTCCCCTTACGTGTTGAGCCGGAAACTGCGACTCAATTCCATTGCAATACTATTGGCTCTTGCTTTCTGGGGGTGGCTCTGGGGAATTCTCGGAATTGTTGTTGCCGTTCCCCTGCTCGTCACGCTGCGAGTTTTAAGCTCTCACGTCGAGTCTCTGACAGGATTTGGCGCGTTGATTGGTGAATCAAATTCCAACTTCGAGAACGGAAGGGAGGTTTCAGCAGTCGAGAACCCAGCAAAAAGAACAGGATTGCGCCTAGTCCGTAAGAACCCTGCATCAACCGAATAGGCCTCTAAAATCAAATCGCGCTTGCCGGAAACGACCTCAACCGTTTCAAAGTTTCTGAAACGAAAAGCTCTTACGCTTCCCCAATCCAAGGCTTAATGCCTTGGCAGGCCCGAAACCGGACAATCAAAACAAATTAAGCCTTGATACGGGCTTTTGGTGCACGAACTTAAATTGAAGGAGGCGAGTTATGGCAAACAGTAAATACGGCTTAGGTCGCTCCCCCGAAATCTGCTGGAACTCATGAAAAAACCCGAAAAACAGATATGCCATGGAACCAAAGCGTGAGTATTTGATTATGGGTCAGTTACTGTATCCGTTTCGGTAACGCCTATGGTCCTAGGGATGAGCTGCCCAGCCCACCTAGGGCCATAGATTTTCAGGATAGGTTCTCCGCCCTCGAAGGAGAGGTCATGGGAAGATCAAAAATTGAGGGACAGGGACAGACGCTTCGCGCTTCGCGATCGGCAGGTTTGAGCGCCGGCGAAATCCTTCGGCTTCTAAAAGATTCGGCCCTCGCCTGGAACACGGACAGTGCAGCTAGCATGGGGGCGGCAATAGCCTTTTACACGATATTCTCGATTGCCCCTTTGCTGATCATCACCATGGCCATAGCAGGATTTTTCTTCGGTGCAGACGCCGCGCAAGGCCAGATCTATGCCCAGGCGCGGAGTTTGTTGGGAACTGACGGTGCATCAGCTTTAGAGGGACTCGTCCAAAGTGCCAGTAAGCCCACAGAGGGCTTCACGGCAACGATAGTGGGCCTAGTTTTTATGATATTTGGAGCGACCGGCGTCTTTGCGGAGCTTCAGGGCGCAATGGATCGTATCTGGCAAACTCCCGTCTCCGAAAAGCAATCGGGCGTCTGGTATCTTCTCCGGCGGCGTATACTTACATTTGGAATGCTGTTGGCGGTCGCCTTTTTGCTGTTGATATCGCTTACGGTCAGCGCTCTCATATCCACCATTCAAACACTGTGGACTCCGGAAAATCCTGGCGTGGAAGTCGTTTGGCAAATCATAAACTTTGCAGTCAGTTTTATCATAATCACGGGACTTTTCGCGCTCCTGTTCAAATTGCTTCCAAGGATTAAGGTAGCCTGGGGGGATGTGCTGATTGGGGCAGTATTTACAGCCCTGCTCTTCAATGTCGGAAAGTTTCTTATCGGGCTTTACATCGGCAAGTCGGCTGTGGTGTCGGGCTTTGGCGCAGCAGGAACGGTCGTCGCGATGGTGCTGTGGGTTTACTATTCAGCGCAAATTTTTTTGCTCGGCGCCGAATTTACCTGGCTCTATGCGCAACGATATGGCTCGCGAAAAAACAAAAAGAGCAGCCCCGAGGCCGCTTAGCGCGGAACCATCTGCCCTCTTGTTTGTTTAACTACCAACCATCATCAGGAGCTGCATCATGGCAAAGAAATCAAAACGAAAGGCCACGCGGAGCGCAAAGCAATCATCGGGCACTTCCAATTATTTTTTTGAAGGGTTGGTGGCCATGGCCCGGACTTTAGTCAATGCCAAGAAGGAATGGGGTGTTGAAAAGATGAATGAGCTGGCTGACGCCACGCAAGAATATGCAAAGTCGATTGAGGATATTCCCACGCTCGGGCGGCTATGCCAGGGCTACGGCAGCATCCCTCAAGGATTTGGCAGACTATGTGAATGAAACCGAATTTGACCAGATCCTTAAGGACTCATCCAACTTTGCAAGGAGGCACCCGGTTCCTATGATTATTGGCGGCGCCATTGCTGGCCTTGCGGTGACACAAATCCTTCGCTCAAATGAATTTGGCTTCACAACCCGTCGTTCAGTGAAAACCGCAAAACGATCGACTCCCGCCAAAAGAGGCCGCGTTGCAGCAACTGCCCGGCACCCGCGCGGGGTTAATGGGCAGCCCCATTTGAACGCTTAGGCCGCTCGGGTCTTCCTGCAAAAAGCTGGCAATCCAAACTTTGGCCATGGAACCAAATATGACGATGTGAAGTTTCCTTTGCGTCAGAAATTTGGCAAAGGAGATGCAAGTGACCCTTGGTACCATTCTTATTATCATTCTCATATTGATCCTGATCGGGGCATTGCCGAATTGGGGTTATAGCCGTGACTGGGGCTATTATCCTTCAGGCGGGATCGGCCTGGTCGTGATTGTCATCCTCATATTAGTTTTGATGGGCAGAATATAGCGCCTGGAATGGAGACGGGAGGCCACGCCCCCTGAAATCCGAGTTAAATTAGGATTTGCCCGCCTGAATTAAGAAAACAGGCTGGCGCGGGAACCTTTTTGGACTTGGTACGGTTTCGTACATATAGTCACAAAGGTGAAAGGTTATGAAGTTTGTAACAACCCATACGTGTGTGTACAGACCCGCATTTGGTCAAGGACGAAAAGCTAAAAAAGTTCTGGGATGACTTAGCCGACGATTGGTTGGCTTCAGATGACCAGAAACCGCCCAAATTGCCTTCCGAGAAAACCCGTTCTCAGAACTGAGTGATCAGTCGCTTATATTCCCGCTCAGGGATGCCGTAGGCCGCGCCAGCTACTTCTTCGAGAGATGAGCGGTTAAGCACCACGACCCGGCCCCTCAGAGCGCGGATGGCTTTTTTGCTTTCCAAGGAGGTGAGCGCCTCCGTAATTCCCGCCCGCCTTACCGCGAGCATGACTGACAGGAACTTGTGCGTCATCGGAAACTCATGGGAATCGGCCCGGTCCTGGCACATGAGCAACCAGCGGGCGAGCCGTTGATTTATGGTGTAGTGTCCGTTGGCAACTGCAGTCTGAGAAACCTGTACGTTGAAGGTATGGGCGAATCGTAAAAGCGTTGCCTGAAGTGATGGGCTTTTACTAATCGCACTGAGAAGCTTTGTGCGGCCGAGGCGCAAGGCCTGACCTTCCGCCTGGACCATAACTTGGGATGGCGAGCTGCCAGCAAACAGAACAATTGGAACCCCAACAAAGCCTTCCCTGCCAATGAGCCCGGTTTCGGCCTGCACACGCTCCACGTTTTCCGCAATTACTGAGCATATGCCGGAGGTGGGGAAATATGCGTACTCGATTTGCTTGTTAGGCTCTTGAAGCACCTCACCCATGAGCAGGACCTTCAATTCAAATTTTGAGCTTAACAAATCCAAATCGGATTTTGACAAAGCGCCAAGCAAAGTATTAGCGCTGAATGACTCTGGGAGTGGCCGCATAGCTTTCGTCCTGTCTTGGGGCGAAAGTCTTGATGCTCTCAGCCGTTTGCGCCCTTATGTGAGCAAACGATACGCAGAACATAGCACACCTTATCCATCCTAAGTACGAAATCGTACTGAACCTACTAGGCGAATATCGAGAGTTTGATATGGCCCCAATCGTCCTAAACCCGTCTCCTGATTGAAATTCTTGAAGTCAAGGTTCCAGGGAACATTTTACATTGACTATTGTTAATGGAACGCGCGACAGGCGTCGTGTGATTGTTTGGTATGACCCCCAGACCAGCAACCGGTAGGCTCCCTTTGGCACGGCGGGGAAAGGGAATGGCCATGGTCAGCGCGGAATTTGCAAAAGGTGAAGAAGAACTCGTAAGGCGGCTTGGAATGGCTGTTGCGGATACGTGGAATGTAATACCGCCATTTGCACAGGATCAACTACTGGATCAAGCCAAGGCGCTATGCCCTTCGTGGGAAATTTCTCAAGGCCAAGAGCATCCGCGTTCGTGAGAACGGTGGGCCAAAAATCGTCTATTCCTATCCCGAGCGCACCTGACGTCCATCCAGTTCTAACTTGGCTTCATTCAGCAAAATATTGAAACCTTTTTCAAATTGGCGAGTTTATGGGTAACTGGTTAAAACCGAGATTCCCATGTTCATCATCAATGGTACATCCAGAGGTCGATCCGCGAAATCCTGCTGCTTTGTGTTCGAAAGTATAACAATAGCGCGTGTGATTGCGGACAAGCTTGAAGGCCAGGGATTTGATGTGGAAATACTGGATCAGGAGGGCGAGGTTGTTATTCAAGATCCGGCAGATCCGTACCGCCGTCTTTTAGGTGCACACCTTTAGCGTGGGTTATTCACTGAGACGAGGCGAACGTAAATGTGAAGGAATTTGCCAAATGGAAAATCCCGTCGAGAAATATCCCCACCCTCCGTTTGATAAACAGTCACAGCCATTCCCGGGTCTGGCGGGAAAAATGAATCCAAAACCGGATCACGGCGAAACAACCTACAAAGGCTCGGGTCGGCTTTCCGGCCGCAAGGCCCTTATTACCGGCGGGGATTCCGGAATGGGAAGGGCCGCAGCCATCGCCTATGCCAGAGAAGGCGCTGATGTAGCAATAAACTATCTTCCCGACGAAGAGCCGGATGCAAGAGAAGTTATTGCTCTCATTCGCAAGGAAGGACGCACCGCACTTGCCCTGCCGGGAGACCTTCGCGACGAGGCGTTTTGTGAGAAATTGGTGCAGGATGCCGTCGAGGGTCTTAAGGGTCTCGACATCCTTGTCAATAATGCCGGCCGGCAACAGCAGGCAGCATCCTTGGAGGATATCAGCACCGAAGACTTCGATGCGACGATGAAAACCAATGTTTATGCCATGTTCTGGCTGACGAAAGCTGCGCTCAACCACCTCCAACCCGGATCTGTCATAATCCAAACAACTTCGGTTCAGGCCTATGATCCTTCCGAAAATTTGGTGGATTACGCGATAACCAAGGCTGCCAATCTGAGCTTCACAAAATCAATGGCAAAACAGCTCGGCCCTAAAGGCATCCGCGTCAACGGGGTAGCCCCTGGTCCGGTGTGGACACCTCTTCAGATCAGCGGCGGAGCTACCCAAGAGAAGGTCCAAAACTTTGGTGAAAATACCGCACTGGGCAGGCCGGGTCAGCCTGCCGAACTCGCATCCATATACGTACAGCTGGCAGCGTCCGATGCCAGTTTTGCCACGGGTCAAATATATGGAGCAGCGGGTGGGCACGGACAACCATAAGTCTTACTTTGCCTTCATGGATTGGCGCAGGATGCGGAGCGCTGCCTAGCACCGGTTATTGTTGGAACTCTTTTTAGGCGCGTGCCCTGCGCGCAAGTTGCCGAGGGGACTTTTGATTACTGTTTCACTTTTTTCCCGCCCGGTTTGGGTTTGCCGGGAACCGTAAATATGACCTTCCCATTGTCATCGAGAACATCAGCGCTAATCGCATGATGGACATTCACATAGGACTTCGCATGATCAATAGCACCCTGGGGATCGTCCTTCATCAGCCAAGGCGAGTACTGTGTGTTGCCGTTTTCCAATTTAAAAGCGATCTTGTAGTTCATAGGAGCTCCTAAACGGTGAACTTACATGGATTTAGCGCCTAATGCTGCTCGTGCCGTGATCTGGCGCCTTCTTCTTCGCGGGCAAGGGATGCCGCCATTTGCAGCCATTTGTCTGCGAGTTTTCGCATATGATCCTTCATCCACACATCGGGAGCGCGCTCCGCCTGCTGCAGACATTTCTGGGCTTCGCCCCGATAGTACTCGGCTCTGTCTTCGATCATTTTTCCCTAACATTCCTGATCGACAACTGTTCCCTGAATGGTCGTTCAACAAAAAAGTACGGAATCGCACCGACGCTTTTCCTGCTCCCGGAAGGTGATAAAAATATTTTGCGGGGGACGTAAACATTGAGTAGGTGGGAGGCCCGTCATGCTCAACACTTTGAAACGCGTACCCTATGACGACCCGGAGTATCATTACTTTAGTCCGGAAGACCTGGCCGCAATGCGACACGCATATTATACGGCCAGCGTGCAGCGCCCAAAGGCAGTCCAAACACATGAACAGCGCCTGACTCTCGCAAAAGCGATAGTCGTGGTCTTCGATTCCACCCTTCCTGCATCGGCAATAGCTGACGCAGCCTGGCTCACGGTGAGTGAATCTTATGCATGAAAGAATTTGGCAATTTAGATTGAACGATGAAACCGTGGTTGATTGCGCTGCCTATTTTGGCACGCGCGCAAAAGAAGTGGCCGCGGCAATGAACTGCGAAGTCGTTGCTTCCAATGTCGTGAAGATCGAGCATCTGCGTGGCAACGTGCGCAAGATTGTCGGAACCGCCTTGCTGCAAAACCCAAAAGAAAACGTTTTGGAATTTCGGAAGAGACGTAATCGCCAACGCTGATGATTCCCTTCGCCCCGTTGGCGCTGCCGCATGCGTAACTTGCGGCTTGATTGCCAGGTCCCCCAGACCGCCGCAATCTGTACTCCCCGCTGCCCTCGCAAGGTGGCGGGGAACTCCATTTAATTTGTTGGGAACTCTTTTCCGGGTGGGGGATTAAGCCGGGGTCGGTTTCAACATCTCCGTTATCCCGACGGTTGTGGCTACTTTCCATAAAGAAGCCGTCGGCCTGCGGCTCTAAGGTTGCCCCGTAATTGGAGCCGCAGGTCCTGGAACCATTCCCGAACCATCAAGTTCTACCCGCGCGCGTCCTTCAACCGCGCGTTGTTGGTTGGACTGGCCAACAACAGGAAGCCCCGCCACGGCCTCTGGCGGGGCTTCCCTATGGTGCCTGATGGGAACGGGAACATTCTTCATGGGAAAATGTTTCTACAACGCATGACCGAGCGTCTTGTGGTTATTGGCCTCTGGTCCCCCCTATGCCAATGATCGGAGGCCTCACCAAGGACGAATGGCGGGCCTCCACTGTTTCCAGGGTTAACTAGGAGCTTTTTTCTGCAACGGGCCAGCCAACCCAGCTACAGGGGCCGGAGAAAAAATTCCGTTTTACGTCAAGTCGGGCTACTGTATGAAAGTGATGCATGGTTATAGCCCCCCATCGGAAGGGGTCTATGGATTCCGTTGCCAGTCCACCAGTTGTTGCTACGCAGACGGCTTGCCAATAGTTCCAACTGCCGACGTTTGAGAATAGAAGATATGGCGGCCAATATGGGTCAGGCGATTAAGCGACTTGGACCAGACGGGATCGACATAGTCGGCATGGTAATTGGTGGCGGTGGCGAGAATCTGCAGCGGCTTGCCCTTCCTGTCATTGGCGAGCGCCAGGGCGGTAACAGCATGCGCCGCCATCCATGCACGGGCATCGTCCACGATGTCGGGTTTGCCATCGCAGGCGAAGGAAAACTGGCAGGCGTTCAAGTGGCTCGCACCCTTGTAGACCACGCCGCAGATGGAGGAATAAGAGTTCGACGCCTTGGCTCGATTGAGGATGACCATCGCCACTGCCAGTTGCCCGACCATGGATTCCGACCGGGCCTCGAAGTAAACCGCCGTGGTCAAGCAGTTTTGCTGGATGACAGGCATGGCCAGGAAGGTTTTCATTTTATGCGACCAGGAAATGTACCGGGAGGCGGGAAGGTTCAACGGCATGCTCAGAATGCCGCTGAGTTTCTCGCGCCCGCGGGGAAAAAAAGAAGCCTGTTGCAGGCTGGCCCTTATTGGTTTGCTCGGCGACCCGCGGCAATTCTGGCTTGGTTTGCTCGGTGACCCGCGGCAAGTCCGGCTTGGTTTGCTCGGTGACCGGCGGCAAGTCTGGCTTGGTTTGCTCGGTGACCGGCGGCAAGTCCGGCTTGTTTTGAACCTTTACCAACGGCAATGCTGACGAATCGAAGTCTGGTGTATGGGCAAGTTCTACTTGTGTACTGAAAAAGAACAGAACACAGCAACAAAAAGTCGCAAAGCTTCTTCCCACCATAACATCTCTATCTCATCGGGAGTTGCACAGCTCTCAAGCAAGCTTACGTTTACCTTGGCAACTTGGTCACTAATGGAGGAAGTAGGCGTTGGTTCCGTCGAAAAGCTCCGAAATGGAAATATTTTGTGTTTTGGGACTGAGAGGCATGGTCGAAGGGTATGGCAACTGCAGCTTCGGCAGCCTGTCACCCCGGCGTGGTCCGCGTTGCTGGCGATGATAATGGATTTCCGCTCCGTCAGCGTTAGCGAAAGCAGGACTGCCCCTGCCATCAGCGTTGCAGTGACCAGCGTCAGGCCGGTGTTGCGGAGGAACCGTAGGTCCGGCTGAGGTGATATGGGCATGTCTGCATTCCTGTTCAAAGGCGAGGGCACGGACAGACCTCTTGCAAAACGTCCGTTCTGCAAAAGGCCTGCCGCTTCTCAGGACTAACCGCGCCAGATTGCGCCGGTGCGGGAGTTCACATATACCGTGACATCGCGGCCACGACGGGTTGCTTCAAAAGTGTAGGTGCGGCCATTGCATTCAATGGTGGCAACATTCCTGAAACCGCTATGGCGGACGCGCGCCCGGGCTTCGCCGCAGGACAGACGGCCACGGTAAATGCCGATTGGCCGATACCAGCCATAGCCTGACCGGAAGCGATAATCGGGCCCAACCTGATAGCCGTAGTGGGGCATGCCCAAGTAGACCTTTACCTTGGTATCGGCCTCTGCCGCCAAGGGAAGGCCCATGGCAATAGCGGCCGCAAAAGCTGAGGCGAGGATAACTTTCTTCATTGGGAATCTCCTAGGTTGCTTCTAAAAACCCCTTTTCAAGGGGATAATTCAAAACGGGCTTGCCACTCTAAAGGTTCCAAAATGCCGTCCAAATGGTGAATCCTGATGTCCGTGCACTGAACGTTTGTTCAGTAATAATTTGAAATGAAACGTTACGGAGCTTTTTCCTATCCAGGGAGTTGTATTTTATCAAGTGTGAATCGTGATTGATAAAAACAGATGTTCGTCAGGCAATCAATTTGACCATCCGAAAATGACTTGGCACGGATTCTCCCTCACGCAATTGGCAAAGACGGGTTTCAACCAGTGGCTGGTAACCCAAATGTTGAAAAAACGCATTGGCCTTAGCGTTAGTTGCGATGTCGAGATGAATTGATTTCAAACCTTCGCTCTTTGCTTTTTCTTCTGCCATGGCCATGAGTTTTGCGCCTAATCCTGCTCTTCCGACTTTTTGGCTCACTACCAAATTCAGAACATACAAGGCATCCCCTGGAACAAAGGGAAATAGCCACCCCATTGCTACCAATCCCCTAACCAGTCGAGCAGATGCATTTTCTTCTAACACGCTCGGAATTAGTTGAACATGCGCCTGATAAATCTCGCCCATCCTTCTGCCGGCGAAGCAGTTCAAGAGACCCACCGGGCGGCTATTCTGCGTTGCGATCGTCATATTACGATGCGAAAAAAACCCAATCGACAAGGGCCACTCTGCAGTAAACAACTTGCTGAAAAGCGACTTGTCACCCTCATAGAAAAAATGAAAAAGATCAGGATCAGATTGCCAAACCAGGTCTACCAGTTTGGGGCTGCATTCCGATTGGATTCCTGGTGAAAACTGCGTTTCAATTGTCTTTTTCAACTTTTCCTCCGTCCGCCTCGACCTGTCGGCTAAAGAAGCATGGGAAGCAAGTCCATGGAAAGCGATCCCCGGTGCTTTTGTTCCATTCAAGGACGAATTTTATCCAATGCAGTAGGAACCAATCCGCCTGCAACCTCGTTTTCCTCCGGCCAGTACACCGTACATTGTTATTTAGAAACTGTTCTGTCCGGAGGTGCGTAATGAGCAAGATAGATCCAGAACGTTCGCGAGATGCAAACACCAAACAGCTCAGGATCATTCAGGTGTTCACCCTATTGGGGATGTTTATTGGTCTGATGGCCCAATCTGGAGAAGCGGCAACTTGGGCAGTTTATCAAGACGACACCCAAAAGTGCCGGCTAGACTATGCAAATAACGTATTCACCCCTGGAGAAATTGACGAGGAGAATTTTCAACGTTTTGCCGGGCCAAACAGCGATACTTATTTTCGAGTTGCCGGCCTGTACAATGAAGAACAATTAAGCCCCAAGGAAATCAGGGCGGAGTACATAAAAGATAGGGGGAAGTCGGATTTGGTTTACGAGCGCACCAAGAGGGACTTCCTGGTTTTATCGGGCATTCGCGATCAGAAAATCTTTTATACAAAGATTGCGGTGTCGCCCAACAACAAGAACATTTGCGTGTTGCATATTGTCTATCCCCAAAAAGCCAAACGCGCGTTCGATCCCATAGTGACCCGCATGTCCCGATCCTTCACGGCAGTAAACTGAGCCCGGTTAACCTTTAGAGAAGCCTCGCCAGTTTGGGTTGGCGAGGCTGGAAAGTTTTGTTTCACTGCCGGCGTCTACAGAATTGTCGGGGCATATGGATTTTCAGCGCAGTCGAACTCAATTCTGTGCGCCAGTTGGGTTCACCGTTCTGCAATTGCCTTCAAAATTCTTCAATCGAATCCGCAGGTGCTGCTCTTTTTCACTCGCCAGAATTTCAGCGCATGGAACTTCTTCACATTGTTCGGCGCCCTCGCCATTACCCCAATTGCAATGTGAGGAGTTGCAACTGTAGAAGGAAAGTTTTTCATCAACTTTGCGAGATTTAGACAGTATCCAAAGATGCCCAGAGTAGTCGTTTAATCGAACCTCCAGGTCACCTTCACAGTACCACTTGAGGCCGGAAGCCAGCTCCACTGTGTTGGCTGCATTAGGAGCTGGTAATATGATTAACGATAAGGAGACTGGCAGCGCGATTTTCCAATGCTGAATCTGGACCATTGCTCCTCCCCTTTCTCTCTCTTTTCCGGTCGGTTCGGTGGCGCGCGCACGCATGTGAGCGAGATAAAATGTAATCAACATGACCCATATGACATCAAGGAATGGTCTGCTGCTGGCTCAGTTGTAAGTCGCAACATGCGTAAGTCGATCAAGTATTGGTTCGGCCCCAAGTCCGGGTTGCGTTGGAGCAGTGACATGGCCATCTACAATCGGTATGTCGGCGGTTGAAATGCTGCTTTCCAGCATATCCCTGCAATCAAACACGCATCTCAGAAATTTTTCAGGAACGGTTTGACCCAAGTGCACGGTTGCAGCAAAAGCGAAGTCGGAAGCAATTGTATCCTGCACGCCAAGCGTAAGTCCCGCAGCCAGGCAAATATCCCGCTGCCGGCGACTTTTTGTCAGTCCGCCATTTTTCGAAATTTTAATACTGATGCCCTCCGCCGCATCGTCCGCGACCAGTTGAGCAACCGAAGCATCGCTGTCTGCAAGTTCGTCGCAATTCATGGGAATATTCGTTCGACGCCTGAGTGACATGCACTCGCGCCATGTTGCGCAAGGCGCTTCCAAAACAAAATCCAATCCGGGAGGCAACAACCGCAACATGCGAAGAGCCGTTTCGACTGTCATACCGCCATTGGCGTCAACAACATAGAACTCGCCCGGCCGCCGGTCGGCAAGGGAGGCTTCAATGCGTTTCGCATCAAGTGCAGGTTCATCGCCGATTTTAACGGAATGCCCAGTGAAACCCCTCTTTCGATACTCCGCCACCCTCCGTCGCATGTCGTCCGGGTCTCCAGCATAGATCGACGCAATAAGCGGCAGCTTGTTTTCGGTCCTGCCACCCAGAAGCTCGCAAACAGGCAGGTTCACGGATTTGCCCAGAATATCCCAGCAAGCAACATCAAGCGGCGTTTTGGCATGCGGATGGCCGACAAGCGTCCGATCCATTGCGTCATTGATACGGTCTACGCGCCTTGGATCGAGACCAATCAGCGCTGGAGCAATTTCCGCAATTCCGGCGCGAACGCCCGCAGCATGGGCTGCCACCCAGGTCGCGCCAAATGGCGTGCTTTCTCCCCATCCGACCCATCCGTCGTCAGTCTCAAGCCGTGCAACGGTCGCATCGAAAGTGCGATACCTGCGTCCGCCGGACAGAAGATATCTATCGCTGGAGTATGTCAATTCCGCTTGAAAGACATCGATCCGATTTATCTTCATAACTGTGGACCTCTTCGCCAAGCATATAGGAATCGCTGGGCGGAAGCGACAGTCTGTCAAGAGTTGGGAATTTCCAATAATAGAACATCTAGACTCGTCAGCTTGGATAAAGCCTCGCCAGTTTGGGTTGGCGAGGGGGCGGCGAAAGGCAGGCCTTGGCCTGCGGCCCTAGAGGTTTGCCCCTCTCTAGGGTCACAGGTGGATCAATTCGGCACCAACGCGGGGCCCGGTCTGGCCAATGCCGTCCATTGGGCGCAATATCACTCTCAACGAATCCAACTGAGGAGAAGATAAATGGCCAAGGGTCAACTAAGAAGCAACCGCGAGAAGAAGAAACCGAAACAGGCGAAGGCAAAACCGACGGGGGCCGTATCGCAGTTTTCTGTCATGCAGCCGAAGCCGGTGACTTCTTCTTCACCAGCCAAGAAATACTAGCGCATTTTCCGCAAAGCTTTCCCGGCTCAGGTGATGGCCGCGGTCGCCCATGACATTCTGGATCACGCTTCGAGCTTCAGGATCTGCGGCATCGACGGCCACGCAGCAGAATTGTTGCCGGCACACTCTCTCCCGGGAAAATGCCAGAACTCACATGTGACGCCATTATACCGGCTCTAGCCGAAGCACTGGCAATTGCGTCGCCTGCAAATTCGGAAATTGCCAGTGATTGCATCGGCATACGGGCACCGGTATGCTCATTCGTAACTGTCTAAAGACAGGAAGCATTGTAGCGGCGCCAGCACAGGAATGTGCAAAAAGGGCATCTAAATGCAATCGCAGAACAATAACGATCAACCGGGCGGCGGCCCCTGGGCCAAGCAAACCAGCCGCATGCCTGACCTGGAGGACGTCGTCCGCCAGTTGCAGAGTCAGGCTCCAACAGTTTTTGTCTGGCGGCGGCTTTCGCGAGAAAATCATAATTTTTTTCCTCATCCTGGCAGGCTTCGTTGCATGGACATCTTTTTACACCGTGCCCAGCGACTCCGTGGCTGTCCTGCAGCGCTTCGGCGAGTACCTCGATGAGGTGCCGCCAGGCCTGCACTTCAAGATACCGTTAGGCGTTGATGCTGGCGACGATCGTTCCGGTCAAACGGCAACTGAAGCAGGAGTTTGGATTCACCACGCCGGGCGCCAGTGATCCGTACCAGAGCCCGCGCGGCGGAGAAAAAGAAATACAACTGGAAACCCAAATGGTGACCGGTGACCTGAACGCCGCGCTGGTGGAGTGGGTGGTTCAATACCGCATCTCGGAGCCTACCCGGTTTCTTTTCAAGGTTCGTGAACCCAGCGAAACCTTGAGGTATGTTTCCGAATCCGTGATGCGGGAAGTTGTCGGCGATCGCACGGTAGACGAAGTCATCACCATTGGCCGCCAGGAAATTGAATCGGAAGCGCTTACCAAAATGCAGGATCTCTCCTCCAAGTACGAGATGGGGATCAGCATTGACCAGGTGCAGTTGAAAAACATCAATCCGCCCCAACCCGTGCAGCAGTCGTTCAATGAGGTCAACCAGGCCCAGCAGGAGAAGGAGAAGCTGATCAACGAGGCCCGGCGCGACTACAATAAAGTCATACCGTTGGCGGAAGGCGAGAAAGACCAGCGCATACGCGAGGCAGACGGCTACAGCCTCAAACGGATCAACGAAGCGGAAGGCGATATCGCCCGGTTCAACGCCCTGCTGGCGGAATACAGCAAGGCTCCGGAGGTAACCCGGCGCCGCATCTATATCGAGACCCTCCAGGAGATCATGCCGAACATCCGGTCCAAGATTATTGTTGACGAGCAAACACGCAGCATCCTGCCGCTCTTGAACCTCGACTCCCAAAGGGGAGGCAACCCATGAAGCAGCTCATCATCTATATCCTCGCCATCATCGCCGTTGTTGGAGCAGCAATCGCTGCAGGCTCGCTCTATACGGTGAACGAGGTCGAGCAGGTGATCATCACGCAATTTGGCAAGCCTGTCGGGGCTCCGGTGACGACGGCGGGCCTCAAGCTCAAGATTCCGTTCATCCAGAGCGTAAACCCGATCGACAAGCGGATTCTCGAATGGGACGGCAATCCGTCGGACATGCCGACCAAAGACAAGCTTTACATCGCGGTTGATCTCTTCGCCCGCTGGCGGATCACCGATCCCCTGCAATATTTTCTGCGGCTGCGCGATGAACGCAGCGCCCAGTCGCGGCTGGATGACATACTTGGCAGCGAGACCCGCAATGCTGTCGCCAAGCACGAACTGATCGAGATCATCCGCACCACCAGGGACCGCGTGCCGCTGCGCGACGCGCTCCTCACCGACGCGGAACGGGATGTCGGGGCGTTGGTGCCCATCCAGAAGGGACGCAAACTGGTCGAGCGGGAAATTTTTGTCGCGGCTGCCGAGAAAGTCCAGGTGTTTGGCATCGAACTGCTCGACATAAGGTTCAAGCGCATCCACTATAACGAGAGCGTGCGCCCGAAGATCTATGACCGCATGATAAGCGAGCGGCGGCAGATCGCGGAGCGGTTCCTGTCGGAGGGCCATGGCGAGGCCGCCAGGATCCGCGGCAATCGCCTGCGCGACCTGAACAAGATCCAGTCCGAGGCCTATCGCCGGGTCGAGGAAATCCGCGGCGCGGCTGATGCCAAAGCCACCGGGATTTACGCAAGCGCCTATAACCAGAGCCCGGAGGCTGTTGAGTTTTATGAGTTCACCCGGACGCTGCAGGCCTACAAATCCATCATCACGGCGAACACGACTTTGGTTTTATCGACGGACAGCGATCTCTTCAAATTCCTGAAGGGCATGGCTCCGGCTGGCCAAGGCACTTCCAACCAGCCTTCCGTAACGACGGGTGATGTGCCGCGCTAGAAAATTTCTGGCGACATTCTTTTTTCCGTCATCCCGGCGGACGCTTCCCATTTCCGTCATTCCCGCGAAAGCGGGAATCCATCGTGGTAAAGGTGGATCCCCGCTTTCGCGGGGATGACGGATTATTGTGTGGGATTATGAACTTACAATGCGTTTTGGCATGAATTGAATGGCGAGAGAGTGTGCTGCGATAGCGGCTTTCGCCGGGATGACGTAATGAACGGGTTCCGCCGGGATGACGGAAAAAAATGAATTCAGCGCGCGTGTGGCGTGCGTTACTTCAAACGGGAGGCCCTTGATTTTAACGCAGCGACGATCTCGCCGACTATGCCACGGCGAAACATCAACACGCACGCGACAAAAATAACGCCCTGCACCACCGTGACCCACGCGCCGATCGGCGCCAGATAGTTCTGGAGCGCGACGATCACCAGCGCGCCGACCACCGGCCCGAACACCGTTCCAAGCCCACCCAGGAGCGTCATCAGCACGACTTCGCCGGACATGCTCCAATGCACGTCGGTGAGCGTTGCGAGTTGGAAGACGATCGCCTTGGTGCCACCTGCAAGCCCCGAGAGCGCCGCCGAAAGCACGAAGACGATGAGTTTGTACTGGTCGGGCCTGTAGCCAAGCGAGATTGCGCGCCGCTCATTCTCGCGGATGGCCTTCAGCACTTCGCCGAAGGGCGAATGGATGATCCGGTAGATGAGCAGGAAGGCCGCCAGGAATATCGCGAGCACCACGAAATAGAGCGTCATCATGTTCCGGAGATCGAGCACGCCGAACATCCGGCCCCGCGGGATCGCCTGGATGCCGTCCTCGCCGCCGGTGAAAGGCGCCTGCAGGTAGAAGAAATAGACCATCTGCGCGAGGGCCAGCGTGATCATCGCGAAATAGATGCCCTGGCGGCGGATCGTCAGCAGTCCGAACAGCAATCCGAGGAGGGCGGCGGCGAAGGTGCCGGCGAGGATAGCGAGCTCCGGCGGCAGACCCCACACCTTGGCGGCATGGCCGGTGACGTAGCCCGCCGTTCCAAGGAACGCCGCGTGGCCGAACGACAAGAGGCCCGCATAGCCGATGAGGAGATTGAACGCACAGGCGAAGATGGCGAAACACAGCACGTTCATCAGGAAGATCGGATAGATGAAGAGAGGCGCCACCAGGAATACCAGGACCATCGCGCCGAATGCAGGGAGAGGAAATCGGCCTCCGTCATGCCGCCCGTGCGAAAATCGTGCGCAGCACCTCGACAGACCGCGTCATGCCGTTCTCCCAAACAGCCCGGCGGGCTTGATCATCAAAACGATCGCCATGATGACGAATATCACAGTGTTGGATGCTTCGGGGTAGAACACCTTGGTGAGCCCCTCGGCGACGCCCAGCCCGAAGCCGGTGACGATCGAGCCCATGATCGAGCCCATGCCGCCGATCACCACCACCGCGAAGACGACGATGATGAGATCGGCGCCCATCGTCGGGTTGACCTGATAGATGGGTGCGGCCATCACGCCGGCGAATGCGGCAAGTGCAACACCGAAGCCGTAGGTCAGCGTGATCAGCCGCGGCACATTGATGCCGAATGCCTGGACGAGAGCGGGATTCTCGGTGGCGGCGCGCAAATATGAGCCGAGCTTGGTGCGTTCGATCACATACCAGGTGGCGAAGCAGACGACGAGCGATGCAATGATGACCCAGCCGCGGTAGAGCGGCAGGAACATGAACCCGAGATTGACGCCGCCCGCCAGCTCCTTCGGGATGACGTAGGGCTGGCCCGAGGAACCGAACTGATTGCGGAACAGGCCCTGGATGATGAGCGCCAGCCCGAATGTCAGAAGCAGGCCATAGAGATGGTCGAGCCCGTGCAGCCGTTTCAGCATCGTTTGCTCGATGACCATGCCGAACAGCCCGACGAGGACGGGCGAAAGGATCAGCGCCCACCAGTAGCCGAGCCCCAGATATTGCAGCAGGTACCAGCCGACGAACGCCCCCATCATGTAGAGGGCGCCGTGGGCGAAGTTGATGATGTTGAGGAGGCCGAAGATGACGGCGAGCCCAAGGCTGAGCAGGGCATAGAACGAGCCATTGATCAATCCGATCAGCAGCTGGCCGAACAGCGCCTGCGGCGAAATGCCCAAAAGTTCTGTCATCCCCACCCCCTCTCAAGCGTTGGCGGGACAGGGCAGGCGCGGCGGCCTGCTCCCGTTCCGCAGATGATCCATTACTTCACCAGGGGCAGCCGCCCTTGTCGAGCGGCCGGAACGCTTCCGCGGCCGGAATCGTGGCGCGCAGCTTGTAATAGTCCCACGGCGCCCTTCGATTCTTCCGGCTTCTTGACCTCGAAGAGATACATGTCGTGAATCTTCCGGCCGTCGGCGCGAATGGTGCCCTTTGCCGAACAGTGGATCGTCGGTTGGCAGTTCCTTCATCTTGTCGACGATCGCCTTGCCGTCGGCATCCGCTCCACCGCCGCGAGCGCCTTGAGATAATGCGTCACCGCGGCATAGACGCCGGCATGGATCATCGTCGGATGAACGCCGCCGTCGCGCTCCGCGAACTTCTTGGCGAAGGCCCGCGTCGCATCGTTGGTGTCCCAATAGAACGACTCGGTGAAAATGAGCCCCTGGGCGGTCTGCGAGCCCCAGCGCATGGACGTCGGTGAGGAAGATCAGCAGCCCGGCGAGGTTCTGTCCGCCCGCCACGATGCCGAATTCCGCCGCCTGCTTGATCGCGTTGGTCGTGTCGGCGCCCGGCGTTGGCCAGCCCGACGATCTTGGCGCCCGAGGACTGCGCCTGGAGCAGGAAAGAGGAGAAATCGGCATTGTTGAGCGGAGTGCGCACCGCACCCATGACCTTGCCGCCACTTCGCCTCGACCACCGCGGCAGTGTCCTTCTCGAGCGCATGGCCGAAGGCGTAGTCGGCGGTGATGAAGAACCAGGAATCGCCGCCGGTCTTGACGATCGCCTTGCCGGTGCCGTTGGCGAGCGACCATGTGTCATAGGTCCAATGGACCGTATTGGGCGAGCACTTCTCGCCGGTGAGCGCCGAACTCGCGGCGCCGGAGATGAGAAATACCTTGTTCTTTTCCTTGACGATTTCGTTGACGGCGAGCGCCACGCCCGAATTCGGGACTCGACGATCATGTCGACGCCGTCGACGTCAACCACTGCCGCGGCCAGCGTTGGAACCGATATCGGCCTTGTTCTGGTGATCGGCGGAGACGATTTCCATCGGCGTGCTCGCCCACCTTGCCGCCGAAGTCCTCAACCGCCATCTGTGCGGCCACCACCGAACCCTGGCCGGCGAGATCGGTGTAGAGGCTCGACTGGTCGTTGAGCACGCCGATCTTGACGACGTTGCCCGTCATCTCCGCATGCGCCGCGTGGGCGGCGATGACGGCTCATGGCGGCGAGCAGTGCGCTTCTCAATTTGATCATCTGGTCACTCCTTCGGTTACGATTCCAAGTTTAAACTATACGCCGAGATACTCATGCAGCTTCGCCATGCTGGCCTTGAGGCGGCCGCTTCGGGATCATATCCACTATGCGGCCGTGCTCCATCAGATAGTGACGGTCGGCGATGTCGGCGCGAACTGGAAGTTCTGCTCGACAAGAATGATAGTGAAGCCCTTCGCCTTGAGCCGGTGGATGGTGGCGCCGATCTGCTGCACGATGACCGGTGCCAGGCCTTCGGTCGGCTCGTCGAGCAGCAGGAACTTCGCGCCGGTGCGCAGGATGCGGGCGATCGCCAGCATCTGCTGCTCGCCGCCCGACAGCTTGGTGCCCTGGCTTGCCAACCGTTCCTTGAGATTGGGGAAGAGTTGAAGATTTCCGTCGACCGCAAGCCCGCCCGGCCGCACCTCGGGCGGCAGCATCAGATTCTCCTCGACATTGAGGCTCGCGAAGATGCCACGCTCCTCGGGGCAGAGCGCAATGCCGAGCCTGGCGATGAGGTTGGACGGCAGGCCGATCAACTCCCCGCCCTCGAACATGACCGAGCCGGTCCGCTTCTCGACGATGCCCATGACGGATTTCATGGTCGTCGTCTTGCCGGCGCCGTTGCGGCCGAGAAGCGTCACCACCTCGCCGAATATACCTCGAAATCGACCCCATGCAGGATATGCGATTCGCCGTACCAGGCATTGAGACCGCTCACCTTGAGCAGGGCGCCGTTGCACTTCGGACTTCGCGGCGACTAGTCATGCCCGGCTCCCATATAGGCCTGGATGACCGCCGGGTTCTTGGACACCGTCGCGTAGTTGCCTTCGGCCAGGATTTCGCCGCGCGCCAGCACGGTGATCTTGTCCGACAGGTTGGCGACGACACTCAGATTGTGCTCGACCATGAGCATGGTGCGGTTGGCCGCGACGCGCTTGATGAGGGCCGCGATGCGGCCCACATCCTCATGGCCCATGCCGGCGGTCGGCTCGTCGAGCAGCATCATCTCGGGATCGAGGGCCAGCGTCGTCGCAATCTCGAGCGCCCGCTTGCGGCCATAGGCCAATTCGACGGCTGCGACGTCGCGTATCCGGCGAGCCCGACGGCATCGAGCAGTTCCATCGGCCCGCGCGTCGAATGATCTGAGGGTGCTCGCCGAGCGCCAGAAGTCGAAGGAGGAGCCGCGTTGCCGCTGCAGCGCGATGCGCACATTCTCGAGCGCCGTGAGATGGCGAAAGATGGCGGAGATCTGGAATGAACGCACCAGTCCGAGGCGCGCCACATCGGCCGGCCGCATGCCGGTGGTCTCGCGGCCCTTGTAGAAGATGCGGCCTGCAGTGGGCGACAGGAACTTGGTAAGGAGATTGAAGCAGGTCGTCTTGCCGGCGCCGTTCGGGCCGATGAGGGCATGGATGGTGCCTTGGGCGACGGCGAGCTTCACGTTCTTCACGGCGAAGAAGCCGGCAAATTCCATGGTCAAATTCTCGGTCCTGAGGATCGAACTCTCCACTCACCGCGTTTCGTCCTCCCCAGTCTTCCACGTTTAGCCGTGGGCCAATTTGCCAAGCACTATGGTACAAGAGAGCGGTCTGAACAATAGCCAGGCTGCGTACTCATAATCGGCAGCGATTTGCCGGAGCGAACGCCTTCGGCGTGTAAACGGGCAATCTCGCAGTCGATCTTCGAGGCTAAGCTGTTGATATCGGGTTCCCATGGCAACACCTTAACTTGGTGTTGCTCTTCGTTTGTGAACTTAGGGGACCCAGACTTTCCGCATGTGTACTGGTTGAAAGCCTGGGTCCCGGCGTTCGCCGGGATGACGGATTATTGTTTGGTTTTGGTGCGAATTGAATGGTGACAGATGTGTGCATAAGTTTGCGGCGGCCATTTTTCGCCCCAATCCTGCCCTAAAGGACTCCCTTTAGAGGCCCCCTTAGAGGCCGAGCAGTGAGGTGCGTCATGTACGACAGTAAGTTCGCGGATTATTGGCACCAGGCAGAATTCTGTTATTTCAAGGCCGAGGCAGCCAAAGGTCCCGCTTCCAAACACCTGTGGATGCAGATGGCGCAAGACTGGATCGCGCTGGCTGAAAACCTGGTGCCCCAAACCGATCAAGCAATCAATTACCGCCCAGAGGATCAATCAGAGCCACTGGAACAATTGGAACCATTCCTGGTCGCTTGAATTATATGGTCCAGGCGGCTTGGACGTCCCCCCGCAATCATCTCCAAGCTGCAACGCATGGCCCCGGCGCTCTCCAATCCCCGAGCGCCGGGGCTTTTTGTTGGCGAGAACTATTTTCGGTGTCTGTCGTCGCCTAAGCTAAGGCTTGTCTCCCGGTGGCCGATACGAAATCGTCGACGCCTTTTTCATGGCTGCCAGAGTCTCCTCAATAGTCAGCAGGGGAATTGTCTGGAATGAGCTTAAGGCTCCACCCGCACTGATGGCCATCGCCGTGGCAGCCATCGAGACGTTATCAGGGGCTTCCCACAAGTTGTAAGCGTCGTGGTCGCCGAAGGCATACCAGAAACCATGAAGTTTTCCGCCGACCGATTCGATGTATTGCTTGGCAGCCGCCCGACGGTCCTCAGGGTTTTTAATGAGCTTTGCCCATGTTGCCGGCGTGTAACTGAATCGGGTGAGGTAAAATGGCATTGGCATTCCTCCTTAGCGTTTATCCTGCTTTATTTTCCTTCTCAGCCTCATCTTGACCGCGGGGCGTGGCCTGCAGTTTGGCAACGCCTGGGGGTCATCCTACGTTATTTCATGTTTTCGCGAGTGCTTCCAGTGGCCTGGTTTTGCGCGGCCCCTTCAGGCGTCGCAAGTGGATTTCTCTAGAGCCTGATCATTCCGTCGCACGCTGGATCCTCGTTCAGGATGAAACTAACACCAGATTCCGGCGTGCGCCGGAATGACGATTACTTTTTTGGATTCAATGTAAACTGATCACGCTCTAGTATTCACGGATTATGCATGACACTCGCTTGCCAGAGCTGGAGATGTACCATTCAGAATTTTTAGAAAAGCCACCAAACCTTTCCGAGCAGTTTATTCTCCAGCTTTCAGCGCCAACACTCCTGGTTGCCTTTGTCGCACGAATTGGCTTGCTGGCGGGCGCGGGCAATTTCAAAGGCGTCCTGACCCGTAAAGCTTCGACTTTCTTTGTTGTCCCGGGGTTAGCCAATTTTCTACGTTTTTGTGTTGGCTTTGGAGGGATTTTTTCAATCCTGGAAACTTCCGGAGATGGGTATTTGCCCAGCATTGTGGCTGGCTTTATCTTGGGACTCTTGAAAACCGCCTTCTTATTAGCTGACTTTTCCGCTGTTTTTTCAGTGTCCAGCTTTACGACATTTGCTTGTTCCGGGCCTTTGGCCGGAGGGCCATCACTAACTTCATGTTGAGAACGGCATAACGCATAAGCTTCGCGGTAACGTGCGAGCCATGCATCGACATCTGTGTCATTGATAGTGGAAATATTCGCGGCAATTGTGGCGCAATCCGCTTCAATATCGGCATGCACGGATTGGCAAGGCACCATTAACAACGCGATTGTAGTCAAACACGTTCGAACACAACGCATAGTGATGCCTTTTTGAATCACCGGCTATTCTCGCGAAGAATGTGGCAGCCATGAGTCAAACCAGCGGGTTGGGGGAAGTTCTGTTTCTTTTATCGGACGGGACTTTATCAATAGGTCGCCCGGCCACCGGTCAGGTCGAAGGCAAATCCGGTGGTGAAGGTGCATTCCGGCCCGGCAATCCAGCTCACCATCGCAGCCACTTCCTCGATCTGCAGCAAACGCCCCATCGGAATCTTGGCGCGCATGGCCGCAATATGCTCAGGGGTCATTTCGGCAAAGAGATCGGTTTCAACCAGGGCGGGAGCAATGCAGTTCACCAGCACGCCATCCAGCGCCAACTCCTTGGCAAGCGCCTTGGTGAAGGCGATGACACCGCCCTTCGCGGCGGAATAGGCTGATATGCCCGGAATGCCTTCCTTGCCTGCGATCGAGGCGACATTGATGATGCGGCCGGATTTTCGGCCGCGCATGTGGGCAAGGACGCTCCGGGTGCAGAAGAAAACGCCGTTGAGGTCAATGGCGATTACTTTCTCCCAATCCTCCACGGGATAGTCCCAGGTGGGAAGCACGGGCCCATTGATGCCGGCGTTGTTGACGAGGATGTCAACGCGGCCAAGCCGGTCCATTGTTTTGCTGAACGCCCTTTCCACCGAGCCGACGTCCGCTACATCGGTCTTGACGACAAGCTCGGGTGAAAAACCCTTTTCCGCTTCGTCCCACGCCGGCGTCTCGCGGTCCCAGATGGCAATTTTCGCACCCCTCTCGTGCAATCGTCTGGCAATGCCAAGGCCAATGCCGCGCATGCCCCCGGTGACAATGGCGACTTGCCCTTCCAGGTATTTCTCGGTCATGACGGCTCCAGCGTGGATAGACTTAGAGGCCTTGGTATCCAAACAGGCGCGGCAAGGCAAGAACGAGGTCCGGGAAGACCACGATCGCAAGCAAGGCCAGGAGCAGCGCGATCAGGAATGGCATGCCTTCCCGCACGATGTCCCTGATCGGAATGCCCGTGGTGCCATTGACGACGAAGAGCAACATGCCATAGGGCGGCGTGATCATCCCGATCATGCAGTTGACGACAGAAATGACGCCAAAATGAATGAGGTCAACGCCAAGGGCGCGCGCGGTGGGCAGGAACAGCGGGATGATGACAAGGATGATGGTTGTTGCATCGAGCACACAGCCAAGCAAGAGGAACAGCACCATGGTGAAGACCAGAAATCCAGTCCTCGTCAGTTCAAGCCCAACCATGAACTGCGACAGGGTCTGGGGAATATTCTCGATGGCCACGATGTAATTGAAGATCAGGGCGGAGCCGATGACCAGTCCAACGGAGGCCGAAGAGCGGGCGGAGTCAACGAAGACCTCATAAAGCGTGCGCATGGTGAGGGACCGATACAGGATGCCGGCCACCAGGAACGCATAGAATGCCGCGACAGCGGCCGCTTCCGTCGGCGTTGTGGCGCCGCCATAGATGCCCGCAAGCAGGATGACCGGCATCATCAGCGCCGGAAGCGCCCTCAGCGTAACGCCGGGAATTTCACGCAGGGGCACGGCCTCCTCGGCGGGAATGTTGCGGCGATGGGCAATGATGGTGTTCATGGCCATCAACAGGGCCGTCATCAGCAAGCCTGGAATGACGCCGCCAAGGAAGAGATAGCCAATCGAGGTATCGGAAACGAGTGCAAAGAGCACCATGGGAATGGATGGCGGAATGATCGGCCCGATGGTTGCCGAGGCCGCCACAACGGCGCCGGCATAGCCCGGCGTATAGTGGCCGGTCTTGAGCATCATCCTGATTGAAACCTTGCCCACGCCCGCGGCATCGGCCACGGCGGAGCCCGACATGCCGGAAAAGATCAGGCTGACCAGAATATCCACCTGCGCCATGCCGCCCTTGAAGCGCCCGACGATGGCCTTGCAGAATTCGAGAAGCCGGTCGCTGATGGCGCCGACATTCATGATGTTGGCCGCCGTGATGAACAGGGGCACGGCCAGGAGGACGAAGCTGTCATAGACGCTTTGAATGAACTGTTCCGAGGAGAGCGCCAGGTCCTGGCCCGACAGCAGGAGATAGGTGACGGCCGACACCACCATGCAGAAGGCAATGGGCGCGCCAATGGCAGCCATGAAGGCGAGAATGAAAAGCGCAATGCCGAAGGAAGAACTCACATGACGCTTCCTTCATCGTGATGGACGTAGGCGGAGATCTTTCCCTCCACCTCCTCCTTGCCGCGCAGGAAGTTGAGCACCACGCCGGAATAGCGCGCCATCACCACCACCATGAACAGGAGGTAGATGGAGAACACATAGTGCAGGCGAATGCCCAGCGTGTTGCTGCGCTTGATCTTGTAGAAGGCTCACGTAATCGACGGTTGGCAGGAAGGCCACGGCGAAGGCGGCGACGATCATCACAGCCGAAATGGCGCCGAAGATGCGCTGCGTCGGCCGGTTGACCGACAGGTAAAGAACATCAAAGCGGATATGGTCGGCAGGGCGAAGGCAGAAGGCCCCGCCCCAGAAGACGATCCACAGCCACAGCGTAAGGCAGACCTCCACGGTCCAGCCCATGGGAACATTGAACAGATAGCGGGCGGCGATCTGCACCAGAAACACCATGAACAGGGCGAACAGCATGGCCGCCGCCACGCCTTCGGCGGCGTGGCGCAGCCTTTGGAACAGCTGCTTCATGGCTGGACGGGCCTGCCCGGCCTATTTCGCCAAGGCATTGACGGCGTCAACAACGCCGGCAGGCCAGGTCTTCGAGAAGTCCGAATCCAGATAGGCTTTCTGCACGGTGGTGCGGAATGCTTCGAGGTCAGGCTCGTAAATCTTGAGGCCTTTTTCCTTGAGGCCTTCAACCAGTTCCGCTTCCTTCTTGAGCTGGTTCTGGCGGCCGAATTCGCAGGCCTCATCCGCCGCCTTCTGCAACTTGGCCTGGTTTTCCGGCGAGAGCGAATCCCACGCCTTCTTTGAAATGGTCAGGTAGTTGAGATCGACGAGGTGCGAGGTCAGCACGATCTGCTTGGTCACTTCATAATATTTGGCGTCCATCACGGTGGGAAGCGGATTGTCCTGGCCATCCACCGCGCCTGTCTGCAGCGCCGTATAGAGTTCCGGGAACGGCACGGGCACCGGGTTGGCGCCCAGGGCCTTGCCCAGGAACTGCCAGGCATCGGACGGCGGCATGCGCAGCTTGATGCCGGCGAGATCGGCCGGCGTCTTTATTTCCTTGTCGGTGCGCAGGTTGATCTGGCGGCGGCCCAGATACATGACCGAGAGAAGCTTCACGCCCAGTTCCGCTTCAACCTTGTCCTTGAACGGCTGCATCAGGGGCGCATTGAACACGGCCACCTGGTGGGCGGCATCGCGGTGCAGATAGCCTGCCGAGAAGACCGAGAATTCCGGAAAGAAATTCGCAAGCTCCTGGGCCGAGGAAATCGACATTTCGAGATTGCCGCGTGAAATGGCTTCAAGCTCCGTGCCCTGCTTGAACAGCGAGCCGCCCCAGTAAGGCTCGAACGTGGCGAAATCGGCAATGGCCGGGCCAAATTTCTCGATAAGGGCAATGGCGCGCTGATCGGTAACCGAGTTGACGGAGGACAGGCGCAATTTGAGCTTGTCCTGGGCAAGGCCAACGCCCGCACCAAGGGTCATGCCGGCGGCAATGCTTGCGGCCATCAGGCCACGACGGTTCAATTTCAGTGTCATTGAATTTTCCTCCCTTATCAATACCGGTTTCTCGCCTCTCTTGTGGAAGCAGTTGAATCCAGATTTGCAGGTTTTGGGGGTGCTGTCTATGTGAAGCGCCCCGCCCCTGACCGATGCGGCGCCATTTCTATTTTGCATTTGTCATAATGGCTTTTCCTGCGCATTGTACGCTTACGCATTTCGCCGATACCGAGGAGTTTGCGATGCATCAGGTAGAGATTCTGGATGACGGGCGGGCCATCCGCCTGACCCTTGAGGACGGGGCGAGGCTTCGCTTTCACGCGATCTGGCTGCGCGACAACGCCTGGGACGCCGGCACGCGCGCGCCGGGAAACGGCCAGAGGCTGATCACCATTGCCGACATTCCCTCGCAGATCCGTATTTCAGCGGCCCGCGTGGAGGGCAATGCGCTGTCATTGACGTTCGCGCCCGAGGGCAAGACCATTGCCTATGACGTGACCTGGCTGCAGGCGCACAGCTATGATCAGGAAAGGCCACGCAAGACGGGTTGGACCGCCCCGGAAATCGAATTGTGGGATGCGGGCCTCGCGCATATTCCAAGTGCAAGTTTCAATGCCATCAGTTCCGATCGCGGCCAATTGAAGAAATGGCTGTATGGCGTCCGGCGCTTTGGCTTCGGCAAGCTCACCGATGGGCCGGTTGAAAGCGGCGCGCTGCTGAAAGTCGCCGGGCTCTTTGGCTATATCCGCGAGACCAATTACGGCAAATGGTTTGAAGTCCGCACCGAAGTGAACCCGAGCAACCTGGCCTATACGGGACTTGGGCTGCAGGCCCACACCGACAATCCGTACCGCGACCCGGTGCCCACCTTGCAAATCCTCTATTGCCTCGAAAACTCGGCCAAGGGCGGCGAGAACATGGTGGTTGACGGCTTCCACGCGGCCTCGCGGCTGCGCGCCGAAAATCGACAAGGCTTTGACCTGCTCACCAAATACTGCGCGCGGTTTGAATATGCCGGCAGCGAAGGCATCTGCCTCAGGGCGCGGCGCCCGATGATCGAACTGGCGCCGGATGGCGAGCTGATCGGCATCCGTTTCAACAACCGTTCGGCGGCGGCGATCACCGACGTGCCCTATGACGAGATGGAGGCCTATTACGCCGCCTATCGCCGCTTGGGCGAGATCATCGAAGATCCGGCCATGGAGGTTTCGTTCAAACTTTCGCCGGGCGAAAGTTTCATCGTGGACAACACCCGCGTGTTGCACGCGCGAAAGGGTTATTCCGGCGCAGGCTCGCGCTGGCTTCAGGGCTGTTACGCCGACAAGGACGGGTTGCTGTCCACACTTGCCGCGATGGAAATGCCCCGGCAGGAGGCCGCCGAATGAGCAAGCCGGATTTCGCCACGCTGTCGCCCGACAATATCGTCGCCTTCCTGGCCGACATCTTCGAGCGCCGCGGCGGCGAAGAATATCTGGGGGAGCCTGTCACCATGGCCGAGCACATGCTGCAGGGCGCCCATTTTGCCGAAAGCGCCGGCGAAGCCGGAGATCATCATCGTGGCGGCGCTCCTCCACGACATCGGGCATTTCACCAGCGAGTTCGGCACGTTTTCCATGGATGACGTGGAAGACAGGCATCATGAAGAAGCAGGTGCCGCGGTGCTGGAACGGTTTTTCCCAACCCTGGTCACGGATTGCGTGCGCTACCATGTGGCGGCCAAGCGCTATCTCTGCGCCGCAAGGCCTGAGTATTTCAAGCGCCTGTCCGATGCTTCAGTACATTCCCTGAATCTTCAAGGCGGTCCCATGAGCAGCGGCTGAGATTGCCGAATTTGAAAAGAACCCGAACGTGAAAGAGATCGTGAAGGTGCGCCATTATGACGACGCGGGAAAACGCGCTGACATGAAAACCCAGCCGTTTTCTTACTACGCCCCGATGGTTCAGCGCGTTGTCGACGCCCATTGCAAAAAGGCGGCGGAGTGAGCGGCGATTTTTCTTTCCGCTGATGGTTCAATGAAAAAGACGGACAGGAATTTCGAATCCTGTGCTTAATTGGTACGAGGCCTCGAAAATTTATAGGCAACAACCAGCCCAACAATCATCCCAATCGCGACGCCGCCAAGAATCCAAAAGGCCACGACGAAACCCGAGTAGCCTTCAAAACCGGAGGTGGCGGCAATTTCGGTGTATGCCAATCCGGCAAGCAACCCGGCAATTCCTCCACCTGAAGATCCGAGTGTTATCCCCAAGACGGCAAATGCAAGCCGGCGCGCAATTGACATGAGTGCAGAATGACGGCCTGTGAGGCCATCGTCAACAGTCCTCGGCGCTGAAGGTGAAAGCATCCTCCTTAAAGGAATAGCCGAATTCACAGAGGTAGGTTCCATCCTCATAGGCGTGGCAAAAAAGGCCATTGCCGCCGGATTTCTCCATGCTGCCGGTGCATTCCTCTCGCTGGGCTTCGTCGCGCAGGCCGTCGAAGAGCAGCTTTGCGGCTTTGCCCCTGAGCTGGAATGACAGAATGCACGTGTCGGACTTCACGCCATCCGCGCAATCCGGATCGCCAACGAAAACGCCAAGGAGAGCGCTGCCCTCCAACGGGATTTCATCTGCGGCTACTGCCGGAGACAGGAAGAGAAAGATGAGCGCCAGGTGGCGGAAGCGGAGCATTAGGTGTCTCCTGAGGTTTAAAAGTTGCAGCAGTGTGCAGCAAGCATGAGGTGGTTTAATCGCGGTAACCGGCACGCTCATCTTTACGGTTATTCACAGACCTGTGCATAACAAGCAATTTGCGAGGCACCTCGATGAGCGGTAGCTTTTCCCGGCCACTGGTGCTGCAATCGTAACCAAGAAGGATGCTAAAACTATACACCCGAAAAACGAGAGGCGCGGATTGCCAGATTTAACTTATGCCGGAGCCGCCCAGAACGCTGGCGACGCTTTAGCTTGCATTGGCGTATCTCCGAGTACTCGCGCTTGCCCATGAATGGGTGCGAATGAAAGAAGCTGAGGCAAAAGCAAGTAAGGACGAGGGCCTGCTTTTAAAGCACAGTTCATGAGCGTAGGTAATGATGTAAAGGCAGCCAGACGAAAAATTTCAAGCCTATTCAAAAAAAGGCCCTTTAGAAATTATATGGAAGCCAGCGACCGCAAATAGTTGTTAACTTCATTGCATCAGCCGAAGGGTCATGTTCACTGTGATCTTCAAGCATGCTTGTGTTGCCAGTCGTTATGAGCATCTCTCCAAAGATTTCCTATCCGACAGTCAAAAATACCAGCTTCCAAGCTCTTCGAAGCGTTAACAGCGATAAGATAATTGGATCATCCAAACGTTGTCCTGCATCGCCCATACTCGCAGAGCAGTACTGAGTCCAACAATTCCTCCGATAGCGATTATCGATCCGCGCCACGTTTGTTTAAGATGATTCAATCACTTACCTGCCCCATCCTCACCGACATCATGTAATGTAGCGTGCATCCCCAATTTGAAGATAAACCGTTCAAGTCTTGAGCGGCCGAGCAGTATATTTGACCACTGATATTCTGAGATCAACGCCCCAATGGGCGATTTCTTTCATATTTTCTCATCACTCCCCGTTTTTGATTTGTCGTAAGTTGCATGGTCTCAAGAAGTCCGGCAAAATTGTTCTTGACTGCATTGATGTACTCACCAAATTCTTTCAAATCTTCTTCACCGTGTGGGTGAATAGTAAATCTAAGAACGAGACTAAGAAGGTTCTCATCGTGCCGTGTAGCAGAATTACAGTCTCCGCAAGCGGGAAAAACGAAACCTTCTGGCCATGCACGTTCCCGAAAAAAGCATCTGCGGATAGAAATGGTCTTGCGTGCTAGCTTCGATCGTTCCGCCGCAAAAGCAACAAAAGGGTTATCCAAAAAGAACTGGTCTAGTAATGCTCGCCTTTTCCTTGCTTGACCCAAGCGCCCAAACCCTAGTTTTTTAACGCTAGAGCGTCCGGCATCGACCTATTCGACAGCCATTGATGTCCCACGCAACGAAGTGCCCACTTCCTCAGCCTATCGACCTTCCGAAAAACACATCTGCCTCAGCTTCGCCGCTTCAGCTTTCTTATCCGAAGCCTTTATCAACTCATCGAGCTCTTTTCGTATTGAGCAGCCAGTTGCATCCCATATACGCGTACCAACCTTTCTCAAAGCCCAACTATCTTTTATGTTTGCATCCGCTGTCCGACAGTACGTAGAACCCCAGCGCAGCAGCTATGATCGCAAAATCAAGCCTAACAAAAACAAGGAGAACATTATCCAAAGTATAGTGCCTACCTTTCTTCACCCACCAATGTAGGGATAATTCGATATGGCAATTATCGCCACCATCAGGAGACGAATGTATTGAATTTCAAGTTTCCCCATCTCCGTTGCTTGAGTTGCGTTAGAAGTCATCCCCTCCCTGTATGCTCTGACTCCAGGCATCGATGTCCGCACTCGAGTGATCAAAAAGCTCTTTTTGTTTATCCATAGCTAACCGTAGTACGCGCGTTGAAAAAAATCCATAAGCTTACCGAACGAGACTTAATTATACCTATGCAACAAAAGTTCATATCGCTCTTGCGCCTAGATAAAAACTTACTCTCTAAACCAAAAGTCCATCACCTCTTATGAGATCTTTTTTTAATCCCCATCCCATTTCAATCGCCGGATTGTCGAAGCTTGACCCTTTGCTCTTGCTTCATTTTTTCGCTACAAGCGCTACGGCAATTTCCAGGAACCCCAACCGACAGGCCCGCATCAATGCTTGTCTAATTTTGAAACCAATAATCCGGTCCAGTCAGATTGTCAGCGCACCGATCACGAGCATTGCCAAGCCTAATGGGATCGGCTTCCAAGGATATCCGGTTATCTTGGTTATTGGATGCCCCCGCCCGTCATATTCAACAGCCATTTGCAGTGGGTGGCATCGCCAGAAACCCACGCCCACTACTACAACTCCAGCAAACACGGTAGCAGCGTATGGGTAGCGCCCAGCGAGGCTAGCAAGGCATGCCGCCGCGCCTAAATAGACCAACACTTGCCACCAGTGTTCCGCTTCAATCCGTCCATCGCCTCACTCCCTTGTATCTTACATCAGTTTTTGCTCTAATGACTATTTAGGCGGCCCAATTCTTAGTTGTGAGTTCTCCAATTATTGCGCGCCGCAGCAATTCAACAATACCCGGTGACTTCTGCAGCGCCAACCGCGTCCTGACCTTTGTCCAGATTTTTTTCGCGGGCTTACTTCCATATCCGCTTTTGCCAGCCTCACCAATCAGCAACATTTATCACGTATTCCGCACAGTCATTTTGGGGCGTGCTTCTGCCTCAGCTAAGAATTTCTGGCCATCATTTTTCCATTTGGACTGCCAACGGTGAATTACTGAATCGCACGCTGCGTTTCCAGTCCTTTCCCTGAGCAATAACCTGTCGCATGGCTGTTTTTGGTTTGAGAGAGCTATCCTTTAGAAGTAGGCCGCAATCTGTATGAGATGCCTGTCATCATTGATTCCAGAGCCTTGAGGTGACCACGTGGCGTTTGTTTCATCTTAAAATCCTTGTTTGCGTCGTCGATCAAGCAGAACCCCCTTCCGACATAAACCTTCAAATCTCCAAGGGAGAAATATTCAGCAGCTAGAGACTTAGAGGGAGAATAATTCAGGCTTTTTTCATTTATTCTCCCGACATTTGATTTATGCCTTAGTTGTGACACTAGGCATCCTATTGCCGAAGGATTTGGAGAATAACTGAGTTACCTGGTATGGTTGCAGAATACTGATGCTTGAGGAGCGCTATATGCCGATCGCCGAACGTTGGCACTATCGCCGTTGTTATGGATTGCTCTTCTCACCGGTTCCATCGTCTTGGCGCGTATTCCATCAGCGCTATCAAAATCTCGGCAAGTAGACATTTCCCTGCAGCTGGCAATTCGCTGCAGTGGTGTTCCTAGTCACGAAAGTCTTCATCAAAGTTGATAATCCTTACTACTATTTCCCACTATGCGTTCGTTGCGCGGAGGAGCTTTGTATTGGTCGAACAGCGGCAATCAACACCCGGTTGTCTGCCCCGTCTGATCTTTTGGTGTTGCCTGTTGGGACCCATTCTATCATAATTGTTCGCTTCCGCAATTGCTGCACTGCCATTGGCGCACTAGTTGAGAAGCTTCTAACCCCATTTGGGTCCACCATAGTACCGTGCACCCTCAAAACCCCCACGCCTCAATATTCCGCACCTTACCGTCCTTAACAGCAAATTCTTAGCATTCTCCAGGTCGCCGAAGTTGCAGCCAGACTGCTCGCTTGCTCCCCGATTCTCGCTCCTTTTCTCTATCTTGTGCTTGTCGCTGGCGTTTCTGGCATAGCCGTCGAGCGAGTCCTTCCAAAATGCGACGGCAGGCATGGCGGGAAAGGAACCGCTGGCGCTGGGAGAAAAAGCGCAGTGAGGGCAACATCGCTAACGGACCGTGGCTCCCGAAGCCTGTTTCGACTGTCACCGAAGCAACCCGATGCTGCTGACCAGTTGCGGATTGTTATGGGTGCGAACTTCACAATTCAGCCGCTCCTCAACAAGAGCGAAGCGCGCGTCTTTAAGGAACTCGACCGCATCGTGATTGGCTGCAATCCGGCCTGGCAGGTGATGGCGCAAGTGTCGTTAGGCGAAATTCTGCGCAGTAAGGACGCGGACGCCTACCGCTGCATCAACTCGAAACGGGTCGACTTGCTTCTGGTCGACGAGGACTGCCAGCCCCGGCATGCCATCGAATATCAGGGCGGGTCGCATCATCAAGGGACCGCAGCCGCGCGCGATGCCGTCAAGAAGGAGGCGCTACGACGCGCGGGTATCGGTTATCACGAGGTCGTCGCTGGCCATACCACTCCATCTGAGCTTAGGCGATTGGTCGAGAAACTCGTGGACAAGGCCGACGCCTACGCACTCGAGATAACAATTGATGACATAGAACCCTATTAAAACAGCTTAAACCATACTATGAAGACCAAACCGACAAGGACCAATTGATGTTGTAGCGATGGCGCGAATTTTCGGACAAGCCTAGTCGCTTACCATATTGGACATAATGAAAATCATAGATGACGTGAACCTAACAATAGTTGCACCAAAACTCTTGATAGAATCAAGCTTTGAATGAAATGAATCTGGATGATAATAGTGATTGTAGCAGACTAATTTTGAAGTTGTTAAGATGCTTCATTCCAAAACCCTTTGGACCGTAAAAGGCAGGAGCTATTGATAGCAATCAATTTCAGATTAGAAGCGTTAGCCCTCATTGAAGTTGAAAAACATAAAGAAATGGAGCTTGGTCCATTCCGCGGTAAGGAATTGGGAATGTATTTTGCGAGCAAAGACATATTCACAGCTGCTGCGGTCTAGCCCTTAATTCGCAAGTGAAAAACTTTTCAATCCCGATTTTTCCACGCCTCTCACCTCTAGCCCCCAAGACTACAACCCGAAGGCCAACATAAGCCATTTTTGTACTTTTCCAAGACCTTCGGTAAGCACATGAAATCCCCAAGTTAAAGTTAAAATCTTCTATCCGTCTTTCTCCTTTCCTTTCTCTACTTTCACACGATAGAACTCTATTTGAAATCCTTCCTGCTCCTGCTGGTTTAAACACGGAGGAGTTGCGCGCAAGGCTTACGGCCACATCGCTATTGGCTTAGTCGGAAAGCCTTGAAGCTCGGCATTACGTTCGCTGATGAAGACATTGAAGTGTTCTCAATAATACACCAATGCTGGCATTACAACAGATACTTGCAGACTGGCTTTATCAAATGCGGCGCGAGGATCTGCGCAGAACTTGCCAGAGCCTAAGCAATCCCTTTGCATCGCGCTGAAGAAAGCAAGATTCCAACCCGTCGGCCACCTTACCTAACAATCAAAACCTTAAGCCATTGTAACCCACACTTGGTAATTTGCAACCCATCGGCCATAGAAAATCCCCAAACTATAATATGTTTTAAGTGGGTGGAGCCAGACGGAATTGAACCGTCATGGATTTCATTTATCGTCAGCCAACTACCCGCCTTTGCATCCCCCGCCCCTTCCCCGCTAGCCTGCCCCCATGGACATCCGTCAAATTCAATATCTCGCGGCGCTTGCCCGCGAAAAGCATTTCACCCGGGCGGCTGCCGCCTGCAATGTCACGCAGCCCACGCTTTCCGGGCGCATCCGCCAGCTTGAGCAGGAGCTGGGCGTTCCCATCGTCGAGCGCGGGCAGCGCTATATCGGGCTAACGCCCGAGGGCGAGCGCGTGTTGAAATGGGCCCATCTCATTCTCGACAACTGGCAGTCGCTGAACCAGGAGCTGGCGCAGATCAAGGGCCGGCACGGCAATCTCGTGGGCCGCCTGGTGCTCGGCGTGGTGCCCTCGGCGCTGCCCATGGTTTCGCAGCTCACCAAGGCCATGCAGGCGGCACACCCGTCGGTGGATTTTTCCATCCTGTCGCATTCCTCGGAAGAGATCATCCGGGCCCTTGCATGATTTCTCCATCGAGGCCGGCATCACCTATCTCGACAACGAGCCGGTCGAGGGCCTGCTGCAGACGGTGCTTTACCGCGAGCGTTATTGCCTGTTCGTGAGCGAGGGCCATGAGCTGGCCAAGGCCAAAAGCGTCACCTGGTTCGAGGCGGCGCAGATCCCGCTCTGCCTGCTCACGCCCAACATGCAGAACCGGCGGATCATCGACCGGGCCTTTCTCGCGGCCAACGCCCACCCCTCGCCCCGGCTTGAAACCAATTCGATCATGAACCTGTTCTCATCGTGCGCAGCATGGGGCTTGCCTCCATCATGCCGGAATATTTCCAGAATGCGCTGGGGCCGATGGAAGGGGTGAAGGCGGTGCCCCTGGTCGAGCCCGCGGTGGAACATGCGGTGGGCCTTGTTGCGGTTGACCGCGAGCCGCTGTCGCCCTTGGTGGCAGCACTTTTTGCGGCGGCGAAGAAGATGATGGCGGGGTGAACTTCAATCAAGCTGTCACAGGACGTTTATTAAGCTTCGATCGGCTGATGATTTCGCAAATGTCTTTTCACGGCATATTTTTCAGCGCTTGGGAGACAGGGCAGCAGTTTGAGAATTGATCCTGTCGTCTCTGCTCCGCATCCAATGAATGAACGGCAGCGACAGAACAGTTATCCACGCCTTTCCGACGATTTGCCCAGCAAGGAAGTCGAGATTTCCAAACGCCACATAAAGAAAGACGATACTGTCAATAGTGAGGCCAACCATGCCGCTCAGCAGCACGGCGAGAACCAGGCGCTTCTTCTGCAGCGGCGTGTACACCGCCATATCTGCAAACTCTGATAGAAGAAATGCCGCAGCAGAGGCAAAAATCAACGCTCGCGGGGCAACCAATGCCGACAACAGAGCGCCACAAACAATAGCGATGGAGGTCCAGCCCGGCCCAAGCCTTCGTTGAACCAGGTCTCTGAGGACCAATGCAAGACCAATCATGATAACCCCACTGGGAGCAGCCAAGCCAGGGGCAACGGGGATCAGGCAAGGACCGTTGGGCACACACGTCGTCCCGAAATGACCGATCATCCAATTGGCCGCGGGAATGCATAAGCCGAAGGCGACCAAATACAAATATCCTTCGAGACGTAAGCGTTGATAGGCCGTCATTGTCCCCACTGAGTTCCTCGATCAAATTGGTTTGGCGCGCTCAGCCCCGGCCCCGATACGGCGGCACACCCTGATCGGGCAGCCACAGCCCCTTGGGAGATGCTCCCGTCTGCCAGAATACGTCGATGGGAATGCCGCCGCGCGGATACCAGTAGCCGCCAATGCGCAGCCATCTGGGTTTCAGTTCCTTGACCAGCCGCTTGCCGATGCCCACCGTGCAGTCCTCGTGGAAGGAGCCGTGATTGCGGAATGATCCGAGATAGAGCTTCAGCGATTTTGACTCGACCAGCCAGCGCCCCGGCACATAGTCTATGACGAGATGAGCGAAGTCGGGCTGTCCGGTCATCGGACAGAGCGAAGTGAACTCCGGCGCCACGAAACGCACCACATACGCGGTGTTGCCTTGCGAATTGGGCACCCGCTCAAGAATCGCCTCATCAGGATGCGCAGGCAGCGCGGTCGCCTGGCCGAGCTGGGTGAGGTTTGAAACGTCGGTTTTAGTCATGTGTCTAGTTAGGGCGGTTGCAGCTTTATTGCAATCGGAGCCAAAATTGGCGCTTTTCCGGTTTCGGCGCAACGCCAATGGCCAAGGGATTTTTCAGTTTGCGGCGGCGAAGAAGATGATGGCGGGGTGAATTTCCGCCAAGGTTTATGGCCGGTTAAAGAGTTCGGCCAGATTGGGCCGAAGCGGCCTCATGCAGGCATTTCACGGGCAATTCCGCGTCAAATTGTACCCATCACATTAATATCCGTTACGGAAATTCGGCGTAAAATCCCGCCGACAGCTAATTACCTCCAAGCTGGCACAAAAAACGGTCCCGGTATTATACAGCACCACCGGGGCCGTTTTTTAAATTGCAGTCCCACTCAGCTTCAACCGCATCGTTGAAGCATCGTCCATTGCTATGATCGCGGCCATTGCGCCCATGCACACCACCTGAGCGAAGTAAAATGCGAAGCGCAGACTGGTGACCGTGTTCGTCGGCGCGTAGCAGGATGTGGACCAAGGTTCTGAACAACACGCGCGACGAGCATGCCTGACAGCTCAGGCGATCAATGACCGGGCTTTGCAGCCCCATGACCATAAGCGCCACGACGATAGCCCGCGAAAGACGGGCAGATCTATCGCACGGCACCGTCCATGTGGATCCCCGCCTGGCGCGCTGATGACCAGTCTGAACCGGCTCCTTGCGCTTTCGTCATGCCCGCGAACGCGGGAATCGCATCGTCGGACACCGCGGAAGGTCGGATCACCGCCATCCGCGGCCATGACGGAAGTAAGGCGCGCTGCCCGTCAGGATGTCGGCTCGGCAAGCGATAGTCTCCCCGACGAGCTGGCTCACCCGGCCAGCAGCGGCCATGCCACGAAACCCAACAGAACACGGAAATTCGGCGTACTATCCCGCCGACAGCTAATTACCTCCAAGCTGGCACAAAAAACGGTCCCGGTATTATACAGCACCACCGGGGCCGTTTTTTAAATTGCAATTCCGCTCAACCTCAGGCCGCCTTCGCCCGTTTTACCGTGGCGCTGGCCAGCGCCTGGTCAAGATCGGCGATGATGTCGCTGATATGCTCGATGCCCACCGAGAGCCTGATGTAACCGGGGGTGACACCCGTCGCCTGCTGCTCGGTTTCAGACAACTGCGAATGGGTGGTTGACGCCGGATGGATGGCCAGCGAACGCGCATCGCCGATGTTGGCCACATGGTAAAACATTTTCAGGCCGTCGATGAAACGCATTCCCGCGTCCATGCCGCCTTTCAGCTCGAAGCCGACGAGGCCGCCCATGCCGCCCTTGAGGTAAGTGGCCGTGCGCCGCTTCAACTCAGCTTCCTTGTGGAAGCCGGGGTGAATCACGCGGGAAACGCTGCCGTGCTTTGAAAGGTATTCGGCAACGGCCATGGCATTGCGGCTGTGTTCGCGCATGCGCAAGCGCCAGCGTCTCCAGGCCCTGGATAAACTGGAAGGCGTTAAATGGCGACATCGACATGCCGAGGTCGCGCTGCAGCGTGGCGCGGGCTTTGAGGAGATAGGCGATGGGCCCTATGGGCTTTACCGCTTCGGTCCACACCACGCCGTGATAGCTCGGATCGGGCTGGTTGAGCATGGGGAAGCGTGCGGCATGTTCTTCCCAATCGAAGTTGCCGCCGTCGATGATCACGCCGCCGATGGATGTGCCATGTCCGCCGATATATTTCGTCGTCGAATAGACGACGATGGCCGCGCCATGGTCGAGCGGCCGGCAGATGACCGGGCAAGCGGTGTTGTCCATGATCAGCGGCACGCCGAGTTCGCGGCCGAGGCGCGCCACCTCGGCGATGGGAAACATGGCAAGTTTGGGATTGGGCAGGGATTCCGCATAATAGGCGCGGGTGCGCGCATCGGTTGCCTTGCGGAAGGCTTCCGGGTTCGCGGGATCGACAAAGCGGACCTCGATGCCCATTGTCTTGAAGGTATGGGCGAAGAGATTCCAGGTGCCGCCATAGATGTCGGTGGAGGCTACGATGTTGTCTCCGGCCTGGCAGATATTCTGCACGGCGAGTGCGGTTGCAGCCTGGCCGGAGCTTACCGACATGGCGGCCACGCCGCCTTCCAGTGCCGCCATTTTCAGCTCCAGGGCATCGCAGGTCGGGTTCGTAATGCGGCTGTAAATGTGGCCGAGTTCCTTCAGCGCGAAAAGGCTGGCCGCATGCTCCGTGTCGCGGAACTGGAAAGAGGTTGTCTGGTAAATCGGCACCGCAACGGCGCCGGTCGTGGGATCCATGCGGGGTCCTGCGTGAAGGGCAAGGGTTTCGGCATTTTTAAACGCGGTCATGTCGGCGTTTCCTTTCGAGAAACTGGGATGGGGGATCAGAGGTGTGTGCGGCCGTCGCGGATGGCGGAGCGGATACGGCCACGGGTGAGGCCGAGGTCCTTGAGCAAATGATCGTCCAGGCTCGAAAGTCTGGCGTAGTCACGGCGTTCTGCCATCAGGCTGGCAAGCATCTGCCAGGGCCGGAAGGCAATGGTGAGGAAACTCGGGCGCGGTGGGCGGTGGCTGGCGGAGGTGTCGTAGAACATGGTTTTTTTCCTTGCAGGGGGTAGCGGGGGTAAAAGGTGCGGCTATCCTTGTTCAAAGTTACGTTAAGGCGAACGTCGGCTGCCGCCCTGTGACCATCACGGGCGCCTCATCCGGGTTCGCTGGTTATGGGCGTGCCGGCCGGAATTGGCCGATGCGCCGGCTTGGCAAGACCTTTCCGGTCCGCCAACCAATGGGGCTGATCTAGGGAAAGGCTTGTCCGCTGTGAATGACCGCACCGCCGGATGACTTGACTGTTCGTCCGGCTTTCAATTAGACCCCCCGCATGGATACGCTGTCGGAAATTCTGCGGACGGTCCGGTTAAAGGGGGGCGTGTTTCTTGATGCCCGCTTTACCCCCTCATGGAGTTTTGCCTCCGCGCTCACGCCCGATGACCTGGTGCCCTACATGGCAAGGCCGGAAGTGCTGTGCGCCCTGCATTATGTGATTTCCGGCGAAATGTATGTCGAGGTTGAAGGCGAAGAACCGCTCCATGTCAAAAGTGGCGAGCTTGTCCTGCTGCCGCGCAACGCCCCGCATGTGATGTCGAACCAGCCGGGCCAGCGGCCCATCGGGGCCAAGGACCTGATCCAGCCCGGAACCGATGGCGGACTGAACAGCCTCGTCTATGGCGGCGGCAGCGGCCCGCTCACCAACCTCATCTGCGGTTACCTGGCCAATGAGGAAATGCGCAATCCGCTGATGGCGACGCTGCCCAAAGTTCTCAAGGTCAACATCAACGAGGGCGCCTCGCGCGACTGGATTGAATTGTCGCTGCGCTATGGCGCACAGCAGCTCAGCGCAGGGCAGCTTGCCTCCTCGTCAGTCATGGCGCGGCTATCGGAGCTGCTCTTCGTCGAAGCGGTCAGGGCCTATTCCGAATCCCAGATGGTGCACGAGAAGCACTGGCTGCATGGCCTGAAGGACAAATATGTGGGGCGCGCCCTTGCCGCCCTGCATGACCGCCTGTCGCACGGCTGGAGCGTGGTTGAACTGGCGGCGGAAGCGGGCCTGTCGCGCAGCGCCTTCGTGGAGCGCTTCACGGCCGCCATGGGCGCGCCGCCGATGCAGTATCTCGCCAAGTCGCGCATGCTGCTGGCCAAGGAGCTTCTGGTGGAGCGGCAGAAATCCATCAGCCAGGTTGCCGCCGCCGTCGGCTATGATGCGGAAGCCGCCTTCAACCGCGCCTTCAAGCGCGAATTCGGCGTGCCCCCTGCCCGCTGGCGCGACCAGCAGGTGGCGGTGTAAAGCAAGCGCCACGCAATGCGGCGCGGCGTCAACTTCTCATGGAGCGGAGTGACTCAGTCCGGCATGGGGCCGAGGATTTCCATGCCGTAGCGCGCGGCCGTCGACACGACCCGCTCCAGGTCAGGTTGGGATGGCGGTGGCAGTTCATTGCCGGCAGCCGGTTCGCTGATCTCGCGGACGAACTCGGCAAAGTCCCTGTCGCCCGTCATCATGAGCAGGCGCGCCGGGCCGGACTCCAGTAACGCGGTAGCCGTGAGGGACGCCACGCGGACCGAAGGCGTAGTCACCGGGCCGGAGCACCACGCGCGTGTCGCCCACCTGCGCGGTGACCTCTCCTTCGAGAATGTAAAAATACTCGTCGTGCGTATGGTGGATGTGCCAGGGCGTCGCCCAGCCCGCGGGAGCCAGGATCTCGATCAGGCTCTGGGTGCCGGCGGTAGCGGGCCCGTCGGCCTTGATCCAGACAAGGGTCGAAAGGAACTCGCGCGGCGGGACGGCGGCCACGGCGGTTGCGTCGTCGGTCTTAATTGCGGTCATCAGCATTTGGACATTTCTCCATATGGACATTGGGTTGATAATGGGTTAGTTTAGTGAGAGGCATATTTCACGAAATTATTCTCTCGTCAATAGGAGAATCGCCATGGCTGGCAGAAAATACCGGATGCGGAAGCGGGCCGAGGGCCTAGACGCCACGCGCGAGCGCATCGTCGAGGCTACCGCCGCATTGCACTATGAGCAGGGTGTGGCCGCCACGTCCTACGTTCAGATCGCCGAGCGGGCCGGGGTCGGCCCGGCGACGGTGTACCGCCACTTCCCGACGCTCGGTTCGCTGGTCGAGGCCTGCGGCGCGCATGTCCATGAAGTAATCGCAGCCACCGCTGCCGGAGAACGCGCCGGCCGTGTTCGCGGGCCTTGCCACGCGGCAACAGCGTCTGGAACGCCTCGTCGCCGAGCTCGACGCATTCTACGACCGCGCCGCCGTCTGGCTTGGGATTGCGGCCCGCGACCGGGACCGTGTGCCCGAGCTCGACGAAGCCCTGCGAGGAGGTCGCGGCTGGCGTGGAGGCGCTGGTCCGGGAGGCGATCGGCGCCGGGTCTTCGGAAGCCGTGATCCGGCTCATGACGGCGCTGGCCGACGTTTCAGTGTGGCTGTCATTGAAGCGGCTCGACGCGCCGCAGGCGGAGTTCCGGCGCACAATGGTCGGTCTGCTTGACTGTGCGAGCGCGCTCGCCGCGCAGGGTCACGAAAGTCTTGCGCGACACTGAAGCTGCCTGCAAGTGCGAGTTCGGCGTGCTCCCTGCCCGTTGGCGCGACCAGCAGGTGGCGGCGTAAATCGCCTCACGCCTTCTTTGGTTTCTTCTTTGCCGGCTTTGACGTGTTCAGCGCCACGGCGGCGCGGATAAGCGCCTTGAAGGCCTTTTCATCAATCTTGCCGCCCTCGGGGAAATCGATGGCGCGCCGCACATTGCCTTCGAGGCTGGAGTTGAAGAGCTTTGAAGGGTCGTCAAGTGCTGCGCCTTTGGCGAAGGTTGTCTTCACGGCAGCCTTGTAGGTCTCGCCGGTGCAGATAATTCCGGCGTGCGACCACACCGGAATCCCCCACTTCCATTCCTCGACCACTTGCGGGTCGGCCTCCCTGATAAGAGCCCGAATGCGGGCGAGCGTCTCGCCCCGCCAACCACTGAGTTCTTTGATCTTCGCATCGATCAGTTTGGAGGGAGGGGCTTCTACTTTTCCGTCCTTTGGAATGCTTTTCTTCATGGTTGTTAAGCCGCATGCTTAAGTGTGCGGCGGACAACCCCGGGGTCTTTGCTCAGCATCGTGAGCAGCACGCGCGCCGGGCCATCCGGCATGCGGCGGCCTTGCTCCCAGTTCCGCAGCGTCGCCACAGAGACGCCGATCTCACGGGCGAACGCGGCCTGGCTCAGGCCCGCTTTCGCTCGTATGGCAGCCGCATCAATGGCGCGGGGAATGCGAATGCGTCCGCCTTTCAGCTTTCCTGTGCGGACAAAGCCGCTGGCTTCCTTGAGACCCTTGATCAGGCCGTCAAAATCGGATTTTTTCATTTCACGCTCCTGAACTGCCTCGTGAATGCTTCCGAGGCGCTAACCAATTGCTTTTTCTGGCCGGACGACAAATCATCGGCTTCATTCTTCGCAAAAACCCACAATAGAATGGCCGGGTAGCCCTCATTGTAGTACCAATAAACCACTCTGCCGCCGCCGCGCTTGCCACGCCCTTGCAGAGGAATGCGCAATTTCCGCAATCCGCTTGTCCCCTGGATGACGTCGCCTGCCATGGGACTTTCCGAAATCACCGAAACAACTGCTTCCATTTCCAGCTCGGACATGATCTTCCGCGCCTTGGACAGGTAGGAGTCCGTTTCGACGACGGAAACAAGCATTCATGATGTGTACGCCATTGGCGGATATACGTCAATGGCGTATATCGGCTCCACTGTCCCGCCAAGAAGATCGCCAGTTCTTTTCCAACTTCCGGGTGCGCCCAAAGCTTCCTTTTCGAGAAGGACTCAACCACCTCTGAAAATACTGATCGCGTATGCGGAAAGGCAAAGCGGGCTCAATAAGCGTCAACCGTCGCCGCAGAATATCGGAATTCCATGTCGCAGGAAATACCAACCGAGGCTGCAGGAAAACAGACCGACCTCCAATAATAACACCAAGTTCAAACCGAACATCTCTTGTTTCATTCGGCGCGTGCGGAAGATCAAAATTCTTCCACGTGAACAAATAATAGAAACACAACATAGTTGGACCCCATGCCTGTTTTGGGAATTTCTCGTCATCCAAAGAAAAATTTATCGCGTCTGCGAGTTGGTGGGATTGGATATCCCAATGCGGGTTAAATGCTGCATCTGACATTTCTGGCCCGAGCAGCGCTCTCGCCAGGGCTATTCGAGCAGACGCCACGGACGCGTCCGTATATTGCGTTGGTAAGTGGCACGTCAATCCGACATGATGGCCGAGTGCAAAGTTGGTTTGCTGCTTCAAGAAATCATCGGTGAGCGTCCACGCTCTCCGTGCATCTCTCACCCGTGCTTGGTGCCCGAACGCGACTGACTTCGGAGGATGGTATATCACCCATTCGTCAGGTTTCACGTCAATCGGCATTTTGACCCCCTTGCCTACCGAGGCGCATTAGTATTGGCGACAATGTCCGCTCGCACCAGCCACTCACATTTATTTCCCGGGCAATTGGCTGGCATTCTTTTTTCATCCTCTGTAGCGGAGGGCGTCGAGAAGCAAGCTGAAGGCTGGCGATGGCTGCCTTCGACTGGGGTAATACAAATAGTAGCCGTCGAACGGTTCGCACCAATCTTCGAGAACACGAACCAGTGTTCCTTGGCGGACCAAGTTCCGCCGTTTTGTCCTCGATCATGAACGCGATGCCGTGACCGGCAACTGCCGCCTCAAGAATGAAGCGATTCAAAACGAGCTGACCCTCGACCCTGATATTGAGCTCGCGCCCTTCCTTCTCAAACTCCCATACGTAGAGTCCCCCTGCGCTTGCGAGGCGAAGGTTGATGCACGAGTGCCCGGCCAGATCATGAGGGGTTCGGGGAATGCCGCGCCGCGCGAAATAGGACGGCGATCCGACCGCAGCCATCCGCAACCTCGGACCGATCCGCATCGCGATCATGTCCTTTTCCAATCGCTCACCCAGGCGCACGCCGGCATCGTAGCGCTCAGCGACGATATCGGTGAGGCCGGCTTCCACGTTAAGCTCAACCTGGATGTCCGGGTACTCTGCAATGAAGCGATCTATCGCCGGCCATAGGATCGTCTCGGCCGCGTGCTCAGAAGTCGTGATCCGGATGGTGCCGGCTGGCCGCTCGCGCAATTCCGACAGCATCGCGATCTTGCGGTCGATTTCGCCCAGAGCGGGGCCAAGTGTGTCGATGAGCCGCTCACCGGCCTCAGTCGGGGCCACGCTGCGCGTGGTTCGCGTCAACAACCGCAAGCCCAGCTTTGCTTCCAGTCGCCGCATCGAGTGGCTGAGCGCCGATTGCGAAATCCCCAGCTTCGCCGCCGCACGGGTGAAGCTCCGTTCTTCTGCCACGGTGACAAACATGGCGAGGCTGCCGAGCTCTTCACGGCGCATCTTGATCCTGCGAATTCATGACAACATGTCATAAGCACAAGCGACTGGCCCTGTCTAATCACGATAAATGCGAAGGGCTATCTTGCAAGCAAGGAGATGCTCTCATGAATTATGAAAGGACGATCAGACATGGCTAAAGAACGCAGACTGGAAATTGGGCGTCGTGGTTTCCTTGGGGCAGCGGGAAGTCTCGCGGCGGTGCCACTACTCGGCGGCTCGGGCCCGCAGGCCTTTGCCCAGACAACAGGCTCTGGCAGCTACGCCGCAGCCCAGGTGAGCGGGCGGCGAAAGCTGGGTTCGCTGGAAGTTTCCAGCGTCGGCCTTGGCGTTCAAAACATGAGCCGCACCTATCAACGGACAATCCCCACGCGGCCCGAAATGTTCAACATTATCCGGACAGCCTTCGACCGTGGCGTCACTTTCTTCGACGCCGCCGAGGCTTACGGTCCGCACGAGGTCGAACGTATTCTCGGCGAAGGCGTGAAGCCGTTCCGCGACAAGGTCGTGATCACATCGAAGTTTGGCTGGGATGTGGATCTTAAGACCGGCGAGCGGCGGCCGGGACTCATCAGCCGCCCGGATCACATCAAACTCGCAGTCGAAGGCATGTTGAAGCGCCTGCAAACGGACAGAATTGACCTTCTGTACCAGCACCGGGTCGACCCAAAGGTGCCGATCGAAGATGTCGCCGGGGCTATCAAGGACTTGATGGGCGAAGGCAAAGTCCTGCACTGGGGTCTGTCCGAGATGGGACTTAAAACGCTTCGTCGCGCCCATGCCGCTCTGCCGGTCACAGCCGTTCAGAACGAATATTCGATGCTATGGCGCGGCCCGGAGAAAGAGGTAATACCGCTTTGCGAAGAACTTGGCATTGGCTTCGTCCCGTGGAGTCCGCTTGGCGTGGGATTTCTCACTGGCGCCATTGACGCAAATACGCGGTTCGCCGAGGGTGACATCAGAGGGATTGAATCCCGGTTCTCGCCAGAAAACCTCCCACACAATTTGGCGCTCGTCGACCTGTTGAAGAACTGGGCCGAACGGAAACAGGCCATGCCTGGGCAGATCGCTCTGGCCTGGCTTATGGCGCAAAAACCCTGGATAGTTCCCATACCCGGCACGACACAGATGGCGCACATGCTGGAGAACATTGGCGCCAGCGTTGTTCAATTCACACCTTCCGAAATTGAGGAGTTGAACCGGTCTGTATCGGCGATCCAGATCTCGGGGCAGCGGCTCCCAGATCAAGTGTTGGCGTTCTCCGGCGTGGAAGCCCCCGAGAAGAACTGATCGGTCGCCGATCACACCACCGCTTGAAGCGAGGACGGCGCGATGGAGCAAGGCAAGATGATCACAAGGCGCGGAGGCTCAAGAGCGCCCTCCTGCTCGGCATGGCCATGAATAGTGGGCTTGCCACAGATCGCGCCAACGCCCAGGCGGCATCAGGGAGCCGAAGGGTGCTCGTTGCTTACTTCACCCGCACGGGCAATACGCGGGTCATCGCGCGCCAGATCAGGCGTGCACGCGATGCGGAGCTTTTCGAAATCCAGCCTGCCGGCCCCTATCCGGAGGACTATGAGGAGACGGTCTCCCAAGCCACCCGCGAGCGCGAGTCAGGGTTCGAGCCACCCCTTGCGGCGCTCGTGCCTAATATCGAGGGCTACGAAACGGTATTCCTTGGCTTCCCGATCTGGGGGATGAGCGCGCCATCGGTGATCAGATCGTTCCTGTCTCAACACGATCTCTCGGGAAAGACCCTTGTCCCCTTCATCACCCATGGCGGCTTTGGGCTTGGGAATAGCCTCAGCATCGTCAGCGAGCATGCCCCACAGGCGCGCCTTCTCGAAGGCTTCTCCTTGGAGGCCGACCAGGAGCGGCGCACGCTTGAGCAGGTCACAAGCTGGCTCGGCGGCGTTCAGGTCCCTGGTTAGGCAAGCGGCACGGTGTGCTGTGAAAAGCCTAAACCCTCGCTCCTCAAGCGCGAGTTTGGCGTGCCCCTGCCCGCTGGCGCGACTAGCAGTTGGCCGCGTAAAAGATCATCCCAATCCTAGTTCCGCTATCAAATAGCTGTCATACAACATCGTCATTTTCCAGCCGCGCCAGCCAAAAATTGACGCTCCTCTCTAGGTTGCTGACGTCGTCAATATATTTCCCGCTATCTGCAAACCCTCGGTTAACATCTTCCAACAATGTTTCGCAACGTTCCTGGAGTTCCAGATATCTGATCCTGTGATAAATGATCCTTGTGCCGCTTAGCCTGGACCCCGCCCTCTGCAATTTTAAGCTCAAGTCGATAAGCGTAGTGCGCATATCTACTTCGTTTGCCAACATTCGCTCCATCTCCTCAATTATAGATTTTTTCTCTGAGCATACGAGACTTTGAAAAAACGGTCCGTTGAGCAATGGCCTGAATTTCTTTTTCTTTGAGAACGCCCCCGCCGTAGTCAATGCTCAGGCCGTAGTAATCCGCAGGAGAAACTTTAGAGGCATATTCTATGACTTTTGAAAGCTTTCCGGCTGCGATCGGTACGGATGGGTTGTTTTCAACGGCAGGCATCTTGAATGCCCTCAGGATTGAATATGATTTCAGGTCAAGTTTATTCATCGCGGCAAACCCGGGCAGCTATTGCGCTAGGCCAAAAATTTTAATCCTGCCCAGTTCAGCGGATTGTCCTGAGGCCGGGTCAATGACTATTCCGATAAAATAATTTCCGGTACCCACATTTGTTACTTTGCGATCTTTGCTGTCCCAATAAAGTTTCTCCCCGATGTGCCAAACCTGTTTCGGGCATTTCTTGACATCAAAAACCCCGGATGTGACGATTTCCACCGTTTCGCCAAGAGATGCCCAGGATTTCGCCACCCCAAATATTGCGCCGATCTGGACGCAGTCCCCGCTGTTGACTTCGTAGGGCGCCGAAAGTGAGAGTGTGTTTCCCGGATGAAGGTAGTTGTGCATGTTTCAACCTTTTTTCGTTTGCATGTTCATTAAAATCCCCGTTTTTTTATTGGCTGGCCCAGATTACGCGACCGAGAAATTCAATGTCCGACGCCTTGACCAGAGTTTCCTTCCGCTTTTGCCCGCCAAGGCTAATGCCGAGAGTATCTTCGGCCCTGTGAAAGAGCGTTCCGCATAACTGGCGCTTGTCCTTCATTTCAATAATGACCCTGTCGCCAATCCGAACCGGCACCGTGGCCGAAACGATCAGTTGGTCTCCATGGCGGTACAGCGGCAGCATGCCGTTGCCATAAACGTTGATTGCCTTGGCATCCTGAACGGAAAGCAAATCCAAATCACCCCTCCACTTTGCAGTAATGATAGCGGTCTCCGAATTCCGGGGACATAGGTAGCTCTACCTATTGGCCACTGTTGGGGAGGAGGCAGGGTGAATCTGCCCCCGCAGTCTGGGTAACCCGAACCCAGAAATTCCAATCGGGTAATAAATGGACCGCGCGTCAGCTCCCGCAAACCCCCCCTTGAAAAGGCTGATGCGCGGTCCAATAATTTCAGGGTTTGGAGGGGAATTTGCAAAATAACAATTTGTGGCGGAACTATTATGCCTCCAGCGTTTGCAAGGAACTAATATTCGGGTTCCACATATTTTGATGAACTACCAACGTCGGGCAATGTGCTCCTTCGACTACCTTTCGCGAGATTGAATGTTTCCAGCCGCAGAACGTTCCCGATCGGAAGTCAGATCCAATTACAATGTAACTGGCGCTGACAAGCCGTGACTCCTCAAGTATTGATTTTGCCACATCGGCAGTATCTTTTGTTAAGCAGTCCGTTTCAGGAACGCCGGCCTCTCTGGAGCGCTGTCTCGCTTGATTTAAGAGCGAGTTTATGGATTCGATCGTCCAGCAATAGACTATCGGGCCCCAACTTGGCATTACTACCGGATTTGCCATGAAAAAAATCAACTTTGATGACATAGCGCGCGAAATGTCGATCGCGGCGTCGGCTGCCCAGCCCGAATGCTCCTGATAGTCTATGGCGCAGAAAATTCTTGTATTCATCGATATTGAATCTCGAAGCCAATTGGTCGTAATACTAAGCTCATCGCGAATTCTAACAAATAGGTAATGGCACCTACTTGCGAAGAGTACTTGGGCATCCAGATGCAAAGATGTTTTCACCTATCAAAGCAAAATGGCTGTGCAAAACTTAAATCAAACGCCGTAATGCCTTAGCCCGTCCAGAATGCCGGCGGCGTTGGCCTGTTCTGAAAAATACACATCCTTGGATTTTTTCAGAATGCCAACTTCCTTGCTGTAATTTCCTACGACAATACCCCGAGAAAGCCCGCGCAGCATGTCGATGTCATTTCCGAAATCGCCGGCGGTGACAACATGGGACATATCGATGCCAAAACGCCAGCTTACAAAACGTAAGGCATGCCCCTTTGAGGCGCGAACCGGGAGAACATCAACACATCGATTTCGCGAGACGACGACCCTTGCCTGCAATGAGCTCTTTCGCAGCAGCGTCTTGATGGCGCGTGCCGCCGTTGGCACGGGCCGATCCAAATAGTAGCTGATCTTGTTGTGTGTTTGGGCTTCAAACTCCTGCGGTTCCAGCCAGTCGATACGACTGAGGAGAGTACGTATTTCATCGGGCTGCCAGCGAAACTGAATATGCCGGTGCCAATGCGTATCCTGGTTTACCTTTCCAAAATTATAGTCAATCCGTGTCCCCACCGAGGTGATCAGCAAGCTTGGATCGGGAAGCATGCTTTCCTCAAGGAACGCCCGGGCGCTCTGCAGATTGCGGCCAGTTGCGATCCCGAACAGTATATCATCGCGGTCATTGATAAGGTCTGTCAGCTGCCTCATTGCGCGGTCATCACCGGTCAAGGTATCGTCAATGTCGCAGACGAGATAATGTCTGGCGGTGGCGAACTGCTTTACCCGATTTCGAATGGATGGCGCGGCTCTCCTATCGGCGGTAAATTGCTTCACTAGACCTAGGTAATTCTTAATGTGCCTCTGCCATGTATAGTAGCGTGTGACGTTCTTTTTGCCAGCGGTCGAAAAGGCACGCCACTTGGCTTGATCCTTTATGATGTCTGAAATGGCTTGGGCAGTCTCCTCGAAGTTTTCGGGATCGACAGTCAGGCCATGACCACAATTTTCCAAGACATCATGCATCCCACCGGCACCCGAACTGACTACAGGCACGCCTGCGGCCGCGGCCTCAACCAGCGTCAAACCAAAATTTTCGTGTTTCGAGAGCGTGAGACTAACTCCATGGGTATTGCGAGCATGCTGATACAGGGCTGAGACAAGTTCCGTGCGATGAGTTTTTGGGTAAGCGACACTGCCATGGACGTCGTAGAGATCAATTAATTTGAACATTTCCACATATAGATTGCGCTGTTCCTGGCTGACATCTTCCAGATCGCCGCGCAGGCCAATGAAAAGGTATAGATTGGCCAACTCCTTCAGGTTGGAACGGCCAAACGCATGGATTGCAGCAGCCGTGTTCTTCTGCGCATCGGGCCTTGCAATGACAATCAACGCCGGCTTTGCGGGTTCGGCCAGGAACTTCTTTCCAATACTCCTGAATTCCTTCAAGGTAGAAGCAGACAGCCGGGTCCTGAGTTTCTCGATCTCGCAGCCCGGAGGCAAGATGCGCATCCTGTCCTTGTTATAGTGGTCGTATTTTGCGTACTGGGTCTCTACTTCGTTGCTCGTGCTCGCAATTACCAGCTCGGCATTCTCCAGTGTTTCCTCCTCCGCCTCAATTCTCTCGCGAAAATGGAATTTGCGTTCAGAGGCACGGGGAACTCATTCCCTGGGACAAGATTCTCTCCCGCTTGAACCGTCCCAACGAATGAGCCGTATAGAAGACGGGAATACCAAGTATCTTTGCTATTCGCGTGGCGACAAAGCCGCCATCGGCATAATGTCCGTGAATGGCATCCGGTACCTCAACCTGATCGCGAATATAACGAAGCGCGTTATCGATGAATTCCTGCAGGTATGGCCAGAGGCGCTCTTTCGGCAAATAACCTTCAGGGCCACAGGGCAGGCGCACAATTCGAGAGCGGTCGGCCACCACCTCGACATCTTCCGCGTAATCCGCGGAAAGACGGATGTCACTTATCTTCCGGGTTAGAAGCTCCACGCGATGCATATCACGAACTTTGCCCAACCGCCGCAAGAGTTCCAAAACATACTTGGTCTGACCTCCCGTATCGGCATCCACACCAATCTCCGGTGACACGGAACGAAAACGGCCATGAATGCTAACGTGAAGAAGATAGAGTCCACTTCGCGAAAGCGAGTTTTGTGCGCACTGCTTCACGTGGAGTTCATATTCTGCATCGTCATTGAAGCAAGCTCCTTTGATGGTTCATCTATTGAGCGCTGAAAAGAAACGTCGCCATAAACGTTGATTAGGTTGGCGTCCGGAAATGATACAAATCCAATTCGTTCCTTCTCCAGCATGGCCATGATAGCTCTGCCAAATTCCGGAGACATAGGTAGCGCTACCTATTGGCACTGGGAGTGGGCGGTGGCAGGGTGGAGTAGCTCCTGCAGTCTGGGTAGCCCGAACCCATTGCTACCAATCGGGCAATAAATGTACCGCGCATCAGCTCCCGCAATAACCCCCTCTCCAAGACTGAATGCGCGGTCCAACAAATTTAGGGCTTGCGAGGCAATATCCTACGGAGATGCTGTCGAAAGTGCGTCTTGCAGAGCCATGCCGTATTTTCGGCCATCAATACGCAGGTGGCCGTCCTTTGTTGTCCAGATTGGTATTGGATCCGATATTGCGCCCACAAAAATCCCGTCGGCGCTGTGGTTCAGAAATGCCATAAATACAGGAGTGCCGGCCCGTGTCCGGAGAAAGCGCCCGCCATAAAATCGGCCCACCGGGTCGCCCCCAAAAAAACTGTCTTCGACCAGTTCATAAGGACCTGACGGCGATCTGGAGCGAATATAGTGTGTTCCCGTCTCGGCGTTGATCTTCCGTGTCGCCAAGTAGGTGGGCTCCATGTACCGTGATGCATTGCTGAAAAGGCAAAACCACCACCCATCAAGTTCAAATATCTGAGGCACCTCCATCTCGCCGTAGTAACCGATCCGAAACAGAGGCTTTTCGACTTTCCAAACCAAAAGATCCGGCGATGTTGCCTGTCCAATTACCCCGCTGCCGCCTGGATGCCCGTCTTTCTCCCGCGCCGTAAATATCATCCGCCAGCCAACACCGGCCGGATCTGGATAAACCCATGGATCGCGAAACGCCTGGTCATGCCAGCGAGTGCTATCATACGTTTCATAAATGTCGGGATCAATTTCCAGTAGCGGCCCGCCAAGTTTGACCCAGACGAAGAGATCGTCAGAAACGGCCGCCCCAATGCGCTGGTATTTTCTCTCTTCTGACAGCATGGTGCCGGTATAGAACATCATCCATTTACCGTCTGGCCGCCTCACGACCGAGCCTGTCCAGGTGGTTCCGTCGTCCCAGTAGGGCGGCGCTGATGGCTGAAGTACAATTCCTTCGTACTTCCAATTCAACAGGTTTTGCGAGGTGGCGTGGCCGATCCGCGCGTGGGGATGGCGGAGATCGGCGTGGTCAATGGTTTTGGGCGCGGTGAGGAAGAATAAATGAATTGTCTCCTCGTGCCATGCAAACCAAAAATCCCAAACATAGCTCCCGGGTATTTCAAAGGCCATTCCATTCCCTATGATTTCAGCTTGGCATTGCTTTAATTGAAGTTCACTGGGGGGTGCACAATTTTGCACAGCAAATCAAATATTTGGCCAAATTAAGGATTAAATTCTCTAGGTAGCAGTACCCATAACGCGGCACGTCAGTTTTGCCTAAAGTGCCTGTCGTTTTCAAACGTTATGAGTTCACCGTGGGAAACGGCAACGATTTGAGGAAAGTACGGATTTGAATTAGGTCCGCTTGTCTTTCGTAGGTTAACCCCAGTTTAACGGAGTTATGAATGCATCCAGCGATTGCTTTTCTCGATTTCCAGTCGGCCAAACAGATCTCTGAAGGCACGAAAATAATACCCGGTTGTTATGTTAGGCCACGCACGCGTGGCGATGGCCCAACGTGGCCAAGTCCAGTTCGTTACGGACTTCTGATGAGCACTATTCTTGCGATTGTCGTAGTCCAAGCGCTGACAACAACGGCTTTGGCGACAACTGCGCCGGCGAAAAAGATTAGTCCCCTAACACGTTGACTACAGAAATAGAAAGTCTTGAGCGGCAACAGCACTACGGGTATTCGCAAGCCTCAATCCAGGTCTAACTCAATTGCAAAGGAACGGACCGTCTGCCTATTCGCCGCTGGGGACGAAATTAGATGACATGTCGATTGCCTACGGTGCCTATATCAGTGGCGACTATATCACTGCCTTGCGTATCATTGAACCCTTGGCGGAAAAGGGCGACGTAAAAGCCCAATACATACTTGGCTATATGCATGAAAATGGCCACGTCGCGACCCAAGATTTCGCGCTGGCCGCAAAATGGTACCGCATGGCCGCCGAACAAGGTGATGCTATTTCAGAAATTAGCCTCGGACTTTTGTATGAGCATGGAAAGGGCGTAGCAAAAGACTTTGTGGAAGCTGTCAAATTGTACCGCAGCGCGGCGGATCGCGGTTCGGCGAGAGCTCACGCCTGGGTGTGATGTACAGGTACGGCCAGGGAGTGCCATTGGACCATGTGATGGCGCATGTTCACTTCAACATTGCTGCAGCTGGATTTACTGTGCGTCCGGCTCAAGTCTATCGCGACAGCGTTGCCAGGGAAATGACAGCTGTTCAATTGGAGTTGGCCAGACAGATTGCGAGGGAATGGCTAGCACTGCATCCGCCTGTTTCCGTGCACAAATCAACCGGAAATCTCCTTGAATGAACTGATGAAGTGCACAATTATTCTGCCCAATAGGTGTGCGGTCCAATAAATTCAGGGTTTGGGAGGCAATATCCGGAGTAGGTACCTGATAAGCTGGGGTAATGACGTTGCCTGCATCTTGGCCAGAACGCTGGCGCGATGATGGTCCACGGTGCGTACGCTGATTGAGAAATGTCGAGGCAATTGCCGCGCTTGAGTAGCCTTCCGCAACCATTTCGGCGACGGATTTTTCGCGGTCAGTCAACAGCCCAAAGCGCGCCATAAGGGACTTTTCGTCCGGCCCGGAACCTGCCGTCTGTTTGCGCTGTTCAATGGCACTGGTGATGGAAGCAACCAGCAGTTCGTCATCAACCGGCTTTTCGATAAAATCGAAGGCGCCGTTCCGCATGGCCTGCACCGCCATCGAAATATCGGCGTGGCCGGTTATCATGATCACCGGGAGGCCAACGGCGGTCTGCGCCAGCATGCGCTGCAGGCTCAAGCCATCCATGTCGGGCATACGCACATCCAGTACAACGCAATCCGGAGCCGATTTTTGTATCCGTTCCACCGCTTCGCGCGCGTTGCCGCATGATGCGGTCCTGAAGCCATAGGTGGCAAGGACCGAGGAGAGGGATTCGCGGACTGACTGCTCGTCATCGACAATGAGTACAGTGCTGCTTCACTGGCTCGCTCCAAATTGCCGGACAGCGGGAGCGTGAATGCAAAGCGGGCGCCGCTGGAGACCGTCTCATCGTACCAGATACTACCGCCATGGGAGGTTACGATCGTGTTGCTGAGCGAGAGCCCAGGCCCAGGCCATTGTCCTTTGAGGATTTCAAAGGCTTGAAAAGCATGGCCTTCACCTCGGGCGGTATGCCCGGACCCGAATCCGAGACGGCAATTTCGACATAACCGGGACGGGAATCGAGAGACACCTCAAGTTTAATGTTCCGCATCTTGCTGCGCCCCTCCAAAATGGATTCCTTGGCATTGCGCACGAGATTGAGAACGACCTGCTGAATCTGCGTTGCATTGCCCAAGACCTGCGGAATCTTTTCAGGCAGCCGCAAATCCCAGCCGATCCTGGAGGCGCTCAGTTCAGGCCCAATCAAGTCAGAACAAGTGAGCAGCAGTTGCCGGAGATTCAGTTTCTCCTTTGTGACGTCGCCACGCTCAAGAAATTTCCGTGTTTCCCTGATCAGGCTGGCGGCAACATCAACTTCCTTCACTGCGGCATCGATATCCGACTTCAGGTCCGCATGCTTCACCCTGCCCTTGTCGAGCTTGCGCCGCGCCGCACGGATGAAGCTGCGGATTGATGACAGCGGCTGGTTCATTTCATGGGCCAGGGCGGCTGCCATTTCGCTTGCAAGCGAAAGGCGCGAGGCCTGCAGGAGTGCTGCCTGGCTGTCACGTAGGCGGGCGTGGCTTTCCTCCAGCTCCAGCGAAATGCGCCGGCGCTCGGATATGGTGGCGCCCAGGACCAGGCCGGTTGCGGAAAGCGAAATCATCAGCACCTGGAGTTCGGTGGCGGTCGAGGGCTCGGAAACACGCCAGAGCAGAATTGCAATCATCGCGGTGTCGCTGAGGAGAATGGAATAGGCAGCGCCCATGAGCCCGTCCCTGATGGCAAACACCAGAACGGGGAGGAAAACCAGGTAGAAGAACTTGAACTTGTCGGTATCTTGAAGGCCAAAAACGAAGAAGGACGTCAGCAGGATCGCCAGCGTGGAGATCCAGTGAAACAGGGTGAAGCCGGCAAAATACCGGAGCCAGCCGCTGACGGGTTTGGCGACAAAGAAAAGCGGCACGATGGTCAGGACGCCGACAACATTTCCGACAGAAAGCGTGAGGGCATAGTTGATCAGGTAGGCCGGCGATATGTTCAGCGCCAGGGACGCAATGACGAGGCGGGCAATTGCCGAGGCCAGCGTGACGATCGCGGCATAAATAATAAAGAGAACAATGCTTGCCGTCGTGGTTGTTTCAAGCGAGGGAAAAAACTCTCGCAAAGCAGCGGCGGAACCCGCGAAAACCATGGCATTGGCAACGGCCGCAACAACTTCCCAGCCCAACGTCAGGATCGTGGGATTGGTCAATTTGCTGGCAATTGACGCAAAGAAAATCACCGGAAGACTTGACCAGCCAAGAATTGCGCCGCTTACGACGGCTATTCCCGCTTCGGGATTCCATGGCGTGGAGCGAAGATCGGAAATCTGGAATATGTAGGAAATCCTGAAAAGCGCCAAATACGCCAGAAAAAATGCCAAATGCGTAACGGCTTGACGCGCCGCAGAGGGGGGCACTCCTGACGGTGCGGACAACGAGCTACGAGTCAGTCCAATGAGCAATGTTTAATCTCTGTTGTTGACTCTGGCTAAGCTACCTTATGCAGCGTGCATATCCAAACGCTGTTTGTTGTGACCTCTAAGCGCTTTTTGGTTTCTTCTTGGCGCGGAGGGCCGTTTTCCGGCGGTGCTGGCAAGGATACCTCGATGGCACTCCGGCCTGAGGCCATTGCGGACCTCGCGGCTTCTATCGCCGGCGAAACGAAACAAATGCGATATAAATTCCGAGCATAAGAGCGAGAATGATTAACACCGGAAAGTATGGCAGAAACGTATTTGCGTAATAGGAGCCAATTGCAACGCCTAGAGAAAGTAGTGCAAGTTTGAGTATGCCGACTTGCCACCACGTGAATGTGTAATTCCTGAAAATGTCCATAGAGGCAGTATATACCCATCCATTTTGCTGTCAAAGTAACGTAGAGTCAACTTTCCGGGGCGACGATAATATGCTTGATCTTACGACTCATTGGACAGGTTACCTGTCTCTCGTCATTTTTATCACGGCCTATATTTTTGTAATCTTTGAAGAGACGATAGAGCTACGGAAGTCCAAGCCTGTCATGCTGGCAGCGGGCCTGATCTGGGCTCTCATAGGAATCTCCTATTCCCAAGCGGGGATGAGTGGACAAGCCCACGAACAAGCCGTGCACATCATCGCAGAGTATGGCGAACTATTCTTGTTTCTGCTTGTTGCCATCACCTATGTAAACGTTCTTGAAGAGCGTCGGGTCTTTGACGTTCTCCGCACCAAACTAATTGGCATGGGTCTCAGCTATCGCCAACTTTTCTGGCTCACCGGCACTCTCACGTTTTTCCTGTCCCCGGTGCTCGATAATTTGACCACGTCGCTCGTTATGGGGGCGGTGGTCCTTGCCATCGGCTCCCATTCGCCTCGTTTTGTTGCTTTGGGGTGCATCAATATCGTTGTGGCGGCCAATGCGGGCGGAGCATTTTCACCCTTTGGGGACATTACGACGCTGATGGTGTGGCAAAAAGGTAAACTTGAGTTTTTCACCTTCTTCGCGCTCATTCTGCCATCGGTTGTGAATTGGCTCATTCCGGCGATAATCATGCAAATCGCATTGCCAAGCACAAAGCCCGATCCCCATACAAAAAACGTCCGGATGAAAGCGGGAGCCGTGGCGGTAATTGTATTGTTTGCCACCACGATTGTAATCGCAGTCTCCTTCAAAAACTTCCTTGGTTTGCCACCAGCCCTTGGCATGATGCTGGGGCTCGCGTTGCTGCAAATTATCTCCTACCGCCTTAAACGTGTAGGGCAGAAGCGCAATGAGACTGACATGCAGCTGGACTGCATGGCGCAAATCCAGCGAGTGGAATGGGATACCCTTCTGTTTTTCTTCGGCATCATCTTTGCTGTCGGAGGGCTAGGCGTCCTTGGCTATCTGGGACTGGCCTCAGATTTCCTGTACACAGGACTGGGAGCTACCAGCGCCAATATCATTATCGGGGCATTATCCGCTATCGTTGACAACATTCCGCTGATGTTCGCTGTTTTGACGATGGACCCAAACATGTCGGCTGGACAATGGCTGCTTATCACGCTGACCTGCGGTGTGGGTGGTTCTATGCTATCCATTGGCTCGGCAGCGGGAGTGGCATTAATGGGCCAGGCAAGAGGGCTTTATACCTTTTCCAGCCACTTCAAATGGTCATGGGCAATAGCATTAGGGTATGGAGCCAGCGTTCTTACACATATGTTGATCAACAAGAGTTACTTCTCCTGAAAGTCTGCCCGAATATTAACGAGCGTGCCCCACAGGCGTGGCTGCTCGGAGGCTTCTCCATGAAGGACGACCAGGAGCGGCGGAATCTCGAGCAGGTCACGAGTCGGCTCGGCGGCGTTCAGATCGGCCCTCCGGAAAAAACTCATCCCAGGCGCTCCTTGATCAGGTAATCGAGCGATATGCGTCCCGGTCCCCACGCCATGATGCCGAGCGCCATAGCGGCCCAGGTCACATGCAAGGGCCAACCGTCCGGCACGGTGAGTTGAACAATGACTGTCATCAGCATAAGTCCAAGTGCGGCAAAGCGTGTCGCCAACCCGAGAATGAGAAGGATGGGGAGCAGGATTTCCGCTGAACCCGCGGCAAACGCCATGACCGCCGGCGCAGGAAAGGGATAGGGACCGCCCGGCAGATGCAACTGGAATTCCGAGGTGAAAAGCAGAATGGCGACATCGTTCAATTGAAGAAAGCCATCCCATTTGTTGACGCCCGAGCGCCAGAACGGAACTGCGAGGGCAAACCGCAAAACAAGCTGGGTCAGATAGGGCGGGGCAATGGCACGCACAACGGCGTTTCCGCGCTCGATAAGTGTGCCCAATCTGGGCGTTCCGTTCCCGCCGTTCTGTCGCTCAACGCTCATCGTGATCGGTCGCCCTGACTTGCTGCCGTGAAAGCCCCGGCCTCAATCATTCCGGCGATGTTGGCCGGAAAGGTCAAACTGCGGATTATCGGCAAATCCCGTCAGCCGCCGCCGCGCCTAACGTTTCGCCCGCGATGAGGCGCAACAGAAATACCGCACCGCCCGATGGCAGATGCCGGACGGTCACCTCAAGTTCCGGCCTGGTCACCAGCGCATCCTCGGGTTCGGCCGCCTCGATACGGCTGACCGGGACTGTCTTTCCGGTTTGCCACAAAAATACTCACTGCCGGAAAACGCGAGCGCACGATTCGCGTGGCGGGATGCGGCGTCATAACGGTTTCTGCCAGTTGTTCAGGTGGGATTGAAGCCAAGTCCTGCGGCATCAGAGATTTCGCGTCGGCTGCGTGGTAGGCATCGAGCCAGGCGCGTTCAATCCGCGCAACATCAGCGAGCCATGGCATTGCCCTGGCGTATTCGTAGCGCTCAATGAAATCAGGGAAGTCGTGCCCGTAGTCGACCAGAAGTGGTGAGGTGGGCGGCGTGGCACGCATATGAAACCTTGCCATTGCACGAAAGAAATCCACGCCGGTGATGCGCTGCGTTGCCGGAAAAGTTGCCGCCAGGGCATTGATAAGGCTGACCGTAACGTTGTTGCGGTAGACGTTGTAGCGCTTGCCTGCTGACTTGCCGTTTGGTCCTGAGATAATTGCAGGCGGTGCCCGCTCGGGATCGAGCAGCGCGGGCGTGAAGTCAGCCGCATAGCCAAGGCGATTTTCGAGATGGATGATCTGGCGATCAGTGGGCTGCATTGGCTTTTTCCGGTATTATTCCTTGCGATGGCGGTCAAGAATTGACTGGGCGGAAATTGCCTCTGCCTTGAGAATGGGCCAGTCGGGAATTGCGCTATCCCACTCCACCAGTGTGGGAATTGGCCCGCATTGGCCGATCACGATCTCGAATAGTTTCCACACCGCATCGGCAACGGGCCCGTCATGGCTGTCAATGAGGAGCAGGTCACCCTCGTCATCGGCTTGTTTGGCGTGTCCTGCCAGATGGATTTCACCGACATGATCGAGCGGAAACTCCGCGAGATATGCAAGGGCCGTGTAACCGTGGTTGGTGGCCGAAACGAAGACATTGTTGACGTCGAGAAGCAGGCCGCAGCCGGTGCGTTGCACCAGCTTGCGGATGAACTCCGTTTCGCTCATGGTCGATTGCGGAAAAACCACATAAGTTGACGGATTCTCAAGCAGGATCGGACGGCCGATCATCTCCTGCACCTGGTCGATGTGGTCGGCAACGCGCGCAAGGGTTGCTGGAGTATAGGGCAAAGGCAGCAAATCGTTGAAGTAGGTTGTGTTGTGGGTCGACCAGGCGAGATGTTCGGACACAAGGGCTGGCTCGTAGCGATCGACAAGCGCCTTGAACCTCCCGAGATGGATCTTGTCGAGCGGCTGCGGCCCTCCAATCGACATGCACACGCCGTGCAAGGACACAGGGTAGTCGCTACGGATGCGGGCAAGCATATGATGCGGCGGCCCGCCATCGCCCATGTAGTTTTCCGCGTGGACTTCGAAGAAGCCACGCTGGGCGTCGTCGGCTAAGATCGATGGCAGATGTTCATGCTTCAGGCTGGTGCCCGCGAGGCCTGCAACGGGATGTGCCGGAAAGCGCAAGGCCGCCGATGCTCGCGCGGCTAAATGAAGAGACAGTTCGTTCATCTTGGTCTCCGCTTTCCGGCAGATTGCATGAGATTAAGCTGGGACGTCGCGAGTCAGCGGCTCGGGCGAGCCGCTGCGGTCGCCCGGCACCTTTATTGAAGCACAGGTTCCGCCCCGAACGAACTTCCAGGCGTTGCCCTGGAAGTCGATCGTCGAGGTGCCCTGGCAGGTGGTGCCAGGCCCTGCCGCACAGTCGTTCATGCCGGCAAGAGAAACGCCGTAACACTTCTCTTTTCCGGCGGCCATCGCAGCCTTTCCTTCAGCCTCAGTCATCGGTGATGCGACCGCAAAGGACGCTAGGGCAGTAACAACGGCACCGGCCAAAACGGCCGCACTCACTGTTGATTTTGTCGACATGTTTTTAACTCCCATGGGTTGTACAAAGCCCGCTCTTTGAGCGTGCAATTGCCAGTTCGCTCCACGGGCCCCCAATGTTACGTTCCTTGGGGTGACACGATTTTGTGATTGGCTGCGCTCGATTTGGACAAAATTTTTCCGGACATGTAACAATAGATTGTCCGCCAGCGTACTTGGAGGTAGGCAGATTTGGAACGCAGGGACGAAGCAGAACTTGCCCGGCTTATGCGCGCCGCTATTGCAGGAGACGAAAGAGCCTATGGCGATTTCCTTCAGCGGGCAGCTCGTCTCGTGCGTGGCTTGGCCCGCCGAAAGATCGTGCAAGGCGGGATCGACCCGGAGGACATTGTGCAGGAGACATTGCTGGCGATCCACCTGAAGCGTCACACGTGGCGGCAGGACGCGGCCATCATGCCGTGGCTCTACGCAATCGCAAGGTACAAACTCATTGACGCCTTTCGCCGCCGTGGGCGACGGGTTGAGATCGAAATTGACGAGATCGAAGAGACCTTCGCAGAGCCGGCATCTGAAACCATTAGTGACAGGGAGATTGGTTATGCGCTGGCGACGCTTGCTCCCCGCCAGCGCTCTGTCGTGGCTTCGATTTCGGTTGATGGACGCTCGATTGGCGAGACGGCAAGATGGCTGGGCATGAACGAGACGGCCGTAAGAGTGGCGTTCCATCGAGGTCTTACCTCGATCACAGCGCGATTCAGTCGGAAACAAAATGGATACAAGTGAACTTATCAAGAGGTTGGCTACGGACATGCGGCCGCCTGCAAAACCGCTTTCGTCCGTGTGGTGGTGGGCGGTCGGCATCTCAATTGCAATTGCATTATTTGTTTTCTTTGCAGGGCTGGGCCTGAGGCCCGATATTGCGGCCGCCGCCGAAACGCCGCGTTTTCTGTTTAAGTTCCTGTTTGCTGCCACACTAGCTGCTGGTGCATTTGGCTGTGTCCGTATCCTGTCGCGGCCAGACGGGAATTTGAATAATGCGGTTCTCGGACTCGCAGCGCGCCGTCCTTGGCGATGGCTGTCATTGTTGAGCTCATTGGGTTGCGACCAGACATATGGGCAGCGACAATGATTGGCCGGAACAGCTTGGCCTGTATGACCTTTATATCTTTGATTGGATTAGGCCCGCTCGCAGTTTTCGTGTGGGTTCTCCATTACACCGCTCCAACAAGGCCAGCCCTTGCAGGTTCTGTCGCGGGACTGCTTGCTGGCGGCATTGCCGCCTCTGTCTACGCCGCGCACTGCGATAACGACTTGCCGCTTTTCGTCGCCACTTGGTACACGCTCGCGGTAGCAGGGCTTGCTGTTGTTGGAGCCACCGCCGCCAGTCGTTTTGCCCGCTGGTAGAATTTGGTTCGCGTGGCCCGGCAGGTTTTGGCCGTAATTTTCGCCGACGCCAGGAAAATGAAGGAGGTTAAGGCTTTCCGGTCCGGCAGAACGACAACGGCCCATTCAGAATTCTACCAGCCCCCGCACGGAGACGTTTCTGTCGTTTATCATCCAGACCATTGCAGTTTGATATCCGGCTTTCTCGATGATCTAAATTTTCGAATGCCGTGCGGCTGGGCATACGCATCAACCGCATCCACTTTTGCGGCAGGGGTTGACGCGGTAGCTGCACCTCTCCTGTCGTGCGCCATCTGCCGAGGAATATGCCCAGCTTCTTCTGCTCGCGGTTTGGCATCAGTTGTGCACCTCCAATTTTGCTGACCAGCTTGTTCACACAGGCAGCGAGGCGGAGTTAGAACATCCCGTTCTCATTCGGCGACTTCTCCGGCACGGGCTGGCCGATATCCCAGAACTCCGAGATGCGATCGCCCTGGAACCTGAAGATATGCACCACGGCGCCGCCAGGATCCGCTGGCTTCTGTCTGACCCGGGAAAAGACCGCAACCAGGTCTCCCTCCTGCAGTGCTAGTTGGATCTCCAGGCTCTTATTGGGATTTTTTGCCGCGTTCTCCTCCATGGCGGCCATCAGGGAAGCTGCGTCTCCGCGGAAATTCGGATTGTGATGACGAAAATCGGCGCCGACATGCTTGCGATAGGCCTCACGAACGTTCCCGGACGCGGCCAAAGTCAGAAACTCCGTGGCTGCATCTTTATGAGAGTGCTGTTGTTTATGAGAGTGCTGTTGCATGAATAAAACTCCACTGTGGACTTGCTCGACTGCAAGATAACGTCGAAGGCCGACTGGGGTTCCTCGCACGGCGAACATTCAATAACTGCCGTTAAGGGCCAGCTGCAGACGATGTAGACCTCATACCCGACAGGTAAAAGCATCAATCTCAGCTATCGGCGATAAGCAGACATGTCGTAGCGTGACCGAAAAGTCGCCTAAGGGCCACACGCAATGCAGCACCGCGGGATCAACGAGGTGGAGTTGCTCAAGGCGTCTCGCCCGCTCCTGCCGCGGCGGCAGCTTTGGCGGCCTTGTCCATGACTAGCTTCTGGGCCGCCGTTGCTTCGGCGGAGCTGGCAGCGCCCTGCACATGCACGGTGGGGAACGGAACTTCGATGCCGTTCTGCTGAAAAAGCTGCTTGAGCCTGACGAGGGCCTTGCGGCGCAACGGAAACTGTTCCCCGGGCTTGGTCATCATCTTCATGCGCAGCTCAATGCCGTAGTCGCCGAAGTTCTGAATGCCCTGCATCTTGAGGGGCTCAATAACTATGGGGGCAAATTCAGGATCGGCAGCAAGCTCCAGACCCAACTTCTTGATCAGCTTTCGCACTTTCTCAACGTCTGTATCGAAACCGACGGTGATGCTGAATTTGTCGATGACCCAATCCCTGCTCATGTTCTGGACAGCACCCAGCTCACCGAAAGGCACGGTGGCGATATAGCCGCGGGAATGCCGTAGCTTGACCGAGCGAAGACTGAAGCTTTCGACAGTTCCCTTATAACTGCCACTTTCAATCCACTCACCAACCCGGAAGGCATCATCGAGCAGGTAGAAGATCCCGGAAATTACGTCTTTCACCAAAGTCTGGGCACCGAAGCCGATGGCAACGCCAACCACGCCCGCACCGGCGATCAAAGGTCCAATCTCAATGCCGATCGAAGACAGGATCATCAAAACACCCATGACCAGAATGACCGCAAACAGCATGTTTTGAACGATCGGGAGCAGCGTTCGCAACCGTGCATGATGGGTGGCTTCAGCCAAAGTTTTTCCCTCAGGCAGGCCATGTCCGAGCCTGTGGGCAATAACGGCCTTGGCAACACTCCATCCAAAATCCGCAGCGAGAATGATCACAGCAACATTCAACCCGCCACGCAGCAGGCGCTGCGCAGGGCTGTCGCCTTTTGTCATGCCCATGACGTCAAGATCCCACACCCAGGTCAAGAAATAGGCGACGGCAACGATAAGGAAAACGCGAAGCCCGCGTTCAATGACCGCAATGGTGATCTGCGGGAAAGGTTCCGTATCATCCTCCGGAGGACGTAAGACATGATGAACAGCAATCCTTGCGACCGAGATCGTGGCCGGAAGGGCGACCACTGCAAAAAGCATCCAGAAGGCGGTTGTGCTTCCGCTGACCCGGAGCAGCCACAGCGTCACGAAGAAAGTAGAGAGCAGCCAGGATGTGGTCCGCGGGCTCACGCGGTGGAGGGTACCCGGCGCAATGCGGGGTCGCATCCAAACCGCTGCAAGCACCAAAATGAGCTGGATGAATCCGGCAATACTGCCAATCGCCAGGCGGCTATTCAGGTCGAAGCCCAAAGTGGTGAGCAATCCGAGTGTTGCGCCTGTGAAGGCAAACCAGGCGGTGTTCAGGCCAGCATAAAAATACCAGTGCGTGGCACGCTCATCGCTCATGGGCACGGTCCGGTACTGCGCGATGTCCGGCAGGTCAAGAAACGGTGGCATCAGAAGAACCCGGCATACCATCAGTACGATACGAGTGACAACTGCCACTGTGAGATAGGCAAGCACGATCTCGCGCAAAAGCGGTGGCCAGTCGAACACCAGAAACACACCAGCGCTGCCAATGGTGAATGCGGCGATCATGATGAAGGCATAAAGCGCGCGAAGTGCAACACCCTTGAGCCTGCCGCTGGGATTGGTTGTCGGCAGTGCTTTCATCATACGCCGGTAGCGGTCAAGCCTCATACGCGCCAGCTTCTCAAGGCCAAAACCTGCTGCAATGAAGCCTAGGATCAGCGCGAGCACTCCAAGAATGCCGTGCTGCTTGAACTCCAGGAGCAAAATGATACGTGCCCGCTCGAACTGGGCCGGGAGACGCGGAAAAGCTTCGAGCAACGCTCCACTATGCGACTTGATCATTGTCAGGCCCGTGGATAGCATGGCCTGAGCATCCGGTGCGGGGGTGGGCTTATCGACAGTTGGCTGTTGCAATTGCGTTTGCTGCGCCAGCCAGGCTTTGACGGCAGGGTCTGACAGGATTTCCATCAGCTGTTGGATTTTTTCCGGCGCAGGCGCCTGTGCAGGAGTCTGTGCAGCAGAAATTCCGCTGACGACAGACACTACAACGGCCAGCACAGCCAGTGCCCTCAGCGCTAATTGGATGTTCGCGAGAAATCGAAACATTGCATCCCCAGACAAACGCACATTCCTCCGATTTACAGGCATCAAACAGCAAGATTGAAGCAATTCCACAGTCTCGGCAAGACGCCGCACCCGCGGGGCTTTGTAAACCTGAGCGCACCATTGGCCTGGGAGGTAAACGATACACAACAAGTGCGGTCGGGCGCCGGTTGCCCCGACCATCCAGGAAGTCCTCCCGCAGATGCTTCCGCCGTGCAATTTTGCAAACGAAGCCAAGATTTTCACGCGCTCGCGGGCCGTCCAATCTTCGTTCCGCTGTCACATAACTGTCATATAGCATTGCCAATTGTGCGGGATTGGGCCAATCTCGGTTCCCATAAGCTGGACATCCGGTCTGGTTAAAAATAAGAAAAACCAATCAGGGAAAGTTGAACATCATGAAATTACGCACAATGTTGCTGAATTCCACCGTGGCGTGCGCCTTCGCGCTGTCCTCGACGGTGGCTTTTGCCGACGCCATGGACGATCTGGTTGCGGCCGCCAAAGCGGAAGGCGAATTGACGACGATTGCATTGCCGCATGATTGGTGCGGCTATGGCGGCGTAATTGAAGGCTTCAAGGCGAAATACGGACTGAAGGTCAATGAGCTGAACCCGGACGCAGGTTCAGGCGATGAAATCGAGGCGATCAAGGCCAACAAGGACAACAAGGGCCCGCAGGCGCCGGACGTGATCGACGTGGGCCTCTCCTTCGGCCCGTCGTCCAAGGCTGAAGGCCTGATCCAGCCCTACAAGGTTGCCACCTGGGACACGATCCCCGACAGCGCCAAGGATCCGGAAGGCTTCTGGTATGGCGACTATTATGGCGTGCTCGCCTTCCAGGTGAACAAGGACATGATCAAGAACGTGCCCGCCGACTGGGCCGACCTGCAGAAGGAAGAGTACAAGAACTCCATCGCACTCGCCGGTGATCCCCGTGCTTCCAACCAGGCCATTCTCGCCGTTCATGCCTCGGGCATTGCCGGCGGCAAGGCTCCTGGCGCCGAGGCTGGTACTGCCGGTCTTGAGTTCTTCAAGGACCTGAACGCCAAGGGCAATCTTGTTCCAACCATCGGCAAATCCGGCACGCTCGCGCAGGGCGCCACGCCGATCATCATTGGCTGGGACTACAACGGACTTTCCACCCGCGACACGCTCGCCGGCAATCCCGGCGTTGAAGTCGTGGTGCCAAAGACCGGCGTTGTTGCCGGCGTCTATGTGCAGGCGATCAGCGCCTATGCGCCGCATCCAAACGCCGCCAAGCTCTGGATGGAATATCTCTATTCGGATGAAGGCCAGATCGGCTGGCTGAAGGGCTATTGCCATCCGATCCGCTTCAACGATCTTGTCAAGAACGGCAAGATCCCGGCGGACATCATGGCAAAGCTGCCACCGGCAGAGGCCTATGACACTGCCGTCTTCCCAACGCTTGATGAACAGGGTGCGGCCAAAGAGGCCATCACCAAGCAGTGGGATACCGTTGTCGGCGCCAACGTCAAGTAATTGAAGCGGGCGCGCCGCGGGGAAACCTGCGGCGCGTCAATTCATTCAAGCCACATCATGACTGACCAGGTGAGCCCAACAATAGCGACTGCGCAGCAGCGGTTTCGCCTGCCCTTGAGCTGGCTCGGCGTTGCGCCGTTTTTCATTTTTGCCCTGATGTTTCTGATCCTGCCGACTTTCCAGCTCATCGTCGGCGCGTTCCAGAATCCGGAAGGGCATTTCACCCTTGAAAACATCCAGGCCCTGTCCCAGCCCTCGATCGTCAGCGCCTATGTGATTTCCCTGAAAGTGAGCGTAGCCTCGGCCCTTCTCGGGGCGTTTGCCGGTTTTGCCCTTGCCACGGCCATCGTGCGGGGCGGCTTGCCGGAATGGGTTCGCGCCTCGACACTGACATTTTCGGGTGTTGCCTCCAACTTTGCCGGCGTGCCGCTCGCCTTCGCATTCCTTGCAACGCTGGGGCGGCTTGGCTTGGTCACCGTTATTTTGAACATCTGGTTTGGCTTCAATATTTATAATGCAGGATTTAATCTCCTGTCCTTCTGGGGCCTCACCCTCACCTATCTCTATTTCCAGATACCGCTGATGGTACTCATCATCACCCCTGCCCTTGACGGCATCAAGCGGGAATGGGGCGAAGCGGCCGCCACGCTGGGGGCCAGCAACTGGCAATATTGGCGCATGGTTGTTATCCCGGTGCTGTGGCCAAGTTTCCTTGGCACGGTCATCCTGCTGTTCGCCAACGCCTTTGGCGCCATTGCCACGGCCTATGCGCTCACCGGTTCATCGCTCAATATCGTGCCGATCCTGCTCTATGCGCAAATCCGCGGCGATGTCCTGCACAATCCGAACCTCGGCTACGCATTGGCCATGGGCATGATCTTCATCACCGGGGCTTCGAACCTTGCCTATCTCTGGTTCCGCACCCGCTCCGAGAGGTGGCTGAAATGAAGGGCAAGACCTGGGCCTGGATCACCTTTGCGCTGGGCTGCGCCTATTTCTTTTTGCCGCTGATTGCCACGATCGAATTTTCCATGCGGATGAAGCGGGGCGAATATTCCTTCGAAGCCTACCGCGTGGTGTTCGGCGATGAACGGTTCCAGGCAACATTCGGCTATTCCATATTGATCGCGATACTCACCATCATCGTCGGCATCCTCATCGTCGTGCCAACCGCCTATTGGATCCGCCTGCGCCTGCCAAGCTTACGGCCCGTCTGTTGAATTCATAACGCTCCTGCCGCTGATCATTCCGGCCATCGTCATCGTCTTCGGCTATCTCAGAATGTATAATTCTTCATCGTGGATTCCCTTCACCGCCACGCGGCGCGGCACCGACATTCTGCTGATGTTCGGCTATGTCACGCTGGCGCTGCCCTACATGTACCGGGCGGTTGATACGGGCCTGCGCACCATTGACGTGCAGACGCTTACCGAAGCGGCGCAAATTCTGGGGGCGAAATGGCCGACGATCATTGCCAAGGTCATCCTGCCCAACGTTCTGATCGCGGTTCTCTCGGGCGCCTTCCTGACCTTTGCCATCGTCATCGGCGAATTCACCATGGCGAGCCTGCTCGACCGGCCGGCCTTCGGCCCCTACCTGCAGAACATCGGCGCCAACCGGGCCTATGAACCGGCGGCGCTTGCCATCATTGCGTTCTTCATCACCTGGGGCTGCATGGCGGTCATCCAGATCCTGTCACGTTATGCGCCGAAGTCGGCCAGCCGGCCGAATTGAAAAGAGTGGGGATCATGGCCGAAACTTTTCTTTCCATCGAAAATGTCACCAAAAGTTTCGGGCCATCCACCGTGGTCCGCAATGTCGACATCGCCATCGACAAGGGCGAATTCGTTTCGTTCCTCGGCCCCTCGGGCTGCGGCAAGACAACGACGCTGCGCATGGTTGCCGGTTTTGAAGGGCCGACGACGGGGCGCATCGTGATTGACAATAAGGATGTGACGAACCTCAAGCCCAACCAGCGCAATATCGGCATGGTGTTCCAGTCCTACGCGCTGTTTCCCAACATGACGGTGGCGCAGAACATCGCCTTCGGCCTGAAAGTGGCAGGCGCTGCGAGCGATGCCATCACGGCGCGGGTCAAGGAAATGCTCGGCATCATCAAGCTGCCGGAGCATGGCGGGCGCTATCCGTTCCAGCTTTCCGGCGGCCAGCAACAACGCGTGGCGCTGGCCCGGGCGCTTGGCGGTGAAGCCAAGCGTGCTGCTGCTCGACGAGCCCCTGTCGGCGCTTGATGCCAAGATCCGCATTTCGCTGCGGGCCGAAATCCGCGCCATCCAGCGCGAGCTTGGCATCACCACGATCTATGTGACCCACGACCAGGAAGAAGCGCTCTCCATGTCGGACCGGATCGTGGTGATGAACGAGGGCCGGGTGGAGCAGATCGGCACGCCGCTGGAAATCTACAACCGGCCGAGCAGCCGCTTTGTGGCCTCGTTCGTCGGCACGCTGACGGTACTCCCGGCAAAGATCGTGAATGCCGCCAAGGGAACGCTGTCGCTCGACGGCCAATCGATCCGCGCCGGCAAGCCGTTCACGGGGGCCGCCGGAAAAACTGTTTCCGTGGCGCTTCGCCCGGAAGCCATCGCCATCGGCAAGGGCGGCGCCAATGCCAACCGTCTTGACGCGAAAGTTGCAAGCGTGAATTTCCTGGGCTCCATCGTGCGGGTGAAAGTGCGCACCGGCAGCCAGGATATATCACTCGACATGTTCAACCAGTCCACCACCGCGCCGCCAAAAGTCGGCGAGCAGGTCACGGTCAATTTCAACCCCGACGATCTCGTCGTGCTGGACGGCCCGGCGGAGGGCTAACCAGCACAAGCCTTCCAACCCTGGAGCAATCCCAGCGCCATAACCGTTTTGACCGGTTCTGACGGTCTTTTCCGCATTTTTGACGCTTGGCTCACGACGATCTAACAGCGCCGTGATGGGCGATGGCTAGATTGGTCATGTCAAAGGCAAAACGGGTGGGCCGGGTGCCGGGACAGCAACCAAGGGGTAAACCACATGACAACGATTCATTCACCGATCACTTCCTTCACAATGCCAATGAGCGCGACATTCAGCAGAATTTCCCGCGCACTCAACCAGTATCGGGCAGCCAAGTCCCAGAAGGCTTGCGTGGCCAAGCAGATCGAGTTGTTGTCAGTGCTGGATTCCCACATGCTGAGTGATATCGGAATGAAGGGCTTCAATCGGCTGGCGCCAGACCAGCAGGAGAACCTGCTCCTTGATGCTCTCAAGCACGATTAAGTCGATGGCTTAAACGTCTGTCTTGTTCAATAGTATTGGATCAATCAGGGATTCCGGCTTTGCGCAATCCGTCAGCGAGATGTTCTGCATCTTCTCGGCGGCGAAAGGGGTCTACCGCAAGGAGCGCTTGGATCGTGAGCTGCGGCGTCAGGTCGCAGCGCCGCCGCGGCATGCTTTCGTGCCTTATCCATTTGGCCCAGGTGAGCATGACTTGCTGCAAGATAGGCTTCGACCCAGTCCGGTTGAATCGGCGAGCGTCTGAAGCCTTCGATCGCTTCCTCATATTCATGGGCGATGAAATGAACGATGGCGCGGTTGCGCCAGTACCACGGGGGATCGAAATGCGGGGCGATAGCCAGCGCCTCTCGAAAGTAATCCAGGCCGCGCTCGGGTTCACCGCGAAAGCCGTAGAGAATGCCGAGTCCGGCCATGAGAAGGGGGCTGTTCGGATTGAGTGCGAGGGCCTTTCGATAGTGGTAATCCGCAAGCTCGTGGTCGCGGCGGAACATGTGCGTGCGGCCAAGCATGGCGTGGCAGAAATCGTCGCCGTCATCGAGAGCCACGGCCTTTTTCGTCAACTCGAGCGACCGGTCGAGGGTTGCTGCCGGGGTATCGAGGTCGCGAGACCATTCGAATATGTGGTATGCGCCGAGTGAGGCATAGGCGCGGGCATAGCCGGGGTCGATGTCAATGGCCTTCTGAAACAGACGCCGCGCTTCTGCCTCCGCCTCAGGAACACCGATGGGCAATGCATCGCCGCGCAAAACGTAGTCATACGCTGCCATACTGTTCGGTGGTTTCCGCGAGGCCTTTTCGAGATCTGCCAAGCTGCAAACGTCATGAACAATTGCGCAATAATTGAGCGGACGATCTTGTCCTGCGTGGCGAAGATATCTTCCTCATCGGCGTCGAAACGCTCGGACCACAGGGTTCCGCCAGTCTCAACGTCAAGCAGTTGCACGGTGATGCGGATACGCTTGCCCAGTCGGCGCACACTGCCTTCCGCAACATATTGCACGCCAAGCTCACGGCCCACCTTAAGCGCATCGGGTTCATGCCCATCCTTAGCGGGGCGGTGTGCGTGCACGAGTAGTTCATGGAAGCGCGAAAGTTCGGTGACGATGTCGGCCGTAATGCCATCGCTGAAATAGCGCTGGGCCGGATCGTTGCTGAGATTGGCAAAGTTTAGGACGGCGACCGATGGCTTCGCCTGAAGCTTAGGGTCGCGATTTTGTGACGGTGGATTGATGAAACGGATTGGGATGTCATCGAAACCGTAGGCCCCTCGGTCGTCAAACGCTGGCGGAGCTGTTCAATTTCCTTACCAGGCTGGACATTCAGTTCGGATTTCAGGAGGTCCCGACATACAGAATAATGCTGAAGCGCCATGCTGCGCTCGCCGCTATCGGCATAGGCACTCATGAGAAAAAGGTGGGACGCCTCACGCAACGGGTCAAGGGCAAGAAGGCGCTTTGCCAAGAGCCACACGTTCGACCGCCGGTTCGAGCGTCAAAAGTCTGTCAAGGATGGATATCATCAAATCACGGAACCGGCTGCGCTCGCTGGCAAGCCATTCTTCAAACATCGGATCCCTAACTTCCCCGTCGGCAACGAATTCCCCCTGATACAGATTTGCCGCACGGCGAAGTGCCGTCACATCATTCGTTTTTGACAGGCTGACAATGGACACGGCATCTATTTCCATGGTGTCGCGTGCGAGTTCCACCCGCTGGTCATCCGCAATGAGCAGGTTTGCGCCTATCGCCCCAAGTTCCTTGCGGAGCACAGTCAATGTCTGGCGCAGGCTACTGCGGGCCTGATCTTCTCCCCGATCGCTCCAAAGAAGCGCTGCCAATTTTTCCCGGCTTGCTGTACCAGACGGGGAAACAGCGAGTATCGCCAGCAAAGCACGGCCCTTTCTTGCCGGAATGACAATTTCCTGGCCAGCCTCATTCTGAACCTTGAAGCCGCCAAGCAGTTGGAGATTGAGAACAGTCATGCGGAAGCAGCGTTTCTCTACTTGTGAGCGCAGATTGCTACATTTTACCTATGGCCGCAAATTCTTCAATTACCGCTTGCTCTGATCTCCGAGTAAAGCCGGATCATTCTTGGGTAAGCACGTCGCAGGACCATTCCATGCGCTTCCATGCGGGAACAGGCGTGGTGATATCGGCGCGCGGCACGAAGCTTGAGCGTTCCACCAGTTGCATCTTGTGAATGTAGCGCGGGCAATTGGGAAACACCTGCCTGACTTTGACCTTCACCACGAACTGCGCCTCCGGATATGCGGACTCAATTGAACCTGCCGGCACAATGCTTGCGGTGCCATTGAGCCGCATGCGCTTCTGCCTTTCGAAATCGATGAAGAGCAGGCCCACCTCCGGGTTCTCCAGCGTGTTGCCCATGGAAAGATACATGCCGTTGCCATCATAGTTTGGGAACGCCAATGTTTTTGGATCGAGCACGCGGATAAAGCCGGGATCGCCGCCCTTGTAGGAGCAGTTGGGGCGGCCTTCCGCGTCGGCGGTTGCCAGAAAGAACATGTCCATGCGTTCGATGAAGGCCTGATCGTCGGGCGTGATGTGCTCGTGGAACAGGCGCTCTTCGATGCGGTCGGCCAGGCGCTCCGTGTCAAACTCGCGCTGCAGCTTGCGGTGGCTTTCGCCGTAGAGCTTGGACATGGTGTTCCTCCTTGAACCGGAATTCAAACCGATACACTACCCTCATCTGCGCTGGTTGGACAAATCTGCTGAATGGACTTAATGTTGAGCTGCTTTTGACGCTCTTTTCCTGACTGCAATGTTTGCCAAGCGCATATTTCCAGGAGGGCATACCATGGCCAAAGACTCATCACTTTCGCAAGACGTTGCCGAACTCGCCAAGACCTTTGGCGGGCAGCTGCTGCAGCCTGCCGATGCGGGCTATGAAGAAGCCAGGAAAATCCATAATGGCCTCGTGGACAAGCACCCGGCCTTGATTGCCCGATGCAAGGGCACGGCTGATATTGTGGATGCGGTAAATCTCGGCCGCAAACTCGGTCTTGAAATTGCGGTGCGGGGCGGCGGCCACAATGTGGCGGGGCGTGCCACCGTCGACAAAGGCTTGATGATCGATCTGGCGCCCATGAAGGGCATTCATGTTGATGCGAAGGCGCGCACGGCGCGGGTCCAAGGTGGTGTCACCTGGGCGGAATTCAACCGCGAGAGCCAGATTCACAGCCTCGCTACGACCGGCGGCGTGGTCTCCTCAACCGGCGTCGCCGGGCTCACGCTCGGCGGCGGACTCGGCTGGCTCATGGGAAAGCATGGCATGGCCCTCGACAATCTGCTTTCCGTTGAGATCGTCATGGCGGATGGAAAGGTGCTGCGGGCGAGTAATGATGAGAATGCCGATCTGTTCTGGGCGGTGCGTGGTGGCGGGGGAAATTTCGGCGTGGTCTCATCCTTTGAATTCAAGCTTCATCCGGTGGGCCCGATGGTCACCGGCGGGCTTGCAGCACACCCCTTCGACAAGGCGCGCGATGTGCTGCGGTTTTACCGCGAAACGACGCAGTCGTTGCCTGATGAAGTTGTTGCCTTCGGCGCCCTGGTGCACGCGCCTGACGGATCGGGGATGAAACTTGCGGCATTGGTGGTGGGCCATTTCGGCGATCTGGCCGCGGGCGAGAAGGCCATGAAGCCCATCAAGGCATTCGGCCCTCCGGTGATGGATGCGGTCGGCCCCATTCCTTACAACGCGCTCAACTCAATGCTTGATGCGGGCTATCCCAAGGGCGCGCTCAACTACTGGAAATCAAGTTTCCTCTCGGAGCTGAGCGATGGGGCGATTGACACGTTGGTTGCCTGTTTTGCCAAATGCCCCACGCCCATGGGTGCCATACTGATCGAGCATTTCCATGGGGCGGCCTGCCGGGTTCCGGTTGATGCGACCGCATTTCCGCACCGCGGCGTTGGCTACAATATGGCGATTCTGTCGGAATGGATGGACCCTACCGCCACGAAAGCCTGCACCGCCTGGGCGCGCGAGACCTATGATGCCATGAAGCCATTCAGGTCCACAGCCCGCTATGTCAACTATTTGGGTGACGACGAGGCGTCTGATCAGGTGGCGGCGGCCTATGGTTCAAACTATCCGAAGCTGCAGAAAATCAAAGCGAAGTATGACCCCGGCAATGTGTTCCACCTGAACCAGAACATTTTGCCGAAGGGCTGAGTTCCGTCACGTCATTGCGAAGGGCCCTCATCCGGCCTGTCGGCCACCTTCTCCCATCCTGCGGACGGGAGAAGGCGAAGTTCTGTGGGATTATCGCCTTCTCCCGTGCCACTTGGCATGGGAGAAGGTGGCCGACAGGCCGGATGAGGGCCTCTTTCCCGCTAGAAGATCTTATCCATCGGCATTCCCAGCGCCATGGCGCCGGCATATTCGGCTTGCGGGTCCAGGCTGCATGGGGTGGTAGCGGGCACCTTGAATGTCGCGGAATTTGCGTTCGAGTCCCTGGGCGCGGAAGAAGCCGGCGCCGCCCGCCGCTTCCATGGCGAGCTCAACGGCGCGGATGGCATGGACTTGCCACAAGCTTCCGTCCCATCATCACATCGTTCATGCTCTCGGCACCCGGCGTGTTCCGCGCGACGACTTCAAGCATGTAATTGTGGGCAACCCGCGCGCCTTGCAGTTCTGTATCCATCTGGCCGACGAGGCTCAGTGATGTGATGGTCGCTGCCGCCGCTTCTTTGCCATGCTTGACGGCAATATCGCGGGCGCTTTCGGCAACGCCGAGATAGACGCTATAGATCAGCGGAAGGCGATGGTGGCAATGATGTGCCACAACGGGTGCCATTCGCCGGCCTTGCGCTTCAGGGCTACCGCCGCTTCGGGCACCACATGGCCTTCGATGATGAAATCATGGGAGGCGGTGCCGCGCATGCCCAAGGTTTTCCAGGTGGGATCGATGCGCACCTGAGGCGAATTCATCGGTATGCCGAAATGCAGAACCATCGGCTCCTGGCCCGGCTCTTCCAATACAGCGCTGGTCATGAAAATGCTGCCCGCGGGCGAGCCCGAGGCAAAAACCTTCCGCGCCGTGATCTTGTAGCCGCCTTCGACACGCTCGGCCTTGCCGGCGCCGGCCACCCAATCGGAGCCGCCGCTGGTCGACGACGATTATTTTTTCAGCCGCGACGCGCTTCAGCAGTGGCTCCACGGCAGCCACTTTCTGGTGCGTCCAGCGCCAGGACGGAACCGCGACGAGATGGTGTGTGCATGGCAAAGGCCAGCGCCGTTGAACCGCAATGGTGCGCCAGGGTGCGCAGCATGTCGGCAAGTTCGGTGACATTCGCGCCGCCGCCGCCGAGTTCGGCTGGAACGCCTGCCTCGACGAGGCCGGAGGTTTTCAGGGCGGCATAATTTTCGGCGACGAAACTGTCGTTCTCATCGGCAATCCTGCCGCTCTCCCGGCGAATTCCCGGCCGAGCTTTTCGGCGATGGCAGCGAGGTCGGATTTTTCCGGGTTTCAATTTGGTAACGGTACTCATGGCGGTCTCCCTATAGGCTTTTGCTTGGTTCTATCGTGCCCATATCAGCTCGCCCTCGCTAGTCCTGAATCTGTACTGGCAGTGCCGGCTGCCATGCGCTTGGGAGGCAATTCGGTACAGTTTCTGTACTGGCTTGTGTGGCTGCGTAGCATGATAGCCTATATTCCAACGAAAATTGGAGGAAAGAGATGTCCGAACACGGAAGTTATGGCCAGTTCTGCCCGGTGGCGATGGCAGCGGAAATCTTCTGTTCGCGCTGGACGCCGCTGATCCTGCGCGAAATGTATTGCGGCACGCGGCGTTTCAACGATTTGCGGCGCGGCGTTCCGCGCATGTCGCCGACGCTGCTTTCCAAGCGCCTGGTTGAAATGCGCGAAGCCGGAATCATTGAAGAAGTTTCAACCAAGCAGGGCGGCAAGGAATATCAATTGACCGTGGCGGGAGAAGACCTGAAACCCATTGTCATGGCCATGGGCTTTTGGGCCCAGCGCTGGGTTGAGTCCAAGGTGTCGCTCAAAAATCTCGATCCCTCGCTGCTGATGTGGGACATGCGCCGCTGGCTTGATCCCAAGCCGCTGCCAAAAAAGCGCTGCACCATCGCCTATTATTTTCCGGAGGTTGAAAAGGGCCGGCAAAAATTCTGGCTGGTCGTCGAGCCCGACGGCAAGGTGGACCTATGCAGTACCGATCCGGGCTTTGAGGTGGATCTTTTCATCTCCGGTTCGCTCCGCGCCATGACGGCAATCTGGATGGGCGTCACCACGGTGAAGAAAGAAGTTGAGGCCAGGGAGCTCGATATTCAGGGCGACAGGTCAATTGCCGATGCCATGCAGGACTGGCTGGGCCTGAGCCCCTTCGCCAAGGAGAAAAGCCGCTTGGCGGCGTGATGCAAAGGCAGATTGCCAATACTTCTCACAAGTAGCAAAATAATTCATTCAATCGTTCATCCGGTTGAAATTTGCCCTCGCAGGTAATCGACCGAGAGATGATCTATGGACTTGTAAGCCTACCTAAATCGTATTGTCTATTCTGGTAATGCAGAGCCCACGCTCAGCTGCCTCACGGCTATCCACCGTCTTCAGGCGTTCACAATCCCCTACGAGAATCTTGATATTCAACTGGGCCTTCCAGTGGATCGGGACAGGGAACGGATTTTCGACAAGCTCGTTTCGCGGCAGCGGGGCGGTTGGTGCTATGAGACGCATGAACTGCTGCTTGATCCAGATCAATGACTAATTCCCGCGCCTAGTGCCCATTGGCACAAGGAGGCAGGACTCATGCGCATTCCCATCAATCCGGGCTATCACTATTGCAAAAATGCCAAGCGGAACGTGTCGCTGGAGCAGACCGAGGGGCAATGCCGCGAACGCCACAATTGCGGGGATGGCCCCTGTCCGCTTGAGTCTGAATTCAAGCAGAGCCATTTTTCGAGGATTTTTGCCCTGATGATGCCGGGTCTCCGCCGCGACCCGGATTCTTGATCGGCCTCGCCTATAGGCCCATAGGCTGGCGCAATTGGCTAAAACCCGGGGGTTCTGCCATAATGGAGCATGTCCGGAAAACATACCCTTATTGACGTTCGCGTCACGAAACCTGATGTGGCCAGTGTCATTGCTTCGCGTTATGACAACAAGCCTGACGCTTTGCTCGAAATCCTGCATGATTTGCAGCATGAGGTGGGCCATATACCGGAGGCCTCGCTGCCGGTTCTGGCCAAGGCGCTCAACATTTCCCGCGCCGAAGTTCATGGCGTGGTGAGCTTTTACCATGAATTCCGGCGCAAGCCCGCGGGCCGCCATGTGGTGAAAATGTGCCGGGCGGAAGCCTGCCAATCGATGAAGGGCAATGAGCTGGCGGAGGCCGCGCAGAAAACCTTGAAAGTGAAATTCGGCGAGACCACATCTGATGGCGCCATCACTTTGGAGGCGGTCTATTGCCTCGGGCTTTGCGCCACGTCCCCTTCCCTGCTGGTGGATGAGCGCCCCATGGGCCGCATGACGCCGAAAAAGTTTGAGACGCTGGTTAAGGAACTGGCCTCATGATCAAGATTTATGTGCCGAAGGATTCCGCCGCCCGCGCCGTTGGCGCCGATGAGGTGGCTGATGCCATCGTGGCCGAAGCCGCCGCACGGAAAATTGACGTAAAAATTATCCGCAATGGCTCGCGCGGGCTTTTGTGGCTTGAGCCCTTTGTTGAAGTCGAGACGCCGAAGGGCCGTGTGGCTTTCGGCGGAGTTGAAGCGGGCGATGTGAAAATCCCTGTTTGATTCCAGGTTCCATGAGGGCGGCAAGCACAAGCTGTCTCTCGGCCTTACCGAAGAGCTTCCCTATCTCAAGAACCAGGAACGCCTCACTTTCGCGCGCTGCGGCATCACCGATCCGCTTTCGCTTGCCGATTATATTTCCCATGGCGGGTTCGTTGGCCTGGAAAAAGCGCTGACGATGTCCGGGGCTGAGATCGTTGCCGAAGTCACCACCTCCGGATTGCGCGGCCGTGGCGGTGCGGGCTTCCCCACGGGCATCAAGTGGAAAACCGTGCATGATGCCAAGGCGGATCAGAAATATGTCTGCTGCAACGCCGACGAGGGCGACAGCGGCACTTTCGCCGACCGCATGGTGATGGAGGGCGATCCCTTCATGCTGATCGAAGGCATGACCATCGCCGGCATCGCCGGCGGCGCCAGCAAGGGCTTTGTCTATATCCGCTCGGAATATCCCGACGCGATCCGGGTCATGAAGGATGCCATCCGCATTGCCACGTCAGCCAAGTGGCTGGGACAGAATATTCAGAGTACGGAGCATTCCTTCTCGCTTGAAGTGCGGCGCGGGGCCGGCGCTTACATCTGCGGCGAGGAAACCGCCATGCTCGACAGCCTGGAAGGCAAGCGCGGCATGGTGCGGCCCAAGCCGCCAATCCCGGCGCTTTCTGGCCTGTTCGGAAAACCTACCATCATCAACAACGTGCTGAGCTTTGCCGCCGTGCCTTACATTCTGGCGGAAGGCGGCAAGGCCTACGAAAATTATGGCATGGGCCGTTCGCGCGGGCACGCTTCCCTTCCAGCTCGCCGGCAATATCAAGCAGGGCGGCCTTGTCGAAAAAGCTTTCGGCATCACGCTGCGCCAACTCATTGAGGATTTTGGCGGCGGCACGGCAACGGGCAAGCCATTGCGCGCCGTACAGGTTGGCGGGCCGTTGGGTGCTTACCTGCCCGCTTCACAACTCGACTTGCAAATGGACTATGAAGCCTTTGCCGCCAATGGCGCGATGGTGGGCCATGGCGGCGTGGTGGTGTTCGACGACAGTGTTGACATGGCAGCACAGGCGCGGTTTGCCATGGAGTTCTGCGCCATTGAATCCTGCGGCAAGTGCACGCCCTGCCGCATCGGCTCCACCCGGGGCGTTGAGGTGATCGACAAGATTGTGGCCGGCATTGAGCGCGACGAGAACCTGTTGCTGCTCGATGATCTCTGCCAGACGATGACTGACGGCTCGCTTTGCGCCATGGGCGGCTTGACGCCGATGCCGGTGCAAAGTGCCGTAAAATATTTCCCTGAAGATTTTGACCGGCCTGCTAAAATGCACGCGGCGGAGTGAGGTGACCCCATGACCCTGATCACAGAAACCGACTACGGCACGCCGAAATCCAAATCCACCACCATGGTGACACTGGAAATCGATGGCCAGTCCATCACGGTTCCGGAAAGCACCTCGGTCATGCGGGCCGCCATGGAGCTTGGCACCCAGATTCCAAAGCTCTGCGCCACCGACAACATGGCAAGCTTCGGCTCATGCCGGTTGTGCCTGGTTGAAATCGAAGGCCGCAAGGGCACGCCCGCCTCGTGCACCACATGGGTGGCCGAGGGCATGAAAGTCCACACCCAGACGGACCGGCTCAGCAAGCTGCGCCAGGGTGTCATGGAACTCTACCTTTCCGATCACCCGCTGACCGGCGACAACGCGATGCAGGACATGGCTGACACGGTGGGCCTTGCCAATGTGCGCTATGGGTTCGAAGGCGACAATCACGTTTCGCCGGTGCGCCTGGACGGCGAAGCGAACCCCCGCTTCAAGGAAAAGGATGAAAGCAACCCCTATTTCACTTTCGATCCGGCGAAATGCATTGTCTGCTCGCGCTGCGTGCGGGCCTGCGAAGAAGTGCAAGGCACTTTCGCGCTGACCATCGATGGCCGCGGGTTTGCTTCGCATGTTTCGGCGGGCATGGACGAGAAGTTCATGGATTCCGAATGCGTATCCTGCGGCGCCTGCGTGCAGGCCTGTCCCACGGGATCCCTCATTGAGAAATCAGTGATCGAGCTCGGCAAGCCGGAAACTTCGGTCGTCACAACTTGCGCCTATTGCGGCGTGGGCTGCTCCTTCAAGGCCGAAATGAAAGGCGATGAAGTTGTCCGCATGGTGCCCTGGAAGGATGGCGGCGCAAACGAGGGCCATTCCTGCGTGAAGGGCCGTTTTGCCTGGGGCTATGCCAGCCACAAGGACCGGGTGATGAAGCCCATGGTGCGCGACAAGATCACCGACCCGTGGAAGGAAGTGTCCTGGGAAGAAGCCATCGGCTTTGCCGCCAAGCGCTTCATGGACATCCAGAAGAAATATGGCCGCGGCTCCATCGGCGGCATCTCCTCGTCACGCTGCACCAATGAAGAAGTGTTCGTGGTGCAGAAAATGGTGCGCACCGCCTTCCGCAACAACAATGTGGATACCTGCGCCCGCGTCTGCCATTCGCCCACGGGCTATGGCCTGAGCAAAACTTTCGGCACTTCGGCCGGCACCCAGGATTTCAAGTCGGTTGATGAATGCGACGTGATGCTGGTGATCGGGGCCAATCCCACCGATGCCCATCCGGTTTTCGCCTCGCGCATGAAAAAGCGCCTGCGCGAAGGCGCCAAGCTCATCATCCTTGACCCGCGCCGCATCGACATGGTGCGTTCGCCGCATGTTGAGGCAGATTTTCATTTGCCTTTGCGGCCCGGCACCAATGTGGCCATGGTCAACGCCCTCTCCCATGTCATTCTCACGGAAGGGCTGGAAGCCAAGGCCTATATCGCCGAGCGTTGCGATCCGAAGGAATTTGCCCGCTGGACCGACTTCATCCGCCAGCCGGTGAATTCGCCGGAAGCGCTGGAATCCATCACCGGGGTTGCGGCGGCCGACGTGCGCGCCGCAGCCCGGCTTTATGCCACGGGCGGCAATGGGGCCATCTATTACGGGCTTGGCGTGACCGAGCACAGCCAGGGTTCCACCATGGTGATGGCCATGGCCAATCTTGCCATGCTCACCGGAAACGTGGGCCGCAACGGCGTGGGCGTGAACCCCTTGCGCGGCCAGAACAATGTGCAGGGTTCCTGCGACATGGGCTCATTCCCCCATGAATATTCGGGCTACCGCCACGTCGGCGACAACTCGGTGCGCGAAATGTTCGAGCAGGTCTGGCAGACCTCGCTTGATTCCGAACCGGGCCTGCGCATTCCCAACATGTTTGACGCGGCCGTCGAAGGCACCTTCAAGGGCCTTTACGTGCAGGGCGAGGATATTGCCCAGTCGGACCCCAATACAAACCATGTGACCCATGCGCTGGAGGCGCATGGAATGCGTTGTGGTGCAGGACCTGTTCCTCAATGAAACGGCGGCCTTTGCCCATGTCTTCTTCCCCGGCACATCCTTCCTCGAGAAGGATGGCACCTTCACCAATGCGGAGCGCCGCATCAACCGGGTGCGCCAGGTGAAGGCGCCGATGCAGGGCAAGGATGAATGGCAAGTGGTGTGCGAACTCTCGCAGGCCATGGGCTATGACATGAACTACAACTCGTCCTCCGAAATCATGGACGAGATCGCGCGGGTGACGCCGACGTTTGCCGGCGTGTCCTTCGACAAGCTCGACCGGCTCGGCTCGGTGCAGTGGCCCTGCAACGACAAGGCGCCGGAAGGCACGCCGATCATGCATGTGGGCGGCTTCGTGCGCGGCCTCGGACGCTTCATGATCACGGAATTCGTGCCGACGACGGAACGCACCAACCGCTTCTTCCCGCTCATTCTCACCACGGGCCGCATCCTGTCGCAGTATAATGTGGGGGCGCAGACGCGGCGCACCGAAAATGTGGCGTGGCATCCCGAGGATATTCTTGAAATCCATCCGCATGACGCGGAGGTGCGCGGCATCAAGAACGGCCAGATGGTGTCCATCGCCAGCCGCGTGGGAGCCACAACGCTGCGGGCGCTGGTTTCCGAACGCATGGCGCAGGGCGTTGTCTACACGACGTTCCATCATCCGGTGTCGGGCGCCAATGTGATCACCACGGAAAATTCCGACTGGGCGACGAACTGCCCGGAATACAAGGTGACGGCGGTTCAGGTGACCTTGTCCAACCAGCAATCGGATTGGCAGAAGGACTGGGAAATCCGCGAGGACGAGAACAAGCGCATTGAAGTCAAACCCCTTGTCGCCGCTGAGTGAACATGAAGATCCCGTCATCCGGCCTGTCGGGACCCCGCATGCCAAGTGGCCACGGGCGAAGGCGTGAGCCCAGCGCCTTCCCGTGCGGGGTGAAGGACGAAGGCCGGATGAGGGCCTTCCATCGCCGCCGGCATTTTGCACGCCCCACCGGCCCCATCAAAACCATCTGGCAGGTGCCGGAGGAAGTGCCGGTTGCCATCCTGTTCAATTCAGCGCCCTATGCGGTGATGATGGCCACGCCTGCCGATCTCGATGATTTCGCCGCAGGCTTTGCGCTGGCCGAAGGGATCATCACCTCGGCCTCCCATATCAAGGGCATTCTTACGCTGCCCTCGGAAGAAGGCCTGGCGGTTGATCTCGCGGTTGACGAAAAACATTTGAACCGCGACCGCATGGTGAAGCGCAGCCTTGAAGGCCGCGTGGGCTGCGGGCTTTGCGGCATTGAGGATATCAAGGACGCGATCCGCATGCCCGACGGCATCGTCGTGAACACGGCGCTTTCGCCGCAGGCCGTGGCGCGGGCCTATCGAAGCGCTGCCGCAATTCCAGCCGATGAATGCGGTGAACCGCACGGTGCATGCGGCCGCCTGGTGCTCGGCTGACGGCGTCATCCTATTGTCGCGGGAAGATGTGGGCCGGCATAATGCGCTCGACAAATTGATCGGGGCGCTGGCAAATTCGAAAACGAATGTGCGCGACGGGTTTGTGCTGATGTCGAGCCGCTGCAGCTTCGAGCTGGTGCAGAAATGCGCGCTCGCCGGCATCGGCGCGCTGGCCACCATCTCGGCGCCAACCGCCCTGGCGTTGCAACTCGCCAAGCAGGCGGGACTGAAACTTGCGGCCCTGTCCAAGGGCGGCGTCATGATATTCGAGCAGGAGTAGACGATGGAAACCCGCGACATGCTGCGCATGGCCAACCAGATTGCCGATTTTTTCAAGGGCTACCCCCGCGAGGACGCGCGTGAAAGAGGCGGCCACGCATCTCAACAATTACTGGGATCCGCGCATGCGCAAGCACCTCTTCGAACACTTGGCCAAGGGCGGCGAAGGGCTGGACCCGCTGATCATCGAAGCGGCGGCACAGATCAGGAAGCCGAAGATGGATGCGGCCTAGTCATGGCCCAGAAACTCACTGGCAAAGTGGCGCTCATTACCGGTGCCAGTTCCGGCATTGGCCGGGCGCTGGCGACTATGCTTGCGGCTGAAGGGGTAAAGCTCGTGCTGGTCGGCCGTTCGGCGGAGCGCTTGCAGGCGGTGGCCAAAAAACTCAGCGCGGTTGAAAGCCTGGTTCTTCCCGTTGATCTCGCCAAGCCTGCCGAAGTTGAGCGGGTGGCTTCAGAGGCGCTTGCCCGGTTTCGGGCGCATTGACATTCTTCTCGCCAATGCCGGGCTTTATAATCCGGGAAAAGTGGTGGAGGGCAATGCCGACATATGGGACGAGATGCTGGCCGTCAACGTGAACAGTGTGTTCCGCCTGTGCCGCGCCGTGCTCCCCCACATGATCAAGAACCAGGTCCGGCGATATCATTGTTACCAGCTCGATCGCGGGCCATCAGGTCATTCCGGGAGAGGCGGTGTACGCTGCATCAAAGCACGCGGTGCAGGCCTTTGTGCATGACCTGCGGCGGCAGGTGGCGCCGCACAATGTGCGGGTGGGAGCGGTGGCGCCCGGCACCGTGCTCAACGAGTTGTGGGGATTTCGCAACCCGGCTGATATTGAAGCCAAGGTCGCCACCCATGATGGCCTGCGCTCCGAGGACGTGGCCGAAGCGGTGTTGTTCATGCTGACCCGCCCCGCCAATGTCACCATACGTGACCTCGTCATCCTGCCGCAGAACCAGGATATTTGATCTCACTTCGTGGCGCGCAGAACGGCCGACGCAACAATTGACACGGCAAGGCCCAGCCAAGCTCCCATCGAACTGATCAAAAAACCGGCTATTTCGGCGTTGCGTCCTGGAACAAAGGTCTGGAGCAATTCCAGAACGGCTGCCGCCGATGAAAGTGCGAGCCCTGCGAAAAGCTGCCATCGCGCGGTGCGATAACCCATTCCAAATGCGAAGCCTACCAGCGCATAGGCAAGCAAATGTTCGTATTCACCACCGTAGCCTGAGTGAGGCCGTGACCCGGCGGGCACCAGGGACAGCATAACAATCATCGAAAAACCAATGTAACCGGCGGCAAGCCATAGGGGTCTGGTGAGTTCAGGCTTGGTCACACTGTGGCAAGGATACTAAGCTGAGTGCGGCAGTGGCAATGAGAAAAATGGGAACCTTTTGCAGACTTCGGACTTGAGAGTGGCGGATAGGTCCGCGGCCCAATTGCCAGCATTGACCCCCGTGTAATGGGAGTAAAAAATGATCAGGAAAATCTATCCGTTGACGGTAGGTGCCCTGCTCGCGTTTGGCGCCTTGACAGCTTTTGGACCGCCTGCATCCCCTGCTCCGCTGATGAGGCCCGCTGACTTAATTGCGGTCAATCCCAACATCATTCCCATCGCCAAATGGGACCGTGAGCGCCACGGCAGCCGCTGCGAATACCGCAGAGGCGAATGCCGCCACTTCTACCGCGGCTTTTATTACGAAACACCGTGGTGGACCCTTCCATTTGCCGTTGATGACACCATAGGATCACATCGCTATTACGATGGAGATTATGACTATTACGATGATGAAGATGACGAAGGCGGGTGGAGTAACAGCCATATTGAATGGTGCCTCAAACGCTACCGTTCATATAACCCGCGCAACAACACATGGGTGTCCTACAGCGGCCGGGTGCGCGAGTGCATCAGCCCGTTTTAAACGGTTAGTAAAAAGTTCCTTCGGCAAACGCCAGCTTCACGACTTCGAGACCTTCACCAGTGGCAATTACGCAGGCAAAGCCATCAGGCCTGATCACCACCATTGACCAGATTCCGGTCTGTGGATTGCCGAAGAATTTCACTGAACTGTCGATTGCAACTCCCGAGGCAAAGGTGACTTCGCCAAAACGGTCGCCGAGTTGTTCGGTAACCATTTCCTTAGGACCGCATTGCCCGGCATTTGCAGAGCTGGATAACAGCATCGCTGCAACCAGCCCTATCGCGCAAGAGATCGTCTTCATAGGTTGCCACTTTCCCAGGCGCACGTTTCACAACGCTTCTTCGACAGGCGCGCGCCGTAGAACAGAAACGCTCAAGACGCTCCAGGAGTTCCTGCGGCAGCTAAAATTTCCTATGAATTGACGATCGTGCCGCCATTGCGATGAAGGACCCTGACCCGTCATGGCTGGAGGGTCTGGCTTTGCGGCGGATTAATCTTCTTCGGAACAGGCTATCCAAGGTGGCTTTCCTTGCTCAAAAAAGGAGAGACTTCCGCCTCTCCTCTTCAATTCGCCGATAAAGCCGTGCAACAGCCCTCTGATCTAAAAACCTTTTCACCAAGGCTGGACGGCAAATCACCAGCTTCGTTTTTCGTGCTATCACTAATAATTTTGAACGCGCCCAAAAGTTCCGACCAGTGGAGATTTTATTTCAGAATTTCTCCACCCATGGCCTGAGTTCCATTTCCCAGGTCCAGGCGCTGCGCGGCTGCCGCAGAACATGCAGGTAATTGGCGGCAATCGCGTCTGGATCGAGTATTGAATCGGGGTTTTCCGGCGGCTCGGTCCGGCCGGGATTCCTGATGGCGCCGTCAATGATGAAGTGGGCGACATGAATGCCCAGGGGAGCGAGTTCGCGCGCCATGCTTTGTGCAAGGCCGCGGAGCGCAAACTTGCCCATGGCGAATGGGGCTGACTGCGCATAGCCCTTCACGCTGGCGGATGCTCCGGTAAATAAAATTGCGCCATGGCCATTTGGCACCATGCGCTTTGCCGCTTCTTGGGCGACAAGGAAGCCGCCAAACGCACTTGTTCTGATGGCCTGCTCGACTTCGGATGCAACAAGGGAAATGAACGGTCCCCTCGACCTGGCGCTGGCGTTGTATATGACGACATCGGGCTCGCCGATCTTGCGTTCGACATCCTGGAAGAGCTGCGAAACCTGATCAGGGTCGGAAGCATCGCAAGAGAAAGCCGTAGCCCCGGTACTGTTGCAGAGGGATGCAAGCTTTTCCGTGTTCCGGGCGGCAAGGGCAATCTTAAATCCTTCGCGCGCAAAAAGCTGGGCCAGCGAGGCACTGAGTCCGCTGCCGCTTCCGACAATCAGGGCTTTGGAATATTTTGTGGCCATATCGCAAGGTTCCCAATTCTCAAGCTACGCTTCGGGCTTCCAATACTGTGTAGCAGGGAAGGCAAAGGCAATGAAAATATTTAGGGTGACTCAACCGGTATCTTGAGGCCCCTGGCCACGGCGGGGCGTGCCACAAACGCCGCGAGGGCGCGCGTGACACTTGGATAATCGTTGATTCCGACAAGATCGGCAGCTCCGTAATAGCCAATCAAATTCCGTACCAAGGGAAATATGGACATATCGACGATTGTGTATTCATCACCCATCATCCATTTGCGGCCTTCGAGCCGCTGGTCGAGCACGCCGAGCAGGCGCTTGGCCTCAGCCACATAGTGGTCACGCGGGCGCTTGTCTTCATAGGTCCGGCCTTCGAACTTATGGAAAAATCCAACCTGGCCGAACATGGGGCCGATGAAGCTCATCTGGAACATGAGCCATTGGATCGCCTGGTGGCGGGCCGCCTCGTCCTCCGGCATGAACCGGCCGCTTTTTTCCGCAAGATAGAGCAGGATTGCGCCGGATTCGAACAAGGGCAGCGGCCGGTTGCCCGGGCCGTTGGGATCGATGATGGCGGGAATTTTCATATTCGGATTGAGGGACGTGAATTCCGGCGATTTCTGATCGTTTGTGGCGAAGCTGACGCGGTGCGGCTCATAGGGAAGGCCGGTTTCCTCAAGCATGATCGAGACTTTGACGCCATTGGGCGACGGCACCGAATAAAGCTGGATGCGGTCCAGGAAATTTGGCCGGCCATTTCCGGGTGATGGGAAAGTCGGAAAGATCAATCATGCAAATCTTATTTCACCAGCAGCACGAAGGGCTCTTCCGTGGCGCGTTTGAGGAGTGCGGTATAGGTGGCGTGGATGCTGGAATCGGCATTGAACTTTCCGAACTGAAGCTCGCTCTTGAAATTCTTCACGGGCACAAAAACGATGGGCGTGGAGACGGGGATCAGCAGGGTTCCCCTGCCCGACTGCAGGGTGCTGAGGAGGCCGAACATTTCGCCGCCGATCATGGGGCGTGAGAGAATGATGAGGCGGTACTGGCCCATCTTGTTGGTGACGAGATAGATGTAGCCGGACTGGTGGGGAACCGAGACGGCGCCATCCTGCTTGAAGGCCGCATCAAGCCGATCCGACTCGCGGAAGACGAGATGGGAGAGCGCCTTGTCCCAGCGGATTTCGGTGCGGTAGGCATAGGCCGACTGGGCATCGCTGAAGGACGGGCGAAGCGTGAGGTAATCGCCTTCCAGCCAGGAGACGGCCGGGTGGGAGTAGCTCCCCAAGGATTCCGGGGCCAGTTCCATGTCGCCGTTGTGCATGTGCCGGTGCTTGCGCAGGTGCAGTTGCAGGGCTTCCTCGATGCGCACCACGGAGGCGAGCGTGAAGGGCCGGGTTCCGGTCAGCGCCTTTTCCAGGGTGGAAAGGCTGATCTTGGCCTTGTCGGCCAGGTGCTGGCGCGAAAGCCTGCGCCGCGCCAGTTCCTCGCGCACCTGGGCGCCGATCACTTTATTCTCTTCGGGGGAAAGGTCGTCGTCATTCATGGTGGCCGTAACATTCCACATATTCCCGCACATTTCCACCACCGCGTGGCGGAAGGCGCCGGAAGAAAGACGTTCTTCACCTTGGCGAAGCAGGCAGAAGTGGTTGTATCTAATCCATCCATGGCTTGGCAGTGGGGCTAGCCCTGGAGGATAAAGTGAATACCTATTTACGTGCCCGTAATTTCAAATCCCGTCTCGACATCATCGTTGCCATTTTTGGACTGGCTCTCGTTCTGGTCTTAACCATCTTCGGACAGGCGCGGGCGGGCGAGGCAAAACTCGCCCTGATAACCCCCAATGATGTGAAGGCGGGAAGCCTGCTGCTCAAATCCACGGAAGGCGGCAAATATCTCGAAGCGCCGCGGCTGGCCACGGATTTCAATGTGACCATCTCGGGCCCGACGGCCCGCACCATTGTGACCCAGCGCTTTGAAAACCCGGCGGATGGGTTTGTGGAAGGCGTTTATGTGTTTCCGCTGCCGGAAAATTCCGCCGTCGATACGCTGAAGATCATTGCGGGGAACCGGGTGATCGTCGGCGAGGTGAAGGAACGCAGGGAAGCCAAGGTCATTTATGAAACGGCCAAGGCCAGCGGCCAGGCGGCGGCGCTTCTCGAGCAGGAGCGGCCCAATCTTTTCACCAACTCGGTGGCCAATATCGGTCCCCATGAAACGGTGATCGTGCAGATCGAGTATCAGGAAACGGTCAAGCAATCGTCGGGCACATTCTCGCTGCGCCTGCCGCTGGTGGTGGCGCCGCGCTACATGCCGGCCCCCATTGTGCAGTCGGTTGATTTTTCGAGCGACGGCTATGGCGTGGCGGTGAATGACCCGGTGCCGGACCGGGACCGCATCAGTCCGCCGGTTCTGGATCCCCGGAAATATGCGCCAGTGAATCCAACCACGATCTCGGTTACCCTGAATGCGGGTTTTGCGCTGGGCGAGGTGAAGAGCCTTTATCATCCGATCAAGACTGACCCGGCGAGCCAGGTGATTTCACTGGCCGATGAAAACGTTCCCGCCGACAAGGATTTCGCGCTGGAATGGCAGGCGGCCGGCACGGCCCCGCAGGCGGGCCTGTTTACCGAAACGGTGAATGGCAAGAACTATCTGCTGGGTTTTGTCACGCCGCCAATGGCGCCGACGAGCGAAGTTTCCAAACCCCGCGAGACCATTTTCGTGATCGACAATTCCGGTTCCATGGAAGGGCCTTCCATGGTGCAGGCCAAGGACAGCCTGATCTATGGCCTCTCCCAGATGAAGCCCGGCGACCGCTTCAATGTCATCCGTTTTGATGACACGATGGATCAATTGTTCGCCGATGCGGTTTCGGCGGACAAGGAAAACATCGACCGGGCCATCGCCTTTGTGAGCAGGCTCAATGCCAGTGGCGGAACCGAAATGATCCCGCCGATGCGCGCGGCGTTGCTGGACAGCCATGCGTCCGACACGTCGCATTTGCGCCAGGTGGTTTTCCTGACTGACGGCGCCATCGGCAATGAGGAACAGCTCTTTGCAACTATCAGCAAGGGCCTTGGCCGCAGCCGCGTATTCATGGTGGGCATTGGTTCGGCGCCCAACTCCTATCTGATGACGCGCGCGGCGGAACTTGGCCGCGGCACCTTCACCCATATTGGTGAGGCGGCGGAAGTCACGGCACGGATGCAGGACCTGTTCAGCAAGATCGGCAGCCCGGTGGTGACCGAGCTGAAAGCCGAACTTGTTGGCAACGCTGCCAGGATTACTCCTGACATGCTGCCTGACCTCTATCGCGGCGAACCCGTGCTGCTCATGGCGGAAGCCAAGGACCTGGGCGGTTCGCTGAAAATCAGCGGTAATATCGGTGCGCAACCTTGGGAAGTGACGTTGCCCATTTCAAAGGCCGCGAAAGGCGATGGCATTTCCAAGCTCTGGGCCCGGCGGCGGATTGCCGACTTTGAAGTGGCGTCAACCCTTGGCACGCTGACTTCCGATGACGCGAACAAGGCCATTCTCGGCATGGCTCTCGATCATCAGATCGTTTCCAGCCAGACCAGCCTTGTGGCGGTCGACAAGACACCGAAGCGCCCGGCGGGCGAAAAACTGACGCGGGCCGACATTCCGCTCAATCTGCCGGCGGGCTGGGATTATGACTCGGTGTTTGGCGAAGACGAGCCGGCTGTCGAGCAGCGCGATGCCCAGGCCGAATTTACGCAATTGGCCATGTTGCAGAAGCCGGCGGCCATTCCCGGCCAGCAGCAGGTGATGCTGCCGCAAACCGCGACGCCGGCGGAATTAATGTTGCTCATCGCCGGATTTCTCCTGGTTTTGAGTCTTGTATTAAGGCTGGCTATCCCCCGCCAGTCCCTGCGGCAGATGTGATATGGTCCCCGCAACCCTCACTCTGCCCAAAGTCGGACCGGTGCGCTTGTCGCGCCGGTCCCTCCTCAATTTTCTGAGCGCCCTGTGCCTCGGCCTGTCGCTGTTCCTGTTTGGGCAATCGGCGTGGATATTTGCCAAGGCGCAACTGGCGCAGGTGCTCCTCGAACGGGCTTTCAGCCAAGCGATCATGACAGGCGAACCGGTCAAGGCCTGGAGCTGGGCCGATACCTGGCCCGTGGCGCGCCTTGAAATTTCCCGCATTCAGGCCAGCGCCATTGTCCTCCACGGCGGCAGCGGCGAAGCGCTGGCCTTCGGCCCTGCCCTTCTCGATGAAACTCGCGCAATCGGCGAGCGCGGCACCGCCGTTGTTTCGGCGCACCGGGACACGCATTTTGCCTTTCTCAAGGATGTTGTGGTGGGTGACCGCATTACGATCACCCGCGACGATGGCCTGGTGTTCACCTACCGGGTGACCGGAACCTCCATTGTGGACTGGAACAAGTCAGGCATCGACCGGCATGCAAGCGGCTTCAACCTGGTGCTGGCCACCTGCTATCCCTTCGATGCCATCACGCGCGGATCGGAGCGCTATCTGGTGCATGCGGAGCTGGTAAATTAGTCAATACTGATCCTTGCGCCGGGCCCGTTCCTTTTCGCCGGCGAGGCAATCGGTTGGCGGTTCTGTTGCCGCCGGGATGACATCTCCGCCGCCATTCCCCTCGTTCGTTGACAACAATTCGCGGAGCAGCTTCATCCGGATCGCTTCGCCCAAATCTTCGACGGACTTGACGGGCAACGAAAATGCCCCTTCGCCGCCGATCACGCAATCGATGAAGTAGCGGTCGAGCGGCGGCAAAATTTGCGCCGGGTTGAGCAACATGGGAAGCCCGTTGATGACAATGCCCTGCGCCACGACCGCATCGCGCGCCGCGGTCACATTGCCGCCCGCGTTGTTTGGCCCGTCGCCGGAGATGTCAATCACCCGGCGCGTGCCGCCTCCCTCGAACAGTCCGGCGCTGAATTGGAGCGCTGAGGAAATGGATGTGCCGCGGCGGAAGCGGGCGGCGGGTCGCCCGGCCAACTCGTTGGCGAAGGCCTGCGCCGCCTCTGGTCCATCGATCACCCGCCATGGCACGATGACCTGCTGCGCAGCCTCGCCCGCCCATTCCACATAGGCGAGGCGAATTCTTCCAAGAGATCCGGCGCGCACGGCGGCGGCGAACTCCGAACTGCGGATCGCCGCAAGATAGCCCTCGCGCTGCAGCGCGCTTTCGCGCGCATCGATGGAGCCAGAAACATCAACTGCCAGCACCAGCTCGAGATCGGCCGCGGCAGCGCGCACTTCCGCCTGCGGGAATATCAAGGCCGAGAGAAAGAGAAGGCATAGCGTGATACGATGAAGGGCCATCAATCGCTCCAAGCACAAAGTCTGGTGGTCGGGTCACGCGACCATGAAGAGAGTTTTAGACTTTTTTCCGCTTCGCCTTCGGCAGTTTCCAGATGTGGTCGAGGAGCTGTTCCACAGTAATGCCTTCTTCGGAATAGGCCTCGCCGCTGACCGAAATTCCCGCCTCGGCTACGGTCTCGGCCCGCCCCGACACCAGGGGATGCCACCAGGCGAGGCTTTTTCCCTCGTCCAGCAGGCGGTAGGCGCAGGTTTGGGGAAGCCAGCCGAGCTCGCCCACATTATCGGCGGTCAAGGTGACGCAATCGGGCACCCGGGCGGCCCGATTCGGGTAATCGGTGCATCGGCAAGTCTTGACATCAAGCAGCTTGCAGGCGGTGCGGGTGTAGAGAAATTGGCCCGTATCCTCGTCTTCCAGCTTGTTCAGGCAGCAACGGCCGCAGCCATCGCACAGACTTTCCCACTCGGCCCGGCTCATTTGAGAGAGGGTCTTGGTCTTCCAAAAGGGGAGTTCGCCAGTCATGGCCCCGTCTTAATCCTTTCGGCATTCCAAGAGCAATTGCTAACAAGCGTGATTTTGCCTAAATCGACCCGTAATTTGCTGTATAAGCATTTCTCGCAAGTCCTGATTAAGAGAAGAGTCTATCGGTCAAAAACGTGGCAAAACTACCCAATCGCAACCCCATTTTCCGGATTTTCTGGGCTTTTGACTCGCTGGTTAGTTCCAGCGTTTTTGAAACCTGGGACGCCTTGAAGCGCTGGGGTTCGGCCTATTCCTCGTTTGTTTACCGGTTCAAGATCACGGGCCCGCGCCGCTTCCTGGTCGATATCATCGATGATTTTGCCACCTTTGGATTGGTTTTTGCCTTCTGCCTTCTGGCCTTTGCCCTGCCGCCCTTTTCCGGCACCGGCGATGTCTGGAACAGGGGCCGTGAATTTGCGATCACATTCACCGACGCCAATGGCGAAATCATCGGCCAGCGCGGCATCAGGCAGGACGACGCCATTCCGCTTGAAGACATTCCACCATCCCTGATCAAGGCGGTGCTTGCCACGGAAGACGCCCGCTTCTTCGAACATTTCGGGGTCGACGTCATCGGAACGATGCGGGCGATCGTGCAGAATGCGCGGGCCAACACCGTGGTGCAGGGCGGCTCGTCGCTGACCCAACAGGTGGCCAAGAACCTTTTCCTCAGCCCCGAACGCACCATTCGCCGGAAAGTGCATGAGGCCTTTCTTTCCCTCTGGATAGAGGCGCGGCTTCCAAAGCAGGAAATCCTGAAACTCTATCTCGACCGCTCCTATCTGGGCGGCGGCAATTACGGGGTGGAAGCGGCGGCGCAATTCTATTTCGGCAAATCCATCCGCGACGTCACGCTCTCTGAATCGGCCATGCTTGCCGGCCTCTTCAAAGCACCTTCAAAGTATGCGCCGCACCAGAATATGGAAACAGCGAAGGCCCGGGCCAATGTCGTGCTCTACCGCATGCTCGACGCGGGCTTCATTACCCAGGGTGAACTCCTGCAGGCACGGCGCCAGGCCCCACCGGTGATTGCGCAAAGAAGTCTCGACAGCCCTGACTGGTTCCTGGATTGGGCCTACGAGCAAACCATCGCGCTTCTCGAAGAGCAACGCCTGCTCAGCGATTTCGTCATCGAGGTCAAGACAACGGTGGACGTGAAACTGCAGGCAGCGGCCCAGAAAATTCTCAATGATGTCATCGACACGGAGGGACCGGGCTACCGGTTCACCCAGGCCGCGTCAGTGACCATGACTCCCGAGGGCGCCGTAAAGGCAATCGTGGGCGGCCGCAACTATGAAAACAGCCAGTTCAACCGGGCCACGAATGCCGAGCGGCAAACGGGCTCGGCGTTCAAGCCCTTTGTTTATCTGGCTGCACTTCTTGAGGGATATACGCCGGACCGCATGGTGGTGGATGCTCCCATCTCGGTTGGCGGCTGGTCGCCCGGAAACTATTCCGGAAGATATGGCGGAACGCATCACGCTCACAACCGCGCTCGCCAAATCCTACAATTCGGTTCCGGTCCGCCTGATGGTCGATATCGGCCGGCCGGCCATCATTAAAGCGGCCCATGACGTGGGCATTCAGGGCGAACTCGAAACCTGGCCGCCGATGGTCCTGGGAACCAGCGCCCTCACCCTGATGGATGTCACCACGGGCTATGCAACATTTGCGGCAGGCGGAAAGCTTGCGGAGCCCTATACGATTCTGGAAATCAGAAGGCCCAATGGCGACATCATTTATGACCGCGCCAAATTCGCCAAGCCGCAAAAGCAAGTCGTGCCGGAAGAAAAGATTGCCGAACTGAATTCCATGCTGAAAGAAGTTGTTAAAAGCGGAACGGCCCGCAAGGCCGATCTTGGCTTTGCGCCGCAGGGCGGCAAGACCGGAACCAACCAGGCCTACAGGGATGCGTGGTATTTGGGATTTACCGCCCACAATGTGACGGGCGTGTGGGTTGGCAATGATGATTTTACGCCGATGGCAAAGGTAACCGGCGGCCTTATTCCAGCGCCCGCCTGGAAGCGGATCATGGAAGTGGCCGAAGCGGGTGAGCAGCCTGCGAGCCTTGCCGGCATTCCGCTTGACGATACCTACGCGGTCGCGGCAACGGATCAGCCTCCAGATGCGGTGCTTATCCCAGATGATGAAACGGGCATTGTAACTATCGACACGGGAAGCCCGCCAGCAAACGCGGAAGGCGTTGCGGTTGTGCTCAACGACATGTTCTCGCTGTTTGAGAAGAAAAAGCCAGCCAAGAAAGCAGCAAAGCCGAAGAACACAAAGGTCGCCAAAAAACAGGATGAAACCTTGGTCCTGCCCGAAGCAAACGCCGATGTGGATCCTGAAAGCTCCTTCATGGAAGATCTGTTCGTCCCAGTTGAACCGGAAAAGAAGAAAAAGAAAAAGAAGAAGAAAAAATCGGTCCTGAAAATACTGAATCCTTTCGATTAATGCTGGGTAATTGATGGCGCGGGTATCAGTAAAAATCTTCAGTGTCTTGTGCGGCGTGGTGGGCGGTTGGGCCTCTGCCCTGTCATTTATTGATTCGGTAGGCTCAAATCCCGCCGGTGCTGCCGGCACCTGGCGCTTGTGGGATCTGGCCTCAGGAAAAGCTTCCAACCCCTACGCGCGGGCGCATTTTCTCATGGAAGGAAGAGTGCCTCCAGCCCAATCCCTGTTTCAAGTCTTTACCAATTCGATTGATGACGACGGCAGCACGCTGCTCTCCGGCTGCGTCTACAGGATCTCCGCCAAGGATCTTGAGTCGCGCTGGTGGAGCCTTTCTGTCGGGCCTTCGAACAGCCAGGACAAGGACTCTTCCGCAGCCGTTACATCCGATGAAGTTGTGCGCGATCCCGACGGTTCTTTGAACGTGGCCATGGCCAGATACCCTGTTGCCGGAAACTGGATACGGCCTGCGGTGGAAGGCGCCCTCACCCTCCAGCTCGTAGTCTCGAATACCGACGGGTTGCAGGCGGCGGGTGAACTGAAACTTCCCAGCGTGAAGCGGGTGAGCTGTTGAGCCTGCGAAACCTATACTGGGTGATTACTGCGGCAGTCCTTGCCATTATTGTGCATATCAGCATGGTGCTTTTTGCGCCGGGCTTCCTGTTTGACCGGAGCCTCAACCGACTTGCGAGCGACATTCCCGACAACACGTTCTTCATCCTGCCGGTGGAGGCGCAAAACAGGATTTTTCCCGAGTATCCCAGCGGAACAGTCTTTGGGCTGTGCCGGTTCAATCTCACATCGGGCCCGATCACACTGGATGCAAACCTACCCGACGGAATTTGGACCCTGACGGTTTATTCCAGATTTGGAAGGACGCTCTATACGGTCACCGACGAGCAGTCCGGCGTCGACAAATTCAGCCTGCAACTGGTAATGGCGCCGAGCATCTTTGATGCTTTTTCGCTGAAGGAGGATGAAAACGAAGTGGAAACTTCGGGATGGAAAGTGCTGTCATCGGATGAACGGGGATTTGCGGTGTTCTGGGTGCCTGCGCTCGACAAGGCGATGCGCGAAAGCCTTTCGGAAACCCTGTCCAAGACTTCCTGCGGCAAGGCGGCAACTACTACAGCTAAACTGAGTTAAGCCATGTCCTCGTCGATTGCCGCCTGCGAAACGCGGTGTTTGCGGCCGGACGTCGCGGTTTTTGCCAGCTTGAAATTGCGCCGCTCCACCTGGACCCCGGGGAAAATCACAACCTCGGCGGAAAGAACAACATCGTCGGCGCCCCTTGGTACGACGCGGTTTACTGGAAACTGCAAAACGACATTCATTCTTCCATTCCTCGCAGACGCTGACGTATTCGCGGATTGGTTCCGCTTTTTTGCAGTTAAGGCGAGACTTGGTTAAAAATTTCCTAACTCGATTTCATATTCTTGCGGCGGTGAGTCCGGCGGTTCCGTCGCGGTCCTCCACTTCAACAATCCACAGGTCCGAATCAAATTTTTTCCGGCGGGCCAAGAGCGATGTGACATCTGCTTCGGTTGCCGGAAACGGCAGTTCCTCAACAAAGCGCCGGTTGCCATGATCGTCAAAAGCGGGGCCGGGTGCTGGACCAAAAAGATGAAAGCGCCCGTCAAGCCGGTTGACGATAATAAAAACCGCGCCTGCTTCAGCGGCACCCCTGGCGGCAATCGTGCAGTATTTTCCTTCAACGCTGCAGCGGCGCATGAAGGCCTGAACCCAGACTTCTGATTTCAAACGCATGGAAATGCCCGCGTTTTATTCGCTGGCAATCAGGGAATCACCACTCATCTTGGAAATCTCCTCAAGCAGCGCGCCGGATACCCTGCCCTTGCGCGGCAGGCCCCGGTCCTTTTCAAATTGGATTATCGCCTGGATCGTGGCGCTGGTGAGGTCGCCGGTAATTTCGCCGGGAGCATAGCCAAGTTCGGCCAAACCGGTCTGCACCTGGCGAAGGGCTGCTGCCTCGCCCGGGTTTCTTTCGAGCCGTTCGACGCTGGCGGTAAATTCCGAAGCCGCGGCAACTTTCTGGGTGTAGCGGAGATGTTCAATGAGTTCATTTGACACTTGGCCATTGACCCGGAGGCCGGAGGATTTCTGATAGGCGGCAATTGCCATGCGAGTGTTCTTGCCGGCAACGCCATCGACCATGCCCCGGTAATTGCCGGTTGCCAACAGTCCACGCTGAACCTCTTCAACGCGCGGATCATATTTCAGAACAATGGTGGCATTCCGGCTGTTGGAGGCAATGACATCCACGCGCGTTGAGGCACCCCCGGCAGTTTCCCGGGAAGCCACAAAGTTGCGGCGGCCAGCCCCGTCCACCTGCCCGAGGAATGCATTGTAAAGAATTGCAAAGCTCAAGACCGCAGTGGCAAGGAGGGCCAGAACAGAGAGCGGACGCAGCTTTGGCCCGCCTTCCTCCAGCACATCTTTCATGAATTGTAACCCATACCCATACAAACACCCCAATTCCGCCACCTTGCCGCACCGCTGGTTAACACCGCCTTTCCAGTAAATTCCTCCGCTCTTTCAGTTGCTTAGCAGGGTAAAAATTGCCTTACCGGGAAATGGAAGATTTTCGCCAAATTCTACTTGAATCCGGCACTTTTGCTTTAACCGTCCGAAATATGTTTTCCGTACAATTTGCCGCAATCAAGGGTGTGGACATGCGTATTATACGGACGATCATTGTTTTGGCTGGCGTTGCGGCTTTCATGCCGTCGCCGCCTGAAGACGTGAGCGGGGCTGCGCCGAGCGTTGCCAGCACTGAAGTCTCGGATACCGGCTATTTTGAGGTTGCCACCAACACATTTTCCGATCTCGCCTCCTTTTGCGCGCGCCAGCCCAGGGTTTGCGAAACGGCGGGATTTGTTGCCCATAAACTGGAACTCAAAGCCAAGTATGGGGCTCGCCTGATCTATGAATGGGCAAATGAGGCCAGTTCCACGCCTTCTGCCGTTCGGCCAGACGTGGCCAGGGCCAGCGATCCCATAGAGACCGGGTCCATGAAGCTGGCTTCGGCCAAACGGCTGCCCCAGACATCCCAGTCAACGCTTCGCCTTAACGACCTTATTCCAGTCTGGCGGGGTCCGGTCAGCGCCAAGACCAGTTGAGAACTGCCTGGCAAGCGCCTATCTTTGGAAGAGACAGTTTCCTCCGGGAGTTTGGCGTTGAGCACGAATACCATAGAAAACCTGCAGGCCGATTTTGAGCTTCTCGACGATTGGGAAGAACGCTACCGCTATGTCATTGAGCTAGGCAGGCTGTTGCCGCCTTTCGAGGAAAAGTTCCGCACTCCCAAATACAAGGTGAGCGGCTGCGCCAGCCAAGTGTGGATTTATTCGGAATTGAATGGTTCCGCACTGACCTTCACCGGTGACAGTGACGCCATAATCGTCAAAGGCCTGATTGCCATTGCCTTCATGATTTTTTCCGGGAAGACGCCTGAGCAAATCCTGGCGCTCGATGCCAACGCCATTTTTGAGAAGCTGGGATTGAAACAGCATCTCACGCCGCAGCGCTCGAACGGGCTTGTCTCCATGGTGGCGCGCATCAAGTCTGATGCGCGTCAGGTTCTTGCGGCATAATCCGCGGGCGGAAATCCGCCAGCGCCCAATGGGCAAAATCCGGGTTAGCCGCACTCCGTTCCGGTGGCTTGAGCAAGCGGTAATGGCGGGCAAGGCGGGTCAGTGCAATTGCAAGAACAGCCTTGCCGCTGCGCTGGGGCAAGTCGAGCATCCGTTCAGCCTGCTCCAATCCGCCCGCCAGGCAGCAAACATAATAGAGCACGCCGGAAAGCTCGGGCCCTACCGCATCGAAGGCGTTGTGTACCCTTTTGCGGGCATCGATGGCGCTATCGGAAAGTAAAGCAATGCGGTTGTCGCTGATGGCGCTGTAGTTTCTTGTACCGGTCCGCTCGCCTTCCCAGGATGAGGTGATGCGCGGCCCGAAGTGGGCATGCTCGTAATCCACGCGAAGCCGCTCTCCGGCGGCAAATTGAAATTCGGAAATCATCGGCCTGCCGCGCAAATCCTTCCGGGCGAAGAGCCGGTAAAGCGGGCTTTCATTCTCGTTGAAGGCAGGACTTTTTCCGGAACGACGGGCTTTGGCCATGACTGCTTTTTCTCCTCACGCGAAAAAGCTAGCAGTTTCCAATTGAGGAATCAATGCCTATGTTGTATTTTAATTCCATGGCCTAGCGGCCCCTACATCACCCCTGTGATGTCGAGATCACCAGAGTGCTTGAGGTCTAACGTGATCAGTGCGGCGGGGAGTATTTGGGTGACGCGGGTTGCAACATGCTTACGCGATTACCCTCCGTATCGAAGAACGAGACATATTGTCCGACGCCGGGTATCTTCATCGGCTCGCCCAGCACCTTGCCGCCAGCCTGCGCCACTTTCTTCATGGATTCCTTGATGTCATCGACGGCGACAACAACCGAGGGATACTGTGCCGGCATATCAGGAGTCTTGGTGAAAAAACCGCCGTTGATGGCGCCTGGCTTTTTCGGGCCCTTCTCGTCGGATTCCGTGGTGGTAGCCACCACATAGTTTCCCATATCCTGGCCCAGCATCTGGGTTTGCCAGCCAAATGTCTTCGAATAGAAATCCGCCATGCGCTGGCGATTTTCGGCGGGCATTTCAAAGTGCACTACAGGGTTCATAATCTTACTCCTTCTTCAACTGAATGGGTTGCGGTTCAGTGTTTCACGAGTGCCTCTGGGGCGTGATCTGCTACCAGATTCAAGGCGACATTGTGCTCAAGAAGTGCTTTTAATCCGGCAAGCACAAGCGAGAATCCGCCCATGGAGTCGATCGCCTGATCGACAACCTGATCGCCACTTCCCCTGAAGCCCGTGTTGGTGATCGTGACGAAAGTCGTATCATCGGTGCGTGGGTCGAAACGCCATTCCACTGTTGTCGGCTTGCTTTCCGGCGATGACCATTCGACGAGGATGCGCCGGTTCGGCTCCATTGCTTTCACATCCACCTGTGAGGAAACCCCGTACATTTCCCAGTCCCAGCGGACCTTCTTGCCGACTTCGAGCTTGCCACTGCCCTTTGTGAACCAGAATTGCGATGTGACAGCGGGGTCGGCAAACGCTTCGAACACTTCGGCCACCGGCCGGCGGATGAGCATTTGGGCCTTGGCAACAGGCTCGTGATTGAGCTGCAGATTTTCCATATCATCTCTCCGGGAGGCCAGCGGAAACAAATCAGCTGGCCCCGTGAGTTACAGGTTGAATTTGGGTTTGAACGCTAGAAGAGCCGCGTGGTTCCGTGAGGCTTAATTTTTCTTCGGCTTCATGATGGTCACCTTGTAGACTTCGCCGTTCCGCTCATAGGTCGTCCATTCACCAACCTGGGCGCCCGATTCGAAATAGCCCGAGCGCATTCGCGATCCATCCTTGCGAAACCACTCCCAATAGCCTGTGGCGACGCCGTCAATGGTTTGGCCGCGCGCCCAAATGCTTCCGTCCTTGTGATAGTGGATGTGGGGTTCTGGTTTGTACGTCTTCATTGTCAGACCCGCCGTGCAATCAGCCCAGCGCCGCCATCACCTGCATATGGGCGTCTTCGGACGCCGATTGGAAATAGTCGTAGCAGAGCAGCATGCCGACCTCATCATTGTCGGTGGCCAAGGGCAGTTTCAGCCAGTATTGCACCAGGTGCTCCTTATGGGTGCGGGGGCCGCGCACCACGCCCTGGGTGGGCTTGCCCTCCTCGATGGTGCGGCGGTAGGCGGCGATCCAATAGTCATGCTTGTCGCCCCAGTCCAGATCTTCAATGAAAAGCCCGGTTATTTCGCGGTCATAGATTTCTCGCAGCCTGGTGCCGGCCAGCCTGATGCGGCAGCTCGCCTTGTCGGGACACACCTCAACCAGGCTGATGCCGGAGAGAACGCGGGGAATATGGGCGGGGTTTATGTCGCTGCGGCGCGGCATTGTGCGGCTACCGGATTTTTGAATCCAGTAATCGAACAGCTGTCGCTGTTCGGGCACAATGAGTTGTGCCCGGAATACCGTGCTTGCCGATTTCAATTTCACCGCCGCCCCTAACATCCGAATCGTTGTCCGATTCGGTCATTTCTTTATGAATCGACGCTCAATGATCCGCAAGAGTCAGCACCGACAATTATGAAATTGCCTAACCCCGGCCCTTGCGCTGGCCCAACCCCATGCGTTTGGCCAGGCTGGAGCGGGCCTGGGCGTAGTTGGGAGCGACCATGGGATAGTCCGCCGGAAGGCCCCACTTCTCCCGGTACTGTTCGGGCGAGAGATTGTAATGGCTGCGCAGGTGACGCTTCAGGGATTTGAATTTTTTGCCGTCTTCCAGGCAAATGAGATAGTCGGCGGTCAGGGATTTCTTGACCGTGACGGCCGGTTTTGCATCCGCCAGCTCCTCACGGGCCGACGGCTGGCTGATGGCCCCAGAGAGGGCGCGATGAACCTCGCCAATGAGCTTTGGCAGCTCCGTCTGGGCTACCGTGTTCTTGCCCACATAGGCAGCAACGATTTCCGCCGTGAGATCGACCAGACTCCTTTTTGCTTCCAAAACATCGGCCATGTAGCCCCCTAACTGAGTAGTTTGATCTACTGCATTGGTCTTTGCAGTATTCATAACCCCGATTCTTTTGACTTACCATCGGAATACTTGCTTTTGCGCCATGTATTGAAGAATATTCTTTCCGGGCAATACCCCATTTCTCTCCATGGTCGGGTCAAGCCCGACCATGGAGAGAGGGGGAGTGCCTGCCGCTATTGCACCAACCTGAGCCGAGCCGCTCTCAAAAGGCCTTACCCACCGTCAATGCGGTTCGAAACTTCTCATCGCTGTCGATGAAGGATTAGCGGCCTTGGCCAGCTCAATTTGCCGGGGCGTAGGGGCCCGATTTCATGACGGCCCAGTCCCAGTAGGTGAGCAGGACACGGGCCTTGTTAAACGACATGGAATCAAAAATTTCTGCAGTTCCGCAGTGTTGCGGGCTGACGAAATGATGCCGAAGTCGGAGGCCTTGAGAATGTCAACCATCTCGCCGAAGCGGACGCGGTTGGTGCCAATTGCCTTCAAGGCAATGGTGAGGGGCTCGCCATTGGCATCGGCAATGATCCGCGCCGCATTGTCCGGTTGAATGGCGGCAATTTCAGCGAGGAGATTGGAAGCTTCCGGAAACTTTCCTGCATTCAGGAACTCAACAAAGGACTCAATCTGTTCCCGGTCGGGGAACTTGGTTTCAGCGCCCTGCTCGCCCCCGCTCATGGCGTGGGTAATTTTCAGGATCTTGGTCAGTGTTTCCGAATCCGTCAGGAAACGTGACAGGAGGTAACGCCTGAGTTCCGCAGGCACAAACCAGAAGAGTTCAAAGGCTATGGGGGCTGGCAAATCGGGCCGGGTTGCCAGGGGTGCCAGAAGGGCGTGATGGCGTTGGGCATGATCGGCAAGACGGGGGAAAGCGTGGTGGGAGAAGGTGGCGCCGCTATTCCTGACCAATGTCAGAATGACCGATGGATCGTCAAATTCAATGAGTTGGTCGCTGAGGGTTGCCGAAATGGAACGCCGGCGCGCGATCAGGCGCAGCAAGCTCACCTGCCCCGTGGAAATGACCTTGCCCAGAACCTGATCGCTGATGTGATTGCAGAGTTCCAGCAAGGGTCCTGCAACTTCAATGCGCGGATCATGGATGAGTTTGGAAACAAGAAGATGGGGCGGCGATTCCATGATGGAGATGCGGTCCACGACCGTGACCAGCGACTTCAACGGGATGCGGGGCACAAGCTTCAGCAGGGCATCGGCGGCAAGCGCCCGCTCCTGGGGCTGGCCAGCGCTTGGATTTGACAGCATCATATCGAGAAGCGAGCGGGCCAATTCACCGGCGTCGCCATCAGATTGCTCGGTGCTTTCAGAGTTGGACGGGCCATTGAAGTCGAGCTTGGCAAATGGATCGTCGGCGGGCTGGACGCGCCGCACCTGGGGTTTTGGCGTGGAAACCGTTTCGACGATGATCGCTGGAGGATCGGCTTGGGTTTTCTCCCGGGCTGCATCGGCGGCTATCAAGGCGGCAATTTCTGCGAGAAAGGCGGCCCGATCGGCCGCTGTGGGAGTCATGAAAATGGCTTTGGATACTTCTCCGATTCCTTGAACCACCATGCCTGATACTGGCACGAAGTTTTCATCCAATTTTCCGCTCGTGGCCTGCGCTTTACGGCGGAGACTTGGCTTTTCGCTGGGAGGTTCGGTTTTTTCGATTTCAGGCTGTGGTGAAACGGCCGCAGGTTCAGGCGATGCTGCTTCCGGTTCGGGAATAGCGGGTTCCGGCTGGGGAGGAGCAATTTCAGGTCCAGCCGATGCAAGTTCTGGCTCAATCGAAACGGCTGTAAATTCGGGCGGGGCCATCTCCGGTTCTGGTGAAACTGTTTCTGGTTCAACCGATGCCAGTTCGGGTTCGGCTACAACTACATCTGGTTCAGGCAAAGCTACTTCGGGTTCAACAGATGCGGGTTCAGGCGAAGCGACTTCCAGTTCAACCTCTGCCAGTTCTGGCTCTGCTAAAATTACCGCTGGTTCGAGTGCAACCATTTCGGGTTCAACCGATACCAGTTCAGGTTCCGCAATAACTGCTTCTGGTTCAGGCGAAGCGACTTCCGGTTCAACCCATGCCGGTTCCGGTTCCGCCAAAATGGCGACGGGTTCGGAGGAAGCTATTTCTGGTTCAGGCTCTTGTGGCGCTGGAGCAGCAAAAAGTTCTTCAAAGGGAAGCTCTCTCCACGGCTCGGGTTCCGGGGCGGGCGCTGCCTCCTCAATGGCTTGCACCGGCGTTTCGGTTTCGGACAGAGGATCAAAGAGCGGGGTTTCCACCGGATCTGCGGGGGTGAGCCAGGCCCATGGCTTTTTCTCAATGACTTCGGGCCAGCGCGATTTCGATGTCTGACGAGGAATAGTTCTGCTCTACCTCGACCTCGGCAACGGGCGCCGGAATGACAGTTTCCTCAACGATTTCAAGCGGTGCTAAAATGGCGGGTTCTGGCAGGAGCTCGGTTTGGGCGAAGGCGGTTGGCCGTTTCTTGAGCCTGGCGGTGAGCAAACGAAAGGAATCCGCCGTAATTCGGCGGTTCGGGATCATTTCCCCAGCCACTTCGTCCAGAACATTCATCTGCCCTGATCCTTGGCGGTTCATATGCAACCCGGGGGCGATTCTCTCATCGCTCTGCCAGGTGGCTGTTTCACCCATAATGCTTCAATTGCTCCCTATCCCGTCTTCCAAACTTTGACTGAGACGTTTGTAAACTTGCTTAATTGCGGCGGATTGAGCTAGTGGCCTCGGTGTTTGCGTGGCTTTATGGTTAAGGGCGGGTTAAATTATCGCGCAGACGTGACTTCCCTTGACCGGGCCTAAGCACCCCACATTGGTTTCAGCAAATCTTAAATCCAGAACAAGGCTCATCATGGCAGACAAAATCAACAAGACCGATGCCCAATGGCGGGCGGAATTGACGCCGGAACAATACCGCGTGCTGCGCGAGCATGGCACGGAACGGCCCTTCACCAGCCCAATCAATAATGAAAAGCGGCCGGGCATGTTCACTTGTGCGGGTTGTGGCAAGGAGTTGTTCGCCTCCGCCACCAAATTCGATTCGGGCTGCGGCTGGCCCAGCTTCTACGCTCCCGCCTCAAAGGAAGCGGTGGCCGAGAAAGAAGATCGCTCGCTTTTCATGCAGCGCACTGAGGTTTTGTGCGACGATTGCGGCGGACATTTGGGCCATGTTTTCAATGACGGGCCAAATCCCACGGGGCTGCGCTACTGCATCAATGGCGCGGCGCTCAAATTCAATCCAGACAAGGCATAAGAATGGACATCGCGAATGTGAAGCCGCCTTTAGCGGAGAAGCGCCCCCGTATTGAAACCTGGCATGGCCACGAAAAGCGCGATGATTACCATTGGCTGAAGGCCGACAACTGGCAGGAAGTGATGCATGATCCTTCACTCCTGCCGCAGGACATTCGCGCCGTGCTCGAGGGCGAGAATGCCTATCATGAAGCGGTGATGGCGGACACGACTGGTTTGCAAGACAAGCTGTTTGCGGAGATGAAGGGCCGCATCAAGGAGGATGACTCCTCGGTTCCGGCACCGGATGGGGCCTATTGCTATTACTCGTCCTACATCACCGGCGGGCAGCAGCCGCGCTTTGCCCGCAAGCTGCGCGACATGTCGGGGCCGGAACAGCTTTTGCTCGATGGCAATGAACTGAGCAAGGGAACCGAATATTTCCGTTTCGGCGGCATTGCGATTTCGCCGGATCATTCACTGGCCGCATGGAGCTTCGACAACAAGGGTTCGGAGTTTTATGAGTTGCGGGTGCGCGACCTGGCAACGGGCCAGGACCATGCGGATGTCTTGCAGAATACGGCAGGCGAAGCGACCTGGGCCGCCGATGGGAAAAGCTATTTCTACACGGTGCAGGATGAAAACCACCGGCCGCTGAAAACCTATCATCACATTCTCGGCCAGCCGCAGGCGGAGGACCGCCTGGTTTATGAGGAAAAGGATACGGGGCTGTTTTCGGGCGTCGGCAAAACCAATTCGGAGCGTTTCATCGTGATCAGCAGCCACGATCATGATACGAGCGAAAACTGGATCATCGATGCGGCGCGGCCGCTTGATGCGCCGAAGCTGATTGCGGCGCGCAAGACCGGGCTTGAATATGACCTTGAGCACTGGAACGACCAGTTCATCATCAAGACCAATGCGCAAGGTGCGGAAGACTACAAGATCGTGACCGCACCGGTGGCTGATCCCGGCCCGGAAAACTGGACTGATTTGATTCCGCACCGGGAGGGCTGCCTGATCGTCGGCAGCATCGTTCTGAAGAACTGGCTCATCCGCATGGAGCGCGAAAACGCGCTGCCGCGCATTGTGGTGCGCGACATGACATCGGGCGAAGAGCACAGCATTGCCTTTGACGAAGAGGCCTATTCGCTGGGCTTTGGCGAAATGCGGGAATACGACACGGATATCCTGCGCTTCTCCTATTCCTCGATGACCACGCCTTCGCAGGTTTACGACTACAACATGCGGGACCGCACGTCGCGTTTTGCGCAAGACGCAGGAGGTGCCGAGCGGGCATGAGCCTTCGAACTATGTGACGCGGCGGGTGCAGGCGGCGGCCCATGACGGCGAGCTCATTCCGGTGACGCTGCTCTACAGAAAATCAACGCCGCTTGATGGTTCAGCACCGCTCTGGCTTTACGGCTATGGCTCCTATGGCATCAGCATTCCGGCGGGCTTCAACACCAATATTCTGTCGCTGGTTGACCGCGGCTTTATCTATGCCATCGCGCATATTCGCGGCGGCGAGGAAAAGGGGCGGCGCTGGTACAAAATGGGCAAGCGGGAACACAAGAACAATACATTCCGCGATTTCATTTCCTGTGCCGAACACCTGATCAAGGCGGGCTTCACGACCAAGGGCAATATTGTGGCGCAGGGCGGAAGTGCCGGCGGCATGCTGATGGGGGCTGTTTCCAACATGGCGCCGGAACTGTTCAAGGGCATCGTGGCGGAGGTGCCATTCGTTGATGTGCTCTCCACCATGCTGGATGACACGCTGCCTCTCACCCCGCCGGAATGGCCGGAATGGGGAAACCCCATCAAGGACAAGGCGGCCTATGAGGTGATTGCGAGCTATTCTCCTTATGACCGGGTGGAGGCCAAGGCCTATCCCAACATTCTGGCGGTGGGCGGATTGACCGATCCGCGCGTCACCTATTGGGAGCCGGCAAAATGGGTGGCGCGGCTGCGCGAACTCAAGACTGACAATAATCTGCTGCTGTTCAAAACCAATATGGGGGCGGGCCACGGCGGCGCATCGGGGCGCTTTGACCGGCTGAAAGAGGTGGCCTTTGTCTATGCCTTTGGGCTGAAGGTGGCGGGGTTGATCTGATGCTGATTGATGCCACAAATCTTCACTGCTGATCGTCGATGTGCAGGAACGGCTGCTGCCCGCGATGGCGGATGGCAAGGGCGTGTTGAAGCAGGCGGCAATTCTGCTGAAAGCGGCGAAGGCGCTGGATGTGCCGGTTGCGGTTTCCGAGCAATATCCCAAGGGCTTGGGCCACACGGTTGAGATTTTGAGTCAAGAGATTGGCAATGCGCCGGTGTTTGAGAAATCGTCGTTCTCGTGCTGGCGCGATGAGGGCTTGCGCAAGCATTTCACCGCCCACCATGACGGCGGCCGCCCCCAGGTGATCATTGCCGGGATTGAAGCCCATGTCTGCGTGGCGCAAACGGCAATCGACATGGCCCAGGCCGGGTTTGGGGTGTTTGTGGTGGCCGATGCGGTGTCTTCGCGGGCGGAGGCTTCGGTGTCGCTTGCACTCTCCCGCATGGGGCAAGCGGGGATTCAGGTGGTCAACACGGAAATGGCGGTGTTTGAGCTGCTGGGCAAGGCGGGAACGCCGGAATTCAAGGCGCTCTCGGGACTTATCAAGTAACCACAACCATTCGTCATTCCGGCGAAAGCCGGAATCCCAATGACGTTAGGAAGATTCCGGCGTTGCGCCGGAATGACGAAGAATTTGCATGGGCCAATGATTTGACAATTTTGCCTGAAACGGGTTCTTAAGGGAAAGCAACCTGGAGTACCTGAAATAATGCCTGCCGAATTCAATTGGGAAGACCCGCTCGATCTGGAAAGCCAGCTCACCGAGGACGAGCGCATGATCCGGGATTCGGCGCGGGCCTTCTGCAATGACAAGCTGGCGCCACGGGTGAAGCAGGCATTCCGCGACGAGAAATTTGACCGCGCCATCATGAATGAACTGGGCGAGATGGGCTTTCTCGGGGTGATGACGTAGCGAAAAATATGGCGGCTCCGGCCTGGGCTATGTGGCCTATGGGCTGGTGGCGCGGGAAGTTGAGCGCGTCGATTCCGGTTACCGTTCGGCCATGAGCGTGCAGAACTCACTGGTGATGCACCCCATCGAGGCCTATGGCACCGAAGCGCAATGCAAGAAATATCTGCCGCGGCTGGCCACGGGCGAAATCGTGGGTTGCTTTGGCTTGACCGAACCCGATGCGGGCTCCGATCCCGGCGGCATGAAGACCAGGGCCAAGCGGGTGCAAGGCGGCTTTTTGCTCAATGGCTCCAAGATGTGGATCACCAATTCGCCCATCGCCGATGTGGCGGTGGTGTGGGGCAAGCTTGATGACGAAGGCATTCGTGGCTTTCTGGTCGATCGCGGCACGAAAGGTTTTTCGACGCCCATCATTGAAGGCAAGGTATCGCTGCGCGCTTCGGTGACGGGCGAGATCGTTCTGGAAAATGTCGAGTTGCCGGAAGATGCGCTGCTGCCCAAGGCGCAAGGACTTGCCGGACCCTTCGGCTGCCTGAACAAGGCGCGCTATGGCATTGCCTGGGGTGTGATGGGGGCGGCCGAAGATTGCTGGCACCGGGCGCGTCAGTATACGCTGGACCGCAAGCAATTCGGCAAGCCTTTGGCCGCCAACCAGTTGATCCAGAAAAAACTGGCCGACATGCAGACGGAAATCACCTTGGGAACGCATGGGGCGTTGGCCTTGGGGCGCGCGCTGGAGCGGGGCGTTGCGGCGCCTCCGGCGATTTCGCTGATGAAGCGCAACAATTGCGGCAAGGCCTTGGACATCGCGCGGATGGCGCGCGACATGCATGGCGGCAACGGCATTTCGGATGAGTATCACGTGATCCGCCATATGGTGAACCTTGAAACGGTGAACACCTATGAGGGCACCCACGACGTGCATGCGCTCATTCTCGGCCGGGCGCAGACGGGCCTTCAGGCGTTTCAGTGATGGTGGAGATCGTCATTCAGAAAGTCGATCCGCGGGTTGGCCCGGTGCGGCAACTGATTGAGGAACTCGACGCCTACCAGAACATGCTCTACCCGGCGGAGAGCAATTACCAGCTTGATCTTGAAACCATGGCGCAGCCCGAGATGCGGTTTTATTCGGTGGCGGTGGATGGCGTGATCCTGGGTTGCGGCGGGTTCTGGCTTTATGACGACTATGCGGAAGTCAAGCGCGTCTATGTGCATCCGAAATCGCGGGGGCTTGGCCTGGGCCGCAAGATCATGGCGCATATTGAGGCGGAAATGCTGCGCGAAGGCCGCAGCATTTCACGGCTTGAGACAGGCATATCGCAGCCGGAGGCGCATAGGGCTTTACCGGGCACTGGGCTATCAGGATTGCGCCGCCTTTGGCGATTACCCGTCCGATGACCCGTTCAGCATTTTCATGGAGAAGCGGCTGAAGTAACCCACCTCTCCATGGTCGCACTTGATGCGACCACCCAGACTTGGTTTGACGAAGAACTGGGTGGTCGGGTCAAGCCCGACCATGGAGAGATATTAGGTCCGCGGTCCTCGGCTGGAAGATGCAATAGATCTTCCGCAGGTAGCCTTCGGATTTCCAGGAGTTTGGGGTGCCCAGCGGCACGAAGAACGTGTCGCCGGCCTTGAATGTCTGGCTTCCGCCCTTGTCGTCGGTGAAGGTCACTGAGCCTTCCAGGAGATGCATCAATTCATGCCGCGGGAAATCGATGAGTTTGCGGTGATAGCCGGTCGTATCCCAGAGCCCCACGGTGAATTGCCCCGTCGCATCCTCGAAATATTCGTGGGTGTGTTGTGTCGGCACCGCCGAATGCAAAATATCGGCGGAAGGCGGAGTTGAAGGCTGCAGTTTCACCTTCGGGTTCAGTCTTGATAACCTTCGGCTGGCGCCGGACTTGCAGCCCCCGAGCTATCGTCGAAGATCACAAAGAATTTTTTCACCTTGCCAGCTTGCGTCCAGCGGCAGCGCAAGCCCTTGGGGATTATGAAGCTTTCGCCGGAACCAATCCGGGTCTCGCGCGTTTCCTCGACGATGACCACTTCGCCTTCGAGAACCATCATGAATTCCGTGACGGGATAATTCATCCAATGGCTGATATTGGCTTCGGCCTCCCAAATCCCCGCACTCAGGCCACGCGCCTTGTCTTCGAACCAGGCATGGCCGCGCTGGGCCCCGGAGCCCGAGGCAATTTCGCTTTCCGGAAAATCCGGCCATTGCTCCATCTTGGCATTGGCATTGAAGCTTATGATCGCGGGTTTTGACATGGCTCACCTCTGCCTGAAGCCTAGCCACATTCCTTGCGTGTTCAAGACTTAACGACTAGAAAGACCTGTCTTAAATGGAGAAAAAACATGGCCCTCGAACTGCCTGACCTGCCTTACGCCTATGACGCTCTTGGTCCATTCATGTCGAAGGAAACCCTCGAGTTTCACCATGACAAGCATCACATGGCCTATGTGACCAACGGCAATAATCTGCTCAAGGATTCACCGCTCGCCACCGCTTCCATTGAAAACATCTGCAAGGTGGCTTTTGCCGAAAAGGCGGTGGGCCTCGTCAACAATGTGGGCCAGCACTACAACCACATTCATTTCTGGAAATGGATGAAGCCCAATGGCGGCGGCAAGAAGTTGCCCGGCAAACTTGCCAAGGCCATCGATTCCGATCTCGGCGGCTATGACAAGATGCGCACGGATTTTGTGCAGGCCGGCATGACGCAGTTCGGCTCCGGCTGGTGCTGGATTGCGGTGAAGGAGGGCAAGCTCACCATCACGAAAACCCCCAATGGCGAAAACCCATTGATGCATGGCTTAACGCCCGTCCTGGGTTGCGATGTGTGGGAGCACAGCTATTACATCGACTATCGCAATGCGCGGCAGAAATATCTCGAAGCTTTCGTCGATAGCCTGGTGAACTGGGAGCATGTCGAGGAGATGTACGCCAAGGCGTAATCATTTTGACCCCTGTTCCGGTTTTTGATGGCCACAATGATGTGCTGCTCCGTCTTTGGGTGAAGACGGGCGGCGATCCTGTGGCCGACTTCCTGCAAGGCGACGGGCTTGGCCACATGGACATGCCGCGCATGAAGAAGGGCGGATTTGCCGGCGGGTTTTTCGCGATCTTCGCGCCCACCGACGGCGAAGACCTGCCGGATGACGATGAAGAGGTGAACCCGCCGCTGTCGGGCCAGATCGCCCAGCCCAGCGCCTTGCGCAAGACACTGGAAATGGCTGCCCTGCTGTTTCGCATCGAGCGGCAATCACAGGGAAAATTCAAGGTTTGCCGGACGGCGGGCGAAATCCGGGAATGCCTGGCGAAAGGTGTCATGGCCGCGATCTTCCATATCGAAGGGGCGGAAGCGATTGACGAGAATTTCAAGACGCTTGATGTGCTCTATGAAAGCGGTTTGCGTTCTCTCGGCCCGGTGTGGAGCCGGCCCAATATTTTCGGCCATGGCGTGCCGTTTCGTTTTCCCTCGACGGGTGATACAGGCGACGGGCTGACCGCGGTGGGCAAGAACCTCATCCGCTATTGTAATGAGCGGCGCTTACTCATTGATTTATCTCACTTAAATGATGAAAGGCTTTTGGGACGCAGCAAAGCTGAGCAAGGCGCCATTGGTGGCGACGCACTCCAATGCCTATGCCATTTGCCCCTCCTCGCGCAATCTCAGCGATGACCAGCTCAAGGCCATCAGGGACAGCGGCGGCATGGTGGGCCTCAATTTCGCCAGCGGGTTCCTGCGCGAAGACGGGCGCTGGAGAACGGATACGCCGCTGGAAATCATGGTGCGCCACCTTGATCACATGCTCAAGGTAGCGGGTGAAAACTGTGTGGCGTTGGGTTCGGATTTCGATGGCGCGCGCATTCCCGATGGCATCAAGGATGCCGCCGGCCTGCCCAACCTGATTGAGGCGCTGCGCGAACGGCAATACGGCGAAAAGCTGATCGCCAAGATCGCCCATGAAAACTGGCTGAATGTTCTGGAGCGGACCTGGGGTTAACGCCGGCCTCACGCACCGCCTCAACCGAGAAAAACCGCTCTATCTCCGGCGCGAGAACTTCTGGCGCTGCAGCGTGGGTCTGACCTTCCAGCGTGCGGTGCTGCGCATTGGGCAGGATACCCGCGAACGTTCGAGCCGAATTGCGTATCCATGCAGGGCTTGCCCCACCGTCCATCACGAGCGTGGGTGCCGTGGCAGCGGTCCATCGATCAGTCGGCAGCGGATTGCCTGCCATGTTGTCTCCCAGGACGGCGATGTCGTAGGGCAGCGTATGCGCCACGGCCTCGAGCGCCGGCCATGTTGGCGCGCTTTTCATCTGCGCGACGGCTTCGGCAGGCGTGCCCACCACTTCGGTCATGAAGAACGCGACGGCGTCGCCTCGGCGGTTCGCCGCTATCAACTCGTTGATCTGCCTGAGCATAATTCTCAGGCGGCGGCGGACGGCTGTCGTCGATGATGAATGGCGGCTCGTAGAGCGAAAGCTTTTGGACCTTGGCGGCGAGCCTGGCCGCGGCCTCCAGGGCAAGGACCGCGCCGGAGGATTGGCCGTGCACAAACGCCGCTCCACCTGCTTCATCAATGAGGGCCTCGATATCTTCGATCTCGCGCTCGACGGAATATGGCGACGTGTCTTCGCTGTCGCCTCTGCCCCGGCGATCGTAGCTGAACACGATGAAGCGTGGCGCCAAGAGCTTAGCCAGTGGCGCCCACGCCGATCGATCGCTTAGAGCGCCGCCGACCAGGATGAGCGCCGGTCCGTCGCCCGACCGATCGAAGGCGATGCGAGTCCCGTCTTTCGAAGTTACCCGGTCCAATCGTGCCTCCTGCGCCGACCCCTGGCGCCCGCTTGATGCAATGGCAATGATCGCGCCCGCCACACCAGTCGCAACGAACAGGCGCCTGCTGAACAAACGTGCCGCCAACTCGATCCTCCATTTCGGTTTAACCAAGAAATGAGCTTGGGCGCAGTTGGTTCCCTGAAGGACGCGGGACTGAAGAAGGCGTTCTAAAGCCTGAAATCAAAGGTCGCTTTTGCGGGTGATGAGGTTTCATCGAGCGTCAGCAACTGGCAGTTTGGCAGGCCTTCGGCGATGTCGTCGTCATCAAAGGTAAGCGTGTCACCGGGCTTTGCCGGCACGATGAGCTGGGTTGTCAGTTCTGGCTTGCCTGGGCCACGAACCTTGAAATGGATATGGCGGGTGCGGCCGGAATACTCGCCGGGATAGATTGTATCGAAGCGATACCGGCCTTCCGCATCAGTCAGAACAAATCCGCGCAGAGCAATTTCTTCTGGCTTGTAGTTTGAGGCGGGGCCATTGCCATTGGGATGGTAGCTGCCATCGCTGTCGGCATGCCAGATTTCAACGGCGGCGCCCGCCAAAGGTTTGGTGGCATCGAGGCCGTCATAAACATGGCCGGAGATTTCGATTGGCACACCGGCCAGCTTGGTGAAATTCAGGTTGCCATCTTTCAACTCCGTCATCCCGGACACATGATAGGGGCCTTCCGTGGCTTCAACGGTGAGGCCACAGGTCCTGTTTTTCCGCTGCCGAAAGCTGGCGCGCCTGGAATGGCCGTGTGATAAATAAGGCAGCTCCGCCAATTGCAGCAATTATGGTCCCAGTGGCGAGAAAGGCGCGTCTCCCAAGCTTCATTGCTAATTTTCCTCTGATGCCTGTGCGTCGGACAAGTCTAGCGTTCTTTTCCGTCGAAAAAATGGCCACTTGAATGGAAATTATTAGTAATGCTAATAATGCCCGATGAAACTTTCGGAATGGCTGGCTAATAGCTCCACCTCCCAATCGGAATTCGCGCGGCAACTGGGTGTCACCCAGGGGCGCATTTCGCAGATTGTGGCGGGGGAGCAGCCTTCGCTCGATTTGGCGATGAAGATCGCCGGCCTGACCAACAACCAGGTTCGCCCCCAGGATTTCAAGGAAATGCCCATGACCAAAACACTCGACGAGGTGGAAGAAGCAATCAGGGCGGTGGCCAACGGCGAAATGGTGGTGGTGGTTGACGATGATGACCGGGAAAACGAGGGCGACCTGATTGGCGCCGCCGCAAAGATCACGCAGGAGCAGATGGCCTTCATGGTGCGCCACACCTCCGGCATCGTGTGCACGCCCATGCCCGCCGAAGAGGCGCGGCGGCTGAAGCTTGATCCCATGGTGGCCTTGAACGATGCGCCGATGGGCACGGCCTTCACCGTAACCATCGATTACAAGGAAGGTCTGACCACCGGCATTTCGGCCAAGGAGCGCTGCGCCACGGTGCATGCGCTGGCCAACAAGAATGTCCAGGCCGAGGATTTCGTGCGGCCCGGACATATTTTTCCGCTGGTGGCGAAATCCGGCGGCGTTCTCATGCGCTCCGGCCACACGGAAGCCGCGGTCGACCTGGCGCGGCTTGCGGGCTTCACGCCGGCGGTCGGCGTGATCTGCGAACTCGTCAATGATGATGGCACGGTGAAGCGCGGGCCCCAGGTCCTCGCCTTTGCGCGCGAGCATGGCCTCAAGATCATTTCCGTGGCGGACCTCATCGCCTACCGGCAATTGCGCGAGCGGCTGGTGGAGCAAACCGCCAGGTTCGCGGTGGAAACAAAAATCGGCACGGCGCAGGGCTTTTCCTATGTGACGCCGTTCGATGCGGTGGAACAACTGGCGCTGGTCTATGGCGACATTTCCGGCGGCAAGAATATTCCCGTGCGCCTGCACCGGGAAAATGTCCTGGAAGATGTGTTTGGCAACCGCGGCACGCTGGAGGCGGTGTTCGACATTTTCAAGCGCGAGGGCAAGGGCGTGCTGGTCTATCTGCAGGAAGGCACGGCCGGCGTTCCGGCGAGCCAGCTTTCGGGGGAGAAATCGGCGAGTGCCGAGGCGCGGGCGCAGACCTGGCTGGATATCGGCCTTGGCGCGCAGATCCTGCGCGATCTCAATGTGCGTTCGATCCGGCTCATCTCATCGAGCAACCGGCATTATGTGGGCCTTTCGGGTTTCGGAATCGAGATTGCCGAGACGATGAAGCTGGGGGAGTAGCGCACTGAATTTGATTGCGCTAACAAACCACCATGGCCCCCTTGCGCCCAACGATTTATCCCCTTCCGCTGATCGGCTGGCGCGAGCGGGTGCATTTGCCGAAGCTGGGACTGGGCCCCATGATTGCCAAGATTGATACGGGCGCGCGCTCGGCTGCGCTGCATGCGGAAGACATCATCATCCAGGGGCAGCCACGTAAGGTTTGCCATTCCGAGCAATGGCAGGAAGCATCACTATGAATTGCCGATCAAAGGGCAGCGGCGGGTGAAAAGCACCAGCGGGCACAGCGAAATGCGCGCCGTGGTGGAAACCGAGATCGCCATCGGCATGATCAAATTCACCGCTGAAATCACCCTGACCAACCGCACCGACATGGGCGTTCCCATGCTGCTGGGGCGGGCCACCATCCGCGGAAAATTCATCGTCCATCCCGGGCGCTCATTCCTCATTTCGCGCAGCCAAAGGGAAATCCAAATGAAAATTGCCCTGCTGACCCGCAACCCCAAACTTTTTTCGCATCAGCGCCTGATGGAAACGGCCATTGCGCGCGGCCACGAGATTGTGCCGGTCGATTATCTGCGCTGCTACATGAACATCACATCGCGCAAGCCGGAGCTGCGCTATCTCGGCGAGAAGCTCACGGGCTTTGATGCGGTGATCCCGCGGATCGCCGCGTCGCATACTTTCTACGGCCTCGCGGTTCTGCGGCAGTTTGAGATGATGGGCGTTTATCCGCTCAATGAATCGGTGGCCATCGGGCGTTCGCGCGACAAGCTGCGGTGCTTGCAAATCCTTTCGCGTGACGGGGTGGGCATGCCGGTGACGGCTTTCGCCAATGATACGTCACGCACCGATGACGTGCTCGAAATTGTCGGCGGCGCGCCGGTGGTGATCAAGCTTCTGGAAGGCACGCAGGGCATCGGCGTGGTGCTGGCGGAGACGGAGAAATCGGCAAAGTCGGTGATCGACGCCTTCAACGGCGCGGACATCGCCATCCTGGTGCAGGAATTCATCAAGGAATCGGAAGGCCGCGACATCCGGGCCTTCGTGGTGGGCAGGCGGGTTGTCGCCACCATGGAGCGTTCCGGCGCCAAGGGAGATTTCCGCTCGAACCTGCATCGCGGCGGCAGCTCCGTGAAAGTGCAACTTTCGCAACTCGAGAGATCCACGGCGCTGAAGGCGGCCCGCGCCATGGGGCTCAATGTGGCGGGCGTCGACATGCTGCGGTCAAACCGCGGGTCCGGTGGTGATGGAGGTCAATTCCTCGCCGGGGCTTGAGGGCATCGAAAAAACCACAGGCGTTGATGTGGCAAAATCCATCATCGAATTCCTGGAAAAGAACGCCAAGCCCGGCAAGACGCGGACAAGGGGCAAGGGATGACACCATTCCGGATCGGTGATTTCGAGGATTGCGGCGGGCACGCGGGAAACCGTTGAATTGCCGGTCAGCGTGCTGGCCAATCACACGCCGATCAGCCTGCCTATCCATGTGATCCACGGCACGAAGCCGGGCCCCGCATTTTTCATTTCCGGCGCGGTGCATGGCGATGAGATCCTGGGCGTCGAAATTGTGCGCCGGGTGGTGAGCCACAATGCCTTGAAGGAACTGGCCGGAACGCTTCTGGCGGTTCCCATCGTCAATGCCTTCGGCTTTCTCAATCACTCGCGCTACATGCCCGACCGGCGCGATCTCAACCGCTCGTTTCCGGGCTCCGACCACGGCTCGCTGGCCTCGCTTCTGGCCGATCTCTTCATGCAGGAAGTGGTGCTGCGGTCGCAATATGGCATTGACCTTCATACGGCGGCGCTTCACCGCACCAACCTGCCGCAAATCCGCATTGCGCCTGATGAGCCCGAACTTCTGAAGCTTGCCAAGCTCTTTGCGCCGCCGGTTATCCTGATTTCCAAACTGAGGGAAGGAACGCTGCGCCAATGCGCCAGGGACCAGGGCGTCAAGGTGCTGCTCTATGAAGCGGGCGAAGCGCTGCGCTTCGACGAGGTGGCCATCGAGACCGGCGTTACCGGCATCCTGCGGGTGATGACGTCCTCGAAAATGATTCGCTCGCTCCCCATTCCGAAACAAATCATCAAACCGCCATCTCGCTTTCCAGCACGTGGCTCAGGGCGCCGGAAGGCGGCGTGCTGCGCAGCTCACTGCCAACCGGAGCACATGTGTCCAAGGGCGAGCGGGTTGGCGAAATCTCCAATCCTCTTGGCGATTCAAGTGTCGAGGTGATCGCCGAGGATGACGGCATTATCATCGGGCGCACCAATCTTCCCATCGTCAACCGCGGCGACGCGCTGTTCCATGTGGCGCGGATGAAAAAATCCGACCTGGTGCAGGCGCCGCTGTTTGACGAGGACGAGATTATTTAGATGTCCTGCCCTCTCCCCTCGTGGGAGAGGGTGGCGCGCCAGCGCCGGGAGAGGGGCCTACTGCAACAACGGGCCCCCTCTTCCGGCCATCGCGTTCCGCGATGTCCACCTTCTCCCACGAGGGGAGAAGGCAAAGTAAAAGTGGTGTTACCTACCGTCGCATCAGACTTCCCAAAATTCCACGAACCAGGGCATTGCCGACGGATCGTCCGACGCTGCTGGCCATGTTTTTCACAAAGCGCTCAGTTGCGGATTGCGGCTGGCGGGCGGAACTCGCGGATGCCTTGCGTTCCGCCTTGTCCGCTGCCTCCTGCTGCTGGGCTTCGGCGCGCGGGCTTGCCTTCTTCTGCAGTTTTTCATAGGCCGAGTCCTTGTCGACTGTCTCTTCATACTGGCCGAAGACGGGAGAATTATTGATGGCGCTTTTGCGTTCTTCCGGCGTGATCGGGCCCATGCGGCCGGAGGGCGGACGAATGAGAGTGCGGCCCACCATGGAAGGAACGCCCTTCAGATCGAGGGTTGAGACCAGCGCCTCGCCCTTGCCCATTTCGGTGATGACCTTCTTCCGTGTCGAATTTCGGATTGGGGCGGAAGGTGGTGGCGGCGGCCTTCACGGCCTTCTGGTCGCGCGGCGTATAGGCGCGAAGCGCATGCTGCACCCGGTTGCCCATTTGCGCCAGCACACTGTCGGGCACATCGAGCGGGTTCTGGGTGACAAAATAAACGCCGACGCCCTTGGAGCGGATGAGTTTCACGGTCTGCGTGATTTTTTCCAGAAGGCCCGGAGGCGCATCGTCAAAAAGCAGATGGGCTTCATCGAAGAAGAAAACCAGTTTTGGCTTTTCCGGATCGCCCACTTCCGGCATTTCCTCAAACAGCTCCGACAGGAGCCAGAGAAGGAACGTGGCGTAGAGCTGCGGCGAGGACATGAGCCTGTCGGCGGCGAGGATGTTCATGTAGCCCCGGCCATCGCGCGTGGTGCGCATCAGGTCCTTGATGTCGAGGGCGGGTTCGCCAAAGAATTTGTCACCGCCCTGCTCTTCGATCACGACAAGCCGGCGCTGGATGGAGCCGATGGTGGCGGGTTGTCACGTTGCCATATTCGGTGGTGATTTCCTTGCCGCGGTCGGCGAGATCGGCCAGCAGGGCGCGCAGATCCTTGAGATCAAGCAGGGCGAGGCCTTCATTGTCGGCAATCCGGAAGGCGATGTTGAGCGCCCCTTCCTGGGCTTCCGACAGACCCATGAGGCGCGACAGCATGAGAGGGCCCATTTCCGTCACGGTGGTGCGGATGGGATGGCCCTGCTCGCCGAACAGATCCCAGAAGATCGTGGGCGTGGCTTCCATGCCGTAATCGTCAAAGCCGATTTTCTTGGCGCGCTCGGTGAGGACGTCCTGCGGCGTTCCAACCTGCGAAATGCCGGAGAGATCACCTTTCACATCGGCGGCAAAAACCGGAACGCCGGCCTTGCAGAAACTCTCGGCCATGATCTGCAGGGTCACGGTCTTGCCCGTGCCCGTGGCGCCGGTCACCAGCCCATGGCGGTTGGCCAAGGGCAGGAACAGTTCTTCACGCTTGTCGCTTTTGCCGAGAAAAATTGCGTTGTCGCTCATGATAATCCTTATTCCTCCGAATTGGAGCAATGATGTGACACGTCATTTACCGAAAACAGGGGCGGATTGACAGGGCAGAATTGCGCACTAGCATTGCGGGGATGAATGATTTTCCGGACGCGACTTTGGAGATGTGGCAGGCCCGCGTGGCCGCAATCCTGAAAGGCGAAAGCGCTGAAAAGCTGGTGAGCCAGACGGCGGATGGCATTCGCATCGAACCGCTGTATCAGCAGATTCAAGGGCGCGCGGGCGGAGCGGGCTAACCATGCGCCGTGGACTGTCATGCAGCGGGTGGATCATCCCGATGGCGTGAAGGCCAACGCCCAGGCGCTGGATGATTTGGAAAACGGGGCGGGCGGGCTTTGCATCGTTAACGGGGATGCCGATGTTGCGCGCGTTCTGCAGGACGTTGCACTGCATGCCATTCATACGCGGCTTGAGGGCGGTGACGGGCTCGCCAAGGCCTTTGCGACTTATGTGGGAAAGCAGCCGATTGATCCGGCGCGCCTGCATGTTTCATTTGGCATGGACGATGACGGGCTTGTGAAGGAATTGGTGGCGCAGGGATTCAAGGGGCCGTTTCTTGAGGCCGATGGCCGCGTATTTCACGAACAAGGGGCGAGCGAGGCGCAGGAGCTGGCCTGCGTTCTCACGCAGATTGTCGGCGCTTTGCGGAAATTCGATCAGCTGTCACCGGAAGCCATTGTGGGTGCGACGCTTGCCGCCAACCAGGACATGTTCCTGACGCTGGCAAAATTTCGCGCCATCCGATTGCTGTGGGCGCGAGTTCTGGAGGCGAGCGGGATTGCGCATCAGCCTTTGCGTCTGCATGGCGAAACATCGCGGCGGATGATGGCGCGGCTTGACCCTCATACGAATATCCTGCGCGCCACGGCTGCGGTGTTTGGCGCGGGGCTTGGCGGCACAGATACATTTACGGTCCTGCCGTTTTCCATTGCGCAGGGCCTGCCCAATGCTTTCGCGCGGCGCATGGCGCGCAATACGCAACTCATACTTTTGGAAGAGTCGCATCTCTGGCGCGTCGCCGACCCAGCTTCGGGTTCGGGCTATATCGAGTCGCTGACCCATGACTTGTGCGAACGCGCCTGGACAATTTTTCAGGGCATCGAGAAGACGCGGGAAGCTGCCGGAGTTCAACACCAAAAACAAAAGCAGTGATCCGATCATCGGCACGAATAGTCACCACCTTTCGAAGGAATTTGATGCGGCAGTGGAGTTCTTCCCATGAGCCGCATTCCAAATTTCTCAGACATTCCTCTCAATCTGTCATCCCGGCGAAAGCCGGGACCCAGGCTTTCAACCGGCACACATGCGAAAAGTCTGGGTCCCGGCTTTCGCCGGGATGACGAAAATTGGGAAACAGCGGAGGGAATTCAGGTTTCTGCGAGATATGGAGCCGACGAAGACTACAGCCGACTCCTATCCCGGCATTGCGCCATTCCTGCGCGGCCCCTACCCCACCATGTACACCACGCAACCCTGGACCATCCGGCAATACGCGGGGTTTTCGACGGCGGAAGATTCCAACGCTTTCTACCGCCGCAATCTGGCGGCGGGGCAGATGGGGCTTTCCATTGCCTTCGACCTGGCCACGCATCGGGGCTATGACAGCGACCATCCGCGCGTGGCGGGTGATGTGGGCATGGCGGGCGTGGCGATTGATTCCATCTATGACATGCGCACGCTGTTCGATGGCATTCCGCTGGACAAGATGACCGTGTCGATGACGATGAATGGCGCGGTGCTGCCGATCCTTGCGCTGTTCATCGTGGCAGGTGAAGAACAGGGCGTGCCGCCGGAAAAACTTTCCGGCACCATCCAGAATGACATTCTGAAAGAATTCATGGTGCGCAACACCTATATCTATCCGCCGCAGCATTCCATGCGGATTGTCTCCGACATTTTCAAATACACCTCCGAGCGGATGCCGAAGTTCAATTCGATTTCGATTTCCGGCTATCACATGCAGGAGGCGGGAGCGACCGCCGATCTTGAACTGGCCTATACGCTGGCCGATGGCTTTGAATATGCGAAAGCCGGCGTTGATGCCGGACTGGATATCGACAGGTTTGCGCCGCGGCTTTCCTTCTTCTGGGCCATTGGCATGAACTTCTTCATGGAAGTGGCCAAGATGCGGGCGGCGCGGGTGATCTGGGCCACGCTGATGCAGCGCTTCTCGCCGAAGGACGAGCGCTCGCTTCATCTTGCGCACCCATTGCCAGACATCGGGCTGGAGCCTTGCGGCGCAGGATGTGTTCAACAATGTGACGCGCACCTGCATTGAGGCGATGGCGGCGACGCAGGGCGGCACGCAATCGCTGCACACCAATTCGCTTGATGAGGCCCTGGCGCTGCCCACGGATTTTTCGGCGCGGATCGCCCGCAACACGCAGTTGTTTTTGCAGCAGGAGGCCGGCACCTGCCGGGTGATTGATCCGTGGGGCGGAAGCTATTTTGTGGAAAAGCTCACTGCTGATCTCACGGCAAAGGCCTGGGACGCATATTGCCGAGATTGAAAAAATCGGCGGCATGGCCAAGGCCATTGAAGCTGGGATTCCCAAACTGCACATTGAAGAAGCGGCGGCCCGCACCCAGGCGCGCATCGATGCGGGCGAGCAGACTGTTGTCGGCGTGAACAAGTATCGCAATTCGGATGAAACCAAGATCGATATTCTGAAAGTGGATAATTCCGCGGTGCGGGCGAGCCAGATTGAAAAGCTGAAACGCCTGAAGGCGGAGCGTGATCCGCTGAAGTGCCAGGAAATGCTGGACCGCCTGTCAGCCGTGGCGAAAACCGGCGAAGGCAATTTGCTGGCGGCGGCCGTCGATGCGGCGCGGGCCAAGGCGACAGTTGGCGAAATATCGCTTGCGCTTGAAAAAGTATGGAACCGGCATGTGGCCAAGACGCGGGTGACCAAGGGCATTTATGTGGCCTCATCGCGCGACATGCAGAAAATCGAGATGGCCAAGCGGGCGGTGATGGCTTTCAAGGAGGCTGATGGCCGCCCTCCCCGCATACTGGTTGCCAAGATGGGGCAGGATGGCCATGACCGCGGACAGAAGGTGATTGCCTCGGCCTTCGCCGACATGGGCTTTGATGTGAAAATCGGGGCGCTGTTTTCCACGCCGGAAGAAGTGGCGGCACTTGGCTGCGAAAGAAAACGTGCATATGGTTGGCATCTCGACGCTGACCGCCGGGCACCTCAGCCATATTCCCCTGCTCAAGGCCGCGCTGGAAAAGGCGGGGCGGGGCGACATCATGATCGTGGTGGGCGGCGTCATTCCGCCGGAAGATGTTCAGACCCTGAAGGACATGGGGGCTGCGGCGGTGTTTCTGCCTGGAACCGTCATTCCCGATGCGGCCCTGGCGCTGCTTGAGCAATTGAACAAGCGCCTTGGTTTTGCGCAGGCCAACGTGCATAGCTAGAAGCTTCCAACCGGAGTATGATTTCATGGGCATTTGGTTTCGCGTGATTTTCTCTGGGCCTTCTGGCTTTTGGGCTGGCGGGATGCAATCTTGAAACCAAGAAGCCCCTGTTTGCCGAAGCGGACGCCAAGCTGTTGCTGGCCGATTATCCCAATCTGGCGCCATATGAACGTGACGATGGCAGCTGGAAGAAAAGCGCCGATCCCCTGAGTATCAAGCCGGAAGCCTCCCATTACCTGGTTAAATCGGGCACTTCTGACATGGTGATTTCCTTTGTGCCGCTTGAGGGCCCGTGGTGGATTCTGCAGGCTGCCGAGACCACAGGGACTTCGTCCTATGTGCTGGTCATGGCAGAGCCAAAGGAGCTTCTGATCTATTCCCTCGAATGCAAAAAACTCCAGGAATCGGGGAAATTCGGGGACGAGATTGAATTCAAGGATTCAAGCTGTTTTATCACGGAAGATGCCGACAAAATGGGCCTGTTCAAGGCCCTGATTGGCAGTGCCAGCGAGCCCTCAACCAAGCTGGTTTCCGAACTTTAGGGCATGGTTCTTGCTCCGCTCCAGGCGGAGTGTGTCAAAATGAACTTCTCGCGCCGATCCCTCTTGTCTGCGGGGGCAGCTTTTGCGGCAACGCCTGCGGTAGCTGAAGTCATCGCAAATGGAGCCGACCAGACGCTTGAATTGCAGGCGGCGATTGACCATGCGGCGGGAAACGGCGGCGTCTTGCGCCTGGGGGCCGGAAAGTTCCTATGTTTCCGGACTGCGCCTCAAGACCTCACTGCAGATCGAAGGTGTTGCCGGACATACCAGGCTTGCAGCGCTTGGCAGCTGCGGACATTCTTAATGTTGAGGACGCAGAGCATCTGAACATCAGTGGAATCACCTTTGAAGGTGGTGCTAATGGATTGGTGCTCAAGAACTGCGGCGGGCGCGTCTGGGGCAATGAGTTTATGATGCAGGAGAAAACCGCCCTCTTCGCCCTCGACTCCAAGGGCCTCGAAATTTCCGGCAACCATGTGCATGACATCGGCAATAACGGCGTTCAGGTTTGGACGTCGGACAAGCGCGAGGATGGCACGCTGGTCATCAACAATCGCGTTGAGCGCATTGCCGCCAAGGGCGGCGGCTCCGGGCAGAATGGCAATGGCATCAATATTTACAAGGCGGCTCAGGTGCTGGTTGCAAACAACCGCATAGCGGATTGCTTTTTCTCCGCGATCCGCAACAATGCTGGCTCCAACTGCCAGATCATGGGCAACAATATTTCACGCACTGGCGAGGTGGCGATCTATGTGGAGTTCGCCTTTGAAGGCGCGGTGGTGAGCAACAACATGATCGATGATGTTGGTTTCGGCATTTCCATCACCAATTTCAACGAGGGCGGGCGGCTTGCGGTGTGCAGCAACAATCTGGTGCGCAATGCACGGGGTGGAAACACGGATGGGGTTACGACCGGCGGCGGCATCTATGCAGAGGCCGATACGCTGGTGAGCAACAATGTCGTCGAGTATGCCAAGGACGTGGGGATTGCCCTTGGTTGGGGGCTTTATGCGCGCAATCTTTTGGCGCAGGGAAATCTCATTCGGGATTGCGGGAAAGGCATCACCGCATCGGTGACCGAGGGTGCTGCTCCAAGTTATCTTGCAAACAATGTGATCAGCGGCTCGAAAATCGCCGCCATCCTCGGCATGGATCATCTCGAGACGATTACCGATGACTTAGGCAAGAAGGGCGCGAAGGTTCCGGATTTGATTCAGTTGAAGGACAACATTATCCGAACATAATTCGTTCGTGAGATCACTCCTCTCTTCTCTCCATGGTCGCACTCGATGCGACCACCCAGACTTTTGTTGACGAAGCGCTGGGTGGTCGGGTCAAGCCCGACCATGGAGAGTATCAAGGGGCCACAGCGTGGACTTCGCCAACGTGAATCTTGCGCCAGTTGGTGAGGGCGGCATGGGTGAAGGTCTGTAGTATCGCCTTCTCTTCCACGGTCCATACATCCAGCGAAGCGAGCAGCGAAGCCATGGCGGTTTCGGCGGCGCGGCCTGCACCATCATCGCATTTCAAGGCGATGCCGATGTTCGCGTGCGGAATGCAGCCGCAATAGACGCCTTCAGCTCCGGTTTTTACAAATACCCGCGGCAGGATTTCCATGAGCCTGGTATCAAACCGGCCGGTTCCCGCCACCATGAACGGATGTTTCCGCACAGCCGCGATGATGCGCTTGCCAGTTGCTGTCTCGGTCAGCCGGGCAAAGCCCAGGGCCATATTGCTTAGGGGAAAGGCCCAGGTTGGCACCGAACAGCCGTCAATACCCCAGGTCAAAGCCCCCACATCAACATCACAATACTCAGCAATCGCCTTGGCTACCGCCTGTTGCACGGGATGTCCAATTTTTGAGTAGTCCCTGGGGTCAGCGCCCAATTGGCGTGAAAGCGCCAACATGCCGGCATGTTTGCCGGAGCAATTGTTGTGAACTTGCAGCGGCCCGCCGCCATGGCGCACGAGTTCGTGTTGGGCTTCGGCAAGATAGGGCCAATGGGCGCCGCATTCATAAAGCTCCTCGTCATTCTGGGCCTTCTGCAGCATGGCGCGGGCGACGCGCACGTGCTCCAGCTCGCCATTGTGAGAGGAGCAGGCCAGAGAAATTTCCTCGTCGGTGAAACCGAAGTGATCGGCAGCACCGGACTCAATGAGGGGCACGCATTGGAAGGCCTTGATTGCCGAGCGCGGAAAGATGGGAACCGCAAAGTCACCGGCGGATTTGATCAGCTTGCCCGCTCCGTCAACAACGGCGAAGGCCCCGATATGGCGGCTTTCAACAATGCCACCACGGGTGACTTCGGCAATGATCGGGTTGGTCACGGGGTTTCGTCTTTCAAGCTGGCAATGGGGGCGAAGAGATACCAGAACAATGCCAAAAACTCCAAAGCCAAAAGCAGGCCAAAGGCCCAGATGTAGGATTGCGGATCATAGCCGGCCGCGTCTTGCGGGAACCAGCCGATGACCACGCCGATGAAGGCCTGGGCGGCAAAGGCCACCAGGAACATGGCAAAGTTGATGGTTGCGTTGGAGCGGCCGGCAAGGCCTGCGCCGACGCGCACTGCAAACCACGGATATGCCAGAATGGCGGCCTGGCCTACGGCCGAGAGAACGAGCCAGGCGGGAAATGCCAGCACTTTCACCTGCAAAACAATGACGCTTTGGGCCACGAGGTTGGCGATGACGAAACCGAGCAGCACAGTCATGGGGCCGATACCCCGTCTCTGCAAGCGGTCGGCCACCACGCCGACTATGAAGATGCCGACCATGAAGGCCGCCGCCATCCAGAACAGGCTGCGGGCAACGTCGGAGGGCGCAAGGCCCAGCACATCACGAAACCAGGGTCCGGCCCAGAGGGTTTGCAGGGCTATCGGGGTTCCGGCCGTCAAGGCAACCACCGGGGCGAAGCGCAGGAACAGTGGCAATTTGAGAATTTGCACCAGTTCGCCCACCTGTCGGCCCAAGCCTGCCGTGATTTTCTCTCCGTCCTTTTCCGGCACGGCAAGGAAGACAAAGGCGGCTCCGGCCAGAATGATGCCGCCAAAAATCGTAAAGGTGGCGCGCCAGCCCACGAGCGTCACCAGATAGGCCGTGGGCTCCGTTGCCATGACAATGCCAAGGGCGCCCGCCGACATGATGCAGGCGTTGGCCAGGGAGCGGCGTTCGATCGGCACCCAGATGGAGGAAGCTTTGAAACTCGCCATCAATCCGGCTGAAAAGCCAAGCCCGATAATGGCGCGCGAGGCCACCAGCGCGAGGAAATCCGGGGCCGCGGCAAAGAGAAAACAACCCACTGCGGCGATGCCGAGAAGCACGGTTTGCACGCGCCTTGCGCCATAGCGGTCGAGGAAGACGCCCAAAGGCAACTGAAACAGGGAAAACGACAGGAGGTAAGCCGAGGTCAGGATGCCGAGCTCGGCGGGGGAAACGCCAAAGTCCTGCACCAGGTTGGGGGCCACCACGGCATTCACGGCGCGCAGCAGATAGGACAGGAAGTACCCGCAGGCAAAGGGGAACAGGGCAAAAAAGATGGTCCGACGCGGAATTGTCACTGGATCGTACTTTGCTTTTGATTCATTAAATCCTGCGACAAAGAAATCTGTTGCGATTCGTCATCTAAGCCCTATTTAGCTCTTCTCTTCAATTGGGACCCGGAAAATGATCAGCAGAGCCCTTGTATTCCAGCATATGGATGATGAGCCTCCCGGACTGTTCGGCGATTTCCTGCGCGAGCGCGGAGCCGCAGTGGACGTTGTGATGCTGCACCGGGGCGAGGAGATACCATCTCTTGCCCCTTATGATTTTCTGCTGGTCATGGGCGGGGCCATGGATGTCTGGGAAACCGGCGCGCACCCCTGGCTGGTGGACGAAAAACGCGCCATCAAGGAATGGGCCATCAACCGCAACCGGCCGTTTCTGGGAATTTGCCTGGGGCTTCAGCTTCTGGCGGAGGCGCTTGGCGGCAAGATCGGCGTGGCCAGCAAGCCGGAAGTGGGCATCGGCGAGGTGAAGCTTTCGGGCCTTGGCCGGCGGCATGGCATGACGAGCGGCCTGAAGCCTACCTTGAAGGTGATGCAGTGGCACCACGCCGAGGTGCAGGAATTGCCGGAAGGTGCGGAAGTGCTGGCGACGTCGCCGGTTACGAAAGTGCAGATCATGTCGGTGGCGGATACGTTGCTTGCCACCCAGTTCCATGCGGAACTGACCCCTGCCCTCATCGAGCGCTGGGCCCATATCCCGCAATACATCGACTGGCTGAACGAGGCGCTTGGCCCCGATGCCTACCCCCGCGTCCGCGCCAAGGCGCTGCCCCTCATGCCGCAGCTGGAGCGGATGAGCCGCACGCTGTTCAACAATCTCATCGAAGGCAAGGCGCTGCGCCAGGCGGCGTGATTTCCCACATCCGTCATTCCGGCGAAAGCTCTCATCATTTCTGTCATTCCCGACGAAAGTCGGGGCCCAGATTCCAGCTATCGACACCTGTATCAAGCCTGGGTCCCGGCTTGCGCCGGGATGACAACGAATTATCCGTATTCCCGAAAGCCGTAATCTGGTCGCGGCACGATTCCATTCCGGCGAAAGCCGGAATTTGATAGACGGCAAAGGGATTCCGGCTTTCGCCGGAATGACGATGAGGAAGTGTAGTTCATGGCACAGTCAGACAAAGTTTCAAAAGCTCTCAAAGATTTGAGCAAACATCAAAAGTCGCTGGCACCGTTTGACATGCGCAAGGCTTTTGCGGGCCGGGGTGACCGGTTCGCTGAATTTTCGGCAACGCAGGATGACCTGCTGCTGGATTTCTCCAAATGTGCGGTGACGTCCAAGACCATGAAGCTGCTGCTGGCGCTGGCCAAGGCTGCCGATGTGGCCAAGAAGCGCGATGCGATGTTTGCGGGCGAGATCATCAATACGACCGAGGGCCGCGCGGTGTTGCATACGGCACTGCGGAACCAATCACAAGTCACCTGTCATGGTGGCTGGCCGGGATGTGATGCCGGATGTGCGCGGCGTGCTGGCGGCCATGGCGAAATTTGCCGAGGGCGTGCGGGCCAGCGATATTACCGATGTGGTGAACATCGGCATCGGCGGCTCGGACCTTGGCCCGGCCATGACCACGCTGGCGCTGGCGCCTTACCATGACGGGCCGCGGCTGCATTATGTGTCCAATGTGGACGGCGCCCATATTGCCGACACGCTGAAAACCCTGAACCCGGCGACAACGCTTTTCCTCATCGCCTCCAAGACCTTCACCACCATCGAAACCATGACCAATGCCAAGACGGCGCGGGCGTGGATTGTGGAGAAGCTGGGCGAGGCGGCGGTGGCATCGCATTTCGCGGCGATTTCCACGGCACTCGACAAGGTGGCGGCCTTCGGCATCGGCGCCTGAGCGGATTTTCGGATTCTGGGATTGGGTTGGCGGGCGCTATTCCATCTGGTCGGCCATCGGCCTGCCGCTGATGATTGCCATTGGGCCAAATCATTTCAAGCGCTTCCTCGAAGGCGCTTATGCGATGGATGAACATTTCAAGTCGGCGGATGCGGCTTCCAACCTGCCACTGCTCATGGGGCTCATCGGCATCTGGCACCGCAATATCTGCAAGTATCCGGCCCGCGCCATCATTCCCTATGACCAGCGGCTCTCGCGCTTTCCCGCCTATCTGCAGCAGCTCGACATGGAGTCCAACGGCAAGCGGGTGACGAAAGCCGGCGTGGCTTCGCGCAATGCGACGGGGCCGCTGGTGTGGGGCGAGCCCGGCACCAATGGCCAGCATGCCTTCTTCCAGCTGCTGCACCAGGGCACCGACATCATTCCGGTGGAATTCCTGATTGCGGCGGAGCCCCATGAAAAGGGCATGGCGGAGCATCACACGCTGCTGATGGCCAATTGCCTGGCGCAGTCGCAGGCCCTGATGAAAGGGCCGCACGCTTGGCGGAAGCCACGGCGCAATTATTGGCAATGGGCAAGGACAAGGCGGAAGCCAAGCGCCTGGCGCCGCACCGGGTGTTCACGGGCAATCGGCCTTCGGTTACGCTCGCCTACAAGAAGCTCGACCCCTACACGCTCGGCCGGCTCATTGCGCTTTATGAGCATCGCGTGTTCGTGGAAGCGGCGATCTGGGACATCAATGCCTTTGACCAATGGGGCGTTGAACTCGGCAAGGAACTGGCCACGGGACTGCAGCCTGTTATGGAAGGCAAGGTTTCAACCGAAGGCCAGGACATTTCCACCGCTGGTCTCGTAGCGCACCTAAAAATGCTCAGTAAGTAATTCACCAAACCGTAGAAAATTCTGTTCACTGAGGCATTTTGTTGCGCACGGCAATTTCACCTGCAACAATGGTCATGACCGGACGTTTTTGCTTTTCCGGCATGACAATCAGATCGGCGCGCAGCCCCGGTGCGATCTCGCCACGATCACGAAGTCCGCAGGCTCGGGCCGGTGTCGCCGCAACCAGAGCCCATGCCTGTTCGATAGGCAACACTCCACGGGAAACAAGTGCCAGAGCGGCTGCCAGGGGAGCGGGATAATAATAGTCCGAGGCAAGAATTGAGCAGGCTCCATCAGCGATGGCCGCTTCGGCGGAAAGCGCGCCATTGTGACTTCCGCCACGCACGACATTTGGCGCTCCAAGCACAATATCCTCGTCTGCCGACACAGCCTCCCGGAGGGTTTCCAAATTCAGCGGAAATTCAGCCACACGCGCCCCAACTTCCCGGTAGGCCTGGCGCTCCAAGGGCGACCGGTCGTCATGAGACAGCATGGCAATGCCCTGGTCGCGCGCCGCCCTGCTGATCCGCGAAATGGCCGCCGGCACCGCGTCCCTGCGTTCCCAAACCGAATCCAGCAATGCCATATAGGGGGTGATGTCCATGAATGCCCTATCGGCTGATCCGCGGATTTTGATTTCGGCCCTGGCACCGGCCATGGTCGGGCTGGTGTGATCGTTGAAGGCTAGCAAAGGTTTCTTGGTGCGCAAAAACAGTGCAATCACGTCATCGACCTGGTCGATTGCAAAGGTTTCCCAACGAATGTGAACCCGGTGGTCAACGAGCAGTTCCGCCTCGTGGTCTTCTAGTGATGCGACAATTGCCAGCGCCTGTTCAAGGCTGCGCAGGCCTGGCTCCCATGAAACCGTAATGCCATGAAAAGCGGTGGTAATTCCATTTGCGGCCAATTGCCTGTCGGTCTCAAGCATGGCGATATCGAGCGGGAACAGCGTGTTGGGGCGCGGCATCATCTGGCGCTCAAAGGCATCACCATGGATGTCCACGATTCCCGGCAGAACCAGGCAGCTGCGCGCAGCGACAATCTCATCAGAGCCAGCCGGCAAGTCTGTGCCGATTTCCACGATCTTGCCACCACTGCAGCGAATATCCGCCTCTACGAGACCTTCCTTTGCAACAAGGCATTTTCCACCCTTGATCAAAAGACCCCGATTCTCGTGCTCTGCCGATTGCATGAACATCTCCCTGCCGTGGAGAAATCGTCCATGTTCATGACAGTGTCATGAAAGGCTGATCAGAAAGTACTTCATATAACAGGAGGACGCCATGAAGCTTTTGAGCTTGTTTAGCGCGGCGATTGTCGCGCTTGGATTGATTTCCGCATCGGCGAAAGCCGAGACCATCAGGTTTGCAGTTACCGATGTCGAAGGCATGGAGCAGCTGCAACGCGAATATGGTGCGTTTGTTCAGGAGTTGGAAAAAGTAACGGGCCATAAAATTGAGTTCTCACCGGTGAGCAACCGGACGGCCGCTGTTGAGGCCATGCGGGCCAAGCAGGTGGATTTCGTCCTGACCGGTCCGGCGGAGTATGTGATTTTCCGCAAGCTGACCGACGCCAAGCCGGTGGTAGGCTGGCAGCGCCCGGATTACTTTGCCCAGATCGTTGTCATGGCCGATGGGCCAATCAAGAGCATGGCCGATCTCAAGGGCAAGAAAGTGGCCTTTGGCGAAGTGGGATCGACCTCCCAGCACTTGGGTCCGGCACAGGTATTGGCCGATGCAGGCCTCATCTACAATTCCGGCTACACAGCCGAAATCATCAAGCGCAATGTTGCAATCGAGGCGATGATCCGCGGTGACGTGCAGGCCGTTGGCATGAATCTCACGCATCTGCGTTCGGTGCGCGAGAAGTTTCCCGATGCGAAGTTTGCCGTGGTTGGACGCGGTCCCGATCTTCCGAACGACATTCTCATCGTCGCGTCCTATGTGCCCGAGGACGTCGTCGAATCCGTTAAGAAAGCTTTCACCGACAAAGGAACGGAGCTGATGACCGGTGTTCTCCAGGGCGAGGACACAAAGAAGTATGAGGGCGGCCATTTTCTGGCCAGCGTCGAGGACAAGGACTATGAATCGGTCCGCATGATGTATGCAACCATCGGCGTGCCGCAATTTTCCGGCTTCCTTGGCGAGTAAGTGAATCTTATCGTCCACAATGAACTGGTTGCGGCGGACTTAATGTCCGCCGCTATTTCCGTGAAAAATCTTTGCAAATCCTTTAGCCCGGGAAAGTCGGTTCTTGACCATGTGAACCTCGATGTCACCCCCGGCAGTCTCGTCGCCTTGATCGGCGCCAATGGCACCGGCAAGTCCACGTTGTTGCGCCTTATTCCCAGGCTCATCGAACCGGACAAGGGTGATATTGCAGTCTTCAGCCAGCATGTCGCAAAAAGCGGAAAGCAACTCAGGCAGGTTCGAAGGCGCATCGGTTTCGTGTTTCAGAAGCATAACCTCGTCGGCAGGCTTTCGGCACTGACGAATGTCATTCATGGTGCGCAGGCGCGAGGCTTCGGTTTCCGCGCCTGGGGCCAGGGCTTCGCTCCGCAATTCCTGCGCAATGAAGCCATGGCGTGCCTGGAAAGGGTGGGACTGGCCGACGTCGCTGGGCAGCGCGCCGACAGTCTTTCAGGTGGCCAGTCGCAACGCGTTGCCATTGCCCGCGCCCTCATGCAGAGGCCGGACATCGTGTTGGCTGATGAACCGGCAGCAAGTCTTGATCCGCAGGCAGGAGATGAAGTCATGCGCCTGTTCCTGTCACTCATGCGCGAGGAAAGAAAGACCGTCGTTTTCACGTCGCATAATCTCAACCATGCCCTCGATTATGCCGATCGCGTCATCGGTCTTTGCGGAGGCAAAGTGATCCTGGATTCGGTGGCTGCAGTCCTCCGGGAAAGCGACCTCCGGGGACTCTATGTCTGAAGCACTGCTGCCCCAGCGATTCTTCCGGCCCAATCTCCTGGGCTTTGTGCTCACGGTCCTGGTTCTGGCCCTGGTGATTTCCAGCTTCACGACGAGTGGCCTCTCCCTTGAGAAACTCGTCAGGGGTCTGCCGTCGCTGGCCCGCCTCGGCACCCAGATGTTTCCGCCTTCGACGGAGCGCTTGCTGCCGGTGTTCTGGTCGCTGCTGCAAACTTTTCAAATGGCCGTTGCCGGCACTGTTCTGGGATTGGTCTTCAGCCTGCCGCTGGCCATCCTTGCTGCGCCAAGCCTTTCCCCGCATCCGGCAATCGTGTGGGCTGTGCGCAGCCTCATTGCCTTGTTCCGTACCGTGCCCGATCTCGTGTGGGCCATCGTTTTCGTCATTACCGTTGGACTGGGTCCCGCAGCGGGTGTACTTGCTCTCATGATTGACACGATTGGTTTTGCCGGACGTTTTTTCGCCGAGGCAATGGAGGAGACTGAAAAGGGACCCCGCGAAGCGCTGGCCGCCATGGGCGCCCGACAGAGTGGCATCATCTTTTCGTCGGTTATCCCGCAAGCCGTACCGTCAATGATCAACACGTCATTGTTCTCGCTTGAGAAAGCAACGCGCGGTTCAGTGGTGCTGGGCCTGGTTGGAGCCGGTGGGATCGGAATCGAGCTAAAGGTCTCGCTGGAGCTATTCGACTACGACCAGGCAGCCACCATCATCATCGCCATATTTCTCCTGGTTCTCATTGTAGAGAGGGCGTCAACCTGGGTGAGAAGCCGCGTGCTCTAGGATTAGATATCTTCCAGCCTCAGATCAGAGGTCCCGGATCATGAAAGCATAGGGTTCACCATCGGCGATGCCCTGCTCCGCCAGACTCCAGCCACACTTTAGATAGAACTTTTCCGCATCACCCGTATAAAGATGAAGCCGGGCCACGCCCTTGCTGCGGGCCTGATCCTCAATGGCCGCTACAAGCTTTCGCGCCACGCCCCGCTTTCGATATTCGGGTGCCACATATAAGCTTGCGAGCCAAGGCGAAACGTCATGCAGGGGTTCGAACTCATGCAGAACGAGCAGGCTGATTCCTGCGAGACGACAGTCGACCAAAGCTATCAATGCTGTTTCGTATTCATCCGGCTGGGTAACGAGCTTTGTGAGTTGCGCGCCGCTATCCGAAAGCGAATAGCCATAGAATTTCAGAAATGCGTCGTATCGCCATTGGGCGCATATCTGCAGTTCCGGGGAGTTGGGTTTTAGCTGGACTATTTCGATTGTCATTTGATCTATCATTGAGCCTAAGGTTTTCATCTCAATGACATCTCCTCTAATTTTTCAATCAACTTCTCCAATTCCCCGGTTACCATTGCCTCACCCTCCCATTGCTTCGCAATGGGCTACAACCCTCTCGCCATGAAGGGCGAGAGGGAAGATTCCACGTACTCTCCTTTCCCTCTCTCCGCTTTAGCGGGGGGTAAATGTCCGCTTGCCTTGTGGTGAGCGGACATCCTGCCATTCAGCCCCGACGTATCCAATGGGCCATAAGCGGTCATTCGGCAATTAGCCTCGTGTCGTTACCAATTGCCATTTACTTGGCCGGCAAGATGTTTTGGTTCAGCCGAAATAGATTCGTTGGGTCGTATTTTGTTTTCAGCTCGACCAAACGGTCATAGTTGGCGCTACCGTATGAGGCGCGCAGCAATGTCTCGCCTTCCTCGCCCTGTCCGGGGAAGTTGAGGTAGGCGCCGCCCCGCGAAAAGGGCTTCATCTCGGCCCACGCCGCGCGTGTCCAGGCGATCGCGCGTTCGTTTTCGGCCGGATCGGTCCACGATGTGTCAAGGCTTAACAGGTAGGGCGCGCTACGCTCGCCCAAGGCGGTTTTCGCCGGATCAACCCGGTTCATGGCGCCGCCCAGATGCCAGAGCGCGATCAGTGCCCAGGGGCTCGGCCGGTCGAGCGCGCGCGCAACGATGCGCTCGATTGCGCCGTCGTCGAGGGTGTCGAGATAGAGTGATTTCCAGTAGTTCTGCCGTTCACCCTTGGCGAACAGAGGATCGAAAGCGGATTGCACGCCGGCGTAGGGAACCGGCCCGCTGAGATCGAGCACGGGCGTGCCGAGGTCCCGCAAGGGCTGCAAAAGCCGCTCGCCATCTTCGAGCATGCCTGAGTGAACGGCAGCAGTGATGATCACAGGCGTGCCTTGCAATTCTTCGGGGAAGTTGGGGTGGGCCGGGATGCTCCAGATAAGGCAGTTCGACGATATATCCTCGGGCGCTGCGGCCATGAAATCGCGCCATCGGCGGATAACGTCGCCAAAATCCTTATTCAGGGGGTAGAAGGGGGCGCAGAGGGTCACCATCGGCCCGACCGAGTAAAGCTCGAACTCGAATGACGTCACCACGCCGAAGTTCCCGCCGCCGCCGCGAATGCCCCAGAACAGGTCGGGGTTCTTAGTTTTGCTGGCGGAGACCAAGTTGCCGTCGGCGGTCACGATATCGACCGATACGAGGGCGTCGCAAGCCATGCCGTGGTTTCGGCGCAACCAGCCCAGCCCACCGCACAGGGTCAATCCGGCGACGCCGGTGAGCGACACCACGCCGAGCGGTGCAGCGAGTCCAAAAGCCTGTGTCTCTCGGTCTACATCGCCGAGAAGCGCGCCGCCGCCGACGTGCGCCCTTCGCGCAGTCGGGTCGACACGCACGCCATTCATGGTCGATAGATCGATGACCAAGCCGCCGTCGCAAACTGCGTTGCCGGCAACGTTGTGGCCACCACCGCGCACGGCAACCAAGAGGTCGTGCTTGCGGGCAAAATTGACTGCGTCGATCACATCGGCCGCGCCTGAACATTGGGCAATGATCGCCGGGTGTCTATCGATCGAGCCGTTCCAAATGACACGTGCCTCGTCGTATCCTGCGTCGCCCGCAAGCAACGATGGGCCGCGTAGTCTACCCCTGAATTCCTCTACGGAACCGCTTTCGATCACGGCCCCCGGCCCGTCAAGCGTGGTTACTTGTAGATCATCCATGAGCTGCATCCCCTATTTGTAACCGATGAAAACTAAATTCGTCGCCCTTGACTGAGAAGAGGCGGAACCTTCAAAACAGAGGCAAATTTACCAATATCACCAAGAATGCGGCGCACCAAGCCGTTTCGAACGATTTGAATTGATGCGGTAACTCTTCCGAAGATCGTCGTCGGACGATGACCCTCGCTCAAATTTCCGCTTAGGGTCAAAAGCTGCCTAATTGAATGCTTATCAAATTGGTCTGGTTTGCCCCAAACAGCGGACAAGTGCAGAACTAATTTTCCATTGGGATGGGATTGGCTAGTCGGCAATCCGCACGGAACTGGCTCCCCTGAAAATATTCTTCGAAATCGATCAGGTGTAGTCATCGATGTTCAAATTCTAGCTTATCACTATACCCCCGCTTTAGCAGGGAGCGGGTTGGGGTCCGCGCCGAAGGCGTGGGAGGGTGAGGGGCGGCCTATTTGCAATATGAATAAAAGCCCTTGACATTCTATTCCTATATGGCATTATGTGTTCCTGTATTGTTCTCATGCGGGGATAGGAGATCACTTGGACTGGGACTTGGCCATCAAACGCAACAGCGAAGCGCTCAAGGGCATCATTGCGGACCTTTTCGCCATGCTGGGGCTTGCAGGTGAGGCCACGGTGGCGCGGCTTCCGCGTCCGGTCCACTCGCGCCGTGCTGCGGGTGCTCCGCCCGGCCGAATCCGCCGTGCGGCGCCTGATCGTCATCGCCGCCCGCGGCCTTGTGGTGAAGCTTGCTCCTTCGCGTCCGGTCTCGCCTCCCAAGCCGGCAAAGCCCACGGCCAAGGGCATCGGGAGCAGCAGGCCTCCCTCTTTCCAGCTCTTTGATCCGCGGAAACGTATCAAGCCTGTACGGGCCATGAAATCCACCCGGCTTGTCCCGCGCATCGGTTTCCTCTCCCCACCCGATCCCACGGTTGCAGCCATATTTGCAGCGCGGGCAGCGCGCGCTCCCGCCCCTGCCGCTCCCTCCTCCGCCGCCCTCCGATGGCCTGGCCAGCGCCCAAGGTCTTACCCGCAGACTCCAGGCCCTCAAGTCAGCGCTTGAGGATCTGCCGCGCCAGGCCAAACGTCTCGCCCGCTGGCAGCAGAGGCGGCAAGGCCGCGCCAGATCTGAAGTTCCTGTCGCCGCTCCGGTACCGGCCGTCCGCCGGGTTACCGCAGGAAGCCCATTCACGAAGTCGATGAAGTGCTCATCGAATGCGATGACCTCGCCTGGGAAGCGATGAAGCCCGACACGTCCTGATGTACTGCCCACGCAAAAGCACGAATCGTCCGTCTACGGACTAATTTGATTCAGCTTCCTTCTCTACTCCCGGAAACGGAATAACCGTTTTCACCCCCGGCACAGCCGTGGGCGAAGCCATGCCCAACGCTCATTGACAAGTGAATCTGTGACTATCCCCTCTCCCCCGGCTTCGCCGGACCCTCTCCCACGGAGGGGAGAGGGAAAATATCCCTTGGCCCTCGCCCCTTGTGGGAGAGGGTTGATTTGCGAACGACGTGAGCAAATCGGGAGAGGGGAAAGGCGGCCTGCTTTCGCCGGAATGACATTGCCAAGGAGCCTCAGCACTCAACCACGTTGACGGCGAGGCCGCCGGTTGAGGTTTCCTTGTAGCGGTCGCTCATGTCGATGCCGGTCTGGCGCATGGTTTCCACGCAATTGTCGAGCGGCATGAAATGCTGGCCATCGCCGCGCAGCGCGAGCGAGGCGGCGGTGACGGCCTTCACGGCGCCAAAGGCGTTGCGTTCGATGCAGGGCACCTGGACCAGGCCGCCGACGGGATCGCAGGTCATGCCGAGATGATGCTCAAGCGCGATTTCGGCGGCGTTTTCCACCTGCTCGTTGGTGCCGCCGAACGCCGCGCATAATCCGGCGGCGGCCATGGCGGAGGCGGAGCCCACCTCACCCTGGCAGCCCACTTCGGCCCCGGAGATCGAAGCATTGTGCTTGATGATGCCGCCGATGGCGGAGGAGACGAGAAGCAGAGTGCGAACGCCCGCTTCATCCGCATCCAGGCAATGGTCGAGATAATAGCGGACGATTGCCGGCATGACGCCTGCCGCGCCATTGGTGGGTGCGGTGACGACCTTGCCGCCAGCGGCATTTTCCTCGTTCACGGCCAAGGCATAGACCGAAAGAAAATCCATGATGCGATGGGGCTGAATGGAATTGCCGCCCTGCTCGGTTTTCAACTTTGCAAAAATTTCGCTGGCGCGGCGTTTTACTTTCAATCCGCCAGGCAGTGTCCCTCCAATGCTGAGGCCCCGGTTCATGCAGGCGTTCATGGCGGACCAGATGCGGTCGAGGCCCTTATCCAACTCGGCGCTCGACATCACGACGGTTTCATTGGCGCGCTTCATCTCAGCGATGGTGAGGCCGGAGGCCTTGCCCATCTCCAGCATTTCCTTCGCGGTCGAAAACGGATAGGGCACGGCGAGTTTGGGCTTGGCAGCGGCCGGTCCTGGGATTTTGATTCCAGCCGTTCCGCTTCGGTCTGCACGAAGCCGCCGCCGATGGAATAATAGGTTTCGCTGAAAACCTTCGCGCCGTTCGCATCCCAGAGACTGAAGATCATGCCATTGGCATGGCCGGGAAGTGCCGGGCCATAATCGAAGATCACATCTTCAATCGGATCAAAGGAAACGCGCTGGCCGTTTGGCAACGTGATGTATTTGCGCGCCTTCACTTCCTGGATCACCGCATCAACGCGGTCCGGCTCAATGGCATCAGGAGCTTCTCCGGCGAGGCCCAGCACAACGGCGCGGTCTGTGCCGTGGCCCTTTCCGGTAAAGGCCAGCGAGCCATGGAGCGATGCGGTGACACGCACGGCGTTTTCCGCCTTTGCATTCGACAGGAAACGGCGTGCCGCCACCATGGGCCCCACGGTGTGGGAGCTGGAGGGGCCAATGCCAATCTTGAAGAGTTCAAAGACCGAGAGAAACATTCAGCTCACCGTGCGGTGATAACCGCCGCGCCAAAATACCAGTGGTTTGCCCTTGGGGTCATGATCAAATTTCAGGACCTCGCCCACGAAGATAGCATGATCGCCGCCATCATAGGTATAAAGCTTCCGGCATTCAAAAATGGCGAGAGCGCTGGGCAAAATCGGGCAGCCGGTTTCCCAGAATTCATAATCAATGCTGCGCCACTTATCGCCTGAGGATTTTGAAAAGCGCGCCGAGAGATCATCCTGTCCTTCGCGCAGCACATTCACGGCGAAATATTTGGCGGCCATATAGGTTTCAAAACTATAGGCATTGCGGGCCAGGCTCCACAAAACCAGCGGCGGATCGAGCGAAACGGAATTGAAGGAACTGGCGGTGTTGCCAACCATTTCGCCGGAGGCCGTCACCGTCGTCATCACGGTGACGCCAGTTGCGAAGGTTCCCAGGGCTGAGCGGAAGGCTTTGGAGTCGAAGGTATTGGACATGGCCCCTGTTAAGCCGATTTAGCCCCGCGGCTCAAGGCATGACCAAACCCTGGAATCAGACCCGGTAGAGAACCCGAAACTGCGCCGGAGTTGGATTAACCAGGGCCTGGCCCGGCACCTGAAAAATCGTCACAACATTCTCTGCTGCGATGCCAAGATCGGCGAGCGCCGCATTGAGCGCTTCGACCCGCGCCTCGGTGAAGAGTTCCTTGATGATATCGGCCCGATTGGACATTTTGCTTTCCTTTGCCTGTGCCATTATTCAGCCGCCTTCAAGCGCCCAAGCCCATTCTGCTTGCGACGCCCGTGCCATAGGCGGGATCACACATATGGAAATGCGCGACCTGGCGCTTGATGATCTCAATTGGCACGCCCTGCATGGCGGCCGCGATGTTATCCATCAATCTGCCGCGCTGTTCGGCGTTCAGCAGGCGGAACAGGTTGCCGGGCTGGGTGTAATCGTCATTTCCAGCACGGTGATTGTAACGGTCCGCATCGCCGGAAATCCTCAATGGAGGTTCCTTGTATTCCGGCGCTTCGGTTGGGCCACCGAAAGAGTTGGGTTCGTAATAGACGTCCGGATTTCCGGTATCGTTCCGGAAAAAGCGCATGGCGCCATCCTTGTGATAGTGGTGGACTGGGCAACGCGGCGCATTCACCGGCAACGCCTCGTAGTGGGTACCCAGGCGGTGACGATGCGAGTCCGCATAGGAGAAGACGCGCGCCTGGAGAACCTTGTCGGGTGAGAAGCCGATGCCTGGAACAATGTTGGATGGCGAGAAAGCCGCCTGCTCGATTTCGGCGAAGTAATTGTCGGGATTGCGGTTGAGTTCGAGCACACCGACATCGATCAGCGGATAATCCTTGTGGGGCCAGACCTTGGTGAGATCGAAGGGATTGAAGGCCGCCTTTTCCGCATCCAATTCCGGCATGACCTGAATACGCAAATTCCATCGAGGGAAATTGCCCTTCTCGATGCCGCCGAAGAGTTCCTCCTGATAGGATTCCCGCGACCTGGCTACGACCTGAGCGCCTTCCGCATTGGTGTAGTGCCTATGGCCCTGCTGCGTCTTGAAGTGAAACTTAACCCAATGGCGTTCGCCCTTGGCATTAATCAGCGCATAGGTGTGCGAGCCGTAGCCGTTCATGTACATAGGCGCCACGGGCAGGCCGCGGTCGGAAAACAGGATCGTCACCTGATGGAGGCTTTCGGGCGAGAGCGACCAGAAATCCCACATGGCCGTAGCCGAGCGAAGGTTGGTTTTGGGGTGGCGCTTCTGGGTGCGGATGAAATCCGGGAACTTGAGCGGATCGCGGATGAAGAACACGGGCGTGTTGTTGCCGACGAGATCCCAGTTGCCCTCTTCGGTGTAGAACTTCAGAGCAAAGCCGCGCACATCACGCTCGGCATCGGCGGCACCGTGCTCACCGGCAACGGTTGAGAAGCGGAGCAAGAGGTCAGTTTTCTTGCCAACCTTGGAAAATATATTGGCGCGGGTATATTTCGTGATGTCGTGGGTTATGGTGAGGCTGCCATAGGCACCCCAACCCTTGGCATGGACCACGCGCTCGGGAATGCGTTCGCGGTTCTGATGGGCGAGCTTCTCGATCAAATGATAGTCCTGCAAGAGGACCGGCCCACGAGAACCTGCGGTTAATGAATTCTGATTGTCAGCGACGGGCGCTCCGGCGGTGGTCGTGAGCGTTGGCTTCGTGGTCATCGGGCATCTCCTATGTGGATGGCCGGAATTAGCGAGGCTTGCCGATCAGGTCCAATCGTAATAACTTACCTTCTCGATAAGGAAAACTGATTGCAATGATTACCCTGAAACAAATGCGCTTTTTCGATGCGCGTGGCGCGTCTTGGCCACTTTGGCAGAGCGGCCGAGGCCTGCTCGGTGACACAGCCGGCGCTTTCGATGCAGATAAAGGAGCTGGAAAGAGAGCTTGGCGTCGAATTGATTGAACGCCGGCCGCAGGGCCTGACCCTCAGCAAGGCGGGACAAGAGATTGCGCGCCGTGCCGCCCGTATTCTGACCGAAACGCGAGATCTTGCAGATTATGCCCGGCAGAGCGGCGCTGTGCTTTCTGGCGCCCTGCACCTCGGCATCATCCCCACGGCCGCGCCTTATCTGCTGCCGCCATTGTTGCCGTTACTCCGCGAAAAATTTCCCGAACTCGATCTGCACATCCGCGAGACACAAACCGAACAGCTCCTGCAACAACTGCGCGACGGTTCGCTAGACCTGCTGCTGCTGGCGCTGCCCCTCGACTATCCCGACATTGAAACCAGCAAGCTTTTTGAAGACCGGTTTCTGCTGGCGATGCCGCGCAACCGGCGCATCAACAGCCGCATCAGGGCAACGACTGACCTGATGAAGGAGGATCGCCTGCTGCTTCTCGAGGAAGGCCATTGTTTGCGCGACCAAGCCCTGGCGTTTTGCGAATTGCGCCGGGTCGAAAATATTGACACTTTTGGCGCTTCGAGCCTTTCAACGCTTGTCCAGATGGTGAGCAATGGCATGGGCCTGACGCTGCTTCCCGAAATCAGCATCGACCATGAAACACGCCATGGCGGCATCCGCCTGATGCGCTTTGCCGAACCTGAACCCATGCGGACACTCGGCCTGGCCTGGCGCTCGACTTCGCCACGCAAACGCGACTTCATTGAATTTGGAAAACTGATTGCTGCCAGCCAAGCAAAACGCAAAGGCCGAATTGATTCTAAGGCATGAACTGGCCGCCGTTAACCTGAAGGATTTGCCCGGTGACATAGCCCCCCATGGAATTTGAGGCGAGAAAGAGGATGGGGCCAACGCAATCCTCCGGCGTTCCGGCGCGGCCCATGGGAACCGACTTCTTCATCGCCTCCATGCGCTCAGGCGGAGTTGCCGCGTGGAAAGCGGTTTCAATGACGCCGGGAGAAATGGCATTGACGCGGATTTTGCGCGAGGCGAGGTCACGGGCCATATGGCGGGTGAGATTATGGACATAGGCCTTGGCGCAGGCATAATGGCCTGAGCCGGGGCCTCCGCCATCGCTGCCGGCAATCGAGCCCACATTGATGATGGCGCCGCCACCCTGTTTTTCCATATGGGGGACGGCGGCCTGCGAGGCTTCGATGACGGATTTCACATTCAGGTTCAGGGCCGCATCGTAAAGCTCCGTATCAAGTTCGAGAAACGGTGCCCGCCGGATTATGGCGCCCGCATTGTTCACCAGAATATCGAGGCGGCCCAACTGCTTTGCAGCGTCTGCAACAACGCGCTTTGCGGTGCCGGCAACGCCAAGGTCGCCGCCGATGGCAAAGGCCTTGCCGCCAAGCTTGCGGATGGCGACGCAGACAGCTTCAGCAGCTTCGGCGTTCTTGTTATAGTGGACGGCAACGTTTGCCCCCAGCTTGCCAAATTCGAGAGCAGCGGCAGCCCCGATGCCGATGCTGGCGCCGGTGATCAGGACGGCTTTTCCACGAATATCTTCGAGCATGACAGGAACTTTAATGGGATAAAAATTTTTCGGAGCGATGAACTTCCTTGCCGCCCAGGAGGGTGAGCAACACTTCCGTATCACCGATATCATAGACATTACAGGTGAAAATATCGCGGTCGAGAACAATGAGATCGGCATATTTTCCGAGGCTGAGAGAGCCCGTGTCCTGGGCTCGCCAGGCAGCTTCGGCGGCAAAGGTGGTGTAGCCCTTCACGCATTCCTCGCGGGTCATGCGCTGTTCGGGCAGGAAGACGGGATGATCGCCATGCTTGTGCGGCGGCTGGCGGGTGATGGCGGTTTCCATGATCTGAAAAGGATTAAGGGTCGAGACGCCCCAGTCGCTGGAAATGGCATAGGCGGCGCCCGCATCGATGAGCGAGCGGAAGGCATACATCCAATGCCCACGCGCCTCGCCCACCATGGGCAGGGCCACATCGGTGACTGACGGCTCGTTGCGGGCCCACAGGGTTTGAATATTGGCCACCACGCCCAATTGGCGGAAGCGCGGAATATCGGCGGGATCGATGCACTGCACATGGGCCAGTTGATGAAGGCTTGGCCACGGGCCATTGGCGGCGCGGGCCGCTTCAAGGGCATCGAGGGCGGCGCGCACGGCGCCATCGCCAATGACATGGACATGAATCTGGAAGCGCGCGGCATCGAAGGCGGTGAAGAGTTCCTTGATCTGGTTGTGGCCGAACATCAGCTCGCCATTGCCGCCAAGCGCATCGGAATAGGGCTCGAGCATGACTCCGGTGCGGTTTTCCAGAACGCCATCGAGAAAGAATTTCGCCGAATGGATCTTGAACAGGTCTGAGCTGGCGTTGCGGCGCAAATCCTCGAGGCGGCGCACCGCGTCCTCGGTCTTCTCGGCGGACACCACTTTTGCGGTAGCGGCAACGCGCACGGTCAAGGCGCCGGCGCGCTCCAGGCTGCTGTAGACGCGGGCATGGCGCTCATTCACCGAGGCATCGATCACGCCGGTTATGCCATGGCGATTGCAGAGCGCTTGCGAATAGCGCACGCCATTGGCGTAATCCTCGTCGGTCGGCACGGGCATGAAGCTCTCGGCCCAGTTCGTGGCGTTTTCGTGCAGCATGCCGGTGGGCTCGCCATTGGCATCCAACACAAAGTGGCCGTTGACGGGATCGGGCGTGCCGCGCACGAGGCCTACCGCCGCGCAGGCCATGGAATTCATGCAGGCGTTGTGGCCATCGCTGGCCACAATGTAACAGGGCCGGTCGGGAACGGCCGCATCAAGCACGTAGCGGTTGAGGTTATGGTCGGTGAAAATGCCGGTGTACCAGCCGACGCCATTTACCCATGGCCCTGCGTGGGTTTTGGCAAAGCTTGGCCAAAGCCTGTTGCAGCTCGGCGATGGTTGACGACGGTGTGAAGAGCGGCGCTTTTGCTGTGATCATAGCCGCTGTCCTGCAGATGGATATGGGTGTCCTGAAAGCCCGGCAGAACAAGGCGGCCGCCGGCATCAATAACGCGGGTGGAGGCTCCGGCGAGGGCGGCGATCTCGGCGGCGCTTCCAAGGGCGGAAACCCGTCCATTGGTAACGGCCAGGGCCGCGACGCGCGGGGCGAGCGGATCCATCGTGCAGATATCGGCGTTGGTGACAATGAGTTCAGGTGTTTTCAAGATGCGTTCTCCAAGATGGGCCAATCGGATGATGTTGCTCCTTTATATTGGCAGCGGACGCCAGAAACTCGTTCTTCAATTTCCCCAATTTGCGTTCCGTTCGTCTTCTTCGGTGCGGACATCTTCGATTTGGTCGCGAAGATAGTCGCGCCTCCGGTAGCCCAACGGCGAACGGCACCGTGTTGGTGCTGCTCAAGTAACTCTAATGGAGCCTCATAAAGCGCATAGTAATCCGCACGCGAGCCCCTCCATCCGTAGGAATGCATATTGCGGGTAAGTGCTTTGAGCACATCCTCCCGGTCGCCGAACTCGTCGATAAGACGCTTCATTTTCGGATGCAGCGCCTTGTTAGCATCTTTAGGGTCGTGACTGGTCAGAATAGGCAGGAGCGCTGCTGCAAAAGCTGGCGCTACGTCCGGGTAAGCAAAACACCAAGCGAAAAGCACTTCTTCTGGGAGCTCGAGGATAGCTGGCTTTTTGCTTTGGAAAGAGTAGTTATCTCCGAGAGAAAACTCCATTAACCACGCGTTCCTTTGGTCCCGGACAATTGCTTCACCAAGGACTGGCCATGCGATTTCTGGAAAGTCACGCAGCAGTTGCGGCAAAAGCGGTTTGATAAGGTCGTCGTCGAATTCATCGGCGGTCGTCGCAATCTGTTTGGCGAGCGAAAGAGCAATTGAAGCGGCATCGGAATCACTTCTGCCCTTTTTCAATATCCAGCCGATGAGCTCATGGAAATGATGTTGGTCCATCGTGGAGCGCGGATGCTTCGGTTGTTGGCTAGCGCCCTCGGCAATCTTTCGCAACTGTGGCCGGAGTTGTTCAAGTCGTTGATAATCGCCATGGACGTACATGCCGAGTAGGTCAAGCGCGATTGAATATGAATTCCCACCTGCCTCCAATAGAATATCAAACAGCGGCGCCACTACTCTGTTGGAGACGCGGGCCAATACGCCACCGAAGGTCCAACTGCGAAGTTGAATAGCTGGTAGGAATCCAGCTTATATGCCGCTATAGCAAGAGGAATATCGGAATGTGAGACCTACGCAGCTACAGACGAATGGAAGCGGAGGCGCAAAAATTGCAGAGGTAACCGCGTGTAACTTGAAAGTGTTTGTACTGCTTCCTCATTGCGTTCGTTGAGTTCGCGAAGAAAGCCACCAAGCAAACCGAAATTTCTTTCACCTTCTGGCGTTTTGGCATATGCGTCGGTAATTGGGTCCATCCAAACGAGAGGGTCATGCGCCCGTTTCGCGATTGCACGCCCGAAGGCAGTTGACATTCGCTGGTTACCTTTGCTGAGTCCTGGTAGGACTTTTTTTAGTATAGATGGTGTTGTGAGTAACTCGGCTGCCAGGGCTTCAACATCGGCAAGTTGACGCTGTTCGCGCTCTTTGAAGTCAAGGCTCTCATCGACGGGGTAATCCCACGGCATTTCTGTAATAAGAAAGCGTATGCGAGACTAATATCGGTTGGGGTTAACTTGGCAACTAGGTCTCGTACTCGCTTCTCCTCTCCATCCTTGAGAACTTGAACATCGTAGACCAGAATGTCACCTAAGCTGCCCAAAGCCTCAGGCCAGTAGTTGCCAGACTTCGACGTGATCTCGAAGACAAGTTCTACGTCCGCGATTAAGCCATGGCTGACTAGAATGCGAAAACTGTTGCCTAACCCCGTCTTTGCCTGCAAACCAATTTTATCGTTTCGTACTGCCAAATGAGCTAGACGCGTGAGGCAATTACGAACGTATTCCCAAGCATCCTTCCAGTAAATTGGTCGCCATGGCTTAAGTGCTGGACGGCTTCCATGATACTCCGCACCTATCACACGATACCCCCCGGTAGCTTAACCCCTTCAAGTAAAGCATCAACGATGATTGGCATGTGATGTTCGTCATTTTCGGAGATCAATTCATCAATTAACTGAAGTCGCGAATTTGCCCCTGCCTCGGTGCTACCACCGATCGCTGAAAAGAGCCCCTTAAAGCCGCCCGTGGCATTATTACCCCACGATTTTATTCGCGCGGGCAAGTGCAAGCATCAGTCGCGCACCTTGCTCGAATGCGTCATTTCGGAATGAGATCTTTTCCAATGCCCTTACGAGATTTCTGCGTGTATCACCACCTATCTCTTTGAGCTGATCTAAATTTAGTGGCCTCAGAACTTCTTCCAGAAGTTCCACGACGGCTGACGCATCGACTTGAGCGAGTGAATGCAGCACCTCCGCCGCACCATCCTGTTTGATCTCATCAACCTTGATCCGAAGGGACCCGATTTACGGCAAACAGCACGGACAATTTCCGTAGTGAATTCTTCACGATTGAGAAATGCAAGTTGTTGTGCAGCATGAACACGCAATCCTATATCCGGTAGCTCCGTGAGCACATAATCCCAGGTCCGATGATTTCACTGTCGCCACTGACGTTCAGCGAGTGGTTGTGTGATGGGTGGTGGCTGTAGTGTTATCAGGCGACCTCGCGCTTGAGCGACACCACGACGCAACAAATCTTCGAAAGAGCTACGCAACTCCTCAGCGGTCGGTGCACCTGGAAGCGCAGCCAGTTGAATGATGTCGGCATCAAGCGGTGGTTTCACTCCACTGATAATGAGACACTGATCAGCATGCCCGCTTTGCGTAGTTGATCCTTCTTACTGCTCTCCGCCCAAAAAGGACCCGATCGATGAGGGCATCATTGCTCACAGAAATTAATGAGCCTTCCCATGATTCCGCAATCAATCGGGCAGCTTGCGGGTAACCGGCAGCAAAATGCGCGACGCGTTCTTCTTCGTCCTTTCCGAGTCCGGGAAAAACATTGTGAACGATAGCTTGAACGACCGCTTTTAATAGCATCGTCAACCACAATCATGCCAGGAGGTGGCTTGTGGTTCGCATCATATTCATGATCGATCGTAACTAGGGAAAGTTTGCTGCCAACTCGACGGACCATGCCCGCCAATTCTTCGTGCGTTTCTAAATCGCAACGGTCAACGACAACAATGGCGCGGTCGCCTGCATCCGCCAAATTCTGGACTGCGGATTTTACGGCAGTCGAGTTGACTTCAGACTCTACAGCATAGAGAACGAGGCTGTTAAGTGTTAGGCGAGAACGCTCCTCCACGTCATCCGGACCAAGCGCCTCTAACGCCAGTGTGCTTTCCCACGCCAGACGGCCCCTATCCGAGCAATACCACGAGGCTGGCTTATCAAATGTCGCAACTCTAACTTTAACGGTTCAAGGCGAGGGTCATCGACCCAGGGCGAGCTGTCGTGTTGATGACGCCCAGCCCAGTGGGACCAGCCGCGTAATGGTCCAGTTTGGCCGGGCTGGGTCTGCTCTAGCAGCCATTCGGCGACGGGGCGGATTGAATTCACCCAAAGTGCGATCCTGCAGCATCGCGCACAACGATCTGCTCGTCTTTGAAGTTCAGGTGCTTTCCTTTGAGTGTCTTTCGGATCGCAGCTTCATGTTTTGCCATCGATTTTTTCACCGACGGGTGCGAGACCAACATGACGTAGTGACCACCGGTTTCGAGAACTGATTTCACCATGGGCTGGATTTCACCTTTAGGTGTTAGTACATCACGCCCTGCCTCTGCTGGTGTGAGGGGGGTGGCCTTCATTCTGAAACTGAATGAGGCGATGTGGAATAAAAGCGGTCCGCCCCGGCCCTTCTCGCCATTCTATGCGCGCATCTTCTCCTTCGTCCCCTACATTTAATTGGGCCGCAACGTGGATCATCCATCGGAAGACCATTGCTTTTGCGCCTCGGCAGACAGCAACCGTTCGATCAACAATGCAAACTTCTTTGGGGTCAGAGCTTTGACGTGGTCTGCGCTGACATCTAGTGGTCGACGGGTGGCGGCATCGATTGGAACCACCCTTGCCCCAGTAAGTGCACTTAATTCTTGGGGCGCCTTTTCCAAGAGACGGAGGAGGTTGACCACGGCTGCGTTGGGCTTGATGGCGCCGTTCTCGTACTTCGTGAAGGCTCGCGGCCCCCCGCCAAGCAACTCGCCGGCCTCGACCTGTGTAAGGCCAAGACTTTCGCGGATCCGACGGATGTCGTCAGGAGAAAGTGTCGGTGCAGATTGGCGATTTTATCTCGATTTTAGCCATAATCTTGGGTCATTTTAATGTTATGTACCATTATGGTGTATAAAACTGATAATTGCAAGTTTATTGATGAATTGAATTTGGGTGGGAGCGGCAGTTCCTTCCTAAATCCACGATTGCACTCGGACAGGGCCGCCGTTGCAGTCGTCAACCCCGTTGGGGGAATTGAAGAAGCCCAGAGGGGGACGCCCCTTTGGGCCCAACACCTCATATCTCTATTTTTCGTCTCGTTTTGAGCCAATTTCGCTGTTTTCGCCCCGATTTCTCGCTTCTCGGAAGGCGCTCAGAGCAATCCCCGCTTCGCGAGATTGCGCATGAGGTCGGCGGTGCCATAGGTCCAGGGGGCGGCCTTGTCGGTTGGCACGACGCGGTTCACGAGGGCGCCGAGTTCCGCCGTGGCGATGGTCACGATGTCACCGGTCTTGTGGGTGAAGCCGCGGCCGGGCACGTCGCGGTCGTCGCTGGGGGCGAACATGGTGCCGAGAAACAGCACGAAGCCATCGGGATAGTGGTGATGGGCGTTGAGCGTCTGGCCGGCGATATCGGCGGGATCGCGGCTGATTTGCGAAATGGAGGAGCTGCCGGTCATCTTGAAGCCATCGGTTCCTTCGACGGTGAGGGTGAGGTCCATTTTCCGCACGGTGTCAAGGGTGAATTTGTCGTCAAACAGCCGGATGAAGGGGCCGATGGCGGTGGCGGCGTTGTTGTCCTTGGCTTTGCCGAGGAGCAAGGCGGAGCGGCCTTCGACATCCCGGAGGTTGACGTCGTTGCCGAGGCTTGCGCCGACGATGGTTCCCTTCGATGACACCACCAGCACCACTTCCGGCTCCGGATTGTTCCAGGTGGATTTGGGATGAATGCCCACATCCATCATGGAACCCACCGCCGACATGGGCTGGCCCTTGGTGAAAATTTCCGCATCGGGGCCAATGCCCACTTCGAGATACTGGCTCCAGGCGCCGGCCTTGATCAGCGTTTCTTTCAACGCGGCGGCTTCGGGCGAACCGGGCTTCAATTTGCGCAAGTCGTCGCCAACGAGATCATGGATATGGGAGCGGATTGTTATCGCCGCATTGGCATCGCCGCGGGCTTTTTCCTCCATCACGCGCTCGAGCATGGAGACAACGAAGGTCCGCCTGCCGCCTTGATGGCCTGCAGATCGATGGGCGTGAGGAGCCACGGCTTGGTTTTGTTGCGAGTGTCCGGCGCGGCGTTGGCCAGCATATCCGCAACGGCGCCGAGATTGCTGTCCTTGACGGCGCGCACTGCAGCGGCGGGGATTTTTCTGCTCGCAAAGATCGCGCATGGTTGGAAAACTGGCAGTGACGTCAACAAGGTTTTCGCCATCCAGGCGCGCAACGCAGGGGCCGACATTGGGGACGAAGACACGGGCAACCAAACTTGCGTTCTTGGGAATCATGGAAACCTCAGTATATTTAATTGGCGCATGCTGTCTTCGGCAAAGTCATACAACCCCGGATCAAAGTCCGGGGCAAGCCTTTGCCGCAACATGCCCTAGCACTTTAGTCGTTCGAGCCTAAATAGCACAGCAACGTCCGCTCTTAGGGTATTAGCGGCCGTGGATGCCAGAAGGCGACACTTTCGCTAAAAGCCATTTCCAGACACTGGTCAGCGTGAGATAGGGATGGTTGAAGGAACGACAACCACGACCACCCGCCGATCTCTGCGCGCACGATGACTAAGCTCATTTTGACCGAGGTTCGCCGCCGGCGAGCACGATGACGGCGATGATGATCACGCCCGTCATGATCAGCCGGATGCCGGCGCTCGCACCCAAGATATTGAGCATGGTGACCAGCAGATACATGAACAGCGCCGCGCCCCAAATGCCGGGAACATTGGCGCGTCCGCCCGCCACCGAGGTGCCGCCGATCACGACGACGGCGATCGAGGCCAGGAGGAATTCCTCGCCCATGTTGAGCGCGGCCCCGCCTGAGAATCCCGACAGCAAGATGCCGCAAACTCCGGCCAGGAAAGCGCTCAGGACATAGGTGACGAAACGCGTGCGATCGACATTGATGCCGGCCAGCCAGGCGGCGCGCGGATTTTGCCCGATGCCAGGACGGTGCGGCCATAGACGGTCCGCTTGAGTCACGATGGCGAGCACAATCTAATGCACAGCACGAAAACGGCGGCAAGGGGAATTCCCGCAATCCGATTGTGGCAAATTCCGCCGAGCGGCGGTGGCGGCTTGATGCGGATGCCGCGGCCATAGGAGATCGCGGTCGAAAGAATGAGAAAGCTTGACGACAGCGTCGCGATGATCGGCGGAATGCGCAGCAGGCGGATCAGGCAGTAGTTGAATACTCCGACGAGAAAGCTCACACCCAGGGCCGCCGCGATTCCGATCAGCAGCCGCGCAGTATCGGTATCCATCACTTTCATGGCAATCACGCCTGCCAGCGTGATTGTCGCCGGAATTGAAAGATCGACATTGCCGGGACCCGTGGAAATCACCATCATCTGGCCGAGGCCAACGATGATGGTGAAGGTGGCGAAGGATATCGCCGCAGTGAGGATTTCGCCCGCGCCCTGCCCCTGCGTATAGACGATGGTGACCGGCCACACGCAGATGCCGCGAGAAACGACCAGATCCATGGTTGTGCCGCAGCTTCGTCCACATGTCGTCATCGCCGCGCCTCGGCATGAGTGAGGAGGCGCCGAGTGCCAGCACGATGATGAGGATCGCGCCCTGGGCGCCGATCTGCCAGTCGGGCGAAATCCGCAGAAAGATGAGGAATGAACCGGCCAGCGCCAGGGTAAGGGCTCCGACCACCGCCCCCATCGGCGATACCCGGCCACCGACGAACTCGCCGCCGCCGAGAATGACGCCCGCGATGGTAAAGGGTGTAGCGGTCGGCCACATGGGCATCGGCCGACGTCGTGAGGCCCAGGAGCGAAAGGCCGGACAACACCGAAAAAGCCAGCGAGGGAATACATCGCCGCTTTGGTCCTCAGCATCGACCAGCCGGCGCGCGCCATGGCCCGCGGATTTCCGCCCGCACCCCGCGCGATCACGCCGTAGGACGAAAGCATGAGGGCCAGATGCACCGCGAGGCCGATGACGATGGCGGCCACGATGGGGAACGGCACGACGGGCATCTGCATCGCCATGATGGACTTGAGCCAGTCCGGCGCCTTGCCGCCCGGCGAAGGAAGAATGAGAACGGCGATGCCGAGCCAGACGAAGGAAAGGCCGAGCGTCACCACGATCGAGGGCAGGTTGCGCAGTGGACGAGCGCGCCAACCGCCCCGTAGGCGGCGATGCACAGCAGCAGCGCCAATGTGCCAAGCAGGGGCTTGGTGTTCAGCAGGGTCGCCGCGATGCAGCCGACAAGGCCAACGAACGGGCCGATGGAAAGATCGAGATCGTTGACCGTGATGACGAACATCTGGGCTATCGTGGCGAGCGCAATCGGCACCGCATATTGCAGCATCAGGTTGAGGCCGAAATAGCTCATCGTGCGGGGCTGCACATAGAAGGTCGCGGCCAGAACGACGGCGAGCGAAATGAACGGCAGCGCGGCGCGAAGCAGTCTGCGGCTCATCGCGCGGCATGTTCGGCGAAGGACGCCTGCAGTATTTTGTATTCCGTGAGGTCGCTGGCTCCAGGCTGGCGGAAATGGCGCCGTTCCGGAACACATAGGCCCGGTCGCAATACTGAGTTCCTCCATTTCGGTCGTGTACCAGATGAATGTGCGGCCCGCTCCGCCTCGCGCGGATCATGTCGTAGACTTCCTGCTTGGTCCCCATGTCGACACCCCGCATCGGATCGTCCATCAGGATGATCGTGGCATCCGACCCAAGGGCGCGGGCAAACAGGGTTTTCTGCTGGTTGCCCCCGGAAAGAGTGAGGATGTTGTTTTTCATGTCGGATGTGCGGATGGCCATCCGCTGTTTCCATTCGGCCGCGAGCTGGTTTTCCCCTTGCTGTCGATCAGCCCGCAATTCCGGGGAGCGCAGGGAACGCATCGTGACATTTGACGCGATGGACCAGAGATTGAAAATGCCGTCCGACTGGCGGTCACCGGCAATGAACGCCACGCGGCCATTTACCTCGCACCTCCTTGCGCGAAAAATCTGCAGCAGCATGCGGGTCTGACCGTGGCCCGCGAGCCCGCGAGGCCGATGATTTCGCCCTGGTATGCGATGAGTTCCGGGCCCGGCCGCCGTCTTTGGCCTGGCCCCAATTGCAGCGGCTCCTCCCGGATTGCCGTCGGTTGTTTGGCGGCCGTTTTTCTTTGGATTTCGGTGCCCATGGCCGCCACCAGCGATGCGGTCGAATTGTTTGGCCGGCCGCTCGGTTACGGTCTTCCCATCCTTCATGACCACGATCCGGTGGCAGGTTCCCAACAGTCTCCCAGGAGATGGGAGATCAGGATGATGCTCGTGCCTTTTGCCACCTGCTTCGCGCGACATAGGTCGAGGAGTTGTGCGCTGTCGCTGCATCGAGCGACGAGGTCGGCTCATCGAGGATCACCAGGCGCACTTCCTTCGGTCACGGTGAAGGCACGGGCGATTTCCGCCATCTGGCGCTTGCCGATGAAGGCCGGCAACCGTCATTGGGGCTGATGCCGTGGCCGGGGAAAATTTCGTCGAGCTTGTACGGATCAGCGTCCGCGCCCGCGGTTTTTCCAGCCCAAGCCCTTTCAGTGCAGCGGTGCATCATCCGCACATTCTCGGCCACCGTGAGATTGGGGCAAAGCGAGAGCTCCTGGAACACGCAGCGAATCCCGTTGGCGCTGGGCGGCGCCGACTGACCAATAGCCGTCGTATCTTTTCGCCGCCGACGCTGAGTGTTCACCCCGTGACGGCGAAGTTGCCCCGGCCAAGATATGCATGAGCGTGGACTTGCCGGCGCCGTTGTGACCAACCAGCCCCAGGCATTCGCCGCTGCCCACCCCGAGGCTCACTCCATCGAACGCGCGGACGGCGCCGAAATTCTTTTCGACGCCGTCCAGTCTGATTGCCGCTTCGTTCAAGTCCTACTTGCCGCCGACGACCTTGGCCGCATCCTCGGCCGGTACTCGAATTGGCGACGCCGCCTTTTTCGGTCGTCTTGACGTTATCCTCGAGCGTCGCCTGATCGATCTGCAGGAACGGCACGGTGATGTCCTTGGGTACGTCCTTGCCGTCGAGGATCATCTGGGCCACCCAGAATGCCAGCGTCGAAACGCCCGGCGCGATAGACACCGACATGGTTTCGTAGCCATTGGCGTCCTTCTGTTCCTTCCACCATTCGGCTCATCCTGGCGATTGCCCATGATGATGGGGGAGTGGGCCGCCCGGCCGCTTTGAAGGCTTGAGCGGCGCCATAGCCGTCACCGCCCTGGGTCACGACAGCCTTGATCTCGGGCAGCGAGGGCAGGATGCCTGCCACCGCCTTCTGCGCAACTTCCTGGGCCCAGTCACCATGCACCGAACCGACGATTTTGAACTGGGGATTTTTTCTACGCCGCGATGGATGCCCTTGGAGATCTCGTCGTCGACGAAAACGCCGGCCAGACCGCGGATTTCGAGAAGATTGCCGCCATCGGGCATCTTCTTGTCGAGGTAGTCGACCTGCACTTCGACCCATTCTTGGCGAAGTCGACGGCGATGCGAGGCGCAGGGCTCGGTCACGATCCCGTCGAAGGAGACGACGACGATTCCGGCGTCGCAGGCCTGCTTGACAACGCCATTGAGGGCATCGGGCGAGGCGGCGTTGAGAACGATGGCGTCATAGCCCTGAAGGATCAGGTTCTGGATCTGTGCAGCCTGTTCGGTGACCTGATTTTCCGACGTGGTGAAGGGATCGGCGGCCGCCACGATGCCGGCGGCCACGGCCTGCTTCGTCACCTTGTCCCAGCTCTTCAGCATGGACTGGCGCCACGAATTTCCGGCGTAATTGTTGGACAGTGCAATCTTCTTGTCCTTGGTATCGGCGAAGGCCGAGCTTGTGGCCAGTAGAGCCGTTATGGCGATAGAACAAACCAATGCTTTCTTGAACATTTTACTCTCCCATCGCTTTTTTTGAGCCTTCGGATTGAGGCTCATGGAAAGATATTAGCGCCCGGCCAAATATGTCGCAATGGCCGGGGCGCTAAATTGTCTGATTAATACGATTTTAAGCTAGGGCTGTGACCAATACTCCCTCCGCCAATCCGGCATTTCCCCGTATGCGGCCCTAATTCTTCGAAGAAATAAAACCGGGTTTGTGTCATAGAATTCGTACATAGACTGTGAACAATTGGAAATTCATTTTTGTTTCTTTGGAATATTTGACCATGTGCAGGGCCGGCGATTAATTCTGATGTGAGGTCGGCAATGCGCAAAACCCCATAAGGGAGATTGTTCGATCAATTTCGCGGCACAAAATTTCAAGGATTTGCGCAACTCCGGCTTCTCCAGCGACCGCAAGGCCCCAGAGTTGCGGACGGGCAATGGGGCAGCCGGCCGCGCCGGGGGATAGTGTTTCCCACGTCGAACCCCGCCTGATGCCGCCCTGGATAAGCACGGGAATTCGCCCCCGCCGCCGCTTCGACTATTGCGGGAAGTGCTTGGATTGATGACACTGCACCTATCGAGCTATTTCACCGTGGTTAGAGACAATCACTCTATCGACGCCCCGTACCAACGCCTGCCTTGCTTCATCCGGATGCAGAATGCCTTTGATAATCAAAGGCCCCTTCCAGACCTTTCTGCAGCCAGTCCGCGTCGGACCACGACATAGTTGGATCGAGCAAGTCTGACATTCGCTTGGCCAGACTTCCAATATCGATCATTTCACCTTCGCGGACATAATTTCCAAATGTAATCGCGACAATTCAGGGCGCATGCGTTTCAGCCATGGAAGCTTCCCAGCCATCGCCAATATGTCTTTCAGTTTGAATTTTGGCGGGATAGTGAAGCCATTCCTCAGATCGCGTTCACGGTTGCCCAGCATTTGATTGTCAACTGTAAGCACCAGAGCATCATAACCTGCAGCGGCAGCACGGTTGGCGAGCTCTTCGGTAAAACCACGATCCCGGTAAATAAAAATCTGCATCCAGCGAGGGGCATCCCCGATCCGGGAATATCCTCGAGTTTGCACACTGAGCCATGGCTTAAACAATACGCGGTTCCCTCTGATGCCGCCGCGCGTGCTGCTGCAGCCTCGCCCTGTGGCCACATCAGCCCGGCAAGACCAGTGGGGCCAATCATCACCGGCATGGATAGACGATGTCCAACCAGATTTATCGACAAATCACGATCACGCGACCCATTGAGGGGGCGTGGCAGCAAACAAATTTCCTGAAAGGCCGTTTCATTGCGGCGCAAGGTCCATTCATCTTCGGCACCGCCATCAACAAAATCAAAAATCGGACGGGGCAACAGGCGCCTAGCCTTCGTTCGCATGGCCTCAACGCTATAGCAATTGCGACGCCAACCTTCGTTCATATGAACACCTCAAGGAAACCCCCGTTCATTTACTCCGGTCTTTGCTTTATTGTTGTGCAGCCTAGTATAAGTGTGGAACTAACAATAGTGGTTGAGTATCCAGTTGTGGCAATTTCCTGCGTATAGTGTCTAGAATACCCGATGCGCCGTGGTTATGATGGACGGTCATGGTTTTTCTGATGAACGCAGGGGCGACGGATATGATCACTGACCCATCAATTCTCAAAGTTAGACGCAATTTTCTTCGCCCGTCGCCTGAGATCATTGCGGCATTGACGGGGGCTGCCACGGGTCATCTGGTCGACTCCATGGATGGCAGCGGCGCACTCGACTGGCACATCAAGCCGCTTGGCGAAGCCACCCCAGATTTCTGCGGCATTGCAATAACCTGTGATGCAGGACCAGCCGACAATCTTGCCCTATTTGGTGCTTTGGAGGCGGCCAAGCCTGGCGATGTCATTATTGCAGCAACGGGTGGCCACCTGATGGCTGCCGTCATCGGCGATCTTTTTGTTGGCATGGCGCGGAATTGCGGCGTTGCGGCAATCGTCACCGAAGGCACGGTGCGTGATGTGGCGGGAATTTTGGCCCTCGGGCTGCCAGTTTACTGCGCGGGCGTTTCGCCAAATTCCCCGGCCCGAAACGGCCCCGGCACAGTTGGCCTGCCAATCGTCGTAGGCGGGGTTGCAGTCGAGTCGGTGATATTTTAGTTGGTGATAGGGATGGTGTGGTGGTTGTTCCCAGGCAGATGGGAGTAAAGGTAGCCGCAAAACTGGTTGAGGTGCGGGCGGCCGAAGCAGCATTAGAAGCAAAGGTCAAAACTGGTTTACGCATTCCTGATTTCGTCACAGCCCTTCTGAAGTCCAATCGTATTGATGAGATATCGTGAGATTTTGCCCTGTGTCTTCAAGCTAATATTTCCCGCGCTAGGGTGCCGATCATGTCCACGAATTGTAACAACCATCCCTGGATTCCCTGAACTTAAGCGTGAGGTTAAGCCTAGCTTCCTTGGAAGTTTCATTTCCCTTGATGAAAGCAATTCGACCCTTTTATGACGCGCCTCAAAAACGTCCGTCCCGGACGTCCACGTTCATGGCCGATTAAACCGAAGCTTTTTCACACTGTTCTTTCCGAGAAACCAGTCCTTTGCATCGACCTCCTCAAACACAATCCACACCTGGTCTTCGGAAACACCCGTGGCGGCTGCGATAACGGCTGCGATTTTGTCAGTCATCTCCGCTTTCTTTCGGTCTGGATCGTCTGCGATGACTTCCTTTACTAGTCGAATATTGACGAATGGCATCCTGGCCCTCCCAATTTGTTTCCTAACGCTATCGCGAGATCTGTTCTCGACCGTATAGCAGAAGCATCATATAATTACGATGCCATAGACGATCTGACGGCCGAATTCCGGCATTTGCATTACCGACAGGATGGATTGCAGAAGTGTGATCAACATGACGCCGGCAACGGTGCCGAGATAGCTTCCACGGCCGCCGAGAATGGAGGTTCCGCCGAGCACGACGGCGGCGATGGCGGGGAGCAGATAGGCGTCACCCATGGATTGCGCGGCCTTCGAGGCATAGCCCGCGAGCAAGACGCCGCCAAATGCGGCAAGGCCCCCTGAGATTGCAAAGACGATCATGACAACGCGCCGCGTATTGATGCCTGAGAGATAAGCGGCGCGTTCGCGGTTGCCGATGCCATAGATTGAACGGCCGAAGGTGGTGCGGGTCATCAGGAAAACGGCGGCAGCACCGACAGCCAGCCAGCAGAGTACGGAATTCGGAACGGTGGGGATGATAAAGCCGGTGGCCAAATAGCGCGCGGCGGGAGAAGCGGATCCTGCGGCGAGAAGCCACCGGTGTAAACCACCATCAGGCCCTGGGCCACGGCATTGGTGGCCAGCGTCATGATCATGGAGGGGATGCGGAGATAGGCCACGCCAACGCCGTTCACGAGGCCGATCAATACGCCGCAGAAAATTCCGAATGGAATGGCAAAGGCGGCACCAACGTCACCCAATCCCGCCACGGCGCTGGACATCATGGCGCCGACGCTCACTACCCAGGGCAGGGAAAGATCGATCTGGCCGAGGAGGATGACCAGCATCATGCCGGTTGCGATGATGCCGAGGAATGACGCCACCTTCAATTGCTGCAGGAGATATTCCGGCGAGAGGAAATTGCTCGAGTAAAGGCTGCCGAGGAACAGCAGCAGCAGAATGCAGGCAAAGGCCGTGACGACGGCCGGGTCCATCCGGCGCATGAAAGGGGGAAGGCGTTCAGCGAGAGCGTTCATCCAAACCAATCCAATCGATTACGAATGCGGAACAGGCCAAAGGCCCCGATGCTTACGGCGAGAAGCAATACCACGCCCTGGAACAGGGGCTGCCAGAGGGGATCAAAATCGAAGACGAAAAGCAGATCGCCAATGGTGCGGAAAGCCATGGCGCCGAAGATGGCGCCAATCGCGCTGCCCTTGCCGCCGAAAAGCGAGACGCCGCCCAGCACCACGGCGGCAATTGAAAACAGGGTATAGGCATTGCCGCTCGCATAGGCAGCCTCGCCCGTATAGGTGAAGAAGGTGAGAAACAGGCCACCGATGCCGGCCAAAAGGCCTGACAGCGTGTAAGTGGCAAATTTGGCGCGGCGGATGTTGACGCCTGACATGTAGGCCGCAGGTTCAGAAGAACCCACCGCATAAGCTGCCCTGCCGGTGACCGAACGGCTGAACGGCACCCAGACAACAAGCACGACAGCTAAAAGTGTTACGAGGCTGGCGGGCATAAAGCCAAAGAAACGGCCGGTGAAGAAATCGGCCAGGGTTTCATCGACGCTGCCGCCCGGATTGGGACGGATTGCGAGCGCTATGCCATAATATACCGCGCCTGTGGCAATTGTGGTCACGATGGGCTGCAGGCGGCCATAAATGACAATGGCGCCATTGATGGCGCCACACAGGGCTCCGACCAGAAGCACGCCCACCACACCAAGGGCAACCTGTAAAGGCGAACCGACGACAATCCACGAGGCCAGGCAATTGGTCAGGGTGAAAATCATGCCGACGGAAAGATCAATGCCGGCGGTGATCACCACAAGCGCCTGGGCCATGGCGACGAATGCCAGCAGCACACCCTTGTTTGAGGCGGTCTGCACCACATTGGCGTTAAAACCGGCGGGATGGTTTGAGGAATAGATGACAAACATCACAATGAAAATTGCGATTGCCATCAGGGTGCCGCGCTGTTCGGCAAACCAGAACCGCCAATCCCTCATAGGTGCAAGGCCTCTCCCATATCGATATTGAGCGCACTTGCAATAAGCGCCCGCTCGGTAATCTCAGCGCCCACCAGCTCGCGCTTCACCTTGCCATCATAGAGAACAAGAACCCGGTCGCAACAGCCAATCAATTCGTCATAGTCGGTGGAATAAAAGAGGATGGCGGCACCTTGGTCGGCGAGCTTGCGAAGAAGGACGTAGAGCTCCTGCTTGGTGCCGACGTCGATGCCGCGGGTGGGATCATTGAGCAGAATGATGCGCGGCTGGTTCATCAGCCATTTCGCAATGACCACCTTCTGCTGGTTGCCGCCGGAGAGGGCGCCCACGGCAATATCGGTTCCCGCCGTCTTGATGCCAAGAAGGGCAATCATCTCGTCGATGTATTTCTGCTCGGTTGCGCGATTGACGATGCCATTGTCCGAGATGCGGTTCAGCGAGGCAAAGGACAGGTTGTCCCGCACCGTCATAGGCAGCATCAGGCCTTCGGTCTTGCGGTCTTCCGGGATGAGGGCCATGCCGATTTTTTCGCTTTTGGCTTTTGTCGGGCTGTTGATTTTTACGGCCGCGCCATCGATCAGCACCTTGCCCGAGCAGCCGCGCAGCACGCCAAACAGCGCCAAAAGAAGATCACGCTGCCCCTGCCCGTCAAGGCCGCCGAGGCCAACGATCTCGCCTGCCCTTACGGACAGCGAAATATCCTTGAGGCGGTCAGTCCAGGACAGGTTTTCGGCCTGCAGCACCGGCGTTGTGGCGTTGGATTGCAGCGGTGGCTTGGGCGGAAACACATTTTTGTATTCACGCCCGATCATCAGCTCAACGACTTCCGTGTCGGTCTTGCTGCCGGCCACATAGGTTTCAACCTTCCTGCCGTTGCGGAACACGGAGCACTCGTCGGCAAGCTCGGCGATTTCGTGCATGCGGTGGGAAATATAGAGAAGCGCCAGGCCTTCACTGCGCAGGCGCTTAAGCACGGCAAAAATCTTGGTCACGTCCGCCGCGGTGAGCGCCGATGTTGCCTCATCGAGGATCAGGATGCGCGGCTTGCGCGCCAGCGCCTTGGCGATTTCCACCATCTGGCGGCGCGACAGGGGCAGGTCTTTTACCAGGGCCAGCGGATGAATGTCTTCGGCGCCGGCGCGGGCCAAGGCCTCTTCGGCGATCTGGCGCTGTTTGGCGCGGTCAATCATGCCGAAACGCGTCGGCGGATCGCTGATGACGATATTGTCGGCGACCGAGAGATCGGGAATAAGCGAAAGTTCCTGAAAAATGCAGACGATGCCTGCCTGATTGGCGGCGGTCGGCGAAGCAAAGGAAATTTCCTTGCCATCGAGAAACATGCGGCCCTCGTCGGGCGCCACGACGCCCGCGATGGCTTTTATGAGCGTGGACTTGCCGGCGCCATTTTCGCCCAGAATGCCGTGGATGCGGCCGGGATAGATATCAAGATCGGCCTTTTGAAGGGCACGGACGCCACCGTAGCTCTTGGATACGCCTTCCAGACGGAATAGTGGAGCTGCTTCGACCAAGGGCGCCTCCAGGATGATCGGGAACCAAAAGGGGCGCCGCAGAATTTCTTCCACGGCGCCTCTTCGAATTCTAGATCAAACTACTGGTTCTCTTTCGATTGGCCCATGATTTCCTGAGCCGTGAAATTGATTCCACAGGTCGGGAAGGAATTGCCAACGAAGAAATTGTCGGACTGGTCAGGGAAAAAATCCTCGCCAGCCTTGAAGTTTGGATCTTCCACGATTGCCAAGGGCAACTTTACTGATTGCGGAACAACCGGGCCTTCGAGGGCAGCAATTGCCGTCTTGATCGCGACGGCAACCTGGGCCGGGCCTTGCCTGCTGACGAACATTTCAGGCCATCAGTCGAATGGGCGGCGCAGAACTTGCGGAAGCCGTTTTCGGTTTCACCGCCGAAGGGCACGAAGGCGTGCTTGGCATCGATCATTGCCTGCACAACGCCGGTGTCGCCACCCTGCGCGGTAATGCCGTCAAACGGACCGTTGGTGGCAATGGCGTCAGCCGTCACCTTCTGGGCGGTCGGATCATCCCACTTGCCCGCCACTTCGGTCACGTCCCACTTTTTGCCGGAGGCGGCAAAGGTTTCGTGAATGCCGTTGTGGCGGTCGGTGTCAACCGAGGTGCCGGCAACGCCCTTCACTTCAAGGATCTTGCCGCCTTCAGGCAGATGCTTGATCAGCCAATTGGCCCAGAGAACGCCAAGGCCCTTCTGGTCCACGTTCACGTTGATCGCATCCTGGGTGTCGAGAATGTTGTCGAAGGCAACGAGAATCACGCCGGCTTCCTTGGCCCGCTTGATGACGGGACCGAAGGCAGTCGGGTTCTGCGCGTTCACAACGATCGCGTCATAGCCGGAATCGATGAAGTTGTTGATGGCGGAGATTTGCGCCGGCACGTCTTCACCGGTGGACACGACCTTGAATTCCTTCAGCTTGGCGGCGACATCAGGCTGGGCCGCATAGGCTTTCGCGGTCTGGATCATTTGAATGCGCCAGGTGTTGGCAATGTAGCCGTTGGCGAGAGCAATGCGGTATGGGCCATCCTTCTTCGGGAACTTGAAGAACTTGGTGTCGGCGGCCCAAGGCGCAAAGCAATCGGGTTCAGCGGCGGGGCCTGCAACCACTTCAGGCCCGGCGGCTTTTGCCATGGCCGAGAAGGCAAGCCCTGCCGCCAATATGGCGCCAATGCTTACAAAACGGCGTAGATGTGATGTTGATTTCATTGAATTTTCTCCCATTGGTTTTACACAATCTCATTTTCAGGAACAGAAAATTCATCTGATTTTCTGCCGTCAACGGACGTGTTATTTTTATTAATACCAAGCATGTTTTTCTATACTTGATGACAGGAACTTATTGTACGATGACAGCGCTGTCAATTGTCCGGGACGGCGTTTGACATTAAAAAGAGATAGCGACATGACCCTGCCGAGAAACAAATCCCGCCGTGTTACCCTCGATGACGTGGCCACACGCGCCAGGGTGAGCGCGGTTACGGCTTCGCGGGTTCTGCGCAAGCCCGAGATGGTTTCCGCCGATCTCCGGGCACGGGTTGACAGCGCGGTGCGCGAGCTCGCCTATATTCCCAATCAGTTGGCAAGTGCGCTTGCCTCGTCACACACGGGGCGCATCGGGGTTATTGTCCCCTCCCTCACCAACGGCGTGTTCGGCGACTATCTGCGGGCCTTGCATGATGTTTTCATTCCGGCGGGATTCCAGGTGCTGGTTCTCAATTCGCACTATCTTGCGGGCCGCGAGGAAAAAGCCATTGCCACCATGCTCGGGCAATTTCCGGAAGCAATGATCCTTGCCGGAGTTGACCAAACCCCGCAGGCGCGCAAATCACTGCAGCAGGCCGGCATCCCCGTGGTGCAAACCATGGAGATGACGGACGACCCCATCGACATCAATATCGGCCTTTCGCAACGGGAAGCCGGCTATGCGGCGGCGCGGCATTTGTTTGACCTTGGCCACCGGCATGTGGGCCAGATTTCCGCCCCGCATGACGCCCGTTCGCGCCAACGCCTGGAGGGCTATCTTCAGGCTTGCGCGGAGTTTTATGCAGTGCCCATGCTGGCTTCAACCGAAGAGCCTTGCACGGTTCCCCTTGGAGGCGAGTTGCTCACCGAACTCCTGACCCGCTGGCCGAAGGTCACGGGGATATTTTGCGGCAACGACAATTTGGCTTTGGGCGCCCTGTTTGAGTGCCAGCGGCGCGGCATCCGCGTGCCCCAGGACCTCTCGATCATGGGCTTTAATGACCTTGAGGTTTCGGCTTGCGCCTATCCTTCCCTCAGCACCGTTGCCGTGCCGCGATATGAAATGGCGCGGCGTGCGGCCGAAATCATTCTGGAAATTACCCGCGGCACGGGAAACAGGCCGAAACAGCGCAGGATTGATTTGGGCTTCCGGCTGATTGCCCGCGACAGCACCGGCAGAGCAAGCTCGAGCACTTCCAGAAGCCGAGTTTAGCGCGCGCGTTTTGCGGTGAACCTGATCAGAAATTTCTCGACTTTTGCCGCACTGAAAACATCATCCAGAACAAGATGGGCGGCGCCGATCAAGGCTGAATCCGTTTTTGGATCGGCCAGCATGATTTGCAGATCGCTCGTGGCCAGCGGCAGGCAACGCTGATAGACGAGTTCGCGTATGCCGGAGAGAAGAAAATCCCCGCCACGCGCCAGCATGCCGCCAACGACAATCAAGCTCGGATTGAGAATGCTGACAACATCGGAGGCCACCTCGCCAATGGTTTGCCCGGCGCGGCGCAACAGCATGATGGCTTCGGGTTTTTGCATCTCGACAAGGGCCACCACGTCCCGCGCCGTTTCCGCCTGCAGGCCTTTTTCGGCGAGATCGCGGGCAATGGCCCAGCCGCCGGCGCGGGCTTCAACGCAACCCAGCTTGCCGCAACGGCAGAGGGGGGCATCCGGAGAATTAAACTGAATGTGGCCAATGTCGCCAGCCGCACCCTGGGCGCCGCGGAAAATTTTTCCGCCAGCGATGATGCCGCTGCCAATGCCGGTTCCCGCCTTGATAAAAATCATGTCATCGACATGGGGAAAATTATGCCGGTGCTCGTAAATAGTCATGAGGTTCACGTCGTTTTCGACATAAATGGGCGCGTCGTAATGCTGGCCCAGCCAAGAAGCGATATCAAAATCATCCCAGCCATAAAGAACCGACGGGCCAACGACCCGCCCGCGCTTGAAATCCACCGGGGTTGGCATGCTGAGGCTGACACCGACAAGAAATTCATGGCGGTCGCGCACCTGGGCAGAGAGCAGATCGAACTGATCCTTGATGCGCTGCAAGGTAGTCTTCGGTCCTTCAGCGATGCTGAAAGCAATCGTGCTCTGCGCCAAAATGTCTGGCACCAGGTTCATGGCGGCGAGATGGATATGCGTTTCACCAATGTCCGCAACAAGCATGAAACCTGCTGATCCCTTGATGCCAAGGACACGTGTGGGCCTTCCGCCACTCGGCAAAGTGCGCAATGTTTCTTCAACGAGACCAATGCCCAGCAGCACATTGAGGCGCTGGGTTACGGTCACCCTCGACATGCCTGAAGCAGCAAGGAGCGCGGCGCGCGAGTTGGCAGTTCCGCTCGCGATCAGCGATAGAATTCCACTGGCGTTTGCAAGGTTACCCTGCTCATTCCCGCCCGAACGTTTTATCATGCACCATTGCTCCCGCCCGAAGCACAGGCTTCATCACATTATTTGGAGATACTAATTCCATTGTATCTAATGGAAATCATATATGTCCAAAAATATACATATACATATTAGTTGGTGAAAATGTTAGAAATTAACTCCACTCACCTTGCGGTTTTGGGGGCCTCTCGACCCGTACGCTGAGATGCAATAACGTTCAGCCAACTTCGAGTTTAAAGGGGAAATTACCATATGGCATCGGTCGGCGTTGTTAATGTGCGCAAATCCTACGGCGCACAGGAAATCATCCACGGCGTTTCGATTGATATCCAGGATGGGGAATTCGTCATTCTGGTGGGACCTTCCGGCTGCGGAAAATCCACGCTTTTGCGCATGATCGCTGGCCTTGAGCCCATCACCTCCGGCGACATCAAAATTGGCGAGCGGGTGGTGAACTTCCTGCCGCCGAAGGACCGCGACATTGCCATGGTATTCCAGACCTATGCGCTTTATCCGCATAAGACCGTGGCGCAAAACATGGGCTTTGCCTTGATGCTGCGGCGCGCGCCCAAGGCCGAAATCGAGGCGCGGGTGAAACGGGCGGCCGAAATTCTTGATCTCGTGCCCTATCTCAACCGCTACCCCCGGCAACTATCGGGCGGCCAGCGTCAGCGCGTAGCCATGGGGCGGGCCATAGTGCAGCGATCCCAAGGTTTTCCTGTTTGATGAGCCGCTGTCCAATCTTGATGCCAAACTCCGCGTGCAGATGCGGGCTGAAATCAAGGAACTGCATCAGCGGCTGAAAACAACGACGGTCTATGTCACCCACGACCAGGTTGAAGCCATGACCATGGCTGACCGGATTGTTGTCATGCATGACGGAATTGTGGAGCAATCGGGGACACCGCTCGAACTTTACGACAAGCCGGCCAACATGTTCGTGGCAAGCTTCATCGGCTCGCCTTCCATGAACCTGATCAAGGGCACTATTCGCAGCAAGGGCAAACCGGTGTTTGAAACCGAAGACGGGATAAAGCTACCGCTTGCCCAGGCACCTGCCGCTTCCGATGGCAGGCCCGCCGTCTATGGCATCAGGCCAGAGCATTTCACGCTTAGCAGCGGCGGGGTAAAGGCTAAGGTTACAGTGACCGAGCCCACGGGATCCGAAACCCAGGTGTTTGCCAAGCTCGGCAAACAGAAAATCGTGAGCGTATTCCGCGAGCGGATTTCCGTGAAGCCCGGCGAGGATCTGAGCATGATGCCAAATCCAGGTGCGGCCCACCTTTTTGATGCCGACTCCGGCGTACGGCTCTAAAAATCCTGGCGGTCATGGGCTACTTGCTCTTCCTTCTTATTTCTTTCATTCTTTCCGGAGGCGTGACAGGAAACAGGAATGACAGCGAAATTCAAGAAGGTTTTTGGCGGCCAGAAACCCATCATTGCCATGGTGCATTTCGGCGCCATGCCCGGGTCGCCCCTGCATGATGCAAAAGCCGGGCTGAATGGCATCATCGAAGGCGCACGGAAGGACTTGCTTGCACTTCAGGCGGCCGGTGTTGATGCGGTGATGTTCGGCAATGAAAATGACCGCCCCTATGAGTTCAAGGTTGATACGGCGTCCACCGCCACCATGGCCTTTGCCATCGGGGCGCTGCGTTCCGAGATCAAGGTGCCGTTTGGCGTCAATGTGTTGTGGGACCCGATGAGTTCCATGGCCCTGGCCGCCGCCACGGGCGCCTCTTTCGTGCGCGAGATCATGACGGGAACCTACGCCTCCGACATGGGACCATGGACTCCTGACGCGGGAGCGGCCCTGCGCTACCGCGACAGGCTGGGGCGAAGCGATGTCGCCGTGCTGTATAATGTGAGCGCGGAATTCGCCTATTCGCTGGATCGGAGAAGCTTGGCCGACCGGGCCCGCAGCGCAGTATTCTCCAGCATTCCGGACGCTATTCTGGTCTCAGGCGTCATCACGGGTGAAGCTGCCGCCATGTCGGATCTTGAAGAGGTGAAGAAGGTTCTGCCCGACACGCCGGTGCTGGCCAATACGGGTGTGAAACACGCCACTGTTGCTGACGTACTTCAGGTGGCGGACGGGGTGATCGTGGGCTCGTCACTCAAGCGTGATGGCATTACCTGGAATGCGGTTGACCCGGAACGGGCGGCGGAGTTCATGCGCATCGTGCGGGCAGCACGGAAGGGCTGAATGACATGAAAGAACGTCTGTGCAAACTGACACGTGATCTCATGCTCATTCCGGGCCTCAGCGGCCATGAAGACCGGGTGCGCCGGGCCCTTGCCAAGGAACTCACTCAGCTTGGCCTTGCCACGAAGACCGACCGCCTTGGCAATCTGTTTGCAACGATTGAGGGCGATCCTAAGCTGCCGAGCGTGATGTTGTTTGCCCATATGGACCAGCTTGGATTTGTGGTGCGCAAGATTGAGGCCAATGGATTGATGCGGGTGGAGCGGCTGGGCGGCGTGCCCGAGCGGGCACTGGCGTCACAGGCGGTGCTGCTTTGTGTGGGCGAAGGGCGCGACGTTGCCGGGATCATTACCAACAAGAGCCATCACGCCACAACTCCGGATGAAAAATATCAGGTGTTGCCTTACGCCGAAATCTTCATCGACGCGGGGTTTGCCAATGCCGAGGCCGTGCTGGCGGCCGGCGTCAATATCGGCACCCCGGTTGTTTATGAGCCGAAAGTGCTGGCACTTGCCGATGGCCGGATTGCGGGCACATCCGTAGATGACCGGGCGGCCTGCGCTGTGGTCATTGAAGTGGCCAGTGCTCTCCTGCGGACCAAGAAGAAACCGACTACTCATATTCTTTTTTCGGTGCTTGAGGAATTCAACCTGCAAGGGGCGGTTACCGCGGCGCGCAAGCTTGCACCTGACATTGCCATTCAGCTTGATCTCATTCTCGCGACCGATACGCCTGATATGGCGGCGCGAGGCGATGTCAGGCTTGGAGCTGGCCCCGCCATGAGCATGTATAGTTTTCATGGGCGCGGCACCCTGAACGGCACGATTCCCCACCCTGCCCTCGTCAGTCTCTTTTCCTCAACAGCGGTTGAACAGAAACTGAATCTGCAACGCAGCGCCCATGTGGGTGCACTCACCGATTCATCCTATGTGCAATTGCTGCATGAAGGCATCGCCGCAATCGATTTGGGCTTTCCCTGCCGCTACACGCATTCCTCCCTGGAAGTCTGCGATCCTGCAGATCTCTGTGGGACTCACGCAATTGCTGGTCGCAGGAATTGCCCGCATTGACCAGGCATTCTCTCTCGACCGCGACCGCTACACCTGATGAAATACTATCTCGGCATCGATATTGGAACATTCGAGTCGAAGGGAGTTCTGAGCGACCAACGGGGCAATATCATTGCCAGTGCCGCAAAGCCCCACAAAATGCTGGTGCCGCGGGCGGGCTGGGCGGAACACCGGCCTATCGAAGACTGGTGGAATGACTTCACCTTCATCGCCAAAAAACTTCTCGCTGACAGTAAAATTAATCCCGCCGATATCAGGGCTATCGGCACCAGCGCCATTGGCCCCTGCATGCTGCCGGTCAATGAAGCCGGTGAACCGCTGATGAACGCGGTGCTCTATGGGGTGGATACGCGGGCCACCGAGGAAATCGATGAACTCAGCGCGCGGATTGGGGTTGACCGCATTCTGGATTATTGCGGCAATGCGCTGACCTCGCAATCGGTGGGGCCGAAAATCCTCTGGCTCAAACGCAACCGGCCCGAAATTTTTGCCAAGACCCATAAAATTCTCACCTCCACTTCCTATCTGGTGTTTCGCCTCACCGGAAAATTCGTGATCGATCACTATACGGCGGCCAATAGTGCGCCGCTCTATTCGGCGGAGCGCCGGGCATGGAGTGATGAACTGGCTTCCGACATCATTCCGCTTGGGCGGCTGCCAGACATCGCCTGGACGACCGACATTGTCGGTGTGGTCACGGCAAAAGCCGCGAAAGAAACGGGGCTGGCTGAGGGAACACCTGTTATCTGCGGCACGGTGGATGCCGCGGCGGAGGCCATCAGTGTCGGCGTGCTGGAACCGGGCGACATGATGCTTATGTATGGCTCCACCATCTTCATCATCGCTGTCACATCGGCGCGCGTGAAAGACGGCAGGCTGTGGTATGCGCCGTGGCTTTTTCCAAACCAGCACGCATCCATGGCCGGCCTAGCAACAAGCGGCACACTCACCCATTGGTTTCGCGAGACGGTGGCACGCGAGCTTGATCCCGCCACGGGCATAAGGGAATTGGCAACAGAAGCAGAAGCGTCACCGCCGGGCGCCAAAGGGCTTGTCATGCTGCCCTATTTCTCCGGCGAGCGTACCCCTATCCACGATACCCATGCCAAGGGCGTGATCTTCGGCCTGAACCTTACGCATACTCGAGGCGATCTCTTTCGCGCCGCACTTGAAGGCATCGCGCTGGCCACAAACCACATTATGGAAACCTTTGACGATGCCGGTGAGCCCCCACAGAACATTTTTGCCGTTGGAGGCGGAACGCAAAATAGGGTCTGGGCCCAGGCGACATCAGACATTTGCGGGAGAACGCAAATCCTGCGCGAGAAATCCATGGGCGCTTCCTACGGCAATACGTTTCTTGCGGCTCTCGCCGTGGGTGATGCGCATCCAAAGGATATAAAGGTCTGGAACCCCATTGCCTCAGAATTCACCGCCAAAGTGGAGAATGCTGAAATTTATCGCAGGCACTACGAAGTTTTTCGCAGCCTCTATGAGCGCAACAAGGATTTGATGAAGACGCTGGGAAGCTAGCGCCTTCTCAGGCTCCCAAAAACTTGTCGATGTCGCGCCGGGTGATAAGGCCAGCCGGCGGAACCGGGCGGAAACGGCAAGTGCACCTGCCGCGGCAGCCCGCTTCAGGGAATCCTGCATCGCCATTCCCTCAAGCTGGGCGGTTACAAATGTGGCGAGATAGGCATCACCGGCCCCGACACTATCAACCACCTTGGCGAAATAGCTTGGCTGGAAAAATGCCTCGCCGCGCTGAACCGCCGCGCTGCCCGACGCACCCGCCGTAACGATGACCTGCCCAACGCCTGTTTTTTTTGCCAGTTCCGATTGCAGCCGCAGGGCTTTCGGCATGGGAGACAGTGCGGCCAAGCAACCTTCCTGCTTCAAAGGAATTGACGATGATGACCGAAACCGCCTGCAAAAGTTCCTTTGGAACTTGCGACAAGCCATCAGGTGCTGGCGATACGTTGAAGACAACATAGCGGCCCTTGGCCTTGGCAATGCGTGCCGCAGCAATTGAGATGGCTGCCGGCAATTCAAGTTGCAGGACGAGTGCGTCGGCCGCTTCAATGGCAGCGCGCCGCGATTCGATATCTGCAGCCGTAAGCTTTCCCGCCGCACCGCTTACGATGATTGAAGAGTAATCGCCTTCCGCAACAAAAACCGTGCTGGCACCTGTCGGTTCTTTCTCATCAACTGAAATAAGGGAAGGAATCAACGCCGTGTGACGTCAGGTGTTCAAGCAATTGCCGGCCAAAGGAATCATTGCCAAGACGCGTGAGGATCAAAGCATCCGTGCCGCATTTCACCAGTTGACAGGCCTGGTTGCCGGCCTTGCCGCCGGGCGATGTGGTGAACCCTTGTCCGACAACGGATTCGCCCCTGCCCGGCAGCCGCTGCGCGGTGGCGATGAGGTCCATGTGGACGCTGCCGAGGACAACGGCACTTGGCGGGCGATCATCGCTCATTGAAGTAGTGGCCTTGCATGATCTGCAGTGCGGTTACGGCATCCTGCCCCGCTTGCGCCTGGCGCAACTCCTTCAGCGGGACTCGGTCCAAAAGCCGTAACATGCGCTGCACCGTTTTCACATTGGCCGCACATTCCCGGGCCGGATCGACGCGGTCCGGAAATGTGTCGAAATAAATGGTGCCTAAAAAGCCGCCATTGCGCAGTTCCGCGAGCAGCTCCAGCGTGTGCCAAGGGTGAACCGATCCCACCATCAGGCCATCGTCGGCGGGGCCATTCCCGTCATTGAGATGGACGCCAAAGAGCTTGCCGGCGCGCAGGGCGAGTGCGGCCGCCGCCGCTGGCTGCTCACCGGCCATGAGCGCATGGCAAAAATCGAGAGTGACGCCAAAATTCGGCAGGCCCACTTCATTCACTGCCAACAGGGAATCCGACATTGAACGAATCAGCGAAGTCCGGCGCGGGTCGTTTGGCTTATATTCGACGCTTACGCGCACTTCCGGAGTGTGCTTCGCAACCTGCCGGAAACCATCGATTTCCATATCCCACATGGCACTATAATCGGCTTGAAAGGGATAATCATAACCATCAGGGCCCATCCACAGGATCACATGGTCTATATTGTTCTGCGCTGCCAGCGCGACGGCCTCACAGGCCGTGCGGATTGCTTTCCCGCGGTTCTCAGGCTTGGGATGGGTAAAGCGCGGCGTGAACAAAGTCGGGTCCATCCCAGCGCAGATTGAGTGCGGTTACCGACAGGCCGACATCCGCCGCTGCGGCCAGAACCGAGCAGTTGCCATCACCGGCGAAGTGCTGCGGATAGTTTAGCTCGACCGCCGAAACACCCGGAACTTCCGCCACAGCCCGCACCGCTTGCTCGGCGGACTGGGTGCCACCGCTCTTCGGGCGGAAGCTATTCAACCGCGTTGCTAAGCGTTGTTCTGCGTCTGCCATTTTTTTACTCATTCATTGTGCGCTGCAACAGTATTACTAAGCACAACGCATTGGTCAAATATATAGAATCCGAGCCCCCGCATGAATTGACATCACAAAAATCGCGACGCATAGTATTGCCAGCCTTCGTCACCTAACTCACTAGCATACGCTTTCAAAAGAACAAGAAGGGCAAAATCAATGGTGGCTTTTGCAAGAAGACCTAAAAACTCACTGGGAGGATCCTCGATGAAGATTGAACTTTACAACCGCATGGTGATGAACCGCCGGACCTGGCTCAAAGGCACTGCTGCTGTTTCAGCCGCAGGCATTGCAGGTTCGCTCGGCGCCATGACCACGACAGCGCATGCCCAAGATAATTTGCGGGCGCAGATCCTGCAAATTCCGGGCGTCGGCAAAGGACAGCCGACCGATGCCGACTGGCAGAAAGTTGGTGAAATGTGCCTTGGCTGCCACCAAGGACGAACGTCAAGGAAGGCGAATTCAAGGGCGTTGAGCTGACCTTCATGGGCCTCAACAACCAGAACCTGCACAACATGTCTGTTCCGCGGCTTCCTGAAGCCGTGGGAAGCCTACACCGGCGCCAAGATCAACTGGATCGATTTGGCTCAGGCCGACTACAACGCGCGCCTGCAACAATCGATCGCGACCGGCACGGTTGACTTCGACATCATCGAGATGGGTGCGCCCTTTGAAGGCGATGTTTGCGGCAAGGGCCTTGCTTCCGAAATGCCCGATTGGGTCAAGACGCAGATCGAGATGGACGACTATGTCGGCTACCTGAAGCCGCCGGTCGGCACCTGGAATGGCAAGACCTATCGCATCTCGATCGATGGCGACTGCCACACCTTCAACTATCGCACCGACTATTTTGCCGATGCTGATCTTGCTGCCGCCTGGAAGGCTGAAGGCCACGAGGGCGACTGGGCGTTCCAAAGACCTGGCAGAAGGTTCAGGAAGTCACCAAGTTCCTCAAAGGCAAGAAATTTGGCGGCCAGGATGCCTATGGCTATCTCGATCCGGTCAAGGGCTGGGGCGGCTTCGGCTTCTACTTCCTTGATTCGCGCGCCACCGCCTATGCCAAGCACCCCGACGACAAGGCCTGGCTGTTCGATGTCGATACGATGAAGCCGCGCATCAACAATCCGGCCTGGGTGCGCGCCATCCAGGACGTGATCGACGCGCTGCCGTCGGAACCCGCCGACCAACTCAATGCCGATCCCGGCACCACCGGCTTCCAGCAGTTCCTGGCCGGCACCGGCTCCATGCTCGCCTGGTGGGGCGACGTTGGTTCCAACGCCAAGACCAGTGACAGCTCGGTTATTGGCGATGTCTGTGGCTTCTCGATCCTGCCTGGCTCGGACGATGTTTACAACGCCAGTACCGGCGCCTGGGACAAGCTCGCCAGCGGCCCGAACTACGCGCCCAACATGGCCTATATCGGCTGGGGCGTTTATGTGATGGCGCGGGTTGATGCTGATCCGGTCAAGCAAAAGGCGGCCTGGAGTGCGGCGGCCCATCTCGGCGGCAAGGATCATTTCGCTGTGGTGCGCGGCCTATCCTTCCGGCTTCCAGCCCTACCGCAAGAGCCATTTCAATATTCCAGGAATGGGTGGCGGCGGGTTATGATGAGGCGTTCATCACGTCCTATCTCAACTCGGAAGCCGATTCCTACAATCATCCCAATGCGGCAATTGAACCGCGCATTCCCGGCATCTTCCAATACTACAGCGCTGCCGAGGATGAACTCTCAAAAATCTGGGCAGGTGGGTCCACGGCCCAAGAAGGGGCGGACAAAATCGCAGCCGCCTGGGAGAAAATCACTGACGGGATTGGCCGCGACAAGCAGGTCGAACTCTATAAGGCCTCGCTCGGCTAAGAACGGCGCGGTTCAATTGTAGTTACAAATCCGCAACTGGTGGCTAACATGCCACCAGTTGTATTTTTAATTCGAGCGGCAGACCCCGAACGCCATGCAGAACTCGCAAGCGGTAACATCCGGACAGCATATAGAAATTGGCGCACCGCTCATTTCGCAAGCGCGTCAATGGGCTGGACGCGGGCTGATCATTGCAGCTTCGCTTGGCCTTGCAGTCATTATCCTTGTGCAAAGCTTTTACGCAGCGGGCATTATAACTACAGGTTTCCAGAATTGGCGGCCGGTGCTTTATGCCTATTTGCTTTGGGCTGTGGCGCTTGGGGCGGGTCAGGTCATGGTCCGCGGCGAAGCCGGTCATCGCGCGTTATTTCTTTTACCCGCCCTGCTGTTCACTATTGTCATGGTGATCTTTCCCACCTTCTTCGGAATTTATATTGCGTTCACGGACTGGAATCTTTCAGCCTTCGATCCGCCAAAGCTCAATGGGCTCGACAATCTCCGAACGCTGGCCAATGACGCCTATTTCTGGAACGCACTGCTCAACATGGTCTACTATATCCTGGGCGTGCTGGTTCAATATACGATCGCCTTTGGCCTCGCATTGCTGCTGAACGCGGATATTCGGGCACGGAAATTCTTCCGCGTTGCTTTTCTGCTGCCCTTTATGCTGAGCCCTGTGGCAGTGAGTTGGATGATCGGCAAGTCGCTGATGGAATTCCGCTTCGGGCCGCTGCTTCACTCATGCGTCACATCGGCTGGGACAGCCCGGCCTTTTTCACCACGCCGTGGATTGCCCGCCTTAGCATCATCGCGCTTGACGCCTGGGTGTGGATTCCCTTTATCATGATCCTGCTTCTCGCAGGCCTTCAGGCCCTGCCGAAAGAGATTCAAGAGGCAGCCAAGGTTGATGGCGCATCGCCCTGGCAATCATTCTGGCAAATCACTTTTCCCTTGATGCTGCCGGTCAGTGTGACGGCTATCGTCCTCCGCATCATCTTCCAACTCAAGCTCGCCGATATCGTGATCAACACAACCGCAGGCGGGCCCGGAGGTGCAACAGATACGGTTTCCAGCTTTGTCTACCGTGAATACCGGGAACGCTCCAATGTTGGCTACGGCACTATGATTGCCGAGGTTTATCTCATCATCATCATCATCTTTATTTCTCTGCTGCTGAGGTTTGTCAGCCGCTGGATGCAGCGGGAGAACAACACATGACGCAGCCTTCCGACAATTCGCAACAGTTCAAATATGCGGCAAGCCGCGTCCTGATTTATGGGGCACTGCTTCTGTGGGCTTTCGTCTGCCTGTTCCCGATTTATTGGACGATCAGCACGTCCTTCAAGACGGCGGTGAATGTGACGCAAGGCGACATCATCCCGTGGGTCGGACGCTTCCAGCCGGACTGGAAGGGTTGGCGGTCGCTTGGCCTTTCGCCCGATACGATCGGTGAAATTTCAACGGTCCGTGATGAATTTCTGCTGCGTTTCAGAAACAGCGTGCTGGTCTCGGTGGGCGCGGCGCTGCTTGCGGTGATTATCGGCTCGCTGGCGGCCTATGGACTGAGCCGCTTTCCATATAGATTCGGTCCGTGGCGGAACAAGGACATCTCCTTCTTTTTCCTGTCTCAGCTCATCCTGCCGCCGGTGGTCCTGGCCATGCCATTTCTCGTGCTCTACAAGGAACTGGCCCTGCTCGACAGCATCATCGGGCTCATCCTCATTTATACGCTGACGGTGCTGCCCATCGTAATCTGGATCATGCGTGACCAGTTTGACACGATCCCGAATCGAACTTGAACAGGCAGCCCTGGTTGATGGCTGCACGGTATGGGGCGCTTTCTTCCGCATCATTCTGCCAATCGCCCTGCCCGGCATGGTCGCAGCTTTCATTCTTGCCGTGGTGCTGTGCTGGAACGAATATTTCTTCGCAGCACTCCTCACCAGCACTAATGCCAAGACCATTCCGGTCATGGTGGCCAGCCAGACAGGATCGCAAGGCATCAGCTGGTGGTCCATGGCAGCGCTCTCCACGGCGGCGGTCATGCCCCTTGTCCTCATTGGCATTTTCCTGGAGCGCTTCATTGTGAAGGGGCTGACAGCCGGCGCCGTGAAATAAGACCAGCAAGCGACGACACCTCTTGGGGCTTCACACAATCAGCTTTTGCCAGCCGGCATAACGCTCGCGGATCGCGCCACGACGCAGGCTGAGGCCGATGAGTGCCAACCCGCATGCCAGGCTTGCGATGATCTGGAGCGGCATCGGCGTCATAAACGAAAGGCGTGATGAACAGCGCCGCACCCAAGGGAATCAGCAGAAAACGCAGGGCCCGCGCGAGTTCGGCTGCCGCAAGTGAAATTACCGTCAGCGCCAGCGCTCCGATCAGGTGATCGGCATTCGCCATCGGACCGTCGGTGCCCAGGGTCAGCCGGGTGAACATCAGCCACACACCAATAGCCGCCGCTGCTGTGAGATTCCATGGGAGGCTGACGCCGCCCGTCCACATGGCGCGCAGCGTCTCGGTTGGTTTCCTATCAAACTCGTCCGGAGACGGGGCCGTTTCGCCCTCATCGGTATCGCCGAACAGGAATACGCGAAGCCAGCTTCGCCCGGCCTTCACCCGCCGGCGCATGAACTGGAGGGTCGCAAGCAACTCGTCCAACGAATAGGGAATCTGAATCAGCACCGCCGCGGCGCCGATCAGCGCGAGGGTGCTCCAGGTGCCGATCACAATCGGCTGGATGATGATGAAGAAGATCGAGGTGATGCCAAGTGGTGCTATCATCAGGCCGAAGAGGATCACGAGCCAAGGCATTGTCCGCCAACGCATCCGCGAGCCAACGATGCCGGTGAGGATTTCGAGCACATAGGTGTAGCCACCCACCGCCGCATCGGAAACCGGCCAGGCCTTGGAAACAGAGCTGGTGATGATTTCCTCGGTGCCATTGCGGGGATTGTCCGCAGCTCCCATGAAGAACGGCTCCCACACGCTGTCGACATGGCCGAGTTGATAGGCGGCAAGGTAGCGCGACACCTGCAGCCCGATCAGTGCCAGCACGATGATCGGCAAGCGCTGCGTCCACGAAGACGGATTGTAACTCCAGCCCGGAAGGCAGCTCCGGTCCGGCCATTGCCGCAAGCGGCGAAGGGCCGACTTCGGGCCGCGTGCAAATTGCAAATCCAAAGATCAGGGCGCCGACCAGGGTATCTGACAGATAGGCGGCGGAATTGGCTGTCGAGAAGAGGAAGGGAGCGGCCATGACCAATGCGCCAATCGCCGCGCACGCAAAGCGGGCCCAGCCCATGCGCCAGGAAAGTGCCAGGGTCGCGAACAGGATCAAGGCGGCGCCGAGCCCGATTTCGGTTCGGGCCAGCCACATCTCCTCAACGCCGATCATGGGCGGTTGTGTGACCAGCCAGATCCCAAGCGCGATATTGGTGAAATGGGCCCAGCGATCACCACGATGCTCCTCTTGCACCTTCGCCTCGTAACGAGCGCGCAGTTTCTCAGGATGCTTACCCGCTTCCGCCGCTTCGGCGATCTCGGGCGGCGGGGTCAGCTTGTTAGCCTTATACCAGCCCGCCGGATCCTTCTTCAGGGCGGCGATCATTGCCGGCAGTTCGTGTTTCAGGCGACGCCGTGGTTCCCAACCCAGCAATTTCCGGGCGCGCGAAATATCGAGTTCGTAGTGGTCGTCTGCCATTCTCACCATGAACGGCTTGACGAAAGGCCGCTCGCCCTGGTCGAGCGCATCGGGAACGAGTGGCTCGATCTTGTCCTGCGCCCAGGCGCCCACTGCCGCAACGGTCTTTGGCACGCGCAGAGTCGGCCATTCCTCGGCGCCGTGAATCAAATATCCGATCTCGTCCTGGAGCGCGTCATATCCGAGGGCCTCCTGTTCGCCGATCAGGATCACCGTTCCCGAAGGAATTTGCTTCCGCCGGTCAACGGTACGGCGGAAGGCATCGAGCATGTCGTCCCGGTGAAGCATCGCCTGGCCGACGGTCGTCGAGCCCGAATAGAGATGGCTCTGGAGATCGCGCTCATAGATGCGGGCGATCTGGTTGGCGAGTGTCGGCACCGAAGTCTTCTCGTCGTAAAGCCCGGCGAGATGGAGCAGCACATAGGGAATGCGTCCATGCTCGGTCGCGGATTACCTCCTCGGCCGCCGCCTTTGATTTGGGATAAGCCCAGCCAGGCTCGATCGGATGATCTTCGCTGATTGGCTCGCCGGGCTTGCCCGGGGCATGGACAAGCATGGTGCCGGAATAGACAAACTGCTCGACTTCGAAATCCTGCAGGGCGCGCAGCAGGCGGCGCGTGCCTTCGACATTGACGGTTTCGTAAAGCGGATTGTCCTCGCCGGTGAAGTCAAAGTAGGCAATGAGATGGACGACGCTTGCGATGCGTGAGCCATGCTCCTTGCGAAGGCGGGCAAAAGCCGCGGCAATCGATTCCTCTTTGGTGAGATCGATCTCCAAGAGAGGGAAATCCGCCTTTTCACCCGGCCTGTCGAGGCCAATGACCGTGTAGGCATCCGCCAGGGCTGAGGCGAGTGATCGGCCTATATTGCCCGCAGCACCAGTGATGAGGACAATTGGTTTGGGGTTTTTGCTCGCCACTATTTGGAGTCCTGATTTCACGATAGGATTTATTGTCTTGGGCAGTTAGTGTGGTTGAACGTCCCCATGACCCGTTAGTTCCGGCTAGCTCAGCGATCTTATGTAAATAAATATACAATAAACTCGGTAGATATGATTGACTATGTGCATAATGTGGGCGTAATCATATCTTCGTCGCCCAATTCCCCCACCCACAAACCGTAGGCTGAAAATGTACAGACTTGATCAAAAACTCTCCCGTATCCGCGCCGGCAAATACAAACGCAGCGACTTCATCATTGCGGACGCCAAGGATGGTGATATGGGACCGAGCATTCCCGGCTGCGGACCGAAAAGGAACAAGGATGGAAGCTCGACACGTTTTGTGACCCGGCCGGAATTTCTCAACAATATCAGCGCCATCGTTAAGCAGGATGTCGTCGACATCATGCTGCTTTCGGCATCCAATCTGGAGGCGCTGGCCGACAAGGGCGTGTTCAAGAAAAGCGCGGTCAAACCCGCCATCCGCGCCAATGATACGACGGACATCTGGGTGGTGCGTGGTGCCACCTACTCCAAGCAGCCCAGCCGCCCCTTCCGAAGTGCATCGCTTTCGCGCGTGAAGAAGAATACGGACCTAGGGCTTTACTCCATCACTTTCAACAATGATCTCGAGCAGGACTATGCCTCGCTCGAACATTTCAGCGCCTTCCGCGAGGACGCGGCGCGCAACAAATTCAAATATTTCCTGGAAGTGTTTAATCCAAATGTTGAATGCCGCATCGATCCGGCCCTTGTGCCCCACTACATCAATGATTGCATCGTGCGCTGCCTGGCGGGCGTCACCAAGGCGGATCGGCCGCAATTCCTGAAGATTGCCTATAACGGCCCGAAAGCCCTAGAGGAGCTGGCTTCCTTCGACCCCAGCATTACGGTGGGTGTTCTCGGCGGCGGCGCCGGCACAACGCGCGACTGTTTCGAACTTTTGAGCCAGGCTGAAAAATACGGCGCACGGGTTGCCCTCTTCGGCCGCAAAATCAATCTGGCAGAAGATCCCCTGGCCATGGTTTCGTTCATGCGGGAAGTGGCGAGCGGCAATATTCAGCCGCTCGAAGCGGTCAAGGCCTATCATGGCAGCCTGCAAAAGAGCGGCCTGACAGCCATTCGCGCTCTTGCGGCTGACAGCGAGATAACCGAGAAGGTCCTCAAGGCAGGCTGATCATGGTGAAAACCCAGCGCCGCGGTTTTATCACGGGCGGCACATGGTGCGTTGATAACAACCGCATGGTGACGCACTGGCCGGGGGAAGACGGCATCGCGCAATTCATCGCCGAAGAGCGCCATGGCGGAGGTTCCGGCTGCAATTTTGCACTCAATATCAAACGGCTCGATTTCGCCATGCCGGTGGAAACGATCAGCATTGTTGGTGACGACGAGGGCGGGCGCTTCCTGCGCTCGCTTGCGGAGGATGCGGGTGTTGGCCAAGCGCAAATGCACATAACGAGCGCCGCCTCCACGCAATGGACCGATGCCTTCATTTCCAAGGCGTCCGGCAGGCGCACGCATATTTTCAATTCCGGCGCATCGAATGTTTTGACGCCAGACCATTTTGATCTCAGTTCCACCAGGGCACGCTATCTGCACCTCGGCTTGCCCGGAGTTCACCGCCAGATGGATGGTCCCTGGCATGGCGACGCGAACGGGTGGGTCACTGTTCTCAAACGCGCCCGCGCCGCCGGACTTAAGACCAATATTGAATTGGCGAGCATTGCGCCCGAGCTTCTTGCCAAGCTGGTTCGCCCCTGTCTGGCGCACCTTGATCTGATCATCGTGAATGACAGCGAAATTGGCGCTTTGTCAGGCATCGACACCCTGCCCGGCGGCGCGACCGACGTTGCCGCCTGCCAGCGCGCGGCGCGCCATGTGCTGGAAAACGGCGCCATGGACATTGTCGTGGTGCATTGCCCGGTCATTGCTATTGCGGTTACTCGCGACGGCAGGGTTTTTATGAAGCCATCAACGCAAATACCGCGCGAACTCGTAGCGGGAGCCAATGGCGCGGGTGATGCCTTTGCTTCGGGCATGCTCTATGGCCTGCATGAAGGTTGGAGCGTCGACAATTCGCTCACACTTGCGCATGCAGCTGCAGCGGCCTCGTTGCGCAGTCTTTCCACCACCGGAGCGGTGGAACCGTGGCAAAAATGCCTTGAGCTAGCCGACCAGTGGGGCTGGCGGAAGGCCAGTTAGGATTTAGCAACATCAGTTACTTACACGACACTGATGAAGTCCTGTCTCAAGAAGTGGTCAACGTCTTTTCACGCCAGGCAGGACGCAGAGCATTTCAAACAGGAGATTGGCCGCCGTGAGTGCGGTATTACCCGAGGGATCATACGGTGGCGACACTTCAACCAGATCGCAGCCCACCAGATTCACACCCCGGCAGCCGCGGATGATTTCCAGCGCCTGCACCGTGGTAAGGCCGCCGATTTCCGGTGTGCCCGTCCCAGGCGCGAAGGCGGGATCGAGACTGTCAATGTCGAAGCTCAGATAAACAGGGCCGATGCCCATCTGCTTGCGCACTTCTTCCATGAGAGGAGTGAGCGATTTGTGCCAGCATTCTTCGGCCTGGACGACGCGAAAACCCTGCTGGCGCGGCCAATCAAAATCATCGGCGGCATAGCCCGTGCCGCGAAGGCCAATCTGGATGCAGCGTTTGGTATCAAGCAGGCCATCCTCAACAGCACGGCGGAAGGGCGTGCCGTGGGCAATGGGTTCGCCAAACATGGCTTCATTGATATCCGCGTGGGCATCGACATGGATAAGGCCGACGGGGCCATGCTTCTTGGCCATGGCGCGAAGGATCGGATAAGCGATTGTGTGGTCACCACCCAGCGTCAGCGGCTTGCAGCCTTCGCTCAAGAATGGCGTTATAGGCATTGGTGATGATGTCCATGCATTTCGGCAGGTTGAACGTGTCGATCGCCACGTCGCCGATATCGGCCACCATAAGGCTGTCGTAGGGTGCCGCACGGGTGGCCATGTTGTAGGGGCGGATCAAACAGGACTCGGCCCGGATCTGACGTGGCCCATGACGTGTTCCGGCGCGGTTTGACGCGCCGATGTCGAGCGGGATGCCAATGAAGCAGGCATCCAGCCCCTTGGCCGTGGGTTGTGATGGCAGGCGCATCATGGTGGCAGGGCCACCGAAGCGCGGCATTTCATTGCCGCCCAGGGGCTGATTGAATTTCCGGGATGTCATGAATGTCTGTCCTTGAATCTGACGATGAATTTTTTGACCTTATCGCATCAAACTTAGGGAGGCTATCGGATCAGCTAATTTTGGCGGGCATCGTCATCGTGAGTACTTCACGCAGTTTTCCCATGGCTTTTTTTGTTGTTTTTTCATCGGCAGCAGCAAAACCCATCAGAAGGCCCCGTTGAACCTGGCCGTGACGGTACTGGATTGAGAGCGGCGAGACATTTACGCCGTGACTGCGCGCGGCCTCTGCCACAGCTCTGTCGTCATGGTTATCATGAAACAGCCCGACAAGCTGGATGCCCGACTCGGTGCGGCGCAGGCGCAGCCAGGGACTGAGATAGTCCTCGCAGATTTCCATGAAGTATTGCCGTCTCGTTGCATAAACCCTTCGCATGCGGCGCAGATGCCGGGCGAAGTGGCCTTCATTGATGAAATCAGCAAGGGCCGCCTGGGTGAGAAGTGGCGGAAACTGACCAGTAACACTGAGCGCCGAGACGAGGCCTTCACGAAACGCTTCCGGAACCACGAGAAAGCCAAGCCGCATCGCCGGAAACAAAATCTTGGCAAAGGTTCCCACGTAGACAACGCGGTTTGAGGCGCTGATGCCTTGCAGGGCCGGAATGGGCTGGCCTTGAAAGCGGTATTCGCTGTCGTAATCGTCCTCGATGATCCAGGAGTTCCAGCTTTCGGCCATATGGATGAGATTGAGGCGCTGTTCCATAGGCATAGTGGCGCCCAGCGGATGGTGACAGGAAGGCGTCACAAAGATGAGGCGCGGCGGCACAGGCGGCGGCTCAAGATCCCAGCCGTTATCACTTACTCTGAGCGGCGCAAGGTTGGCGCCCGCCGCGAGGAAGGCGGAACCGGCACCGTAATATCCGGGCTCCTCCAGCCAGACGGTATCGCCGGGATCAATAAGAATTCGTGCCAGAAGATCAAAAGCTGATTGTGCGCCGTTGGTGATGACGATCTGTTCAGGCTTGCAGGTCATCCCGCGCGACGCGGTGAGATAGCGGGCGATTGCCTCACACAGGGGCGGATAGCCACTGATGTGATAGGTGCCGAAAAGATCATGGCGGGCGAGTTTTGCTCTTCTGCTGAGCAGCTTCGACCAGGTGGTGAAGGGGAAATTATCGGAATCAGGCAGGCCGGGATGAAAGGCATGAAGGCCTGGGTTGCCATGGTGATGGGGTTGCGCCAGCATGATTTTTCCGCGCGCCGATATGGTGCTGCCTATTTCGATATTCGACTTCTTTGCTGCATTTGCCGGTGTCGGAAGGTCCATGACCAGAGGCGGCGAGCCCCGCCGCATCTGCAAGTAACCTTCAAGCGCCAGTTGCTCGTAAGCCGCGATAACGGTGTTGCGGCCTACGCCAAGGTCTTTGGTGAGAAGGCGGGTGGAAGGAAGTGCCGTGCCGCTTGGCAGAACCCGGCGCTCGATGAGGCCGCGAAGCTGGCTATAGAGCTGGCGATGCAGATTGGCGGTAATGCTACGATCAATAATGAGGCCGTCAATCGGGAAAGCGGTAGCCATGGTGGTTCCTAAAAATCATCCAATTCTGGTTCTAACATTGGAACCATCCGAGTTATAGGCTCAGGCCAGATAAAGAGACAAGTTTCATGTCCAGGGTGGGCTGCAATGCAGCGGTTGAAGATTGGCGTCATTGGCGCAGGCGGAATTGCCCAGATTGAGCATATTCCGAACTTGATGAAGCTGAAGCAGCAGTTTGAGATTTTGGGTGTCTGCGACCCTTCGGCAAAAGCGCGCGCTTTTGTCAGCGAGCAGTTTGGACTTGCGGCCTTCGATAACATCGAAGAGGTTTTGGCCCTGCCTCTTGATGCCGTCGTCATTGCCTCGCCCGATCCTCTGCACCATGAACAGATACTTGCCGCCCTCGGGCGCGGGTTCCACGTGTTCTGCGAGAAGCCGTTGTGTTACGCGCCAGGCGATATTGACGATCTGATTGCGGCCCGTGACCGGGCGGGAAAAGTCCTGCAGGTCGGCTACATGAAGCGCTTCGACCCGAGTTACGAAGCGGCCTTGGCCGCATGCCGGGCACGGCGAAAACCTTGCGCTATGTGGCGGTTGAAGTGAATGACCCGGATGCCTGGCCATTTATCAGGCACCACACATGGCGCCAGGGCGACGACGTGCCGTCAGACTTGATAGCGTCAGTGAAGGCCAAGCAGCAGGAACAGGTGGGGCGCGCTGTGACAGCCCCGCTTGATCCCGTGAGTTACCGTGGCTTTACCGGCGCCTATTGTTCCTCGCTTGTGCATGACGTGAACGCCGTTCACGGTCTGCTTGATGGCCTTGGCGTTCCGAATGGCGAAATTGCCGGGGCCCAGCTTTTTGCTGGAGGTGAAGGCGGCCAGGGTGCGGTGCGCCTTCTCGGTGGCCGCGCATTATGGAACATGGTGCATCTCAAGGTTCCGGCCCTTGCCGATTACCGCGAGCATATCAGCTTCTATTTTGACGAAGGCATTCTTGAACTTGAATTTCCATCACCGTGGCTCAACCACCAGCCGACGCGACTGACGGTCAAGAAGAGCGATCGCTACACGCTTGTCAGGGAAGATGTGCGAACCGGATTTGAGGAAGCCTTCATTGAAGAGCTGAAAGGCTTTTGGTCGGCAATCGTGGAGGGCAAGAACGTTCGCAACACGGCAGAACAGGCACGCCGCGACATGGGGCTTCTCTGCGGGCTTGCCCAGTTTCATGCCACGCACACACTGCCGCCACAGAACAATGGAGCACGTCCATGAAAGTCCGCATCGGCATCAATCCAATTACGTGGAGCAATGACGATGCGCCTGAGCTTGGAGGCGACATTCCGCTTGAGGTGTGCCTGAGTGAGACGAAGCTGGCGGGATATGCCGGGACTGAGCTTGGCGGGAAATTTCCGCGCCAATCGGCGGAACTCAAACCCATCATGCAGCGCCATGGGCTTGCCGTTATTTCGGGCTGGTATGATGGCCGGTGCGATGAAAAAGACGTGGGCGCAGAAATGGATGCGATCGGGCCCCATCTCCAGCTTCTGAAAGACATGGGCTCAACCCATGTTGTCTATGCCGATACATCGCGGGGCCGCCATGGCGCCATCTGGGAACCGATTTCCAAGCGACCCGAGCTGCAGGCAGAGGAGTGGCCGACCTATGGGCGCAAGCTTACGCAGCTTGCCGAACGCATGGCGGATTTCGGAGTGCGCATGGCCTTTCACCACCATATGGGAACCATTATCGAAACGGACGCCGAAGTTGGCCTGCTGATGAAACTTACGGGCGAGGCCGTTGGGCTTCTTTATGACACTGGTCATTCGACTTTCTCCGGCGGCGATCCGTAGCAGCTTATCAAGACCCATGTGAAGCGCGTTGTGCATGTGCACTGCAAGGATGTGCGGAAGCCGGTGTTCGAGCGAGCCCGCGCCGAGGACATGAGTTTCATGGGTGCCGTACTCGAAGGCATTTTCACCGTGCCGGGCGATGGCTCCATTGATTACCTGTCAATCCTGCGGGTTCTCGCGGAAGCAAATTATTCAGGCTGGCTTGTTGTCGAAGCCGAGCAAGATCCAGGAAAGGCCCACCCCCTGACCTACGCCACGATGGGTTTCAAGAACCTGTCGCGAATGGCCACGGAGGCGGGCTTTACAGTTGAAAAATAATTGGGGCGGAAATTTCCGCCCGCAGAAGGAACCAGTGCGAAAGCGTAACCTAGAAACTGAAAATGCAACTGGTCCATCGGCCGCGATCACGGCTGGCGGAGATAAACAACAGGAGGAAACATGTTCTCGCTTGCGAAAATAATGAAACCAGTGCTCGGCCTTGTGGCTGGGCTGACAATGCTATCGGCGGCGGCCGGACTTGCTGCCGCTGATGAAACCCGTGTTGTGTTTGTGACCCATGGCCAAAGCGGTGACCCCTATTGGTCTGTTGTCAAGAACGGCATGGACGACGCAGCCAAGACGCTTGGTGTGAAAGCCGAATATCTGGCACCCGAAACCTTTGACATGGCCAAGATGGCCCAGATGATTGACGCAGCGGCTGCCTCGAAGCCCGATGGCCTCGTTGTTTCCATTGCCGATCCAGCGGCACTCAGTGAACCCGTCAAGAACGCGGTTGCGGCAGGTATTCCGGTTATCGTCATTGATTCCGGCGGCGGGAAGCTCACCAAGGAACTTGGTGGCCTTCTCTATCTGGGGCAGAGCGAATACGAGGCTGGCGTTATGGCCGGCGAACGCGTCAAGAAGCTCAACGTCACCAAGGCTGTGTGTGCCAACCATGAAGTCGGCAACGTCAGCCTGGATGACCGCTGTGCCGGTTTTGCCAAGGGACTTGGGGTTGACGTGCCGGTTCTCAACGGCGTGATGGACCCAACGGAGATGAAGAACCGCCTCATCGCCTATCTCAAGACGAATGCCGATACGCAATTCATCCTGACAGTCGGCATCGGCGGCGCCGAGCCTGGCCTGGTTGCCCTCGAAGAACTTGGCCTTACCGGCAAAGTGAAGATCGGCACCTTCGACCTTTCACCGACCATTCTGCAGGCGACAGCCGATGGCAAAATGGAGTGGGGCATCGACGCCCAGCAATATGCGATGGGCTACATTCCTGTCGTCATGTTTGACCTGTGGAAGAAATACAAGATCGCACCGATTGCCGATTATCCTACAGGCCCGGGTTTTGTGACCGGGGAAACGGCAGCCTCGGTTATCGATCTGGCAAAGCAAGGCAAACGCTAATCGTTTCATGGCGGCTGGCCAACTAGCCGGCCGCCATGGCAATGATTGCTTGGAGGATAGCATGAGCCTTGAGGTGAAGGACGAACGGGTCCGCGCTGTGCCTTTGCTTGGCCGGCTGCTCAGCCGGCCCGAGCTTGGGGCCATTGCCGGAACGGTTCTCATCTTTGTGTTTTTTGGCATAACGGCGGGCGACAGCGGCCTGTTCAGCGCCAAAGGCATCGTAAATTTTCTCGAAGTCTCGGCCCAGCTCGGCATTCTGGCAGCGGCCGTCGCGCTGCTCATGATTGCCGGCGAATTCGATCTTTCGGTAGGTTCGATGATTGGTTTTGCCGGCATCATCATCGCCATTCCGCCCATCATGTGGGACTGGCCGGTGTGGGCTTCGGTCCTGCTGGCCTTCGCAAGCTGCGCCTTTGTAGGCTATCTGAATGGCCTCATTGTCGTGCACACGGGGCTTCCCTCTTTCATCGTCACGCTTGGCAGCCTGTTCATGCTGCGCGGCCTTACCCTTGGGGTGACGCGCGGCATTACGGGACGCACCCAAGCCTCGGGCCTGCATGAATATTCTGCCGGGGACTGGATTACCCCCTTCTTTGCCGGCCAGGTATTCAGGACGCCCATTCGCTGGCTTGCGGAACTTGGCGTCATTGGCAAACGCGCCGATGGCTTGCCTGCGATCAGCGGCATTCCGGTTTCAATTGTCTGGTGGATTGGGCTGACGCTGTTCTTCACCTGGCTGTTGATGCGCACGCGATTTGGCAACTGGATATTTGCGTCCGGCGGCGAAGCCAATGCGGCGCGTAATATGGGCGTTCCCGTGGCCCGCACCAAGATCACGCTTTTCATCATGACGGCACTTGCCGCGGCACTTTTCGCAACCATTCAGGTTCTGGTGACCGGCTCCGCTGACACCCTGCGTGGCAACCTGAAGGAATTTGAGGCGATCATTGCCGTGGTCATCGGCGGCACGTTGCTCACCGGCGGCTATGGCTCGGCAATCGGGGCCATGTTCGGCGCGCTGATCTTTGGCGTGGTGCAGATGGGAATTTTCTATACCGGCATCGACACGGACTGGTTCAAGCTTTTCATGGGCGCCATGATGGTGATCGCGGTGCTGTTCAACAGCTATGTGCGCAGCCCGCGCCATGAGGAGCCGGTAATGGAGCGCCCCTCGTTGAACTCAAATCAGTCAGCAAGTATTTCGGTTCGGTGATTGCGCTCAAGGATGTGTCCTTCGATGTGCGCCCCGGCGAGGTGCATTGCCTTCTCGGCGACAATGGGGCTGGCAAGTCGACCCTTATCAAAGTGCTTTCCGGGGTTCACTTCCCGATGAAGGCGAGATTTTTGTGGGCGGCACGCATACGCGCTTCAGTTCGCCGAAGGACACGCTCGATAAGGGCATTGCCACGGTCTATCAGGATTTGGCGCTGGTGCCGCTGATGAGCGTTGCACGCAATTTCTTTCTGGGCCGCGAGCCTTTGAAGAAAACCTGGTTCCTGAGCCAGTTTGATGTCGACTATGCCAATCGCACGGCCTATCAGCAGCTTTCGGACATGGGCATTCAGTTGCGCGATCCCGAGCAGCCGGTAGGAACGCTTTCGGGCGGCGAGCGGCAGTGCCTGGCCATTGCGCGGGCCATTCATTTCGGCGCCAAGGTCCTGATCCTCGATGAACCGACATCGGCGCTCGGGGTTCATCAGGCTTCCGTTGTGCTGAAGCTTATTGTGCAGTCCAAGGCGCGGGGCATTGGCGTCATCTTCATTTCGCACAATGTGCATCATGCCTATGTGGTGGGCGACCGCTTTACGCTTCTGAAGCGGGGCAAGAGTGCCGGCACCTATCAGAAGAACGAGATCAGCCGCGACCAGCTCCTCAATCTGATGGCGGGCGGCAAGGAACTTGTCGATCTCGAACAGGAAATCATCAAACTCAGCAACGGGAAGCGCTAGACATGGATCGCATTGGCGTTGGCCTGATCGGCACCGGCTTCATGGGCAAATGCCATGCCATGGCCTTTGGCGCGGTGAAGGCGGTGTTCGGCGACGTTCCGCATATTGACAGGGTGGCGCTCTGCGACGTGGATTCTCGCATGCCAAGCTGAAGGCATCCGAATTTGGATTTGCCCGCGCCACAACAAACTGGCGTGACCTTCTCGCTGATCCGGCCATTCACCTTATTTCAATCACATCGCCCAACGGCATGCACCGCGAAATGGCTGTGGCCGCGCTTGAAGCGGGCAAGCATGTGTGGTGCGAAAAACCCATGGCGCTGACGCTTGCCGATGCGGAAGCGATGACAGCTGCTGCAACGAAAGCCAAGGGACAGGTTACTGCCTTGGGTTATGCCTATTTGCGCAACCCTGCCCTGCAATAT
>CAWELV010000026.1:0-131593 GCA_963810045.1 uncultured Alphaproteobacteria bacterium | reverse complement strand
AAAGGATCGAATACGCCGTCATTTCCTACGCATTTGTGAATATTATAGGAGGCAATCGTCAACTTGCAGACTATGGACCGGTCTTCGGCTTCGCCAATGACGCTGGCCGTGCGACGTTTCAACTGGGCGAGCCACGGGGTTAATCTGTTGATCAAGTGCTGAACTCTGATTGATGCAATTGTATTTAAGTGCCTCGCCATTTCCCGATTTTTGACAGTGGAAACATTTGCTCCGTAAATCGTTACATTTATATGATATTACTCCCAATGAGCAATAAAGGTTCCGCTACGAGATGATTTTAGCTTATGTGGTTACCGGATTGATAGCTTTATATGGCGGCTGCGATCGCCGTCGTATTCTATGGCGCGCGAGGTCAGCGCGACAAGGGACCCAATAGCTATGCCATTCCTGACGGACGAGTTTAGCACGGAGATCGACCGCAGGCTAATTGACGAGGTCCGCCAGCATGAAGGTAAGACCGGCATTCGCATAATCAATGACGACGTTGAGGCCTTTCGTTTCAGATTTGATCTTGCCCGTGAGGCCGGGCGAAGCCTCGATCTTCAATACTACTATTGGAAAAGCGATGTGACCGGCAAATTGCTTGCCCGGGAAATCCTTGCAGCCGCTGACCGGGGCGTCCGGGTGCGGTTGATGCTTGACGACATCAATTCTATGGGCCTCGACGCCACCTATCTGGCGCTCAATACGCATGACAACATTGAGGTACGCCTCTTCAATCCAAGTCGCAGCAGGACAAGCCCAACACGCCGCGGCATCGAGCTCGCGATACGCTACTTTTCCGCAACGCGCCGGATGCACAACAAATGCTGGATCGTCGATGGCCGAGTGGCAATTGTCGGGGGCCGCAACATTGGCGATGCGTATTTTGGGGCGGCAACCGGGGCAAGTTTCAGCGATATAGACGTACTCCTTGCGGGCAGGGCCGTTGCCGATGCCGAGCGAATCTTTGACTCCTATTGGAATAGCGATGCAACGTTGCCGGTCACATCGCTCCACCGGATCCGCCGCGGCAAACTTGCGAAGTTGCGCTATCGCTTCAGCCCAGCACTCTGCTTCCTATTTGGCAACGAGCTACATCCGCCACACGGAACAGCGGTTTAACGGCTCCATGATCAAGAGCTGCAAAACCTGGAGTGGGTATCGAAGGCAGAAGTTATTGCCGATCCTCCCGAGAAAGCCCAGTCGGGCAAGGTCGATCAGTGGATTGCCAGGCGCATCTTTGAACTGATGAGCCAGAGCACAGCATGAGCTGATCTTGTCTTCCCCTTACCTGATCCCGGGCCCGGACGGATTGTCGGTGTTGCGCGACGTTCAGGCGTCGAGGTGTCACAACGAGCATCCTGACGAATTCGCTTGCGGCAACCGATGTGATGATGGTTCACAGTGGCTATGCCAAATACCGCATGGCAATCGTGGAAAGTGGAATTTCGCTCTATGAACAGAAATCCAGCGTTGGCCGAACAAAGATATCACTCTTTGGTTCGCGAACGGCAAGCCTCCACACCAAGGCCTGCGTGGCCGACCGTAAAATATCGTTTGTCGGCTCATTCAATCTCGATCCGCGTTCAAAATCCATAAACACGGAGATGGGAGCCATATTCGAATCGGATTCGCTATCAAATCAGCTTGCCGACTCCTCGCAGGCCCAAATGCACGGAAGTTACCGCCTATCCAGCCAGAATGGGCGCATCGTTTGGCTGGAAGACTACGGTGTAATACCCACCGTTCATATCACAGAGCCCCATTCGTCCCTTACCCGCCGCATCGGGGCATGGCTCGTGGGGCTGCTGCCCATAGATCCCAACTCTGAGAAGAATTTTAAAGCAAAAGTTGTAGGCCAACGAAGTTGAAGGTAGCGTAGTGCAATAGGCAGAAGCAGATGCAAAGCAGATTGATATGAAGAGCTGGAATTTTGCAAAGATTATAATAAGACGAGCCTATTAGGCCGTGAATGATTATGGAACCATTTTCGACGGCAGTCGTTCGCCTGTGGCGGGATGACGCTACAGTTCAATACGAGACATAAACACATGCACGCTCAGCTCCAAAAGCTTGATGAAAATGACGTTCGCAAGGCCTACAGGCGCTGGGCTCCGGTCTATGACGTGGTATTTGGCAAGGTGGTCGAAGCTGGCGTGAAACAGGCCGCCTCGCGCGCCAATGCATTCTCCGGCAAGCTTTTGGAGGTCGGCGTTGGCACCGGCCTGGCGCTTCGACACTATGGCCCGCAACTGAAGGTGACGGGTATCGATCTTTCCACCGACATGTTGAAGCTCGCCCGCAAACGGATGAAAAACTCCAGTCACAGCAACATCGAGGCGCTGCTGGAAATGGATGCGACGTCCCTTGCGTTTCAAGATAATCATTTTGACATTGTCGTTGCATCCTATGTGTTAACCGTCGTGCCAAACCCCGCGAAAGTGATCCATGAACTGGCGCGTGTGACGAAACCCGGTGGTATTGTGTTGATTGTCAATCATTTCAGTGTGGAAAACGGATTGCGCGGCGCCATTGAAAAAAGCCTGGCGAAACACGCGTCCAAGCTTGGCTGGCGCCCCGAATTTCGATATGAAACATTGCTTGTAAGTGAACGCTTGCGCCTTGACCAGCATCAAGCCGGTGAAGCCGTTGGGCTTTTTCACAATGCTCGAGTTCCGCAAGTTGAATTGAATGCACTGCGGAATTGCGATCTTTCGTTTCCCTCGCGCTAAATCAATCAAATTGAACCTTGGGGTTTCTTCCCACGGTAGCTGCCGGGACTTCCGCCACCCGCTACGCGTTTAAAACTCTTATCAACTGTCTTCGGAGTTCTCTTGGGTCTAACTCCCCCGTAATTTCCCATGTCGGTATCAATCATTCCTTTTTGGGGCGAGGCTTGGTCTTTTGATTCTTGCGGGAAATCGCTTCCGCCGCCGGCATAATCTTCGGCTGTGTTTCCCCGGGATTTGAGAGTTGGAGATATGATGCGTTTTGGCGCCATTGTTGGCTTCCTCCAACAGCATAACTCACGGCGCGTTTTTTTGTTCCTGCGCCAGGCGTATGTCAGGCGGTACGGAAAGAACCGTCATGCAGTCACCCATCTTGATCAGGCCCGGAAAATGTCGGGCGGTGACGATCCCGTCCATCTTCGCCTGGTACAGGGCCGGAGAAGCGCCTGTTCGCTCCACGGGCCAAACCTTGGCGCGGCTTCGCGCCGCCTCTGTGCTTGTCGGTTTCGAGGCGGACACCATCGTGGGCGCAATGATGGAATTGGTGAAGGAAGTTTTGGGCTAGCATTCAAGGATTAAGCCGCGCGAAACAACAACAGCTGTTGCTGCTGCACTACCTGCGAGTGACGTAGGTCATCAAGCCAGCAGGATTTTGCGTGCAGCATCTGCGCTCAATCCCTCTTCGATTTCAGCACCTATCTCGGTGAGATGGAAGCTCAGCGTGTTCTGGAACATGTCGAAATCATGCTTGCGCACCGAAGGGTGGACCGGCAGATTTTCAAAGATTTCCCGGGACCGCGCTTTGGGAATGAGGTGAATTGCGTGCGGTGCCGCCAGTCCGGCCCGGAGCAAGTCGCGTTCAAGGTCGAGCAGCGCCATTTGCCAAAAATCGGCGCTCTCCTCCTTCTGGAACCGGATAGGCTGAAACGATGTCTTCGGCCATGGACTGCAGCATCACATTGATTGAATCTGTATCGCTGATGTCCATGATGCGGAGCCGGGCCGCAAGCGCTTCCGCCACCATGGAAAGGGTGGCCGGAAAGGAAAACCAGCGGGCCCTTTCGTAAGCATCCTGAAATGCCTTTTCAGCCAGCAGCGTTGTAAACATCATGTTGGCCCGGGCCTGGGTGTATTCAGAGATCGACTTCTGGGCGAGATAGGCTGCACGGCTTTCCAGAAAGCCCCGAAGCTCCTGGCGTGACGACAGTTTGGGGCCCAAAAAAATCCGGGACAGGAATGCAAGCCAGTTCATCATTTTACTTTTGCATTGCAGCAAAAAGCACGCAAGCCATCTTGTGCCCATGAGTCCAAAGTAGAGTATCGGACCCTTTCCCCCAATGTTAGAAAATTGGCAGCGCCCGGATTCTGTCTGTTGCCGGAAAGCCTTGATTGAGCAGATGCGCGCGCAACGATGGGGGACATAACCCCGCAACTCTTAGTGGGAGGGACTGGCTGATGGCTAGCTCGAATTCGGAAGGTCACTGGGCGGCGACCAGCAGGCTGATGTATATTGCATTGGGCCTTTGGGCGTTTTTCAGTTTTTTCATCCATTTTTTCGTCAATTCATTGAACGCCATTGTCATATTCGGTTTCCCCCTGGGATTCTGGTTTGCAGCGCAGGGCTCGCTCGTGGCCTTTGTGGTGATCCTGTTCTGGTTCGCCCGCAAGCAGGATGACATCGACCGTGAATTCGGCATGGCGGAGGAGGATTGATCATGGCAAACCAGGCAACCGGCGAGCAGGGTTTTCTCGCCAACCTCGGCAAGGTCTACGGCATCTATACCGGCGGCTTCCTTGCCTTCATCATTCTGGTCGCAATCCTTGAACAGCTCGGCGTTCCCAACCGCGTTTTGGGCTACCTGTTCGTGGGCTTCACCATCCTCGTTTACGCCATCATCGGCGTGCTCGTCGCGCACCGCGCAGGTGTCCGAATATTATGTGGCGGGCCGCAAGGTTCCCGCCTTCTACAACGGCATGGCCACAGGCGCTGACTGGATGTCGGCGGCATCCTTCGTGGGCATGGCAGGCTCGCTCTATGCCTTGGGCTACGATGGCCTTGCCTTCGTGCTCGGCTGGACCGGCGGCTATGTGCTGGTCTCGGTTCTGCTGGCGCCATTCCTGCGCAAATTCGGCGCCTACACGGTGCCGGACTTCCTTGCGGCGCGCTATGGCGGCAACCTTGCCCGCTTCCTCGGCGTGATCGTTCTCATTTGCTGCTCCTTCACCTATGTGGTGGCGCAAATCTACGGCACGGGCATCATCGCCTCGCGCTTCCTTGGCCTTGACTTCACCATTGCGGTCTATGCCGGTTTGGCAGGCATTCTTGTCTGCTCCATGCTGGGCGGCATGCGCGCCGTGACCTGGACGCAGGTTGCACAGTATATCGTGCTCATCGTTGCCTACCTCACGCCTGTTGTAATCCTGTCCACCCAGAAATACGGCATTCCGGTTCCGGAGCTCATGTATGGCCAGGCCCTGCAGGACATTACGGCGCGCGAACAGGAAATGATTGCGAACGGGCTTGCCGAAGCAGGCAAGCTCAAGCCGCACGTCACGGCCTTCCTCAATTATGACCGCTTGAACTACTTTGCCCTCATCCTCTGCCTGATGGTGGGCACGGCGTCCCTGCCGCACATCCTCATGCGCTACTTCACGACACCTTCGGTGCGTGATGCGCGCAAGTCGGTGGCCTGGTCGCTGTTCTTCATCTTCCTGCTTTATTTCACGGCGCCTTCCTATGCCGCGTTTGCCAAGCTGGAAGTCTATACCAACGTCATCGGCCAGAGCCTTGATGCGCTGCCTGCCTGGATCAACACCTATTCGCAACTTGATCTGGTGAAGATCTATGGCATCACGCTGAAAGGCCTTGGCGGCGGCATTGGCGCCGTGAAAGCAGCTCTTGCGGCTGGTGCGCTGGATGTTGCAAGCGTTGCTGCCGCACTGAAAGGTGCTGGCCAGGACGCATTGCTGGCCTCATGGTCGGCTCTTGCCGACCCGGTCAAGGCTGTGGTGTTTGAAGCCGTGAAGGCAAATCCTGCCGCCGTCGCTTCCGACATCTTCACCCCGTCGATCCATGCTGCGGCCCAGGCCGCCGGCAACACCACGGGCCTACTCACCCATGGTGCGCTGGCGATCGACAATGACGTGATCGTGCTCTCCACCCCGGAGATCGCGGGCATGCCCTACGTGATCGCAGGCCTCGTGGCTGCGGGTGGTCTGGCTGCTGCGCTTTCGACAGCAGACGGATTGCTCCTGGCCATTGCCAACGCGCTCTCCCACGACATCTACTACAAGATGGTTGACACCAAGGCGCCGACAAGCCGCCGCCTGATCGTTGCCCGCATCCTGCTGGTGGTTGTGGCGATCTGCTGCGGCCTATGTGGCCTCCACCAAGCCATCGGACATTCTGGCGATGGTGTCATGGGCCTTCTCGCTTGCGGCTGCGGGCCTCTTCCCGGCACTGGTTCTCGGTGTCTGGTGGAAACGCGCCAACAAGTGGGGTGCGGTAGCAGGCATGATCGTGGGCTTCGGCGTCTGCGCCTATTATCTCTGGATGACGCGCTACCATGCCGTGTCATTCTATGAGACATGGAGCGGATTGTCGGGCGCCAGTGATGCCGCCGTCACCAAGTTCAATGAACTGAAGGCGGCCTACGAAGGTGCGGCTCCGGAAGTCAAGGCCGCGGCCTTGAAGGCCCTGGACACCCATGCCCAGACAATTGCCAACTGGTTCGGCGTGCGCAACATTTCCTCGGCACTCTTCGGATTGCCCGCAGGCTTTGTTGCCATGATCGCCGTCAGCCTTCTCACCAAGGCGCCGTCCAAGGCCATGCAGGATTTCATCGACGAAATCCGCAAGCCCAAGGGCAAGGAGCTTATGGAAGGCGGCAATCTCGTAACCGAAGTCCACTAACGCGAATAACATCGGAACGGGGTCCTTCGGGACCCCGTTTTCTTTTTGCCGCGTAGTTGTTAGGGTCGGGACTGTGAATCCTCTTCTCCAGTACTGGTATTTCCATCTGCCGAACTTCATCATCGCGGCGGTGATGTATTCGGTGCTCGGACGGCTTATCCTGTCTTTTTTTGCGCCACCGGACTGGAAGAATTATATCTGGCGCGCCTTCGTGAGGATCACTGATCCCGTTGTCAGGCTTGTCCGTTTGATAACGCCCGCTGTGCTTCCCGATTTGTTGGTTCTGGTCTTTGCCTTCTTCTGGCTCATGGCGGCGCGCCTGGCGCTTCTGGCGCTGCTCGCAAGCCTGAACCTCTTGCCGACCATTGCCGCGGGCGGAGGCTGACCCATGCCGCAACATAATCTCGTGGCCGTTATCGGCCTTGCCATTCTGAACGGCATGTTTTCACCGGCTCTCATTCCGGTTTTCGCGCTTCATGGCCTCTGGTACCCGTTTTTTCTTCCGGCCATCCTGCCGGCGGTCTTCCTCGCCTGCTCGCTCATCGTTTCAACCTTTACCTTGATGCTGGGTGGCGTTCCGGCCGCACTTTATGAGCGCCTTTCAGGTGGCGGAAAATCCTCCGCCGTTTCCGGCCTGATCTGGCTCGTCGCCGTTGCGGTACTCACTCTTCCGGCCTTGCCGAATATTCTGAATGCCCTTGGGCTTGGTGCAAACTGACAGGGAGTCTGTTTCCATGGATGCAATCAGGCGCGCCGCTTTTGTATCCGTAAGCCGGGCCTGTGGCTTTTGCGCCCTGGGATTCCTCTGCGTCATGCTGGGCTTTGCCCATGACCCCCAGCGCTCGGCCCAAGCTGGCAGCCTCCTGTTCTTTGCGCTCGCCCTGGGCCTGATCTGGAAGGCCCAGCTTGCGTTAAGGGCAAATCACAAGAAAACCGAAACCTGGCTCATCCTCGCGCCGGAGGACCGCCCGCCCGAGGCCACGGCGCAAACCGTGCTGAGTGTCATTCTGCGCGACGTCTACTTGCTCCATGCGCGCTACAGCGCAATAGCAGCCGTAACCCTGTTGCTTGCCGCACTCACGCTGTCCCTGTGGAAGGGGTCATGAAGCAAAGCTTCCCCGTGGCGACGGCGGCAACGCCCCTGCGGTCCTTGACAGCCATTGCCCTTGATACCGAAACAACATCACTGGATGTCCGCCAGGCGCGCGTCCTGGAAATCGGCGCCATTGCCATTCTTAAAGGCAGGCTCGTTCCCGAGCTGTCACTTCACCTCGCTGATCAATCCCCATGAGGCGATCCCGCCGGAATCGGTCGCAATTCATGGCATTACCGATGACGCAGTAAAATCGGCGGACAGCTTTGCGCAGGTCTACAGGCGGTACCGCGACTTTGCCGGCGCACATGTGATTCTGGGTTATGCCCTGGGCTTTGATCTCGCCATTCTGCGGAGCGAGCATGAGCGCGCCGGCCTTGCCTGGAAAGCCCCGCGATTTCTCGACGTGCGCGACCTGGCGCAAGTGCTCAAACCCGATCTGCCGGACTTCTCCCTGGAAACGCTCGCGGCCTGGCTCGGCATTGCCGTGGTTGAACGCCATCGCGCCCTGCCGGATGCGAAGACTTGCGGCGGAGGTCTTCCTTGCACTCTTGCCGCGTCTTCGCGGGAATTCAATCCGCACCCTGGCGGAAGCCGAGGATGCCTGCCGAAAGCTCTCCACTTCACCAGGCGGGGCAGGCTGGCATGAAGCTGCCGTGCCGCCCTCTGGTCCCGTTCGTGTGGATAGCTATCCCTACCGGCACCGGGCGAGGGATGTGATGTCAAAGCCGCCGCAATTTGCCGCCCCGTCCATGAGCATTCGTGAAGCCCTGGCCCGTCTCGTGCGCCGCAAGGTGAGCTCGCTCTTCATCGCGCGCGGCAAATCCTGATGCACCCACGGCATTGTGACCGAACGCGACATTCTCCGCGCCATCGCCCAGCGATGGCGCAAAGGCCTTTGCAAAACCGGTGACAAGCATCGCCACATTCCCCCTCGAAAGCGTATCCGAAGAGGATTTTCTTTACGTCGCTTTCGGGCGCATGCGGCGCAAGAAATACCGTCACATGGGCGTGGTGGACGGGGAGGGCGAGCTTGTAGGCGCCATCACCCAGCGCGATCTCCTGCGCCTGCAGGCCGATGAAGCGCTGGCCTTTGCCGACGCGCTGGAAGAAGCCGTTGAGCATTGAAGAACTTGCCCTGGTCTGGCGAAAACTGGCGAACGCCGCGCGCTCCCTGCTGCATGAGGACGTGGATGCCCGCGACATAGCCGGAATTATTTCAGGCGAAGTGCGCAGCCTGACGGCCCGCGCCGCAGCAATGGCGGAACGGGAAGTGTCGGTTGCGTCCCCAAAACCGAAAGCCCTGCGATTTGCGGTGATGGTCCTGGGCTCGGCGGGCCGCGGTGAAAGCCTTCTGGCCCTCGACCAGGACAACGCAATTATTTTTGACGCGGCAGATGAGCCAACAGGCCGAGGCCTGGCTTTTGAAATTGGGCCAGCGCATGAATGCCATTCTGGACGAGGTGGGCGTTCCCCTTTGCAAAGGCGGCGTGATGGCGGGCAACCCCGCCTGGTGCAAGTCCGTCAGCCAGTGGCGCAAGCAGGTGGCCCATTGGCTGTCCCGGTCCGAGCCGCAGGACATTCTGAATGCCGATATATTTTTCGATGCCTTGCCGGTCTATGGCGATCATGGCCTGGTTGATGACCTGCGTGTCGACGCCATTGAAGCCGCCTCCAAGACAATGGCCTTCCTGCAGCTTATGGACATGAATGCCGCAAGGGCGCATCCCCCGGTAAACTGGTTTGGCCGCTTCAGGCTTGAAGATGATGGCCGCATGGATTTGAAAATGCATGGCATCATGCCGATTTTCTCGGCAGCCCGGGTTTTGGCTCTTCGCCACACCCTGCTTGATCACTCCACCGCCGGCAGGCTGGACGCGCTGCGCGGCAAGCCCGATGTTTCTGAAGAAAATCTTGATGGGCTTCTCGAAGCTCACCAGATTATCCTGCGCAACATTCTCCAGCAGCAGCTTGCCGATATTGAGCAGGGCATTCCGCCTTCAAACCGTGTCGATCCGAAGAAACTTCACGCTCCCGAAAAAGCCCATCTCATGTGGGCATTGAAACAGGTGCCATTGGTGCGCGATCTGCTGGGAGATCCCGTCGGCTAGATCGCCGGCGCCAACCCCGGCATTTCAATTCGCAAGGTTTTCGCTTAGGCTTCAGCCATGCTGCAAAGCTGGATGATCTTCTTCTTCGGACTGGCTTATCTCGGGGGCCTGTTTGCCGTTGCAACCTGGGGCGACAGGCCTGCCAACCGGCGAAAGCCCGGCTCGCCCCGCCCCTTCATCTACGCCCTGTCGCTTGGCGTCTATTGCACCTCATGGACCTATTTCGGCAGTGTCGGCATCGCCTCGCGTTCAGGCTTTGATTTCCTGCCGATCTATATCGGGCCGATCCTGGTTTTTGCCCTCGGCTGGCCGCTTCTGCAGCGCATTGCCGAAATCGCCAAACGCCAGAACATTGCCTCCATCGCCGATTTCCTCTCGGCCCGCTATGGCAAGAGCGAGGCGCTGGGCGCCCTTGTGGCCGCGGTCGCGACCATCGGCGTCGTGCCCTATATCTCCATCCAGCTGAAGGCCGTGTCGCAGTCCCTGCAGACCATGATCACCGACCCGCTGTTTCCCGATGCCATCATGCCGGTCATGCAGCGCGCCGATGGATTGTCCATTCTGGTGGCTCTCACCATGGGCGTCTTTGCCATCCTGTTCGGAACCCGCCACATCGATACAACCGAGCATCAGGACGGGATGATCCTCGCCATCTCGGTTGAATCCATCGTCAAGCTTGTGGCTTTCGTGGCGGTGGGTCTGTTCGTCACCCTCTCCATGATGGGTGGCTTTGAAAAACTTGCCGCGCATGTGACCTCGGACCCGCATATCTATGCCTTGCTGGCGAATGGTCTAAGCGGCACCCGCTGGCTGACGCTTACCCTTCTTGCGGCAATTGCCATTATCCTTTTGCCCCGGCAGTTTCATGTGGCCGTGGTCGAAAACGCCGCTCCCTCCGATATCCGCCGTGCCGCCTGGCTGTTTCCGCTCTACCTCGTCGCCATCAATATCTTCGTCATTCCCATTGCCATTGCCGGACTGGCCTTGCTTCCCGCCAAGTGCTGATGGCGACATGTTCGTGCTGGCGCTTCCGGTCAGTGCCCAGAACGGTTTCTTTGCCATGGTTGCCTTCATCGGCGGCCTCTCCGCCTCCACCGCCATGGTGGTTGTTGAAACCATCGCTCTCTCCATCATGATCTGCAACAACCTCGTCGTGCCCCTGCTGCTCCGCCAGCGCACGCGAGCGGCCGGAACTTCGTCCATGACATGGGAAAGACCCTGATCACCATCAGAAGGCTGGCCATCGCCCTCGTGCTGGTGCTGGCCTATGGCTACTACCGGATGATCGGCTCGACGGCGGCATTGGCCCAAGTCGGCCTGATCTCCTTTGCCGCCGTTGCCCAGTTCGCCCCCGCCTTCTTCGGCGCCCTGGTCTGGAAGCGCGCAACGGCGCGGGGCGCCATGGCGGGCCTCGCGGCCGGCGCCCTTGTCTGGGCCTACACGCTGTTGCTTCCCTCCTTTGCCGATGCCGGCTGGATGGGCAAGGGCCTGATTGAGCAGGGGCCGTTCGGCCTGGGTTTTCTCAGGCCGCGGATGCTGTTCAACATGGAGATGGATGCGCTGAGCCACGGCGTGCTGTGGAGTCTTGCCGCCAACATCTGCGCCTATGTCGGATTTTCCATGAGCCGCCTGCCTACGCCCATTGAGCGCATCCAGGCCGCAAGTTTCGTGACCCGCGAATTGACCGTGGGCACCGGCACGGGTTTCCGTCTGTGGCGCACCGCCGTCACCGTTGAAAGGCTTGAGCAGACGGTGGCGCGTTATCTGGGCGAAGCCCGCGCCCGGTCGGCCTTTGCCGAATTTTTTGCCCAGCGCGGTGTCACGCAAAAGCCGGCGCTGGAAGCCGATGTGCGCATGCTGCGTTTTGCCGAGCATCTTGCTGGCCCGCGCCGTGGGCGTGGCCTCATCGCGCCTTGTCATGGCATTGCTGCTCGAGCGTCATTCGGCCCATCCCCGTGGCGCCATGCGGCTCCTCGATGATGCCTCCGCCGCCATCCAGCACAACCGCGACCTCCTGCAATCGGCCATCGACAATGTCGAGCAGGGCATCGCGGTGTTTGATTCCGAAATGAATCTGAGTTGCTGGAACGCCAGCTTCCAGGATCATCTCAAGCTCAGCAATGAATTGGGGCGCGTTGGCGCTCCCATGCGTGAGATCGTCCTGGAATTCCTTCGCACCACCGAAAGCGGTGAGGCGAGCCTTGAAGACCGGCTGCGCAAGATGGCCATGTCCCACGAGCATTTCCGCGAACGCCTGAGCGACAGCGGTCAAGTTCTGGAGATAAGGTCTAATGCCATTCCCGATGGCGGCGTTGTCATCACCTTCAATGATGCTACCGAAAGTGTGCGCGCCGCTGAAACCCTGCAGAAATCCAACGAGGAGCTGGAACGCCGCGTTATTCAGCGCACCATGGAACTGACAAGGTTGAATGATGAACTGGCCGTGGCCAAGGCCGCCGCAGAATCTGCCAATCTCGGCAAGACAAGGTTCATCGCCGCCGCGAGCCATGACATCCTGCAGCCGCTCAACGCCGCGCGTCTCTTCACCTCAAGCCTTGTGGAACGGCTTAAGCGCTCCAATGATGGCGCCCTGGCGCGCAATGTCGATTCCTCCCTGGAAGCGGTGGAGGAAATTCTGACCGCACTCCTGGATATTTCGCGCCTCGATGCGGGCGTCATGCTGCCGGAACTGTCGATCTTCCGCATTGACGATCTCATGGAAACCCTGAGCACCGAATATGCCCCCGCCGCCTCCAAGAAGAACCTGGTGCTCAAGGCCATGCCCTGTGGCGCGACGGTCGAAACCGACCGCAAGCTGCTGCGCCGCGTCATGCAGAACTTCATCTCCAATGCGATCAAATATACCAAGTCCGGCCGCATTCTCATGGGCTGCCGGCGCAAGGGGCGCACCTTGCGCATTGAAATTCACGACACGGGCATCGGCATCCCGGACTCCAAGCGCGAACTGGTGTTCCAGGAGTTTCAGCGGTTGGGTGATGATGGGGGTTCCGCCACGGGCCTTGGCCTCGGCCTGTCGATTGTCGAGCGCGTTGCCCGCATCCTTGGCAGCGACATCACGCTTCGCACCACCCCTGGCAAAGGCAGCATGTTTGCCATAACCGTGCCCCTGTCGCACGTCACCATTCCGCGCGTCCGCAGCAAGAGCCTGCCGCGCCAGCGCCCGGGACTCGGCATCACTGCGGCGGTTCTGGTGATCGATGATGAACCGGCAATCCTCGACGGCATGAAGCATCTGCTCAGCGGTTGGGGCTGCACCGCGCATGTGGCGTTGGGTGGCGCCGAGGCGTTTCGCGCCTATGACATAGCCGATGGCAAGATCGACATGATCCTTGCCGATTTCCACCTCGACAAAGGAGATGGCATTTCGCTGATCAATGAATTGCGCCGCAAGGCCCGCAGGCCCATTCCCGCCATTCTTATTACAGCCGATAGATCGCTAGCTGTCGCAGACCAGGCCACCGTCCATCACATTCATGTGCTGCGCAAGCCCGTCAAACCCGCCGCCTTGCGCGCCGCCATGTCACATCTTGAAATTAAGGCCGTTGCCGGAGAGTGACCGTACTTCGCATCAGCTGGCGGCAGGTTGCGAAGCGTGTTTGTCCTTCAACAACGTTCTGAATGCAGTTGCTGGTACTTGCAGGAGGGTCCGTCGCGAGGGGAAATTGCCGGCGCCCACAACGCACGTTAGGTTCAAGTTGGGAAAATCCGTCAACAGATGCTCGCTTCCCGGTTCAAACTCTAAACTGCCTCCAAAGGCAGACTTGTATCTGAGCTTGATGGTGCAGCACTGGGTCATTGTGCCGGCATCAAGCGTCACGGAGGCAAACGGGGTAAACCGCTGCATTTTCCGGATGATCGTGATCTCTTCCTGGGCCCAGCCAAATGCCGGGACTGTCTTGAGGCCGAGAACCGTAAGGCAGAGGAAGGGAAAGTTGGCGGGAATTCGTCCGTTATTTCTAAGCAACACGTCAACAAGGCAAAAGCCGCGCCCTGGACTCGACCGCGAGCGTTCAAACCGCAGATTGTACTGGGGCTGAATTTCCTCGGCTTGTTCGTCCGGAGTGCCTGCTAAGGCGTAACTGGTCGCTAGGGTCATGGGAACCTGATGAATTAAGCTGGATTAGCCCCATTCTAGGATCAACGTGTCACTGTGCGCTTAAAATATTAAGTGAATTTTTCCTGATCCCTACACTCAGCCGCAATTAACAATCCTGGGTAGAATTTAATCCTAGGCCATCTGGGAAGCCCGTAGACAGGAATTTGCCCTCCCGGCTATCCCCCTAGCTCGCCCTGTCGGAAAACCGCTGGAACAGGCCCCTAATGCGTTTAAAAGCCTATTATAGGTTTATAATCCCTCGAGCTTGCTGGCGGCAATGACCGCCTGGGTTCGGCTGGCAACCCCGAGCTTCAGCAGAATGGCCGAGACATGGGCCTTGACCGTTGCCTCTGAAACGCTGAGCGCATGGGCGATCTGCTTGTTGAGGAGGCCTTCCTTCAGCATCATCAGGACGCGGATCTGTTGCGCCGTGAGCGAGGCCACGCGCCGCGCGATGTCGGCAACTTCGGGGTCGGCGGGCAACTCCCCATGAGCCCGGGGCGGGGTCCAGACGCCGCCGGACAGGACAGTTTCGACAGCCTCGATGATTGTCGTCGTTCCTGATGATTTCGGAATGAAACCGGAGGCCCCGAGATCAAGCGACTTTTGCACAATGCCCGCCTCTTCGCTCGCCGAAACGACGACCACCGGAATGTTGGGATATTGTGAGCGCAGATAAATCAGGCCCGAGAGGCCCTGCACCCCGGGCATGCGCAAATCCAGCAAGACCAGGTCGCAGGTGTCATCCTTGGCGAGACGGGCAATCAGGCTATCGAGTGAGCCCGCCTCGGAAATATCGAGCCGGGACTTGGCCGTACCCAAGGCATTCCGCAGGGCCTCGCGGAACAGCGGATGGTCATCGACGATCAGGATCCGCGCGTCGGCCATCTATGTTCCCCGTTGCCCCTTCAAGCTGATTCTAGTCTAGTTGCTAATCCTTGTCCAAATCGCCATCGGAAGGGTCTTCGTTCTCAACCGCAGGTATGGCGTAGTTTCCGCCCAGCCAGCGGTTGAGGTCAACCTGGGCGCAGCGGGCCGAACAGAAGGGGTGGAATTTCTGCAGCGAGGGCTTGCCGCAAATGGGGCAGGGCCGGCGTGGCTTAAGGCGGACCGGATCGGCCATCAGACACTCGCGGAAGCAGTCGTCATCCAGGTATGAAGCACCGGATAGCCCGCGCCCTCCAGCAAATGCACGGTTTCGTAGAGCGGAAGTCCCATCACGCTCGAGTATGAGCCGGTGAGGTTGCGCACGAAGGCTTCGGCCCGGCCCTGAATGGCATAGCCTCCCGCCTTGCCGCGCCATTCATCTGACTTGAGGTAGCTCTCGATATCTTCCCGCGACAACCGTTTAAGCCTGACCTTGGTTTCGCAGCAGCGCGTGGTCTTTTGGCCATTGGGCGCAATGATGCATACCGTGGAATAAACCCAGTGCGAGCGGCCCGATAGCAGGGTGAGGCAGGCATAGGCGTCCTTGCGGGTTTCGGCTTTTGGAAGTATGCGGCGCCCAAGCCCCACGACCGTGTCGGCTGCAAGAATGAATACGCCTGAGCCCAGCGCCTGCACCTGGGGAGCGTGGATGGCAGCCTTGGCTTTTTCTTCGGCCAGCCGGATCGAGAGACGGCGTGGCGTTTCGCGCCGCTTCGGCGTTTCATCGAGATCGGTGGGATTGAGCAGGTCGGGGGCCAGACCCATGCGCTCCAGGAGCATCAAACGTCGCGGCGAAGCGCTGGCCAGCACCAGCTTGACGGGTTGACCTGCCATGCGGGCGTTACTTGAAACGATAGTTGATGCGGCCCTTGGTCAAGTCGTAGGGCGTCATTTCAACCATCACGCGGTCACCAGCGAGAACCCGGATACGGTTCTTGCGCATCTTGCCCGCCGTGTGGGCAATTATTTCATGATTGTTATTGTCGAGCAGGACGCGAAAGGTCGCGTTGGGCAAAAGCTCGGAAACCGTGCCCTCAAATTCCAATAGTTCTTCTTTCGCCATGAATCTTTCCGGTTGTTAAAGGAAGCGGCGCGATAAATGAACCTCTTGGCCGCCAAATGCAAGGGTAGTGATTAACCATGGCATTTACAAGAACAGCCGAATTAGCCAGGCAATTGTTTCACTTCTCGGCCTGTTCCGCCGCGGGGCCAGCCATTGCCGAACGAGCCGAGATTCTAAACCCCTCGCGCTCCCAAGGAGCCGAACCGCGCCATGATCCGGTCTTCCAGGCCATCGCGCACCGCCCGGTAGCTGTCGAGAATTTGCTCGCGGCCGCCATAGGTGGCGGAGGGGTCCATGGTCGGCCAGTATTCGGTTTCAATTGCCATGGTGCGAGTGAGTTCCAAAGCCCAGTGATGGGCCTCCGGTGACAGCGAGATGGCGATATCAAAGCTGGAGTCTTCCAGGTCGGAAAAATCATGCGGGCGGTGCTTGCCAAGATCGATGCCGATTTCATCAAGCACCGTTGCGATAAAAGGGTCGGGCTCTCCGGGCCTGACGCCCGCCGAGGCCACGTAAACCCTGTGCCCGTAGAAATGCTTCATGATGGCCGCCGCCATCGGCGAGCGGATGACATTTTGCGTGCAGGCAAAAAGAACGGCATTTGGCAGATCCCCCGGCACCGGCAAAATTCTAGCGCGCTTCCCGGCGAAATGTAATCATTTCGCCGAAAAGAAATCGCGCCAAATTAATATGCTGGAGCATGTTGTTGTCGCCAAACCGCTTCACACTTTGGCGGAACATGCACTAGCCCCGCCAATGCAGGACACAGACCAGCGTGAACAGCCGCCGTGCCGTGTCAAAATCGATGTCGACCTTGCCGTTGAGCCTTTCCTTGAGAATTTCGCTGCCGTCATTGTGCAGGGCGCGCCGCGCCATGTCCAAGGTTTCAATCTGTGACGGCGTGGACCGCCTGATGGCCTGATAATAGCTTTCGCAGATCTGAAAATAGTCTTTGACGATGACGCGAAACGGCGACATGGAGAGCCCGATAATTGACAACGCCTCTTCGCCTTCACTGTAGATTTCAAAAAGCAGGCGTCCCTCCTGGGTCGAAAGCTGCAGGCGGTAGGGCCCCTCTTTCCCGTTCAAAAGGCTGAAGGAGTTTTCTTCCAGAAGGTCATAGATCGCCACGCGCCGCTCATGCTCGGCTTCAGGCGAAGGGCCGGGCCCAATGCTGGCATCGAGATCGACCGCAATGAGGCGATTTTTTGTACGGGAGGTCATGAAACGAGATTAGACGGAAAATCCACGGACGCGCTAGTCACCGTGATTAGGTGTCAGGTTCGTGGCCCACGCCCCGCCAAGATCCTTCAGTTGCAAATCAAGGTATTCAACGTTGAGCCTGATGGTGCAGTTGGCTGAAAACGTGAGAACCACGCTGCCCGAAGGCTCCGGGCCGGGTTCAAAGGTAATCGCCAGGAGCGATAGGATCGCATCCTTTTCCTGATCCAGAATGCCCTGCTGCTTCACATTCAACACATGTTCAAAATGCATGCCGGTGCGCCGGCGTTCGGCACTAGGCTGGCGCTCCCAGGCAAAGCGATTGGCCACGAAGGCAAACTGGCGCGACTTGGCCAGATAGCGAATGTCGGCAAGCCGCACCAGCGCATCCTGCATGTGGGCGGAAATGACCTTCAAATCCTCCGTGTCTTTCGCCGTAAGTTTCAGCACCAATCAGTTTCCCGCAAGCCTTTCGACATCGGCGCCGCAGGCCTGCAGCTTTTCTTCCAGGGCTTCAAAGCCGCGGTCCAGATGGTAGACGCGGTGGATCATCGTATCGCCTTCCGCCACAAGGCCGGCAATCACCAGCGAAACTGAGGCGCGCAAATCGGTGGCCATCACATCCGCACCTGTGAGCTTTTGCACGCCGCGCACTTCTGCCGTGTCGCCGTGCAGATGAATGTCGGCCCCCAGCCGCGCCAGCTCCTGCACATGCATGAAGCGGTTTTCAAAAATCGTTTCGCGAATCATCGCGGTCCCCTTGGCCTTGGTCATGAGTGCCATGAGCTGCGCCTGAAGATCGGTTGGAAAGCCCGGATAGGGATCGGTATCGACATTGACCGACTCAATGCCCTGGCCATTGCGCTCGATGCGAAGCCCTTCGCTGGTGTTGTTCACGGAAATGCCGGCCCGCCGCAACACATCAATCATCGATGCCAGGCTCTCGGCCTTTGCCCCCTTCAACAAAACATTTCCGCCCGTCATGGCGGCAGCCATAGCATAGGTGCCGGTTTCGATGCGGTCGGCGATCACCTCATGCTCGGCCCCGTGCAGGCTTGCTACGCCCGTGATTTTCAAGATGGAGGTGTGGATGCCTTCGATCTTGGCGCCCATCTTCACCAGGCATTCCGCCACATCGCCAATTTCCGGCTCGCGCGCTGCATTCTCGATAATCGTATCGCCCTTTGCCAGAACCGCCGCCATCAGGGCGGCATGGGTGGCACCTACGGTGACTTTCGGGAAAATGATGTGGCCGCCCTTCAAGCCGTCCTTGGCCTTGGCAATCACATAGCCCCCGTCGATCGCAACCGCGGCGCCGAGCTTTTCCATGGCCATGATATGTAGATCAACCGGCCGTGTGCCGATGGCGCAACCGCCGGGGAGCGATACCTTGGCTTCGCCGCAGCGCGCCAGGAGGGGGCCGAGCACCCAGAAGCTGGCCCGCATCTTGGAAACCAGGTCATAAGGGGCGGTGGTGTCGACAATGCTCTTTGCCGAAATGTGCAGAGTTTCACCGGCCGTGGGGCTCTGCCCCGGGCGCTTGCCCGAAACGGTGATGTCGACTCCGTGATTTTGCAGGATCCGCTGCAGGCGCAATGCGTCCACCAGCCGCGGAACATTGCGCAGCGTCAGCGTTTCAGGGGTGAGCAGCGCGGCAATCATCAGAGGCAGGGCGGCGTTTTTGGCACCTGAAATATTGATGGTGCCGTTCAGTTTGTTGCCGCCGCGAATACGGATACGATCCATTTACACACGTTCCCTTCAAAAGTATCAGCAAAACCGTCCCGGAAGGCCGCCAAAACGCCGTTAACAAGCATAGATGGCGCCTTTGGGGCAAGGCTTAATCGGAAGCCTTCTTTTCGACCTTGGCAATGGTTTTTTTGAGCCTGGCGAGGGATTTTCGCTTCAGGAGGTTAATCCGCAAAGCTTCCGCCAGCCGCTTGGTTTCGGCAGTCGAGCGCGGAGTTCGGGGTTTGTTGGCCATGGCCAAAACATGGAAAAACGCGCCGACTCTGTCAAGTCCATGCGAGTTTGGAGGGTTGCGAAAGGTGAGGGGCTGTGGCATGTGTCCCTCATTCTGGTGCGCTGCTGTAGCTCAGTGGTAGAGCACTCCATTGGTAATGGAGAGGTCGACAGTTCAATCCTGTCTAGCAGCACCATTTTTCAATCCGGCAGGTTCGGCTCCCCCAAATTCCCCTGAACCAGTTGCTGTCTTGCGCGGTAATCCTCGGGCAGCTCGAAGCTTCCCGCCCAAATCCCCCGCTTGGCGCGCCGCGCCTCGGCCTCCAGGCGCACATAGGAAAAGCTGTGGCGTGAGTAGGCAACGGCCCAGCCCAGCCGCACCATTTCCCCGTTGATCTCAAGCTCGCCAATCCGGCAAACCGCAATGGCGCGGCCGTAACGGTCCGTTTCAATCGAGCTGCAGGAAACTTCCCGCGCGCCAACCAGGCTGCGCAGGGCATTCGCCGCCTGCTTGCCGCAGGCATATTCAGCCCCGTGCTTGTCCCGGCAGTTCTGCCGGTATTCCGGCGCATCGATGCCATGGAGACGGATATCCATGTCACCCCGGCGCAGTGAATCGCCATCAACCACCTGAAGCGATCCCACGCCCAGATCAATCCAGCCGAATTGTTTCATGGCAGCCAACACCAGGGTGAGAACGATGACGAAGACAAGCCCGTCCATCACAGTCCGGTAAAACGGCCGGGGACTTCGCCGGTAAAACCTCACGAAGACGTCTTGTCCCAGCGCGATGCACTTTCATCATCGGACGATTTCGCCGCGACCCAGATATCACCTTGCGAACCACTTTCCAGTTTCCAGAATGGCGCCTTGGTCTTGAGCCAGTCGATCAGGAAATGGCAGGCTTCGAATGCCGCCTCCCGGTGGGTTGAGGTAGCGATGACCAACACAATGTCATCTCCGGGCAGGAGTTTGCCATAGCGGTGGACAATGAGCGTATCAAGCAGGGGCCAGCGCCGTTGCGCTTCCGCATCGATTTCCATGAGCGCTTTCTCCGTCATGCCGGGATAGTGCTCAAGGGTCATGGCGGAAATTGCAGCGCCATCGCTAAGGTCGCGCATGGTCCCGACAAAAACCACGCTGCCGCCAATATCCGTCCGGCCCTGCTTGAGTTTCGCAAGTTCGGCGGCGGTATCGAAGGCCTGGGCCTGGACGCGGATCATGGTGCGATAATGCTCTCCAGGACGGCGGACATCAATTGCCGAACAGGTCTTCGAAAAGTTTCTTGCCCGTCTTGCCAATTTTCTTGAAAGTCTTTTCGGAAACCCCAAGATCGCGGAGCGCATCATAGGCGGCCTCCGGATCATCAAAAATCCCCTCCACGTCGGGATATATTGTGGGCGCCTGCCATGGCCCCTTCACCGCAACCGGAACCGGAAGGCCCGTGGTCTCACTGCCGCCGGTGACCAGTTTGGGATCGAATTTGAAATCCAGCGCGCGGCGCAGCATGTCAATCTCGCCGCTTCCCGTGACCTCGAACGCCGGACCTGAAACCTTCACATCCGTGGTTTTGGCGATGCCATCGCTGATTTGGAAGCTTGCTTGCGCCCGGTCAAATGACGTGAGGTTTTCCGGCCCATGGCCCCAGCCATCGCTCAGCGCGCGGCTCACCGTTGAAACCAAGTCCACAATGTTGAGGCCGGTGATTTCGCCATCCGAAACGTCAACGCTGAAACTGCCCGCCAAGGTCGACATCATTTCCCGCTGGTTGTGTCCAGCGGCGGTCAGGGAAGCCTTGAGTCCGGTCGTGCCGGCCAGCCATTCCACCTCAGCAAATTCACTGAGAAAGGTTTCTCCCTTGATCCCTTGCGCCTCAAGAGCCAGTTGCAGGAGCGGCGCTTCCTGTGTGCCATCAAGTGTAATTTTGCCCGTTGCCTTGCCGCCATAGAGGGTGGCGTCTTGAACCGTTGTCTCGAGCTTCCCGTCCTTCAGCGTACCGGACAATTCGGCCGGGCCAAATTCGGCATCGTTCCATTTGACCTGAAAAACCGAAAGCTTCAAGTTGCCGTCAATGCCTTTGAGCCTGTCGAAAGCGAGCGGTGATAAATCCCAGCCGGTGCCTTCTTTGCCCGCGCTGGGTGTGCTGGCTTTCCTGGAAGGAAGATAGGGATCAAGTGACAATATATCCGTTGAGAGAATGGCGCTGACATTTGGCGTTTTTTTGGTGAGATCAAGCGTCGCATCGCCACTCGCAACCATGCCGTCCAGGGCAACGCTCGCCTTGCTCAGGCCGAATACTGCGCGCTTTGAATCCAGTGCACCGGCCAGCGAAAAATTCTTGAGGCCGGCATTCCCCACAATCTCCGAACCCAGCCATTTTGAGAGTTGGCGCAAATCGGGAGATGTGGCGTCAATGGCGCCCGCAAGGCTTAATCCCTCAGGCGTTGCCAGCCTGCCGGTGAAATTCGCCGTCAGGGCCGGGGCTGTGATGGTAAGGTCAAACGGCGAGCCGTCCTCGCCCACCCGCCGCAGGGATTTCACCTGGGCTTCAATAGCGGCAATCTGCTTGTTGAGTGCGGCTGTTCCTTGCACCTCAAGCTCGCCATCTTCGCCGATGGTAATTTTTGCCGATGCATCCTCAAGCGAAAACGCCTGGCCGCTGCGCTCGTCAAGGAAACTGGCCGAACCGCTTTCCACAAGTAACGTGAGGGGTTCCCGGGAACCGGCATCGCTATCGGCCTTGTTCTGTCCGCTTTTTCCGCTGGTCACCCAGTTGCCATGGCCCTCCCGGTCAATCAGAAAATTAAAGACCGGCTGGATCAATGCAATTTCCCTGATCTTGAGCTTGCGGCGGATGAGATCGCTGAGCTGCATGGGCAGATGGGCGCTTGCGGCCCGGGCAAAATTGCCATCCATTCCTTGCGGGTTGGAGAAGAAAACATCATCAAGGCGCACCCCCGGGCGGGGAAAAAACTCCAGCCTGGCCCCGCCATTCACCAGAAGCGTGCGGCCCGTCTTGCGCATGACATAGTCCTGCAACTCGACGATGGCAAAACCCGGCTGGATGAAAGCCCAGGCCCCGGTGGCAAAAAGTCCGAGGAACACGGCCACACCAATCCAGACAAGTCGCTTTTTCATCCTTCCACCTTTCGAAGCGGGATATATTATGAACCAAATTCCAAGCGGAGATAAGTAATGCCCGATCAACCCCTATGGACGCCATCAGAAAAAAGGAAGTCGGGCTCAAATCTCCGCCGGTTTATGGATGAATTGGAAAGCTCCGATGGTGTTGGACTGCAATCCTATGGGGATATTCTGGGATTCTCTACGGAAAAGCCGGAAGTTTTCTGGTTAAAACTGTGGGAGTTCTGTGGCGTCGTGGCGGAAACCCGTGGAAAACCCGTACTCGTCGACGGGGACAAGATGCCGGGAGGCCGCTTTTTCCCCGATGCCAGGCTGAACTATGCCGAAAACCTCTTGCGAAAGAACGACGACGGTCCCGCCTTGATTTTTTGGGGTGAAGACAAGGTCAAAACAGCCATGACCTGGCGCCAGCTCAATGCACGCGTCGCCCAGACCCACCGTGCTCTTGCAAGAGCGGGCATCAAGCCGGGCGACAGGGTTTGCGCCGTGGTGCCCAATCATCCCGAAACCATCGTGGCCTTCCTGGCCACGGCCTCACTGGGGGCCATCTGGTCGTCCTGCTCGCCGGACTTTGGCGAGCGCGGCATTCTTGATCGCTTCGGCCAGATTGAACCCAAGCTTCTGTTCACCTGTGATGCATATTTTTATGCGGGAAAAACCCACAGCCTCGCGGAGAAAATCGCTAAGGTTCTGACCCAACTGCCAAGCGTCGAGCACACGGTGGTGATTGACTACACGGGACAGGCCGCAACCATGGCAGCGCAGTTGCCTGAGGCGAAAACCCTTGAGGCCTTCCGCTCCGGAGAAAGCGAAGCCCCCATTGCATTCGCCCAGATGCCATTCGATCATCCGCTCTATATTCTGTATTCCTCCGGAACCACCGGCATTCCAAAATGCATCGTGCATCGCGCCGGCGGCATTTTGCTGAAGCACCTGTGCGAAATCGTATTGAACAGCGATGTGAAGCCGGGCGACCGCCTTTTCTACTTCACAACCTGCGGCTGGATGATGTGGAACTGGCTGGTGAGCGGCCTGGCCGCAGGCGCCACCCTGCTGCTCTATGACGGCTCGCCCTTTCATCCCAGTGAACGGGCGCTCTTCGATTTTGCCGACGCGGCAGACATGACGATTTTCGGAACTTCCGCCAAATATATCGATTCCGTGCGCAAGACCGGCTGGCGCGCCCGCGACACCCACAAGCTCAAGAACCTTCGCACCATGATGTCAACCGGCTCACCGCTCAGCTCGGAGAATTTCGATTTTGTCTATGAGGCGATAAAACCCGACATCCATCTTGCCTCGATTTCCGGCGGCACCGATATTTGCGGCTGCTTCGTGGGCGGCAATCCGCTGGGCAGCGTATGGCGTGGCGAAATCCAGGGGCCGATGCTCGGCATGGCCATGGATGTGCTGGATGACAACGGCCGCCCGGTGAAACAGGAAAAGGGCGAAATGGTTTGCACCAAGCCGTTTCCATCCATGCCCGTCATGTTCTGGAATGATCCCGATGGCCAAAAATATCACAACGCCTATTTCGCCCGCTTTGACAATATCTGGTGCCATGGCGATTTCGCCGAAATCACCGCCCATGGCGGGTTTATCATTCATGGCCGTTCCGATGCGACGCTGAATCCCGGCGGAGTGCGTATCGGCACCGCTGAAATCTATGCCCAAGTAGAGCGCATCCCAGAGGTGCTTGAAGCTCTGGCCATCGGCCAGGACTGGGACAATGACGTGCGCGTTGTTCTTTTTGTAAGATTGGCGCCGGGCGTCGCCTTGGATGACAAATTGATTGCCCTGATCAAGAAGCAGGTGCGCGATGGCGCCTCGCCCCGTCATGTACCCGCCGTGATCCTCGCCGTCAGGGATATTCCACGCACCAAATCGGGGAAGATAACGGAGTTGGCGGTGCGCGAAATCGTCCATGGCCGTGAGGTGAAGAATCGGGAAGCGCTGGCCAATCCCGAAGCCCTCGACCTGTTCCGGAATCTTGCGGCCCTTACCTGAAGCTTTCGCGGACGCGGAGATTGCGCGTGAGCAGGATGATGGGGATAAGGCCCGCCGCAACAATGGTGAGTGCTGGTGCAGCACTTTCCTCCAGTTGCCCGAGCGAGGCCAACAAAAACACCAGGGTTGCAAGCGTCTCGAAATCAAAAGGCCGCAGGATAAGCGTGGCCGGCAACTCCTTCATGCAATCGACAAAAACCAGAAGCGTGGCTGTCACAAGCGCTGGGCGCAGAATGGGTAGATGGATCTCCATGACTGTTCGCAGTGGTGTGCGGCCCAGGGTGCGCGCCGCAAAGGTGAGATTGGGCGTCACTTTTTCAAGGCCGTTTTCCAGCGAGCCAAAGGAGATGGCAAGGAAGCGGATGGCATAGGCAAAGATGATCGCGGTTATCGTGCCGGAGAGCAGGAGACCGGTGGAGACGCCAAAGGTGCTGCGCATGAAGGCATCGACGCTGTTGTCGAAATAAGCGAGCGGAATGAGCACCCCAATGCCAAGCACCGTTCCCGGCATGGCATAGCCGACACTGGCAAGCCTGAGGAAAAAATTGATCTGCTTGCCGCGTTGCGAACGGTGGGCATAGGCAAGAATAAGGCCGAGGCCCACGACCACCAGGCTTGCCGCCAGCGAGAGGACGAAGGAGTGCCACATGGCGTCGAAGTAGCTGGTTGAGAGGATATCTTCAAAATGCCTTGCGGCAAACCTCACGAGAATGAGTGCCGGCAGGATAAAGCCAAGAAACACCGGCAGGAAACAGGCAAACATGGCAAGGATTCCGCGCCAGCCCGAAAGCGGCGTGCGCCGTGGCGCCATGGGATGGCGCGATCCCGGCATGTGGGATTGCCGTTTGCGCGCGTGACGTTCAATCCACAACAGCGCGAAAACGAAAATCAGGAGAGCGACGGCCAATTGCGCCGCCCCGCCAAGATTTCCTTCGCCCAGCCAGGTTGTATAAATGCCAAGCGTCAAGGTGTTGACGCCAAAGAAGCCAACCGCGGCAATGTCGTTCAGGCATTCCATCAGCGCCAGACTGACGCCAACCACGATGGCCGGCCGGGCCTGCGGCAAAGCCACGGAAAGAAAGGCCCCCCAGGGCGATTTGCCGAGGGTGCGCGCCACGTCGAGCTGGCTCATGGGCTGGCGCAGGAAGCTTGCCTGCGCTGTCATGAAAACATAGGGGTAGAGAACCAGGGCAAGCACGAGGACCGCGCCCGATAGCGACCGGATTTCCGGAAACATGTAGTCCTGGGGACGGGTCCACCCCATCGTGCCGCGCAGCCAGGTTTGCAGCGGCCCCGCATAATTCAGGAAATCCACATAGGTATAGGAAACAATATAGGTGGGCATGGCCAGTGGCATGAGGCAGGCCCATTGCAATATCCGCCGCAGCGGAAAGTCATGCAGGCTGACCAGCCAGGCCGTGGCCGTACCGATGATGAATGTCAGGAATCCCACCCCCAGCAGCAGGCCGAGTGTCCGCCAGACATAGCCGGGCAGAACCGTACCCAGCAAATGCGGCCAGATGTTTCCGCTTGAGGTGAAGGAGAGAAGAACAATTGTCAGGATGGGCAGCGTGACGAGGACCGCAATGAGCCCAGCGCCAAGCATGAGCCAGGTCTCGGCAGGTGAAGCCTTGAACTTTGCGCGTGTGGAAATCAGAGCCATCCCACGCGACGGCTATTCCGCGAGGACGCGCGTTGTCGGGAATGTCAGTTCAATGAGCGTGCCCTTGCGGGGTTCGCTCGAGATATCGAATTTTGTACGGTTGGCTTCAGCCAGCGCCTTGGTGAGCGGCAATCCAAGGCCCGTGCCTTGCACCTCGCGGCCCTCGGTCATCACCCGCTTGAAGGGCTCAAGGGCATCGCGCAATTGCTCGGCATTCATCCCGATGCCCGTATCCTTGACGCGGAGTTTCAATTCGCCGGTTTTGTTCATCTGGGCCGAAACAATAACCTGTCCGCCCGGATCGGTAAATTTGATGGCGTTTGAAAGGATGTTGAGCATGATCTGGCGCATGGACCGTTGATCGGCAACAACATTGGGAAGATCGCCCGGCATGGCCTTGCGGATGACAACGCGGGCCCCCGTTGCGGCCTCCTGCAGCATTTTTATGGCGCCATCCGCCGTGTCACTGAGGTCAACCGCCGTGAAATTAAGCTCGAGCTGGCCGGCCTCAACCTTTGAGAGATCAAGCAGGTCATTGATCAGCGAAAGCAGCAGCCCGCCGCTGGAATGAATGTCATTCACATAGCCGCGGTACTTGTCATTCTTGATTTCGCCAAAGCGCTCCAGCCGCATGACTTCCGAGAAGCCCATGATGGCATTGAGGGGCGTGCGCAATTCATGGCTGATGCGGGCAAGGAATTCCGACTTCTGCCGGCTCGTGGCCTCGGCCACTTCCTTGGCCTCGCGCAATTCGGATTCCGTCCGTTTCCATTGGGTGATGTCGCGCACCACGGCGCAGAATGCGGCGCGTGACGCCAGCGATTGCAATGGCCCGATTGTCAGAAAGAGCGGAACTGATCCGCCCTGTTTGACAATGGCGTTCACTTCGCGCCCGTCGTTGAACACGCTTGCCAGGCCCGGTCCCTGCAGGGCTGAGAGATAGTCGCGCAGCACTTTCCGGCTTTCCGGCGCCAGCAGGTCGCCAAAGGGCTTGTCCGCCACTTCCGCGATGCGGTAGCCGAAAATGGCTTCGGCGCCGGCGCTGAACGTATGGATCTTGCCATCCCGGTCAAGCGTAATAATGCCGTCTGTCGCCGTATCAAGAATGGCCCGCAGTTCATCATCGGCTACCGGCTGCGTGTGTTGAGCGCTCTCCTGTGGCATGGATTATCTCCGTGGACGGCGGAACTGCTCTGGGGTTCTGGCGTTGCGGCAATGACCGGTTTTGGCGGCGTTAGCTTCACCTCGCTTTGCTTGGATACAGGCGCTGCAGCTGGGCGCAAAATGAACTGGCGGGCAGGGCCGCTATGCCAGGCAACCTCGGACAATTGCGCCGCGAAGCTGACATCCCTGCCGCTTTCAAGGACCAGCGTGGCCACCGGAACCGATTGGCCAAGTGTCGAAAAATATGTCCACACCGCATCATCATTGATCAGGTCATCAACCGACGACATATCCGAAAATCTCGAGCGCCTTCGGATTGGCGTGCAACACTTGCTCGCCCTTGCTGATCAAAACCGCATGGGCAAGCCTTGTCGATGGCGTTGGTGACCGCGAGCGGAATGGCCACCGGCTTGCGCCTCGGCTTTTCCGGCACCGGCTTTTGATCAACAGCCGATTCGGTGAGCACCTTGCCAAGATGATGAAACGCTTCCGCCTCGGCAGCGGCAAGCCGTGGCTTGCGGCGGGAACGTCGCCTTCGCCTTGCTGGCGATTTGAAATCGTCCGCTCCAATGCGCGCCGTTCGGTAATATCATCGAGAAGCACCATGGCAAAGGCAACCGGGTCTGCCGTGGCGCTCAGCTTTTGCAGGGTGAGCCGGATGTCGCGCTGGCCGATTTTGGTGCGCAGGCGCCTGACGTCACTGACCGTTCCGGTTGACGCAAGCCGTGTCAGCAAATCATCTGCAAGCGATGAATCCTCGACAAGGGCGCCGAGGCTTGCGCGCTGGTCCGCCCCGAGAAGCAGCCGTGCCGCCGCGTTCAGCCGGTGCAGCGAGCCTTCCCGCCCCATGAACGCCGCCGCCGCCGGCAACAGGTCAAAAGCCAGCGCCAGCTTTTCGGTCGGAATTTCGCTTGCCGCATCGCTTGGGCCCGTGGCGATCACCAGAAGCCCGGCCCGTCCATCGGCCAGGGCGTGAATGGTGCAGCGGCAGGGCAGCGGCGCCGTATGGCCCGAAGAGGGGAAATGCAGAAGGGCAGATTCGACCTGGCCCCGGCTCAGGCTTTTTGAAAGGCCCGTGATCTTCTCAACGCCCGGCTCCGCCAGGTCAAAGGGCCGGTCGATAAGGTCAAAAAGTGATTCGCCGCTGAAATAGGCAACTCCCGCCGGGTTCGCCCATACAATGCGCCCCCGCGCCCCGTCCCACAGCCAGGCAGCGCTGGCAAGGGTGCGCAAATCTTCAAGCGTTGGCGCCTCAATTCTGGTCAAAATACCCGCAGCCAAGCTTTACCCGGCCGATCCCCACGCAATTACGAACATGTGAGCCGGCCATTTGCAGCTAGCCCGCTCATCCCGCAATCTAAATCAATTTTTTAAGATTGCGTCCACCTTTGGTTAACCAAAGGTCATAAAAATGTACAACTGGTTAACGTACGGTATCAATTCTGCACATAATGCTGCAATGCAAGAATTATGTTGCAATGCACCATTTTTGTTCTTATATAAGTTCAAGCGACAGATCGTGCCGTTAACCAATTTGGAGATTGATCCATGAGCAAGAAAACAAAATTTGATGCCAATTCCGGAATGCCAGCGAGCCTCGAAGCGGCAACCGAGGCTCTCGAAATGCCAAAGGAAGCTCTCGAATTTGCCCAGAAGTCCGTAGATCAGGCCCAGGTGGCTTTTGAGAAGGTGCTGGATGTGGCCCAGGACAATGCGCAGGTGTTTGAAGCGGTAGCTTCCGCCTACAAGTCGGGCGTTGTGGATTTCCAGAAGAAGGCCATGGAATTTACCCAGAAGAACATGGAACAGGCTTTTGCCTTCAGCCGCAAACTGTTTTCGACCAAGGAATTCGGCGAGGTCGTTTCCCTCCAGCAGAACTTCGTCAAGGACCAGGCTGAAGCCTTCAAGACCCAGGCCGGCGAACTGAATGAAATTGCCGTGCGCCTGACAACGAGACAGCCCAGCCGCTGAAGAGCAGCTTTGAAAAATCCGTCAAGGACTTCAGCAAGTCCTTTGCCGCCTGATCCGGTTTAACCTTTTGACCGAAGGCCCGCGATTGTCGCGGGCCTTTTTGTTTGCTTGAATTTGCAGACGCACATCGCTAGTTTGCGCGGCACTTGAAGATGCAGCTGTAGCTCAGTTGGTTAGAGCGCCGGATTGTGGATCCGGAGGTCGGTGGTTCGAGCCCACCCAGCTGTACCAGTTTTTGATTCAGCGGCCACCGGCAAAGATTGGATTAATCAGGATCGAACTATCCACGACGCGCAATTGTCGAATTTTGTCTATACAGGTTAGCGTATATGTAAACACGCGCGGATTGACGCTTAGGATTTGATACTTCGCCTCCGTCCTAATAGCGAGGCTCCACTGCAATGTTTGACATGCGCATTGCCAGAAAAATCCTCGTTGCCAAATGTGTAAGACGGCCTGCCAGCGGGTAAAGTTCAGAATGACCACACCAGTAACGTCAGCAAGCCCCAGCAGCAAGCCCATGCTGAAGATGTCGGTGGCGGTTGTGAGGAAGATGCTCGACGCGGTGGCGGGATCGGCGCCATAGCGCTTGAGCGTGAGGGGCACCATGGCGCCGCAGATGCCACTTACCGTGCACGAGCCAACCATCGCGAGGAACACCACGAGGGCAAGCATCAGCGCATTGGGTGACTGCTGCCCCGTCGCCGTGATATACATGGCCACACCCGCGATAAGGCCGACAGGCCCGCCATTCAAGGCCCCCAGCACACCCTCCTTGGTAACCAGCTTCATGCCGTCGCCGTCCCTGATCTCGCCCAGCGTGATGCCGCGCAGTGTCACGGCCAGCGCCTGGCAACCGGTGTTGCCCGATTGCCCGGCCAGAACCGGCAGGAACGCAGCCAGAATCACCAGTTGATCAATTGTGCCCTGGAACAGCGCCACCACGGCGCCTGCCAGAAAAGCGGTCAGCAGATTGAGCTGGAGCCAGGGGTGGCGGAACCGGAAGGCGCGCCACAGGGGCGTGGAAATGCGTTCCTCCCTTTCCACGCCCACCATGCTGCCGGCCTGCGCCGTGATCTCGAATGCCTTGGCCTCGAACAGCGTTTGGCCTCGCACCAGGCCGAGCAGTGTGCCGTCATCGGCGCACACCGGGTACACCGGATAGTGGCGGGCCAGCGTGAGCTGCATCGCATCGGATTGCGCCATGCCAGCGCGAAAGGCGAACACATCCCGCAGCATGATGTCGGCTGAGCGGCGTGGCATGGCTGTTGAAAAGCAGATCCCGCATCGTCACGAGGCCAAGCAATTTGCCGGCGTGATCCACCACGTAGCCATAGGTAACCATCACGTTCGTCAGCAGCTTGCGCAATGCTTCGATGGCCTCACCCACGTTCATATCCGGTGCGAGCACCGACTGGGCCGGCTCCATCATGCGGCCGATGGTGTCCGGCGCAAAGTCCTGATTGCGCCGCCATTGCTGCGCCAGCTCGGGTGTTGCGGCCTCCAGTATGGCCTGGCGCCGCTCCGGCTCCAGCGTGGCCAGGATGTCCTGTACGAAACCCTGATTAAGTTGCGCCAGCGCTTCGAAGGCAACGGTATTGGACACGGCATTGAGCAGGCGGCCGGCCGCGTCGGGACCGTGCGCCTGCAAAGTGCGGACCAGCGTGCCGAGTTCCTCGGTCATGTTGCTTACTGGCGTAATAGTGGGCAGCGTGGCAGTCGGCATGGGGCATAGTCCTCTGGGGTTAAGTGCGCACGATGAAAGATAGCAATGGAACAAGGATTTTGATAAGAAGTAATTATCGGAAATCCGCGCCTTGCAAACTCAAAATTGGACCACAGGCGCTGCATTAGATCTTGCAAAAAATTTAAGCAAAGTTGATAATTCGCCCGGTTTGAAAGGCTTTTTTGTGTGACAATTGAATTGAGACCAGATGGCCGCCAATCGGCAACTGCGCTTGCGGTGCAACGCGGCGTTGGCCGTCTGATGCGCAGTCTTGGCTTTGCAATTCTCAATGAGTTCACCCTCGCCACGGGCCGCCGCGCCGATGTGATTGCCCTTGGTGACAGCGGCGCCATCTGGATTATTGAAATCAAATCCTCGCTTGAGGATTTTCGGGTCGACCAGAAATGGCCGGAGTACCGGGACTTCTGCGACCGGTTTTTCTTCGCAATCCCTCAAACCCTTGATCCTGAGATCATTCCCTTCGAGGCGGGCCTGATCGTGGCTGACAACTGGGGGGCGGAAATTTTGCGCCAATCCGGCGAAACCGCGCTTCACGCCTCAAGGCGCAAGGCCTTGACCCTGGCTTTCGCGCGCGTCTCCAGCCAGCGCCTGCACAGTCTCTATGATCCTTGATTATTTAGGCGCGCGCTTTGCCAGGATGCGCTGCAAGGTGCGGCGGTGCATGTTGAGCCGGCGCGCCGTTTCCGAAACATTGCGACTGCAGAGTTCATAAACGCGCTGAATATGCTCCCAGCGCACCCGGTCGGCCGACATGGGATTTTCCGGCAGGGCCGAGCGGCTGTCCTTGTCGGAAATGAGCGCGCCATAAACCGCATCTGCGTCCGCAGGCTTGGCCAGATAATCAATCGCTCCGAGTTTCACCGCCGTCACCGCCGTAGCGATATTGCCATAACCCGTGAGCACCACGACCCGGGCCTCCGGCCTGCTGGCATGCAGGGCTTCAATCACGTCAAGTCCGTTGCCATCGCCCAGGCGCAGGTCGACAACCGCATAGCCCGGCGCTGATTTTTTCACCTGCTGAATGCCCTCGGCCACCGACTCGGCCATGCGCACGTCAAAGCCGCGCGTTTCCATTGCCCGCGCCAGCCTTGTCAAAAAGGGCTTGTCGTCATCAACTAGCAAAAGCGTTTTGTCGGCAGGAAGATCGATTTCAGTCATGGCGGTTCTCTTATTCACCCTCTTATACGAGTCAAGAGGCCCCTTGGACACCTCCTTAAGGCGGGCCCAAATCCACCGCACTCCGGGGCCAGCTCAGTTGGATTATGGCGCCATGCTCGGGAAGAGGGCGGTTGGCCAGGGAAACCGTAGCGCCTGAGCGTTCCAACAGGGTCTTGGCGATAAAAAAGCCCAATCCCATGCCTTCGTGGCGTCCCTTTTCACCCTCATCGTCCACGCCATAGCCCGGCCGTGTTGTCACGAAGGGATCACCGAGGCGGTCAAAAATTGCCTGGTCAAAACCGGGCCCGTCATCGGAAATGAGCAGCGATACATTCGCCTGGGACCATTGCGCAACAATGCTTACCTTCGTTGCGGCAAAATCGACGGCATTCTCCAACAGGTTTCCCAGGCCATAGGCAATGGCCGGATTCCGCCGGAACACGGGTTCGGGCGTTTGTCCAGCGGTTCCATCACCCGCAACCGTAATATCGATGGTGACATCAGGACCGCGGATGGGCGCCACCAGATCCTCAATCATGACGGAAAGCTTGACCCGTGCATACATGTCATCGGCCTGCGTATCCCGGTTGGCAAGCCGTGACAGGATTTCCCGGCATCTCCCGGTCTGGCTGATCAGCAGATCAATATCTTCCGTATGCGGACCTTTTTCCGGCAATTCCCGTTTCAGCTCCTTGGCCACCAGGGCGATGGTGGCCAGAGGCGTTCCCAGTTCATGGGCTGCTGCGGCGGCCAGCCCGTCAAGGGCGGAAAGCCTCTGCTCGCGCGCCAGCACGAGTTCGGCGGCGGTAAGCGCCGATGACATCTGCCGGGCTTCCTCGGCAATGCGCCGCGCGTAAATGGAAGAAAACACCACGCCGCACATGATGGCTGCCCACATGCCGGCGATATAGGCCTGGGGCAGAACCAGCGGTGCTGCAGTATTCCACGGCAGCGGCTGGTGAAAAATCGCCAGGAAGCTCGCACACAGCGAAAGCAATGGTGCTGAGCCACAGCGTCCATTTCAGCGGAAGCGACGTGGCTGATACGGTGACCGGCACAAGGAACAGGAAGGCGAAAGGATTTTCCAGCCCGCCCGTGAGATAGAGCAGCAACGCCAATTGAATGACATCATAGCCGAGAAGCAAGCCGGCCTGGGTTGGCGCAAGCCGTAAACTGGAACGCCAGCGCAGCGTGAGGAAAATATTGAGCCAGGCGCTGAGCGCAATAACACCAAGGCAGGCCCCCAGCGGCAGCGGAAAATCAAGAATGAAATGGACGCCCAGAACCGCCAGCGATTGGCCGAAAACCGCAAGCCAGCGCAGGCGCACCAAGGTCCGCAGCCGGAGAAGTCCCGCCGTCGTGTTGAAGGTTTCCGCTCCCTCCGGAGAGGCCGCAAGAATTGACATCTAGTACTTGCCTTAAGATTTACTAAGGCATGACTTTAGGATAAAGCCTGCGAAATGCCAAAACCGCATTATGCGCCCTCGCGCTTTCAACTCGTCTTCGCAATCCTCGCCGTGTTGCCGCAGCTGTTATCATTGCGGGCTTCACATTTTATGTTTCGTCACCTTCCAAATAGCCCGATCAGCAGCGGCACCGCTCTCGTTGGCGGGCCTTTCACGCTGACCGACCAAGACCGGGCGCAAGGTCACCGACAAGGACTTTCTCGGAAAATACATGCTGGTATTTTTCGGCTACACCTATTGTCCGGATATTTGCCCAACCGAACTGCAAGTCATGTCAGCAGCGCTCGACAGCTTGGGAGCGAAGGCGGACGCGATTCAGCCGGTCTTCATCACCGTCGATCCGCAACGCGACACGCCGGAAGTTTTGAAGCAGTATGTCGGAAATTTTCATCCCCGCCTTGTGGGCCTCACCGGAACGCCCGAGGAGATTGCCTCAGTCGCAAAAACCTACCGGGTGTTTTTCAGCCGGGTTGAAAATTCTGCCTCCGATACCTATTTAATGGATCATTCCACCATCATGTATCTGATGGATCCCCAGGGCAAGTTCCTCAAGCATTTCAGCTATACAACCGATGCGGCGGCCCTCGCAAACGCCCTTGCAGAAGCCATTTCCGGTTAATTTACTGTTATAATAGTATAATTGACGTTGCAGGAATCCTAAGGAATTGTTAGGTTTGCATTGCAGCATGATTTGCTCATCCGCTGCTGAAGGGACGCTTTCAGAATGCTTTATAATCTCTATGAGATGAACCACGCTGCCCTTGTGCCTTGGCGTGCCGCGGCGGATATGGGTTTGAATTTCTGGCAGAACCCGGTGAACCCATGGAGTTCCACCAGCACGGCCCGTGCCGTGAGCGCCTCGCTTGAACTCTTTGAGCGCGCCACCCGCAGGTTTGCAAAACCATCCTTTGGCCTGAAGGAAACAACAGTAGGTGGCGTAACCGTTGGCCTCCAGGAACAAATTCTTCTGCACAAGCCCTTCGTATCGCTGCTGCATTTCAGCAAGCTCTGGCCGGCAAAGATAAAGGTAAAATCCCAGCCGAAGCTGCTGGTCGTGGCGCCCATGTCGGGCCACTATGCCACCCTGCTGCGCGGCACCGTTGAGGCGCTGCTGCCGCACTTCGATGTTTACATTACCGACTGGACCGATGCCCGCACCGTTCCCCTGTCGATGGGAAAATTCGATCTTGAGGATTATGTCGATCACGTCATTGAAATGCTTCATGTCCTCGGCGGCAACGTCAATGTCATGGCCGTGTGCCAGCCTTCGGTTCCGGTCATGGCCGCCGTGGCGCTGATGAATGCCAGCGGTGACAAGAATACGCCAAAAAGCATGATCCTGACGGGCGGCCCCATCGATACGCGCCGCAACCCTACCGCCGTCAACAAACTGGCGAAGGAAAAGGGCTCCGACTGGTTTCGCAAGAATGTGATCATGAAGGTGCCATTCCCCCATGCCGGCTTCATGCGCGATGTCTATCCCGGCTTCCTGCAGCTGACCGGCTTCATGACCATGAATCTTGACCGCCACATGGATGCCCACCGCCAGCTCTTCTGGCACCTCGTTGAGGGCGATGATGAGAGCGCCGAAAAGCACGAAGATTTCTACGATGAATACATGTCGGTCATGGACCTGACGGCGGAATTTTATTTGCAAACCGTGGACCGCGTCTTCGTCAATCATGATCTGCCGAACGGCTCCTACATGCATCGCGGAACCCTTGTTGATCCTGCCAAAATCACCAGGACGGCCCTTCTGACGGTTGAAGGCGAACGCGACGACATTTCCGGTGTCGGCCAGACCGAGGCCGCCCATGATTTGTGTTCGAACCTGCCGCAGGAAAAGAAACGCCATCACCTGCAGCTCGGCGTTGGCCACTACGGCGTGTTCAGCGGCTCGCGCTTCCGCAAGGATGTTGTGCCAATGATCGTGGACTTTGTGAGCGCCAACGCCTGATGGCCGGCCTGCTTCGCAAGTTTGTGAAAGCATGGTCGGACGCTCCCGTCGAACCCGTCTCCATCCTCATCGAGGACCGGCCCGTCATTGTGAACTTTCGCCGCAACAGCCGGGCCAAGCGCATTATTCTCCGCCTGACGCGCGATGCAACCGGTGTCGTCGTAACCGTCCCGAAAAACGTGAGCACGGCGCGCGCCCAGGCCTTTGTGGAGAAGTCGGTTCCGTGGATTTCAAAACACCTCAAGCAAAGAACGCCGCGAACAGTTCTTGGTCCCGGTTCCGTTGTTCCGCTGCGTGGCATTCCCCATGAGGTTCACGCCATCACGGCGCGCCGCGGCATCATCACCATTGATCCCGCCACACGCCGCATTCTTGTGCCCGGCGATCCCCGCCATTTGAGCCGCCGCTTGCAGGATTGGCTGAAGGCCCAGGCCAAGGCCGATCTCGCGGCGGCATCCCAGCGCTATGCAAAATCCATGGCCGTCGATTTCAAGCGGATTTCAATCCGCGACCAGAAAAGCCGCTGGGGGTCGTGTTCTGCCTCCGGCGATCTCTCCTATAATTGGCGCCTGATCCTGGCGCCTAGCCATATCCTGGATTATGTTGCGGCCCACGAAGTGGCCCATCGCCAGCACATGAACCACGGGCCTAAGTTCTGGCGCCTCGTCTTGGCCCATTGCCCGCACGCGTCAACCGCAAAACACTGGTTCAAATCCAATGGCGCGGAGCTGCACCGGTTTACGGCGCATCAATAGATCGAACTGCTTTCATCATCTGACTTGCGGTTTTTCTTTTTCCGCGCCCGCGGTTCGTCGCTGCTGCCGAAAATGCGCTCGAAAAATCCCCTCTTGCGCTTGGGAGCCTCAAACTCCGTCATAGTCCATGCTGTCGTCCTGGGAAACCAGATAGGGGTCAGCGCTTTCCGGTTGCTCTTCATTATACCCGGGCAGCGGCGCAGGCGACAGATTGGCGTGCGCCACCTCCATCACATCCTTCCAGATGGCAGCCGGCACCGATCCGCCCGTCACGGTTTTGGTCGGCGAATTGTCGTCATTGCCAAGCCAGACGCCGCCCACCAGATAGCTTGAATACCCGATAAACCAGGCATCGCGGTAATCCTGGCTGGTGCCGGTTTTGCCCGCGATATCGAAATCGGGAATTTGCGCCTTCTTGGCCGTTCCTTCATTGACCACGGCCCGCATCATGGAATTCATCGAGCCCAGATCGCGGTTTGCCATGGCCTGGCCGAGGCCATCGCCACTGCGTTCGTAAATAATCTGGCCGTCGCGCGTCACGATGCGGCGCACTGAAAAAGGCACGATGCTGTATCCGCCATTGGCAAAAGGCGTGAAAGCCGATGTCAGTTCCAGAAGCGTCACTTCCGAAGTTCCCAGCGCAATCGAAGCGTCATTGCCGAGATGCGAAGTAATGCCAAGGCGATGCGCCACCGCCACGACATTTTCCGGTCCCACGCTGTTGGCCAGCTTGGGCCGCAACGGAGTTGAGTGAATTTGCCATGGCCGTCCGCAGCGTTACCTCGCCCAGATATTTGTGTTTGTAATTTTCCGGCTCCCAATTGCCAATGCGAATGGGCTGGTCAATCGCCACGGATTCCGGCGTATAGCCCTGTTCCATCGCCGCCAGAAAGACGAAGGGCTTGAAGGTTGAACCCGGCTGGCGCATGGCCTTGGTAACGCGGTTGTATTGGCTGCGCTTGTAGGATTTGCCGCCGACCATGGCCTTGACCGCGCCGAACGTGTCCATGACGCACCATGGCCCCTTGCGAAACATTGAGCTTCTTGCCCTCTTCATTCAGATGCTTGCGCAGCGATCTTTCGGCGAGCAGTTGAAGCTGTGGATCGATGGTGGTTTCAACGATGATGGATTGGTCATAGTTTTTGACCAGCAGGGGCAGTTGTTCGTTGATCCAGTCCACCACATACTGGGTAGCCGGAACATAATCCGAAGCCACGACAGTTGCCGGCGCATTGATCGCCTGGTCCGCCTCGCCCTGGCTGATGAAGTCGGCATCGACCATGGCATTGATCACCAGATTGGTGCGTGCTGCTGCCGCTTCAGGATGTGCAATCGGATTGTAGCTTGTTGGGGCCTTGAGCACCCCTGCCAGCGTTGCGGCCTCGGTGAGGTTAAGATCAGCGGCGGACTTGTGATAAAAAACCTGCGCTGCCTTTTCAATGCCGGTGGCGCCCGAGCCGTAATAGACGCGGTTGAGATAGAGCTGGAGGATATCGTCCTTGGAAAATTTTGTTTCCAGCCAAATGGCCAGGACAAGCTCTTGCGCCTTGCGGCTGTAGGTGCGCTCCGGCTTGAGAAAAAGATTCTTGGCAAGCTGCTGCGTAATGGTCGAGCCGCCTTGCACCACGCGGCCTGCCGTGAAATTCTCGTAGGCCGCACGCATGAGGCTCAACGGATCAACGCCGAAGTGCGACCGGAAGCGGTGGTCTTCGATGGCGATCAGGGCATTGGGAACATAGTCCGGAAGTTCTGATACGCGCACCTGGTCGCCGAAAAACGCGCCCTGTTCCGAAAGCACCGAGCCGTCTTCCGCCAGCAGCATGATGCCGGGTTGCAGCTCGGGTATCTGCAGAAGCCCCTTCTGGCTCAGCGAGAACCAGACATAGCCAAACATCGCGGCAAGGGCGATGGAACCGAGGACCGTGGACTTGAAGGCAATGGAAAAAAGCCAGCCGAGGAACGAGCGCCGCCGTCTCGGCTGATACTTGGAATCGTCTGCAGCGCGGCGTTTTTTGCGGTCAAAAAGCTGCGGCTCCCGCCGTTCACTGGGGGAGTTCCTTCTTCTGCCACCAAATAGTCCCATCGTTGTCCCCTAGCGCGCTTCCCGGCAAACCAATTCCGGTTTGCCGAAAAGGAATTGCGCCAATCCAATTCGTTGGAGCATGTCCTTGCCGCCAAACCGCTTCGCACTTTGGCGGGACATGCTCCTGCCCAAGAGGCTGTATGCCTTTGATGGGGCTTATCATTTAACCCTTGGTTAAGGCCAAAGTCGGCGTAAAACATGGTCCAATAATGACGGGCGCAGGCTCACATCACCGCGCCGACCTGCCAGGGCACAAACTCATTGTCGCCGTAACCCAGGTCCTCGGACTTGGTCGTTTCACCGGAAGCAACTTTCAGGACCTTGTTGAAGATTTCCTTGCCCTTGTCGGCAATCGAAACACCTTCGACGACATCTCCGCAATTGATGTCCATGTCCTCGATCATGCGGCGATATACATCTGAATTCGTGGCCAGTTTTATGGAAGGCACGGGCTTGCAGCCATAAGCCGAGCCGCGCCCCGTGGTAAAGCACAGCATATTGGCCCCGCCCGCCACCTGGCCCGTGGCGGAAACCGGGTCATAGCCCGGCGTATCCATGAAAACGAAGCCCTTGGCGGTCACCTGTTCGGCGTAGCGGTAGACTTCACGAAGCGTTGTCGTGCCGCCCTTTGCGGCAGCCCCCAGGGATTTTTCAAGAATCGTGGAAAGCCCGCCGAGCTTATTGCCAGGCGACGGATTATTGTTCATTTCCATGAGGTTACGCTTGGTATAATCCTCCCACCAGTGGATCACATCGACCAGCTTTTCGCCCACTTCGCGCGAGGCGGCGCGGCGCGTGAGAAGATGCTCCGCCCCATAGATTTCAGGCGTCTCGGAGAGAATGGCCGTGCCGCCTTGCCGGACCAGCAGATCGACCGCCGCACCCAATGCGGGATTGGCCGTAATTCCGGAATAGCCATCCGAGCCGCCGCATTGCAGGGCCAGGATAATTTCCGAGGCGTAGCATTTCTCCCGCTTCACATCATTGACGAAAGGCAGCATGGCCTTGACCGCTTCAATCCCTGCGGCAACCGTCTTGCGGGTTCCGCCCGTCTCCTGGATGGTCATCGTGCGGAAGGTGTTTCCTTCAGTGATTCCATAGGCTTCCTTGAAGCGGGGAATCTGGAATCCTTCGCAGCCCAAACCCACCATCATGACGCCGCCCATGTTCGGATTGGTGGCATAACCCCAGGAGGTACGCTTCAACACGTCGAAGATGGCACCCCGGAAATCAATGACGCAGCCATTGTCCATCTTGAGGGCGACAACGCCGTCGATGTTTTTGTAATCTTTCAGTATTCCGGAACGGTTGAGCTCCTCGGCAATGAATTTTGCAACCGTGGCCGAGCAATTCACGGATGTCATGATGCCGATATAATTGCGCGTCCCAACCTTTCCGTTTGCCCGCCTAAATCCCTGAAATGTTTCCTGTTTTTCAAGCGGCAGAATGTCGGTCTGGAGTGCTCCCTGGGCAAAGGCATAGTCATGCGAAAGCTCCCCCATGCCGATATTATGCTCATGAATCCAGGCGCCCGCCGGAATATCGACCTTGGCGAAGCCTATGATTTGCCCGAATTTTTTGACCGGCGCGCCGGCCTTGACGTTGGCCGCCGCCATCTTGTGGCCTTTGCCGATGCGCTCGGAGGCAACAATATCCTCGGAAGTCAGCGCCCCTTTTTCCACCGTGGTGATCGCCACAACGACGTTATCAACAGCATTGAGACGCAACATGTGCTGCTTTTGTGATGGTTTATCGAGCATTTTGATGACCTCTGGTGATGCAATTCACATAGAACTTGCGTTGCCTATTATTCATACTAACATGTTAGTATGAATAATACAGCGGTGAGTTTTGACATACCTACCCCGCCCCGGAAGGGCACCCGCGGCGGTGCGGGCGATCATGTTTATCTGGTGTTGCGCGAAGCGATTGTTTCCCTGGAGCTCAAGCCTGGCCAGATTCTGGACAAGCAGGTTTTCGTCGAGCGCTTCGGCGTTTCGCGCGCCCCCATCTATGATGCCTTCACCAGGCTTCAGGCCGAAGCCCTGGTTGACGTGGTCCCCCAGCGCGGAACAACCGTCAGCCTGATCAAGATTTCCGATGCCCGGGAAAACATGTTCCTGCGCCGGGCCATTGAAGTGGAAGCGGTGCGGGCGGTCACCCGCAATTTCACCGGCGACCAGCTTGAGGCCCTGAAACAAAACCTGCGCTATCAATCGGCCGCCGTGGCCTCTGGTGACAAGGCCGGCTTTCACCGCTTTGACCTGGAATTTCATGCGGTGTTGTTTGAGGCCTTGGGTTTTGAACGGGTGAAGGCCTTTGCCGAAACGGCAAGACTCGGCCTGGACCGGGTGCGCCGCTTGCTCAATTCAAGACGCAGGCAGGAATTCACCCTGCAGGAACACCAGGCCATTCTTGATGAAATTCAGCAGCGCAACGCCAATGCCGCCGCCAATGCCATGGGCGCCCATCTTGATGCCGTGATGAAGGAACTCGAAGCTTTTGCCGCGGCAAATCCTGAACTTTTTGCCGACCTGCAATCAAAACCAGACGGACAATTATGAAGAAGAATTTATTCAAGGCACCTTCTGGCGCTTCGATCTCCCTGACCGAAATGGGCATGGGCACCGCCCCTCTTGGCAATCTCTATCGCCCCCTTTCTGAAAAGGATGCGCAGAGCACCCTTGAAGCCGCCTGGAAAGCCGGCATCCGCTATTTTGATACGGCCCCGTTTTATGGCCTGGGTATTTCGGAAAACCGCCTCAATCCGTTTTTCCGTGGGCACAAGCGCAGCGACTATGTCGTTTCAACCAAGGTTGGGCGCCTGCTCAAGGTGTGCGAACCCAGCGAGCGGGCCGGCATCGGAAAATTTTTTGACACCCCGTCGCGCAAGGAAATCTTTGATTACACCTACGACGGGATCATGCGCTCGCTTGAATCATCCCTGGAACGCCTTGGCCTTGACCAGGTCGATATTCTTTATGTCCATGATGTGGATGTGTTCACCCACGGCTCTGAAGCAATCCGCGATGCCCATGTGAAAACCCTGATGAGCAGCGGTTACAAAGCGCTTCAAAAACTGCGCGACGAGAAAGTCATCAAGGCCTTCGGCGCTGGCATAAATGAGTGGCAGGTCTGCGAAATCCTGATGGCGCAGGGGGACTTCGATATTTTTCTTCTTGCCGGCCGCTACACCTTGCTCGAGCAGGAGGCATTGAACTCATTTCTGCCGCTCTGCGAACAACGCGGCATCGGCATTGTGCTTGGCGGACCCTATAACTCCGGCATTCTTGCCACCGGCGCAAAGCCCGGAGCCTTGTACAATTATGACCCCGCGCCAAAGACCTATATTGGATCGCGTGCGCAAAATCGAAGCCGTCTGCAAGGCGCATAAGGTGAAACTGCCCGAGGCGGCGCTGCGCTTTCCGGTAAAACATCCTTCTGTCGTGTCGGTCATTCCGGGCATGGTGAACCCGAAACAGGTGGCACTGAATGTAAAAACCCTGGGGGCAAAGATTCCAAAGGCATTCTGGAAAGACTTGAAGGCCCAGGGCCTGCTGCATGCGGGAGCACCCGTATGATGAACCGAATCTGCTCAACCAACAAAAGTGAAAGGAAGGAGGAAATCTAAGGCACAACTGCCTGCGCCTATGGAACTGCCTAAATTTTTGTCAATCAGAACGAACAATTGACAGTCGTTCGAATAGAGATTTTAACAACTGGAAACGAGCCCAGAATGGGCCGTAAAAATGGGAGAAACACTATGTCTTTAAGAAAACTTATGACGGGCGCGTTGGCGGCAGGTGTTGCCGTTTGCGGGCTCAACGCTATTGCATCTGCCGGCGAGTTCGACGGCGTGACCGTCAATATTCTGACGCGACCTGGCTATGTGATCGCGGGCCGTCTTGCCGAGCGCGGCAAGGAATTTGAAGCGGCGACAGGCGGCAAGATCGTCGTGACGGAAGTTCCGTTCGCGGAAATCTTCCCGAAGATCCAGACCGACTGGTCAACCGGCACGAACTCCATCGACGTGGGCGTCTTCGCCGCCGGCTGGGGCGTGGAACTTGACGCAGCCGGGCTCCTGGAAGACATGGACCCCTATATCGCCAAGGACACGAAGCTCGACCTGCAACGACGTCGCGCCCTACTTCCGCGAATTTGGCCAGAAGGTCGGCGGCAAGACCAAGCTGCTGATGGTCGATGGCGACTTCCAGATGGTCTACTATCGCAAGGACGTGCTGGAGAAGGCCGGCATTGCAGCCGCCCAAGACCTGGGAAGACTATCTTGACGTGGCTTCCAAGATCCACGGCCAGGACATGAACGGCGACGGCCAGGCCGACTACGGCTCCTGCATCTTCAAGAAGCGCAACGCCCAGTCCTACTTTGCCATTCAGACCGTCGCCGCACCCTTCGTGCAGACCCAGGGCACGGCCCAGGGCTTCCACTTTGACGGCGCGACGATGAAGCCCGTCGTCAACAACGAAGCCTGGAAGAAGGCCTTCGAGCTCTACAAGGAAACCGGCAAGTATGGTCCGCCGGAAGAGCTCAACATGGACATCGGCGACACCCGCGGCCTGTTCAAGGCGGGCCGTTGCGGCCTGCTCATCGAGTGGGGCGATCCCGGCACGCTGCAGCTCGATCCCGATGCCGCCGCGGTGAAGGGTCTGATCTTCGCCGTCTGGCGCAGTCGGCTCCAAGGAAGTGCTGGACCGCGCCACGGGCAAGCTTGTGCCGGTGACGAAGGAAAACGCGCCGCACTCGGTTGACGGCATCAACTACGCGCCGTTCGCCGCTTTCGGCGGCTGGGCCGGCGCCATCAACGCCAAGACCGACCAGAAGAAGAAGGACGCGGCCTATGCGTTCCTTTCCTACATGAACCAGGCGGCGCAATCGAACGTCGACGTGACGATCGGCGCCACGGGCTACAACCCGTATCGCAACTCGCAGCTCGCCAGCACCGACCTGTGGGTGAAGGCCGGCATGCCGGCGGATCTGGCCGAGAACTATATCGGCGCCATCAACGGCGCCCTGAACAACCCCAACATGGCTTCCGACATGAAAATCCCGGGCGCGCAGAAGTATACCGGCGTCGTTCTTGACACCGAGCTTGCCCGCTATCTCGCCGGCGAAATCACGGTGGAAGAAGCCTTGCAGAACATCGAAGCCGGCTGGGAAGAAATCACGGAAGACTTCGGCCGTGACGAGCAGATCAAGGCGCAGGCCTTGGCACTGGGCACGGGCAGCTAATCGCCCGACCGATGGCCGTTGCCAGTAGCGATATGGCCAGCCGGGGCTCTCCCCGGCTGGCGACTCTCAGGAGGAGAGCTGGGGTGAATGGTTTGACCGCCATTCACGCACTTTTTTCATTGCGCCCGCCGTCACGCTCATCCTGATCTTCGCGATCTTTCCGACCTTCTATTCCATCGTCTTTGCCATGAGCCGCGTGAGATTCACGGGCGATGGCCTGCAGTTCCGCTTCGTCTGGTTCCAGAACTTCGCCAAGCAGTTCTTCGGCAACGACCAGGCGCATTTCCTCGGCAAGATCGGGACGATGGGCGTGTTCGGCACGGTGTTCTTCGTTGCCGTGACCGCCGCCGTTCTCTGGTGGCTCTACCGCTCCCTGAAGATCACAAGCTGGGTAGGCATGTTGGGCCGGCTCATCTCCGCCACCATGGCCATTTTCATCGCCTGGGTCCTGGGCGCCTCGCTGCTCTCCGGCAATTCCATCGGCACGCTGCTCACAACGCTGTTCTATGTTTTCGTCGGCTGCGCCCTGCAGTTCGTGATTGGAACCGGTCTGGCGTTTCCTCTGCTCGCAGCCGATCTCCGGAAAGAACTTCTTCCGCGTGATCTTCTTCATTCCGCTGATGGTGACGCCGCTCGGCGTGGGCTACGCCATGAAGATGGTGGCCGACATCACCAAGGGCCCGTTCGAGCCGCTCTTGCGAGGTCTCGGCATCGAGAACTGGGCCTGGTCCGCCGACCCGTGGGCGGCGCGCTTCGTCATGATGATCTGCGACTTCGTGGCAGTGGATCCCCTTCATCTTCATCTGCATGCTGGCCGCTCTCGAGAACGTGCCGCGGGACCATGTCGAGGCCGCCCAGGTGGACGGCGCCTCGAGCGTGCAGATTTTCCGCGAGATCATCTGGCCGCAGATCGTGCCGGTCGCCGTGACGGTGCTTCTGATCCGCATGATCGAGGCCTTCAAGATCGTCGACCTTCCCAACATCATGACGGGCGGCGGGCCAGGCTCCTCGACCGAGTCCATGACGCTCCACTCCGTTTACGTCTGGCGCGCCAATGACATCGGCACGTCGGCGGCGATCGCCTATCTTCTGCTCATCCTCACGGTCGTCGTCTGCGCTTCCTTCTTCAACTACGTCGTGCTCGGGCAATTGCGGAAAGCGCGCGCATGAGCGAGGCGTCCTTCAAGTTCGAGAAGGCCAACCGCAGCCTGATGGAGCGGCTGTTCGAGCCGCCCGCCGTCGGCAAGATGTCGCCGGTCGCGAACGTGGTGGCGCACGCTCTGCTCGTCGTCTGGTCGCTCTTTGTGCTTTTTCCCATCTACTGGGTGATCATCACGTCCTTCAAGGACGCGGCCGCCGTGAACCAGGGGCCTTTCTACATTCCGTTCGTGGATTTCGAGCCGACCCTCAATGCCTGGCGGAGCCAGTTCAACAGCGACCCCTTCTGCGACCTGCCTTCGATGGCGCAGGCAGGTGGGCCTGCTGGTCTACAATTCCTTTGTCTTCATCGTCTCGCCGGTCGTGACCCTCCAGCCGATGGAGCCGCAGATCTGCAAGATCTTCCTGGCCTTCACCAATTCCATCGTGGTCAGCATCGCGGCGACCATCGTTTGCGTTGCCATCGGCGCCATGGCGGCCTACGCGCTGGCCCGCATCCAGTACAAGCCCAAGTTCGGCAACATCATGATGTTCGTGGTGCTGACCTTGCTGGTCATTGCCGCCACCAGCTATGCCGGCGTTCCCTGGTGGGCCTCCACCGCCGTTGCCCTTGCCCTGTTCTTTTTCCTCGCCCGCGCCTTCGGCAAGCACTTCACCCGCACCCTGGGCAATGGCGACATCCTGTTCTGGATCATTTCCCAGCGCATTCTGCCGCCCATCGTGGTGGTCATTCCCGATCTACATGATGTTCCAGGCCGTGGGCTTGCTTGACACCCATCTGGCGCTCATCATCGTCTATGCGGTGGCCAACCTGCCGATTGTCGTGTGGCTGATGCACGATTTCTTCGCCAACTCTGCCGATCGAACTTGAGGAATCGGCCCAGCTCGACGGCGCGACGCGCTTCTGCAATCTTCTGGGACATCGTGCTGCCGCTCACGCGGCCCGGTCTTGCGGCCACGACGCTTCTCACGCTCATCCTGAACTGGAACGAGTATCTGTTCGCCGTTTTCCTTGCCACCGCCAAGGTGCAGACCATGCCGATCATGGTGGCGGCCAAGAACGCCGGCGAAAAGGGCGTGCTGTGGTGGGAAATGTGCGCCATCATCGTGGTCATGATCATCCCCGTGATCATCATGGCCATCTCCTGCAGCGCTTCATTGCCAAGGGCGTGCTGCTTGGCGCGGTCAAAGGATAGAGAGTAGACAAGATGGCAAGCGGCAAGACCGGGCGTTCCGGTTTCTTTCGACAAGATACAGAAATCCTTTGGCGCCGTGCGCGTGCTGGAGGAATTGGACTTGCAGATCGAGCCCGGCGAATTTCTGGTTCTGCTCGGCGCCTCGGGCTCGGGCAAAACCACGGCGCTGCGCATTCTCTCCGGCCTCGAAACCGCAACCGCCGGGCGCGTGCTGATCGGCGACCGGGACGTGACCGACATCCTGCCGAAATACCGCGACATCTCCATGGTGTTCCAGTCCTACGCGCTCTATCCGCACAAGACCGTCGCCGAGAACATCGGCTTCCCCCTGAAGGTGCGCAAGGTTCCGCAGGCCGAGCAGGACGTGCAGATCCGCGATGCCGCGGCCCAGGTGCAGCTCGGCGAGTTGCTGCACCGCTACCCCCGCGAACTCTCGGGCGGCCAGCGCCAGCGCGTGGCGCTGGCCCGCGCCATCATCCGCCGGCCCTCGGTCTTTCTGATGGACGAGCCGCTTTCCAACCTCGATGCCAAGCTCCGCGGCCACATGCGCGCCGAGCTGAAGCACATGCAGGAAAAACTCGGCATCACCACGATCTACGTGACCCACGACCAGATCGAGGCCATGACGCTCGCCCACCGCGTTGCCATTCTTGAGCGCGGCGTGCTGCAGCAGCTCGCAACGCCGGCCGAGATCTACAACAACCCGGCCAATCTCTTCGTGGCCCAGTTCATCGGCTCGCCGCCCATGAATGTGGTGGAGGGAGCGCTCGAAGGGAAAGAATTTCCTCCACAATGGCGCCAAGATCGCAACTCCCGTGAGCGGCAGGATTGCCAAGGCCGTATTGGGCGTCCGGCCCGAGGATTGCACCGTAGTGGCGCCGGAGAAGGGCGCCATCAAGGGCGAAATCTACGCAACCGAACTGATCGGCGACCATACGCTGGTGACCTTGAAGGCGGGAAGCGATTTGCTCACCGTCAAGGCGGCCAAGGATTTCACCGCCAAGCTTGGTGAAAAGGCAGGCGTGGCCTTCGGAACCGAGCGCCTGTTTGTCTTCGATGAAAGCAATGGCTTGCGGGTTCGCTGACCGACCGTCCCAGCAAAAATAATCCGGTCTTTCAAAATGTTGATCTCACCCCAAAGGGAGGGAACGCTCAGTTTCAATCCACAAATGATGAAAAGACATCAATAAATGATTTTCGATACCGCAAATAATTGACGATATCTCATCATTTTTGTTGATCAGGTGCCTGCTTTTTGTTACCGATGAGTCATCCATTTTTAGGGGAATGACCATGCAGATCGACAGCACCACGCGCTCCCAACTTCTCAGCCTCGGCCTCGGTTCATCCGACGGCATGTCATGGAATGCCAGCACCCCCGAGCTTTATGAACTCGCCATCATGCGGGGCGAAGCCCAGGTGGCCGAAGGCGGCAGCCTGGTAGTCACCACCGGCAGCCACACCGGCCGCAGCCCGAGGGACAAATTCATCGTGCGCGACGCCGCCACCGAAAATACCATCTGGTGGGACAACAACCGCTCCATGACCCGGGCCCATTTCCAGGCCCTCAAGCAGGATTTCCTCGTCCACGCCAGAAACAGCAACCTGTTCATCCAGGATTTGATTGCCGGTGCTGATCCCCTCCATGAATTGCAAACCCGCGTCATCTGCGAACATGCCTGGCATGCCCTGTTCATCCAGCATCTCCTGATCGCACCCGAGAGCGGCAAGAATTTCGCCCCAGCCCTCACCATCATTGACCTGCCATCCTTCAAGGCCGACCCGCAGCGCCACGGCACCCGGGGGGCAACAGTGATTGCTTTAGATCTCACCAATGGCCTCGTTCTCATTGGCGGCACGCAATATGCGGGCGAGATCAAGAAATCCGTCTTCACCGTTTTGAACTACCTGCTGCCCGAGAAGGGCGTGATGCCCATGCATTGCTCGGCCAACATGGGCGCCGCCAACGACACCACGATTTTCTTCGGCCTCTCCGGCACGGGCAAGACAACGCTTTCGGCCGATGCCACACGCACGCTGATCGGCGATGACGAGCATGGCTGGTCCGAGAAAGGCATATTCAATTTCGAAGGCGGCTGCTATGCCAAGGTGATCAATTTATCCGCCGAAGCGGAGCCTGAAATTTTCGCAACAACGAAGCGCTGGGGCACCGTGCTTGAAAATGTTGTGATGGACCAGAAAACCCGCAAGCTTGATCTGGCTGACAACGCCATTACCGAAAACACCCGCGCCGCCTATCCGCTGAACTACATTCCCAATGCCAGCGCCTCCGGCCGTGCCGGCATGCCAAGGAACATTGTGATGCTCACCGCCGATGCTTTCGGGGTGCTGCCGCCCTTGGCAAAGCTCACGCCGCAGCAGGCCATGTATCACTATCTCTCCGGCTACACCGCCAAGGTGGCCGGCACCGAGCAGGGCGTGGTGGAACCCGTGGCCACCTTCTCTACCTGCTTTGGCGCGCCGTTCATTCCGCGCCACCCGAGCCAGTATGGAAACCTGCTGCGTGACCTTATCGCCACGCACAATGTCACGTGCTGGCTGGTGAACACCGGCTGGACCGGCGGGGCCTTTGGTGAGGGCCATCGCATGCCGATCCAGGCAACCCGCGCCCTTCTTGCCGCTGCCATGAGTGGTGAACTTGATGATGCGGACTTCCGCATCGATCCGCACTTCGGCTTTGCCGTTCCAACGGCGGTGGAAGGTGTGGATGCGAAAATCCTCGACCCGCGTGACACCTGGGCCGACACAAAAGCCTATGATGCCCAGGCGCGCAAACTCGTCGCCATGTTCGTGAAAAACTTCGACACCTTCAAAGACCATGTCGGAGCCGACATCATGGACGCCAGCCCGCAATTGGCCATGGCGGCGGAGTAGGGCTGCATTTCGGCGCCAGCACGTAGCCATCGTCCGGGGAAATTCATTTCAGCCCGCGACGTGGCTGAAGCGTCCAGGCTGTGCCTTCTATGGCAACCTGGGTAATGCATATGCTTTCATAGGGCGAAATCTCCAGGCAGAATTTCTTCCCGTAGAATGGCGCGTATCGGTCTGCCATATTGTTCGCGGAAAGCCATGTCTTCATCTGCCTATGCAGGCTTCCCGTCCACCATGAACACGGCCTTCCGGAAGGTTTCTTCCGCGATAACCTGGCAAATGGCAACACTTTCAAGAGTCATTGTGGCCCTGACTTTCATCGCGACCAGCGGATTCGCTGATAAGGCTATTTCATCCTCTTCCCTCGCCCACCTTCTTGTATCAGACGGTGCCGGAACTCCAGCGAAGCCGACGAATTGGGGAACGAGCTTCCTGATTGTTGCGGGAAGCCCATTCTGACAGCCGAGTTTTGAAACGACTGTCACCAGGGAGCAGATAATTCTCAAACTGTGATCTAGTTCACATCAGGGCAATTGCTGACCGGATAAGGTTCATCCAATGCGGAGGATTAAATCTTCGCAGTCGTTAAATCAATGGAGGATCTCCAGTCAAAAGCTGAACGGGTGGACCGAATGCCTGGACAGCAACAAAGGGTAAAAGACATGAAAACGTATCATTTAACAATCGTAAAATTCACAAAACCATTGAGCGATACATTTGCAAGCATATCTCGCGTGACTATCCAGCATTTTGAGGCCAAAGCACAAAGGGCGCGATTGGCCCATGACATCAAGTCGCTGTCGACATTTGATCCTTACGTTGCTGAATGACATCGGAATGGATGGCTTCGATCGGCTGCCACCAGCCCTCCAGGAGCGCGCGCTCCTGAATTGGAGAAAACACGCCGCAAGAATTTAATGGCTCGGCAAGATTCCGGCACACCCAATGGAACGAGCCAATATTTCAAACTTGAAGATGCCTGCAGTTCCGCTTACTGCGCTAGGCTCGTACCGACAGAACGTTTTTGTTCGATGCCAAAGTTCAATTCACGGTGTCAATTTATCTGAACCCGCACAGGTCACCAACTCTTACCGTATCGTTGTCAGGCAGTCATGCCGGATACTTGCACGCGGTCTCGCCAGAAATCCGACTTTGTCAGGAGATGAAACTTCCTGGCATCGCTGGTTACCGGATCTCGCTGCGTGACGGCGAACACGTGAACCGGCGACACTATCGACGTGAGGCGAGCATCGAATTCGCGCCCGTAGCCGCGGTAGTGCAGATTCCTGGCAGGGTCCGCAAAACCCCAATCTTCGGTCGTTTCGCCCGTATCGGCGCGTGGCACCGCTAGAACAAGAAAGCCCCGCAAAGACAGAATGCGAACGAGTTCGCGGATCGCCTGCTCGTCCTCTTTCACATGTTCCAGAACATGCGAGCAGATTACGACGTCATAGGCCGCATCTGGCCGGGCGATGGACTGGATGTCGAGGGAGTTCGCGCCATCGAAAATTGAAGTTTCCGCGCTGGCGAACCAGAGAATCATCGACGGTAGGATCTGGGCTGAAGCGGATGAGCCGATAGTCAGAAAACCGTTGGCGATCACTTATCGCATCTATGGCAGCTCGCATGACGCGATGACGCTCCAGCGAGCCGCAACCTACGCAGCGGGGCGGTGCTCCACCATTGCTCAACCGCCCGAAAGGCCCCGGAATGAAATGAAGGTTTCCGCATATATTACAGGGTGTCATGCTCCCTTCCCCGAAGACCACAGGACGACCTGAATATTGGAATTACCAGACCTTCGTTACGATACAAATTCAATATACATAAGAGCCAACCGATATCCACCGGATGACCTGCTCTTTGAGTTGAGATTGGCACAAAAATACGAGCACTGGCAATATCGAACCACGCTCAGATGAAGGCTTCTTAGCTATGCGCGATGCAGATCAGCTGCAACTCTGCACTTGCCAGCCCCGCATCAAAATACATGCAACTGTGCGGTCCCCGCCCATTCCCGTCGCTCGCTCTTTTCGCGAAAGTAGCGGCATGTGGGGCAGGTGCCAAAGCTGGGTTGCTCGCGGCGCTTCAGGTCTGTGTCAAGCAGGTCGGCCAGACCCTTCGCCAGCCGCCGCCGGTTTTTTCCGCTCAAATCATCCAGCGATTTGGAAAATTCTGCCAGCGGATCATTTTTTAACGCCGCGCTGCCCTTAGGCGTCAGGCTCAGGTTGATGGAGCGCCCTTCATTTTCGCGCGGGGATTTTGCGATGAAGCCCTTGCGCTCCAGCGCCTTGATGGTTTGCGAAATCGTGCCCTTGGTGGAACCGAGAAAACGCGTCAGCGCAATAGGCGAATTGGAAAAGCGGTTGGCCCGCGAAAGATAGCGCAGCGCTTCCCATTGCGCCGGGTTCAGGCCGCCTTCATGTTCGTCTGCCCGCATCAGTCGCGTAAGCCGCTCCAGAGGCCAGGCAATGCTTGCGTTGTCAATCTTGTCCTTTGCCATCGACCTAATGCGCCTCATCCCAGTTCATCGCGGCGCGGGCATCGACCTGCAGCGGCACGGTGAGCTTCACCGCGGGCTCCGGCGCCTTTTCCATGACATGCTTCACCACCTTCATCGTCGCTTCGATTTCTTCATCGCGGGTTTCGAAGATCAATTCGTCATGCACCTGCAACAGCATCTTGGCCGAGAGGTTCGCCGCATCAAGGGCCTCCTGCATGCGGATCATGGCGCGGCGGATGATGTCGGCGGCCGCGCCCTGGATTGGCGCGTTGATGGCGGCGCGCTCCATGAAGGCGCGCTCCGAGGCATTGGGCGAATTGATCCGGGGAAAATGGCAGCGCCGGCCGAAAATGGTTTCCACATAGCCCTTGTCGCGGGCAAATTTCTTGGTTTCGTCCATATAGGTCTTGAATGCCGGGGAAGCGGCTTGAAATAGGTCTTGATATAATCGCCCGCTTCCTCGCGGCTGATCGACAACTGGTTGGCCAGGCCAAAGGCCGAAATGCCATAGATGATGCCGAAATTGATCGCCTTGGCGCGCCGGCGCACCGCGCTGTCCATGCCTGCGATCGGCACGCCAAACATTTCGCTCGCCGTCATCGCATGAATATCGAGCCCGTCGGCAAAGGCCTTCTTCAGCTGCGGAATATCGGCGACATGGGCCAGCACGCGAAGTTCGATCTGGCTGTAGTCGGCGCTGATGAGCTTGGTGCCGAAGGGCGCGATGAAGGCGGTGCGGATGCGGCGGCCCTCCTCGGTGCGCACCGGAATGTTCTGCAGATTGGGATCGGACGATGACAGGCGGCCGGTGGAGGTGGCGGCCATCGCATAGCTCGTGTGCACCCGGCCTGTAGTTGGGATTGATGTAGTTGGGAAGCGCATCGGTATAGGTCGAGCGCAGTTTTGAAAGCTGCCGCCAGTCCACCACGCGGCGCGCCAGTTCAATGCCCTGTGCCGCCAGATCCTCGAGCATATCCGAATCGGTGCTCCAGGCGCCGGTGGCGGTTTTGCGCCCGCCAGGCAGGCCCATGCGGCCAAACAGGATATCGCCCAGCTGCTTGGGCGAGCCGATGTTGAAGCGCTCGCCGGCAAGCTCATGAATCTGCGCCTCGATCTTGCCCTGGCCATTGGCGAACTCGTCGGAAAGCTTGGCCAGCACGGCGCGGTCCACCAGAATGCCTTCACGCTCCATCGCTTCGAGCACCGGCGACCAGCGGCCGCTCCAGCGTTTCATAAACCGTGACCTTGCGTTTTTTCAGCAGGCGCGGCTTCAGCAGTTTCCACAGGCGCAAGGTGACATCGGCATCTTCCGCGGCATAGGCCGTGGCGCGGTCGAGCGGCACCTGCGCAAAGGTGATCAGCGATTTGCCGGAGCCCGCCACCTCCTTGAAGCTGATGGGCTTGTGGCCGAGATGCTTCTCCGACATCTCATCCATGCCATGGCCGTTCTCGCCCGACTCGATGGCGTAGGAAATCAGCATGGTGTCATCGATGGGGCGGATGTCGGTGCCGTAGCGCCGCAGCACCTGCAGGTCATATTTCAGGTTCTGGCCGATTTTCAGAACGCCTGGATTTTCGAGCAGCGGTTTCAGACGCGCGATGGCTTCTTCAAGCTGGATCTGGCCAGCGATTTTTTCCGAGCCAAACAGCCCGCCGCCTTCGCCCACATGGGCCAGCGGAATGTAGCAGGCCTTGCCGGGCAGGGTTGAAAGCGAAACGCCGACAAGTCCGGCCTGCATGGAATCAAGCGAATCCGTTTCGGTGTCGACGGCCACGGCCCCAAGCTCCGTGGCCTCGGCAATCCAGCGGTCGAGCTCCGCCAGAGTGCTGACCGTTTCATAATTGGCGTGCACGAAGGGAATGGCGAGAAGGGCCTTCTCGGCTTCTTCAATTCCGCCTCCAGCAATTTCAACGTCTTGTCTCCCCATTTCGTCATTCCGGCGAACGCCGGAATCCGGTTGTGATGGAGATCCCGGCTTTCGCCGGGATGACGAATCGGTGGCCTGGGATGACGATTCCGGAAGGGCTTCCACGCCTTCCGGCGGCCAGAACTTGATCTCGATTGCCGCCGGCTCAATGGCGGCGCTATCGGCTTCCAGTTCGCCGGCAATCTTCGTGGTGAAGCTCACAAACTCCAGCGCTTTCAGATAGCCGATAAGATCGGAAGCCTTGGGCATATCGACGGCAAAAGAACCAACGTCATGGTCCACCGGCACCTTGTCATCGAGCGTCACCAGCCGCTTGGACAGCCGCGCCTGTTCGGCAAACTCAATGAGATTCTCGCGGCGCTTCTGCTGCTTGATTTCCGAAGCGCGAGCCAGGAGCGTTTCGAGATCGCCATATTCGGTGATGAGCTGGGCGCCGGTCTTGACGCCGATGCCGGGAACGCCCGGCACATTGTCAACGCTGTCGCCGGCCAGCGCCTGCACATCGATAACCTTGTCGGGCTTCACCCCGAATTTTTCGAGAACCGCCTCTTCGCCGATCTCCCTGTCCTTCATCGTGTCAAGCAGCGTGACGCCCTTGCGCACCAGCTGCATCAGATCCTTGTCGGACGACACGATGCGGCAGGTGGCGCCCGCCTCAACCGCCTGCCGCGCATAGGTGGCGATGAGATCGTCGGCCTCGTAATTGGCCTGCTCGACGCAGGCCACATTGAAGGCCCTTGTCGCCTGCCGGATCAGGCCGAATTGCGGGCGGAGATCGGCCGGCGGCTCCGGCCGGTGCGCCTTGTATTCCGGATAAATGTCATTGCGGAAGGTTTTCGCGGATTTGTCGAAAATCACCGCAAGATGCGTGGGCTTTTCGTTGGCCCGCGTCTCCTTGAGCAGCTTCCACAGCATGTTGCAAAAGCCCTGCACGGCGCCAACCGGCAGGCCGTCGCTCTTGCGGGTTAAGGGCGGAAGCGCGTGATAGGCGCGGAAAATATAGCCGGAGCCATCAATGAGATAGAGATGGTCCCCGGGCTTCAGGCTGGTTGAATGTGACATGGCCGTCACTATGCCATTGGGCAGGCTGGGATGCCAGTCTTGCCCACGAAGGCCTGCGGAAAAGCAGGGATAACTTTGTATGCCGCGTGGCCCAGAACAAAAGAATGGGGCCCACCACGCCGGCAGCAGTTGTCAGTAGTGCCACGCTGCCCAGATCGGCCGCCACATTGTATTTGAGCAGCACGCTGCGCGTGGCCGCCATGAACAGGAAGAAGGCGAGATAGATGACGATCGAATTTTCACCGAAATAACGCAGGGGTGCCGCAAATTTTGTCTTGGACAGCAGCACGCCCATTGAAATCACGGCTGCTGCACCTACGAAACCAAGTGCCAGCCCAAGGCCCGGTACCTCTGCCAGGCCGGTGCGCACCATGACGGTGTTGCCGACAACCCAGATGAAGAGCCCCGAGATGATGACGGGAACCGACTTGAAATTGACCCCTTGGGCGAACTTGAACACGTAGCTTGCGAGCCAGTAGCCTGCAAAGAAATAAACAAAGCGTGAGGCGAATTCATCGATCAGCATGTGGCCCGTTTCGATGGGGGCCATTTCGAGAAGGGCGCCAGCCAGAAACACGTAGAGCGGCGGCACAAGGCGCGTGGCTTTGACCACGACGAAAAACACCGCCAGCATGTAAATGAACCACAAGGTGCCGAAAGGCTCCACAAAGCCTACGGCGTAATCCTTGAACAGGCCCTCGACACCATTTGTCTGGTACAAACCGTAGCCCTTGGTGGCGAACTGGATGGTCATCCACAGGATGTAGAAATAGGCAAAATGCAGCACCTTGCTGTCGAGATATTCCCGCCAGGGCCAGTCGATGCGCGAGGCCAGGAACAGGCCCGAAATCAGGAAGAAATCCGGCATGCGGAAAGGCTTGGCCCAGTTAATGAAGTCATGCAGCCAGGACAGCCCGCCGGCGGCGTTTTCTACCCCCAGGGTGGAATGCATGAGAACCACCAGAACGATGCAAATGCCTTTGGCATAATCGACCCAGCTGACGCGGCTTTGGCTTGGAGGCATGGAAATACCCTTAACGTCCCGGCATGGGACACCTAGCCATTCCCGTCGCAAAAACCCTGCCATTGCGAAACGCCGCGGGCCTGGGCTATAGCTGGCCCGTTCAAGGCCAAAGCACCCGTAGCTCAGATGGATAGAGCGCTGCCCTCCGAAGGCAGAGGCCAGGGGTTCGAATCCCTTCGGGTGCGCCAATAAACCATTGATTTAAATGGACTAATTTATACTACCTGTCTCACCATAAAGCCCAACCGGCGATTGGTCACCACCCGGTCACCACGATATGATTTTTTGGGGCCAAAATGAAGGGGGAGCATCGACATGGTTCGTACCGACCCGGAATTCATAAATTTTGCAGACGAGCTTCGCCGTGAGGAACAGCAGGATGCAATCATCAAGTCTAAGATTGGTACCGAAGAAGACCCAGAAATTCAGAAACAACGCGCAATCGAGAAGCGACTCTCGGTGCTTCGAAAGTTCAGGATGGATCGAGGCGACCTACCGCCGGTGCTATTTGTTGTGAACCTTCATTCAGGCCAGGTAGTGGCTGCAAAATTGAATAGCCACGACGATTCGGATTATGTGAGTACGGAGGAGTGGAAGAGAGTTCGCGCTAACGATACCTTGCGCTGGCTTGGAAGAGGCTCTGTCAGTGCTTTAAGGGTGAGGCAGAACGAATTGGAGTTATCAACTTTACCGGACTGGTTCTCAACTAGAAGTGAAGAGCCGTGTTCCCCTTCTGCGCAAGATGGCGCGGAAAGCTCGGATAAAATCAAATTTGTCTCTCATGGCCTTGGGCATCCGTGAGCTAGTGGAAGGAATTCTTGGGTTCTTCACGATGGCCGCCCTTGCAATCATTGTCATAGTCGGAGCAGTGATTGCGATATATGGGGCGTCACAATTTTTAACCGGCATCCAGGGTTTACTAGAGTTTGGACGCAAGCAGCTTTGACATAACCAGTTGTCCGCCGCGCTCACAATGTTCTTGGCCCTGAGTGGCAGGAAATAATGGCCAAGAAACCCGGCCAAACATGCTAGCTCCTGCGTGGACTACTGAAAACTATCCAAAATATCATCATTGCTTTTGAAGTATTGCCTAAGAGTGGCGATAGATTGCCTCAACAATGGTCGGTGACCGCCTTTGAAGGCGTTCCGTGAGACCTTGGCTTTGCCTTCAATCGTCTTAGGTCCGGTTGCCCACTGCCACGGCTTCCAGCGCTGGATTGCTATTGCTTGTTTTGCTTTGCGCTGGGGAGTCCATCCGTTGTTCATTGCCTTGCTCCAAAATTTTGTTTGGCGGATTTTCATTTTCGCCCGCCTGCGCGAGCGCTGGGCGTCAACTTCCAACACAGCAACACCCACTCCGGCCCCAACGAATGGAGTAAGAAGCGTGGCTTCTACCGGGATTTACCATAATCATAAATATCGCAGAGGCACACGGTCATCACTTGACACCTCCGTGATAGGAACGATGTGGGACGTTGTTAAAATCGAGGTGTTGATGCACATGATTTATGGCAACAAACCACGCATGCGTCGCTGGTCACGAGTCTTGATAGAAGGACAGATCGTTTCGCGTGATAAGAGGACTGTGATTGATGTGAAAATTCGCGACATCGATGAATATGGCGCAATTCTTCGCATGCCCTCAGACATAAAGCTTCCTGAAAATTTCAGTCTATTCGTTGTTGCAGACGGAAGGGTTTATCCAGCACGAAAGCGCAGGCGAAAAGGGGAACGGTTGGAGCTTCAATTTATAGGCGATGTATGATCTTAAGGTCTTCAAGAATTAAACCTTCGCCTATTACGTCTGTTAGGCTGTCATACCTCGATTTAACGCTGCATTGAAGACGATACATTCGAGTACTGTCTCGCGGGTCACGTCTTCTATGGCAACTCCTTCGAATTCTGCGGCAGCCCTGCACTTATCTGAAAGCTCTATTGCTCGTATGTAATCGATACCCAAGTCTATTGGGTTTATGTTCTGGTCAAGCCAGCGTTTCAACCATTCTATTGCGCGCTTATTCATTTCGAAGCATCCCTCTGGAAGCCGTCCAGTATTGTCCGCCCCTTGAGACAGGGTCTACCCTGCGATTGCCGCTTAAGCGGACTATTTTAGTTCTCTATCGCCAATTGATAAGGCCTGATCTTCGGATTTCACAATCACAAATACCGTCCCGGATGATTTTAGTGCTCAGTTGAGGCGGAAAAGCCACACTCCTGCGGGAACAGAGGGGATCTGTGTACGGTGACAGCCAGCATTGTACAGTGACAGCCAGCCAAGCCGCGCAGCAGCCGCCGGTCCTGGCGCTTACCAGCGGCGGGGGAAAGCCTTCCTGAATGAGTTCAATGTATGGTCCTAGAGAACGAGAAGGATCTAGGGCCATAGCATTTTAAGCAGTCATTTTTGGAATGTGACTAGGAAACCTTCAGATTGCCTGCCGAGGTCTTGCCCGTGCGCTGGTCGGTCTCCATTTCGAAGGAGACCTTCTGGCCTTCTTTAAGTGTGCGCAGACCGGCGCGCTCTACAGCGGAAATATGGACGAAAACGTCTTTGCTTCCGCCGTCCGGCTGAATAAAGCCGAAGCCCTTTTGATCGTTAAACCACTTTACAGTACCCGTAGCCATTGGATCGTCCTTCAGTTTGTTATCGTGACAGTGAGTTCAAAGGACGGAAGTAACCTCACCATAATTGGGAGCAAAATTCACTCATTTCCACATTGGCCACAAATCACGGCCGAGCGGTTTGTCTTCCTTAGGAATAAACCGTTTCTTGAAGAGCGATGCCACTTGCGCAAACTACCAACGGCCATTGAACTGCTCAACTCTTCTTCAGCCAAGGGCCTGGAATAGATGATCTCACTGTTGGGTGTACATTGTTGTAACGCCAACTTTTGCGCTTCAAAGAAATCAGGGATTTTCACGTCCATAACATTCATGATATTTTGACTTTGGTGGCCCTCCCGTATTGTGAAATTCCAACCAGCTAAATGCATTTTACTGAACTCCATAAAGGTAGCCTTGAGAACGCTGTATCAAGAGTTTGGTCCTCAATTTGTTCCCCCGTTATAAAAAGTAGGCCGCGCCGCTGGGGAGTGGCGCGACCCTATCGCAGCTTTCAGCTGGCAAATCATTCGGTTTTCAGGCGGTGAATCTTCTTCGTTTCGCCGCCATGGTCTTTATCCGGTCCGAAGGAGCCATCCGCCTGGTCTTCCATAAGCTTCAGGTAGCGTCCGTCGCCCCGGTTCATGTATTGAGCATAATTCTTGTCCTGAAACTCCGCGACCTCGTCCGTCGCCGGGGAGCGGGGATTTTCAACCGACTCTGGAACACTGCCTGGGCTTACGGCAGGGTTATCGTTTTCGACAATTCCCTCATTGGCTTCTGCTGCAGCCCGCCCACGGGCGTTGGCGTAGTTTGGGGCCGCAGGTGACAGGGTCAATTCAGGATGTTTATTTCGGGTCATCAGAATCAATAATGGGGTGAACTCTAAATTTGTTCCAGACAGGCAAAAATGTGGCCCCGCCGCTTTTCAGTGGCAGGGCCCGGTCAGCTTGGATCTCTAATCTTGAAGGCTGGTGGGATCGCTCAATAATACCTGCAGAATAGGACAGTAAGTCTGCCCATTATGTTTGTGGATTTTGGCCACAATTGCGTTGCAGAAATAGTGAGGTGGGTAGAATGAGTGAGGGCGTAGAGCCGTGAAGAAATTCTTACTTGCCAGTGTTGCAATCATATCGGCGTCGACCGCTGCCATGGCTGCGGATTTGGCTTCTCCAGTTCCAGCGGATTATGATTGGACAGGCTTCTACATGGGTCTGAATGCCGGTGCGGCGTGGAATAACTCTAGCATCGATGTCACCGATATTGGTGGGGCGGTTCCCGCTGCCTTGGTAGCCACAGTTGACGGGGAACAAACAGTATTCAGTGGTGGCGGCCAAATAGAGTACAATTGGCAGATGGATAGCCTTGTTCTGTGGCTTGAAACAGATTTCAACTACTTGGGTTTCAGTGACGATGAGAGCCGGAGCAGTGGTCTTGCCACGGCAGACTTTGAGATTAAGGCTAACTGGTTTGGGTCTACACTATACAGTCGGCGAGATTGCGTACTGCAGTGCTAACTATCCTAGTCTCAGTATCTCTAGTACACTTGATCCAGAAGAGCTTGCGGTGCATGGCTTCACGCGTTCCGAGACACTTTCTGTCGATAGCTTTCAAGTCGAAGAGCTATTGGAAGACCGACATAGTATCATTTTGACGCTTTGAGAACTGGCATATCCGGGCGTCACAGCATAAGAATTTATGAAATGTTATGACAAAATGTCGCGCACTCTGAGGCCACGAACATACCCTGTTGCGGGGTTTGAAATTTGACAGGCTACGACGTGCGGCCCCAAGCCTGCGCCTCAATTTTCCAGACGCCATCGCGCCTCGCGAACGTATACGCAAGAGTACCGGTCCGAACGATGGACTGGTCCTTAAGCGTTATAGTGAGAGTCCCCGAGATAACTGCATAAGCGGACGAGCCCTCGACATTCCAGAAGCCCATCTCGTAGGTCAAGTGCTCCTTGATTACGCCAAGGCCCTTACGCCATATCTCTACGTCAGCCATCCACTTGGCTGGAGCATTTGGGTTCAGCCAACGGTAGGGCGCAATACCGTCAATGATGATCGCGGTGTCCCCGAACACGCTGAAGAGCAGGTTGTTGTCTTGCGTGTTGAAGGCTTTGATGTGCGAGTCGATTAAACTTTGGATTTCGGCCGGCGGTTGGCGGGCCGTGGTCTGTGGTGTCTCTTGCGCAAGAGACACTGATACTGTTGACGCGAGCGCGGTGATGGCGATTGCAGTGCGTCGAGTCGGATTTGACATGGGATAGCTTTCCTCTTGCTAAGAAGAGGGTATCAGGTTTCCCTCTTTCTTGTAAGGGCCGCGCGGACCCGGCCTCGGAGAAACTGCGTCCATCTTCTCGCAAAGGTCGTCCATTGACCAGAGCGTCTGAGACACGCCAGCCGCCATTGCGCGCAAACAGGGATAGGCGCTTTCGCATACTTCAAATTTCAAACTGAGACACTACCCCAGTTGGGCGGAGCTTGCTTTCGCCCCTGCGGCCTTCACCATCCGAACAGTAAATGAAGTCGCATTATGAAAAAGACAATGTCGTTTCAGCGCTTCACCTGGTTCTGGACACTGATCGGTCCTTACTTTCCCGGACCAAAATCCCACGATGGCGAGGAAGACACTTTTGAAGCAGCCCGCGAGGCGTTCAAAAAGGAGTTTTGGGAATGGCACGCTTGGGCGCTAAAACAGCCGGGCAAGGTCACCTGGTATGGAGCGAAGGAATGACAGCGCAGGGCGTGAAATTTCTGGAAACATGGGTCAGTGAGAAGGTGCCGCTGTTGCCCTTTACCGATGATGCGATTGTGCGGGCGCTCACTTTAAAGCTCAAAGGCGATGCCACCTCCGCCGGGCTGACTATGCTAGACCTTGAACTTGATGAGGCCATAGTCGAGCAATTCATAAAAGAGGCAATCCTGTATCGCGCCGAGCCGGGAACGCCGGGGGGATTAAACAACTGGCGCATTACGCCTTTCCTATCCATGGAACATATTCTAGTTTAAAGATTGTCTACTCGGCACTAAAATGCACTAGAAGGGCCTTCGGAGTTGAAACCATGCTGAAACACCTGCTCATACCCGTCAGCTTTACTCTGGGTTTATTGGCGATGGTGCCACCTGCCCAAAGTGGCTCTACGCGTTTTGGCTTAGACCATTACATCTACATCCCGCCCCGTTATGATATCAGCTGCCAGGAAGCGGTTGTCCTCCTAAACAAGGAAGGCTACCAGATATCGAAAATCATCCGCTGCTGGGGCAATTATCACCAATTCAGAGCCCAGCGCAGCGGTCGGGATATGATCGTACGAGTAATGACGGACCGCGGCAAAAGGATGATAGACGCCCGTAGCGGTTCAAAATCCTATCGTTTTAGGACGGCGGCGCGCTAATTCATCTCTAGAACGCCGGGAGATTGATATCAGTTGTATCGTTTGGCACTACTTCAAGCCTTCGCGCGTATCCGAGCGCACAACGCCCGTGTAAAGGGCAGTAGCGGGGGTAACTAACTCGGAACCCTTCGTACAGCAAAGGTAGACCCCGTACTTGAAGTAGTTCCCTTTCGAGCGCCCCGCCGTGAGCGTCCTGCCACGATGCGAAGCAACCCGCGTGCCGTCTAGAAAGACTTCCACCAAACCCTCATCATCCGAACTCCACCTGATATGGACCTCAAAGCGGTGCCATTTTCCTCGCAGCGCGTTGAGGTCGCCAATCGTAATCATTTTGTCCGGAACGCAGTCATTGCTCCCGTCAGTCAGCACTGTCATGGTCTGCATGCGAAGCTTTGAGGAAAAACCAGAGGCCCCATCGACCTTCATTTGGCGTCGTGGTGCGTTCCTGCCACCCCCATTGGTGCGATACCTCACGATGAAGGACTTGTGGCCCGATGGCTCCACCCGAAGTCCAAACCCTTTCTTCTCAGTATCCCAGACAACATAGCGTTGGGGTTCGGCCTTGGAGGCGCTCACCACCCGGTCAGTCAATTTTGCCTTGCGCTCTTTGTTGGCCATCGCAGCACCTTTTCGCTTCGGTCACCACCGGGTCACCACCGATGATTAGGACGTTAGGGAACATCTGCGAATATGGATAAACACTATCTTATTGATTTTCAAGACTCTCCTGGTTAGGGTTGAACGACGATGGACGCCGGGGAACAAGGTCTATTGCCCTCCGAAGGCAGAGGCCAGGGGTTCGAATCCCTTCGGGTGCGCCAAATTCTTCAGGGTCCGTTCTGGACACATAGGTTACATTTCATACTGGAGACATGCGTAACAGAATGTACCTAAGACATGGGTGACAATCCTGGGCCGAAGGGATTGTCGAGGCGTGGGATTACTCCCATGGTTCCTGACGTGAGCGCGACTCGCCGCCCAAGCACCACCGGTCTGCGCCGTTTCCTGGATCTCCAGCAGCAGCGCGATTGGATGCAGGGCAAAACGATCCTGCGCGACGCCAACGAGCGCTCGGAGTCCCTGGAACTGCGTCTCAAATACGTCGCGCGGTTTGAGAAACTCCTGCGCCGGCCGCAGGCACAAGAGAACGCTGAATAGCGGCCCAGAACATCGGAGCCGGCGGCACCTTCTGACCACGGGTGGAGAGGCAATCAAAACGACCAAATGTTTCGCGCTCGTCGGTGCATGGTCATTCTAACCTGCGGGGCGAACTGCATTCAGTTATAATGGCTTCGGCGAGCCTTGGATGCTCACGGTGGCGTTTGCGGTCCAAAGGCCGGAGTATCAAAGCGCTCCAGCGGAAACGTAGTTATCGGTTTCGTCTACGCTGGTGCGCCAATATCTTCAAGTCATCATTCAAGCACGGATATTGAGCGTGCCTGAGTGTTGCGTTGACACGCGCTCGACCATGGCTGAAAACCAATGACCACAATCGGAGTTCCCCATGAAAACCCGTCCCCTTGGCCGCACCGGAATTAATATTGCCCCGCTCGTCCTGGGCGGCAATGTGTTTGGCTGGACTGCCGATGAACCCACATCCTTCGCCATTCTCGACCGTTTTGCCGAGGCTGGCTTCAATGCCATCGATACCGCCGACGTCTATGCCTCATGGGTTCCCGGCAACCGGGGCGGTGAATCAGAAACAATCATCGGCAAATGGATGAAGTCCCGCGGCAATCGTCATCGTATGGTGATCATCACCAAGGTTGGCTCCGACATGGGTCCCGGCCGAAAAGGCCTCGGCGCGAAATATATCGAGCAGGCCGCTGACGCGTCCCTACGCCGGCTCGGCGTCGACGTCATTGATCTCTACCTGTCCCATTGGCCTGATCCGGCAACAAGCTATGAAGAAACACTTGGCGCCTATCAGCAATTGTTGAAAAAGGGCAAGGTGCGGAGGGTGGGTGCCTCCAATCTCGACGCGGGCCAGATGCGCACCGCGCTTGACGTGTCGCGCACTCACAATCTGCCGCGCTATGATGTTCTGCAGCCCGAATATAATCTCCATGACCGCTCAGGTTATGAGGGCGCGTTTCGCGATCTCTGTGTGGCCGAAGACATCGGCGTCATCACTTATTTTGCCCTGGCCAAAGGCTTTCTGACCGGAAAATACCGCAAGCCTGCCGATCTTGGGCAAAGCCCGCGCGGCGAAGATATAGGCGTTTACCTGAAGCCGCGCGGCATGCGCATTCTTGATACGCTTGACCAGGTTGCGCGGCGCAACAACTCGAAGGCAGCCGAAGTGGCCCTGGCCTGGGTCATGGCCCAGCCCGGCATCACGGCGCCCATCTCATCGGCCACATCGGTTGAACAGGTGCAATCCCTCGTCCGGGCCGCAAGCCTGGATTTGCCTGCATCTGATCTGGACTTGCTCACCCAAACTGGCGCCTGAGGTTTACGCCGGGTGCCCGTGCGTTCTTGCGCCAGACAACAGTTTAAATTGCTTTGAATACGCGACCTTTATTGACCGCACGACAGCTGGAATGTCTGCGGCGGCAACAGGCCGGCTGTAAACATAGCCCTGAACCCGTTCGGCTCCCATCTCCCTGAGCACGTTCACCTCATCTTCGGTTTCCGCACCTTCGGCGATTACCGACAGGTCCAGCGCATGGCTGAGTTCGATCATGCCCTTGAGAAGGCGGTGCTTGCTGGCGTTGCTGCCAATGCCGCTGACGAAGGCACGGTCAATCTTCAGTTCATCAAAGGGCAGGCCGTTGAGATAGGACAGGGAAGAATAGCCCGTGCCGAAATCATCGATCGCCAATTTGACGCCAACGCCTTTCAGGCTTTCCAGTACGGTCTGGACCCGCACGAGTGATGTGTCGGCGAACAGGCTTTCGGTAATCTCGAGGCACAGCACCGAAGGCGCCAGACGGGTCTCCAGCAGGATTTGCTCAACTTCCAGTTCAAATCGAGCCTGCTTGATCTGCGCCATTGAAACGTTGACGGACATCTTCCTGACATCCATGCCCGCATCAATCCAGGCCTTCGCCTGCCTGCAGCTTTCTCGCAGAATCCAATGCCCGAGATCGCAGATAAGGCCGTTGCTTTCGGCAATCGGAATGAACTTGGCTGGTGAAACCTCACCATGAATGGGATGGCGCCACCGCAAAAGACTCTCGAAACTGTCAGCCTCTCCGGTTTGAATGTTGACTTGCGGCTGGTAGCGGGCTTCAACCTGGCCGAGCCCAATGGCCTGGCGCAGATCCTGTGCCAGCGAGGTGCGCAGCTGCATGTCTTCGTCGAGCCAGGGACGATAGAAAACTACGCGCCCGCGGCCCTCCCGCTTGGCCTGGTACAGCGCCAGGTCAGCCCGGCGGAGAAGATCGGCCGCGCTATTGCCGTCGCGTGGAATCATGGCGATGCCGACACTCGCCCCGATGAGGATCTGGTGGCCAAAAATTTCGACGGGCCGCAGCAATGAGGCAACCAGAGGAGCAACTACCGACTGGGCATCGCTTTCCGTGGCAATTCCCGTCGCTACGACGGCGAACTCATCGCCGCCGAGCCGCACGAGAAAAAGATTGTCAGGGCATTCCGCCTTGAAGCGTGAGGCCACGTCCATGAGCAGGCTGTCGCCGGCGGAGTGGCCGTAGGAATCATTGATGCTCTTGAATTGGTCCAGGTCGAGGAGAAAAAGCACCGCGCCGTCTTTGGTTTTCTGCGAGTCGGAGAGGACCGAGTCAAGGTGCCGCTGGAATGCCCCACGGTTGGCAAGACCCGTAAGGGGATCGAAATGCGCAAGCCGCCGCATCGACTCGTCGCGGTAGCCGATTTCTGAAATCATGCCATTGAAGGCATCAACCAGAACCCCGGTCTCGTCATCCGATTCATGTTCAACCTTGTGCGAATAATCCCGCGCGCTGCGAATGTGGGTCATGGCGCGCGTCAGCTTGGCTATCGGCCCGCTTATTCCCTGTTGCAGCCGGACTGCAGCGGCAACCCCAAGCCCGCCCGCCATAAGGGCGGCAAGGAGGGTAACGAAGGCAGCCTGTGCCACCTGGTTGCGAAGGTTGCTCACATCTGCAACGATCAGCAACCGCCCGACGGGTTTGCCCGCCTTGACGATCTCCGTGACCACCGGAAACCATCCCCGTGTCAGCACGGAAAACCAGCCGGTGTTTTCGCCGACGATGTCGCTTTGCAGCATGGAGGCGGTGCCGAGCGAGGCAATTTCACGGCCCGTGCCATCCATCGCGATGACCTGGCGCACGTCTGGCACCCGGCGTATCGAGCGAAGCGCATTGAGAATGCCCACTTGATTGCCGGCGGCCACCTGATCGGCAACGGCGGACGCAAAAACATAGCCGGTGGCCTGAATGGCGGCCCGCCTTGAAGCAATGCTGTCGCGGAGCTGGAACCAGAGAAAGCTCCCGGTCAGCGTCATGGTCGAAAGCGTCACCGAGACAAGCACGAGGGCAACGATCCGCCGCCCAATTCTGCTCATCTCGAAAATATTCATGGCCCTGCTGCTTTTCCTGCGTCCCCGACTGACAATATTTAGAAGCGAAGGGTTAAGGATTGGCTAGGAGCAGGCAATTAACCAAGGCCGGACCCATCTAAAATTTTAGATAAAATTCAGATCAATTGTAAACCGGGGTCCGGTTAGTTTGCCTCCAAAAGATGGCAAGTCCGGAAGCACCATGATTAGACTTATCCGCAAGTTCGCCAGAAGCCGCCATGGCTCCATAGCCGTCATGACGGCCATCTGCGGTCCGGCCCTTCTTGCCGTCGTGGGCGTCGCCATTGATTATTTGATGATGATCCACATCAAGGGCCAGTTGCAGGCCGCCGCCGATTCAGCTGCCATTGCAGGTGTCAAGGAATTGAGCCTGTCGGGCGTTACCGAAAAACAGATCAAGGCTGTTGCCGAGAGTTTCGTTCATACCAATCTCGGTGACAACAAGAATGGGGCACTCAGCATTGATATCACGATAGCCAAAGAGAAACGCACCGTTGATGTCGCCTTGAAGCAGGAATGGACGCCCTTCCTCCTGCACTTTGTCGGATCAGGCGTTACCCCGATCAGGGCCAAGGCCCAGGCCAAGACAATAGGCCTCCGTCTTGCCTGCGTGCTTGGCCTCTCGGAACTAATCCCTCCGGGCGTCCAGCTTTGGTCAAAGGCAAGCCTTGTGGCCGATGGCTGCGATGTTTACAGCAATACCAAAACCCCTCTTGGATTGGTCGTCAATGACAATGCCACCCTCAAGGCCGACCTCATCTGCGTGAGCGGCGGCTATGTTGCCTTAAGTCCCGGCGCCGTGGTGCCCAAGCCGCTTACCGACTGTCCGAAATTTGATGACCCTCTGGCCTCGCGCCAGGCACCGAAAGTAGGCGGTTGCGACCACCTGGCGATGATCATCATCAACCAGAACAAGACGCTTAATCCAGGGGTCTATTGCGGCGGGCTGACCATCCTTGGAAATTCCAAGGTCAAGCTCAATCCGGGCGTCTACATCATCCACAACGGCCTGCTGAAAGTTTCCGGTTCCGCCTCAATGACGGGCGAAAATGTCGGCTTCTATCTCAGCGGCCTCCTGACCCTGATGTTTTTCGACAGCGGCACTACCATTGACCTCACCGCGCCGAAAGACGGGCCGCTCGCCGGCATCCTGTTCTTTGAGGATCGCAAGGCCCTTCCGCTGCGGATCCATCGCATTGGCAGCAACAATGCCAGAAATCTTGTGGGCACAATCTATCTGCCGCTCGGCATTCTCTTCGTTGACGCCAATGCGCCCGTGGCCGATAATTCCGCCTATACCGCATTAGTGGTGCGCAGCCTGCAGCTCAGCGAAGGACCAAAACTTGTTCTGCACAGCGACTACAAGAGCACCAGCATTCCGGTTCCTGACGGCCTGATCAGCAGCCAGGCCGTTCTCACGCAGTAAAAATTCGACCAGTTACCGCTTGATGCAATTGTCAGGTGCTGGCGACACTTGGCAAACCGCGCTACTCACATCCCGCGCCGCAAGCACGGGCTCGGTTACCAGCTTTACCGCCTTCAGTTCGGCAACATTCAAGTTGTGGAGTCCCCCGGCAGGCACCTTGTCCATCGCTGCAAGAAGGTCGCGGCTGATACCCATCTCATCAAGATACTTGCCAAGACCGCGCTGAGAATTATCTTCGGGCTTCTTTGATGGTGGAAGCTTTCAAAACCTTGTCGTCTGTTTGACGCTTTTCGAGCTAGCTCTGAACCCCGATCGTGGCCCACAATTCCACCTGCCGCTTCCGCCCCGCGGCAAGAATGAGTGTGCAGGCGGAATTGCAATAGTCCTTGTTGCTGGCGAGCGCTCCGCGGTAATGGCCACGCTTGTCCTGCTCTGACCTGCATTCAGTCTTGGCAATCGAGCAGCCGGCAAACAGAGTTGAGGCGACAGTCACATCGATTTTCCGGGTCCGGATCAGGCGGCCCATGGCCATGGCCGCCAGGGCATCGCCGCCATCGGACCGGATAACGAGCGGCAACCGCCGACTTCCGGCCTTTGCCAGAACTTTCTTTGAAAAGCGCTGGCGTTTTGGCGGTGATTTTTCCTTCGGCGAAAATCCACTCCGGACAGAGCGGCTCGCATCCGGCAAGGCTGCTGCGGACGATGGCAAAGGTCATGTCCGCGCCGGCGGTGGACCGGGCCGGTCGAAATTCCTTTGGTTGCAAAGGTGGCTGGGCGAGCGCCACAACAAAATTCTTTTCCACCTTGCAGTTATCCGCCGGCGGCGTGGTTTTGCACAGATTGTTGGAAACCAGATCCGCCGCATAGCCAGTCGCCGTCACCAGCCTGGTGGAATTCATTTCCTCCGTGGTGAGGTTATGGATCGACGATGGCGGCGCCAGATGCAGGAGATCAAGCATCGTGAGGCTGACGCCCATCGTGTTCAGGTAATTCCTGAGTTTCTTGTCGAATGGCTTGCTGAGTTTCGTCGTTACTTTGCCGATGATGTTCTTGCGGCTCACCACCTTGCGGCTCAGCACTTTTTTCTTCCCGTTCACCATGCGGTAAGTCTCGTTGTAGCGGATGCGCTGGGTAATGGGCTGGGTGGTGATCTCGTGCACGCCCAAAACGGCGCCGGATCCCAGGACCCGTTTCTGCCCGGAAGCCAGAATGAAAGGGCAGGCGGAAAAACAATAGGCCCGGCTGGTCATGGCGATCCCGGCGTAAACGCCCTTCTGCTCCTTCGGCAGCTTGCAGGTTTTGACGCTGGGGTTGCAGCCGGTGAAAAGCGTCCAGCCCACCAGCACATCCATCTTGCGCTCGTGGATCATCTGGCCGATGGCAAGGGCTGCCTCCACATCGCCGCCTGGCGAAGTGATCACCACGGGCAGGCGCAATTTGCCCGCCTGTTTGAGAATCTTGCGGAATTGCCCGGCCGATCCCGGCATGATCTGCCCCTCGGCGGAAATCCATTGCGGGCAATTGGGTTCGCAGCCGGTAACAGCGTTGCGCACGATGGCAAAGGCCATGGGCGGCCCGGCCGGCGGCTTGGCAACGGGTTTCTTTTTGGTCGTGGCGGCTTCGCCCGCGACTGCCTGAACCAGCAAGAACGCCAGCACCAGAACAAGACTCAAAGCCTGCCGAAACCCAGGCACCCCGATCTTCCCTTGTTGGCCCGAAACCATGTCACGGCAAAGTTGCACGGCCTTGCGGGGGCTTCAACAGGAATTTCAACGCCGGCCAAACCAGCCCTTCCTTACGCCTTGTGATGCACCGCGGCCTTTCCGTAAACCGGCGTCGGGATGCCTTCTCGTCGCGCCTTGAGCTGCAGCGCCAGGAACTGCGAGTATTGCCGCGACTGGGCCAGGTTTCCGCCGTGGAACCACAAGGCGTCCTGCTGGGTGGGCTTCCACATGTTGCGCGGCTCGCCTTCCCACGGGCCGGGATCCTTCGTGGTGTTTGAGCCCAGGCCCCAGACCTTGCCGACCTTGTCCGCCACTTCCTGGCTGATCAGCTCCGCCGCCCAGCCATTCATCGAGCCATAGCCCGTGGCATAGACGATGAGATCGGCCGGCAGTTCGCTGCCATCGCTGAATACCACCGAATGCTCCTTGATTTCCTTTACACTCACCCGGGTCTTGAGCTTGATCTTGCCCTCGCAGATAAGTTCGGAGGCGCCCACATCAATGTAATAGCCGGAGCCGCGCCGCATGTATTTCGTGCCAAGCCCGGAGCCGTCATCGCCCCAGTCATGCATGAAGCCCGACTTTTTCAAGCCGCGCATAAAAATCCGCGTCGCGCCTGGCGATTTCCTGGAACACCGGAATTTGCTGTTGGGGCTTGATCTTGTACGGCACCGAGGCAACCAGCATGTCCGCCGTATCGACATCAATGCCTCTCGCCACCGCCTTTTCCGAATAGACAGGACCGAGATCAAGCTCCATCAACGTATCGGATCTCGCCACATGGGTGGACGAGCGCTGGATCATCGTGACATCGGCGCCCGCTTCCCACAGGGCCGCGCAGATATCATGGGCGGAATTGTTGGAGCCGATGACCACGCATTTTTTGCCGGCATAAGCGTCGGGGCCGGGATGCTTGCTTGAATGATGCTGCTCGCCCTTGAATTTTTCCATGCCGGGAAACGTCGGCATATTGGGAACCGCCGACATCCCCGTGGCCAGCACAAGCTGCTTGGGCCGCAAGGTGACGGGCTTGCCATTGCGCACCACCTTCACCGTCCATTCCTGCTTGGCCGCGTCATAGGAGGCACTCTCGCAAACCGTTGAGCTCCAGTAATTCAGCTCCATGACTTTCGTGTACATTTCCAGCCAGTCGCCAATCTTGTCCTTGGGCGAGAAAACCGGCCAGTCATCGGGGAAGGGCAAATAGGGCATGTGGTCATACCAGACCGGATCATGCAGGCAGAGCGACTTGTAGCGCTTGCGCCAGCTGTCTCCCGGCCGCTCGTTCTTTTCCACGATGATGGTGGGCACCCCCAAGCCGCTTCATGCGGGCCCCAAGGGCAATGCCGCCCTGGCCGCCGCCGACGATCAGGCAATAAGGTTGCTCGGAAACGCCGAGGCGTGCTTCCTCTTCCTGCTTCAGCTGCAGCCAGCTCTTGCGATTTTTCGCAACGCCATGTTCGGCCCCCATGACGCGCTTCGGCCCTTTGCGTTCCTCATGGCCTTTCAGCTCCACCATGGTGGTAAGCAGCGTCCAGCATTTTCCGTCCTTCAGGCGAAGAATGCCGCGCCCGCGCGCATCAGCCGTTTCAAAGGTGAACCAGCCCTCGATGACACCATCAACTTTCTTTGCTTCACCTTCGATTTTCCAGTTGGAAGGCTTCACCTTGGCCACGGTCTCCTTCAACATTGCCTCAATGGCGGCGCGGCCTTCGAGCGTAATGATGTTCCAGGTGAAGGACACGAGATCGCGCCAGTAGCACTCATCGGCAAACAGCGCTGCGGCTGCTTTGGCATCGGATTTTGAAAGGGCGGCCTCGAACGTCGAGAGCCAAGCGGACACGGCGGCAGATTCGGCAGAACTCACGTTATTTTCCTCCTGTTGGAATGCCGCGAGTGTGGTGGATTTTTCGGCATCGGGCAATGGTGCTTTGAACCGCTGCGTCTCGCGCAATCACCTCAACACTGCTGACAGGCGGTTGTCATCAATGTCCTATGGTGAAGCCGTGCGCGGGCTTTGGAAAAGGATATTTCCATGATTGACAGCAGTTTTGAGACGAAATCGGTGCGGATGGAACGGATGGTTTTGCTCAATCTTCAAGCTCCCATCGACGATGTGGATCGCATCATGGAGGCGGTTGTAATGGTCGTGCCATTAACGATGGGCAAGTATGATAGCAACGCATATCAGACCGGAGAAGGAATTGAGCGCTACCGCCCGCTTGAGGGCGCTGCCGCTGGTGCCGAAACCGATCTCCGGAAACGGCCGCGTATAGTCGAGGTCAGTTTTGAACTGCCGGACGATCAGTCTGTGATTGCGCAGGTCATCGAAATAATTTTTCAAACCCACAGCTATCAGGAGCCGGTGATCCGGCTTCAAAACATTCTGGCCAGCCGGACCAGGGGCCTCGATGACAGCAAAAATCCAAACCGCTGGTGGAACACGACCGGTGACTGGAAGACAAAGCCGGAAAACAAATCTTCATGAAACCAGCGGGATACCAACCTTAGGCCTGATACTTATGACGGTATCTGCCTTAGCCTGGAGTACGGCAGGGCTTTTCACCCGGTTAATCCCATTGGACAGTTGGACGATGCTCGTCTGGCGCGGTATTTTTGGCGCGATTGGGATAGCTGTTGTCAATCTTCGCTCATCAAGCGCCGCGATGCCGTGGGAAGAATTCCGCCGCATGAGCTGGCCCAGTTGGCTCTATGCGGCAATTCGTATCGGCGTTTGGGATGATTTTCTTCATCACCTCGCTGAAGCCATACATCCGTTGCCCATGTTGCGGTGATCTACGCCACCGTTCCATTTCTCTCTGCCGCAGCTCTCGGCTGGTTGGTCATGCGTGAAAAGGCGACGGCTAAGCGCAATTGCATCGCCAGCCTTTTGGCATGGCAGGTGTTGCCATGATGGTGGGCTTCGGCCGGTGACGGAGGCCTCTTTGGCGATCTCCTTGCCTTTGGCATGACCCTGTGTGTGGCGCTTGATGATGATTATTGCCCGGCGCTCTCGCGACATTCCAGTCATGCCCGCAGCCTGCCTGTCCGCACTCCTAAGCGGGCTCGTGTGTTGGCCGTTTGGTGACCCGCTGGTGGTAACTGGTCATGAGCTCTTCCTGCTCGCTCTGTTTGGCATCGTAAACTCGGCGGTCGGTTTGGCGCTCTTCACCCTCGGCGCCAGATTTTTGCCCGCCATCGAAACCGCCCTGATCGGAGCGCTCGATGCACCATTGGCTCCCCTATGGGTATGGCTGGTTTTTAGCGAAACGCCTGGCGGGGGCACGATTGCAGGTGGCCTGATTGTGTTTGTTGCCGTCGCCGCACATCTGACTGCAGGGGCCACAAGGATGAGCAAGCCCGCGGACAACATTCAAGGCAGCTAGAGTTTCGTGCCCTCAATGATTTTGCCACCCTGAAAAATCTTGGAACAAAGGAGGAGGTTCACGCATTTACGGTTTTATGATCAACCGAGTAAGGAGTAACCATCATGGCATCTACCCAACAGAAGCCCAGGGTCGTGGCCGATCCGGAACCTGAATATGAGCCTATTGTTGGCGATCCCGTTCCCACCAATGTTCATATCAGCGCTTCGGCCCGGCCATCGGACAGTTCGACTGGCCTGATTATCGCCGCCCTGATCGTGGTGCTTGGCATTCTTTTTGTGCTCTCATTCGATTGGAGCGGAACCTCAACCGCGCCAACTGTAACGCAGGATAGCTCGGCACCGGCAACCCCGGATGCGATGGCGCCGGCGACGCCGGCTCCCGCGACTCCGCCAGCCGCCGAGGCCCCACCGGCAACGGCCCCCGCGCCCACGACGACGCAGTAGCCTTTTGAACTGGAACACTGAAATGAAATCCTCCGCTTGCGGGGGATTTCATGATTCAAATGGGCTCGGCGCAGGAACCAAATCACTGGCCAATCGGTTAATTCAGTGATTCGCTTGCATTAGGACGGAAAAGTGCATCAGCCCCTGCGTAATAAGGACATTGAAATGACCATTGTGACATCGAACCGGGCGCGGCAGGGCCTGACCCGCAAGGGCGTGCGGCATGTGCTGACATTTGGCCTGCTGGGAGTCATTTTCGCGTTCTCCATGATGCTTGTCATTTTTGCAAGCTGACGCCGGTTTCGAGGGAACCTCTCGCCAGCTCAGCCGTTTCATGGCTACCCCAACCGTGAAAGGAGACTAGACATGAATAATTTCAGAAATACCGTAGCCATGCTTGCACTGCTGTGTGCTTCAGGCGTGGCCTACGCCCAGGAATCGACGCCAGCAGCGCCCGCGCCGGCCCCAGTGCCGGAGGTGCAAAACAAGGCTGATTGCCCCCCGGCAGGAACTGTGCCTGAAGCCGACCTTTCTGCCGAGTGCAAAGCTGCAGGCAGTGCTTCGAGCGCCCAGGCTCCGGCAACTACTACCGATCCTGTGACGACCGGCACCACAACCCCGGCAGAAGATACGGCTGTAGCACCTGCCCCACCACCTTCGACTGACAGCGCAACAACGACCGTTGGCAATGCCCAGGTCAATCCGGCGGACGCCGTGCTTGCCTCGCAGTTCATGGGCCAGGCCGTCTATACCGCTGCCAATGAAAATATTGGCGAGATCAATGATCTCATCATGAACAAGGAGCTTAACAATATCGTGGCGATTGTCGGCGTTGGCGGATTTCTCGGAATCGGTGAAAAGGATGTCGCAATTCCCATTAACGACATCAAGGTCATCAAGGATACCGACAATGCGCTCCGCCTGACGATCACCGCATCCAAGGAACAACTGGAAGCGTTGCCGGCCTTTGACAGGACGGCGATGAAGTAAGTCGCGTGCGCGTGCTTCCGCGGCGCTTTCACCTGGCGTCGCGGAAGATTTCTCGCCCGACGTTTAAGGAGTAACGAATATGGATACAGCACATCCCAACCATGCCTTCATCTCCAGCGAAGATGTGGAAGGCACCAAGGTCTATGACCGGAAGGGCAATCGTATCGGGGAGGTTGACCACCTGATGATCGACAAGGTTTCAGGCAGGGTGGTCTATGCCGTGCTGAGCTTTGGCGGCTTCATCGGCCTCGGCCACAACCATTACCCCTTGCCGTGGGCAAGGCTCAGTTATGATACGAAATTGGACGGTTTCCGCACCGATGTGGACGAAAAGCAGCTTCGCGATTCGCCGGAGTTCAGCGATGATTCTTGGCAAAGCCGCGACTGGGAAACACGCGTCCACGAACATTACAATGTTCCGCCCTATTGGGGACTGTAAGTCCTCGAATTAGAAAATAGGGAATGGCGCGGTATCTCCCGCGCCATTTCAGGCCAGAAGCTTCCGCACCGCTTCAGCCCAACCCGCCAATTTGAGGGAGCGGGTTTCTGCATCCATCTGCGGCATGAAGCGCTTCTGCCGCTTCCAGGTCTTGGCGAAAACTTCAGGCTTCGGCAGCAGTCCCGCCTGCAGGCCCGCGAGATAGGCGGCACCTAGAGCTGTTGTCTCCAGAACCACGGGCCGGTCAACCGGTGCGCCGAGAATATCGGCCAGGAATTGCATGGTCCAGTCGGAGGCCGTCATGCCGCCATCAACCCGCAAAATGGTTTCGCCTCTCGTGGCCCCCAATCCCTTTTCATCGCCTCAAGAAGATCGTTGGTCTGGTAGCAAACCGCTTCCAGCGCATAGGTGCGCTTGCCATCAAGCTGATAGGCAACCGTGGTGAGCAGCCGGTTGCTGGAGGCAACCGCCTTGCTGCCGGATAATGTGAGCTGAGCGTTTTGCACACCCGGTTGACTGAGGGCCATCAACCATTCCGGCAAATTAAGACGAACACGCATTGATTTAGTCTTCACCGAGCGCCTTAATGTTGGCTGTAATTGATGTTAGCTGTAATTCGGGACTCTGATTTAGGGACGGCCCGGAATTCTGTCTGCGCTTGACAGGGCATGGGTGGAATTTTGCAGGTCACCGACGTCGTGGGTTCACGCCGCCGGTGGCCTGCAAAAGCAACTGCTTTTTGGAGCATGAGCGATGAGCCGTTCCCTGGGTGACAAGAAGCAAATTCGCACCGGTAGCCGCTTTGATTTTGATCGACCGCTTTCCGACAATTCCTGGCCAGACTTGCGATTTCAAGATCTTAGTGGCAATGCGGCGCTCGGAAGGCAAGGCATCGGCGCACAATCAACTGATGAATATTACCATCAGGGACATGAGCCAGCACTCACGCAGAAACGTGCAAAGATCGTCAAACACACGCGAAAACCCAGGCAACCCGGCGGCTGGCGATCGACTGTCGCCATCGTCGCATTGATGGGCTTGGCGAGTTTTGGCATCGTATTTGATTTGGCAAGTGATGGGAAAATATGGCACTTCATCCAGTCAAATCTGATGCCCTCCCCAAGCGCTGAAACGGGCAAAGAACTCTCTGCGCCTGAAACTCCAAATGTGACCGATTTAACATTTTCTTCCGAATTGCCATTGGAAGTTGAAGCAGTTGCGCAGCCGGAAGTTCAACTTCCAAATCCGCCGCAAGAACCGCCACAGGTGACCGTCGATGCCGCCAAACCTGCAGAACTGGCGCCAAGCCCTTTGCCGGAAACTGCGCCAGTAACAGAGAAGCCGGCCGATACGGCGGAACAGGATGCGCCGTCCACGTCTGTCGTGGCTCCACGGCAACAAGGCGATGTTATTCGCGATTGCGCCGATTGCCCTGAGCTTGTTGTCGTTTCGGCCGGGAACTTCACGAAAGCGGATGAAGCTGGTTCCGACAGCTACCAACATCGATCACGACTTCGCCATCGGGCGCAATGACATCACGTTTGATGATTGGGACAGGTGCGTAGATGACGGCGCGTGCAAGGCTATTGCGGATGATTCAGGTTGGGGCCGAGGCAGCAGACCGTTGATCTTCGTGTCCTTTGATGATGCGACCACGCAGTATTTGCCATGGCTTTCCAGGCTCAGCGGCAAAGAGTACCGCCTGCCCACCAAGGATGAATGGCAATATGCAGCGCTTGGTGGAGCAGGTGCTGCGGAGACAAAAGGCCAAATTGGCGATGCTTCGCAAGACTGCTTTAACGCCACCGGACCAGCTGCCGGAAACTGTCCGGACACCTACAATGGCACAGCACCAGTTGGTTCATTCACGCCGAACGCGCTTGGCCTCTATGACATGAAAGGCAATGTGTGGGAGTGGTCGGCGGACTGCTGGCGGCCGTTCTCCTACGCGCCAAACGCAAGCTCCAATACCTGTGACAAACGAGTTGTTCTTGGCGGCGCATGGTCCACTGACCGAAGCGAAGTGAACGGACAAGTCGCCGCATGGGAAAAATCCAGCCGGAAAACCAATTCCATCGGATTCCGCGCTGTTCGATCACTGCCTTGATATTTTGCACCCCAAACTTGGAGAACGTGAAATGAACCGTAATATTTCCCTCACCGTGAAGCTTGCTCTTTCTTTGGGCATCATGTTCAGTGCAACTGACGCCGCTTTCGGACAAGGCATGGTTTCCGCGCCTGATACCGGGCAGCCGACAGTGCAATACGACAGCATTGCACAAGCGTCCGAGCAGGAAATTGTAACCGTGCAACGCCTCTTGCGCCGCCTGGAATATTTGAAAACTGAAAACCTGTCGCACAAGATGGATGAGTTGACCGCTGCGGCCCTGGATGCACATTTTGCAGCCGTGGGAGGCGCGGTCGAAACCGTGAATGCCACACAGGCCATCCGCTCGCTGTTCACCGAAGCGTGGGCAAAGGAAGGCTGGGGTACGGGCAGCGTCGACGGCCAAGACCTCGTTGTGGACAAGGACAAGGTAAAGGGCGCGCAGCAGGTTTTGAAAAGACTCGGCTTTGAGCCGGGTCCTGTGGACGGTGTTTTCGGCCCTGCAACATTCGCAGCAATCGAATCTTTCCAGGAAGACGCGGGAATGAAGGTTCGCGGGCTACTCACGCAAGACACATTCCACAACATCACTCGTGCGCTCAAATTTGCCGACAAGCCCCCCCAGACGATCATCCATATGCTGAACTGGACGACCTATATCAATCCGGACACTCTCGACAAATTTGAAACGGAGACCGGAATCCGGGTGGCTTATGACACTTATACAAGCTCAGCCGAGTTGAAGGACGTGTTGCTTGCCGGAAGCGACAAATATGATGTTGTCATACAAACCGGATCGCAAATGCGACTGGTGCTCGAAGGCAAGGACCCGGTCCTCGTGCTGGACCGCACCAGAATTCCAAACTCCGCTGACGTCGATCCAAAAGTGCGCACTGCTTCCGACGTTCTGGATCCAGGCAATTTGCACAGTGAGCCCTATATGTGGGGAACGATGGGACTTGCAGTCAATGTCGATAAGGTCAGGGCCCTTCGACCAGACCTCAAGCTTGACAGCACATCCCTGGTGATGGACCCAGAGATTGCCGCCTCGCTGGCGCAATGCGGCATATCCATGAACGATGAGCCGCTTGACGTCACGCCCACCCTCATTGCCTATCTCGGCGGTGACATCAAGAATATTGGCATCGCCGATATTGAGGCGCTTGATGCGGCTCTTGGAAAAATTTCGCAATACGTGAAACGCGTGCCAGACGAAGGCTGGAATGAAAGCATGGCCTCAGGCAAGTACTGCGTTAGCATCGGCTTCCCGGGCGCCACATTTCGCGCGGCAGAAGAAGCAAAGAAGAAGGGCACCGGGCAAATTACCTATAGCGTTCCTCTGGAGGGAACCTCAATGTGGCTGGATTACTTCGTTATCCCAACCAATGCCCAAAACAAGGATGCTGCCTACCAGCTCATCGACTTCATGCTCAGGCCAGACATTGCCGCCGCCAACACGAACTTCCTGCGTTATGCCAACCCTGTCTTGACATCGACCCCATATATCGAACCTGCGCTGCTGAAAAACAAAGGCCTCTATCCGCCGCCAGCCACTCTCAAGAAAGTTTCTGCTACAGCGCCAATTTCACCAGATGAGGAAAAGCTGCTGCGGGCGGCGTGGGAGAAACTGCCAAAACAGTGAAAATTGGCCCGGCCCTGTATCCAGACAGTGAGAAGGCCGGATGAGGGCCTCTTTCTGCTAGCTAAGCCAGAAGCTTCTTCACCGCTTCGGCCCAACCCGCCCGTTTTTGCGCACGGGTTTCTGCGTCCATTTTCGGCGTAAAGCGTTTCTGCCGTTTCCACGTCTTGGCGAAAACGTCAGGCTTCGGTAGCAGGCCCGCCTGCAGGCCCGCGAGATAGGCCGCACCCAAAGCTGTTGTCTCCAGCACCACGGGCCGGTCAACCGGTGCGCCCAGAATATCGGCGAGGAATTGCATGGTCCAGTCGGAGGCCGTCATGCCGCCGTCAACCCGCAAAATGGTCTGCCCCGTCGCCCCCCAATCCCGTTTCATCGCTTCAAGAAGATCGTTGGTCTGGTAGCACACCGCTTCCAGTGCGGCCCGTGCCAGTTCCTTGTTCGTGGTGGCGCGGGTGAGGCCGAAAAGCGCGCCGCGCACCTCCGCATTCCAATAGGGCGCACCGAGGCCCACGAAGGCGGGCACCAGATAGACGCTCTGATTTTTGTCTGCGCCCTTGGCTAGCGCTCCCGTATCGGTGGCCTTCTTTACCACTTTCAATCCGTCACGCAGCCACTGGACAGCAGCCCCGGCAATGAAGATCGCCCCTTCCAGGGCATAGGTGCGCTTGCCGTCAAGCTGATAGGCAACCGTGGTGAGCAGCCGGTTGGTGGAGACAACCGCCGTTGATCCCGTGTTGAGCAGCGCAAAGCAGCCCGTACCATAAGTTGATTTCATCATGCCGGGTTCAAAACAGGCTTGCCCGATGGTGGCCGCCTGCTGGTCGCCGGCCACGCCCAGAATGGGAATTGCCGCGCCGAAATGCTTGGGCTCGCACACGCCGAAATCCGCCGCGCAATCCTTCACCTCGGGCAGCATGGCGCGGGGCACGCGAAGGATGCCCAGCAGTTCATCGTCCCATGTCGCCGGTATGGATATTGTAGAGCAGGGTGCGTGACGCATTGGTGGCATCCGTGACGTGGGACTTGCCGCCCGTGAGCCGCCAGATCAGAAACGAGTCGATGGTGCCAAAGCATAGCTCGCCGCGCTCGGCCCGTTCCCGCGCACCGCCGACATGATCGAGAATCCACGACACTTTCGTCCCGGAGAAATAGGGATCCAAGCAGCAGGCCGGTTTTTGCAGTGAAAAGTTTTTCATGTCCCTGGGATTTCAGCTTCGCGCAAATTTCCGCCGTGCGACGGTCCTGCCAGACGATGGCCTTGTGGATGGCCTTGCCCGTCTTGCGCTCCCAAACCACTGTGGTTTCACGCTGGTTGGTGATGCCGAGGCAGCGGATATTCTTCGGCGCGGTCTTTGCCTTGGCTGATCGCAGCCCTGCAGGTGGCCAGCACCGATTTCCAGATTTCCTCCGGATCATGCTCAACCCAGCCCGAATTGGGAAAATACTGCTTGAATTCCTTCTGGGCGGAAGCCTTGGGCCTGAGCTTTGCGTCAAAGACAATGGCGCGCGACGAGGTTGTGCCCTGATCAATGGCAAGAATGAAATCAGGCATCGCCTTACCCCTTCGCGCGCTTGGAACTCTTTTCTTTTACAGCAGGCTTCATGTACTCGCGCAACGCCTTCTGCTCGTCAGCCGAAAGATGCAGGCCAAGCTTTGACCTGCGCCACAGGATGTCGTCGGGCTCGCGCACAAATTCTTCGGCGATGAGATAGTTGATTTCGCGCTCGCTCAAGGGGCCGAAGCTCTTGCCCATGTCCTTGGCAAAGCGCGCGTTGTCAAACATCTTCTCCGCATGGGTGCCATAGGCGCGGAAAATCCGCCTGACATTCTGCGGCGAGAAGAACGAGTATTTGCGCTGCAGCTCGGCAATGCGTAGCTTCCACCTCATCGAAGGGAAAGTCTCCGCCGGGCAAGGCGGCACCCGCCGTCCACGGCTTCTTGGCCTTCGGGAAAAACGGCGCGAGCTTTTCCAGAACCGATTCGGCCAGCTTGCGGAACGTGGTGATCTTGCCGCCGAACACCGAGAGCGAGCGGCGCCTGGCCGCTTGGCGCATCGAGCTTCAGCACATAGTCACGCGTTGCTTCCTGCGCCTTGCTGGCCCCGTCGTCATAGAGCGGTCTGATCCCCGAATAGGTCCAGCGCACTTGTTCACGCGTGATCGGAAGCTTGAAATATTCGCTGGTAGATGACAGCAGGTAGTCGATCTCGCTGTCGGTGATCTGCGGGTTGCCGGGCTCACCGATATAATCCTCGTCCGTCGTGCCGATCAGCGTGAAATCCTGCTCGTAGGGAATGGCAAAACAAATGCGGCCATCGGCGTTCTGGAAAATATAGCAGCGGTCGTGATCATAAAGCCTGTCAACCACGATGTGGCTGCCCTTGACCATGCGGATCCGGTCCGGATTGTTGCGCCCCACGATGCTTCCCAGAACCTCGCTCACCCACGGCCCTGCCGCATTGATCAGCACTTTGGCCTGAATTGTCTCTTCCTTGCCGCCCTCAGGTTGAATTTTTATTTCCCAGTTGCCGTTCGCCCGCCGCGCGCTGGTGCATTTCGTCCGTGTGTGGATTTCAGCGCCACGGTTGGCCGCATCCCTTGCGGCGAGCGCCACAAGCCGCGCGTCCTCCACCCAGCAATCGGAATACTCATAGGCATAGGAAAATTCCGGCTTGAGCGGCTCGCCGGTCACATCGCGATGCAGGTCGACGCTGCGCGTCGGCGGCAGGATCTTGCGGCCGCCGAGATGGTCATAAAGAAAAAGCCCAAGACGAATGAGAGGCCGCGGCCGCAAGCCCTTGTGATGGGGCAGCACGAAGCGCAGGGGCCAGATGATGTGCGGCGCCGCCTTGAGCAGCACCTCACGCTCAATCAAGGCCTCGCGCACCAGGCGGAACTCGTAATGCTCAAGATAGCGCAGGCCGCCATGGATCAACTTGGTTGAAGCCGAGGATGTGCCCGAGGCAAGGTCGCCCTGCTCGGCAAGAAACACCTTCAGGCCCCGGCCCGCCGCATCGCGGGCGATGCCACAGCCATTGACGCCGCCGCCGATCACAAACACATCATAAATCATTCTGCGGCCTGTATTGTGGAATCGTAACTCTGTCCGGCATCGGTAATCTCAAGCTCAACCCCGTTGTGCTGGCACAGTTCAACGATTGCGTCGGGCGGTGTCCGGTCTGTGACAAACACGTCAACTTGCGAAAGATGACCGATGCGCACAGGCGCCGAGCGGGTGAACTTCATCGCGTCAGCCACCAGGATGATATTGCGCGCATTGTTCAGGATGGCCTGTGCCACCCGCACCTCGCGGTAATCGAAATCGAGCATGGCGCCGTCATCATCGATGGCCGAGGCGCCGATCACCGCGTGGTCAACCTTGAACTGGGCGATCAGGTCCACCGCCTGCTCGCCCACGATGCCGCCATCGCTGCGGCGCACCGCGCCACCGGCGATGATCACGTCGATCTTGGGGCAGGGCATGAGGATGGTGGCCACATGAATGTTGTTGGTGATGACCAGCAGTCCCTCGTGGTGCACCAGGGCGCGGGCCACTTCTTCCGTCGTCGTCCCGATATTGATGAAGAGCGAGCAATTGTTGGGGATAAGGGTCGCGGTGCGCTGGCCGATGACCTGCTTTTCCATGGCCGCGAGCTGCCGGCGTGATTCATAAGCGACGTTTTCAACGCCGGACGTCAGCATGGCGCCGCCATGGGTGCGCGCCAACAATCTTCCGTCACAAAGTTCGTTCAAATCCTTGCGGATGGTTTGCGGGGTGACGTCAAAACGCCCCGCCAGATCATCCACCTGAACAGTCCCAGTGGCCCGCGCAAGGGTAAGGATTTGGTGCTGGCGCGGGCTCAGTTGGGTCATGGTGGAATCCAGAAATCTTTTTCAATTCTTCTTTTTTCATTTTTTTTCACATTAAGCAATACTGCAACGCAATAACTTTCGTTTGCGGCGCACAATGCTTTCGGTAACATTTCTATTGACGTTCATTTTTTTTCATTTGATATTGCGGCAAGGCTCCAACAAAGGCGCCACATTTTTTTATGGGAGGATTATCGATGAAAATGAAGCTTCTAGCGACGGCTGCTGCTTTGACGCTCTGCGCGTTCGCCAGCCCAAGTTATGCCGACGAAGCCGCAGCCCAAAAATGGATCAACGACGAATTCCAGCCTTCAAGCCTCTCCAAAGAGGATCAGTTGAAGGAAATGCAATGGTTCATCAAGGCTGCCGAGCCCTTCAAAGGCATGGAAATCAACGCCCTGTCGGAAGGCATTCCGACTCACACCTATGAATCAACGGTTCTGACCAAGGCCTTTGAGGAAATCACCGGCATCAAGGTGAACCATCAGATCCTCGGTGAAGGCGAAGTCGTGCAGGCCGTGCAGACCCAGATGCAGACCAACCGGAACCTCTACGACATTTACGTCAACGACTCCGATCTGATCGGCACCCACTCGCGTCTGCAGCAGTCGGTGAACCTCACGGACTTCATGGCCGGCGAAGGCAAGGATGTGACCAATCCCGGTCTCGACCTCGCCGACTTCATCGGCACTCAGTTCACCACCGGCCCCGATGGCAAGCTCTATCAATTGCCCGACCAGCAGTTCGCCAACCTCTACTGGTTCCGCAAGGACTGGTTTGACCGGCCCGACCTGCAGGAGAAATTCAAGGCCAAATACGGCTATGACCTCGGCGTTCCGGTGAACTGGTCGGCCTATGAGGACATCGCGCAATTCTTCTCGGAAGACGTGAAGGAAATCGACGGTGTAAAAATTTATGGCCACATGGACTACGGCAAGCGCGCGCCTGACTTGGGCTGGCGCATGACTGACGCCTGGCTTTCCATGGCTGGCACCGGTTCCGCCGGGCGAGCCAAACGGCGTTCCCATTGATGAGTGGGGCATCCGCATGGAAAAGGGCTCCTGCAACCCGCAGGGCGCATCTGTCTCGCGCGGTGGTGAAACCAATGGCCCTGCCTCGGTTTATGCCATTGCCAAGTGGGATGAATGGCTCCGCAAATACGCCCCTCCGGGTGCTGCTGACTATGACTTCTATCAGTCGCTGCCGGCGCTCTCCTCGGGCAACGTAGCCCAGCAGATATTCTGGTACACGGCCTTCACCGCCTCGATGGTTGCCCCAAAGAGCGAAGGCAACAACACCGTTGATGCCGAAGGCAATCCGCTGTGGCGCATGGCTCCATCGCCCCATGGCGTCTACTACAAGGATGGCCAGAAGGTCGGCTATCAGGATGTGGGCTCGTGGACAATCCTCAAGTCGGTTCCAGCCGACCGCGCCAAGGCAGCCTGGCTCTATGCCCAGTTTGCCGTGTCCAAGACGGTTGACGTGAAGAAGAGCCAGGTCGGTTTGACCTTCATCCGGGACTCAACGGCACGCCATGAATCATTCACGGAACGCGCGCCGAAACTTGGTGGTCTCGTCGAGTTCTACCGCTCGAAGGACCGCGTGCGCTGGTCGCCAACCGGCATCAACGTGCCTGACTATCCAAAGCTGGCACAGCTCTGGTGGCAGCAGATCGGTGACGTGAACTCCGGCGCCTTCACGCCGCAACAGGCCATGGACCGTCTTGCGAGTGAAATGGACCAGATCATGGCCCGTATGCAGGCCGCGGACGAAGCCAACAAGACTTATGGCGGATGTGGCCCGCGCATGAATGCGGAAAAGGATCCTTCCGAGTGGCTTGGCAAGGCCGATGGCCCGAAAGCCAAGATCGAACCCGAAAAAGAGCAGGGCGTCACCATCGCCTATGATGAAATCATCAAGCAGTGGACTCAGTAATCTACTGCTGACCTCCCGCGATGGGCCGGGCACTTCATGTGTCCGGCCCATTCGTGCTACAATTGATTTCGATGGACATAGTGATCGCTCCCGATGACACTTGAACTGAAAAATGTGTCTAAGCGCGTCGGCGCGGACATGCACATCCATGACACGAGCCTGGTCTTTGATGACAACTCGTTCAATATCCTCTTGGGCGCAACGCGCGCCGGCAAGACCACTCTCATGCAGCTGATGGCGGGTATCCAGAAGCCGACGACCGGAGCAATCTGGCACCGGGGAAGGGACGTAACCCATGTGCCCGTGCAGCGGCGCAATGTCTCCATGGTCTACCAGCAATTCATCAACTACCCCATGCTCTCGGTCTTTGAGAACATCGCCTCGCCGCTCCGCGTGACCGGCATGGCGGAAAGCGAAGTCAAATCCCGGGTGGGCAAGGCCTCGGAAATCCTGCGGCTCACGCCAATGCTTGACCGCAAACCCGCTGAGCTTTCCGGCGGCCAGCAGCAACGCACCGCCATCGCGCGCGCCATCGTGAAGGACAGCGATCTCATTTTCCTCGATGAACCCCTGGCCAATCTTGACTACAAGCTGCGTGAGGAACTGCGCGACGAATTGCCGAAGCTTTTTTCAGGCCGCAACGCCATCGTGTTCTATGCCACGACCGAGCCCCACGAGGCGCTGCTGTTCGGCAATCAGACGCTGACCATGCACGAAGGCCGCATCACCCAGTTTGGCCCGACGGCGGAAATTTACCGCAAGCCGAACTCGCTCGTCTCGGCGCGGGTGTTTTCCGATCCGCCGATCAACATCGCCAAGGTCACGAAGAAGGGCAAGAAATTGCAATTGTCCCATGGCGGCGTGTCCTGGCCCGTGGCCGCCGGCGCCGCAAAACTTCCTGACGGCGACTACAGCATCGGCCTGCAGCCCCACTACGTGCTGCCGCAGAAGTCGTCGGAAACCAGTGGCGCCCTTTCGGGCCGGGTGCTGGTGACCGAGATTTCGGGTTCCGAGAGCGTGGTGCATATCGATGTGGGCGGCCAGACCTGGGTATCCCAATCCCATGGCGTGCATCCCCACCAAGTCGGCGAAACGGCGACATTCCATGCCGATGTCTCCCGCGCCCTGTTCTTTGATGCTGCCGGTAAACTGGTGTCCTGATGGCCAGGATCACAATTGATAACCTCTTTCCTCCTCATGCTGAGGTGCGCACGCAGTGCGCCTCGAAGCATCGGCAGCAATTTGAACTGTGTTTGCCCTTCGAGGCCTCGCTTTGCGAGGCACCTCAGGGTGAGGGTGGAGGCACCTGATGGCCAAGATCACAATCGACAATCTGCGCCATTCCTATATGCCGGAACCCAAGCGTGACGAAGACTTCGCACTTAAGCGCGTACATCTCGATTGGGCCGATGGCGGGGCCTACGCGCTTTTGGGCCCATCGGGCTGCGGCAAGACCACGTTGCTTAATCTGATTTCCGGCCTGCTTCACCCAAGCGAAGGCCGGATCTTGTTTGACGGCCGCGATGTCAGCAATGAAACGCCGGAACGCCGCAACATCGCCCAGGTGTTCCAGTTCCCGGTGATTTACGACACCATGACGGTTTACGACAATCTGGCCTTTCCCCTGCGCAACCGGAAGGTCGATGAAACGGAGATCAAGAAGCGGGTGACCGCAATTGCCGAAATGCTGGAACTGACGGCGACCCTTTCGAAACGCGCCTCCGGCCTCACCGCCGACGGCAAGCAGAAAATTTCCCTGGGCCGCGGCCTTGTCCGCTCCGACGTCAATGTCATCATGTTCGATGAACCACTCACCGTCATCGATCCCCATCTCAAATGGCAACTGCGTTCCAAGCTCAAGGAGCTGCAGCACCGCATCAAGCGAACCATGATCTATGTGACCCACGACCAGACCGAGGCTCTCACCTTTGCCGACCAGGTTGTGGTGATGAACAATGGTGAAGTCGTGCAGACGGGAACCCCCATTGAGCTCTTCGAAAAGCCCAAGCACATTTTTGTGGGCCATTTCATTGGCTCGCCCGGCATGAATGTGATGCCCTGCCAGGTCAAGGGTGGCAAAGCCTTTGTGAACGGGCATGAAATTGCCGCGGACAACGCCGCGTCTTCGAACGGGTCAGGCCGCCTGGAACTGGGTATCCGGCCGGAATTCGTGACCTTTGCCGCCAAGGGCCTGCCCGTGAATGTTGTGAAAGTGTCCGACATCGGCCGCTATCGCGTGGTCGACACGAGGCTTGGCGAGAATTCCGTCAAATTGATTGTGCCGGAAGGGGCCGCCATCCCCGAGGGCAAGGCGCATCTGGCGTTCGACAAGTCCCATACGCAAATCTACAACGACGGCTGGCTGGCGGGGGAAGCCCGATGAACAAGACATTCAACAACAAGGCCTGGTGGATGGTGCTCCCCGTCTTCCTGGTGGTTGCCTTCAACGCCCTCGTGCCGTTGATGACCGTTGTGAACTATTCGGTTCAGGAAACATTCGGCAACAATGAGTTCTTCTGGTCGGGCACCACCTGGTTCGAGCAGTTGCTTGACAACGACCAGATCAGGGATTCGCTCGGGCGCCAGATCATCTTCACCGCGGTGGCCTTGTTCATTCAGATCCCGCTGGGCCTTGCAATCGCGCTCTGCATGCCGCGTAAAGGCCCCTGGGTGTCCGTATGCCTCGTGCTGATGGCCTTGCCCTTGCTGGTGCCGTGGAATGTCGTGGGCTCCATGTGGAACATCATGGCGCTTCCTGATATTGGCCTTCTCGGCCGGGGCATTAATGCCCTGGGCATTCCCTACAACTACACGCGCGATCCCGTTGCCGCCTGGTTCACCGTTGTCCTGATGGATGTCTGGCATTGGACCTCGCTTGTCGTGCTGCTGTGCTATGCGGGCCTCGTCTCCATTCCCGATGCCTATTATCAGGCCGCCAAGATCGATGGCGCCAGGCCCTGGGCGGTGTTCCGCTACATTCAGTTGCCGAAACTCAAGCATGTGCTGACGATCGCAATCCTGCTCCGCTTCATGGACAGTTTCATGATCTATACGGAAGTGATCGTATTGACCGGCGGCGGGCCGGGCAGCGCCACCAAGTTCCTCTCCATCGACCTTGTGCAAAAGGCACTGGGCGGATTTGACCTCGGGCCGGCGGCGGCGTTCTCGATCGTCTACTTCCTGATCATCCTGCTTGCCAGCTGGCTGTTCTACACCCTCATGATGCGAAACGAGGCAAACTGATGTCGAAGCGCTCTCTCGTTCCCATTGTCTATATCATTTTCCTGATGCTGCCGATCTATTGGCTGGTCAACATGTCGTTCAAGACCACCAACGAGATTCTGAACCGCTTTTCGCTCTACCCCCGCGAGTTCACCTTCGACAGCTACCGGACGATCTTCACCGATCCCAGCTGGTATGGCGCCTACATCAACTCCATCACCTATGTGGCGTTGAACACGGTTCTCTCCGTGGCTTTGGCGCTGCCTGCGGCCTATGCCTTCTCGCGCTACCGCTTCCTGGGCGACAAGCACCTGTTCTTCTGGCTCCTGTCGAACCGCATGGCGCCACCCGCCGTATTCGTGCTGCCCTTCATTCAGCTCTATTCATCGGTCGGCCTCTTTGACACCCCTCTGGCCGTGGCTTTCGCCCACATGCTGTTCAACATTCCCTTGGCCGTATGGATTCTCGAAGGCTTCATGTCGGGCGTTCCCAAGGAGCTGGACGAGACCGCCTATGTGGACGGCTATTCCTTCCCGAAATTTTTTGTGAAGATTTTCATTCCGACGATTTCGGCAGGCATTGGCGTGGCGGCCTTCTTCTGTTTCATGTTCTCCTGGGTGGAGATGCTGCTGGCCAAGAACCTTACGTCCGTTGCCGCCAAGCCCATCGTGGCGGCCATGACAAAAACCTCGAGCGCCTCGGGCTATGAGCTCGGCCTGCTGGCGGCGGCGGGCGTGCTCACCCTCATTCCGGGCGCCATTGTCGTCTATTTTGTTCGCAACTATATCGCCAAGGGCTTTGCCCTGGGCCGCGTGTAAGGAGGCACCGGAATGGGTATTTCATGGATGGCCTGGACTTGGCCCACGGCCTTGTTCTTCCTCTATATCTTCGGATCCATCGCGGCCATGGGCGTATGGGAATACTATTCGCCCGGCGGCAATCCGCGCCGGGGGATTTTTGCCCTCGATACCACGCGCGGCGACAGGCTCTTCATCACCCATCTCGGCACATGCTTTATTTTTCTCGCCTGGCTTGGGCTTTACGGCGTGCCCCTCTGGGGCGGCCTCGTGCTGGCCCTGATCTGGGGCTTTGTGGTTTTCAAGTGGGTGTGAACTGAGTTCTCTACCGTCTTTCCCCTCCCCCTTGTGGGGAGGGGTTAGGGGTGGGGGTCGCTCCGACACCACCAGATCCCCACCCTCAATCCGCGCGCGTGCGCGGATTTCGACCTCCCCACAAGGGGGAGGTGCAAGAGAAAGTTAACTCCTTAACATCCCGCCCGTAGCCTTTTGCACGGCCGCGATGATTTTCTGCGACACCGCCTCAATCTCTTCATCAGTCAGCGTCTTGTCACGAGGCTGCAGCGTCACCTCGATGGCATAGGATTTCTTGGCGCCGTCAAGCTTGAACACGTCAAACACCACCGCATCGGAAATCAGCGCCTTGTCTGCACCTTTCGCCGCCTTGATGAGCTTGTCGGCCTCCACGCTGTCATCAATCACAAAAGCGAAGTCGCGCGACACGGGCAGAAGATCGGATGCATTGAGCGCCGCCCGCGTGGCATTTTTCGATTTCGGCACCGGAATGGCATTCAACACCACTTCGAAAGCAACCAAAGGCCCCTTCACATCCAAGGCCGCCAGAACCCGGGGATGAATCTCGCCGAAAGTAGCCAGCTTGTTCTGCGGCCCCATCTGAATTGTGCCGGAACGGCCGGGGTGATACCAGGCGGGAGCACCCGCCACGACTTGCAAGGTTGCCGTGGCGGCCCCTGCAGCGTCAAGCACGGCAAGTGCGTCAGCCTTGGCATCGAAGGCATCAACCAGGCGTGCGCCGCCCATCCAATTGCGCGTGACAACGTCCCCACGGCGAACTCCCGCCGCCCGCAAGGTCTCATCCTGTGGACGGTCACCCGCATAGGCATGGCCCACTTCGCTTAAGGACACATCGGCAAAGCCCCGCTTCCCGTTGCGCCCTGCGGCGGCAATGAGATTGGGAATGAGCGAGGGCCGCATATCCGTGAGTTCCGACGAAATGGCATTGGCAAGCTTCAGTTCCGCCTGCCCGCCGCCGAACAGTTTCGCCTGCGCCTCCGGAATGAATGACCAGGTCACCGCTTCATTGAAGCCCCGCGCCGCCAGACCGCGCCGCGCCGCCAGCATCCGTTTCTGCAAGGGATTGAGCACCGGCGTGGCAATTGGATGCTCGCGCTCCATGGCAACAGGCGGAATCTTGTCAAGACCATGAATGCGGCAAACCTCTTCAACAAGATCGGCTTCACCATTCACATCAGGCCGCCAGGAGGGAGGCGAACACTCTAGGCCCCCCGCTGTTTCCTTTACGCCGAAGCCGAGATCGGAAAGAATGCGTTTCTGCTCGGCCAAAGGGAGATCAAGCCCGCCAAGGCTTTTCACCCGCGTGGGACGCAACGTGTAGGACCGCGGGTTCAGCGGAACCTTGCCCGCAATCACCAGATGCGAAGCCGCCCCGCCGCAGAGCTCAAGGATCATCTGCGTGGCAATTTCCGCGCCCACCTGCGTGAAGGCCGGGTCAACGCCGCGCTCGAAGCGGTAGCGCGCATCGGAAATCACGCCGAGCTTCCGCCCCGTGGCGGCGGTGCGCAAGGGATCGAAATAGGCCGCTTCCATGAAAACATTTTTCGTTGTCTCCGAGCAGCCCGAATGCTCGCCGCCAATAATGCCGGCAACGCCTTCGGCTGATTTGTCATCGGCAATCACTGTCATCTCTGGGGTGAGCGCATAGGTCTTGCCGTCAAGTGCGGCAACTTCTTCTCCGTCCCTGGCCATGCGCGCCCGGATATTGCCCTTCACCTTGTCCGCATCGAAGACATGCAGCGGCCTGCCATAGGCAAAGGTGATGTAGTTGGTGATATCGACCAGCGTCGAAATCGGCCGCAACCCAATGGCCTTCAAGCGCCGCTGCAGCCATTCCGGAGACGGGCCGTTTTTCACGCCCTTGAAATAGCGCCCGACAAAAAGCGGGCAGGGCTTTGTATCTTCAAAATCCAGCGAAACCTTGATGGGTGAATCGAACGCGCCAGTAATGGGTCGCGCAGCGAGCGGTTTCAACTTGCCCAGTCCCTTGGCCGCAAGATCACGCGCAATGCCGTAAATCCCCAGCGCATCGGGCCGGTTCGCCGTCACCTTCACATAGATCATCGGATCGTCAAGGCCGAGCGCCTTCACTGCCGATGTCCCAATCGGCCAATCACCTTGCAGATCGATAATGCCGTCATGCTCCTGGCTGATCAGCAGCTCGCGTTCCGAACACAGCATGCCCTGGCTTTCCTGGCCGCGGATCACGCCTTTTTCCAGCGTAATGCCGGTGCCGGGAATGTAGGCTCCAGGCAGCGCCATGATGCCCTTCATGCCGTTGCGCGCGTTCGGCGCGCCGCAGACAACTTGATAAATGCCCGTATCCGTCTCGACCTTGCAGAGCCGCAGTTTGTCCGCATTGGGATGCTTCACCGCTTCGATGACATAGGCCACCTTGAAGGGCGCCAGCAGCTTCGTCTTGTCCTCGACCTGCTCAACCTCAAGCCCGACGCCAACAAGCCCGTCCACGAGCTGCTCGAGCGTCGCCGACGTGTCGAGATAATCCTTCAGCCATGAGAGGGTGAATTTCATGACAACCCTCCCGGCAAGGTCGGCACATTCAGGGCCTTGAATCCGTAATGCCGGAGCCAGCGCAGATCGGCCTCGAAGAAGGCGCGCAGATCGGGAATGCCGTATTTCAGCATGGCGATGCGGTCGAGCCCCATGCCGAAGGCATAGCCCTGGTACTTATCCGGATCGAGGCCGCCGGCCCTGATCACATTGGGATGCACCATGCCGCTGCCGAGGATTTCCAGCCACGACGAGCCCTGGCCGATTTTCACCTGGCCGCCTTCCCAGGAGCAGTTGATGTCCACTTCCATGGAAGGCTCCGTGAACGGGAAATGCGAGGCGCGAAAGCGCATCTTCACATCGTCGACTTCAAAGAAGCTCTTGCAGAACTCGGCGAGGATCCATTTGAGATGGCCCATATGGGTTGTCTCGTCGATCACCAGGCCTTCGATCTGGTTGAACATCGGCGTATGCGTCATGTCGCTGTCGTTGCGGAAGGTGCGCCCCGGCGCGATGATGCGGATGGGCGGCTTCTGCGTCAGCATGGTGCGGATTTGCACCGGCGAGGTATGTGTGCGCAAAACCATGCGGCTGCCGTCAGCCTTCTCATGGAAATAGAAGGTGTCGTGCTCCTGCCGCGCCGGATGTTCGGGTGGAATGTTGAGCGCCGTGAAATTGTGAAAATCATCTTCGATATGCGGGCCCTCGGCCACCGCAAAGCCGAGATCGCCGAAAATCTGCACCACTTCTTCCCATACTTGGGAAACCGGGTGCACCGTGCCGCGCGACTCGGAGCGCGCCGGCAAGGTCACATCGATCTTTTCGGAAGCAAGACGCTGCTCAAGCTGCGCTTCCTGCAACACGGCTTTCCGCGCCGCAATCGCCTCGGTCACCTTGTCTTTCAAAACATTGAGCGCCGCACCAGCTTCTTTGCGCGCATCAGGGCCCATCGCGCCCAGAGCTTTCATCTGCTCGGAGATGGAGCCCTTCTTGCCCAGCGTTGCCACGCGCAAAGCTTCGAGCGCCGCTTCATCAGAAGCGCTTGCCACCTGCTGCAGGATATCCTGTTCGAGACTCATGGGAATTTTGGTCCTTGAAACGAATTGGCCGGACCCCGATTGCTTAACGCAACCCTACCGGCCCGGCCAAGGAATTCTAATAATATGAGCGTTTGCTTATTGAGCAGCCTTGGCCTTCTCAACCAGCGCAGCAAAACCAGCGGGATCATGGATCGCAAGATCGGAAAGAACCTTGCGGTCAACTTCGATGCCGGCCTTGTCGAGCCCGTAAATAAATCGGCCATAGGTGAGGCCCAATTCGCGGGTGGCCGCATTGATGCGCTGGATCCACAGCGCGCGGAAATTGCGCTTCTTGGTGCGGCGGTCACGGTAGGCATATTGTCCGGCCTTTTCCACCGCCTGCACGGCAACGCGGAAAACATTCTTGCGGCGGCTGAAATAGCCCTTCGCCTGGCTCATGACTTTCTTGTGGGATTTGCGGGCGACGGTGCCGCCTTTTGAACGTGGCATGGGAGCTCTCCTTAACGGGCGTAGGGCATATGGATTCTGACGAGGCCCGTATCACCGGGGGACAAAATCATGGTGCCGCGCTGGTTGCGGATTTGCTTGTTCGTGCGCTTGATCATGCCATGTTGCTTTCCAGCTCCAGCGGCACGAATCTTGCCCGAAGCGGTTGTTTTGAAGCGCTTCTTGGCCGAGGATTTCGTTTTCATTTTGGGCATTTGGCTTAAGTCCTTTCAAAGCGATAAGAAGCCGCCATGGCATGCCCTTTACATGGCCAGGCGGCTTAATGGGGGCTGTTAAGCAGAAATTCGGGGGCGATGCAACCCATTGGGTTGCACCCCTCAATTGCCTATTTCGGCGCGATGATCATCACGATCTGGCGGCCTTCAAAGCGCGCGTCGGATTCAACCTTGGCGATTTCGGCCGTATCGGCCTTAACCCGGTTTAAAAGCTTGTGGCCAAGCTCCTGGTGGGCCATTTCGCGGCCCCTGAAGCGCAGCGTCACCTTGACCTTGTCGCCCTCCTCGAAGAAGCGCTTGATGGCCTTCATCTTGACCTCATAGTCATGGTCATCGATCATCGGGCGCATCTTGATCTCCTTGATCTCAATGACCTTTTGCTTCTTGCGGGCCTCGGCGGCCTTTTTCTGTTCCTGGAATTTGAATTTGCCGTAATCGAGGATCTTGGCAACGGGGGGAACGGCATCCGGCGAGATTTCGACCAGATCGAGGTTGGCTTCCTCGGCCATTGCCAGGGCCTGGCGGGTTGGCACGACGCCAACATTCTGTCCGTCGGCTCCGATGAGGCGCACTTCGCGCGCATCAATGCGGTGGTTAATCTTGTTACCTTCTTCTTTTTGCGGGGGGGCGGCACCGCGTACAATCGTTGGCCTCCGGGGGGGTATACTCAAGCTCTATGCTTCTCCATGTTATGGCCGTATCGAATCCGAGACTGACCGGTTAAGAACCCCGCTATAGACCTTGAAGCGGGGCTGCCGTCAAGGAGGGCTGATTGGATTGGGTAATTTAGATGGCGGGTGTGGATTTTGAGCAAGGCCCGGGCGGCGTAAAACTGGCTTTTCTTCAGGATGGCGCTGCCGATGATCTGGGCCGCTGCGGCTTCTTCTGGCTCGGCGGTTTCATGTCGGACATGCTGGGAACCAAGGCCGAAGCCCTGGCCGCCCTTGCCCGCGAAACCAGAAGGCCCGGCCTGCGCTTTGACTATTCGGGCCATGGCCAGTCCGGCGGACTTTTCACCGATGGCACCATTTCCGATTGGCTCGAGCAGTCCATCCACATGTTCATCGAGAAGACCAAATCCAAACGCATCATCGTGGGCTCCAGCATGGGCGGCTGGCTGGCGCTTCTCCTGGCCAAGGTGCTGCTACGCGATGATCCCCGCGCCGCAAAGCGCATCGCCGGCATCGTGCTGATAGCACCCGCCGCCGACATGACCAATGATCTGATGTCGGATGCGTTTTCACCCGAAGCCCGCCAGCAATTGGAAACGCGCGGCGTCTACCAGCGCCCCTCGGAATATGGCGACCCCATGCCGATCACCCTCAAGCTTTTGGAGGATGGCGCCAAACACTTGCTGCTGAAAACCGGGCTTGAACTGCCGTGCCCTGTGCGCATCCTGCAGGGAAGCAGCGACCCGGACGTGCCGCCGTCCCATGCGCTCAAGGTTTTCGAAGCCCTGTCGGGCCCGGACATCACCATGACCCTGATCAAGGGCGGCGATCACCGCCTGTCGACACCGGGGGCAATTGATGCTCATCCGCGAAACGGCGCTTGCAACTGGCTGAACGGGCTGACGGCATTACCCCGTGAGTGTGGGTAAGAGGGCGCGCAAGCCGTCACGATAATTCGGATAGATCAGCCTGTAGCCCAACTCGGTCTTGATGCGCTTGTTGGAAACCCGCTTCGAGTCCGCATAAAAACTTTTGGCCATGGGCGAAAGCTCCGCATCCTCAAACGGAATTTCCGGCGGCAGCGGCAGGCCCAGCAAATCAGCTGCAAATTCCACCACCTCCTGCGGCGGGCAGGGCTCGTCGTCACAGACATTATAGGCGCGGCCCGGATTTGGCTTTGCAATGGAAGCCGCAAGCACGCCCGCAATATCCTCCACATGAATGCGGCTGAAAATCTGCCCCGGCTTGATGATGCGTTTGGCGCTGCCATCCCGGACATTGAGAAGCGTGTTCCGCCCCGGCCCATAAATCCCGGCAAGGCGAAACAAATGCACCGGCACTCCAAAATCGCTGTGGAGCCTGAGCCAGCTCCGCTCCGCCTCCAAGCGCCTCTGGCCCCGCGCCGTATTGGGTTCAAGCGGGCTGTCCTCATCCACCCAGTCGCCGCCCCGGTCGCCATAAACCCCCGTGGTTGAGAGATAGCCCACCCATTTCAACTGCTTTGAAAGCCTCTGCAATTGTGCCTGAAACAAGCGCAGGACAGGATCGCCATTTTCATCGGGTGGCGCCGAAATCAGGAGATGCGTGACATCGGGCGCAATCTGCAAAGTGCTGTCAAACGGCAGCCCGTGAAATCCTTGCGCCTCGATCTCGGCAATGCCCTCTGCATCTCGGCTCGTCGCAGAAATTTTCCACACCCGCTTGTCCAATCGCGCCGCAAAAGTCCGCGCCGAAAAGCCGAAACCGAAACACAGGAGATGAGTCACGGTGAACTCCATTCGGCTTTCACCGCTAAATCCGGTTCAGTCATTGCGTGCATATCTCGCGCCTGTTGAAAATCTTGGGCGGGCATGAGTTGCGCCAGGGCCCACACCGCCATGGCGCGGACCAGCGGAGAAGGGTCACTCAAAAGATGTTCCGCAACCGGAATGAAATCCTGGATTGCCGCTGTTGCCAATCGCAATCAGCACATTGCGCACGAAACGGTCCCGGCCAACGCGTTTCACCGGTGAACCCACAAACAGTTTCCGGAATGCCGCATCATCCAATCCAGCCAAATCATCAAGACCCGGCGAAACCAGATCCGCGCGGGCCCGCAGCTTTGCCTCGCTCGCCACGCTGGCAAACTTGTTCCACGGGCACACCGCCAGGCAGTCATCGCAGCCAAAGATGCGGTTGCCCATGGGCTTGCGGAATTCGCGGTCGATATGGCCCTTATGCTCGATGGTGAGATAGGAAATGCAGCGCCGCGCATCCAGCTGGTAGGGCGCTGGAAAGGCCTTGGTCGGGCAGATATCGAGACAGGCATGGCAACTGCCGCAATGATCAACTTCCGGCTCATCGGGGGGAAGAACCATGTCAGTCAATATCGTGCCGATGAAGAACCATGACCCCAATTCACGCGACAGCAGATTTGTATGCTTGCCCTGCCAGCCAAGGCCGGCGGCGTGAGCCAGGGGCTTCTCCATCAGCGGCGCCGTATCTACAAAAACTTTCACCTCCGCCTTGGCAACGCTTGCAAACCACGTGGCAATTTTCTTGAGCTTGCCCTTGACCACATCATGATAGTCCCGGTTCAGCGCATAGACTGAAATGACGCCCTGGGATTTTGCGCTCCAGCCTTTGCATGGCATCAATGCCTTGCCCATAATTCATGGCAAACACGATGGCCGATTGCGCCTCCGGCCACAGGGCTTTGGGCGCTGGCGCGGCGTTCCGCCGTTGTGGCAAGCCACTCCATGTCACCGTGATAATTCTGCCCAATGAAGCTGCGCAATCTTTCCGCCTGCTCAGGCGCGGCATCGGCTGACGCAATCCTGATGCCGCTGAAGCCTTCCTGCCTGGCCTTGGCGCGCAGGCGTTCAGAAATCGAGGTCGGCATAGGAAGCCAGAGGCCGGCATGCCGCGCAGCGTATCGCTGAGCAGTGGCCTGAATGACGGGCGCGATTTGATCCTCTGGTACCAGCGCTTGGCCACCGGAAAGTCCGTCCACGGAATATCGCCGAGATAATCGATGACCGAGAGATGCGACGCCGCCGAGAGATCGGCGATGGAAAGCTCTTCGCCCGCCAGCCATGAGCGGTGATCCGCCAGCGTTCCCATGTAATCGAGATGGTCCCGGAGCCGCGAAAGCCCGTAACGCACCCGCGCCATGTCCGGCGCCCCGCCGCCGGTTTCGCGCGTCATGAAACGCCGAATGATTTTTTCCGTGATGATCGGTTCTGAAACTTCCGCATAGAATTTCGTGTCAAACCAGCCCGTGAGCCGCCGCACCTCGGCGCGCGAGCGCCAGCCTGTCCCGGAATAAGTTTTGCTTTTCCGGCGCGCGTTTCTTCCAGATATTCGGTGATCGCCTCAATGCCGCTGATGGCGGCTCCGCCATCTTCCACGAAGACCGGAACGATGCCCGCCGGATTGAGATTGAAAAGCGTCTCGCTCGGCGTCCATGGCCGCTCCTCGACCAGCTCAAATGCCACGCCATATTCCGCCAGGGCCAGACGCACCCGGCGGCTGAGCGGATCAAGGGGAAAGTGAAGCAATTTGGGCATGAATAGTGGAAGCCGCCGCTAAAAGTCAGTGTCGTTGCTGCATTTAAGCTAACCCTATAAGACCCTTTTGTCTAACCGCAAGCGATTCGCGTTTTGCGGTTTTCAAGGATTTTCCGGAATGCCAATTGAGCAGATTGTTGTGCTTGCCCTCATTCAGGGGATCACCGAATTTCTCCCCATTTCCTCGTCCGGCCATTTGATTCTGGTGCCGACATTAACGGGTTGGCCCGACCAGGGCGTTCTTGCCGATGTCATGGTTCACATGGGTTCGTTTCTCGCGGTCGTTCATCTATTTCTGGCGCGATTGTCGTATGCCTGTTGACTGGGGCACCATCGATCTTCGGCGCGGCAGGGAAAATGCCTGGGGGAGGTTGGCGATGCTCATTCTTCATCGGCACCATTCCAGCGGTGGTATTGGGCGTCATCCTGGACAAGACCGATTTTATGGGTACGGTTCGCTTTATGCCGCAGATCGTTGCCTGGAACGCCATCGTCTTCGGAACTCTTGCTCTACCTCTGCGACCGCTATGGCCATTCATCCGCCGAATGTCGGACATGACTGTTATCGCCTGCGCTGCATCATCGGCGTGGCCCAGGCGATTGCCATCATCCCGGGCACCAGCCGTTCCGGCATCACCATGACGGCGGCCCGGGCGCTCGGCTTTGAACGCCCGGAAGCGGCAAGGTTTGCCTTCCTGCTCGCCATCCCGGCAATTGCGGCGCTGGCGTGCTGATACTCGGCGATGCCCTGGTCCGCTGGCGAGTCCATCAGCGCGGATGTGATATTGACAGCCGCTCTCACCTTTTTCGTGGCACTTGGCACCATCACCATTCTCATGAAGCTGGTACGCCACGTGAGCTTCCTGCCCTTTGCCATCTACCGCATTCTGCTCGGTGTGGTGCTGCTCGGCTTGATCTACTCAGGCATTCCCTTGGGCGCCGTGAACTGACCGGCCCGGCGGTAACGGTAGAGATAGCTCGGCACAATGCCCTGAATGCCGTGGGCCTTGATGCCCAGGCCTGGCGAGATCGCGGCCTTCGCGCGTTGCGGCCTCGCTCACCACATTATCCGTTTTCAACAGTTCAACCTGATCGGCCGTGAGCGGCGCAAAGGGCAGAATGCCCATCACCCTTCCCAAAACCTTGGCGATGGGCCAAGGCACGGGAATCAGCAGGCGCTTGCGCCCGATGGTCTCCAGGGTGAATTCCAGAATCTGCTTGAAGGTGAAAACTTCCGGCCCGCCGAGTTCAAAAGTCTGTCCGCTGGCCTCGCCACGATCGACAAGAATTGCAAAAGCTTCGGCCAGGTCACCCACGAAGATCGGCGTGAATTTTGTGTTTCCGCCGCCGATCAGCGGCAAGGCGGGGGCCAGGCGGCTGAGCGCGGCAAACTGGTTGAAGAAATTATCTTCCGGCCCGAAAACGATCGAGGGCCGCATGATGATGGCGCCGGGAAACGCCGCCTTGGCCTTCGCCTCTCCGGCTGCCTTGGTGCGGGCATATTCGCTGGTTGAATCCGCGTCGGCACCTAGGGCTGACATCTGGATGAAGACCTGGGCCTTGGCCGCCTTCGCCGCCCGCCCCGAAGCTTCGGCGCCAGAAAACATGGATGGCACTAAAACTCTGGGCACTATGGCTGGCCAGAATGCCGGTCAGATTGATCACCGCATAGGCCCCGTCACAGGCGGCGGCCAACGAGGCGGGGAAACGCACATTGGCCTGCACCGGCATCACCTGTCCTGGCGTGCCCAGGGGCTGCACATGGCCCGCAAGATCGGGCCTGCGGCAGGCCACCCGGATGCGATAGCCGCGGTTTGCCAGGGCCTGCACAATGTGGCGGCCGATAAAGCCCGAGCCGCCGATAAGGGTTACGATTTTCTCTGAATTTTCCGAAGCCACCAAGTCACGTCCGATTGTTTCAAGGGTTCGGGCCGCTTTTAGCCCCCGCGGGCATCGTTGCAAAGAGCCTTGCATTGACATTATATCGCGGCTCCCGTTAAGAGACGGCCGTTGCCCTGATGGCGGAATTGGTAGACGCACTAGTTTCAGGTACTAGCGATGAAAGTCGTGGAGGTTCGAGTCCTCTTCAGGGCACCATTTCCAAATCAACTTCGGACAACTTTCCTTAAAACCGAGAAATTAGCTGGTTAGGTTCTGAAACCATGTCAGCAGAAATTCATGCTGTTTCCAGATCATTACGATGCCGCTGATAGCCATGAGACCGACGACAAAGCTCTGGAATTGTCTCCCGCTCATTTTTTTAAGCCAGCGCTTGGCAATCCAGTTAGCGCTCGCAGCGCCAAGGCCTGCGCTCAGTCCATAAAGAAATATTTGCGTATTCAAAGCTCCCAGCGTCGTATAGGTGCCGACTTTCACCAGTTGCATGACAAAGGAATTTACCGACTTTGTGGCGATCAATGCTTCTTTCTCCGCGCCGTAGTTAAGATACAGCGTATTAAGGATCGGGCCGACCGACCCGATAAAGGCAGAGATGAAGGAGACAAATATCCCTGCCGGAAGAAAGTACCAGAGCTGCACGTTATAAGTGCGCTGACGTTTTCCACCGCGATACGACCAGACGGTCGTGATCAAGTACAGTCCCACAAAAACCTGCACCCATTCGGCTTTAGTAGTGGCGAACAGCCAACCGCCCAATATTGCGCCCGTCACCGCTCCCGGCAGATACCAGCGCACGATTGTCCAATCCACGTCGCGGCGGAAGGCAAGGATGCGCGCTGGTTCCGCCGTCAGATTCGTAATGGTGGCGATCGGCGCGGGCCCCTGGCCGGTAATGAAAGTAATAACCGGCACAAGCAGAAGCTCACCGCCTCCGGCAGACAGCGTGCTTATTGTCCAGGCGGTAAACCCGGCAACGAACAGCAACCCATAGGTGAAATATTCCGCTTCCAACATTTGTCCCTGCACAAATTTCATTATACTCGGGCCCAAGCTCTTTTTAAGGCATTGAAATTGTCATCAAATGATGCTAAATTAGTGCCTAAAAAGGAGTTCGCGATATGCGCACTACGATCGCCTTGGATGATGAGCTAGTTGCTCAGGCTCAGGAATATACGGGCCTGAAGGAAAAATCCACGTTGGTGCATGAGGCGCTGAGGGCGCTTATTGCAAGGGAAAGTGGCCGCCGACTTGCCTTGCTTGGCGGCAGTCAGCCGAAATTGACGGTGGCGCCCCGGCGAAGGCCCAAGTCTGAATGATTCTGGTTGATACGTCCGTATGGGTCGACCATTTGCGGAAAGGCGATGCTGGGCTGAAGGCATTGTTGGGAGCGGGGCAAGTGCTCATTCATTCTTTCGTTATCAGTGAGCTTGCCTTGGGAAATTTGCGTCAGCGGGATGCGATATTGCAGTCCCTGCATGATTTGCCTCCAGCGGTAATGGCAGGCGATGGTGAAGTCTTGGGCTTCATCGAACGAAACGCCCTCTTTGGGCTTGGAATTGGCTATGTTGACGCACAGCTTCTTGCTTCGGCGCGCTTGAGTGCCGCCCTCCTTTGGACCCATGATAAACGCCTGCATGAAGTAGCTGTCAGGCTGGGCCTCGCGGCACAAACCAGTGGCAAGGCCAAGCCTTGAGTATTTTACCCCAGTCTTGTAAGCCACACCACAAATCAAACACACGAAGTTAAGGCTGCGGAATGACGATTAAACTCTACAAGGGCGACCTGCCTGCCGGACTGGATTTTGGCGCCTCCGTCGCCATTGATACGGAAACCCTTGGGCTGCTGCCGCGCCGCGACAAGCTCTGCCTCGTGCAGCTTTCCTCCGGCGATGGCAATGCCCATCTCGTGCAGCTCGACCGCGCTACCTATGACGCGCCCAACCTCAAGTCGCTTTTGACCGATCCCAAAACCACCAAGATTTTCCACTTCGCCCGCTTTGATGTGGCCATGCTCAGGCACTATCTCGCTGTCGACACATTCCCCCTCTACTGCACCAAGCTGGCCTCAAGGCTGACCCGAACCTACACGGATCGCCATGGCCTGAAGGATCTGGTGAAGGAATTGCTCGGCATCGAACTGAACAAGCAGCAGCAGAGCTCCGATTGGGGCGCCCATGTGCTGAGCGATGCGCAGAAGCAATATGCGGCCCAGGACGTGCTCTATCTCCATGAACTGAAAACCCGCCTCGACCAGATGCTGGAGCGCGAAGGCCGCGCTGCCCTTGCCAAGGCCTGTTTTGATTTTGTACCCACGCGGGCCTCGCTCGATCTGGCGGGGTGGACCGAAGAAGATGTCTTCGCGCACTGAAATTGAGCCTGACAACACGGATGAACTGTTGCTGGCCGCAGCTCGCCGGGCGCGCCTGGCGCCGATACTGAGTTGGGCCGCCCTGGCAGTTGGTTTTGGGCTGGTAATTGTGTTTCTCGTCCAGGCCGGACTTTTTTCTGCCCTGCTCCCTAAACCTCAACCGGTCCCCCTGACGGTTGAAATGCCTGAGCAGATTGCCGGCTCATTTGCCCGCATCACCGGTTTCGACCGCGAAAATCAGCCCTATGTAATAACCTCCAAAAGAGGCTATCAAGACAAGGAAACGGCGGACCTTGTCCATTTGGAAGATTTGACCGGCACGTTCCAGAGAAAATCAGGTCAGTCCTTTGAGCTGTTTTCAAATACCGGTCTGTACAATGCGAAGGCAAAAGAAATGAATTTGGAAGGAAATGTAAGGATCGTTGAAAAGGGCCGCTTTACCGCAACCATGGCAAAGGCCCATGTGGAGCTGGAGAAGAAAAATCTGGTATCCAATGTGCCGGTTGTGGTTGAAATGGAGGCCGGAACAATCAATGCGAACGGCTTGCAAGTAAGCAATGACGGAAACAACATAAAATTCCTGAATGGGGTAAAAGCCCGTTTCAGCGAGACAGATAAAAAGGGAGACAGTACCCCATGATCCGGAAGTTAATGGTTTCGGCCTTCGTTCTTGCCCTCATGGCGCTGCCGCTGCGTGGCGCTGAGAAAGTCTCGACGCCCGTTGAGGTGGAAGCCAATGAAATGGAAATCATTGATGCTGACAAGCAGGCCATCTTCCGGGGCAAGGTCAATGCGGTGCGCGGCAGCCAGAACATCCGGAGCGATGTCATGACGGTTTTCTATGCCGACGTAAAACAGCCCGATGGCACCAGCAAATCGCAGGCCAGCAAGCTGGATGCCAAGGGCAATGTAACCATCACCACCAGAAAGCAGGTCATTACCGGCGAATGGGCGAAAATGGATATTTTGGCAAACACCCTGCTGGTTGGCGGACGGGTGAAGCTCGTTGAGGGAAAAACCACGCTGCAGGGCGAAAAACTCACCGTTGATCTCAATACGGAGAGGACGCTCATGTCCGGTGGCCGCGTTAAGGGCAGTTTTGTTCCAAAATAGCGGACTTCATTTTATATTAACACAAATAGGCGGTAATCAGGTGGCGCAGAACGGTGAAGTTGGACGTATTCGGCGTCCGGGTATGGCGATAGATGCGCCAACTCGGGCAAAGAACGCGCGCTCCATGGGCCAAAAGCCCGGTGGAGCCGCAAGGTCCCACGGCCAGCCTGCGCGCGAAGGGATTGTCGCCCGTTTGCTCGCCAAGAGCTACAAGCGCCGTCCCGTCGTGCGCGGAGTAACACTCACCGTAAGGCGTGGTGAAGCCGTAGGTCTTCTCGGACCCAATGGCGCCGGCAAGACGACGGTGTTCTATATGATCACCGGCCTGATTGCCGCCGACCAGGGCACGATCAGTCTTGACGGGGCAGACATAACCCATCTGCCGATGTACCAGCGCGCAAGGCTGGGAATCGGCTACCTGCCCCAGGAAAGCTCGATCTTCCGCGGACTTTCGGTCGAAGACAATATTCGCGCTGTACTTGAGCTCGTCGAGCCCGAGAAATCCAGCCGCGAGCGTGTGTTGCGTGAGTTGCTAGATGAGTTCTCGATCACCCATATCCGGCATTCGCCGGCTGTTGCACTCTCTGGCGGAGAGCGTCGCCGCGTGGAAATCGCGCGAGCCCTTGCCGCAAAGCCAAAATTCATGCTCCTCGACGAGCCCTTCGCCGGAATTGACCCGATTGCGATCGGTGATATTCGCAACATGGTGCGACAGCTCACCGCTCGGGGAATCGGGGTGCTTATTACGGATCACAACGTTCGAGAAACCCTCGAGCTCATCGACCGGGCGCTCATCATCCATGAGGGTCAAGTCCTGACCGAAGGCACGGCCAATGAAATTGTTAACAATCCCGACGTGCGCCGCTATTATCTCGGCGAAGAATTTTCGCTTTAGGATTGGTGGCTGAACATGGCATTGATGCAGCGAATGGATTTGCGCCAGGGCCAGTCCCTGGTCATGACCCCGCAGTTGCAGCAGGCCATCAAGCTGCTGCAGATGTCCAATCTGGAATTGCAGGCCTATGTCGAAGGCGAGCTTGAACGCAATCCCCTGCTTGAGCGCGACGAGCGCTCCGATGTCCAGAAATCCGAAACGCGCGAGCTTGAGTCGGACACGGTTTCGGCGCTGAGTTCCAGCAAATCCCAGGAAGACAAGCTCCGCACCCTCGATACGGATCTGGAAAATGTCTACACCCATGAGGCGCGCGCCGACGCAAGCAGCCGCGAAAGCCAGGCTCCCGCTGAATTCAGGCTGGGCTTCCCTGCGCCCCACGGGAGGAATTTCACTCGACAGTGACGAGTATGATTTCAGCGCCTCGCTCACCAAGACGCAAACCCTGGCCGAACATCTTACTGATCAGCTCAATCTCAACATCGCAGCACCCACCGATCGCATCATTGGCCAGAACCTCATTGGCATGGTGAATGAGGCGGGCTATCTCACCGGCGATATTTCCGACATTGCAAATTATCTCGGCACCAGCCGGGACCATGTGGCGCGCGTTCTCGAAACACTGCAAAACTTTTGACCCCGTCGGCGTCTTCGCTGCCGATTTGCAGGAATGCCTCGGCTTGCAGTTGCGCGAGCGCAATCGCCTTGATCCGGCCATGGCAACCCTGATCGCCAATCTCAATCTTGTCGCCAAGCGTGATTTTTCGGCGCTCAAGGCGCTCTGCAAAGTAGACCTTGAAGATATCAGGGAAATGATTGCCGAGCTCAAGGACCTCAATCCCAAACCGGGCCATGCCTTTGGTTCCGAGCCGGTTCAACCCGTGGTGCCTGATGTCTATGTGCGTGCCGCCCAGGACGGATCATGGCTGGTGGAGCTCAACAATGACACCCTGCCGCGGGTGCTTTTCAGCAACCAGTATTTGAGCAAGGTTTCGCGAACCGCCTCGCGCGAAGCAGACAAAAACTATCTCAATGAATGCCAGGCCAATGCCACATGGCTTATCAAGAGTCTGGATCAGCGGGCAAAAACCATTCTGAAAGTGGCGCGCGAAATCGTCCGCCAGCAGGATGCGTTTCTGGTTTTGGGGGTCCAGCACCTGCGGCCCATCAATCTCAGGACCGTGGCCGAAGCCATCGAGATGCATGAGTCGACGGTGAGCCGCGTAACCTCGAACAAGTATATGGCAACTCCACGCGGTACATATGAATTAAAATATTTCTTTACAACCGCCATTGCCTCTTCAACGGCAGGCGGCGACAGCCACTCGGCAGAATCAGTGCGTCAGCGCATCAAGGACATGATCGCCGCCGAGGCCCCGAAAAGCATCCTGTCGGATGATACGATTGTCGAAAATCTCCGCGCCGAAGGCATTGAAATTGCCCGGCGGACTGTTGCTAAATATCGGGAATCACTGAATATTCCATCGTCAATCCAGCGCCGCAGAATGGCCCAGTCGGAAGCCCGCTAGGCAATTGACTTGACGCTCCCACGCGGCTAGTTTCCGCCCCGTTTTTGAGGGCCGGGCCCGGTGTTGCGATGTGCAGGAAGACTGGCCTTAATTTCCACAAGGAACATTTTCAATTTAGTTGACGTTAGCATTTCGCGCGCCCATGTCTTATAACAAGAGGTGGCGCAGAAGGATTTTCGCAGCCATGCAGATTAAGGTCACCGGCAAGAACATCGATATCGGTGAGGCACTCAGGATCCACATAGAGGGGCGCCTGCAACAATTCCGCCAGAAATATTTTGAAGGCACGGTGCATGCTCATGTGACCGTTGAAAAGCAGCGCTTCAGTTTTCAGACGGATTGCAGTTTGCATTTGGCCACAGGCCTCGTCTTGCAGTCCCACGGCACGGCGGCAGAAGCCTTCCAGAGTTTTGATGCAGCGGCCCAACACCTTGAAAAGCAGTTGAAGCGCTACAAGCAACGCCTGAAGGACCATCACAAGGAACGCCGCGAGCCCGTGCGCCAGTCTGAAGCCGCAAGCTATGTCATTCAGGCCGGCGACGGCGGCGGTGAAGAGCCCGTGGGACTCAATCCCGTGGTCATCGCCGAATCATCCACCAATGTACCGGAACTTTCTGTCGGAGAGGCCGTCATGCAGCTTGAAATTTCCAGTGTTCCCTTTGTTCTTTTCAGAAACAGCAAGGGTGGCCAAACCAACGTGGTTTACCGGCGCAGCGATGGCAACATCGGCTGGGTTGACCCCCGGCCTGCCGCGTAGGTGGAAAAGAAAAAATGACAGATCTCGCAGATATCATTGATGCCCGTGCCGTATTGCCGAGTGTGAAGGCCCAGGGAAAGAAGCAGCTCCTCGCCGACCTCTCCCAGGCCATGGCAAAATTTGTGGCTGTTGATCACCGCATTATTTTTGAAACGCTGCTGACCCGCGAGAAGCTCGGCTCTACCGGAATTGGCCAGGGCATCGCCATTCCCCATGGCAAGATTTCTTCCATCAATCGTGTCTACGGGCTGTTCGCGCGGTTGAGTGCGCCCAATCGCCTATGATTCGCTTGATGGCCAGCCGGTGGATCTGGTGTTTGTCCTGCTCGCTCCCGATCACGCTGGCGCCGACCATCTCAAGGCGCTGGCGCGCATTTCAAGACTGCTGCGTGAGAATGACACGATCACAAAACTGCGCGGCACCGACACAGCCGAAGGGCTTTATTCCATCCTGACGGAACCCTCAGCTACCGCCTCTGCGGCTTAACCCAATCTCATCACTGCGCTTGAGCGGTCATCTGCCTCGACAAAAAATGGCCGTGTCGAGCACGGCCATGATGAAGGTGAAAAAGGTTTATCCTCAATGCAAGCTGATGGCTACCAATTCGTGTTCAACAGCGCTATCGACCGCCGCTTCGCGAGTTCCCGAAATCGAGATCGGCGAGCCATTGGCATTGAACAGGCAGAAGAGCTTGGCATCAGGCGCAACCCGGGCTTGCGGGCCCACCAGACGGATGACGTCACGGCCTTCGATTTCACGAATATAGGACAACGCACCGTTGCCCAATTGCGCGAGCTCTTCCGGGCTCAGCTCAAAGGCTTGCTTGTTGTTGCTGGTGTTCATGATCCTACTCCTTAATCTCTATACGACGTATAACACTGCTTGGTTCTGGCCTTCTTAAGTTAATAATTAAAAGACCGTTTACAAGGGTGGCATCGATTACATCCATGCCATCTGCCAGCACAAAAGCCCGGGCAAATTGCCGCCCGGCGATGCCGCGGTGCAGGTAGTCGCGGGGGCCGTCGTCTTTGATCCGTCCCCGGATGTTTAGTTGGTTATCCTCGATGGTGATTTCCAGGTCCTGGCGCCGGAATCCGGCAACTGCGAGGGTAATGCGCAAAGCCTCGCTGCTGCCTTCAGTCAATCGTTCAATATTGTAAGGGGGATAGCCTTCCCCCGAAGTCTTGACGGCCCGTTCGAGAAGACGCTCCAAATCGTCAAACCCCAGCAAAAGGGGCGAAGAAAACATGGAAATCTTGCTCATCGAACTTTTGCCCTCGCTAAAGCGGCGTCAAGAATGCTACGGCCCATCTGGCACCGTAGCGTGATTGCTAATATGAGAGTGCCGGAAGCTGTTTTCAAGGGATGGTCATGGCAGGGGTTTTGGATCGCGTAGCACTGGTAACCGGGGCGGGAAGTGCTGAAGGCATCGGCTTTGCATGCGCCAGGGCCTTGGCCGCGGGCGGAGCGCGGGTGGCGCTGACCTCCACGACAAAACGCATCTTCGAGCGCCTCGAAAACTTGGGTGCAGGCCATGCCGCCTTTACCGCCGATTTAACCCTGGTTGAAGACGTTGCTGAACTGATCAATGGGGTGAAGGCGAAGTTTGGCCGCATTGATATTGTCGTCAACAACGCCGGCATGGTGCAACAGGGCACGAACTTCAAGAGTTCAAGGATTGAAAAAATCACCGACGAGGAATGGCAGCGCCACCTGGCGCTCAATGTCACCACCGCATTCAACGTCACGCGCGCCGTGTTGCCCCTCATGCAAGGGAGAAAATACGGAAGGATCGTGAACGTGTCCTCTGTCACGGGCCCGCTCGTCACCAACCCCAAAGCCGCAGGCTATTCCTCTGCCAAGGCCGCCATGACCGGCCTTACGCGCGTGACCGCAATCGAAAACGCCAGCCGCAATATCACCTGTAATGCGGTGCTGCCGGGCTGGATCGAAACCGCCTCGTCAAGCAAGGAAGAGATTGTTGCGGGCAAGGCCACGCCTTCCAGAAGGCCGGGCACTGCTTCCGAGGTTGCCGCCGCTTGTGTGTTCCTGGCCAGCGAAGAGGCAAGCTACGTCAACGGCGCCATGCTGGTGGTTGATGGCGCAAACTCCATCGTCGAGTTCAAGGGGGCAGGCGATGACTGGTACTGATGACTGGTCAGGCAAAACCGTCCTCATTGTCGGCGGCAGCGGCGGCATGGGCCGCGCCACGGCGCAGGAATTTGCCCAAGCTGGCGCAAACCTGGCCATTGCCGACATCGACACGGAAAATTTACCGCCGCAATTTCTCGCCATCAAGGGCGACGTCACGAAAGTTTCCGATTGCGCCGACATGGTTTCCAAAACTGTGGCGCGTTTTGGCCGGCTCGATCTTCTCGTCAATGCGGCGGGCGTCTGGGTGGAAGGCGAAACTTCCGCAATGTCCGAGGCCCAATGGGACCGCACCATCGACATCAATCTGAAAGGCACGTTCTTCGCCTGCCGCCATGCCATTCCGGAACTGGAAAAAACCGGCGGCCAGATCATCAACATTGCCTCTGACGCGGGGCTGATGGGGAGTGCCGGAGCGGCGATTTACTGCGCCTCGAAAGGCGGCGTTGTCCTGCTGACCAAGGCTCTGGCGCTCGAACTCGCGCCAAAAGGCGTCCGGGTGAATGCCATTTGCCCCTGCGATGTCGAAACGCCCATGCTGGACTTCCAGGCACAGGCATTCGGCGGCGGCGACCCGGAGGGCTATATTGCCAAACTTGCGCGCCATCTATCCGCAAGGGCCGCGCCAGCGCTTCGCCAAACCCGAGGAAATCGCGGCCTTTATCTTGGCGATCGCCTCGCCGCGATTGGCCCCGATAACGGGTGCAGCACTGCCAATCGATTTCGGAACCACTGCCGGAAGATGACGCGTTCGCCACTTGCAAATGACAGGAATTTGGCGTCAATTGCCCGCAAGGCTTGATCAGCCGGTCAAAAAAATTCAGGGAGATATTGATGATCAGGAAATTACTCGCGACCGCTGCGATGACAGCAATGATGGCGGCGTCCGCATTCGCCGCCGACGACAAGCCAGCCGTCGTGTTCGACATTGGCGGCAAGTTCGACAAGTCCTTCAATGAAGGCATGTACAACGGCTCCGAAAAGTTCAAGGCCGAGTCGGGCATCGCCTATGGCGAATTCGAAATCGCCAATGAAGCCCAGCGCGAACAGGCCCTCCGCAACTTTGCCGACCAGGGCTACAGCCCGATCATCGCCGCAGGCTTTGCCCAGGCCGCGGCGCTTGAAAAAGTCGCCAAGGAATATCCCGATCTCAAGTTCGCGATCATTGACATGGTCGTCGATCTGCCGAACGTGCAGTCGCTCGTCTTCAAGGAAGAGGAAGGCTCCTATCTCGTCGGCATGCTTGGCCGCCATGGCGTCGAAATCCGGCAAGGTTGGTTTTGTCGGCGGCATGGACATTCCGCTGATCCGCAACTTTGCCTGCGGCTATGTGCAAGGCGTGAAGGCCACCAAGGCCGATGCCACGGTATTCCAGAACATGACCGGCGATACGGGCGCTGCCTGGAACGATCCGGTCAAGGGTGGCGAACTCACCAAGGCGCAGATCGCGCAAGGTGCTGATGTCGTCTATCACGCGGCCGGCGGCACGGGTCGTCGGCGTTCTGCAGGCGGCAGCCGATGGCGGAGCGCTTTCGATCGGCGTTGATGCCAACCAGAATCGATCTGCATCCCGGCAAGGTCTTGACCTCCATGCTGAAGCGCGTCGATGTTGCGACCTACAAAGTGATGAAGACCGGCAAGGACGGCACCTTCAAGCCGGGCATCCAGGAACTTGGCCTCGCCCAGGATGGCGTGGGCTATGCCATGGATGACAACAACAAGGCGCTCGTCACCGCCGAAATGCAGGCCAAGTGTCTGAAGCAGCCAAGGCCGACATCATCGCGGGCAAGCTGCAGGTCCACGACTACATGTCAGACGAGAAGTGCCCGGTTGAGTAATCCGAACACTTGATGACTTGACCCTCTCCCGCTTAATCGGGGAGGGGGTTCAATTGCCGAAGATACGCACGGATGACCCCAGCCATTGAGCTCATCGGCATCGACAAGCGCTTTGGCGCTGTTCATGCCAACAAGGACGTGACCCTGTCGATTGGCCAAGGCTCGATCCACGGCATTGTCGGCGAAAATGGCGCCGGCAAATCCACCCTGATGTCGATCCTGTTCGGCTTCTACTCACGCCGACCAGGGCGAAATTCACAGTCAAGGGCAAGCCGGTCGCAATCAGCTCGTCAGCCGACGCCATCAAGCCGTGGCATCGGCATGGTGCACCAGCATTTCATGCTGGTTGATCCCTTCACGGTTCTTGAAAATGTCGTGCTTGGCGCCGAGGACGGACCGCTGATCGGCCCCGCCCTTGCCAATGCGCGCCAGGAACTCGACGCGGCTGGCGCGCGACTATGAGCTTGAGGTTGACCCCGATGCCATCGTCGGCGATTTGCCGGTGGGCCTGCAGCAGCGCGTCGAAATTCTGAAAGCGCTGTTCAAGGGCGCCGAAACCCTGATCCTTGACGAACCTACCGGCGTGCTCACGCCGACTGAAGCCGATCACCTGTTTCGCATCCTGGCGCCAGCTCAAGGACCAGGGAAAAACCGTCATTCTCATCACCCACAAGCTGCGCGAGATCATGGCGATCACCGATCACGGTGTCCGTCATGCGGCGCGGCGAAATGGTGGCGACCAAGGAAACGAAAAACACCTCGGTCGAAGAATTGGCCGAACTGATGGTGGGCCGCCGCGTGCTGCTGCGGGTGGAAAAGGGCAAGGCCAAGCCCGGCAATGTGGTGCTCGATGTCAAGAACCTCACTTGGAAAGACCGCAAGGGCGTGGCGCGCGTTGACAATGTTTCGTTCACCGTGCGCGCCGGCGAGATCGTCGGCATTGCCGGGGTCTCCGGCAACGGCCAGTCGGAACTTCTCGAAGCTGATCAGCGGCATTTCACGGCCCACCTCGGGCCGGATTGATTTTGAAGGCAAGGATATCGGCATTCTCGGCGATCCGCGCCATGTGCGCGAAGAGGGGCTCGCCCATGTCCCGGAGGACCGCCAGCACCGCGGCCTCATCGCATCCTTTGACGCCTCCGAATCCAGCATCCTGGGCTGGCACTACGATGAAGCGCTCGGCAAAGGCTTCCGGCTCGACCGCGCATGCGGTGGTAGACCGCTGCAAGGCCGGAGATGAAGGAATTTGACGTGCGCCCCGCCGACCCGCTTCTCAAGACTGCAAAATTTTCCGGCGGCAACCAGCAGAAAATCATTCTGGCCCGCGAAATCGGAGCGCGATCCGGACTTGCTGATCGTCGGCCAGCCCACCCGCGGCGTTGATATCGGCGCCATTGAATTCATCCACAAGCGCCTCATCGCCCTGCGTGACCAGGGCAAGGCCATTCTGCTGGTCTCGGTGGAACTCGATGAAATTCGCTCCCTCTCCGATCGCATCCTCGTGATGTTCGCCGGAAAAATCATGGGCGAGCGCGGCCCCGAAGCCGATGAGCGCGAGCTTGGCCTGCTGATGGCCGGTGTAACAGAGGATGCCGCATGATGGCGGGCTCTCGCGGCGAACTTCCTGCCTGGGTTGATTTAGGCCTGATCCCGCTGCTCAATCTGGTTGTGGCCCTTCTCTTTGCCGGCCTTGTCGTTTTGATCATCGGTGAAAATCCGCTCGAAGCCATGTGGATCATGCTGAAGGGCGCGGTGGGTTCGCTGAAAGGCTGGGGCTATCTGCTCTACTACGCCACGAACTTTATCTTTACCGGCCTTGCCGTCGCCGTTGCCTTTCATGCCGGCCTCTTCAATATCGGCGGCGAGGGCCAGGCCTATTTCGCCGGCTTGGGTGCTGCGATTGTGGGCCTCGGCCTTGAGTTCCTGCCCTGGCCGATTGTGATCCCTCTCGCCATTTTGGCGTCGATGCTGTTTGGCGCTTTCTGGGCCTGGATCCCGGGCTACCTGCAGGCCAAGCGCGGCAGCCACATCGTCATCACCACCATCATGTTCAACTTCATTGCCGCTAGCCTGATGGTTTATCTCATCAACAACTGGTTCCGGCCCGTGGGCAACATGGCTGTTGAAAGCCGCGAAATCACCGGCGCCTACATTTTGAATTTCCGTGAAATCGCCTTGCGGTTTTTTGAACTGCGCCTGCCCTCGACGCCGCTAAACCTCACCGTGTTCCTCGCCATCATAGCGGCCTTCGTGGTCTGGTATCTGCTGTGGCGCACCAAGCTTGGCTATGAAATCCGCGCCGTGGGCGCCAACACCGAGGCCGCGATCTACGCCGGCATCAAGCCGGAGCGCATCATCATCATCACCATGGCCATTTCGGGTGCGCTCGCCGGCCTCATGGCGGTCAACGAAGTGTTGGGCGTGCAGCACCGCCTGCTGCTTGAATTTGCGGGTGGCGCCGGCTTTGTCGGCATTGCCGTAGCCCTCATGGGGCGCTCCCATCCCGTCGGCATTGTGCTGGCGGCCATGCTGTTTGGCCTGCTGTACCAGGGCGGCGCCGAGCTTTCCTTTGCCAAGCCCCTGATCTCGCGCGACATGATCGTGGTGATCCAGGGTCTCGTCATCCTCTTCATGGGGGCGCTTGAATATGCCTTCCGGCCCACCCTTGCGGCAATCTTCATCAAGGCGGAGGATTAGTCATGGACCTTTCCCTGATCGCCGAAATTCTGGCCTCCACCATCAGGCTTTCGGTGCCCCTCGTTCTCGCCTGTCTTGCCGGCCTCTGGTCGGAAAAATCCGGCATTGTCGATATTGGCCTTGAGGGCAAAATGCTGGCGGCGGCTTTTGCGGCAGCCGCTGCGGCGTCCTATTTCCAATCCGCCTGGCTCGGCTTGCTGATTGCCATAGTGGTTTCTCTCGCCTTTGCCCTTGTGCATGGCTACGCCTCCATCAACCAGCGCGGCAACCAGGTTGTCTCGGGCGTCGCCATCAACATGCTGGCGGCGGGCCTTGCGGTTGTGCTGGGCAATACCTGGTTCAAGGAGGGCGGCCGCACGCCCGCCTTGCCGGTGAATGCGCGCTTCATGCCGATTGAAATTCCGGGGGCAAGAGAACTTGCCGGCGTGCCGCTTTTGGGTGACCTTGCAAAAATAATATCGGGCCATTCGATCCTCACCTACGTGACGATTTTGCTGGTGCCCCTGACCGCCTGGGCCCTGGCCAGGACGCGCTTTGGCCTGCGGCTGCGCGCCGTGGGTGAAAATCCCCACGCGGTGGACACCGCCGGCATTTCGGTTGCGAGGCTCCGCTATCAGGCGGTGATCATCGCAGGGGTTCTCTGCGGCGTGGCGGCGCCTTCATGTCCACCTCGCTGTCGGCAAGTTTCGTGCGCGACATGACGGCAGGCCGTGGCTTCATGGCCCTTGCCGCCCTGATCTTCGCAAGCTGGCGGGCCTGGCCGGCGCTCTATGCCTGTCTGCTCTTTGGCTTCCTGCAGGCCGCCGGAAACTATCTGCAAGGTGTCCGCATCGGTGGCTTTGAAGTGCCGGTGCAGTTCATCAACCTGCTGCCCTACCTCATGACCGTTGTCCTGCTTGCGGGCTTTATCGGAAAATCCATTCCGCCCAGGGCCAGCGGCATTCCCTACACCAAGGACCGATGACATGAATGATCTGATCGCCGCGGCAAAGTCGGCCCGCCTCAAGGCCTATGCTCCCTATTCGAAATTCCTGGTGGGTGCCGCGGTGCGCGACGAGCGCGGCCAAATCCACGGCGGCTGCAACATTGAAAACGCCGCCTATCCGCAGGGCTGGTGTGCGGAGACTTCCGCCATCGCCGCCATGATCATGGCGGGCGGCCGCAGTATTGCTGAAATGGCGGTGATCGGCACCGGCGATTTGCTCTGCACCCCTTGCGGCGGCTGCCGCCAGAAAATCCGCGAATTCGCCAAGGGCAATGTCAAAATCCACATGTGCGGCGAAGATGGTAAATTGAAGCAGACCTTCACGCTCGATGAACTGCTGCCCGCTTCCTTCGGGCCGGAGAACCTGGCATGAGCGAACTCCTCAAGCGCTTTGACGGACGCGCGCCGAAAGTCGCCATCATCTTGGGTTCAAGCCTCGGCTCATTCACCGATGCGGTGGAAGACGCTGTCCGCATTTCCTACGGCGATCTCAAGGGCTTTCCCATCCCGAAAATTTCCGGCCATGCCGGTGAACTCGTCGTTGGTAAAGTGGGCGGCAAGGAAATCGCCGTTCTCGCCGGCCGCGCTCATGCCTATGAAAGCGGCAATCCCGCCGTCATGCGCCCCGTGCTTGACCAGGTCAAGATGGCGGGCATCGAACAACTGATCCTTACCAATGCTGCAGGCTCGCTCAAGACTTCGATCAGCCCCGGCTCGATCATGCTCATCACTGATCACATCAACTATTCCGGCATGAATCCGCTGATTGGCGAGCCATGGCGACGAGAATTTTGTGCCGATGACCGATGCTTATGATCCGGCCATGCGCAAGGCGCTGCTCAAGGCCGCAAAGGCCGAGAAAATTCCGCTCAAGCAGGGCATCTACGTCTGGTTCTCCGGGCCCTCCTTCGAAACGCCTGCCGAAATTCGCATGGCACAGATTATCGGCGGCCACGCCGTCGGCATGTCGACGGCGCCGGAAACCATCCTGGCGCGCCGGCTTGGACTCAAGGTGGCGGCGCTTTCAGTGATTACCAATCTGGGCGCTGGCATTAAAGGGGGCCTCGCCGTCGCACGAAGAAACCAAGCGCGAAGGCGCCAAGGCCGCCCAGCGCATGAAAACCCTGCTCACCCGCTTTTTCAAAGACCTGAAATGATGCTGCCGCAGGAACTCATCCGCAAGAAGCGCGATGGCCAGTCGCTCACCCGCGATGAAGTGAAGGATTTTATCGCAGGCCTCACCACCGGCGAAATTTCCGAGGGCCAGGTGGCGGCCTTCGCCATGGCCGTGTTCTTCAACGGCATGGAGCCGCAGGAAGCCGTGGGCCTTACCCTTGCCATGCGCGATTCCGGCACGGTGCTGAAATGGGATATGCCCGGCCCCGTGGTGGACAAGCATTCAACCGGCGGCATCGGCGACAATGTCTCCCTCATGCTCGCTCCCATGCTGGCGGCCTGCGGCTGTTACGTGCCGATGATTTCCGGCCGCGGCCTCGGCCACACCGGCGGCACCCTGGACAAGCTCGATTCCATTCCGGGCTACGCCACCCAGCCTGATCTCGCTCTTTTCCGCAATACCGTGAAGGATGCCGGTGCTGCCATCATCGGCCAGACCGCTGATTTGGCCCCCGCCGACAAGCGCCTCTATGGCATCCGGGATGTGACCGCCACGGTCGAATCCGTGCCGCTCATCACCGCCTCCATCCTGTCCAAGAAACTCGCCGCCGGCCTGCAAATGCTGGTGCTCGACGTGAAAACCGGTTCCGGCGCCTTCATGGCGAAGAAGAAGGATGCGGTTACCCTTGCCAACAGTCTGGTGAAAGTCGCCAATGGCGCGGGCCTCAAAACCTCGGCGCTGATCACTGATATGGATGAGCCGCTTGCCTCCGCTGCGGGCAATGCCGTGGAAATCAAGAACGCCGTGGATTATTTGACCGGTGCCCATCGGGATCCGCGCTTGCATGAGGTCACGATCTCGCTTGGCGCGGAACTTCTTGTGCTGGCAAAAATCGCCACCGCCAAAGCGGCCCGCGCCCAACTGGAAAAAACACTTGGCTTCTGGCGATGCCGCCGAACGGTTTCAAAGCATGGTTTCAGCCCTTGGCGGCCCCCATGACTTTGTCGGGAATGCCGAAAAGCATTTGCCTAAGGCTCCGATCATCCGCGCCGTTCACGCGGCGAAATCCGGCAAGATTGAATCCATTGATACCCGCGCCCTGGGCCTTGCCGTCATTGAATTGGGCGGGGGCAGGCGTGTCGCCGCCGATAAAATTGATCATGCCGTGGGCCTTACTGCGCTCGCAGGCAAGGCTGCCGCCGTAGATAAGTCAAGACCACTCGCCATCATCCATGCGCGCGACGAGGCCAGCTTTGAGCGCGCCCAGAAAATCATCCGTGCCGCTTACGTGTTGGGAAAACCGAAGCGCGCCACGCCTTGCGTCATCGAACGCATTGCCAAATGAGCCGCGCCTTCCTTCTCATTCTCGACAGCTTCGGCATTGGCGGTGCCCCGGACGCCAAAAAATATGGCGACGAAGGGCGCCAACACCTTTGTGCATATCGCCGAGTCCACAAAACTGAATCTTCCCAATCTGGCCTCCCTCGGTCTGGGCCTTGCCGCCGAAGCGTCCTCCGGAAAAAATCCGCTCGCCCCCACTGCCATTGAAAGGCCAGTGGGGTTTTGCCGACAGAAATTTCCAATGGCAAGGACACGCCGTCCGGCCATTGGGAAATCGCCGGCGTGCCCGTGCTGTTTGACTGGGGCTATTTCCCCAACATCATCCCGACCTTTCCAAAATCATTTACGGATGAGCTCATCAAGCAGGCCAAGCTTCCCGGAATTCTGGGAAACAAGCATGCCTCCGGCACCGTCATCATTGAAGAGCTTGGCGTGGAGCACATGGCAAGCGGCAAGCCGATTGTCTATACAAGTGCCGACAGTGTCATCCAGATCGCCGCCCACGAAGAAACCTTTGGTCTCCAGCATCTCTATGACGTCTGCAACGTCGCCCGCGAACTGTCCTATGAACTGAATATCGGCCGCGTCATCGCGCGGCCCTTCGTCGGCACGGATCCCGACGAACTTCACCCGCACCGGAAACCGCAAGGACTATACGGTCCTGCCGCCATCGCCGACTCTTCTCGATGTCCTGACGAATGCCGGCCGCGATGTGATCGCCATCGGCAAGATCGGCGATATCTACGCCCACTCCGGCACGGGGCGCGAAATCAAGGCCTCCGGCAACGAGGCGCTGTTTGATACAACCCTGAAGGAAATGCCGGGTCTCAAGGACGGCGGCTTCCTGATGACCAACTTCGTCGATTTCGACATGCTCTTCGGCCACCGGCGTGATCCCATTGGTTACGGCAAGGCGCTGGAATATTTCGATCAGCGCCTGCCCGAAGCCATGGCCCTGATGCGTGATGGCGATCTTATGGTCCTCACCGCCGACCATGGCAACGATCCCACCTGGAAAGGCACCGACCACACCCGCGAATGCGTTCCGGTTCTGAGTTTTGCCAAGGGCATGAAGCCCGGTTCATTCGGCAGGCGGAAAACCTTCGCCGATATCGGCCAGACGATTGCAAGGCATCTCGCCATTCCGCCGCTGGGCGCAGGTGAAGCGTGGTCAGTCTGAACGTTTCAGCACGGCCTGCAGCACCTTGCGCACGCCGACCGACCCCAGAAACTTTTCGTCTTCATCAAAAATTGCAACGGGTGCGATATCGGCCCGGTGCATGGCCAGCATGATGGTCTTGAGCGACGTGCCGGGCCGCGCCCAATAGACCGGAAGCAGACCTTCCGGAACCGGTTTCTCGATGTTCGCTGCACGGAACCCAGGTGGCCTTCTTCTTGTTGCATTCGGCAGCAGCAACTTTCCCCTCGCTATCGAGCTTGAAGCGCGTGGTCTTGCGCCTGTCGAGCCACAGCCAGCCGTCAGCCGTCTTTTCGAGATCGTGCACGCTCACCATCACGTTCCACGCGGTGAGCACCGAAAGCGGATTCACGTTGGCGATGAATTCCTGCACATACTCGTTGGCGGGCCGCAGCACGATATCCTCCGGCGCGCCCGATTGCACGATGCGGCCGCCCTCCATGATGGTGATGCGGTTGCCGATCTTGAGGGCCTCCTCAAGATCGTGGCTGACGAAGATGATGGTCTTCTTCAACGTCCTCTGCAGTTGCAGGAGTTCATCCTGCAGCTTGGTGCGGATCAGGGGATCAAGCGCCGAGAACGGCTCGTCCATCAGCAGGATCGGCGCTTCGGTGGCAAAGGCGCGCGCCAGGCCCACCCGCTGCTGCATGCCGCCCGAAAGTTCATGGACATATTTTTGCGCCCATTGATCAAGGCCCACGAGCTTCAATTGCTTGTCCACCCGTTCCTTGCGCTCGGCATCGGGAACGCCGGCAAGTTCGAGGCCGAAGCCCACATTCTCGGCCACCGTGCGCCATGGCAGCAAGGCAAATTGCTGGAACACCATGGCAACCTGGTGCTGGCGCACATGCCGCAGCGTGTCCCCGTCACAGGAGACGACATCGACCATGCGGCCGTTCTCTTTCACCAGAACTTCGCCGCGCGTCACCTTGTTGAGGCCGTTGACGGCGCGAAGCAGGGTCGACTTGCCCGAGCCCGAAAGCCCCATGAGCACTGAAATTTCGCCTTCGTTCACCGTGAGGTTGGCGCCCGCCGCCCCCAGCACTGAACCGGTCTTGGCGAGTATTTCGGCGCGGCTCGATCCGGCATCGAGCATGGTGATGGCGTCCCCGCGATGCTCTTGCCGAAAATGAATGTCGACGTTCTTGAATTCGACCGCGACGCTCATTTCTTCTCTCCCGTCCTCATCGCCAATGCCCGGTCGAGCATGATGGCAAGAATGACGATCGCGAGGCCCGCTTCAATGCCAAGCGGAATGTTGCGGTTGGCCAGCGCCTTGTTGACCGGATTGCCAAGGCTGGGTGCGCCGATGAGGGTTGCAAACACCACCATGGAGAGCGACAGCATGATGCATTGCGTGAGGCCCGCCATGATTGACGGCAGCGCCGCCGGCAGTTCCACCTTCCACAGCAATTGGCTTTTGGTGGCGCCGAAACTTTCACCCGCCTCCAGCATGGGCTTGGGAATCGAGGTGAGCCCCAGATAGGTCATGCGCACCGGTGCCGGCATGGCGAAGATGACGGTCACGATGAGGGCAGGGGCCGCGCCCAAACCAAACAGGATGAGAATGGGAATGAGATAAACGAAGGTCGGCATGGTCTGCATCAGGTCGAGAACCGGCTGCGTCACCCGCCAGACACGCGGCTTATGGGCGGCCCATATGCCGAGCGGCACGCCGATCAGCATGGAGAGCGCCGTGGCGAAAACGACCAGCACAAGTGTTTGGACCGTCTCCTTCCACAGGGCCTGGTTGATGATGAACAGAAGACCGATAAAAACGGCGACCGCAAGGGGCCGCGATCTTTGCAGCCAGTAGGCAAATCCGGCAAGTGCTAAAGCAAGGATGACTGGTGGCACTTGAAGAAGAATAAAGGTCGTGCCTTCCACGCCCCACTCCAGCACCGCGGACAGGCCATCAAAAAACCACTGGAAATAGGTGACGATGAAATCAATGAACGCCTTGCCCCAGGGCCCACCGGAATCTTCCAGGCGGCAATCAGCTTTGAAACGGGATCCATCGTGCCTTCCCCCTCGCAATGACAGGCGACCCCCGTCAGATCGGTTCCGTATCGGGCGCCGTCCGCTTCTTAGGCCGTAGACTTGCGATCAAACTAGCTGACTTTCCGGCGAAGGCAAACCGCTTCGCCGGAAAGAATGTCGTGAACTCAAAATCAGTGTGGCCTAGTTGGCAAGCGCCGCCGACACCGCCGCTGCTGCATCGCCGCCGTCAAAGGTGGTGACACCCTCAAGCCAGGGCTTTACCGTGTCCGGATTGGCCTTGAGCCAGGTCAGCGCCGTTGCCTTCGGATCCGCGCCATCCTTGAGCACCGGGTCCATCATGGCGCCTTCCATGGCGAGGCTGAACTTGAGATTGCTCAGAAGCTTGCGGCGTTCGGGCACTCAGCCGCATATCCCGCCCGCACGTTGGTGTAAACCGTGGCAGCGCCAAAGCCCGAATCCCCCATGCCGTCGAGATAGGCGATTTTCATCTCGCCCATGACCGGATGCGGCGTCCAGCCCAGGAAGATGATCCATTCATTGTTCTTCATCGCCTTTTCGGCCTGGGTCAGCATGCCCGCTTCCGAGCTTTCGACCAGTTCAAAGCCAGCGAGATTGTTCTTGGCATCGGCAATCATCGTGCTGATGATGCGGTTGCCGTCATTGCCCGCTTCGATGCCGTAAATCTTGCCCTCGAACTTGTCCTTGTGGGCGCCCACATCGGCAAGGCTCTTCACCCCGGCATCGGCCACATATTGCGGAACCACCAGGCCGTAGCCTGCGCCTTCCAGGTTGGTGCCGATCGTCTCGACGGACTTTTCATCGAAGTAAGGTTTGACGTCGGCGGTCATGCTCGGCATCCAGTTGCCGAGGAACGCATCGATGTCCTTGTTCTTCAGTGACGCATAGGTCACCGGAACCGAGAGTGTCTTGACGTCTGGCGTGTAACCCAATGCTTCAAGCACCACTTGCGTGGCGCCCGTCGTCACCTGAATGTCGGTCCAGCCCACATCCGCAAAGCGCACCGTCTTGCAGCTTTCCGGATCGCCGGCTGAAGCCGGTGCCGCAACGGCGAGCAGGCTTACGCCCAGCGCGGCCGCGCTCAAAAACCTGGTTAATACTGATTTCATTTACGTTCTCCCTTGTGTATCCGCCGTTTTGTGAAGTGAATAGGCGCGGATGATGGCTTTAGACTAGCGCTAAATACCCACGGTCCGTCAAGAATTCTATTGCGCTGCAATGATCAAAAAACGACATTTGTGCACTTATCGACGCCATTTGGCCTGTGCCATAAGGTGGGTTCTTTAAACTGAGGCAGGGAACAGTCATGAAGCCAGTGAAATGGGGAATTATATCAACCGCCAATATCGGCATGGAAAAAGTCCTTCCCGGCATGCTGAAAAGCAAGGATATTGAGATCGTTGCCATCTCTTCGCGCAAGCTCAAAACCGCCCAGGCCGCAGCAAGCAAGCTCGGCATCCCCAAGGCCTATGGCTCCTATGAGGCGATGCTGGCCGACCCGGAAATCGAGGCGGTTTACAATCCCCTGCCCAACCATCTGCATGTGCCGCTGACCCTCGCCGCCGCCAAGGCCGGCAAGCATGTGCTCTGCGAAAAGCCCATCGCCATTCAGCCAAAGAGGCCGCCAAGCTCCGCAAAATTCCCAAGGGCATTTATGTGGCGGAAGCCTTCATGGTGCGCCACAGCCTGCAATGGCTGGCCGCCCGGGCGCATGCGAAGAAGGGCGATATCGGTGATGTGCGCGCCGTGCAGGTCTATTTCACCTACTTCAACCGCGATCCCAGGAACGTGCGCAACATGGCCGATATCGGCGGCGGCGGACTTTATGACATCGGCTGCTATCCCATCACCGTATCGCGCTTCATGTTCGGTGCCGAGCCCAGGCGCGTCATCGCCACCTTCGACTGGGATCCCAAGTTCAAGACTGACCGGATGGCCGGCGGCCTTGCCGATTTCGGCGATGGCCGTCATCTGAGCTTTACCATCTCCACCCAGCTCGCCCCCTGGCAGCGCGCCCAGATCGGCGGCACCAAGGGCCGCATCGAAGTTGAAATTCCCTTCAACGCCCCGCCCGACAAGCCAAACCGCTATTTCGTGCAAGGCATGCAGATGAATGAAGGCAAATGGGTCGAACTCCCCGTCTCCGACCAATACCAGTTGCAGGCCGAAGCCTTTGGCCGGGTCATTCGGAAAGAAGAGAAAGCCGTCTGGGGCGTTGAAGACGCCATCCAGAACATGAAAATCATCGACGCCTTCTTCCGCTCAGAAAAAAGCGGCAAATGGGAGAAGCCTTAATTGGTTGATGCTTCGAGGCGCGATGGCTCTGCCATCGCACACCTCAGCATGAGGAAAAATGAAATACCCTCACCCTGAGGTGCCCGCGGAACGCGGGCCTCGAAGGGCCTAGCCTTGCGCTGATTTAAACGACTGTCATTGCTGTTGCGGTTCATCCTCTGAAAACAGCGGATGAAAATCAACAACGACATTTGGCTGCAACGCTGTCAGCGAAAGCATCATGAAATATTCTGGCGGCTGGCTTGCTGGAGTCAACGCCGGGAAAGCCGGAAACCGAAGCGCTGATAGTAGTTGGGATCGCCGATAACAATGCATCCCGCCGCGTTCCATGCGCGCAGTTTGCGCAAGCCTTCATTGATAAGTTGCTGGCCGATGCCTTTGCGTTGCAATTCCGGTTCAACCGCCACTGGTCCCAATCCAAACCAGCCCAGCGTGTTGTCGGCGGCCATGGCCGGCGTGAACGCAACATGTCCCACAATCCTCGAACCAATCTCCGCCACAAGTGAAATCGAAAGCGCGCCGGCATCGCGCGCTGTGTTAATCAAATCCTGTTCATTGCCGCCGGCAAAGGGCATGGGCGCAAACGCACGCTTGGTGAGATCATGGATCGCACGAATATCGCCCGGACGTTCATCTCGGATTGTCGCTCGCAACATCGGTCTATCCCCACAGCATCGCCGCCCCGCGCACACCGCTTTTCTCGCCATGTTTTGCGCGCACAACCTTGGCGACTGCCGTTCCAGAAAAGCTGTAGCGCGAAATCAGCGGCGGCAGTTGCTCGACAAGTTCCGGCAATTCATTGAGCCCGCCACCGATCACAAACACATCGGGGTCAACCACACACGCGATGTTGGCGGCAATCCTGGCGAAGCGGTCCTGCAACCGCTGCAAGGAGCCCTGCGCTTTCGCATCGCCACGGCGGGCCCGCGCCACGATCTCCTTGCTTGAGATATCTTCGCCCGTGACGTGGGAGTGATCGCGCTGCAGGCCCGTGCCCGAAACATATTGCTCGGCGCATCCCTTCTTCCCGCAATAGCAGGCAAGCATGGGCCACTCGCTGTCATTGGGCCAGGGCAGGGCCGTGTGGCCGAATTCGCCGGCCTCGCCATTGGCCCCCACCACCAGCTTGCCATTCATCACAAGGCCGCCGCCAAGGGCCGTGCCCACCGTGAAGAAAGCCACAACCGCTTGGCCCTGGCCCGCCCCGTCGATGGCCTCCGAGAGCGCAAAGCAATTCGCGTCATTCTCCATTTTCACCGGCCGCCCGATCACCGCTTCAAGATCGCGCTGGAACGGCTTGCCATTGCAAAACAGGATATTCGAATTGCGCCACATCTGCGTCTTGCGCGAATTGGATCCCGGCGAGCCGATGCCGACGCTGCCGTCGCCTGCCTCATGCACCAGCGCCCCAATCGCGGCAACGACGGCCTTCATAGGTCTTGGGCGTTGCCACGCGTTTTTCAAAAAGCGTTTCGCCCGTGGCGGAAAGTGTGATGGCGTCAATCTTTGTGCCGCCGAGGTCTATGCCGATGCGGTTGCTCATGTCCGGTTGTAAACATCATCATAGCGGATGATGTCATCTTCACCGAGATAATCGCCGAACTGCACTTCAATGATTTCCACCATGCCATCCCGATTGTTTTCCAGCCGGTGCTTGTCACCCTTGGGAATGTCGATGTGCTGCGAACGCGAAAGATCCTGCACCTTGTCTCCGACCGTAACCGTGGCAATCCCGGTCACCACCGTCCAATGCTCGCCGCGGTGCTTGTGGCTTTGCAGCGAAAGCCTGCCGCCCGGATTGACCGCAATGCGCTTTACCTTGAAGCCCACCCCTTCATCCAGAATGTAGAATGTGCCCCAGGGCCGCGTCTCGCTATACATCGCCAATTCCTTTCAATGCGCCGTAGAGCGCACGGAAATCTCCTAGCCGATCCGCATAGGCTTTGGAAAGTTTTTGCTCGGGCTCCAGATGCAACAGGGCCTTTGGCTTGCTGCAGACCTCGGCAATGGCCTCGCCGGTAACCGACAGCCGCGCCAGCCGGGCCGCGCCAAATGCCGCCCCCACATCCGATCCCTTGGGAATGGTAATCCGCCGGTTGAGAACATTCGCAAGAAGTTGCATCCAGAAGGCGCTGCGCGTGCCGCCGCCCACCACCAGCAATTCCGCAACGCGCGTGCCGCTTTGCTCCAGAACATCCTGGCAATCCGCAAGCGACAGGGCCACACCTTCAAGAACCGCCAGCGCCAAATCTTCCTGCGTCGTGCCCGCATGAAGGCCGTGAAAGGCCGCCCGCGCCGAAGGGTCATTATGCGGTGTGCGTTCGCCGCTGAGATAAGGCAAAAACAGAATGCGCCCGGGCCCCCGGTAGCGCCGCTGCGGTTCGCTGCAAAAGCGTTTGAATGTTGCCGCCCTGCATGACTTCATTCAGCCAGGTAAGCGGGCTTGCGCCATTGAGCAGCGCCGCCACCTGATACCAGAGGTCAGGCAGGCCATGGCCCAGCGCCTGTATCATCTGTTGCGGCCGCGGCCGGAAACTTTTCGTTGTCACAAAATACTGCGCCGAAGTTCCAAGCGAAATAAAGCCGTCACCATCATTGATGGCGCCAATGCCAATGGCTGAGGCCGCCGCATCGCCGGCACCTGCCGCAATGGGAAGCCCCGCGGGCAGCCCAAGAAATTCCGCCGCAGACTTGTGAAGGTGGCCGAAGCATAGGGGCCCTCATCGATGCGGGGTAGGTTCTCAAGCCTGATGCCTGCCGCCTCCACCAAGGCGGGCGACCATTTTCTGTGCGCCACATCGAGAAGCAGCATGCCGGAGGCATCGCAAGGATCGGTGATGAATTCACCGCTCATCCGGAAGCGCAGAAAATCCTTGGGCGCCAGAACCATGGCAATGCTGTTTGAACAGCTTTGGTTCATGGGCCTGGAGCCAGAGGAGCTTTGGCGCGGTGAAGCCCGCCACCGCCGGCACCCCGGCAAGTTGCCCGATATCGGAAAATTTCCCGTTGAAGGTAGCGGCTTCCGCCCCGGCGCGTCCGTCATTCCAAAGAATGGCTGGACGAAGAACTTGGCCCGCCGCATCCAGAACCACGGCCCCATGCATTTGTCCGGAAAGCCCGATCGCCGCAATGCGCAACCACGTCCTTGCGGTGCCTGGAGCGCAGGATTTTGCAGGCCTTCTGCAAGGCCAGCCACCAGTCCTGCGGCTCCTGCTCCGACCAGCCGGGCTGCGGCCGTGTGATCGGCAAGGGAACTTCGGCAAGCCCCACAACACGTTGTTTATGGTCGGTGATTATGCATTTAAGCGCCGTTGTCCCGAGATCGATGCCAAGATAGGTGGAGGTGCTGAAAGCCATGGTTACTGATATGTAAACAGGTCGCTTTAAGCCTTGTCCACTGGGCAATTGACGTGCCAGTCAAGCCTCGTTATAAGCCGCCCATCTCAATTGACCGGGATGCTGGGCTATCGGCAAGTCGCCGATGGCTTTTATGTTATTCTCGGATTGTTTGACCCCGTTTTAAGTGATCAGGAAAGTTAAATGGCCAATACAAAATCGGCAAAGAAGGCAACGCGCGTTTCGGCGCGCCGCGAAGCTATCAACAAGAACCGCACAAGCCGCGTGCGCAGCACGCTCCGCAAGGTTGAAGAAGCAATCGGCGCTGGCAACAAGGAAGCCGCAGTGACTGCAATGAAGGCCGCTGAGCCTGAGCTGATGCGCGGTGCCCAGAAGGGCATCCTTCATAAAAATACCGCATCCCGCAAGATTTCGCGTCTCACCAGCCGCATCCGGGCCCTTTTCGCCTGAGAGTTATCCACATAACTATTTGAAAACGCGCCGGGATCATCTCAGGCGCGTTTTTGTTTGTCAGATGACGGACGGTATTTGACTCAGTTAACATAAATATTTCAATGCCTTGGCGCGGTTGCAAGGCGTGCTTCAAAAAATGGCGCTGGTTCACGCGCATGTTGCTTTGCAAATTTTTAATTATTGCAGTGCCCTAGGGATTTATGCGGCACCCGGGCTTGGCCTGATTCACAATGTCACATCAGAGAGTTAGCAAAAGTCCAGGAGGTTGGCCAAAAACCGCCCAATTCATGGGTGCGCTCCGTGTACGGAACAATGCCGGATTCATCTTGCACTGTGTCACTCTGCCTTTGTAGGTTCCCCTTAACGCTGCTGAGGGAAGGCACAAAGACAGCGGATTAAAAACACCAAAGGGATGCAAAAAATGAAATGTCAGAGTGTGGGGCAAGTGTTCTGACACGGAGTTAATTGGGCGTTTAAGGGCGGGTAGGTTCTCCAAGTTGTAAGTTTGAGGCGTCGCACAGGCGTGGATTGTTCTTTTTGACAGGAACGATGCCGAATTTCTGTGCCCGAAGCGTCGATGGGGTTCTGAGTTGAAAAATGCAACGAGAGAGTGCGCGGAAAAATGACTGAATTAGCGTGGCAGTTGATCTGAAACAAAAATGGCAGCGCGTTTCACACAGGCTTCGCGCCGAATTGGGGGACGATCTTTTTACCAGCTGGTTTGGCCGCATGGATGCGGAAGATTGCTGCAACCTGAAACTCATCGTCTCGGTTCCAACCCGCTTCCTGAAAAGCTGGATTGAAAACCACTACGTAGCCAAGCTGCAAAAAATCGCCGAAACCGAATTTGGCCGGCTTGATGCGGTGCAGGTCCGGGTGCGCGGCCAGGTAACGCCGCCCCGCGCTGTCGAAATGGCCGAGCGCCCCGTCGAAAAACCCCGCGCCTCCTATGAGGAGCAGCGCGGCAGACGCCACGTCGAGCGCCAATTTCCTGCAGCAGGGCGAACGCAACACGCAGCTTGATTCAGCCCAGACCTTTGACAGTTTTGTGGTGGGAACCTCCAATCAGCTGGCCCATGCCGCCGCCTGCCGGGTGACCGATGCCAATGTCGGCGCACCCGTCACCTTCAATCCGCTGTTCATCCATTCCGCCGCCGGCCTCGGCAAAACCCATCTGCTCAATGCCATCGCCTGGCGCATCCGCGACCCCCAGCCCGAGCGCAAGGTGCTGTTCATCACCGCCGAGCGCTTCATGTATCATTTCATCAGCGCGCTGAGATAGCGCGACACGATCGCCTTCAAGGACTACTTCCAGTCCGATCGACGTGCTGCTCATCGACGACTTCCAGTTCCTGCAGGGCAAGTCGATGCAGCAGGAATTCTGCCACACCTTCAATTCGCTGGTGGATTCCAAGCGGCAGAGTGATCGTCGCCGCCGACGTGCCGCCGGCCCAGCTCGACACCATCGACCAGCGCATGCGCTCGCGGCTGATGGGCGGCCTCGTCGTCGACATCGAACTGCCCGATCTCGACCTGCGCCGCAAGATCCTCGCTCGGCCGCTATGTCGCCATGAACGCGCGCGACCATATCCGTGCGTCGATCCCCGACGACGTCCTCGAATTCATCGCCAACAAGCATGCACCGGCGGCGGCCGCGAGCTTGAAGGCGCCCTGAACCGCGTCGATCGCCCATCAGCAGTTCACCCATGCGCCGCATCACGCTCGATCTCGCCGCCATGGTGCTGCGCGACATGTCGGCCAATCCGGACCAGTGCCGCGTCAAGATCGACGACATCCTGAAGATCGTCGGCCGCCACTACAATGTGGCGCGCGCCGATCTTCTGTCGCCGCGCCGCGCCCGCTCCATCGTGGTGCCGCGCCAGGTCGGCATGTATCTCGCCAAGAAGCTGACCCCGCGCTCGCTGCCCGAAATCGGCCGCCGCTTCGGCGGCCGCGATCATTCGACCGTGCTTCACGCGGTGCGCAAGATCGAGGACCTGATGCAAGACCGATGACCGGCTGGCCCGCGAAGTCGCCCTGCTGATCCGGCTGATCGAGCAGCAGTAGCTAGTCCAGCGAGCGGAAGCCTTGCAACGCCGCGGCGCTTCCGGCGCCAAAGTCTTCCGGCCCGATCATGGGGTCCGGGACAGGGGACAGGATTGCACGTATATGCGTGTGACGATCGAACGCTCGGCGTTTCTCAAGGCGCTCAACCATGTGCAGAGCGTGGTCGAGCGGCGCAACACCATTCCCATCCTGTCCAATGTCCTGATCCAGGCAGGCGGGCGAAGCTGCGCCTCACCGCCACCGATCTCGATATCGAGATCGTCGAAACCGTCGCCGCCGATGTGGCCAAGGACGGCGCGGCCACCGTGCCGGCCCATATGCTCTATGACATCGTGCGCAAGCTGCCCGGACGGCGCCCAGCTCGAGATCGAGCAGGGGCCCGATGCGGGCCGCGTCTCGGTCTTCGCCGGCACGTCGCGCTTTGCCCTGCAGGCGCTGCCGCCCGAGGATTTTCCCGATCTCGCCATGCCGGCGATCTGAGCCAATCGCTTCACGCTGCCGGCCGGCGATCTCAAGGGCCTCATCGAGAAGACCCGCTTTGCCATCTCGACCGAAGAGACCCGCTATTATCTGAACGGCATCTATCTGCATGAGGTGGCGGCGGGCAACGCTGCTGCGCGCCGTCGCCACCGACGGCCACCGGCTGGCCCAGGCGCAAGTGGCGCTGCCCAAGGGCGCCAAGGGCATGCCCGGCATCATCGTGCCGCGCAAGACCGTGCTCGAGCTGGTCAAGCTCATCGAAGGCGACGACGGCGAGGTCGAAATCGCCCTGTCGGCCTCCAAGATCCGCTTCACCTTCGACGGCCTGGTGCTCACCTCCAAGCTGATCGACGGCACCTTCCCGGATTATGAGCGGGTCATCCCGCGCAACAACGACAAGGTCGCTCGAGGTCGACACCAAGCTGTTCACCGAGGCGGTCGACCGGGTCTCGACCATCTCCAGCGAGAAGGGCCGCGCCGTGAAGCTCAATATCGCCGACGGGCAAGCTGGTGCTCACCGTCAACAATCCGGATTCCGGCTCGGCCGAGGAGGAGATCGCCGCGAACTATGCGCCGAGCCGCTCGATATCGGCTTCAACTCCCGCTATCTGCTCGACATCGCCGGCCAGTTCAAGGGCGAACGGCGAGTTTCCAGCTCGCCGATGCGGGCTCGCCGACCATCGTCTCGGATCCCGGCGACGATCAGGCCCTCTATGTGCTGATGCCGATGCGGGTGTGAGACTTCACGCTCTCGCCGCTGACCTGCGAGCGCGAAGGTTCAACGCATGGCCGCTATGCCTCTCAGCCTTCGTCCTGACCCGCCTGACGCTCACGGATTTCCGCAATTATGCCGGCCTGCAGGCTGGACGTTTCCGCGCGCCTCGTCGCGCTGTCCGGTCCCAATGGCGCCGGCAAGACCAATCTCCTCGAGGCCATCTCGCTGCTGCCGCCGGGCGCGGCCTGCGCGGCGCGCTTTCGAGGAACTGGCCCGCCACGGGTCGCCGCGCGGCTGGGCCGTCGCCGCCGAGTGTCTACCCTCAGCCAGAAGGCGAAACTCGCTCGGCACCGGCTGGACGCCCGGCCGGCCGGCGAAGCCGATGGGCCAGACGCCGGCACGTGGTCGATCGACGGCACCTCGCAAAAGAGCTCCGGCAGCCTTGGCCGATCACATGCGGATTCTCTGGCTGACCCCGGCCATGGACCGGCTGTTTGCCGGGCCGGCGGGCGACCGCCGGCGCTTCCTCGACCGCCTGGTGGCGCCATCGATCCCGAACATGCCTCGCGCGTCGCTCGTCTTCGAGAAAGCTCATGCGCGAGCGCAACCTCCTGCTTGAGGAGCCGCGACCCGACGCCGTCTGGCTTTCGGGCCTCGAAGCCCAGATGGCGGAAGCCGCCGCGGCCATCGCCGCGGCCCGCCTTGCACGCCTCGAGGCCTTGCAAAAGCACATCATGATACCTGCTTACGGCAGCGCCTTTCCCTGGGCAGATCTGGCCTTCGAGGGCGAGATCGAAGACCGCTGGTCCAGCCATGCCGGCGGTGCAGGCCGAGGATGAATATCGTAGACTGCTGGCTGAATTCGCGCAGGCCGGACCGGGCGGCGGGCCGCACCCTCAAAGGCCCGCACCGGAGCGATCTTCTCGGTCATCCACGGACCCAAATCCATGCCGGCGGCGCAATGTTCGACCGGCGAGCAGAAGGCGCTGCTGATCGGCCTCATTCTGGCCCAGGCGCGTGCAGTAAAAGCTGTGGCAAGGGCGCCGCTCCTGTGCTTTTGCTTGGACGAGGTTGCCGCCCATCTTGACGGCAGCGCCGGGACGGGCTTTTTCGAAACTCTCGAGGCGCTGGGCGCCCAGGCCTGGATGACCGGGACCGATCGGCCATCTGTTCGACGGGCTTGGCAGCGCAGTGCCCAGTTCTTCCATGTGGAAGCGGGAACCCTGGCGGAGATGCAAGAGATGACTGATGCCACAAGATAACGAAGCAGAATTGCCGAGCCTACGGCGCCGATTCCATCAAGGTGCTGAAAGGCCTCGATGCGGTGCGCAAGCGGCCGGGCATGTATATCGGCGATACCGATGACGGCTCGGGCCTGCATCACATGGTCTATGAGGTGGTCGACAACGCCATCGACGAGACGCTCGGCCGGCCATGCCGACCGCGTCACCGTCACGCTCAATGCCGATGGCTCCGTGCACCGTCACCGACAATGGCCGCGGCATTCCCGACCGACATCCATCCGAGCGGAAGGCGTGCTCGGCCGCCGAAGTCATCATGACCCAGCTTCATGCCGGCGGCAAATTCGACCAGAATTCCTACAAGGTTTCGGGCGGCCTGCACGGCGTCGGCGTCTCGGTGGTCAACGCGCTGTCGATCTCGCTCAAGCTCGCGCATCTGCCGCAACGGCAAGGAATCACGCCATGAGCTTCACCAATGGCGATCGCCGATGCGCCGCTTGCAGACGTTGGTGCGCGACGCCGACGGCAAGCGCGGCACCGAAGTGACCTTCCTGCCCTCGCCGCAAACCTTCACCAAGACCGAATTCGACTTCGCCACCATCGAGCATCGCCTGCGCGAACTGGCCTTCCTCAATTCCGGCGTGCGCATCCTGCTTAGCCGACCGGCGCGGCGTCGAGCCCAAGGATGTCGAGCTCTATTATGAAGGCGGCATCCAGGCCTTCGTGCGCTATCTCGACCGCACCAAGCACGCGGCTCATCGAGCGATCCCATCATGATCCAGCGGCGAGAAGGACGGCATCACGGTCGAATGCTCCCTGTGGTGGAACGACAGCTATCACGAGAACGTGCTGTGCTTCACCAACAACATCCCGCAGCGCGACGGCGGCACCCATCTCGCCGGCTTCCGCGGCGCGCTCACCCGCGTCATCAACAACTATGCCGCATCAACTCGGCATCGCCAAGAAGGAGAAGGTGGCGATCGACCGGCGATGATGCCCGCGAAGGCCTGACCTGCGTGCTCTCGGTCAAGGTGCCCGATCCCAAATTCTCCTCCCAGACCAAGGACAAGCTCGTCTCCTCGGAAGTGCGCCCGGTGGTCGAGGGCCTGGTCGGCGAAGCAGCTGGGCGCCTGGTTCGAGGAGCATCCGCAGGACGCCAAGAAGATCGTCGGCAAGGTGGTCGAGGCCGCCGCCGCCCGCGAAGCGGCGCGCAAGGCGCGCGAACTCACCCGGCGCAAGGGCGCCCTCGATATGTCGTCGCTGCCCGGCAAGCTCGCCGATTGCCAGGAGCGCGATCCCGGCCAAGTCCGAGCTGTTCATCGTCGAGGGCGATTCGGCCGGCGGCTCCGCCAAGCAGGCGCGCAACCGCGAGAACCAGGCGGTGCTGCCCTTGCGCGGCAAGATCCTCAATGTCGAGCGCGCCCGCTTCGACAAGATGCTGTCGTCCGCCGAGATCGGCACGCTGATCACCGCGCTCGGCACCGGCATCGGCCGCGACGAAGCGAAGTTCAACATCGACAAGCTGCGCTATCACAAGATCATCATCATGACCGACGCCGATGTCGACGGCGCCCATATCCGCACCCTGCTGCTCACCTTCTTCTATCGCCAGATGCCGGAGATCATCGAGCGCGGCCATCTCTATATCGCCCAGCCGCCGCTCTATAAGGTGAAGCGCGGCTCCTCCGAGCAGTATCTCAAGGATGACAAGGCGCTCGAGAACTATCTCATCGAGACGGGGCTTGAAGCGGCACCACGCTGGCCCTGGCCGACTGGCAGCGAGCGCGCCGGCAGCGGACCTGCGCGCCATCGTCGAAGAAGCGCTTGCAGGTGCGTGCCGCGCTCGATGCGCTGCATTCGCGCTATTCGCGCACCGTCGTCGAGCAGGCGGCCATCGCCGGCGCCCTCAACCCGGAAGTGCTTTCAAACCCGGAGAATGCCCGGCGGCCGCCGCAGCTATATCGCCAGGCGCCTCGATGTCGATTTCGGAGGAAACCGAGCGCGGCTGGAGTCGGCGACGCGCCGCCGGACGGCGGCCTTGCCTTCGCGCGCGAGGTGCGCGGCGTCAAGGAAAGCTGGACCATCGATGGCCAAGCTCATCGGCTCGGCCGATGCCCTGCGCCTCGACAAGAAGGCAGCGCATCTGCAGGAAATCTATGCCAAGCCGGCGCAAGCTTGCGCCGCAAGGACTCCGAGACGGTGATCCACGGTCCGCTCGATCTTGCTCGAAGCCGTCTTCGCGGCGGGCCGCAAGGGCATCTCGCTGCAGCGCTACAAGGGCCTCGGCGAAATGAACCCCGAGCAGCTGTGGGAGACGACGCTCGACGTCAATGTCCGCTCGCTGCTGCGCGTTAAGGTCAGCGAACTCGACGAGGCCGACGATCTCTTCACCAAGCTCATGGGCGACGTGGTCGAACCGCGGCGCGACTTCATCCGCGAAAACGCGCTCAACGTCGCCAATCTCGACGTCTAACTATTTCCCTCTCCCCGCTTCAGCGGGGAGAGGG